>NZ_JAAEDH010000004.1 GCF_018128965.1 Plastoroseomonas arctica
GCGTAGGCCGCGTCATCCACCTGCCCGTTCGCGACCATGGCGCGCGCCACGTCGGCGGCCGCGGAGCGCCCCGTCGCGACGGCCTGGGCCAGGGTGTCGCGCTCGGCGCCCTCGGCCTCGGCGCGGCGCGCCCAGCGATCCACGCGGCGTTCGAGCACGCGCCGCAGGCCGGCCTCGGTCGCCGAGTATCGCGCCAGGTGGTGGAAGGCGGCTTCGCGCAGGCTCGCGGTATCGGGTGGCTTGCCGGCAGGGCGTTGGGCGCGGGCTCTTGGCGGCGGCGTCATCGACGCAGCCTGCCATGCCGGCGCGCGCCCGGCCACGCATGGCAGCATCACGTCAGCATTGTTTGACGCGCGCCCGGCCTCTCTCCAATCTCCCCCTCCTCTGGCCGGGGCTGCGATCCGCGCGGCCCGCCGGGGGATGGAGAGAGAGGCGCAATCGTGATCCCCGCCCTGATGCCGACCTACAACCGTGCCGACCTCGCTTTCGAGCGTGGCGAGGGCGCGTATCTGTGGACGGACGATGGCCGACGATTCCTCGATTTCGGCGCCGGCATCGCCACCTCCTCGCTCGGGCACGGTCACCCGCACCTCACCCGCGTGATCGCCGAGCAGGCGGCCAAGATCATCCATACGAGCAACCTGTACCGCGTGCCGCAGGCCGAGCGGCTGGCTGCGCGCCATGTCGCCGCGTCCTTCGCCGACAGCGTCTTCTTCTGCAACTCGGGCGCCGAGGCGAACGAAGGCATGGTGAAGGCCGTGCGCAAATACCACGCCGAGAACGGCCACCCCGAGCGCTTCGGCATGATCTGCTTCGAGGGCGCTTTCCACGGCCGTACGCTGGGCATGCTGAGTGCCACCGGCAACGCGAAGTACCTGGCCGGCTTCGGCCCGCCGGTCGAAGGCTTTTCCCACGTGCCCTTCGGCAACATGAACGCCGTACGCGACGCGATCGGGCCGGGCACCGGCGGCATCATGATCGAGCCGGTGCAGGGTGAGGGCGGTGTGCGCCCGGCGGAGCTGCGCTTCCTGCGCGACCTGCGCGACGTCTGCGACGAATACGGCCTGCTGCTCGCGCTCGACGAGGTGCAGACCGGCATGGGGCGCTCCGGCAAGCTGTGGGCGCACCAATGGGCCGGGATCGAGCCGGATGTGATGTCTTCCGCCAAGGGCATCGGCGGCGGCTTCCCGCTCGGCGCCATCCTGGCCAAGGAAGCCGTGGCGAAGTACCTCAAGCCCGGCACCCATGGCACCACCTATGGCGGCGGCCCACTCGCCTGTGCGGCCGGAAACGCGGTGTTGGACGTGGTGCTGGAGCCGGGCTTCCTGGACCAAGTGGACCGCGTGGCGCGCCACCTGTGGCGAGGCCTGCTCGGCCTCGCAGAGCGCCACCCGCAGGTGGTCGAGGGCGTGCAGGGTGCCGGGCTGCTGCTCGGGATAAAACTGCGCCCGGACGTGTTGAACACCGACATGCAGGCCGCCGCCGTGCGCGAGGGCCTGCTGACCGTCGCCGCGGGCATGAACGTGCTGCGCGTAGCCCCGCCGCTCATCATCACCGAGGCCGAGGCGGATGAGGCGGTGGACCTGCTCGGCCGCGCCTGCCTCGCGCTCACGCCAGGCCGCGCCGCCGCGGCCGAATAGACCGGGCTCGGGGGGCCACAGCGCCCCCCGGCTTACGCTAGCAGCGCCGAGGCCTCCGCCCAGAGCCGCGTGGTCAGCGCGGCCGCGGGTTCGGCGACGGCCAGCGCCGCGCCCTGGCCGGCCCAGGCCTGCATCCGCGTCACGTCGCCGGCCGCCTCCGCCGCGGCCCGCACCGGCACCATGATCGCGCGTTGCACCGGGTAGGGCGCGGGGACCAGGTCGGAGAAGGCCTCCGTCACCTGGTTGCGCAGGCCGCGCGCGAGGCGCCCGGAAAAGGCGCGCGTCAGCACCGTCTCGCCGTTCGGAATGGCATCGGCATAGGCAGGGTGCAGCCCGGCTTCGGGCGTGCGCAGATAGGCCGTGCCGAGCTGCACGGCCGAAGCCCCCAGTGTAAGCGCGGCGGCGATCCCGCGCCCATCCATGATGCCTCCCGTGGCGATCACCGGCACCCGCACCGCATCGGCGATGATCGGCAGAAGTGCAAACAGCCCCGTCAGCTGCGTCTCCGCATCGGCCTGGTCGAAGGCCCCGCGATGGCCACCCGCCTCCGAGCCCTGCGCGATGACCGCATCGGCGCCCGCCGCCTCGGCAGCGCGCGCATCGGCCAAGGTCGTGACCGTCGCGAACCAGGCGATGTTGCCCGCCTTGAGCGCTGCGACCTGCGCCGGTTCAAACAGCCCCATGATGGTGGAGGCGATCGCCGGCCCGGCCGCAAGCAACGCTTCGAACTGCTGGGCGAAATCCTGGGTGAAGGGACCGGCGCCGGGATCGGGGACCTCCGCCCCGGCCAGCGGCGCGAGGCGCGCGCGCACCGCCGCCTCATGCGCCGCGTCGCGCACCGGTGGCGGGTCCGGCACCCACAAATTCACCTGGAAGGCGCCGTTGCTGCTGGCGCGAAAGGTCCTCGCCCAATCCGCGATCAGGGCCGGGCTCGACATCAACGCCCCCAGCCCGCCGAGGCCGCCGGCATTCGCGACCGCCGCCGCCAGGCCCGGCGGGCTGGCGCTGGCCATCGGCGCCTGCAGGATCGGCACCCGCAGGCCGAACCGGTCGCAGAAGGCATGGGCGCGGTCTCGCGGTGTCATCGCCATGCTATCCCTTGCCGCGCCGGGCGTGCGTGGGCATTGTCCGCCGCCTCATGTGACCAGGGACTATCGCCATGCGCGTCAAGGATGTGAAGAAGGTTGTGCTGGCCTATTCGGGCGGGCTCGACACCTCGGTGATCCTGAAGTGGCTCCAGACCGCCTATGGCTGCGAGGTGGTCACCTTCACCGCCGATCTCGGCCAGGGCGAGGAGCTGGGTCCGGCGCGCGACAAGGCCATCCTGCTCGGGATCAAGCCCGAGAATATCTTCATCGACGATCTGCGCGAGGAATTCGTCCGCGACTTCGTCTTCCCGATGTTCCGCGCCAACGCGCTCTATGAGGGGATGTACCTACTCGGCACCTCCATCGCGCGGCCGCTGATCGCCAAGCGCCAGATCGAGATTGCCGAGCTCGTCGGCGCCGATGCGGTCGCCCACGGCGCCACCGGCAAGGGCAACGACCAGGTCCGCTTCGAGATCGGCTACTACGCGCTCAAGCCCGACGTGAAGGTCATCGCCCCCTGGCGCGAATGGGACCTCACCAGCCGCACCGCGCTGATCGCCTTCGCCGAGCAGCACCAGATCCCCATCGCCAAGGACAAGCGCGGGGAGTCGCCCTTCTCGGTGGACGCGAACTTGCTGCACTCCTCCTCCGAGGGGAAGATCCTCGAAGAACCCTGGGACGCGCCGGACGAGATGGTCTGGCAGCGCACGATCAGCCCCGAGAACGCGCCAGACAATGCAACCGAAATCACCGTCGAGTTCGAGCGCGGCGACGCGATCGGGATCAACGGCGAACGGCTATCGCCCGCAGCGCTGCTCACCAGGCTGAACACCCTGGGGCGCGAGAACGGCATCGGCCGCCTCGACCTGGTGGAGAACCGCTTCGTCGGCATGAAGTCCCGCGGCTGCTACGAGACGCCGGGCGGCACAATTCTCTACGTCGCGCACCGCGCCATCGAATCCATCACGCTCGACCGTGAGGCCGCGCACCTGAAGGACTCGCTGATGCCGAAATACGCCGAGATCCTGTACAATGGCTTCTGGTTCTCACCCGAGCGCCGCATGCTCCAGGCGCTGATCGACGAGAGCCAGAAGAGCGTGTCCGGGACGGTTCGCCTGAGGCTCTACAAGGGCAACACTATCGTCACCGGGCGGCAATCACCCAACAGCCTTTATTCGATGAAGCACGTGACCTTCGAGGATGACCAAGGCGCGTACGATCAGGTCGACGCTCAGGGGTTCATCAAGCTGAACGCGCTGCGGCTGCGGCTGGGGGCGATGGCGGGACGCAAGGGCGGCGCGTTGTAGAAGGAAAAAGGCTGAGGAAAGGAATTTCCCCAGACCCCATTCTTTTATTTTTGTCTTTGGGGACTGCTGGAATGGCGCACCTGAACGTGCCCGCCGGCGTCACGCCAAATCGCGAAAGGCCTGAAGGAACGCCGCCACATCTGCCTCGTCATTGTAGACGTGCGGGCTGATCCGCAGCCGTCCGAGTCGCGGCGCCACATGTACGCCCCGCTCCGCCAGCGCCTCGATCAATCCCGGTCGCATACCGTCCGGAAACCCCAGGCTCAGTACATGCGGCGCACGCATGCGCGCATCGGGTAGATCGATGCCGGGCATCCCGGCCAGACCCTCCGCCAGCAGCCCGGTCAGCCAGCCCAAGCGCGCGCTGATCGCCGCGCTCCCCCAGGCCGCCATCATCTCCATCCCCACCGAGGCCATCTCCAGGCCCACCAAGTGGTCCCTCTCGCCCATGTCGAAGCGCTTCGCCCCATCGGTAAAGCCCAGGTCGGCGAAGTACGGCTGCGCCTCGGAGAACACCCGCCGACGCGAGGAGCCCGGCTGCTCCAGCGGCACCCCATCCTGCCACCGCTTCGCGATGTAGAGGAACGCCCGCCCATACGGCCCAAGCACCCATTTGTAGGTCGGGAAGATCAGCACGTCCGGATCGAGGGCGACCACGTCGAGTGGCAGCACCCCCGCATGGTGCGTCGCATCCACCAGGAGCATGGCCCCCGTCGCCTTCACCGCCGCACCAACGGCGCCGAGATCGACCAGCCCGCCATCCGCCCAATGCACTGACGAGATGGACACCAGCGCCAGCTGCACCGCCCCCCGACGCGTGATCGCCTCCAGCACCGCCGCGGTCCAATCCCCATCCGCCGGGCGCGCGATCGTCTCCACCGAGAACCCGCCCTCCGGCGCACGCTGCAGCCACTCCAGCACCGGCGAGGAATGGTCGTCGCCCAGCACCAGCACGCGGCTTCCGGCGGGGATCGGCAGAATCCGCCCGGCCACCGCGACGCCGTAGGAGACGGAGGGGATCAGCGCCACATCCTCGGGCGCGGCCCCGATCAACGCGGCCGCGGTGGCGCGCGCGCGGGCGAACTGCCCGGCCATATGCTCGGCGGTGATGCCCCAGGGTCGCGCCTTGCGCGCGATGCCGGCATGGCCCGCCGCCTGCACCGCCATCGGCAAGGGGCTCCACGAGGCGGCGTTCAAATAGGCGACGTCGCGCGGAATATCGAAGACATCGCGCTGGCACTCGAGCATGGCCGCATTCCTCGGATCACGCCGACAGACTGCGCCAGGCGGTTAGCGTGATCAATCCGGCGGCCGCAGGAATGCGCAAGGCGCCCGCGCTAGCTGCGTCGCGCGCGGAATGCAACAGCCTTGCTCCGGCCGGCTTCGCTCCTCGAATTCCTGGCGGTATCCGCAATTCATCCACAGGCCCATCCCCAGTTTCCGTGGATAAGACGCGCCCGTCCGGAAGGGCCTTGCCAGCCCCCCCCTCAACCATGCGAAAGGCTAATCCGGCGGGTATGATTGCCTGCGCCAGAGGCCGGGAGGCGCGTCGGGAATCGATGGAGCAGTTGTGGGCTGAATACGGCGCGCTCGCCTATCTGGTGGCCTTCGCCTGGTCCTTCCTGGAGGGCGAGACCTTCGTCCTGTTCGCTGCCGCGGTCGGTCGCACGACGGGCCTGGTCAATCCGTTCATCCTGCTCGGCTGCGTCTGGATCGGGTCCTTCCTGGGTGACCAGACCTGGTTCCTGCTCGGGCGCCGCTACGGGCCCTATGCCCTGCGCAAGATCCCGGGCGCCGAGAAGCGCATCGCCGTCGCAACAGGCTTCCTCGCCAAGTATGGCGACGCCTTCGTGCTGTCCTTCCGCTTCATCTACGGCATCCGCAACGTGGCCTCCGCGGCCTGCGGCATCGCGGGCATGTCCTTCCCCCGCTTCGCGTTGCTGAATTTCATCGCGGCGGGTCTATGGGCGAATGCCTTCGTCTGGGTCGGCTGGTTCGTCGCGGGCATGTTCACACCGGCGCAGATCGCGCACGGCATCGGCGGCATCGGTCTTGCGGTGTTCCTGTTCTTCATCGCCCGGTTCTTCGTCCAGCGGCGCAACCGCAACCGCGCCAACCGCGCCGCCGCGGCCGCGCTGGCCGCAGAGCCGCCGCAGGTGTTGCCCGAGCGCGAGCGGGTCTGAGCGCCCCACATCTGGACCTCGGGGCCGGGTCCTCCTACTCATGGCGGCAACGCGCCAGCCCAAGGCGCCCGTCGGAGGATCACCGCATGTACCAGGACACGCTGCTGCACATCGGGGGCGAATGGCGTCCCGCCCGCTCCGGCCGCACCATCGCCGTGCTCAATCCCGCCACCGAGGAGGTGATCGGCCAGGTCGCCCATGCCGGGCGCGACGACCTCGACGAAGCGCTCGACGCCGCCGAGAAGGGTTTTGCCACGTGGCGCAAGGTCTCCGCGTTTGACCGCGCCAAGGTGATGCGCAAGGCCGCCGACCTGCTGCGCGACCGCGCCCCCGCCATCGCCGAGCTCATGACGCTCGAGCAGGGCAAGCCGCTCGCCGAGGCGAAGGGCGAGGTGCTCGCCGGCGGCGACATCATCGACTGGTTCGCCGAGGAAGCCCGCCGCGCCTATGGCCGCGTCATCCCCGCCCGCGGCGAGGGCATCTACCAGCTGGTCGTGAAGGAGCCGGTCGGCCCCGTCGCCGCCTTCACGCCGTGGAACTTCCCGATCAACCAGGTGGTGCGCAAGCTTTCCGCCGCCGTGGCCACCGGCTGCTCCATCATCGTCAAGGCGCCGGAGGAAACCCCGGCTTCACCGGCCGAACTGATCCGCTGCTTCCTCGATGCCGGGGTGCCCGCCAACGTCATCGGCCTGGTCTACGGCGTGCCCGCCGAGATCAGCGAATACCTCATCCCCCACCCCATCATCCGCAAGGTGACCTTCACCGGCTCAACGCCCGTGGGCAAGCTGTTGGCCGCTCTGGCCGGCAAGCACATGAAGCGCGCCACGATGGAGCTCGGCGGCCACGCACCGGCGATCGTTTTCGACGATGCCGACCTCGACCATGCGGCCAAGACGCTGGCCTTTGCGAAGTTCCGCAATGCCGGCCAGGTCTGCGTCTCGCCCACGCGCTTCCTGGTGCAGGAGGCGTCCTTCGCGCCCTTCGTCGAGCGCTTCACCACGCACGCCAAGGCGCTGAAGGTGGGCGCCGGTATGGACCCGGACAGCCAGATGGGCCCGCTCGCGCATGGCCGCCGCATCCCCGCCGTGGAGACCCTGGTCGCCGATGCGCGCAAGCACGGCGCGGAGGTGCACACCGGCGGCGAGCGCATCGGCAATAAGGGCTATTTCTACGCGCCGACGGTGATGACCAACGTGCCAAAGACGGCGCGCATCATGAACGAGGAGCCGTTCGGGCCCGTCGCGCTCATCTCCTCCTTCCGCGACCTCGACGAGGTGGTGGAGGAATCGAACCGCCTGCCCTTCGGCCTTGCGAGCTATGCCTTTACGCGTTCGGCGAAGACCGCCAATGCCGTCGCTTCGCGCGTCGAAGCCGGGATGATGACGATCAACCACCTGGGGCTCGCGCTGCCGGAGGTGCCGTTCGGCGGCATGAAGGATAGCGGCTACGGCAGCGAAGGCGGGTCGGAGGCGATCGAGGCCTACCTCAACACGAAGTTCGTGAGCCAGGCGGGGCTGTAAGCAAGCAAGGCCGGGGAAAGGAATTCCCCAGGCACCTTTCTTTAGTTTTGGCTTTTTGATGAGCGTGGGCAGGGCTTCACAAGCCTTCGAAAAGCTCCGTCGATAGATAGCGCTCGGCGAAGCTGGCCGCGATGCCGATCACCAACCCGGCCGGCGGCGCCTCACGCGCCACCTGCACCAGTGCGTGCAGCACCGCGCCCGACGAAATGCCGATCGCCATCCCCTCCTCCCGCGCGCAGCGGCGAGCGGCGGCCAAAGCCTCCCGCTCCGACACGCGCCGCACGCCATCCAGCGCGCTCAGCTCCAACACGCCCGGACAGAAACCCGCGCCGATGCCCTGAATGCGGTGCGGTCCCGGCTCATCGCCGTTCAGCACCGCGCTCTCGGCCGGCTCCACGCCGATGACGCGCAGCCCGGCGATCCGCGGTTTCAACGCACGCGCAATGCCGGTCAGCGTGCCGCCGGTGCCGATACCGCCGACCACGGCGTGCAGGTCGCCGCCGGTATCGGCGAAAATCTCCTCCGCCGTTGTCGCCGCGTGGATGGCGGGGTTGGCCGGATTGTCGAACTGCCGCGGCATCCAGGCACCGTCGGTGCTGCGCAGGATCTCCTCGGCGCGCTGTATGGCGCCACCCATGCCCCGCGCCGTCGGCGTCAATTCCAGCTCGGCACCCAGCAGGCGCATCATCCGGCGACGCTCGATGCTGGCGCCCTCGGGCATGACCACGATCAGCCGGTAGCCCTTGGCCGCCGCCACGAAGGCGAGCGCGATGCCGGTATTGCCGGAGGTCGGCTCGACCAAGGTCGAGCGCCCCGGCGCGATCAGCCCATCGCGCTCCGCCTGCGTGACCATGGCAAGGCCGATGCGGTCCTTCACCGAACCGAGCGGATTGAGGTATTCGAGCTTCAGCGCGATGCGCGCCGCCAGCCCCTCGGCGGCGGCGATGCGCGGCAGCATCACCACCGGCGTACCGCCCACGACATCAAGGACGCTCGCGTAGAGCCGGCCCCTCGCCTGTGGCGCCAGGGGACCGGCAGGGTCGGTCGATGGGGGCATATCCATCCCTTGGAATTTTACATTGGGAAACTGTATAAAGCGCCCATGCTCATTCGTCACGACCGCGCGCTGCTGGCGCTCGATATTCTCCTCGACGTCGCCTTCCATGCCGGGCGCGGCACGGCGGTGACCGGTGCCGCGGACATCGCCGAGCGGCTTGGCCTCGCGCGGCGGGGCATCGAGCCGGCGTTGCAGGCGCTGGTGCGCGGCGGGTTGTTGGAGAGCCTGCGCGGGCCACGCGGGGGATATCGCCTGGGGCGCGCGCCCCGCGCCATCACGCTGCTCGACGCGGCGATGGCCTATGCCGACGAGGATCCGGCTGAACCTGGCGCATCGGGATCACTCTCGCTCGCCGTCGTTCAGCCCTTGTGGAAGGAGCTGGATGCCGCACTGCGCGAGCGGTTGTCCGCGCTGACCATCAGCGACCTGCTGCAGCGCGCGGCGGCAAAAGGATTGCGGCGCCCGATCACGGAGCCGCTGAACTTCGCAATCTGAAGCGCCTTCGCGCGATCAGGCGAAAAGGTCGGCCGGCGCATCCCGATACAGGCTCTCGCCGAGTTCGCGGCCGATCCGCGCGGCGTCGCGCCCATGCCCGCTCAGGGAGCGACGCATCAGGAAGCTGCCATCCGGACGGGCGACCAGCGCCTCGACGTCGATATACCCGCCCGGCCTCACGCGGGCATGGCCACCGATGGGCGTGTTGCAGCTGCCATCGAGGGCTGCGAGCAGCGATCGTTCGGCGGTGGACACCGCGCGCGCCGTCGGGTCCTCGATTGCCGAGAGCAGCTCGAGCAGTTCGTGGTCGTCGGAGCGCACCGTCACGCCGATGATGCCCTGGCAGCAGGCCGGCAGCATCACGTGCTCGGGCAGCACGATATCCGCCTCCCGCTCCAGGTCGAGCCGCTTGAGGCCCGCATAGGCCAGCAGGCTGCCGGCGAGGTGACCTTCGCGCACGCGCGACAGCCGCGTCTGCACATTACCCCGCAGCATGCCGATGCGAAGGTCCGGTCGTGCATAGAGCAGCTGCGCCTGGCGACGGACGGAGGAGGTGCCGATCAGCGCGCCATGCGGAATGCAGGCCAGCGGATCATCCGGGCACACCGCCTGTTCTACCCCGGCGCCGAGGATCAGCGCGTCGCGCGCATCCTCCCGCTTGAGCGTGCAGGCCAACATGATGCCCTTGGGCAGCTCGGTCTCAAGATCCTTGAGCGAATGGACCGCGAAATCCACGCGGCCATCGAGCAGCGCCTCGTGGATTTCCTTCGCAAAGAGGCCCTTGCCGCCGATCTCCGACAGGCGGCGATCCTGGATGCGGTCGCCGGCGGTGCTGATCTGGTTTTCCTCGAAGGCCTTGGCATCGCGCAGCACCGGGCAGAAGCGCGTGATGATGTCGAGGAAATGCCGCGTCTGGTACAGCGCGAGCGGCGAGGCGCGGGTGCCCACGCGCAGCGGCAGCGTGCGGCGATGATGCGGGCGCACCATCGCCCCATTGTCACGAGGACGGTCGATCGTCTGGTCCATCGGACCGTGCGGGAAGGAGACCATCAGGCGCGCGCCAGGCCGAGGAGGTGTGCCAGGTCCTTGAAGAAGATCTTCACGTGGGCAACGGGTTTGGCCCGTACCAACTGCTTGTTCATATACGCCTCCCAGGTCAGCTTCTGCACGTCCGGATCGCGGCACATCTTCACGAAGCGCTCGCGCGTCCAGTCATTCTTGTACCAAAAATACTGCATCATCCCGAGCACCCAGAAGACCTTGCCGTGGGCCTTCATGAAGTGCTTGCGGGCAAGGCCGAGCGCCTTCGCGTCGCCGCTGGCGAGGAACGCCTCGCCCGCCTTGGCCGCGAGCTCGCCGCCGAGCATGGCGTAGTAGATGCCTTCGCCCGAAGCCGGCGCGACCACGCCCGCGGCATCGCCGGCGAGCAGCACGTCGCGGCCATTGTCCCAACGCTTGAGCGGCTTTAGCGGGATCGGCGCACCTTCGCGGCGGATGGTCTCGGCGGTGTCAAGCCCGGCTTCGCGACGAAAATTCGTGACGGCGCCCCGCAGGGAGAATCCTTTGCGGGCAGAGCCGGTGCCGATGCTGGTCTGATGCCCGTGCGGGAAGACCCAGGTGTAGAAATCCGGGCTCAGCCGGCCATTGTAGATCACGTCGCAGCGGGTGCCATCGTAGCGGGCATCGCCCACGGGCGTGCGGATGATCTCGTGATAGGCGAAGACGCAGGGCATCTTGTCGCCGCCCTTCACGTGATGCTTGGCGATGGCCGAGCGCGCGCCATCCGCACCCACCACCAGGCGCGCGCGAACGCGATGCGCGACTTCATCCTTGGTGCGGTAGACGACCACGGCGCAGCCATCGGCGTCGCGTTCGATCGACTCGTAATGCCCGGTCGCGCGCTCGGCGCCGGCATCGGCGGCGCGCTCGCGCAGCCATTCGTCGAAGACGTCACGATCGACCATGCCGACATAGCCGCCATCGATCGGCATATCGACCGACCTATCCTTCGGCGAGACGATGCGCGCGCCCTGGATGCGGGCGCAGATGAGGTGGTCCGGGATCGCGTAGTCGCGGATGAGGCGCGGCGGGATCGCACCTCCGCAGGGCTTCGGGCGCCCCGCGCGGTCGAGCAGCAGGACGCTGCGGCCCTGCCGTGCGAGGTGCTCGGCGGCGGTCGCCCCGGAGGGGCCGCCGCCCACCACGACGACATCGTATTCATTCGTGCTCATGCGCGCCCCTCCAGAAGAACCGCCGGTGCCGCATCGCGCGCGCGCCGCGCGTCGATGCCGGCCGCCAGCATGGCCGAGAGCAGGAAGAGCCCGCCCTCCAATGCGAAAACCAGCGCATAGGCCGGCGCATGCGCGCCCATCACCCACCGCCCGAGATCGACAATCACGGTGCCGGCCAGCCCGCCAAGCCCGAAGGCGACCGCCTGCGCCGCGCCCCACAGCCCGATGCGCGTGCCTTCCCGCCCCGAGCGGCCCTGCGCGGCCAGCATCATCATCGAGGCGATGGCGGCCGCGGCAAAGGCACCGTTGGCGACGCCGAGCGCGGCGTAGGTGGCACCCAGCGGCAACGCGACATGCCCGGCGCCACCGAGCGCAAGGACGAACAGCACCACCGCCGAGGCGATGCACCCGCCGACCGTCCAGCCACGCAGCCCGCCGAAGCGATTGCCGAGGATCGCCACCACGATCATCCCGACAAGCGTGCCGGAATTCTGCACCCCCGCGAGCGAGGTCGATTCGCCAATCGAGCGCCCGAATACCTGGCCCGCGAAGGGCTCCAGGATCAGGTCTGACGCGCTGTAGGCAAGCATCGAGACGAAGACGAAGATGGTGAAGCGCCGCGCATCGGCCTCGGCCCAGACGCTGCCGATCGCGTCGCGGAAGGCGGGTTTTGCGGCCGTGTCCAAGACCGGCGCGATACGCTGCTTTTCGATGCCCCAGACCGCCAGCGTCCCGAGGAGGAATGCGATGAGCGAGACGCCGCCGGTGACCGCCACCAGCCGCCCCGCCGAATAGGGATCGAGCAGCTTGCCCGCAACACCCGCAGTCACCGCGAAACCCGCGATCATCATCACCCAAACGATGGTCGCCGCCGCCGGCCGACGCGCCGGCGCGACCTCCGAGGCCAGCAGCGCCAGCAATGACGTCCCCGCCGCGCCGACACCAAGCCCCACCGCGAGGAAGGCAAGCGCCGCGAGCAGCAGCCCCAGCGCCAGCGCCCCCTCCATCACCGGCACAGCCGCCGCGGCACCCAGCCCGCCGAGCCCGAGCAGCGCGATGCCGCCGATGATCCACGGCGTCCGCCGCCCGCCGACATCGGAACCAAAACCCATCCGCGGCCGCGACATCTGGACGCCGTAATGCAGCCCGACCAGCAGCCCCGGCAGCGTCGCCGGCAGCGCCAGCTCGACCACCATCACGCGGTTGATCGTGGACGTCGTAAGCACCACCACGGCGCCCAGCGCGGTCTGCACCAAGCCCAACCGGATGATGCCGAGCCAGCCCAACCCGCCGCTCATGGCATCACCAACGGGCGCAGCGCGAAGGCCGTCGCCAGCATGCCAAGCACGTACAGCGACACGCCCGTCGCATTGTACCAGGGTGCCAGCGCCTTTGGGTCGCGCAGCATCTTGCGCATGCAGACCAGCTGCGCCGCGAGCGAGACCAGGATCAGCGCCGCCGCCCACCATTGGCCCCAGGCGAGCAGCAGGGCGATAACCACAGTCTGCGGCGCGGCCATCATGCCGCAGGCGACGAGCGCAGCGCGCTCCGCACCAAGTCGTGCGGGAAGGGATCCAAGACCCATGCGCCGGTCGCCTTCGATGGACTTGAAGTCGTTCAGCGTCATGATGCCGTGGGCACCAAAGCTGTAGAGCGCCGCCATCACCAGGATGCGCCAATCCGGTGCCCCGCCGGCCATGATTGCGGCCCCGGTGATCCAGGGCAGCCCCTCGTAGCAGGCGGCGACGGCGGCATTGCCCCACCAGCCATTGCGCTTCAGCCGCAGCGGCGGCGCGCTATAGGCCCAGGCGAAAAATAGCCCCGCCGCCGTGGCGTAAAGCCCCCAGGCCCCGAACCGGGCCGCGACCAGCAGGGACAAGCCGGCCCAGATCATCGCGATGTAGAGGCCCCACTCGCCGGGGATGCGCCCCGATGGGATCGGCCGGTTCGGCTCGTTGATCGCGTCCACATGGCGGTCGTGCCAGTCATTGATCGCCTGGCTGGTGGCGCAGACCAGCGGCCCGCAGAGCAGCGTGCCCAGCGCGAATTCACCCCAGCGCCCATCGAAGGACACGCCCGCCGATACCGTGCCGCAGATGAACGCCCAGACGGAGGCGAACCAGGTGACGGGCTTCAACAGCTCCACGACCGCGGAGAGTTCAACCCGGCGGGGCAGGGCGCTCTCGCTCACGAGGGCTCATCCTGGCTGTCGAGGTCGCCGAGACCGTAGCGGCGCAGCTTCACATACAGGCTCTGGCGCGACAGCCCGAGCATCTCGGCGGCCGAGGCGCGGTTGTCGCCGGAGAGTTCCAGCGCCGCCTCGATCGCGAGGCGCTCGATCACATCGGTCGCCTCGCGCACCAGTTCCTTCAACGGCACCCGGCCGACGAGTTCGGTGAGCTGCTCGACCGGGCGCGGCATGGTCAGCGCTTCCGCAGGCTGGGATGGCGCAAGGCGCTTGCCGACATCGCGGATGGTGAAGCCGAAGCAGGGCGGCCCGCCCTCGACGACGATCACAGCGGACACCTCGACGGCAGACTGGGCGCCGTGGGCGCCACGCAGCCGCGTCTCGAACAGCCGCACCGGCCCACGCGCGCGGAGATTGGCGATCAGCACGTCGAGCTCGAATCCGTGCCGGCCGAGAAAGCGCGACAGCGGCTCGCCGCGCGCCTGCTCCTCGGTGGCGATTTCGGCCATTTCGAGGAAGGCCGGGTTGGCGGAGAGGATGGTGCCATCTTCCTTCGCGACCACGAAGGCATCGGGCGCGGATTCGACGAATTCCAACAGGCGCGACCGACCCGCGGGCCCGAGCGAGGAGACGCCGGCGGCATTGGGGAAGGCCAGGCGCACGAGGAACAGCGCCGCCTTCTCCTGCCGCAGCAGGGCGGCAGAAACCGCAACCTCGCGCTCGCCATCGGCAAGCCGCACCAGCACGTCGTCGGCCTGGCCCGCCGAACGCACACCCGCGAGCATCGCCTGCACCCGCGGCTGCCCGGCCGCGTCGAAGGCCTCGAGGAAGGTACGCCCGGTGCTGGAGGCAAGATCGGCACCGAACAGCCGGTCGGCAGCGAGGTTCGCTTCCACCACCCGCAGCGCAACGGCATCGATCACCATCACCGGCTCCGCCGACATCTGGAACAGCAGGCGGTAGCGCGTCTCGGCCTGGCGCAGGCGCGCATAGTCGCGCTCCATCGCCTGCTGCGCCTGTACCAGCCGCTGCTGCAGGGCGGAAACGGGGCGCAGGTCGCGCCCGAAGATCACGGTGCGCTGCTGGTTGGCGACGCGCGCCGAGGCATAGAGCAAGGGGATGGCCGGGCCGGCCGGGACACTCTGGTTCAGGTGGCGCCAGCGCGGCACGGACGGCTTGGGCGCCTCGCGCAGCAACGCCTCGGCCTTGGGGCGGCTTTCCTCGGTGACGGTGTCGACCCATGCCCGGCCGATCCAGCTGCGCCAGCCCTCGAAGCTCGGTGCGAGCTCCTCACTGCCGAAGGCGACGTCGCGAATCACGCCGGCGCCATCAAGGAGAATTGTGACGTCGGCCGCAGCCGCGATGACCGTCGCGGCCGATTCAGCGTCCAGATCGCCGAGCGATTTGCCCGGAGCGGCGAATCCCAACACGTGTCCTGTTTTCCTTCGTCGCGTGGTTCGATCCGTACCTGAAGGCTCTCCCCTACGAATTCAGTGTGGTTCGTTCGAATGCGAACCTTACGACACCGACTGTCTAGATTGAATGACAGCCGCATAGATCAATCCATAACGCTCATCAAGGCGTAGAGGGCCTCGGCGCGTTGCACCGCCTCGGCCCCCGTCGCCGCGGTCGAATCCGCGCCCACGCGGTTGGCAAGCGAGGGCTTTTGCAGGAACAACGGCCCGCCGACCATGATCGCGAGCTCGTCGCCGCGCACCGTCTGGCGACGGATGGTGGCAATGGAGCGGGTGAGCTCGGCGAGGTGATCCTCAGCGCCGATCGAGAGGCCTACGACGCGGCATTTTTCGTCGCGCACGGCCTGGGCGATCTCGTCGGCGGTGCTGGCTTCGGGACGCCGCACATCCCAGCCGGCGCGATGGAAAAACTCGCTTACCATGGTCAGGCCGAAGCTGTGCTGCTCGCCCGGCGCCAGGGTCAGAAAGATCCGCTTCGCTGCCACGGGTTCCGCGCGGCTGATCTGAAAATCCGGCGAAACCTGCACCATCAGCTGGTGCAACCGTCCGAGCCCGAGCGTGACATCGACGAAGCTGCAGCGATCCTGCTCCCACATGACCCCGAACTCGCGGGCGAGGGGCGTGAGCAGCGCCGTGTAGATCGCCTCCGCGGCGATACCGTCGGCGAGAAGGCTGCCGAGCGCCGCTTCCGCGGCCACCATGTCGTCGACAAGCAGCAGCGCCATGAGCCTGCGCCGTTCCTTCGCAAGTGCCGGCCGCTTCGCGCTGGGTCGCATGCGCGGGGCCGCAATCAGCTTGGGAAGCACCTGCTGTTCCACCGCCGCGGCGATCTGCGCCACGCGGCGGCTGATCGCGTCATGCTGCCATTGCGGCAGGCTGGGCAGGAACGGAAGCTCGGTGGAGTCGGCCTGGTCGAGGAATGCGCCCGAACGGGCCGATGTCATATGTGGCGCGAAACTCGCCTGCGTCTCTGTCACCTGGTGAGCTGGCATCGATGTCGGCTTCCGGACCATGTCTTCCCCTCCCGAGAGCTTCGCCTTTTTGTCTGGCGAATGTCAACGTCGCTTTACGTCAGTCTAGCTTGACACTTCATTCGTCGGCGACTTAGCCTTCTCTCCGGGAGGTTGGTCCTCTCCAGCGAGCCTGAGGTCCAGGACGCATTCGCCACGCGGTTCTCGCCGCAATGCCGAATGCAAGCCCTGGCCAATCGCCACTGGAAACCAAAGCCCGGGCCTGCGGAAGAAGGAAATTGATGCCAATGCGCCGGAACGGTGTTTTCGACCCGATCATCTCCGCGATGGATTGCAGCCCCTTCGGTGCCGCCTGCGGGCGCAAGATCGAGCGCCGTCCACAGGCCCAGCCGCTCTACACCCCCGAACAGCGCGCCCGCCGCGATGCGACACCGTGGACAGTGGTTCAGGGCATCCTCGCGCCGGTGCAGTTCCTCATCTTCCTGGTGAGCCTGGGCCTGGTGCTGCGCTACTTGGTGACAGGCGATGGGCTCGCGACCGCGACGACATCGGTCGTGGTGAAGACGATCGCGCTCTACACCATCATGATCACCGGCTGCATCTGGGAACAGCGGGTCTTCGGGCGCTACCTCTTCGCGCCGGCCTTCTATTGGGAAGACATGTTCTCGATGCTCGTGCTGGCGCTGCACACGGGCTATCTGGCGTCGGTCGCGACCGGCTTTGGCGACGCCAACTTCCAGATGTGGCTCGCGCTCTCCGCCTACGCTGCCTACGTGGTCAACGCGGCGCAGTTCGTGATCAAGCTGCGCATGGCGCGGCGCGACGCGCAGCCCGCCTACCCGCACGGGCACGCCGCGTGAGCGCAGCTTCGCCGATTCTCTCCAGCGCGCCCGGCTGCACCGATGCGCCGGTGCTTCGCCAGCGCGGCCAGCGCGAGGTTTTTTGCGGGCTGACAGGCATCGTCTGGCTGCACAGGAAAATCCAGGACGCCTTCTTCCTGGTCGTCGGCAGCCGCACCTGCGCGCACCTTCTGCAATCCGCAGCTGGCGTAATGATTTTTGCGGAGCCGCGTTTCGCCACCGCTATTCTTGACGAGCGCGATCTCGCCGGGCTTGCCGATGCGAATGACGAGCTGGATCGCGTGGTGGCGCGGCTGCTCGAACGCCGGCCCGATATCCGTATGCTGTTCCTCGTCGGCTCCTGCCCGTCCGAGGTGATCAAGCTTGACCTGTCGCGCGCCGCGCAGCGCCTCGATCGCGCCGGCAATGGCGATGTGCGCGTGCTGTATTATTCCGGCAGCGGCATCGAGACGACGTTCACCGAAGGCGAGGATGCCTGCCTCGCCGCACTCGTGCCCGAAATGCCGGCGGCGACGGACAGCAAGCCCTCGCTGCTCATCGTGGGTTCGCTCGCCGAGGTGGTCGAGGACCAGATGCTGCGGTTGTTTTCCGCAATGGGCATTGATGATGTGCGTTTCCTGCCGCCCCGACGCGCGCGTGACTTGCCGCCGGTCGGGCGCGGCACGCGCATGCTGCTGGCCCAGCCCTTCCTCGCCAACACCGCGCGCGCGCTCGAAGCCCGCGGTGCCACGCACCTCCCAGCCGTCTTCCCCTTGGGTGCCGAGGGCACCACGCTGTGGTTGCGCGCCGCGGCCGATGCCTTCGGCGTCTCGCCCGCGCGATTCCACGACGCGACCTCCGCCGCGGAGGACCGCGCGCGGCGCTCCCTCGCGCCGCTGCGCGAGACGCTCGCCGGCAAGACGCTGTTCCTCTTCCCCGATTCGCAGATGGAGATCTCGCTCGCGCGCTTCCTCGCCCGCGAAGTCGGCATGATCCCGATCGAAGTTGGCACGCCCTATCTCCACCGCTCCCATCTCGGCCCAGAACTCGCCTTGCTGCCGCGCGACTCACGCCTCTCCGAAGGCCAGGATGTGGAGCTTCAGCTGGACCGCTGCCGCGACGCGCAGCCGGACCTGGTGCTCTGCGGACTGGGCCTCGCCAATCCGCTAGAGGCCGAGGGCTTCACGACCAAATGGTCGATCGAGACCGTGTTCACGCCGATCCAGGGCTACAACCAGGCCGCCGACCTGGCCGAGCTTTTCGCGCGGCCCTTGCGGCGCCGCGCACGGCTGATGGTGTAGCGCGATGCAGCTCGCCGTCTGGACCTATGAAGGCCCTCCCCATGTCGGCGCGATGCGCATCGCGGATGCGATGCGCGGCCTGCACTACGTGCTCCACGCGCCGCAGGGCGACACCTATGCCGACCTGCTCTTCACCATGATCCAGCGCAATGAGCGCCGGCCGCCGGTGACCTACACCACCTTCCAGGCGCGCGACCTTGGTTCGGACACCGCCGACTTATTCCGCCGCGCCGTGCTCGACAGCCATGCACGCTTCAAGCCCGAGGCGATGCTGGTGGGTGCGAGCTGCACTGCCGAGCTCATCCAGGATGATCCGGGCGGGTTGGCGAAAAGCCTCGGCCTGCCGATCCCTGTGGTCGCGGTGGAACTGCCCGCCTACCAGAAGAAGGAAAACTGGGGCGCAGCGGAGACCTTCTATCAGTTGGTCCGCGCCTTCGCCCGCCGCGATGTCGCAAAGCGCACCGAAGGCCGGCCGCTGTGCAACATCCTCGGGCCCTGCTCGCTCGGGTTCCGGCACCGCGACGACATCATCGAGGTGCAGAACCTGCTCGCCAGCATCGGCGTCGACGTGAATGTCGTGGCACCGCTCGGCGCCAGCCCGACCGATCTTTCGCGGCTTGGTGCCGCACAGTTCAACGTGGTGCTGTACCCGGAGATCGCCGGAACCGCGGCAGCCTGGCTGCAACGGAATTTTGCCCAGCCGGCGACGCGCGTGGTGCCGATCGGCGTTGGCGCGACGCGCGATTTCATCGCCGAGGTTGCGCAGCTCGCGGGGCTTCCGGTGCCGCACACCACCGAGTCGCGCCTGCCTTGGTATTCGCGCTCGGTCGACTCGACCTACCTCACCGGCAAGCGCGTTTTCATCTTCGGCGACGCGACCCACGCCATTGCCGCCGCGCGAGTCGCGAGCGAGGAGCTAGGCTTCCAGGTCGTGGGCCTGGGCACCTATTCCCGCGAATTTGCCCGCGATGTGCGCGAGGCGGCTGCGAAATACGGCGTCGAGCCGCTGATCACCGATGACTACCTCGATGTCGAGGCCGCCATCGCGGCGGCGCAGCCGGAACTGGTGCTCGGCACCCAGATGGAACGCCATGTCGCCAAGCGCCTGGGCGTGCCCTGCGCGGTGATCTCGGCCCCCGTGCATGTGCAGGATTTCCCCGCCCGCCGCTCCCCGCAGATGGGCATGGAGGGTGCGAACGTCCTGTTCGATACCTGGGTCCACCCGCTGATGATGGGGCTCGAGGAACACCTGATCGGCATGTTCCGCGAGGATTTCGAATTCCACGACGGGGCCGCGCCATCGCATCTCGGCCATGCCGCGACCGCGGCGGCACGGCCGGAGGTCGTGGTGCCCCTGAGCGTCGCCGAGGAAGCCCCCGCCGAGCTCTGGACCGCCGAGGCCGAGCGCGAGCTGAAGAAAATACCGTTCTTTGTCCGCGGCAAGGCTCGCCGCAACACCGAACGCTTTGCCCAGGAACGCGGGTTGCGCTCCATCAATGTCGAGGCACTTTACGATGCAAAAGCGCACTACAGTCGCTGAGCAGCCTGCCATGCGCGTCGTGGTCGTCACGATGGACAGCCATTTCGGCGGCGCGATCGTGGCGGCGCGTGCGGCGTTGCGCCGGCAATCGCCGAACATCGAATTCACCATGCACGCGGCCGATGAATTCGCCTGCGATGACGCAGCACTCGCGCGCTGCCATGAGGATATCGCCCGCGCCGACATCATCATCGCGGGCATGCTGTTCCTCGAGGACCACATCCGCCTGGTGCAGCCGCAGATGGCGGCGCGGCGCGACCATTGCGACGCCATCGTCTGCGCCCTCTCGGCGCCCGAGATCATGCGCCTCACGCGCATCGGCAAGTTCTCCATGGCCGGCGAGGCCAAGGGCATCGTCGGCCTTTTGAAGAAGCTGCGCGGCAAGAAGACCGGCGCGGGTGCCTCCGGCGCCGGCCAGATGAAGATGCTGCGCGAGCTGCCGAAGCTGCTGCGCTTCATCCCCGGTACGGCGCAGGATGTGCGGGCCTATTTCCTGACGCTGCAATACTGGCTCGCGGGGTCGGCGGATAATCTCACCTCGCTGGTCGGCATGCTGGTCAATCGCTACGCGGCCGGGCCCCGCAAGGCGCTCGCCGGCACCTTCACCGTGAATCCGCCGATCCAGTACACCGATGTCGGCCTGTACCACCCGCGCGCCAAGGGCCGCGTCACCGAGCGGTTCGAGGATGTCCCGACCGTCGGTAAGCGCGGCACGGTGGGGCTGATCCTGCTGCGCTCCTACGTGCTGTCCGGCAATGCGGCGCATTACGACGGCATGATCGCGGCGATCGAAGCGAAGGGCCTGAACGTGCTGCCGGTCTTCGCCAGCGGCCTCGATGCGCGCCCGGCGATGGACCGCTTCTTCATGCGCAATGGCATCCCCACCGTGGATGCCATCGTCTCGCTCACGGGCTTCTCGCTGGTCGGCGGCCCGGCCTACAATGACGCGCGCGCGGCGGAGACGGCACTCGCCGCGCTCGATGTCCCCTACATCACCGCGCACCCGCTGGAATTCCAGACGACCAAGCAGTGGAAGGCCGATGCGCGCGGGTTGCTGCCGGTGGAGGCGACCATGATGGTCGCGATCCCGGAGCTCGATGGCGGCATCTGGCCGATGACCTTCGGCGGCCGCTGCGGTGCGACCTCCGAGGCCGAGCGTTGCGCACGCTGCATCGGCCCCAACAGTGCCTGCATCGGCCGCGACTGCTCGCGCGACATGGTCGCCAATGATGAGCGCGCGGGGATGCTCGCCGCTCGCGTGGAACGCCTGGTCACGCTGCGCCGCGCCGAGCGTGCGGAGCGCAAGATCGCGACGGTGCTGTTCAACTTCCCGCCTAATGCCGGTACCACGGGCACCGCCGCCTATCTCGGCGTCTTCGCCTCGCTGCTCAACACGATGCGGGCGATGAAGGCGGCCGGCTACACCGTCGATGTGCCGGCGAGCGAGGATGCGCTGCGCGCTGCGGTCATCGACGGCAATCGCGAGATCCACGGCACCAACGCCAATGTCGCCGCGCGCGTCTCCGCCGATGACCATGTCCGCGACACACCCTGGCTCGACGAGATCGAGCGCCAGTGGGGTCCCTCGCCCGGCAAGGTGCAGACCGATGGGCGCGACATCTTCATCCTCGGCAAGCAGTTCGGGAATGTCTTCGTCGGCATCCAGCCCAGCTTCGGCTATGAGGGCGACCCGATGCGGTTGCTCTTCGAGCACGGCTTCTCGCCGACGCATGCCTTCACCGCTTTCTATCGTTGGCTGCGCCGCGATTTCAACGCCAATGCGGTGCTGCATTTCGGCACCCATGGCGCGCTGGAATTCATGCCCGGCAAGCAGGCCGGCATGTCCGGCGATTGCTGGCCCGACCGCCTGATCGGCGACCTTCCCAACTTCTACTTGTATGCGTCGAACAACCCCTCCGAAGGCATGATCGCCAAGCGCCGTGCCGGTGCCGCGCTGATCAGTTATCTGACGCCGCCGGTCTCCTCCGCGGGCCTCTACCGTGGCCTCATCGACCTGAAATCCTCGGTCGATCGCTGGCGCGGGCTGGAACCCGATGCGGATATCGGCCAGCGCGCAGCACTCGCCGGCCTGATCCAGGCGCAGGCGTCCGCCGTGAACCTCGCTACCACGGAGCCGGTCTGGGGCGACACGGCGGTGGCCGCGATCGACGCGCTCAACCGTTCGCTGCTGGAGCTTGAATACACGCTCATCCCGCACGGGCTGCACATCGTGGGCGAGCCGCCCAACCCCGAGCAACGCGGCGAAATGCTCGACGCCGCCGGCGTCACCGAGCCGGTGGAGCGCGCGCGCCTCGATGCCCTGCTCGGCACGGATTACGAAATCCCCGGCATCCTGCATGCGCTCGATGGCGGCTATATCCGCCCCGCGCCGGGTGGTGATCTGCTGCGGACCACCGATGTGCTGCCGACGGGCCGCAACCTGCATGGCTTCGATCCCTTCAAGCTGCCCTCCGCCTTCGCCATGCAGGATGGCGCGCGCCAGGCGACGCGGCTGCTCGAGCGCCACGAGGCCGATGGCCATGCGCTGCCGGAGACGGTGGCGATGGTGCTCTGGGGCACCGATAATCTGAAGACGGAAGGCGGCCCGATCGCGCAGGTGCTGGCACTTATGGGTGCCGCGCCGCGCTTCGACAGCTATGGCCGCCTGACCGGCGCGCAGCTGCTGCCGCTGGAGTCGCTGGGCCGCCCGCGCATAGACGTGGTGATCTCGCTGTCGGGGATCTTCCGCGACCTGCTGCCGCTGCAGATGAAGCTGCTGGCGGAATCGGCGCTGCTGGCCGCGCAGGCCGATGAGCCCGTCGAGCAGAACTTCATCCGCAAGCACGCCCTCGCCCACATGGCCGAGCATGGCGGCAGCATCGAGGACGCCGCGCTGCGCGTCTTCGGCAATGCCGACGGTGCCTATGGCGCGAACGTCAATTCGCTCGTCGGCGAAGGCGGGTGGAATGACGAGGACGAACTTGCCGAGGCCTATGTCCGGCGCAAGGGTTTCGCCTATGGCGTGAACGGCAAGCCGGCGCGGCACGACAAGGTGCTGGGCAGCGTGCTCAAGACCGTCGACGTCACCTACCAGAACCTCGACAGCATCGAGGTCGGGGTGACCACGGTGGACCATTACTTCGATACGCTGGGCGGGATCAGCCGCGCCGTGCGCCGCGCGCGCGGTGGCATCGCCTCGGCCGTCTACATCGGCGACCAGACGCGCGGCGATGGCCAGGTGCGCACCATCTCCGAACAGGTCGCCCTTGAGACCCGCACCCGCGCGCTGAACCCGAAATGGTACGAGGCCCTGCTCAAGCACGGTTTTGAGGGCGTGCGCGAGATCGAGGCCCACGTCACCAACACCATGGGCTGGTCCGCCACCACCGGCGACGTCGCACCCTGGATCTACCAGGACCTGGCCCAGACCTATGTGCTGGACCCCGAGATGCGCGACCGCATCGCCAAGCTCAATCCCACGGCATCGGCAAAAATCGCGAACCGCCTCATCGAGGCGCAGGAGCGAAACTACTGGTCGCCGGACGCTGCGACCCTCGACGCCTTGCGGCGCGCCGGGGAAGATCTGGAAGACCGCCTCGAAGGCATTGGCGTGGAGATGGCGGCATGAACAACATCGTTCGACATTCATTGATCCGCGGCGAAGTGCCGCCCAAGGGCGATGGCGACGGCTCCGTCCAGGTCCATATGGACGAGGTCCACAAGATCGAATCCGCCAAAGTCTTCGCCGTCTATGGCAAGGGCGGGATCGGCAAGTCCACGACCAGCTCCAACCTCTCGGTGGCCTTCGCCAAGCTCGGCAAGCGCGTGCTGCAGATCGGCTGCGACCCCAAGCACGACAGCACCTTCACGCTCACCAAGCGGCTGATCCCGACGGTGATCGACATCCTCGCCGAGGTGAATTTCCACGCGGAAGAACTCAAGCCCGAAGACTTCCTGTTCGAAGGCTATGGCGGCGTGATGTGCGTCGAAGCCGGCGGCCCGCCGGCGGGCACCGGCTGCGGCGGCTATGTCGTTGGCCAGACGGTGAAGCTGCTCAAGGAGCATCACCTGCTCGAAGATACGGACGTGGTGATCTTCGACGTGCTCGGTGACGTGGTCTGCGGCGGCTTCGCGGCCCCCCTGCTGCATGCCGATCGCGGCCTGGTGGTCGCGGCCAACGACTTCGACTCCATCTTCGCGATGAACCGCATCGTCGCGGCCATCGAAGCGAAGTCGAAGAATTACGGCGTGCGGCTCGGCGGCGTCATCGCCAACCGCTCCGCCGCGGTCGACCAGATCGAGAAATTCAACGCCGTCTCGGGCATGAAGACGCTGGCGCACTTCCCCGATCTCGACGTCATCCGCCGCTCGCGCCTGAAGAAGGCGACGCTGTTCGAGATGGAAGGGTCGCCGGAACTGACGGCGGTGCAGAATGAATACATGCGCCTGGCCGAAAGCCTCTGGGCGGGCATCGAGCCGCTGGAGGCGCGCTCGCTGAAGGACCGCGAAATCTTCGACCTGCTGGGGTTCGACTGATGCCGTCCGCCACCTACGCAAGCCGTCGCGGCGAGATCAAAACCTACTTCGACCGCACCGCGGCCGAGGCCTGGAAGCGGCTGACCTCGGACGTCCCGGTCTCCGGCATTCGCGCTACGGTGCGCGCGGGGCGGGAGGAGATGCGCAACACCATCCTCTCCTGGCTGCCCGCCGACCTAACCGGCCGACGCCTGCTCGATGCCGGCTGCGGCACCGGCGTGCTGGCGATGGAAGCCGCGCGGCGCGGCGCCCATGTGGTGGCCACCGACCTCTCGCCAACGTTGGTCCAGAACGCGCGTGAGCGCGCCGAGGCCATGGGCCTCGACATTGAATTCCATGTCGGCGACATGACCGACCCGAATCTTGGCCGCTTCGACCACATCGTCGCGATGGACAGCCTCATTCACTACCGCGCCGGCGATGCCGTGAGCGCGCTGGCGCGCCTCGTCGAGCGTGCCCGCGCCTCGGTTATCTTCACCTACGCCCCGCGCACCCCGCTGCTGAGCGTGATGCACGCGATGGGAAGGCTGTTCCCGCGCGGTGACCGCGCACCCTCGATCGAGCCGGTTCGCACCAGCACCATCCACCGACTGATCGAGCGGGAGCCCGGCCTCACGCTCTGGCGCCCTGCCCGCGGGCAGCGCATCGCCAGCGGCTTCTACACATCCCAGGCGCAGGAGGTGCTGCCGCGATGAACACCCCGAGTCCGGAGCCGCCCTGGGCCTTCGTCCTACCCTTCGCGGATGCTGCGACGACGGAAGTGCCGCTCAAGCGCCTGCTGCGCCTGTCCCTGTTCCAGATCACCGTGGGCCTTGTCGCGGTGCTGCTGATCGGCACGCTGAACCGCGTGATGATCGTGGAGCTCGACGTGCCGGCCTCGCTGGTCGGCATCATGCTCGCGCTGCCGATCATGGCGGCACCCTTCCGCGCGCTGATCGGGTTCAAGTCGGACAACCACAAGTCGGTCCTCGGCTGGCGACGCGTGCCATATATGTGGATGGGCACGATGGTCATGTTCTCTGGCCTCGCCATGATGCCCTTCGCGCTGATCCTGCTCTCGGGCGACCACCAGGGGCCCGAATGGGCGGGGCCGGCATCGGCCGCGGTTTCCTTCCTGCTCTGCGGCGCCGGCATGCACACGCTGCAGACCGTGGGCCTGGCCCTCGCGACCGACCTCGTGCCGACGGACAAGCACCCGCGAATCGTCGCGCTGTTCTCGCTCATGCTGCTGGTGGGCATGCTCATCGGCTCACTCGGCTTTGGCGCGATCCTAGCGGATTTCTCGCAGCTGCGCCTGATCCAGGCGGTGCAGGGCGCAGCACTTCTCTCTTTGATCCTCAACCTCGTGGCGTTGTGGAAGCAGGAGGGGCGCAACCCCTCCCTTACCACCGGTGAGTCCGACGTGACGTTCGCCGAAAGCTGGGCCGAGCTGCGCCTGCTGCCAGGCTGGACGCGGCGCCTGGTGGCGATCGGCCTCGGATCGGCTGGCTTTGCGATGCAGGACATCCTGCTGGAGCCCTATGGCGGCCAGATCCTGCAATTGTCGGTCGGCGCCACCACGCTGCTGACGGCGCTGTTCGCCGGCGGCGGCATCCTGGGGTTCGCCATCTCGGCCAAGCGACTGGACCGCGGCGGCGACGCGCATCGCCTCGCCGCCTTCGGTGGCCTGATCGGCATCTTTGGCTTCGGCTTCGTCATCTTCGCCGCCCCGCTCGGCTCGCCGGGTGTCTTCGGCATGGGGACGGCGCTGGTCGGCTTCGGGAATGGGCTGTTCGCGGTGGGCACGCTCACCGCCTGCATGAATGTCTCCGCAGGGCGTCGCCAGACCGGCCTCGCGCTCGGCGTCTGGGGCGCGGTGCAGGCGACGTCCGCCGGCCTCGCGATCGCGTTCGGCGGCATCCTGCGCGACGTGGTTGCCCGGCTCGCGGCCGAGGGTTCCTTCGGTGCGGCGTTGAATGGCCCGATCACCGGCTACGCCGCGGTCTACATCATCGAGATCGTTTTGCTCTTCGCGACGCTCGCCGCGATCGGCCCCCTCGTGCGCGGGACCGCGCGCGGCCCCGTCACCCAACCGCCCTTCTCCGGCCTCGCCGGACAACCGCAGACCTGAAGCAGAGGAAAGCGTCCCATGTCCTCCACCATCGTGCAGCCTGGCGGGCCGGATATCGCCATCGTCGCGCTCTATTCGTTCTGGATCTTCTTCGCCGGCCTGATCTTCTATCTGCGTCGGGAGGACAAGCGCGAGGGCTACCCGGTGCTCTCCTCGCGCACGGGCCTCTCCTCGGTGGAGGGCTTTCCTGGCCTGCCGACCCCCAAGTATTTCCGCCTTCCCCATGGCGGAGAAGCCCAGGCGCCCCGCGTCGAGCCTCCGCAGGTGGTCACCGGCGCCGAGCCGACCGAGCACTGGCCCGGCTCGCCCCTGGCACCGACCGGCAACCCGATGCTCGATGCCGTCGGCCCAGCCGCTTACGCCCAGCGCAAGGACCATCCGCACCTCGCCTTTGACGACTACAAGCCCTCGATCGTGCCGCTTCGGGTGGCGACCGATTTCCACATCTCACCCGAGGATCCCGAGCCGATCGGCATGAGCGTGCTGGGCGATGATGGGCTGGTTGCCGGCACCATCGTCGATGTCTGGGTCGACCGCTCGGAATACATCGTCCGCTTCCTCGAGATGGAGCTGAACCAGGGCGGCCGCCGCCTGATCCCGATGCCGCTTCTGCGCATCGACGAGGATCGCCGCTGGGTGAAGGTCCGGACGCTGCTGTCTCACCATTTCGCCGATGTCCCCGTTCTGGCGAACCCCGATCAGGTGACGTTGCGCGAGGAGGACCACATCGCGGCCTATTACGCGGGCGGTCAGCTCTATGCGACGCCCGGTCGCATCGGCCCGGTTTTCTGAGGAACAGGCGCCATGCGCGAGCACGAGTACGAACCGACGCCCGGCTTGCCGGAAAAGCTGCCGCGCGGCGAAACCCTACTATGGCAGGGCGCGCCGGAGAAGGCGGGGCTTGCCCGCAACGCCTTCCACCTGCGCGGCCTCGCGATCTATTTCGGCAGCATCATCCTGATCCGTATCGGATTTGATCTGTCCGAGGGACAGGAACTGGTGGTGACCCTCGCCGGCGCCCTGCAACTGCTGGCGACCGCGCTGGCGACGATCCTGGTGCTGGCGGTGATCGGCCGGTTCGCGGCGAAGAGCTCGGTCTACACCATCACTGATCGTCGCCTGGTGCTGCGCATCGGCATGGCGCTGCCGATGACGATCAATATCCCCTTCGCGTCAATCGCAACCATGGCGCTGCGCAACAATAGCGACGGCACCGGCGATATCGTGCTGTCCCTGCTGCCCGGCCACCGCGTCGCGTGGCTAGCGCTTTGGCCACATTGCCGGACGCTGAAGCTCTCCCGTCCGCAGCCGGTCCTCCGCGCGTTGCAGAATGCGCCCGTCGCGGCACAGGTGCTGGCGCGTGCCCTGGCCGCCAGCGCGGACCAGCCGGTGCCCGGCATCCTTACCACCGGCCGCCCGACGGCGCCGGATACGACCTCGCCGGCGGTCGCCTGAGATGCGCGATCGGACCCTGGTGCCCCTGTTCGGTCTGGTGACGCTCCTCGTCTTCACGGTCGGCGCGGTGACCCTCGGGCGGGGCGCGCCCAGCGCGGTGCCGATGGCGGCGGCCACGCAGGCCAGCGCCGTCCGGGACCTGCTGTTTGAGGACACGGCCGGTGGCGACGTCCTTGTGCGCGATTCCGGCACTGGGCGCGAAATCGCGCTGCTTCCCCCTGGAAGCAACGGCTTCATTCGTGCGACGCTCCGCGGGTTGGCGAGGGAGCGTCGTCAGTCTGAACATGGCCCCGACAGCCCCTTCCGCGTCGCGACCTGGGACGACGGGCGGGTGGTCTTGACGGATACGGCAACGGGACGAGCTGTGGAACTCCTCGCCTTTGGCGTCACCAACGCGGAAGCCTTTGCCAGGCTCTCGCGGGATTGAGGAGGCAACGCAATGATCGGTGAATGGCTTGGTGGCGGCCGGAGACTGGACGTGCCCTGCACCGTCGAGATCGAGCACAGCTTCGACAGCCTGCACGCGCATGCCATCCCCGAAGGCGTTGAGTTGCGCCCGGGCGACCAGGTCATCATCCATGGCGCACCCACCGATATCGCCTACGGCACCGTCGGCAGCTATCCCTGCCGCGCGACGGTGATCCGCGCGGGGTTGTTCACCCGCCTCTGGACGCAGTATTCGGCGATCTTCGAGCTCACCGAGCTCTATCACTGTGGCTTCGAGCCCAAGGAGGCCGCATGAACGCCGTGACCGGCACGCCTCGCGTGCTCAACGACACCACCCGCATGGCGCAGACCGAGACGGTGCTGAGCCCGCGCTTCTACACGACCGACTTTGCCGCCATGGACCGCATGGACGTCAGCAGCATTCGCCCCGAATGGGATGCGTTGATGGAGGAGTTCAAGCGCGACCCGAACAAGGGCCATTTCGTCCGCGACGAGCGCTTCGACGCCTTCCGCCTCGACGCCCTGCCCGAGCCGCTGCAGAAGGAGTTGCTGGAATTCCTGGTGAGCTCCGTCACCGCCGAATTCTCCGGCTGCGTGCTCTATGCCGAGATCCGCAAGCGGGTGAAGAACCCCGACATGAAGGATTTGTTCGGCTACATGAGTCGCGACGAGGCCCGGCATGCCGGCTTCATCAATGACTGCCTGAAGGATCTCGGCGTCGGCGTCGACCTGGGCTTCCTGGCGAAGACGAAGAAGTACAATTTCTTCAAGCCGAAGTTCATCTTCTACGCGACGTACCTCAGCGAGAAGATCGGCTATGCCCGCTACATCACCATTTTCCGGCAGTTCGAGCGCCATCCTGAACTGCGCTTCCACCCGATTTTCCAGTGGTTCGACAACTGGTGCAACGACGAGTTCCGCCATGGCGAGGCCTTCGCGCTGCTAATGCGCGCGAACCCGCAGCTTCTGGCCGGCACCAACAAGCTGTGGATCCGCTTCTTCCAGCTCGCCGTCTTCGCGACGATGTATGTGCGTGACCATGCCCGGCCGGAATTCCACGCCGCGCTCGGCATGACGGCGACGGAATATGACCGCATCGTCCTGCGCACCACCTCGGAAATCTGCCGTCAGGTCTTTCCGGTGACGTTGAACACGGATTCGCCCGCCTTCCAGGCAGGTCTCGAAAGCCTGCGCCGCACGGCCGAGGCGATCGGGCGCGCGAAATCCGCCCCCGGCCTCTGGGGGCGCCTGCGTCGGACGGGGCTCGCCGCAAGAGCCGGCGCCACCTTCCTCCGCCTCTTCCTGCAGCCGGCGCGCCATGATGCGCCGCCGCAGGACGTGCGCATGGCGCCGAGCTGGTAGCCGATGGCCGAGCTCCTCCTCCCCATCATCGTCACGGTCTTCGTCTGGTGGTTCGCCACCGGGGCGATCCTGGCACTCGACGGGCTGCGGGGTATGGCGTTGCGACGCGCGATGGCGGTCGCGACCGGCCTGCTCATCATCGCACTTATCGGTCTGGCGCAATATGCCCGGGAGGAGAGTGTCGCGGCGAGCTATGGCGGCTTTCTCTGCGGCATCGCCGTATGGGGTTGGGTGGAGTTCGCCTTCCTGACCGGCATCCTCACCGGTCCCAACCAGCGCGTCTGCCCACCTGGCGCAGAAGGTTTCCGGCGCTTTCGGCTGGCCATCGTGGCAATCCTGCACCATGAGCTCGCGCTGATTGCGCTCGCCGGGCTCGTCGCGATCATCTCCGTGGGGCAGCCCAACCCCATCGGGCTGCACACCTTCCTCTTGCTATGGGCGATGCGTCAGAGCACCAAACTCAACCTCTTCCTGGGCGTGCGGAACTTCTCCGAGGCCTTGCTGCCGGCGCATCTGAGCCATCTCGCGAGCTTCTTTCGCCGGGCGCGGATGAACCTGCTGTTTCCGGTCTCGATCACCCTTGCGACCATGGTCACGGCATGGTTGTTCCACATTGCCTTCGCGCCGGATGCGGCACCCCACGTCACCGTCGGCTTCGTGCTGCTGGGGACGCTCGGCGCGCTGGCGGTGCTGGAGCATTGGTTCCTGGTTCTACCCATCCCGTTCGAGGCGCTTTGGGGGTGGGGCAGCAGGCTTCGCACGCGGCTGGCCGCGCGCGGGGCGTCACTCTGAGTGGAGAAAGCCATGGACTACGAGTCCTACTTCCGCAAGCAGATCGACGGGCTGCACCGTGAAGGGCGCTACCGTGTGTTCGCCGAACTGGAGCGTCATCGTGGGTCTTTTCCGCGCGCCACGCGTCACGCCGATGGCGGCACCGAAGAGGTCACCGTCTGGTGCTCCAATGATTATCTCGGGATGGGCCAGCATCCCGCGGTGATCGGGGCCATGCACGCCGCCCTGGATGCGCGCGGCGCCGGCGCCGGCGGCACGCGCAACATCGCCGGCACCAACCACGACCACGTGCTGCTCGAGCGTGAGCTGGCCGATTTGCACGGCAAGGAAGCCGCGCTGCTGTTCAATTCCGGCTACATGTCGAACTGGGCGACGCTCTCCACCCTCGCCGGCCGCATGCCGGGTTGCGTCGTTCTCTCCGATTCCCTCAACCATGCCTCGATGATCGAGGGCATCCGCCACAGCCGCGCGCGCTGCGAGGTGTGGGAGCACAACAGCCCCGAGGATCTGGACCGCAAGCTCGCGGCGCTGCCGCCGAGCACGCCCAAGCTGGTCGCCTTCGAGAGCGTCTATTCGATGGATGGCGACATCGCCCCCATCGCCGAGATCTGCGACGTCGCCGAGAAGCATGGCGCGATGACCTACCTCGACGAGGTGCATGCGGTGGGCCTGTATGGCCCGCGCGGAGGCGGCATCGCCGAGCGCGAGGGGTTGATGGGCCGCCTGACCGTCATCGAGGGCACGCTGGCCAAGGCCTTCGGCGTCATCGGCGGCTATGTCGCGGCCTCCGCGGCGCTGTGCGATTTCGTCCGCAGCTTCGCGTCCGGCTACATCTTCACCACGGCCCTTCCGCCCGCGATCGCCGCGGGTGCCGCCGCCTCGATCCGCCACCTCAAGGCCTCGCAAAGCGAGCGGGTGGCGCTGCATGAGCGTGTCGCGGCGCTGCGCGCCCGGCTCGATGCGGCGCACATCCCGCACATGACCAACCCGAGCCACATCGTCCCGGTCATGGTCGGCGACCCGATCGCGTGCAAGCAGATCAGCGACGCGCTGCTCGACCATCACGGTGTCTATGTGCAGCCGATCAACTTCCCGACCGTGCCGCGCGGCACGGAGCGGCTGCGATTCACGCCCACGCCGCTGCACTCCGATGCGGACCTCGACCATCTGGTTGCCTCCCTCTCCACCGTCTGGCAGCGGTTCAGCCTGCGTCGCGCTGCCTGATGGATGGCCTGGTAACGGCCGCGGCACGCCTGCGCGCCGCGAAACGCGCGAAGCCGGCCACCGCTTCGCGCCCGGTCTTCCCCTTCTCCGCCATCGTCGGGCAGGAGGAGATGCGGGGCGGCCTGCTGATCGCCGCGGTCGAGCCCCTGGTGGGCGGGCTGCTGGCGCTGGGTGACCGCGGCACCGGCAAATCCACAACCATCCGCGCGCTCGCGGCGCTGCTGCCGGAAATGCAGGTGATCGAGGGCTGCCGCTATGGCTGTGACCCGGCGCAAGGCTGCGGCGAACCAGCGGGCTGCACTGTGCCGGAAGGCAAGCACCGCAGCCACGCGGCGCCCGTTCCCGTGGTGGACTTGCCGCTGGGCGCGACCGAGGACCGCGTCGTCGGTGCGCTCGATCTGGAGCGCGCTCTCGCGCATGGCGAGAAGGCCTTCGAGCCGGGGCTGTTGGCCCGTGCGCATCGCGGATTTCTTTACATCGACGAGGTGAACCTCCTCGAAGACCACTTGGTCGATCTGCTGCTCGACGTCGCCGCCTCGGGCGAGAACGTGGTCGAGCGCGACGGCATCTCCATCCGCCACCCGGCGCGCTTCGTCCTGGTGGGCAGCGGCAATCCGGAGGAAGGCGAGCTGCGCCCCCAATTGCTGGACCGATTCGGCCTCTCCGTCGAGGTGAAGACGCCCACCGACCTCGCCACCCGCATCGAGGTCGTCAAGCGCCGCGACGCCTTCGAACGCGACCCAGAGGGCTTCTGCGCCCGCTACGCACCGGAAGAAGCGGTTCTGCGCGCGCGCATCCTCAATGCCCGCGCGTGTGTCGCGGATGTCGCCGTGCCCGACGCCATGCTCGAGGCGGCCGCTCGGCTCTGCATCGCGCTGGGCACCGACGGGCTGCGCGGGGAGCTCACCCTGATCCGTGCGGCGCGCGCGCGTGCCGCGCTCGATGGTGTGAATGAACTCGGCGTGGCGCAGCTGCGCGCGGTCGCACTCCCGGCCTTGCGCCACAGGCTGCGCCGCAGCCCGCTCGACGAAAGCGCTGCCGGCACGCGGGTCGAGCGCGGCGTGCTCGAGATCCTCGGCGCGTGAATCGCACGGGCGCCGCGCCAGGCGCGCGCCATGGATGACGCCGCCCATGCCGCGGCGATCTTCGCCCTTGATCCCGCGGCGATCGGCGGCGTCGTGCTGCGCGGCGGGCCAGGACCAGTCCGCGATTCCTGGCTCTCGGCGCTCCGGGCACTGATCGCGGAGGCGCCGCTGCGCCGCATACCCGCCAATGTTCCCGATGACCGCCTGCTCGGCGGCCTGGATCTCGCGGCGACCCTGGCCACCGGGCGTCCCGTCGCGGAGCGCGGCATCCTGGCCGCGGCCGATGGCGGCGTCATCATTCTGGCGATGGCGGAGCGCCTGCCAGCCGGCACGGCGGCACGGATAGGCGCAACGCTCGACCACCAGCGCGTCAGCGTCGAGCGCGACGGCTTCGCGCTGGATGCCCCTGCGCGCTTCGGCGCCGTCGCGCTGGATGAGGGCGAGGAGGGCGAGTGCGCGCCCGTGGCTATCAGCGATCGCCTCGCCATCCACCTGACCCTCGACACGCTGACCGAGTTTCCGGATGTGGAACTCGACGCGGCGTGGCTCCTGCTCGCGCAATCCGAGGACGAGCCCGCGATCATCGAGGCGCTGTGCGGGGCGGCAATGGCGCTCGGCATCGCGTCGCTGCGCGCGCCGATCCTGGCGCTGCGCGTCGCGCGTGCCGCGGCGGCGCTTGGTGGCCGGGCGCGCATCGCGGAGGAGGATGCGGCACTCGCCGCCCGCTTGGTGCTGGCCCCGCGCGCGACACGCATCCCCGAAGCGCCCGCCGAGAACGAGCCCGAACCGCCGCCACCCGCGCCGCCGCAGGACGCGGATGAGAACCCGGCCACACCGCCGCCCGACCAGCCCGAAAGCGACGCGCCCCCGCCGGATCGGACCCAGGCCATGCAGGACATGATCCTGGCCGCGGCGAGCGCTGCGCTACCGGCCAATCTGCTGGCCAGGCTCGGCGCCCAGATGGCCAGCCGCGCGCGCCAGGGTGCGGCGGGAAAATCAGGCGCTCAGCGCATGGAGAAGCAGCGCGGCCGCGTCATCGGTACGCGCGCGGGCGAACCGCGCGGCGGCGCGCGCATCGGGGTGCTGGCGACGCTGCGTTCTGCCGCCCCCTGGCAACGCCTGCGCGGCGCCGCACCCGGCCGTATCGCCGTACGACGCGAGGATTTCCGCATCCTCCGCTTCCGCCAGCGCAGCGAGACCACGACCATCTTCGCGGTGGACGCCTCTGGCTCCGCCGCCCTGAACCGCCTGGCCGAAGCGAAGGGTGCAGTCGAACTGCTGCTCGCGGATTGCTATGTGCGCCGCGACCGCGTGGCGCTCATTACCTTCCGCGGCACGCAGGCGAGCCTCGCCTTGCCACCGACGCGCAGCCTCACCCGCGCGCGCCGCGCCCTGTCCGGCCTGCCCGGCGGTGGCGGGACGCCGCTCGCCACGGCGATGGATGAGGCGATGACGCTGGCGGAGGCCGAGCGGCGCGGTGGCCGCACGCCGGTCATCGTCATTCTCACCGACGGGCGCGCCAATATCGCGCGCGACGGCAGCGCCGGCCGGCCCAAGGCGGAAGCCGATGCGCTGGACGCCGCGCGCCCGCTGCGTGCCGCGGGCATCGCGACTCTGCTGGTGGATACAGCGCCGCGACCGCAGGAATTCTGCCGCCGGCTCGCCGCCGCCTCCGGTGCGCGGCTGGTGCCCTTGCCGCAGGCGAACAGCACGTCGCTCAACCGCGCCGTCCAGGCGGCGACGGCCTGAATGACCGGCGGCCCCGCCTGGGACCGGGATGGGCGCGACTGGCCGAACCGCGCGCATAGCAGCTTTCCCTTCGCCGCGAACATGCGCTGGCACGTGCAGCGGATGGGGCGCGGACCGGTCGCGCTGCTGCTGCACGGGACGGGCGCGGCCACCCATTCCTGGCGGGGCCTGCTGCCCATCCTCGCCAAGGATTTCGACTCCATCGCGCCCGACCTGCCGGGCCATGGCTTTACGGCGACGCCCGCTGCGGATGGGCTGTCCCTGCCCGGGATGGCGCGGCGCATCGCCGCGCTGCTCGACGCGCTGCAGGCGCGTCCGAGCCTCATCATCGGCCATTCCGCCGGAGCCGCAATCGCGATGCGCATGGCGCTGGACGGACTCGCGCGCCCGGATGGCATCATCGCGATCAACGGCGCCATGCTGCCGCTGGCCGGCATCGCAGGTTCTGTGTTTTCCCCGCTGGCGAAACTGCTGGCAGGCTTGCCCCTGGTGCCCTGGCTTGTAGCACTGCGCGCCGAGGATCGCGCCGTGGTGGAGCGGCTGCTGCGTGGCACCGGCTCCTCCATCGACCGCGCGGGCGTCGAATTCTACACGCGGCTGTTCAGCCGGCGCGGCCATGTCGCGGCAACCCTGGGCATGATGGCGGCCTGGGACCTCGGGCGCCTCGAGCGCGATTTGCCGAGCCTCGAGCTGCCCCTCGCGGTGATCATCGGCGCCAATGACCGCACCGTGCCGGCGGCCGAGCAACGCCGGGTCGTCGCCCGGCTGCGCCACGCCGAATGCATCACCCTGCCAGGCCTCGGGCACCTCGCGCATGAGGAAGCACCCGACGCCGTCGCCTCGGCGGTTTCAGGTCTGGGCTTCGTGCGATCGGCCCTGGTGCGTCACGCTGAATCTTCGCTAGTCTCGGAAGGATAACGGCCCGGATGCAACCGATGCGCCTGACGTCCAACGAAGCCTCCGACATCGCGGCCTGCCGCGAATTGCTCCGCGCCGGCTCGAAAAGCTTCCACGCCGCCTCGCTCCTCCTGCCCCGCGCCGTGCGCGAGCCCGCCACCGCACTGTATGCCTTCTGCCGCATCGCCGATGACGCGGTCGACCTGGTTGATGCCAAACACGCCGCGCTGGCGCGGCTCGCGCATCGGCTGGACCGCGTCTATGCCGGCGCGCCGCTGCCGATGCCGGCCGATCGCGCCTTCGCCCGCGTCGTCGCGGCGCACGCCATTCCCCGCGCCCTGCCCGAGGCCTTGCTCGAGGGGTTGCTCTGGGATGCCGAGGTGCGACGCTATGCGACGATCGCCGATGTCGAGGCCTATGGCGCGCGCGTCGCGGGCGCGGTCGGGGCCATGATGTCGCTTGTCATGGGCGTGCGCGATCCGGTCGCCATGGCCCGCGCGACCGATCTTGGCATCGCCATGCAGCTGACGAACATCGCGCGCGACGTGGGCGAGGATGCGCGCGCGGGCCGGCTCTATCTACCGCTGGCGTGGCTACGCGAGGCTGATATTGACCCCGATGCCTTCCTCCGTGCGCCTGTGTTCAGCCCTGCCATCGCCTCCGTCACCCACCGCCTGCTGCTGCGCGCCGAGGATCTCTACCTGCGTGGCGGCACCGGCTTGGCCCTGCTGCCGCGCGGCTGCCGGCCCGCTATTGGCGCGGCGCGCCGAATCTACGCCGCCATCGGGGCCAAGGTCGCGGCCCATGGCTATGACAGTGTCAGCCGACGCGCTGTGGTGCCGCGCGGCGAGAAGCTGCGACTGATCGGCGCCAGCCTTGTCGCGGCGGCGCTGCCTTCGCCGCCGGCCGATCGTTCGCCGGCGCTGGAGGCCAATCGCCATTTGGTCGAGGCGATTCCCTATGCGTGGCAACGCCCGCAGGGGATCTCGGCACGCATCGGCTGGATGATGGATATCTTCGCGCGCATCGAACAGCCGCGCGCCTGAGGCCCGGGAGGGCACCGCCCTCCCGGCGCTCTGGTGAGGTCAGCGCATCGGCAGCGCGTAGAGCAGACCGCCCTGGTTCCAGAGCCGGTTCGGACCACGCGGCAGCGCGACCGCAGTGCTCTCGCCCATGGTCCGCTCATACAGCTCGCCGTAATTGCCGATTGCGCGCACGACGTTGAAGGCCCAGGCCGTGTCAAGCTTTAGCGCCTGGCCGAGTTCCGGCGTCACGCCGAGGAAGCGGCGCACATTCGCGTTCACGCTGGTGCGGCGCATCTCTTCCGCATTGGCCCGCGTGATCCCGAGCTCTTCGGCCTCGATGATCGAGGTGGTGAACCAGCGCACCACGTCGTGCCACTGGTCGTCGCCGCGGCGGATGTAGGCGGCGTAGGGCTCCTTCGAGAAGCGCTCCGGCAGGATGGTCCACTGCGCTGGGTTAGGCATGGTGGAGCGCACGCCGGCGAGTTGGGAGGCATCGGTGCCAAAACTGTCGCAGCGCCCGGCAGCGAGGGCGGCAGCCGCCTGGTCCGTGCGCTCGAAGACCACCGGCGAAAAGGGCGTATTGATCGAGCGGAAGTAGTCGGCCGTCACCTGCTCGTTCGTCGTGCCCTGGATCAGGCAGACGGTGGCGCCGCGCATGTCGGCCACACGCTGCACATTCGCGTCGGCGCGGACGATGAAGCCGTGCCCGTCATAGAAATAGGTCGTCACGTGGCGCAGGCCGAGCGTGGTGTCGCGCAGCAGCGTCTGGGTCGAGGTGCGGAAGAGCACGTCGATCTCTCCGGCGCCGAGCGCGGTGAAGCGCGTCGAGGAGGAGAGCGGGATGAACCGCACCTTGTTCACATCATTGAAGATTGCGACGGCGAGGCCGCGGCAGAGATCGACGTCAAACCCTTGCCAGACGCCGCGGCTGTCGGGCAGGGCGAAGCCGGCGACGCCGGTATTGATCCCGCAATTGAGCTGGCCGCGCGCCCGGATCGCGTCCAGCGTCGGGCTGGCCGACCCCTGCGCGAGGGCCGCAGCCGCGACCATCGTCCAGGCCACGGCGAGTGCAGCGACAAAACCCCGTTTCCGCATGCAGAAAATTCCCCTCAGGTATGATGCGGACGCATGCTTCCCCGGGCATGACGGGGATGTCAACTCAGCGCTGGGACCAGGGCGTCTTGGCCCACAGCTCCTGGTACCGGGTGCGGGTCGTCGCCAGGCGCTGGAACCAGGCCACGCCTTCCTCGAAGGCGGGCTCGGTGAAGCGGCTGCGCATCACGCGCACGAACTCCGGATCCCGGACGATGTCGGCGGCAGCTTCGCGCAATTTCTGGATGATCGCGGGCGGCGTCGCGGCCGGTACGACAATGCCACGTTCGGAGGCCATCTCCACCGGGATGCCGAGTTCCCGCAGGGTCGGCACGTCCGGGCGGAATTCGCTGCGCGTCGCACCCGCCTGCGCCAGCATGCGCATCCCCTCCGGCGCGGCCGTCACCGGGCCGAGGTTCAGCCCCATGGCATCGACCTGACGTCCGAGGATGGCGGTGCGCAGCTGCGGGTCGCCCTGGAAGACCACGTGGACAAAGCGCGCCCCGGTCGCTTCGCCGATAAGCACCATTTCCAGGTGGTCATCGGTGCCGACACCGGGTGAGGCGAAGGTGATGGTGTCGGGCGCGGCCTTCGCGGCGTCGATGAGGTCCTGCAAGGTGCGGAAGCGGCTCTGCTCATGCACCGTCACCGCGCAGGGATCGGTGACCAGATTCCCGATGCCGACGAAATCCTCCATGCGGAACTGCGCCTGGCGCTCGATCGGCACAGTGAGAAAGCCGGGCATGTTGGTGGTGGCGATGGAGTGCCCGTCGGGCCGCGAGCGCGCCACGGCGCCGAGTGCCACTTCGCCGCCGGCACCGGGCCGGTTGACCACGACCACGCTGCCGCCGATCCGCGGCTCCAGCAGCCGGGCGAAGAGCCGCGCGTCGAGGTCGGTCGCACCCCCGGCGACGAAGCCCACGACGATCTCGACGGGCCGGTCCGGCCAGCGCGGCGTCTGCGCAAGGGCGGGTGCGGCCAGAAGCGCGCCGCCGGCAAGAATGGTCCTGCGCTTCATGACGTCTTCCCCTCGTTCGATTCTTTCCACGCGATCAGCCGCGCGAGCCCTTCCTCCATCTCGACCAGTGGCTTCCAGCCGATCGCGCGGTGGGCTTCCTCATGCGCGATACGGAAGGCGCCGCCCGAGGTCAGGCGCACCTGCCCCGGCGTGTCGCCGACGAATTCCGGCGCGATGTCGCTGCCCGCGAGGCGCGTCACCATGCGCACGAGGTCCAGCGTCGTCACCGGGCGCGGGCCGGAGGTGTTCACCGCGACATCCGTCGCGGCACTTTCGAACGCCATGCGATTGGCGCGCGCGAGGTCCCCGACGTACACAAAGTGCTTCGTCTCGCTGCCGTCGCCAAAGACGCGCGGTGCCTCGCCACGCTTCACCCGGTCATAGGTCTCGATGATGTAGAGCGCGTTGGCCGCGCGGTAGTGCTGCCGCTCGCCATAGACGGTGGAGTAGCGCAGCACGACGTAGTCTAGCCCATGCTTGCGCTTGTAGTGCCGGCACAGCTGCTCGCCGATGATTTTTGAGGCGCCATAGAGTATGGCGGCCGGCGGCGCGCCCTCGGAATGGAAGGGCGTATTCTCCACCAGCTCGCCCGAGACGCCCGGTCCATAGCCATAGACCGCGTTGGAAGACGCGAAGACCACCTTGCGCAGCCCAGTGGCCCGAGCCGCCTCCAGCGCGTTCTGCACGCCTCGGATGTTGACATCGAGGCCGCCCCAGGCGTCGCGATCCATGTTCAGCGTCATGTAGGCAGCGAGCAGCAGCGCGCCATCCGCGCCCTTCATCGCATCGAGCAGGTCGGGCATCCGCATCACATCGCCGCGGACCAGTCGCAGGCGTGGATGGTCCTTCAGGTGCGCGATCGCGGCATCCGAGCCGAGCGAGAAATTGTCGAAGACCGTCACCTCGGCCGCACCGGCATCGAGCAATTCGGCCGCGGTTGCCGAGCCCACCAGCGACGCGCCACCCACGATGACGAAGCGTCCGCCGGCAATCGGAATGGTTGCCATGCCACGTCCTCCCATTTAGTTGCCGCCATGGAAGCGCGGAACGCCGCCGGACGCTAGTCAGGTCGCGTCCTCCGGATCGTCCTCGACGTAGAGCGTCTCCACCAGGATCATGAGGACCACCATCATCGGCGTCGCGAGCAGAATCCCCAAGGCGCCGAAGAGCAGACCGAAGATCACCACCGCCATCAGGCCAAGCACGGGGGGCAGCGCCACCGCCCAGCGCTGGATGAACGGCGTGATCACATAGCCTTCGAGCTGCTGCACCACGAGGCACAGAATGCCGACGTAGAGCGCCCGGCTCGGGCTGTCGGTGAAGGCGAACAGGACGGCAAGGCAGGTGAAGGCGAGCGGCCCGAAGAACGGCACGAAGGTCAACACCCCCGCCAGGACACCGAGCGCCAGGGCCAACGGCGCGCCGACCAAGAGCAGGCCGATCGTGGTCAGGGTGCCGACGGCCAGCATGGACAGCATCTGCCCGAGCAGCCATTTCTCGAGGCCTTGGCCGGACGCCTTCAACGCCTTGGCTACGCGCCCACGCAGGTCGTTCGGCACCAGCTTGAGGAAACCCTGGAAGTAGAATGAGGGCGATCCGGCAAGGTAGAGGCCGAGGATCACGATCAGCGCGACATTGAGCAGCCCGCCGGTTGCGAGCGAGGCATAGGAAGCCACGCTTTCCCAGGGCACGCCGCCTTTGGCAAGGTCCCAGATCTCGGCGAGCGACATGCCGAGGGACGAGTCGGTCTGCAGCCAACGGCTGGCCGCCTCGATGGCCTGCGGCAGGGTTGTGCGCAACGCGCCGATCTGCTGCGCGACCTGCGGGCCGAGCAGCAGGCTCAGCAGCACCAGCGCGGCAAGCAGCCCGAAGACGACGACGGTGAGGGCGAGGGTGTGCGAGAGGCCGGTGCGCCGCATCAAGGCGACCGCCATCGCGTTCAGCGCCGTTGAAATGACAACGCCTCCGAAGACCATGATGGCGACATCCTTGAGATACCAGGCAAGGATGAAGAGGGAGGCGATGGCACCGAAGGCCAGGGCGCGACGCTGAAACTGGTCCAGATGGGCCATGCTCGGTCCTTCCGATAATGGCCAGGGATCCGCCTGGGACGGGCTGCAACGGTAACGGAACAAGCGCGCGGGGGTTGCCCGTCAGGCGGCATCGTGCCGCGGCAGCCTGCCGCTTGTGGCTGAGGAGACTTCCGGCCAGCATGGCCAGCGCAGAAGGAAACCAGGCATGGATGCGTTGCGCGCACTGTGGTCGGCGGCCGGGCTGCCGGAGGCGGCACTCCGCCACGTGACGCTGAGCGGCGCGGACCCGGTTCTGCCCTCCGGCTTCGCGGTCGGCACCGCGGCGCAGGCGAGCATCGCCGCCTGCACGCTGGCGGCGGCCCATATCCACGCGGCGCGCGGCGGACCAATGCAACATGCCAGCATCGACATGCGCCACGCCGCTGTCGAGTTCCGGTCCGAGCGGCACCTGCGCGTCGATGGCGCGCCGGCGTCGGAGCTCTGGGACCCGCTCGCCGGCCTCTACCCCTGCGCGGACGGCTTCGTGCGGCTGCACACCAATTTTCCGCATCACCGCGCCGGCGTCCTGCACATCCTCGGCTGCGAGTCGACGCGCGATGCGGTGGCGCGCACGCTGCTCGACTGGGGCGCGGGAGCCTTCGAGACCGCCGCCGCCGAAGCGGGCATCGTGGGTGCCGCCGCGCGCCGCTTCGACGCGTGGGATGCGCATCCGCAGGGCATCGCCCTCGCGCCGCAGCCACCCTTCACGCTGGAGCGCATCGGCGATGCGCCGCCCACGCCGCTGCCGCCGCTGGACAGTCGCCCGCTTGCCGGGCTGCGCGTGCTGGACCTCACGCGCGTCATCGCGGGACCCGTCGCGGCGCGCACCCTGGCCGCGCATGGTGCGGAGGTGCTGCACATCGCCGCGCCGCATCTGCCGAGCATGGGGCCCCTGGTGCTCGACACCGGGCGGGGCAAGCGCAGCGCCTTCCTCGATCTGCGCGACGCCGATGCCCGCGCGCGGCTCGAGGGGCTCGCGCGTGGTACGGACATCTTCCTGCAGGGATACCGGCCGGGCGGCATCGCCGCGTTGGGCTTCGCGCCCGAACGGCTCGCGAGCCTGAGGCCCGGGATCATCGCGCTCTCTCTGAGCGCCTATGGCCATCTTGGCCCGTGGTCGCAGCGGCGCGGCTTCGACAGCCTCACCCAGACGGCGACCGGCATCAACTGGCGCGAGGCGGAGTGCTTCGGGGAAGCTGTGCCGCGCGCCCTGCCGTGCCAGGTGCTCGACCACGCCTCAGGTTATTTCCTCGCCTTCGGTGCCATGGCGGCGCTGGCGCGGCGGGCGGAGGAAGGCGGCTCCTGGCTGGTGCGCGTCTCACTCGCCGCCACAGGGCGATGGCTGCGCAGCCTCGGCGAGGTGCCGGGCGGGCCAGCGGCGCCCGATCCGAAGCAAGCGGACATTGCCGACCTGCTCTACGACAGTGACAGCGGCTTCAGGCGGCTCACCACCATCCGCCACGCTGGCATCCTGGACGCCACGCCCGCGCATTGGGCGCTGCCGTCAATGCCGCTGGGCAGCCACCCGGCGGCATGGGCCTGATCACATGCCGAGCGCGCGGCGATAAAGGTCGAGCAGCGTCTCCTGCTCCTCCACATCCGCGGGCTCCTGCTTGCGGATACGGATGACCTGGCGCAGCACCTTCACGTCGAAGCCGGCGCTCTTCGCCTCGGCATAGATGTCCTTGATGTCGTCGCCGAGCGACTTGCGCTCCTCCTCCAGCCGCTCGATGCGCTCGATGATCGAGCGCAGCCGATCGGCCGCGATGCCGCCCACCTCGGTGGCTTCATTTGTCTCGGCGGCTTTGGCCATCACCAGCACTCCTACACGCGAAGGCGCCGGGTCTAGCCCGTGTGGGCCCGCACCTCAATGTCCGGCGTTGTTTTGCGCGAAGGCGGCCTTCTGCTCCGCCGTGGCTTCCTTCTGGTGCAGCGCCTGCCATTCCTTGTACGGCATGCCGTAGACCACCTCGCGCGCCTCGGGGTCGGTCATCGCCAGGCCCTGCTCGGCCGCGGCCTCGCGATACCAGCGCGAGAGGCAGTTCCGGCAGAAGCCAGCAAGGTTCATCATGTCGATGTTCTGCGCATCGGGTCGGCTGCGCAGATGCTCCACCAGGCGCCTGAAGGCGGCCGCCTCCAGCTCGATTCGGGTCGCGTCATCCATCGCGGGATCTCCTTCTGTCCTCCCCCATGTGGTCGCTGCGGGCCGCTTCCGCCATACTCCGCCGCAGGGAGACCGCGCATGAGCTGGACCGAACCCCGCGCGCGCGCCGCGCTGGAGCGTATTTTCGCCGCCGCGGTCGCCGCCGCGGATCCGCTGAAGACGTTGGCGGCGCAACTGCCGGAACGCCCTGCGCGGGGCCGCATCATCGTGCTCGGGGCCGGGAAATCCGCCGCCGTCATGGCCCAGGCGGTGGAAGCCGCTTGGCCGGATGCGCCGCTCTCGGGCCTGGTGGTCACGCGGTATGGGCATTCCGTTCCGACCCAGCGCATCGAGGTCGCCGAGGCCGCGCACCCGGTGCCCGATGCCGCCGGTGCAGAAGCGGCCGCGCGCATCCTGGCCCTTGCGCAAGATGCAGACGCCGATGACCTCGTGCTGTTCCTCGTCTCCGGCGGCGGGTCGTCGCTGACGACGCTGCCGGCGCCGGGGCTGACGCTGGACGATCTCATCGCCACCAACCGCGCGCTGCTCGATTCCGGCGCGACGATCCAGGTGATGAACTGCATCCGCCGGCATCTCTCGGCATTCACCGGCGGCCGGCTGGCAGCTGCCGCGGCCCCGGCGAAAGTCGTGACGCTGGCGATTTCCGACGTGCCCGGCGACGACCCTGCGACCATCGCCTCGGGGCCGACCGTGCCCGATCCGACCACCTTCGCCGAGGCCCGCGATCTCGTCGCGCGCTATCGGATGCGGCTGCCCGAACGCGTCACCGCGCACCTCGCCGCCGCGCGCGACGAGACGCCGAAACATGGGACGCCCGACTACCGCTTCATCGCCACGCCGCAGATGGCGCTGCTCGCCGCCGCGGAAGAGGCGCGCGAGCAGGGCTTGGTGCCGCTCATCCTGGGCGATGCGCTGGAAGGCGAGGCGGCGGGGCTCGGCCTCGCACTCGCCGGCATCGCGCGCAGCGTGCGCGCGCATGGCCATCCGGTGCCAGCACCTTGCGTGCTGCTCTCGGGCGGCGAGACCACGGTGACGATCGGCCCGGAAGGTGCCGGGCGCGGCGGGCGGAACACCGAATGCCTGCTCGCCTTCGCCGTGGCTTTGGCCGGTACGCCGGGCATCCATGCGCTGATGGCCGACACCGACGGTATCGACGGCACCGAGGATGCCGCTGGCGCGGTCGTGACACCTGCCGGCCTCGCCGATGACGCGCGCGCTTACCTCGCGCGCCATGACAGCTTTGGCTATTTCGCGACGCATGGCGGACTGATCCGCACCGGGCCGACGCTGACCAACGTGAACGACCTGCGCGCCATTCTTGTGGTGTGAACCGGGTAAGGCAGTAAGGCGGCCTTACCCGCCAACCGTGTTCAGGGCAGGATCTCCGCCGGCGCCGGAAACAGCCGGACCGGTGCCGGGAACGGCATGAAGAGGGGCTGGCCCCCGGAGGCGAGCAGCGCCTCCCGGTGCCAGCGGATCCAGCTTTCCCAATAGCGCGACCGCACCGGCGAGAAGCGGTCCTCGTCGAATCCCGTGGTGCGGTTCTGCGTCAGCGAATCGGAGCGCAGCAGCCCGATCGCGAGCGGCTTGCGAATCGCGATCACTGCGCCGCGCCCGAAGCGGCGCCGCATCCGCCACAGGAACTCGGAATCCGCACCCGTGCGCACCGTGTCGAAGAAGCCCATCCGCTCCACCACCTCGCGCGCGATGAAGGTGGAGGCGGGATTCTCATGCAGGTAGCCGCCGGCCCAGAGCACGCCCAGCCGTCCGGCCCGGTCCATCCGGTACCAGGACGAGGTGGTGCACAGCGCCTCGGGGTGCTTCGTCATCCGCGTCAGGTGCTCGGCGACGTAGTCCGGATGCATCCAGTCATCGGAGTCGTGGAAGCCATGGAACTCGCCAGGGTACTCCGCCAGCACGCGGTTCTTCGCGCCATAGGTTCCCATATTCGTCGCGTTGCGCAGCACCGCGACGCGCACATCCGCCTCGGCCAGGCGCTCGATGATCGCCGGCGTCGCGTCGGTGCTGGCATCGTCGACGATGACCAGACGCAGGTTCGTGTGGCTCTGCGCCAGCACGGAGCGCGCTGCTGTCTCAAGCGTCGCAGCCGCGTTGTAGGCGGTCATCGCGATGACGACGAGCGGCCCCGGCACCGGCAGCGATGGCCGCCGCGCCGTCGCACCCAGCGCCGCGAAGGCATCCGCGTCCGGCCCTTCCAATGCACCGAACTCCGGCGGCGCCATCCCATGCCCGCGGAAGAACCGCGCCACGCTCGCCGCCCAGCCGGGCCGGTCGCCGCGCGCGATCTGGATCTGCGCGAGCGCGAGCCACAGGTCCTGGTCGGGGCGTTCGCCCTGCAGCGCCGGCAGGCAGCGCAGCAGCGCTTCCTCGGCCTGCCCGGCCGCGACCAGCTCCGCGAGTATCGCCGTAACCAGACCGATCGGCGGGGCGGGATGCAGCACCTCGGCGACGCGCAGCCAAGTCCGGCGCAGCGCCGGGTCCCGCGCGCGCAGGCTGTTGGCGAGCTGGAAATACACCTCCGCATCGGTCGGCCGCGCGACGCGGAGCGCCTCGAGGATCGCGACTGCCTCGGTGGCGGCGCCGCTGCGCAGGCAGGCCTGGGCCTGGGCAAGCCGGGCGTGACGCAGGTCATCGGGCGCGAGGTAGCGCTCGGCCACGGGATCCAGCACGGCAAAACTCGCCGCCGCGGTCGCGGTGCCGTTCATGTCGAGATGGCTGCGGGCGTGGAGGTAGAGCAGGTAGGCCTCGAAGGCGTTGTTCGGCCCGCGCCCGTCGCGCGCCATGGCCGAGCCCGCATGGACGCGCCAGATCGCGGTGCTGTCATGCATCGCGTGCAGGCCCTTCAGCGCCGCGATGCCCGCCGCGATCGCCGCCTCGTCGGGCGCCGATCCACCGGGATCGGCGAGGCGGAGCAGGGTGCGCAACGCGCCCGCGGCGGCAGGGCCAGCCGCAAGGTCGAGATAGGCGAGCGTTTCCTGCCCCGCGACCAGCGCCGCGCAGGCGGCATCCCCCGCCTCGCGCTCCATGCGCCCGGAGTCGAACCCGATGGCGAAGGCACCATCGGCGAGTGGTGCCTCAAGCACGCCCGCGGCGGCGTGCCGGGCGCCAAGCCAGAGCGTGGCGCCACGGCCCGCCTGGGTGACCTCGCCGGCCAGAATGGCGCCGGGTTCCAGGCGCAGCTGGTTGCGCGCCGAGCTGAAGCCGGTGATGCGCAGGCCGAACTGCCAAAGGTGAAGCTCGGCGGCGTCCGCGGGCAGCTGCAGCGCGAGCACCACGCCGCCGGGCGCGAGGCGCTCGGGCGCGCGCAGTAGGAAGGGCAGCCGCAGCGTGCGCGCCTCGGCGAAGACCGGCGCATGGCTGATCACCTGGTGGTCGCCCAGGCCATGCAGCCCCTCGCGCCGCAGCAGCGCCAGCCATTCGGCGCGCACCGGCGGCCCGCCCGAGCCCATCCGCAGCTCGACCTCGCCCTGAATGACGCCGTAGCGCCCGAGCAGCGTGTCGAGCGCGGTGACCGGCATCAGGATCCGCACGAAGCTGAACAGCGTCGGCCAGCCGAGGATCGCAGCGCCATCGGGGCTGTCGGGCAGCCGCACCGAAGCCAGGCGCGCTTCGGCATCGCTGCGGAATTCCACCGTGACGCCGGCGGCGAAGGGAATGCGATGGCCCACCGCGCGCACCTGCGCCGGATTGGGCGAGAAGCGCAGGCCGGTCCAGAGCGGCGGCAGGGGAAGCGTCACGGCGCCCATGCGCCGCTAGCCGGCGCGGGGATCGGCTCGATGCGCGCCTGGGCAAGCAGCACCGTGATGGTGCGCGCATCCCCCGGCGTGCGCGGCAGGTCGATCTCGGCGCGCAGCGTCAGCACCGGCGGCCGGTCCGGCGGCGGTGGCGGCAGGCGGGCGTGCAGCCGCCACAGGCTTTCGGCTTGCTGCTCGGGCGTGCCGGGCTGCTGCTCGAAGACATAGTCGATCGGCTGCCGCGCCATCTGCAGCGACACCCGGCGCTCGGCGAACAGCGCGGGTCGCTTGAAGCCCTCGATCACCAGCTGCGCCTCGCCCGCCCAGCGCGGCAGCGCCAGGTGACCCACCGGCGACATCCAGCGCACCCAGCGGCCATTGGCGAATTCGGGGTGGTAGAAGCCGTCCCAGCCTTCGGCCATCAGCGCGGTCAGCACGAGGGGCAGAGGGACGTCGGCGTCCGGCGCCTCGGTGATCGGCAGGGCGAGGATGCGCATCTGGTCGCGCCGGGCGAAGCCCTGCACGGCGGGCGGCAGGATGTCGATATGGGTGCCGGCGGGGCTTGCCGCGGGGCGGGCGAATTCCACGACCAGCGCGGCGCCCTCGGGCCGGGCTTGGCAGGGCAGCGATTCCCCGCCCGAGGCGGCGGACCACCCCTCGGCGGGCAGCATCCCATCCTCCGAGCGCAGCGTGACGCGCAGCCGCGTGCCGGGCGCGTGGTCATGCGCGGTGGTGAGCAGAACCGTGCCGAAGAACATCGCGGCCGGAGGTGGCCCCGCGGCGCGCGCGGGCGATGGAGGGGCGGGCGGCGCGGGCACGCGATCGGCCACGACCGCCACGGCCTCGGCGGCGAGCAGCGCCGCCTCCGGGTCGAAGCGCGCGCGGCACGCCTGGGCGTCGGCGATGATGCCGTCGAGCAGCACGGTTGGGATCGCCAGCGCGGTGTGTTCGGCGATGAAGCCATCCGCGCTCGGCATGTCGAGCTCGGTGGCGCGAAAATCATCCAAGGCAGCCTGCATCGGCCAGGCGAGCGTGCCTTCGGTGAGCGCGGGGCCGAGCCGGGTCATCGGGCCGGCGGCCCATGCACGCACCAGGCGCGCGACCGGGATGAGCGGATCGCCCGAGACCGACACCGTCGCGCGCCGCACCCGCGAGAGCGGCAGCAGCGACTTGTACAGCGCCTCATACGCCATGCCGATTGGAACCAGGCCATGGCTCGGCGCCACTGCGGCGCGCGCGGCGTCACGCATGCCGGCGAGCACGCCCGGCGCCGCCATGATGCGCCCGAGCAGCGCGGTGATCGCCGCGGCGTCGGGTGCCTCGCCCATCAGCAGGCCGGAGACGCCGTCGCGCACCAGCTCGGCGAGGCCGCCGCGCGCGAAGCCTGCAACCGGCGTACCGCAGGCCAGCGCCTCGACCATGATGTTTGGATAGTTATCCTCGCGCGAGGGCAGGATCAGCAGGTCGCCCAGCCCCAGGATCGCTGCGAGCGCCGCATCATCCTCAATCGGGCCGAGGGCGAGGCTCTCGATGCCGGGCAGGTCAATCTCGCGCGGATTGTGCCCGAAGCTCAGCAGCCACAGTCGCGGCGCGGCGCCGGGTGCCGTGTTCGCCGGATGGCCGCGCAGCCCATCCAGCAGCAGGTCGAACCCCTTGCGGATCTCCGCCTGGCTGATCGCGCCGGCGATGACCACCACGTCACCGGCGCCGATGCCCATGCGGGCCCGCAGGCCATGGCGCTGCTCGTCGCCGAGCGGGCGGAACAGCCCGAGGTCGATGGGGTTGCGGATGACACTGCTCGGCGCGCCGCGGAAGACACTGCTGGCGCGCAGCGCCGCGTCCATCCAGGCGCTGGGGGAGACGAGGTGCAGTAGGCCTTCGGCGAAGCAGGCGGATTTTTCCGCCTGCAGCAGCGCTGCCAGCCCCCAGGGATCGCGGCGGAGCTGCGGGCACTGGGTGCACAGCGTCTCGAAGCCGCGGCAACCATCGCTGTAGTGGCAGCCGCCAGTGAAGCCCCATTGGTCGTGCTGGGTCCAGACCACCGGCTTGCCGAGTGCCAGCAGCTCGCGCAGCGCGTTGGGCGTCGCGATGCCGGGCAGGAAATGTGCGTGAATAATGTCGGCGCCGCGCAGCAGCGGCAGCTCGGCGAGCGACGGCGCATCCAGACCGGCGGAGAACAAGGTGTTGCTGCGCCGCTTGTCGCGCAGCCGGTCGAGGTACTTCTGATCCAGAAATTCGCCCAGGAAACGGCGCGCCGATTTCTGCGCCTCGCTCGCCGGACGCGGCGTGACGGCGATGGCGTCGGGCCCTGGCTCCGCATCGGCGGTGACGAGGGTGCTGTCGTGGCCGAGCGCGCGCAGGCTGTCGGCGATCCGCCGCGCTGCGCGTCCGGCGCCCCCGGCTTCGGTCGCGGTCAGGTGCAGGACGGAGAGCGGCGCGTGGTTCATCCGGTCATTCCGTGCGCGGCGAGGATCTCCTCGATGCGCAGGCCGCGCTGGAACACACTGTGGTCGGTCAGCGTGCGGCGCTGCCCGCGCGCGGCGATGGCGGCGCGCTCGGCGGGGTGATCGGCAAGCCAGCGCGCCTTTTCGACGCAATCCTCGGCGCTGTCATAGGCGACGCATTCGCGGTCGATGGCGAAGATGTCGCCCAGGTTGGACTTGCGGTCGGTGAGCAGCACGGCGCCGCAGCCGGTCACCTCGTAGAGGCGCTGGTTGGTCGCCCAATCCCCGGTGCCGTCGAGGTGCGAGTTCAGCACCGTGGCGGTGCGCGCCACCTCGCGGTACATCGTGCCGCCCCAGAGTGCCGCGTGGCGCCTCATCCGCGTGGCGCCGAACTCGCGCGGCAGGGCGGCATCAGTGAAGACGTCGATCGGAATCTGGGCAGCGATCGCGAGCAACTTCGCCTGGCGCTCGCGATGGGCTGGGTAAACGCTGCCGAAGAAGCCGAAGGGGCGTGACGGCGCCTCGGGGGGGTCGGGCAGGTGCTGCAGGATGCGCGGGTTGAAGCCGTGCGGCAGGAGTTCCGCCGCCAGCCCCTGCGCGCGGAAATGGGCCACGTTGCCCGCGGAGGCCGAGAGCGCCAGATCCAGGCGCCGCAGCGGCGTGGTGGGCGGCGTCGCGGCGTTCTGGCCGATGGCGTGGCGGTAGTGTCCCTCGACCGCGGCGAGGAAACCGTCATGGAAGCTGTAGAGGTCGGCGAGCCAGAGGATATCGGGCCGGAATGCGCGGACCTGGGCGGCGCAGACCGAGATGAACCAGTCCGGCTGGTCGGGAAGGCCGCCGAGCAGGTCGCCCAGCGATGCGGACACGCCGCCGGGGGCGAGGTCCGCCCGGCCATTCTCCAGGCACCAGCTGTGCTGCAGCGGGGCGTGGTTGGCCCAGACTTCGCCCACCTCATGGCCGAGCCGGCGCAGCGGGTCAGCCCAGACCGACACATTATGGTAGCAGGTCGCAAGCGCCCGCTTGAGTTGCGCCGCGTAGCTGAGCCCGGCGAGCTCCGGCTCGTGCTGGTAGAGCAAGCGGATGAAGGCCGGGTAGACAGTGTCGATCAGCAGGATACGCGCCGCCATGGGCTAGCGCCCGAAGCGCGGGCACGGCAGGGGTCGCCGTTGCCATGCTGGGGGAAGAGGAAACAGGGCCAGGGCGCCATCCATGCGTGAAACGCCGCCAGTGCGGTTGCGCAAAACGATACGCCAGACCGGTCCCCGGTGACAAACACCCAAGGCTCCGCGCCCGCCATCAGGGCGCCGGCAAGGAACGGCGACCGGGGTCAAGGATCTTGTCCTTGTAGTTACAATGCGCGATGGCGACGCAGCGCCAGCATTCCGGCGCGCGCGCCTTGCACATGTAGCGCCCGTGCAGGATCAGCCAGTGATGCGCATGGCGCAGCAGCGCCGGCGGGCAGCGTCGCACCAGGCCATCTTCCACCGCGCGCACGGTCTTGCCCGGTGCGAGGCCGGTGCGGTTGCCCAGGCGAAAGATGTGGGTATCGACCGCCATCGCTTCCTGCCCGAAGGCCACGTTGAGCACGACATTGGCGGTCTTGCGACCGACGCCGGGCAGCGCCTCCAGCGCCGTGCGGTCATTCGGCACCTGGCCGTCATGGCGCTCGATCAGCAGCCGCGCGAGGGCGGCGACGTTCTTCGCCTTGCCCTGCCACAGACCGATGCGACGGATGTGCACCGCGATCCCTGCCTCGCCCATTGCGGCCATCGCCGCGGGGTCCGGAGCCGCGGCGAACAACGTCTCGGTCGCCTTGTTGACCGAGGCGTCGGTCGCCTGGGCCGAGAGCACGACGGCGACCAGCAGGGTGAAGGGATCGGAAAAGCGCAGCTCCGTCTCGGGTGCGGGGTTCGCGTCCGCGAGTGCCTGGATGAAGGCGGCCGCCTGCTTCCGGCTCATCAGTCGCGCGCGGCGCGGCGCCGCGGCGCTGCCATGGCGCGGGCGCGGCGGAGGGGGCTGGGCTGGCATAACGCCCGGGCTAGCCTAGATTGCGCTGCATGTCAGCGGTTCCCGACCCGATCCTGTTTGAAGCGGTGAGTACGCCGCGCTCCAGCTTCTCTCCGGCTGGCTATCGCGTGCTCGTCGGGCTGCTCTGCGCCGCGGCGGCCCTGCCCGCAATTCTGTTCACGCTGATGGGCGCCTGGCCGGTGCTGGGCTTCCTCGGCGCCGAGGTGCCGCTCGTGCTGTTTCTCGTCTCGCGCCAGGCACGAGGTGCCGAGCGGGTGCGCGAGGCGCTGGTGCTGACGCCGGCGGGCCTCACAGTGACACGGACGGATCATCGCGGCCGCAGCCACGCCATGCGGCTCGACCCCTATTGGGCGCGGCTGGAACAGGATGCGGCGGGGCGCCTGGTGCTGGTGCAGCGCGGCCGCCGGATCAGCATCGGCCAGCATCTCGGCGAGGGCGACCGCACGCGCTACGCCACCGCCATCGAAGACGCGCTGCGACGCTACCGTCGCCCAATCTTCGACAACCCGCAGCTGCGCTGATCGTTCAGTTGACCGGCGTTGGGTCCAGCCGGTAGCCGCCGCCCTCAGTCAGCAGCAGCCTCGCCATGCTCGGGTCAGGCTCCACCTTCTGCCGCAGGCGGTAGATATGCGTCTCAAGCGTATGCGTCGTGACGGCGGCGTTGTAGCCCCACACCTCGTTCAGCAGCACCTGACGTGGCACCGGCCGGCCGCCCGCGCGATAGAGGAACTTCAGGATCGCGGCTTCTTTCTCGGTGAGCCGGATCTTGCGGTTCCGCGTCAATTCCAAGAGAAGCTTGGCGGAGGGCCGGAAGCTGTACGGACCGATGGTGAACACCGCATCCTCGGAATTGTCGAAGACGCGCAACTGCGCGCGCAGTCGGGCGAGCAGCTCGTTCAGGCGGAACGGCTTGGCGATGTAGTCGTTCGCACCAGCATCGAGGCCACGGACAATATCGGCCTCCGCATCGGCGCCGGTCAGCATGATGACCGGCATGCGCAGGCCGAGCCGGCGCAGCTTGATGCACAATTCGCGGCCGTCGCCGTCAGGCAGGCCGATATCGAGGAGAATGGCGTCGCAGCGCTGGTTCGGCGCGAAGAGCAGCGTCTCCGCCTCGGACGCGGTCCCTGCCTCGGAGATATGGAACTCCTGGTCGAGAGAAAGCTGTTCGGCAAGCGTGGCGCGGAGATCCGCGTCGTCATCCACAATCAAAACCGGCCTCGGACCCGACATCGATAACCCCCGATCAAGGAACGCCCCGATCATGCACAGCGTGCGGATGCGGGACACCGGTGCATCACTTTGCTGCACCTCACGCAGAGTCTATCAACCCTGCATAGCCTTCCCGCATCGCCCGACGCCACCCAAACTGTGTCCGGAGGTCGCGAAACGGTGAGAAAAGACCAACGCCGCTTGAACGCGAGGCCCGTCACGGGGTTGCAAGAAATTATCTTTCGCCGCCGGCCTCTGTGATTTGCCGTTGCGATGCCACATTCCAGGCGTGTCGTCCGCACCAATGAGAACGCCAGTGAGATATTGCCCATGACCGGCAGCCTTGCCCCGAATAGCTTTGCCGACGCGCACCGTGAGTCCTCGAGCTACCTCGCCGATCCTCGCATTCTTGCCCTGCGCCAGGTTCACCGCGCGGTTGCGGAGCTGCGTCGCGGAACGCCGGTGCTGATCCGCGCCGCTGAAGGGACCATGCTGGTGGCAGCGGCGGAGACGGTCGGCGCGCTCGGCCTTGCCGAGATCGCCCAGGCAGCGACCACCCCTCCCGTGCTCCTGCTCGCGCCGGTGCGTGCGGCGGCGGTGCTGCACCGCCCGGTGCTGCAGGGCCCGACAGGCAAGCCCGAGGAAATGGGCGCGGTCGCCTTGCGCCTGCCGCCGGCTTTGCTCGACCCGGCGAAGCTGCGCAGCCTCGCCGATCCGGTCGTGGCCGACCTGCTTCCGGAGATTCCGGAACGCGCGGCCCTACCGCCGCTCGCCAGCGCCGCGCTGGCGCTGGCCAAGCTCGGCCGCCTGCTGCCGGCGATGGTGGCGGTCGCGGCTCCCGACACGGCCGCCGCGCGCCTCTCGCTGCTCACTGTCTCGGCCGAGGATATCCAGGCCTATCCGCTCTCCGCCGCCGCCTCGCTCAAGCGCGTGGCGGAGGCCGCGGTTCCGCTCGAAGACGCGCCCGATGCGCGCATCATCGCGTTCCGCGCGGCCGATGGCGGCATCGAGCACTTGGCGATCATCGTCGGCAATGTCGAAGCCCAGCTCGCCGCCGGCATCGCGCCGCTGGTGCGCGCGCATTCGGAATGCTTCACCGGCGACCTGCTCGGCTCGCTGCGGTGCGATTGCGGGCCGCAGCTTCGCGGTGCCATCAAGCGCATGGCGGCCGAGGGGGCGGGCATTCTCGTCTATCTCGCCCAGGAGGGGCGCGGCATCGGCCTGGTGAACAAGCTCCGCGCCTACACGCTGCAGGACCAGGGGCTCGACACGCTCGATGCCAACCGCGCGCTCGGCTACGGCGCGGATGAGCGGAACTTCCTGGTCGCGGCCACCATGCTGCGCGAGCTCGGCGTGCATCGTGTGCGGCTGCTGACCAACAATCCCGACAAGATGGCCGGGCTTGCCGCTTGCGGCATCGAGATCGAGGGGCGGGAATCGCACCAGTTCGAGGCGAACGGCGTGAACGACCACTACCTTGAGACCAAGGCGCGGCGTTTCGGCCACCTGCTGGAATGATCAGGCCGGGCGGCGCGCCCGCAGCGCCGCCGCCAGCGTGCCGTCGTCGAGCACGTCCAGGGCGCCGCCAATCGGGACGCCTTGCGCGAGGCGCGTGACGGGCACGCCGGTGTCGCCAAGGCGATCCATCAGCACATGCGCGGTGGTGGCGCCGTCCACGGTGACGGGCAGAGCGATGATGATTTCCTCCACGCCACCCGCCTCGATACGCGCCAGCAGCGGCTGGATACGCAGATCCTCCGGCCCGATGCCGGCGAGGGCGGAGAGCGTTCCGCCGAGCACGTGGTAGCTGCCGCGATGCGCCTGGGCGCGTTCCAGAGCCCAGAGGTCGGCGACACCCTCGACGACGCAGATCAGACCCTGCATGCGCTGCGGGTCGTCGCAGATGTGGCAGGGGGAGCGGGTGTCGAGATTGCCGCACACGTCGCAGGGCAGCACCGCTTCGGCCGCGTTGCGCAAGGCGTCCGCGAGAGGGAGCATCTGGCGCTGAGGGTCCATCAGCATGCGCAGCACGGCGCGCCGTGCGCTGCGCCGTCCATAGCCGGGGAGGCGCGCGAGCAGGGCGATGAGATCCTCGACGGGGTCGATGTTGCGCATGGGCGCGCTATTCGACTTTACGGTGACCAGTGGATTGGTCGCGATCGTAGTCATTGACTTGTGTCGATGGCTGCCGACTTTCGGAAATCGCCATCATCACATTGCGATTTTGGGGCTCAGAGACATTTGCCGCCGTAGGCACCAGCGGTCGCGTTCCGCCAAATCCATATACAATGAAGCGATCGGCTGGAATCCCGGCCGCCAAAAGTGATCGCACGACGGCCCGTGCCCTGCGTAGACCGAGCGGCTGGCTGTTCTCTCGTCTATCAGAATGGCCTGAAACGAACACTAGAAGCGTTCCTGATCTGCGCAGCATTTCTGCGCGTAGGGCAGCATCGGCCTGCATCAGATATCCATTAACCGATTGCCAAGCCTCGAACACCTGCCGGATCTGATATGTGCATTCAGCGGAAATCTCGTCGCTTTGTTCAGAGAAAAAGCAAATACGAGTGAGCGGAGTCGTCGCATTACCTCTTGTCCCAACAGCAACCAAAATTATGAATGCCAGCGCGATTAATCTTTCCATGAATATCGGCTCCCTGGCTCGACGGCGCGCTGATTATCGCCGCGCCCTCAGAAGGGCAGCTTCATCCCGGCCGGCAGGTTCATCCCCGCCGTCGCCTTCTGCATCTCCTCGGCCATCATCGCCTCGACCTTCTGCTTCGCATCGGCATGGGCGGCGAGCAGCAAGTCTTCCAACACCTCGCGGTCATCGGCCGTCATCAGGGCGGGGTCGATCGAGACGCGCTTGAGCTCGCCCTTGCCGGACAGCGTCAGTTTCACCATGCCGCCACCGGCGGCACCTTCGACGGTCTCGACCTCCAGGCGCGCCTGCATCGCCGCCATCCGGGTTTGCATTTCCTGTGCCTGCTTCAGCATATTGCCCAAATTCTTCATGCGCGGACCTCAAAAATCCTCGGGTGGGGTGTCGTCGTCGGTATAGGCGAAATCGGCGTCGAGCGGGGCGAAGTCGGGAAAATCCTCGTCCGGCTCGGCGGTGCGGGCGGCGGGCGTCTCGGGCACCAGGCCATAGGCGTCGGCGGCCTGGTCGCGCACCGCGTCCATCACCGCGCCCGGAAAGGCGGCCAGCACCGCCTGCACGATGGGGTGGCTGCGCACCAGCTCCATCCGGTCGGCGGCCGCGGTGCGGCCGAGCTCGGCGAGCGTCGGCTCGCCCTCGGCATTGCTCAGCGTCACCGTCCAGCGCGCGCCGGTCTGCTCGGTGAGGAAGGCGGCGAGCTGGGAGGCGAGATCCCGCGGCGCGGCCGGCGTCGGGCGCAGCTCGATGCGGCCTGGCGCGACGGCGATCGGGTGGACCGAATGGACCAGGTGGGCATGCAGCATCGGCTTGCGGCCCGAGGCGAGAGCCACAACGTCGCGGAAACTCTGCGGGTTGGGCAGCGCGGGGGCCGCCTGCATCACCGGCGCTCCATTGGCGACCGCGCGCATGCCGCCACCGCCCCCCTCGGGCGCGGCGCGCGGCGGCGCGTCTGCGCCCGGTTGGGTGAGTCGCTTGATCAGGTCGCCCGGCGTCGGCAGCTCCGCCACATGGGCCAGGCGGATCAGCACCATCTCGGCGGCCGCGCGGCGGTCCACGCCTTCCTGCTGCACCTCGGCCACGCCCTTGAGCAGCATCTGCCACGCGCGGCCCAACACCGGGATGGACATCCGCCGGGCGAGGGCCACGCCACGCGTGCGGTCCTCCTCCGGCAGGGAGCGGTCATCGGCCAGCGTTTCCACCAGCCGGAAGCGGGTCAGCAGATGTGCGTATTCGAGCAGGTCCGTGATCAGCACCAGCGGATCGGCACCGCGCTCGTGGGCGCGGTCCATCAAGCCCAGCGCCTCGGCAATGCGGCCCTCCAGCACGGCTTCCATCACATCGAGAACCAGCCCGCGATCGGCGAGGCCCAGCATCTCGCGCACGATCTCCGCCGAGATGCTGTCGCCCCCTAGCGCGATCGCCTGGTCGAGGATGGACAGGCCGTCGCGCACGGAGCCCTCGGCCGCGCGCGCGATCATGGCCAGCGCCTCATCCTCGGCGGCGACGTTCTCAAGGCCGAGGATGCGGGCAAAATGGGCGTGCAGCTCGGCCTGGGAGACACGGCGCAGATGGTGCGTCTGGCAGCGGCTGCGGATGGTCACGGGGACCTTGCGCAACTCCGTAGTGGCCAGCACGAAGACCACCTGCGCCGGCGGCTCCTCCAGCGTCTTCAGCAGCGCGTTGAAGGCGGCCGAGGACAGCATGTGCACCTCGTCCAGGACCAGGACCTTGTTGCGGCCCTGGGCGGGGCGGTAGCGCAGGCGCTCGCGCAGCTCCCGCACATCATCGACGCCGTTGTTCGATGCGGCGTCGAGCTCCTGCACATCCGGGTGGCGGTCGGCGAGGATGGCGCGGCATTCGGCGCAGACCCCGCAGGGGTCGACGGTCGGGCCGCCGGTGCCGTCGGGGCCGATGCAGTTCAGCGCGCGGGCGATGATCCGAGCCGTGGTGGTCTTGCCCACGCCGCGCACGCCGGTCAGCAAAAGCGCGTGCGGCACCCGGTTCTGCGCAAAGGCGTTACGCAGCGTGCGGACCAGCGCGTCCTGGCCGATCAGCTCGCCGAAGGTGGACGGGCGATATTTGCGGGCGAGGACGCGGTACTGGGTGTCGGCGGCGCGTGCGACGGGCGCGGGCGCGGCCGCGACCTCTCCGAACAGGCCGTCGCCGTCCTGGGGCGGCTCCGGCAGGCCGGCTTCCGGCGGGGCGTCATCCCCGAACAATCCGCTCGCCATGGAGACCCAGTGCTCTTGAGGGTGGAAGGCCGGCAAGCGACCCGAGCGAGAACCCGTTGCGGCTGCTTCCTTCCGGACCTGACCGGGTTGGCGAGGAGCCCGTCCGTCACCGACCTTCCGAGGGCACGATATCATGCCTGGGCGCCGAATAGGCAATGCCCCCTTCCCCGGCGAACCATCGCCAGAGGGTCGCGGCCAGCGTCGCGCCGAACATCTGGGCGAGCGCGAAGCCGGCCACATCGCCGGGTGCGATGCCGGAAAAGCTGGTCGTGAAGGCGCGCGCCAGCGTGACCGCCGGGTTGGCGAAGCTGGTCGAGGCGGTGACCCAGTAGCCTGCGGTGATGGTCAGCCCGACCGCGAAAGGCACCGCGGCGACCATGCTGCGGCGTATACCGAGGATGGTGAGAAGCAACATCGCCGTCGCGACCGCCTCGGCCAGCCACTGCGCCGGGCCGGTACGGGCGCGCGTGCCCCATTCGAGCAGCGGCAGCTCGAACATGGCGTGGGCGAGCATGGTACCGGCGACCCCACCCAGCGCCTGCGCCGGCAGGTAGGCGATTGCGCGCATCAGCGGCAGCTCACGCCGGGCCGCCATCACGAGGGTGACGGCGGGGTTGAAATGGGCGCCCGAGAAGCCGCCGAAGATCAGGATCAGCACGGGCAAGGCGGCCCCGGTCGCCAGCGTGTTGCCGAGCAGCGCCAGCGCGTCATTCCCGCCCGCAAGGCGCTGCGCCATGATCCCCGAGCCGACGACCACGGCGACCAGCAGCAGGGTGCCGAGTGCCTCGGCCGCCAGCGCGCGCGTCAGCTCAGGGCGCATCGCCGACCCTGGTCCCGTCTTCCTTGCTGAAGGGTGCCTGCTGCGACGCGGGCAGGATGTCCAGCACCCGCTCCGACGGCCGGCACAGCCGTGTGCCGAGCGCCGTCACCACGAACGGCCGGTTGAGCAGGATCGGGTGCGCCGCGATGGCGTCCAGCAGCGCGTCATCGCCGAGCGCCGGGTCCCCGAGGCCGAGTTCGGCGAAGGGCGTGCCCTTCTCGCGCAGCGCCTGGCGTAGCGTGAGGCCTGCGGCCGCGACGATGGCCAGGATCTCGGCCCGACCGGGTGGGGTCTTGAGGTATTCGATGATGGCGGGCTCGATCCCGGCATTGCGGATCATCGCGAGCGTGTTGCGCGAGGTCTCGCAGGCCGGGTTGTGGAAGATGGTAACCTCGCTCATGGCGCAGGCGCAGCAGGAAATGGCCGGTGCGCGCGCGAGGCGCGGCTTCTCGCCCTGTTCGCCATCGCCATAGGTGGTCGATTCGCCGTGCGTAAGGAACGCCTCCCAGGCCACGCCCTGCGGGTCGGTGATCCAGGATTTCTCCGATTTGGCGTAGCAGCAGGTGGTCGCACCCTCCGCCAGCACCGGTCCATCCGCCGCGGCGAGGCGCGCCTGCACCTCCGCGAGTTCCGCCTCGTCCTCGACCTGGATGCCGAGATGGTCGATCCCCGGCACCCGGCCGCGCGCGGACAGCGCGAAATTCACCCGCGGATCGTCCAGCATCCACTTCGCGTAATCGGGCTTCACCACGCTGGGCGGGGAGCCGAACAGCTTAGCGTAGAAGGCGATGCTCGCGTCGAGGTCCTGGACCGCGAGGTTCACATGCATGCGTTTCATAGGCGCATTTCCTTGGGTGCTGGTGGGCAGCAGGCGTCGGGGACGGCCGCGTCGAGCAGCGGCGCGCAGGCTTCGGGGTGCCCGCCGCAACAATCCTCGACGAGGTAGCCGATCAGGGCGCGCGCGCCGGCCATGTCGGCGCTGTAGATGATCTGCCGCCCCTCCCGTCGTGCGCTGGCGAGGCCGGCTCGGGTCAGGATCGCGAGGTGGGTGGACAGCGTGTTGGCCGGCGTGGCCAGGCGTTCCGCGATGGTGCCGGCGGGCATTCCTGCCGGTCCGGCGACCACCAGCAACCGGAACGCGGCGAGTCGGGTGTCCTGGGCGAGGGCGCCAAATCCCTCCAGCGCATTATTCGTATCCATGATTCGAGAATTATCGAATTATCCACGGTCACGCAATGTCAAACCACGCGCGCCTTCGCATTGCCCGCTTTCGCCCCGCATGGCAGGGTCCGGCCCGCATGTTGTCCATCCCCGCCAGCCGCCCCAATGCCTATACCGGCAGCCCGATCGACCGCGCCTCGGCGCAGCGCGAGGATGCTGCCTTCATCGCCGCCGCGCTCGATGATCCGCAGACGCTGTTCGTCCCCGTCTGGCGGGCGCGCAGCCTGATGAAGGGGGTGGAGATGGGCAAGCCCGAAGCCATCCTCATCACCGGCGGCGCCGCCGCGCAGTTGCGCATGGCCGGCGGCCCCTGGGCCTTCCTGGGCCTGTGGGAGCAGCGCCCGGTCTTCGCGGTGGATTGTTCCCAGGCGGAGGATCCGCTGCCGCTACTGGCAGACGCGCTTGGCACCTTCACCGACCTTCGCGCTGTGGCCGGGCTGCTGCCGCCGGGCGAGGCCAGCGTCCTCGCACATGCGCGGGGCCTGATGCACTGGCGCACTAAGCACCGCTTTTGCGGCGTGTGCGGCGGCACCTGCGAACCGCGCCATGCCGGCAACGCCATGACCTGCACCTCCTGCGGCGCGCAGCATTTCCCGCGCACGGATCCGGCCGTGATCATGCTGGTCGTGCGCGGCGACAAATGCCTGCTCGGCCATTCGCAGCGTTTTCCGAATGTGACGATGTACTCGACGCTGGCCGGATTCCTCGAGCCTGGCGAGAGCCTGGAGGAAGCAGTGCGCCGCGAGGTCGCCGAGGAGGCGGGCATCACCGTCGGCGGCGTCTGGTACCATTCCTCGCAGCCATGGCCGTTCCCAGCGTCGATCATGCTCGGCTTCTACGGCGAGGGTCTGACCGAAGACATCACCATCGCCCCGGACGAGCTGCGCGATGCACGCTGGTTCTCCAAGGCCGAGCTGCGCGACCACCAGGCACTGGGCTTCAGCCTGCCGCGGGTGGATTCCATCGCGCGCCGGCTGATCGAGGATTGGCTCGCGGCATGAGGGCGCCTGTGATCGCCACGCTCGTGCTGCTCGCCGCCTGCGGCTCTCGGACGCCCGTGCCCGCGCCGGCGGAGCCGGACAGCCCCGACGCCAGCGCCTGCCGCGCGGAGTCGCGCGACAATCCCGAGCGAAGCCGTCTGATGGCGACGCGTTTCGACCAGAACGCGATCGAGGTCGACCGGCAAATCGAGGCCGCCAATCTCCGCGCCTATCGCGACTGTCTGCGCCGCCGCGGCGCAGTCGACAGCGGCGGGGTCGAGCGCGTCCGGCGCTGAACCCTCAAAGATCGACGCGGATATTGCCGCGTCGGATCACGTCCAGCCACTTGGCCTTCTCGCGTGCCAGGCGCGCATCGCCGTCCGTGGGCGTCGAGCCGACAAAGTCGAAGCCCAGCTCGGCGAAACGCTGGGCGATCTCAGGGGCGCGGGCGGCGCGCAGCACCGCCTCGTTCAGGCGCGCGACCGGGCCATCCGGTGTCGCCTTGGGGGCGACCAGCATGGCCCAGGTATAGACGTCATAGTCGCGCAAACGCGTGTCGCTCTCCGCCATGGTCGGCACATCGGGGAATTGCGTGATGCGCTCCTGCACCATCGTGGCCAAGGCGCGGATGGTCCCGGCGCGGATGAATCCGCTCGCGCCGGGAACGTCGGCGAACACCATGTCGACCTCGCCGGCGATGAGCGCGGTCAGCGCCGGTCCCGAGCCGCGATAGGCGATATGGGTGAGGTCCACGCCCATTGACAGCTTGTACAACTCGGCACCCAGGTGGAGCGGCGTGCCATTGCCGGCGGAGCCGTAGTTGAGCCGCGCGCCACGTTCCCGGCACATGCGGTGGAAGCTGGCGATGTCCGTCGCGGGGCTGTCGGCGCGGACCACAAGGATATAGGGCGAGGTCGAGACCAGGCTCACGCAGCGCAGCGCCTCGGAGGGATCGAAGGGCATCGGCTGCATGGTGAGTGGCGCGGTCAGGAACGAGATCGAGCCCATCAGCACGGTGTAGCCATCCGGCCGCGCCTGCACGACCGCGCGGGTGCCGATGGTCGAGCCAGCGCCGGCGCGGTTTTCGACCGTGACGCTCTGGCCGAGCGCCTCGCTCATCTTCGGGGCCACCAGGCGCGCGGCGATGTCGGGCGTGCCGCCGGGGGCGAAGGGCACGATCATGTTGACCGGCCGCTCTGGCCAAGTCGCCTGGGCACGGGCACGGCCGGCGAGCAGCAGGGCCGGCGCGGCAAATACGGCGCGACGCTGGATTGAGACGGTCATGCTCGGCGTGTTCCTCGGCTTTGCGGCGATGCTACCGCGTTCCAGAGCCGCCGTCAGCGGGTGTGCCGACACGGACTCCCACGGCATCCTGGGGTCGCCCGTGCCATTCGGCCGAGCCGCGCCGCATCGTGATTTCTCCGGTTCGCAACACGTTGCTGCGAAGCCGATGGGTCGGGCAAGCGCACGCTTGACGCAGCCTTGCCCGCGCGCAACATCGCCCGCCCTGGAGTAGAAGCGTATGTTCCTCGTCGGCAATGGCGCCGGTTTTTCCGGTGATCGCGTGGACGCTCCAATCCCGGTGGTGCGCAGCCTCATCCGCCGCGGCCTGCCCGCGGCCCTGTTCTTCGAGACGCTGGGCGAACGCACCGTGGCCCTCGCACAGCTCGAACGCCGCCGCGACCCGGAGCTGGGCTACGAACCCATGCTCGAACGCCTGCTCGAGCCGATACTGGCCGATTGCTTCCATCACGGCATCCCGATCCTGGGGAATTTCGGCGCCGCCAACCCGCCGGCCGCGGCGCGCTGCATCGCGGCCCTCGCGCGGCGCCTTGGCCTGCCGGAACTGCGCATCGCGACCGTCACCGGCGACGACGTGGCCGGTAGCATCGACCTCGCCACACTCGCGATCCACGAGGCGGATTCGAACCTGCGCGCCGACGACGCGAAGCTGGTCGCGGCAAACGCCTATATCGGCGCCGAGCCGCTGGTCGAGGCGCTGCGCGGCGGTGCGCATGTGGTGGTGGCGGGCCGGACGTCAGACCCGGCTCTCGCGATCGCGCCGCTGATCGCGCATTACGGCTGGGCCTTCGACGATTGGGAAAAGCTCGCGGTTGGCGCCGCAGCCGGGCACCTGCTCGAATGCGGCAGCCAGGTCTGCGGCGGCGTGTTCTGGGACCCCGGCCGCAAGGACATCCCCGACCCCGCCAATATCGGCTTCCCGATCGCCGAGGTCGGCCCTGACGGGTCGCTCACCATCACCAAGCCCGAGGATACCGGGGGCCTCGTCGACCTGCGCACGGTGAAGGAGCAGCTGCTGTACGAGCTGCACGATCCCGCCGCCTACATCACGCCCGATGTCGTGCTCGACATCACCGGCTGCACGCTGGAACAAACTGGGCAGGACCGCGTCGCGCTGCTCGGCCTCGCCGGCAAACCGGCACCGGAGATGCTGAAGGTCACCGCCTGCTTCGAAGGCAGCTGGCTTGGCGAGGGCGAGGTTTCCGTCGCCGGCCCCAATGCGCTGGCCCGCGCGCGCGCCACCGCCGATGTGCTGCTGCGGCGGATGGAAATGCGCGGGCTGCGCGTGCGCTCGCGCGTGGACCTGATCGGTGTCGCTTCGGTGCATGACAGCGACGATGGCGCGCTCTGGCGCGCCTATGTCGGGCCCGAGCCTGAGGAAATCCGCATCCGCCTCGCCGTCGAGGGCGAGCATCGCGACGATTGCGATCAGGCGGCGCGCGAGGTGCTTGCGCTGCTGTGCTGCGGCCCGGCGGGCACGGGCGGCGCGCGCTGGCGCGTCACACCGCGCATCCTCACGCGCAGCTACCTGGTGCCGCGCGCAATGGTGCCCACCACCGTCACCATCCGCACCGCGCGGGAGATGAACTGATGCTGGAAATCAAGCTCTACGAAATCGCGCATAGCCGCGCCGGCGACAAGGGCAACCGGTCCAACCTGTCGCTCATCCCCTATGACCCCGCACACTACGACCTGATCGGGGAGCAGGTAACGGAAGCACGCGTGCTCGCGTTGTTCGAGCACCGGGGGGCCACGTCCTGCAAACGCTACGACCTGCCGCTGCTGCATGCCTTCAACTTCATCGTCGATGACGCGCTGGAGGGTGGCGTGAATGGCAGCCTGAATCTTGATGGGCATGGGAAGACGGCGTCGTCGCGGTTGCTGAGCTTGACGGTGACGGTGCCTTGAAGCCTGGGGGAAATTCGTTTCCCCCAGGCTTTCTTATCCCCCCGCCACGCCCTGCGCATTCACATATACCGAGAAAAGCGATTGCGCCGCAGCCATGAACAGCCGGTTGCGGTGCCGCCCCCCGAAGCAAAGGTTTGCGCAGCGTTCCGGCAAATGAATGTGCCCGATTGGCGCGCCCGCCTTGTTGAAGATGCGCACGCCGTCGAATTCCGGCGTCATGCCCCAGCCGCACCAGAGATTGCCGTCGGTGTCGATGCGAAATCCGTCCGGCGTCTCGCCCGGCTGCGTCTTGATGAAGACACGGCCGTTGCTCAGCGTTGCGCCGTCCACATCATAGGCGAGGATGTTGCGCGGGTCGGAGCGGCTTTCGATGATGTAGAGGATGCTCTCGTCGGGGCTGAAGGCGAGGCCGTTGGGATGGTCCACGTCATCGGCCACGAGCGTCATCGCGCCGGTCGCGCCATCGATGCGATAGACGTTGGTGTGCGGCAGCTCGGGCTCGGTCTTCTCGCCCTCGTAGAAGCTGCGGATGCCGAAGGGCGGGTCGGTGAACCAGATCGATCCGTCGGACTTCACCACCACGTCGTTGGGGCTGTTCAGCCGCTTGCCCTGGAAGCTGTCGGCCAGCACCGTGATGGTGCCGTCATACTCGAAACGCACGACGCGCCGGCCACCATGTTCGCAGGCGATGAGCCGGCCCTGGCGGTCGCGCGTGTGGCCGTTTGCGTTGCCGGAGGGTTTGCGGAAGTGGGAGACGGCGCCGGTCTCCTCCTCCCATTTCAGGACGCGGTTGTTGGGAATGTCAGACCACAGCAGATAGCGACCGTCACCGAACCAGACCGGCCCCTCGCCCCAGCGGGATCCTGTCCAGAGGCGTTCCACGGAGGCGAGCATCACGCGGTACTGGTTGAAGGAGGGGTCGAGCGTCACGATCGAGGGATCGGGGTAGCGCGCGCTCATCTGCCATTCGGTCATCCCTGGTCCGCTCCGATTGTTGCGGGCAGAATGGCTCGCAACACCGCGCCGGAGCAAGGCGCCGCCGGAGCACGTCCATGATCCCTCGCCGAACCCTGCTGGCCAGCGCGGCCTTCGCGCCCTTCGCCGTGCACGCGCAAAGCGCCTGGGCGCCGGTGCGGCCGTTGCGCTTCGTCGTGCCCTTCGTCGCCGGCGGCAGCACCGATGTCGCGGCGCGCATCATCGCGGACCACATGAGCCAGGGTCTCGGCCAGCCGGTGATCGTGGAGAATCGTGGCGGATCGGGCGGCAATATCGGCGGCGACATCGTGGCCAAGGCGCCGCCCGACGGGCACACGCTGCTGATGGGCGTGACCGGGCTGCTCACCACCAACCAGCACATCTATCCCTCGATGAGCTTCGACGTGGCGCGCGACCTCGCCCCGGTTTCCATGGCCTACACCTCGGACATGGTAATCGTCGTCAACAACCGGCTGCCGGTGCGGACGCTGCGGGAGTTCGTGGAGCTCGCGAAGCAGCGGCCGGGGGCGATGTCGTTCGGCTCGTCCGGGCATGGCGCGTCGACGCATACGGCGGCGGAGCTGTTCAAGCTGCAGGCCGGCATCGATGTGGTGCATGTGCCTTATCGCGGATCGGGCGGGGCGATGAACGACCTCATTGCCGGCAATATCGAGATGATGCTGGTACAGATCGCCGCGACGATCGGCGCCATTCAGGGCACCCAGATCCGTGCACTCGCCGTCACCGGCCCGCAGCGCCACGCGCTGCTGCCAGAGGTGGAGACCGTGACCGAGGCCGGCTGGCCAGGCGCGACGGCGACGAGCTGGGGTTGCGTGATGGTGCCGGGCGTCACACCGGCTCCCGCCATCGCTCGGCTCAACCAGGCGGTGCGCGCCGCGATCGCAGATCCTGGGGTCCAGCAGCGCCTGGCCGGTGCCGGCGTGGATGGCGCGGCCTCTTCGCCGGAGGAGCTGGCGGCCTTCCTGGTCAGCGAGCGCGAGAAGTGGGGCCGGGTCGTGCGGGAAGCGCGCATCCGCGTGGAATAGGCTCGCGATGCTGTGAGGCGCGCGGCGCACCGAACCCTGTCGTTCGGGCGCTCGCGGCCCCATCTGCGGTCGGGACTTCATCAGGAGAGAGCTCATGACCGTTGACGTGAAATACACCACCCGCGCCACCGCCACTGGTGGCCGCGACGGCTCCGCCCGCACCGAGGATGGCAGCTTCGAGGTGAAGCTCGCCGTGCCGAAGGAGATGGGTGGCCCCGGCGGCCCAGGCGCCAACCCCGAGATGCTGTTCGCCAGCGGCTATTCCGCCTGCTTCCTCGGCGCGATGAAGGCCGTCTCGGCCAAGGGGCCGACCAAGGTACCGCATGACGCCACGGTGACCGCGACGGTCGGTATCGGCCCGCGCTCCGAAGGCGGCTTCGGCATCACCGCGGCACTCGAGATCAGCCTTCCCGGCGTCGATCACGATGCGGCAGAGGCGCTGGTCGCGCAGGCGCACCAGGTGTGCCCCTATTCGAACGCCACGCGCGGCAATGTGGATGTGAAGCTGACGGTGGTCTGAACGACCTCGACGCGGGCCGCCAATGCGCGGCCCGCGGTTGAGTCCTCCCGGTGCGCACCCCATAACCAGGGGATCATCAGGGATACACGCCATGCCGGCCGAGACGGACCAAGCGCAGGCGATCGACCGGGCCACGGCCCTCGCGCGCGAGATCGGTCCAGAGGTCGGCGCCATCCTCCTCACCCACTACGCCGATGCCGAGACGCTCGACACGTTGCGGCCCGGTGGGCTGGCGCTCGGGACCGTCGCTGCGGTCAACCGCGCTGTTGCAGAGACGATGGCCGAATACGGCGTCGAGGTCTTCGTCCAGCGCGCCGATCGCGCCGCCTTCCGCCGCTGGATGCAGGAGCGCGAGGACACCCCCGAGAACCGCCTCGCCTGGATCGCGCGCGACGGGCTCCTGCGCGGCACCGACGCGCGGGGCGTGCTCGGGCTGCCCCCGGCACCGCCGCCCAGGCGCGCAGCGTTGGGCAAGCCACCCGGCCCTGCCGCCGACCGCTTGGTGCGCGCCTTCGAGACCGAGGATGACGCGGCCTTCGACGCCCAGGCCGAGGTCATCCTCGCTGAGGGCCGCGAAGACATCCTGACGCTCGTCCTGCGCAAGACGGCATCGGAGATCGGCGACGACGCGGCCGAGGATATTTCCGACGCGATGCGCGCCGCCGGCGAGGGCGCACGGCTGGGTCCCTCCGGTTGGGCGGAGCTCGTGGCGCTGCCCGTGGCGCTGCCGCACGGCGCCCCGCCCGATGCCGGTGCCATCGGCGGCGCGCTGCTCGCCTCCGGGCTGGTCGAGGCGGAGGCGGAGATCCGCTTCGCGCCAGGCTGGCGCTCGCCCGAAGCCCTTGCCGCGCTGTCGCCGGTGGCGATGCGCCGCACCCTGCTCGACCTGCTGGACGGGCGTGAGCCGCGCGACCTGCCGCGCGGCGACACCGACGCGATGGCGCGCGAGGGGTTTGGCCTGCTGCTCGGCCTGCGCATCGACTGGGACATCCCGGTGTGGGAGGCGATCAGCGCCGCTGGTGGCCTGCCGCCCGAGCCCGATGAAGAGTCGGACGCCGAGGAGACGCCTGAGGAGGCGCGCCACGCCGCGCTGTTCGACAGCTGGCGCGCCGCGATCTTCGACGCCCATGATGGCTGCGTGCCGCTCGCTTTGGTGCCCCCCTCCGAGGTGGCCGAGGAGATCGCCGCTTTCCTCGAGGATGCCGGGGAGGAGACGGCCGCGCTGGACGAGATCCGCGAATTCGTCGCCATGGCGCGCGGCGAGGCGCCGGGCGAGGTCGTGGTCTGCCGCATCGAGATCATTGGCGATGACCTTGAGCTGTCGCTCTACACCGAGGCGGGGCGCTTCCTCGACAGCCTGACGCTGGAGGCGGCGCGGCTGCCGGCGCCGGCGGGCGACATGCCAAGGCTGATCGAGGCCTTCGTGCCGGTGGTGCGCGACACGCCGGGACGGTGACCGTTCAGGGCCGCCGCACCAGCCGCGCATAGACGGGCCGCAGCAGGAAGGGGCTGAGGAACAGCGGGAACTGGCAAAGCACGAAGAAAAGGATGATGCGCGGATCGGTCGCGGCCGGCAGCACGGCGATGAACAGCGCCATGTTGCGGTTGCCGACCAGCAGCCCAGCCGCGAGCGAGACCCGCTGCCCCGCCGGCGCGAATACCAGGGCGGTGGCGATGTTCGCGCCGAAATTGCCCGCAAATCCCAGGACCAGCGCGCCGAGCGTCCACAGCGGATCGGCCGCCGCGGCCGTCGGCACGCCCAGCATCACGCCCACGCCGTATAGCATCACCAGCCATACCGACGCGCCATCGACCGCCGGTCCAAGCGCGAGCAGCCGCGCACGGCCCAGGATGCGGCGCAGCGCGATGGAGAGCAGCAGCGGCAGGCCCACGACCAGCACCAGCCGCCCCATGAGCGCAGGCAGCGAAATCGCGAGGTCGATGCCCATCAGACCGAGCGCGAGCGGCGGAGCCGTGAAGGGCACCAGCAGCGTCGAGACCACGGCGACAACCAGGCTGATCTCGCCGCCCAGCCCGACCAGCCGCGCGAAGGCCGGCGAGGAGGTTGCGGCGCAGGCCGTGGCCATGATGACGAAGGCCGCGCCCAGCGCGCCGTCGAGCCCAGTGAGGCGGGCGATCCCTGCTGCCAGCAGGGGCGTCGCGACCAGCATCCACAGGCAGATCGCCGCGATCAGCGCAGGCCGGCGCAGATAGGCGAGCACCTGCGCAGGGTCGGTGCGCAGCAGCACGAGCGTCATCAGCCCTGCGACGGTGATGGTCACCACGTCGCGGAACAGCGCGGCCAGCGGCTGCACGGCGAGCCCGACAAAGATGCTGGCGGCAAGCAGCGCGCTGCCATGCCGGCCGGACCACGAGAGAAAGCGCAGCACCGCAGGCTAAAGGGTTAACGCGGCCAGGAACGCGCAATCCTGCTGACTCAGAAGGTGATCGTCCCCACCGAGCCGCTTGCCTGCATCCTTGCCAAAGAGCGTGGCGTGCCGCGCGAGAGTCGTCTTGTTCATCCCGTGGGTATAATCGAGCCTTGATCGGACGTCCCGACCCTGTTCCGACCGACCGGTGCCTGCCGCCGCACCGACCCTGCCGAGCGCGATCCAAGCGGCGCAATGTCACAGGCGTTTCCGTTGCTATCGCGATGGGAGACGCCCTAGGCTCGTTCGTGGCAGGCCTGATCGCGCCGGATCCGGGTCGCATCGGTCGCGCCGCGCCAGGACTAGCAAGACAAAGCAAAACGCGAAGGGAGCATCGCCGTGGCCGCAACTCCACTCGAACGCCTTGCCTTCATCGAACGCCTATGGGCGGAAGCGCCGGAGGTCATCGCCTCGATCGACGCGCCGGCCTCCGCGATCATCGCCATGGCCTGCCTCGAGACCGGCTTCGGCACCTCCGATCACTGGAAAAGCAACAACGTCCTGTTCGGCATCACCGCGCCCTACAAGGATGGCTGGGTGCTGCCGGGTTGCCAGGTGAAGGACAAGGAATGGGTCTACCTGCCGACCCAGGCGGTGAAGGATGGGCCGATCATCCAGGATCGCTTCTGCATCGCGCCGGACCTCGTGCATGCGATGGTGCTGTTCCGCAGCTTCCTCGCCAACCACCCGATCCTCAAATCGAAATCCGGCCAGGCGCGGCTTGCGGCGGCCCGCAACGATCCGCAGCAATTCGCCAAGGTGATGGCGGAAAGCTGCCTGTTCGGCGCCGGCAATGCAGTGGCATACCCGCGCGCGGTGATGCGCATCATCGAGCAGGAGAATCTGCGCCGCTTCGACTGAGCCGGGCGGCGTTGAAGGCAGGCCGCCGATGGCACCTGCGTGCGAGCCTTCAGCCGAGCAGAGCCTCGTCGCGCAGGAAGCGCCGCACTCCCGGATGGATCGCCTCAACCCTCGGTGCGGCGGCGATCATGTTCTGCGCGGTGCTCTCCGACGCCTGCGGCAGCCGTCGCGCTAGCTCGTTCACCCCGCGATGCAGCGCACGCGCCAGGCGATAGCCGGCATCCTCGTCCAGGCCAGGCCGCGCCAGCACGAAGCTCCAGACACCGACCGAGGCAATGGCTGCGTCCTGCCCGGCATAGCTGCGCGCAGGCAGGGCCATCTCGCGCAAGGCCGGGCTCGCCGCGACGATGCGCCCGCGTTCCCCGGCATCCGGCGCGATGAAGCGCAGCCCGGCCGGAGAGCCTGCGAGTGTGACGAACCCAGGCCAGCCCGCACCGCCACCCCAGAGTGCCGCAACGCGCCCGTCCAGCACCATGGCCGGCCCGTCGCCCGCGCGATCGAGCAGGACGCCTTCGAAATCGCGGTCCAGGTCGAGGCCGAGCCCCGTCATCACCTGCCGGGCCAGGACCAGGAAGTTCGACCCGCGCGCGCCCCACGCCACGCGCTTGCCGCGCAGATCGTCGATGCCGCGGGCGGGCGAGGACGGCAGCACGCCGAACAGCCCCGGCGTGGCGTACATGGCGGCGGCCACGGTGATGCCGGCGCCGCGCGCCAATGCCGCCGTCGCGGTCTCGCCCGCCGCCAGGCCGAGGTCGACCCGGCCTTCGGCGAGCAGCGTCACGTTCTCCAGGCTGCCGGCGGTGTTGCGCGGCGAGACGATGATGGTCGGATCAGTCGCGCCGATGGCCGCCGCGAAAGCCTCGCCATAGGCCGGAAAGCCACCGCCCGGCGTGGCCGTGGCGAGCGAGAGGTTGAGCACGCCCTGCGCACCGGCTGTCCCGCCGAGCATCGCGCCGGATCCGACCATCAATAATTCCCGGCGCCGAGCCATCATTGGACAACCCCATCAAGACGCGCATCGAACAATCTGCGTCGGCTGGCTGTGGGGGCAGACGGGCGCGAACCGGTCTCTGCGCGGTTGCCGCGGCACATTCCCTGATAGCTGGGAAAATACAGGGAAAACCGGGACGCGGCGCCAGGCGACCAGACGACTGTCCCGAGAATGCGGCGTCTAACAGGGCCTTCAGACGGTGGCTGCATCTGCGATTCTCCGCAGGCGGATCAGGGAATCTATGCAAGCATGTTAGGGAATTTTCCGTGCAGGTGTGGCGGTCGCAAGTCCGCTGTCCGCTGTCCGCAGCGATTAATCGGTTGCACGCGGCTTGGCGTCAGGTCAGGGCGGGCCTCAACGCCCGGCGGCTAGCTGCCAAGGCGTCCGAAGTCGTGAATTGCCGTCTAGCTCTAATGAAGGTCGGGTGGTGAAGGGATGGTGGTAACCACCGGCGGACGACGTCGACCCGATGCTGCTTACGACGGCCGAACAGCGGAGCAGCAATCTCTAAATTCTGGCCTTGCCCGCTCGCAGGGAAAACAGTCCATGAACCTGGTTGAGCGAGATAATGTAGGTCGCGTGGCTTACTAATAGGCCCGACTGAGCGTTAAGGATGAATTTTGATGCCCTTATATATTTTTGGCACGGGTGGTCATATTTACGAAGAGCCTTCTTTGTTTATTGCAGTAGTCGCTTGGCCAGAGTTGCTACTTCGAGACGACACAGCATTCGACCATCATCACGCATGCTTAGTCGCCTACATGCTGCGGGCGCAGGCCGACATTGAACCGACATGGGCCAGCCGGCCACACTTCCTCAAGCCATGTTACCTTTTTCCCAGTCGTATTGAGATTTTTCAGTCGATGACGAAAACGCTGGCTCGATTCGGTCAGGCGATGACCTGCGCGCTCATCGCGCGACCGTTCGTTGCTGCAAGGTTGTTCAGCGACCCCCCGCCGCTGCCACCAGGGCTGGAGCGAACGTCCCTTAACGCGGTCATGAACTACGTTCTTGGCACTCGAACCGACCAGCCAAACTTCGAGCAGAAGGTGTTCCGACGCCACAAGCCAGTTTTGCACCTCGCCCTCGCTTTGGATCAATGGCTCCTACGGCAGCGCACGCCGCTCGAGGTGATCTTCCTGGGCCATGGCCTTCCCTGGTTGGTCAACCAAGCACAACAACTGGAAGGTCCGGTTTCCACTTTGCAGCAGTTTCGGGTCGACCCTGCCGGGCAGATCCAGATTCGTTTGAGAGAACTGGTATCCACTGGCGTGCCCTCAGAGGATACCAGCAAGAAGGCCTAGGGGCGGCTAGCTCGTAGGCGTGATGCCAGTGCGATAGCGGGAGACACCCGCCAGCGCGCCGCAGCATCACGCAACCAGGAGCGCGTTATGACCCCGACCCCCAACCTCATGACCATTGTCCAGAGGCCGCTCAGCGGCCTGGCGCTGGATCCTTCGAACCCTCGGACCCACAGCCCCAAGCAGGTCCGTCAGATCGCGCTCAGCATCGAGGCGTTCGGTTTCAACGTGCCCATTTTGGTGGACGGCTCCGACAAGGTCATCGCCGGCCACGGGCGCGTGCTGGCCTGCCGTAAGATGGGTTGGACTGAGGTTCCTACGATTTGCCTCAGCCACCTCAGCTCAGCTCAGGCTCGCGCCTTTATGGTGGCCGATAACCGGCTGACCGAGAACTCGTCGTGGGACGAGCGGCTGCTGGCCGAGACGCTCCGCGACCTCTCCCTTGCCGATCTTGACTTCGAGCTTGAGGCCATCGGCTTTGAGATGGGCGACATCGACCTGCGCATCGAGGGTCTGAGCGCCACGCCCTCGGAGGCCCCCGACCCGGCCGACGCCGGCTGCCCTGTGCCTGCAGGGCCCGCCGTCACCCAGCTTGGGGATCTATGGCAGCTCGGAAAGCACCGTCTCGTCTGTGGAGATGCGCTCGACGACGGCGCCTATGTCCAACTGATGGCCGGCAAGCGCGCGGCGATGGTCTTCACCGATCCGCCGTACAATGTGGCCATCGCCGGCCATGTCAGCGGCCTTGGTGCCATTCACCATCGCGAGTTTGCCATGGCGTCCGGGGAAATGACCGCCGCCGAGTTCGCCGCCTTTCTCGCCTCAACGCTTGGTCTCATGGCCAAGCACAGCAGGGATGGGTCGATCCATTTCATCTGTATGGATTGGCGCCATCTTCCAGAACTGCTGGCCGCGGGTGCTGTCGCATATAGCGAGTTCAAAAATCTTTGCGTCTGGTGCAAGGACAATGCCGGCATGGGCTCACTTTACCGAAGCCAGCACGAGCTCGTCCTGGTGTTCAAATCCGGCCGGGCCACCCATCGGAACAACGTCGAGCTTGGTCGGCACGGCCGTCACCGCAGCAATATTTGGCGCTATCCCGGCGCGAACTCCTTCGGGCGTACGACCGAGGAAGGTAACCTGCTTGCGCTGCACCCGACGGCGAAGCCCGCCGCAATGGTGGCGGACGCCATTCTCGACTGTTCGGCCCGAGGCGACGTGGTGCTCGACCCCTTCCTCGGCAGCGGCACCACCCTCATTGCCGCCGAGCGGGTCGGACGGCGCTGCTATGGGCTTGAGCTCGATCCTCTCTACGCCGACGTCATCATCCGCCGCTGGCAGACGTTGACCGGGCAGATGGCTGTGCACGCGGCAAGTGGGAAGACCTTCGATGCGCTCACCGCGAGCAATGAGGTGCTGTGCGCCGACGCGGTGCTCGAGATCAGCGGTGGCGCGTAATCGCGCGCCGCCGGCAGCGCCAAGGCACGACTATGACGTAGGATACGGCCGGCCGCCGCGGCATAGCCGGTTCGAGTCGGGACAGAGCGGCAACCCCCGCGGTCGACCCAAGGGCTCGGCCAATTTGGCCACCTACCTTGCGAAGGCACTCAGCGAAAAGGTTGTCGTGAAAGAAGGAGGCCGCAGGCGCACGATTACGAAGGCTGAGGCCATCGCCAAGCAGTTGGTCAACAAAGCGGCTGGGGCAGACCTGAACGCCACGAAGATGCTGCTTGCTGTTGAGAGGGGCCGCGAGACGGTTCCTATCGCGATCAAACCGGATGAAGAGACGGTCAGCCAAAATGAGCCACCCAGGATCGACTACTCGGTCATCACCACCGATGAGCTTCAGGTTTTGTATGAGGCTGCGCTAATCCTTGAGGGTCGAAAGGAGCGTCCTCAGATCCCCTTACCGCCGACTGACTCGAATGACGGAGAGGATTAACCCGGGGTGATGCGCATCGACGGCTCGGCACCAGCAAACCGGCGTTGATGACCTGATGTTCGAGCTGATTCCACTAATCGAGCAGCAGGCGGTGCTGCCCCTCGCCGTTGGCACTGCATCGCGCGACCTGGCGCTGTCAGCGGTGCCCCGGGATGGCCGAATTCGCCCAACTGGGGATCGGCGGCCTTGATGTCGGCGCATGGGATGCGGCGATGGCATCGGCTCGTACGCCGCCCGAGGTGATCCTGCCCCTCCATGCGGCGGTGCTTGCCGCCGGCGCCACCCCGATAGACGGCAGAGCCACACTGCACGCAGCGATGTTCAGCGCGGACGCCGGCCGGCGCGCGTACTGCGGCCGTGCCCGACGTACTGGTCCTTCAACGTGACGCTCTTTCTCCACTACCTCCTGCCGGTCTCCCGGTGGGCAGAGAAGGGCGCTTCACGGGTGCCGACGGCCGGCGCAAACCAAGTCGCATTCTCACAGGCACCATCGTCAGCGATACGTAGGCAATGTGTCATGGGACTGAAGCGTCGACCGACGATGTTAGACGACCAGCCATCCTCGTTACCGACCCTTCCCCGCAAATGCCCTTAACGTTCGCAGTCCGTGTTCGTGCCGCGCATTGGCAAGCGTGCCAATGTGCCGGCGAGCGCGGCCTGTGAACGAACACCAACCTTTCCGAACACCGCCTGTAGATGGGTGCGCGCTGTCGAATGAGCGACGCCCTCCCTTTCTGACGCCGAGCCGAGACTGCGGCCCGCGGCAATGTGCGCTGCAATCCGCGCCTCGGCGTCGGTCAGTCCGAACAGTTCGCGCAGCAGCAGAGGATCGGGCCGGGTTGCGGGGTCTTGCAGGATCAGCAGCGCACCCGGGCGCGGCAATCCGATCTCGGCCACCGGGATGATTGGGGCGCTGCCGATCACCGCCAGGCAGGGGGGGCCGCCGCCGGCCGCGGCGATCGCAAGGCGCGTCGGGCGATCGGCCGCCTCTGGGCGCAGGCTCGCCGCGCGGATGGCCTTGGCCAGCTTCGCCTGGGCGGCTGCATGTGTCGCCACCAAGCGGCCGCCCTGAAGCCGTAGCCATGCACCTCGGCGCAGCACCGCCTCGCCGCCGTGATTGGTCAGGATCACGCGACCTTCGCCGGTCGTCAGCATCGCCGGCGCCGAGATCGTCTCGAGCAGAGCCTGCCAGTTGCGATTGACCGCGCCCGCGAAATGCCGCGCCAGGTCGATCGCTTGGGTCAGGTGCGGCGACGCGCGTTGCAACGCCGCCAGATGCGCGGCCGTCCCGCCGGCCTCGCGCGGGTCGAGGCAGAAGGCGTAGCCGCCGGTCAAGGCATCGCCCCAGTCGCCGTAGAGCAGGTTGGTGACCTCGGCCACGCGCTGCGGCGCGAGGATGTCGGAGTGGAAGGCGGTGCGCGATAGCGCCGGCACGCCGCCGCAGACGCTCATCGCGGCGAGCACCTCGCCCGGTCGCCGGTCGATGAGCATGCGCGACATCGGGTTGACCTGGTATTTTTCCAAGTACAGGCGGGTCAGGTCGGGATCGAGGCGGCCGACATGCATGATGCTGTCTTCCGGGTCCGGCGCCATCGAATGCACCATCGCGCCGAACGCCCCGAGATCATCGGCGAGCGCGGTCAGGGCGCCGCCCCACAATGCAGGGTCGAGCGCTGCCGCGTAGAGCTTCTCGATGCTTTCGGGAGTGAGACCGTTCATCAGACACCTCACCGGATTGCGCGAAAACCATGACCGGAAGACGGTAACGCCATGACCCCTGAATGTCTCGAAACCGTGCCGAGGGCGCGCTCCTGACGCGGATGTAACGGATGCGCGGCATCGCCGGCGGGCTCCCCCGATCGGATGAGGCGCGCGCCGAACCGATGCGCGAGCGTCCCCGGGCATGGGACGACGGAGTGACAGGATGTCCGGACTGCCCGCCCGCCTGCGGCGACGGCTCGAACGCGGTTTTGGCGCTGATTTCGGCGGCGTGTCGCTCCACGCCGGGCCAGCGGCGCGGGCGATCTGCCGGTCCCGCGCGGCGCGGGGCCTCGCCTTCGGCGACAACATCTTGGTCGCTTGTTCGGATCCGGAGGACCCAGCGGCGCTTCCCCTGATCGCCCATGAGGCCGCTCATATCCTGCAGAAGCGCCTCTCGGGACGGCCGAGCGAACGGCGTGCGGAGGCCGAGGCGCGGCGTGCAGCGCAGATCATCCCGGCCGGCGGCCGCCTACGCATCGCGACGCCCAGCGACCCCCGCCGCGTCTCGCGCTGGGGCGAGGTCGGGCATTACTACACGGTCTATCTGGTGATGCTCGCCGCCGGCTTGGCAGAGAAGGATGCGGCCAGCGTTGCCTTCTTCGCACAGCTGCCCGACGAGGCGCTGGAACTGGACGCGATCCCGGCCGCGGGCAACATCATTGCCGCCCCGGGCCTGGCGATGGGCAGCTGGGAGGTGCAGATCGGCCTGCATGCGCTGTCGGGCATTTCGCACCGCGAGGAGTTCGCCCGCCGCATCAAGATCTTCGACTCCCTATCGCCGGCGGAGCCCGACTTCCTGCTCCGCTTCGGCCTCGCCTGCCACGCCTTCGGCGATTGCTACGCGCATCAGAAGAACGGGGTCATGTACTCGCCCCCGCTCGGCCACCTGTTCGACAGCCACGGCCCGGACACTATCTCCGAGGCGACCTTCGGGCACTACACATCCTACGTGACCGTGCTGCACGGCGTGGCCTGCACGAAGTTCCGCACGAAGCAGGTGCGCATGCCTGCGGAGATGCTGCTGAAGCAGCTGCGCGGGCTGCTGGGCATCGCCTCGGACGCCGCGCAGGCGCGCTTCATCCGTACTCTGGCGGAGGGCTTGCCGGGCCTCGCCTCCGCCCTGTCGCCCTATGACCCGCTGGCCGCCGAAGCGCGCCCGATCTGGGAGGTGCAGTGGGTCTACCCGGCCTATTTCCAGTCGCTGCCGGCGGACGTGTTGGCGCGCAGCCGCGCGCTCGCACGGGAATGGATGGCACGTGGTTGATCCCCGTATACGCCCCGCTGTGGCGCAAAAAATGCGTGAAGAGGGAATTCCGCGCTTCCGTCGCGCACCTCCCCCAATCGTAGGATGCCGACCGCGTCCCTGGTCGGGCAGCGTTTGCATCGAATGCCGGATCGTCGAAACGCTGAAAGGCCATGCGTGGTGACCTGGAAACCGCAGATCCTCGCGGCTGCCCTGATGATGGCGGTCGTGCAGCCCCTGGTGGCGCAGGAGAACGTGCCGATCGAGCGCGCCTTCGCGGAGATGATGGCGCGCCCTGCCGACCCCGACCTCGCGCTGCGCTATGCGCGGATCGCGGTGGCGCGCGGCGAGACGCGTGCGGCGATTGTCGCGCTCGAACGGGTGCTGCGCATCAATCCCGCGCTGGACAATATTCGCCTGGAACTGGCCTCGCTGCGCCTGGCTGAGGGCTCGCCCGACCTTGCCGGCGCGTTTGCGACCGAGGCGCTGCGCTCGCCCGACATGCCCGCCGAGGTGATGCCGCGCGCCGCCGCGCTGCAGGCCCAGGCGGACCGCGCCTCGGCGCGTTCCCTGCTCGAGGTCAGCCTGTTCCTCGGCGCGCGCTACGACACCAATGCGAACGAGGCCACCTCGCTTGGCACCGTGCCGATCTTCGTGCCGGTGCTGCAGGATTTCTTCCAGATCAACACGCCCGTGCGCGGCCGTTCAGACTGGAGCCTGGTGCTCGGCGCGCGAGCGTCGCACCGCTATGATCTGGGCCTGCAGCGCGAAGGTGCGTGGGAGACCAACTTCTCCGCCTTCGAGCAGCGCTTCGACCGGATTCCTCGCGCCTATGACCTCTCCCTCGTTACCTTCGACACTGGTCCGCGCATCGGGATCGCGGATTTCGGCGACAGCGCCGCGCTGCTGGGCATCCGTCCGTTCCTCTCGCTCGGCTGGCTCGGCTATGGCGGGCGCACTTATGCGAACCTGTTCGGCGGCGGCACGAGCCTGGAGCTGCGCCTGCCGCCGCGCTGGAGCTTCGAACTCACCGGCAGCACACGCGTGGGCAACTACGAGAACAGCGATTTCCGCCCAACCGCGCGCGACTTCACCGGCACGGAGCACAGCGTGAGCTTCGCCGTCGCCTACCTGGTGGATGACGCGACGCGGATCACCGCGGGCGTCTATGGGGTGCGCGGCGATGCGCGGCGTGAGTATTACCGGCGCAGCGGATGGGGCGCCTTCCTCGCAGCGTCCACCACCGTCAATATCGTGCCCTCCTACGCGATCGGTGCATCCGCACGGGCGGGATACCGACGAACCGCCTTCGACGACCCCGACCCCGCGATCAACCCCGACGAGAGCCGGCGCGACAATCGCTGGGAGGCGGGGCTGCTCGCGGTCTTCCCGATCACGCGCACGATCGCGCTGACCGCCGAATACGAGTGGTACTCGCAGAAGAGCAGCTACGCGATCTACCGCTACGACAATCACGCGGTAACGCTCGGCGTCCGGCTCAGCTTCTGATCCTTGGACAGGGAGATGCCATCATGGCTGTGAAGCATGTCTGCCGCCGCGCCTCCCGCGCCGCGCTTCTCGCATCGGTCGCGGCCCTCGCGTTCGGGCACGACGCAGCGGCTCAGACCGGCGGTGCGGCGCGGCCGGCGCCAAGTGCTGCGCCCAGCGCCCCGCCGCGCATGCCGGAGGTGCCGCAAGCGGCACGGACGCCCACCGCTGGGCCCGCCGCGGCGCCGGGCGCGATCAGCGCCTTCATCCTGCGCGGCCGCGCGGTGCGGGGGACCAACGGCGCCGACCGTACCGTGCCGATGCCCATGGCGCCCGGGATGCGGGTGGAGAGCCCGCCCGGGACCTGGACGGAAATCGCGTTCAGCGATGGCAGTTCAGTCGTGCTCCAGGCCGGGGCGGATTTCACCCTGCAGGGCATCGCGTCCGAGGGCGGGCGCCTGGTGATCAGCGGCGCGGCCAGCCGCGGCAGCCTGCGCGCCAGTACCTCCGATGGGGTGGACCTGCTGATCCGCACCGCGGCTGCGGAGGTGCGCGTCACACGGGCCTCGGCAGTGATCGAGGCCGGGCCGAACGGTGCCGCCACGATGCTGAGCGGGAGGCGCGTGACCATCCGCCGCAACGGCGGCGAGGAGGAGGTGATCCGCCGACCCGGCTTCGCGGTCGCGCTGGATGGCGGCGGCCCGGAGCGCCGCACACGCGGCCAGATGGCGACGAGCCTCGCGCCCTTCGCGCCGGTGCAGGTGCCGGAGGGCGTTGCACCGCGCGCGGGTGCGGAAGCGCCAGGCGAGGCCGCCGAGGCCGAGACGGTGCCACCGCCGGCGGAGCAGCAGCTGCGGCGCCAGCGCAGCGAGACGCTACTGGCGGTCAATACGGGCCGCGCCAGCGGTGGAGGCCAGGGCGGATTCTCGACCGGCACGGGCGCCTACCTCACGGCCGCGGGCACCGGTTCCGCGATCGCGGGGGGTGGGACGTCGCTGCTCGGCAGCACGACGACGGGGTTCAACGCGCAGCCCGTGGCGGGCAGCGTGGATACGCAATTGCTCGGCGGAATCGAGGCGCGCCAGTCGCTGGGCACCGGGCGCGTGCGCCGGTTTTCCGCCGAGGCGAGCGGCGCGCAGGCCGGGCGTCTGGATGCCGGCCGCGTGGCCACCGCCGGCGGCGCGAGCGTGGTCGGCGGGGCCTTCGCGGGGCCTGGCGAGGGGCGCTCAGCCGCCTCGGATCTGGTGGCAAATCTGGGCTTCGTCACGCTCTCCGTCTTCGCGCCGGCGCCGGGGAACAATGCCGGGACGAACGTGCTGGCGGTGCCGCGGCTGAGCGTCAGCGCGACCGGATCCCCGTCCGCCAGCTACGTCACCAGTGGCGGCACGCCGCTCGCGACCGTGACGCTGCCTGGATTCCGCGGCGGGCCTGGCGGACCGACCGCGCCGACCCCGCGCGATATCCTCCCCAACACCGCCTACTATGTGGATTTCGGCGGCACCACGACGCCTCCCGCCTTCTTCACGACCTACGGCCTGGACGGTCTCAGCGCGGCGGAGATCGCGGCCCGCTTCGACGCGGCGCTGCGCACCACCAGCTACTACGACACCTTCGATCCGGGCACGAACACCGTCTCCGCGGGCTTCGTCGGCCAGAGCCAGCGCATCCTGGCCTACCAGCGCAGCACCATCCTCGAGGCCGGGCTGCACGCGCTGCCCGCCGATGTGTCGCCGGGCGCGATCACGGCGCCGGCGACCTTCGCGAGGACCGTCGATGGGCGCGGCACGGTCGCCACGCTTCCCGATGGCGGTGGGACGCTGGTATACCTTGCGAGCACCCCGCCGCCCGAGGCGCGGGTCGTCAACTTCAGCAACGTCAACCCGAGTGCGGTGGCCTACAATCGTGCGGGCAACACCCCGCCCAATCCCGCCCCCACCCGCTTCACGCTCATCTACGACACCGTCGTCACCGCGCGCAGCCCGGCCTTCGCTGCTCAGGTCGCACAGGGCACGTTGACCGAAGGTGAGCGCTACTTCGTCATTGGCGGCACCCCGGTGCCGGCCACCGCCACCGGCATGCCGGGCATCGCCGGCCCCGGCCAGGTCACGCGCTACGCGATCAGTGACGGGCTGTACCCGAATGGCGGCCTCGTCACCGGGCAGACCGTCGAGGCGCAGTTCCGCGGCCCCGGCGACCCGAACCAGCCCGTCCTGTTCAACCGCTTCAACGCCTTCCGACCGGAGGGTACCTTCATCGGCGCGGCGCCACGTGCCGACACGCACCTCCTTGTCGCGAGCGGCAGCGCGGCGACGCCAAACGTCGCCATGCGCGCCGATCTGGAGGTCGCGCCGGGCGGCGGCAGCTCCGCCTCTGTCTCGGTCGGCGGCGTCGCGCTGGACCGGTCCGGAGTAAGCCTCGTGCTGTCCGGCAGCACGGTCGGCACGGCGCGGCTTGGCGGCGGGCCTGTGGCGATCGGTGGGCGCTTCGGCTCGATGGGCACTGACGCCACCGGCATCCAGGCGCACCTGTTCTACGGGGCGGAATCGGGTGAGCAGGTGGGGCATCTCGCCATTGGCCAGCAAGATGTTCGGCGCGGCGCGCCCGGCGGCGATGGCGGCCAGCCCGGCACGGTGGAGGTGCTCGGCGGTGCGGCGTCCCCTTATGGCTTCACGCGCCTCGCCACCAACGTCACCGCGCGCACCGGCCAGTCCCGCCCCGCCGACGTGGCGCCGCAAGGTGGCGCGGTCAGCTTCCTCGGCTTCGCGACGGGGTTCGTCGAGACGCCGCAGGGCGGCCAGATCAACCTGCACAGCGTGAGCGCGCCAAGCTACGGCATCGCCATTGAGCGCGCCGATGGCTCCAATGAATTCGCCGCCGTCATCGACCTCACGCCGCGTGCGCCGGGGCAGATGGCGCTGAACCCCTTCGCCACGCTGCCGAGCAATGGCGCGAGCGGTACTCAACGGTTGGAATTTGGCGCGCGCGACCCGAATACCGGCCAGCCCACCTCGGCGTGGATCGGGGCGGGCACCTTCGCCGCCGTGCGGCCCGGCACGGTCGCCGCCGATGGCGTCACCACGCGCGCGGATGGCGCGGCACTCGTCAGCGCCGATGCGAATCTGCAACAGGCCTTCGCCGCGGTTCCGGGCTTTGCCATGCCCGCGAGCAATGGCGACATGGCCTGGGGCTTGTTCCTGGGCGACCTCGTGAACGACAGCGGCGGCACGCGGCGCGACCACGCCAATCTAGGTTTTTGGGTGGCGGGCCGTCCCGTGGATTTCGCGACGCTGAGCAATCTGCGGGGCACCTTCACCTATTCCGGCGGCATGCTCGGCACCGCGGCGCAGAATGGCGCGGTGCGCGTGGCGGCGGGCGGCTTCACGCAGAGCTGGGATTTCGGCAGCCGCACCGGGCGCCTGGCCGCGAGCTATGACGGGCGGGACTACAATGCCCGCATCGCTATGCTCGGGAGCAACGCGATCTTCACCGGCAGCGGGCTCGACGGGCAGCGCGACCGCCGGCTGGTGGTCCAGGGCGGCTTCTTCGGCACGGCGGGTAACGGCACGCCGCCGCCCTCGGTCGGTGGCGCCTTCGGCATCGCGGGTAGCGGCTACGCGGCCAACGGCATCTTTGCCGGCCGGCGGGTGCCGTAGCGGCGCGGTGACCCGCCGCGCCCTTGCCATCCTGCTCCTTGCCCTCGCGCTGGGCGGGCAGGGCGCGGCGCCGCCGGCATCCAGCGCCGAAGCCACCCTGCGCAGCGCCCGTGCCTTAAGCGAAAGCGGCCGCCCGGACGCGGCGCTGCGCGAACTCGCCGCCTATATCGCCCGGCCCGCGCCGGCCTCGCTCGACCTCGCGGTCATTCGCCTGGAAGCGGCGCGCGCCGGGCTCGCCGCCGGGCGGCACGACGCCGCGCGCACGCATATTGCCGCGGCCTCGCGCATCCTCGCGCAGTTGCGGCCTGACCCCGTGTTGCGCGCCCGCTTCCTGCGCGAGTTCGCGCGCGTTCACGAACGCCTGGGCGACATGCGCGGCGCCGAGCCCCTGCTGCGCGAGGCGGTCGCGGGCCTGCGCGGGCGCGACGACGCAGCCGCCGCCGAAGCGGCCAATACGCTCGGCGTCACGCTCACCGAACTCGCCCGCCCCGAACCGGCGCTGGTCGCGTTGAAGACGAGTCTCGACGCGCTGTTCGACGCCGGCATCGCCGGAGAGCCGGTGGTCAGCGCCCTTGTCAACATGACCAATGCGGAGCTGGAGGCCGGCCGGCCCGAGGCCGCGCGCCAGACGGCAGAACGCGCGCGCCAGGCCGCCGATGGCGATCCGCTGCTCGCCCCCATCGCGCGCCTGGCCCTCGCTCAGGTGCTGTTACGCGAATCCGACCTCGTCGCCGCCGAGGCCGTGCTGGACGCCCTGGCCGAGGTCGAGGCGCCGGCCATCCTGCGCGCCCACGCGCTGCACCTGCTCGCGACGTCCCGCTTCAACCGCGGCCAGCAGCCCGAGGCGGCGGAGGCGGGCTTCCGCGCGCTCGACGCCTATCGCGCCACGTTAGGCGAGGCGCACCCGGCCTTCGGCCGCGCCCTGCACACGCTCGGCATCATCCATGTCGAACTCGGGGCGCCGGCCGCGGCGCGGGCCTTCCTCTCGCGCAGCATCGCGGTCGCCGCCGCCGCCTTTGGGGCCGATGCCATGCAGGCGCAGCTGCCCGCGATCGAGCTGGCCGCGCTCGAGGTGCACTCGCCGGCATCTGCCGCCGCGGCCGAGCGGCGCGCGCGGGCCGCGCTCGCGGTGTTCCGCGCGGCACCCCTTCTGGACCGGCGCCCGGAGGCGCTGGCTACGGTCGTGCTGGGCCGCGCCGCCGAATCCCGCGGCCAGGTCGATGTCGCCGCCGGCCTGTACCGCCGCGCCCAGGGCATCTTCGAGGCGACGCGCGGCCCGCTGACGCCCGACCTGGGCTTCTCCCTCGTGCGGCTCGGCCGGATGCTGACGCGCGCGGGACGCTACACCGAGGCCGCGCCGCCGCTCGACCGTTCCATCGCGCTATACGAACGGGTGGGTAGCGCGGGGACGGTGCGCCTGGTCGAGGCGCTGACAGCGCGGGCGGAGCTGCGCGCGCTCTCCGGCGACCGGCGCGGCGCGCTCGACCAGATCCGGCACGCGCAGGCGCTGCTCTCGGACCGCGTCGCATCGGGCGAGGCGATGAGCGGTGCGGGAGAGGCGCAGCAGCGCAACGCGCGCGCTCTGTTTGCGGCGCAGGCGATGCTGCTGCACAGCTTGGCCGACCTCGATCCGCGGGCGATGGAGGATGCCTTCGCCGCCTCCCAATCCTCGCTGATCTCGCGCGCGGGGGAGGCGCTGCGTCGCTCCTCGCTGCGCCTCATGGCCGGGTCGGGCGCGGAGGCGGCGCTGCTGCGCACCCTGGTCGAGACGACGGAGGGCCTGCGCCAGACCGATGCGCTGGTGCTCGGCGCCGCCGCGCGGCCGGAGGGTGCGGCGGAATTGCGGTCCCTCCAGGCACTCCGCGCAGACCAGCTGGAGCAGCTACGGGCCGCCGCCGCCACGCTTCGCGAGGCGAACCCGACGCTGGCGGAGTTCCTCCGCCCCCGCCCGGTGCGGCTCGATGCCGTGCGCCAGGCGCTCGCGGCCGATGAGGCGGTGCTGGCGCCGCTGATCGCCGACGACCGCACGCTGGTCTGGGTGGTCACGAGGGAGCGGGCCATCGCGGTGCCTGCCGCGATCGACCGGGACGGCCTGGCCGCGCTGGTGGACCGCGTGCGCGCCAGCCTCGACCTCGGCCGCCCCGATGGCCCCCCCGCGTTCGCGCGGGATGCGGCGGAGGCGCTGTACCGCGCCCTAATCGCGCCGGTCGAAGCGACCGGCGTGCTTGCCGGGATCAGCCACATGATGCTCGTGCCGGACGGCGCGCTGCAGCGCCTGCCGCCGCATTTGCTGGCGATGCCCGGCGCCGGCTGGCTGATGGACCGCTACGCGACCGTCATCCTGCCGTCGCTCGCCGCAATTACGGCGGTGCGGGGGGCCGCGCGCCAAGCCTCGACGGCGCCCCGCGCGCTGCTCGGCGTGGGCGACCCGATGCTGTCGCGCTACGCCGCGGGGTCGGGCGGCAATCGCGGTATCCCGCCCTCGGTGCGCGACGGCCTCTCAGCCCTGTCCGCCCTGCCCGAGACGGCGTCGGAGCTGCACGCGCTGGCGGGGCTGTTCGGCGCCGAGGAGAGCACGCTGCTGCTGGGCCAGGATGCGACGGAGCGCCGGGTCGCGGAGGCGCGGCCGGAGCTGTTCCGCACCCTGGCCTTCGCGACCCATGCGGTGATGGCGGGCGAGCTGCCCGGCCTCGTCGAGCCCGCGATCATCCTCACGCCCAACAACGAGGACGTGCCGTTCGAAGGCCTGCTGACCGCCTCGGACGTGGCCGCAATTCGCCTGGATGCCGACCTCGTGCTGCTCTCGGCCTGCAACACGGCGGCCGCCGAGGGCGGACCCTATGCCGAGGGACTGTCGGGACTCGCGCGCGCATTTCTGCAATCCGGCGCGCGCCGGCTGCTGGTGAGCCACTGGGCGGTGAACAGCCAAGCGGCGGTCGTGCTGACCACGGCCTTTGTCGCGGCGCAGCTCCGTGAACCGAGTGCGCGTCCCGCGGCACACCTGCGTGATGCGATGCAGACCCTGATGCGCGCAGGCGGCGGCATCGCGGGCCATCCGGCCTATTGGGCGCCCTTCGTGATCGTGGGCGGCTAGCGGCGCGACAGATCCGCCGCCCGCGCAACCGCCTCGGCGCGAGGCCCTGTCCGCCAATCGGCACTGGCGACGGCGCCTTCGCTCGACGCCGAAACGTCAAGCCGATAGCCCTTGAAGCGCGCGATGGGTGCGAGGATGGCGAACAGCACCCTCTGCAGCCCGACCGGCAGCCCGCTCAGGTAGAGATGGTCCCTGTAGGTGTGGAGCATCAACGCGGTCAGCAGAATATCGGGATCGCCCGTACCGGAGAACCAGTCGGGCCTGTGCTCCGTGAGCAATGCGAACGTCTGGAAAAAGGCGCGGTGATGCTGCGCAGGCGTAAAGGTCACCGTGAACACCGCCTCCCCATTGCCGACATTGCGGAAATGATGCGGCACGCCGGGCGGCACGCTCACCGTCTCGCCGGGGCCCACAATGCAGCGCACCTCGTCAATGAACACACAGATCCGTCCGCTGCGCACCGCAAAGGTCTCGCGCGCGAGCGGGTGCACATGGCTCAGCGCATTGCCGCCGCCTGAGCCGTCCTTGTCCAGCAGCACGTCGAAGCTGGTGCTGTCCGCGTCCGCGCACGCCGCGGGGAACAGGAAGGTCTCGCCGTTCAGCTCGTTGCGAAGGACCCGGCGGGGGTCTGCATCGCGCGGCAGCCGCTCACCCGGCATAGAAGCCTCCTTCGAGATAGGCCTGTTCCGCGGCCGTCATCGCGCGGCCGAGGATCGGGTTGCGATGCGGGAAGCGCCCGAATCGGCGGATGATGTCGAGGTAGCGCAAGGGGTAGGCGATGTCCGGATGGTTCAGCTCCCGGGCCAGCGCCACGCTGCGCTCCTGGTCGGCCAGCGCCTCGGAATGGGCGAAGGGCAGGCACAGGAAGATCGCAAGCTCCAGTTCGAAGGCGCGATGGTAGCCGGCGTCGACGGCGGCCCCGGCGATGCGCAGCGCGTGCACGTCGGTCGAGTACATGCGCGGCGTGCCGCGGAATGCGTTGCGCGGAAACTGGTCGAGCAGGAGTACCAGGCCCAGGGCGCCCTTGGCGGTGCGCAGCCAAACGTCATGCAGGCCCCGCGACGCCGCCTCGTGCAGATCGAGGAAGCTGTCGCGGAAGTGGCGGTCGAAGGCCGGGTCCTTGGCGAACCATAGCGACGGGCCTGCATCGCGCCAGAACCGCACAACGGCACCGGCTTGGGGCGGGGTGACCGGCGTAGATCGCGGCGCAATGCGATCGGCGGTGTCGTCGGGCGCGGCGGCGCCGGGCGAATGTTCAAGCATGGGTATCCTTTCCGTATCGTTCGAAGTGTCAGGCCAGATCCGGATGCACCGGAACCTCGCGTGGGAAGGCGTCGCGGCGACGCAGGATCTCCAGCCGCGACGTCGGGAAAAGCTGCGTGGCCGCACCCGCGGGGGGGATGGCGTTGATCGTCGCCACCGCATGCAGTTCGGGTGCGAACCCGGCGGGGCCGGCGATGAGGTTCGGCTGCGACAGCGGCCACCAGCCTATGGCGAACAGCACCCCGCGTAACTCGTGCTGCGCGTAACCGCTCAGGCGCAGCTCCGGCAGGTAGGGGCTCTGCTCGGCGAGCGGCAGCGGAATGCGCAGTTCGCGCGTGAGTGTCTCTGTCGGGCGCAGCACGGTGCACAGCGGCAGCGACCGGTTGGCGAGGCGCATCAGCGGCGGCACATCAGGGACGTAGCGCCCGATGACTGCCACGCCGTCCTCGCGCATCACCACCTGCGCCACATCGCCATCAGCGCTCTGCTGGCCGCCGACGGTCCTGGGCCAGGCATCCATCACCAGAAGCGGCACAGGGCCAGCATTGGTGACCTCGTAGGGGAAGATCAGGTGGCCGTCGGCGCGATCAGGCCGGCAGGTCAAGCGAAGGTCGCCATAGGGCGCGCGGGGAATGTCGAGCATCAATCCACCCATGGATCAGGAAGGTATGGCTGAGGCACGGGCCGCGGTGCAGGCGGTAGCGCCGGCGTCGGGATTAGGTCGGGGTCGCGCCTCTCGGCAGGCGGCGCCGGCGCGCCTGGCCCGGTCCCCGTATCGTCACTCTCGGCATCCTCGAGCGTCTTGGCGATGTTGCGGCGCCGCTCCGTCGACTCCTCGTCGTTCTCGCCCTGGTCGACGCCCAGATCGACAATGGTGGGCGTGCCGGTGCCGGTGCCCAGTTCCGGGTCGCCATTCTCATCCAGCCGGCCGGTGGGCTTGCCCTTGGTGGTGGCGCCGCGGGGATCGGCGGGCTGGGAATGCGGGCCCTGCTGGACGGTCGTCAGGTCGCCATCCGCGATCACCACCGGGTGCTTGCGGTGCTCGGCCTCCTCCAGCTCGTCGGCGGTCTCGGGATCGTCGCGCAGGTCCTGGAGGTCGCGCACCGTCCGGTCAACGAATGCGGCATCCGGCGGCTCGCCGGCATCGATGAGCACGCCGCCGCCACCGCTCTCGCCGCCCGCGATCAGCGTGCCGCTTGGCCCACCGGCGCGGACCTGCATCCCCTTGTGGGTCGGCAGCGGATAGGAGCGCCGCCCGCCGCCACTGCCGCCCTTCGGCTGGCGCGCCAGCCAATCCGCCGGGTCGCCGGGATCGGCCCCGGCCGCACCCAACGGCAGGCTGATCTCGGGCAAAGCCATGTCCTGGGCGGAGGCGCCCTGGTGGTCGAGGATGGCACCGTTGGTGAAGACGCCCGCCGGCGTGATCACGAGCATCGCGCCGCCGACCACCAGCTGGATGCGGTGCTTGGCTTCGAGCGAAATCGTGTCGGCGGTCTGCATGATGACGGTTGCCGAAAGCGCGCTGCCGCCGCCGACGCCGGTCACCTGGTTGCCGTTGATCACCAGGTGGTCATCGGTCGTGACCTCGGTGTAGCGGGCGTCACCAATGGTGAGGTCCATCTCGCCGCCCACAGAGATGAAGTCGCCGCCGCCGGAGCTGCCATCTGCCCCCGCCTTGCCGCCGCCGATGCGCGTATGCCGGCTGCCATGCGTCGTGTCATAGCGACTGCCGGTGCTGGTGGTGTCGAGCCGGTGTTCGGCGCGCAGCACCAGTTGTTCCTGCCCGCGCTTGTCCTCGAAGCGCAGAAGATGGAAGCGCGGCTTGCCCTCGCCATGGGGCGTGCTGCGCGTGCGGATGCCGCTGCGCGTCGCGGCCGAGGTTTCGGTCCCGCGCAGATCCTCAGTGCGCTCCAGCGCGCGCGCCGCAGCGGCGGTGCTTGGGAAGGGCAGGTGCGTGCGGCCGCTACCGGCATTGTAGACGCGGCCGGTCACCAGCGGCTTCTCCGGGTCGCCATCGATGAAGCTCACCACCACCTCCTGCCCGATGCGCGGGAGGAACTGGCTGCCGAAGCGCGTGCCGGCCCAGCCTTCCGACACGCGCACCCAGGCGGTGACCCGATCGGTGGCGAGACCATCCTCGGCCGGCGTGTCGGGCGTGGCACCAGGCGGGCCCTGGTCCCAGGGAAAGCGGATGCGCACCCGGCCAAGCGCATCGGTCCAGATGTCCTGATCATCCGTTCGCACGCCCTTCGGGCCGACGACGAGTGCGAAATGCGGACCATGTGCGACAGGCCGCGCGGCGGCCGGCGTCGGCCAATGGTCGGGGTCCAGCGGTGCCGAGATCGGGATCGCCTCGAAGGCGCAAGCGAAGCCGGAGCCGCTGTTCACCAAGCTGTCGATGATCTTGCCGATCTCCTTCACCGCAGGGAGTGCGGCGGTGATGCCGGCGAAGATGCCGCTGCCGGCGCGACCGATCTTGTCGGCGATGAAGCCCGGCAGGCCGGAGGGATTCGCGGTTCCCTGCTTCGCCTGCAGCCAGTTCACGATCTCCCGTCCCTTGTCGACCTCGCCCTTGATCCGGTCGCGCAGCTGCTCCGCGGCGGTGCCCAGCAGGTCGTCGCCATCATTGTTGCCGAAGATCAGGCCGCCGATCACGTCGAGGATCCGCGTGCCGATGGAACGGTCGTCGACGATGTCGAAGGCATCGATCGCCACGATGCGCAGGATGAAGGCCTGGTTCTCCGCACCCGAGCCCGTGCGGTCGTCATCGGTGAAGAAGATGCGCCCGGCGCGGAAGCTGGTGTCGTAGGCGCGCCCCGAGGCGGAGGCTGCATTGGACTCGTTCTGCCGCATGCGCAGCCGCGCGACGTTGTCTGGGTCGGCCGGGTCGAGGCCGCTGGCCGGAAAGGCCTCGGCGCGCACGCCGATGCGGTTCGCGCTGAAGGCGTAGGCCTTGCGCACTACGGCGAGCCCCCCCGGTGGCCGCTGCGGGTCGATTATGTTGAAATCGCCCACGCGCGCATTCTGCGCCGCGATATTGAATGCGCGGCGAAAGCTGCGCACGCCGAACGCGGACTTGCCGTTCAGCGCGCCCGGCGCGGCCTTGTCCGAACCCTCGCCGCCCAGGACCGGCATGGTGTGGTCCACATGGTCCGGCCGATGGTCGCGGAAGGACAGCACCATGCGCTCGCGCCGCAAGCCGGGCTTGGGCGCCGAGCTGGTATCCTCGTGCTCGAAGCGATAGGCAATGCCAAAGCGGTCCAGCAGGCGGTGGACGAAGGCGAAGGTGGTCTCGTTGTACTGCACGCAGAAAGGGATGCGCGCATCGCCGAGGTCCGCGAGCAGGTTCGTGCGCAGGTCGACCAGCGGAAACGGCTCCAGCACCTCACGCAGGATGGCGAGCAGGGTGCGGTCCTCGAAGACGCGGTAGCGCTGTTCATAGGCGGTCATGCGGAAGGCGGGGACGAAGCGGCCGCGAAAGATGCGCCGCCCGCGCAGCGTGGCCAGGCGCTCGAAGGTCTCGAACACCCCAAAGCGCATGTAGTGGCCGTCCTCCTGCTCGCCGTTGACGATCGCCGTCTTGCGGATACCGAAACCGGCGGGGCGTCCGATCAGCTGCTCGGGCTCGATCACGCTGGCCTCGTTGCCGATCATCGTCAGCTCGAAGGCGAACGGCATGGAGATGCCCTCGGCCCCCGTCACGCGCGCCAGCAGCAGCGGATCATCGTGGTCGTCATCCTTGCCTTGGCCGAGCAGGGTTTCGACCGTGAGGTCGCGCTTCGCGTTCTTCAGCGCCATGGTCAGGCTCCGCCGAATGAGAGTGGAATGTCAGGGCACATGCTGGGTCGCCTGCCCGGCATCGACGATGTTGACCGTGCCGCCCCAGAGGCACTGGCAGGTGCAGCGGTCCTGAAGTGCGACTTCCTGCATGACTGCGCGGCCGGGACTGCCGGGGGTCCAGGGCGTCATCGTCGCGGGCAGGCAGGGTTGCGGCGTCAGCACGCCGGCCGCCGCCGCCGTCGCGGCGGCCACCTGCGGGTTGGCCGGGCTGGTGCAGGCGCCGAAGGGCAGGATGTTCACCAGGGGCTGGTGGTCGAGGATCGTCGCGACCGGCCGGCGCAGGTGTGTCGCGCGCCGGTGCGGCAGCACGGCCAGCCGGCTGGGTGACGCGCCGAAGGTGCAGGCGGTCACGGCGTCATGGATCACCCAGCGCGGCATTACCGGGCGTCCCGGGCGGCTTGCGCAGCCCGTGCGCGGTCTTCCACGCCGCGCGCGGAGGGCGCCCCGATCACGACCACCCCGAACACCAGCATGCCACTGGCGGTCATGAATGCGCCCAGCGGGACCAACGGATGCAAGGCATCGATGTCGGCGCGATGTGTGGCGAGCCCCGTGCACATCAGCAGCGGCCCGATCGTCGAGAGCCAGAACTGGAGCCGCGGCAACCAGCCGACGGCGAGCGCGGGGGCGGCTTGGTATACGAGGCCATACAGCGCGAGCGAAACCCATCCGAGCAGATTGACCTGGGCGTGCACATGCGCGAATCGGAAATCCTGGGCGATGCCCATGTACATGCCCATCGTGACGCCGCTCAGGCCGGCGCCGATGGCGGCGAGCAGGAAGCGCCGTGGAAGCTCGCGCATCACTGGCTCTCCGGCTCGGGGTCGCGGGTCTTCGGCGGCGGCGGTACAGGCCGACGGGTGCGCTCAAAAGCTTGTGAGGAAAGGTGAACAAACGCCATGGAGCAGCTCCTGCGGGCAAGATTGGAACACAGCGCACTAGGTGTGATCGCCGTGTGGGGTGATGCGCCGCCCGGGTCTGAAAACTCTTGGGCCATGATCTGAAATTTGCTGAATTCCGCGTGCCGCGGCTGGGCGCTTCAGACGGGAAGAGGACGGCATGATCGCCGACGAGACGGAGGACGCGTTCGCCTTCGGGCGGTTCGAGCTGCGGCCGACCGAGCGCGTGCTGCTTGCCGATGGCGCGCCGCAGGACCTCGGCGCGCGGGCTTTCGACCTGCTCTCCGCACTGCTGCGCGCCAAGGGCGAACTCGTCACCAAAGACGCCCTGATGCGCGAGGTCTGGGCCGGTATCGTAGTTGAGGAAAACAATCTGCACGCGCAGATCGGCGCGATCCGCCGCGTGCTGGGGGCGGAACGCGGCGCGATCATCACCGTCGCCGGTCGCGGCTACCGCTTTGGCCTTCCGATCTCCGGCAAGGCGCGCGTTGCGCGCGGCGGTACGGCCAAGGCGCAGGCGCGGTTGTCGCTGGCTGTTCTGCCATTCCGCGCCACACCGGGCGATGAGGATGCGGATTCGATGGCCGAAGGCGTGACGGAGAATCTCACGACGGACCTGTCACGCGCACTCGGTGGTGGTGCAGTCGCGTCCCGCGCGGGCGCTCAGGCCTATCGTGGACGCGCCGTGAGCGGGCGGCAGATCGGACGCGATCTTGGGGTACGCTACGTGCTCGAAGGCAGTCTCGCGGCGAATGCCCATCGCGTCAGGGTCAATGTGCAGCTGATCGACGCGGCGGCGGATATGCATGTCTGGGCCGACCGCTTCGACCAAGACCGTGGCAGCGACGGATTAATGGTGCAGGACATCATCGTGGGCCGCCTCGCGCGGCAGGTCGTGCTGCGCATGGTGCTGGCCGAGGCGCGGCGGGCCGGGGCGGCGGGGGCGCCCGATGCAGTTGGCTTGGCACTGCAGGGTCATGGCACGGCGATCATGTCGCGCATGTCGCCCGAAGGCGTGCCGGTCGCGCGTGAGATGTTCCGGCGCGCACTGGCGCTTGACCCCGACAATATCGAGGCCGCGGCCGGGCTTGGTGCGCTCGAGGCCTATGCCCTCGTCAATGGTTACACGCCAGCGGCCGAGCGCGCGGTGCGCCTGGCCGAGGCCGATATTCTGTCGCGGCGTGTGCTGGCTTCGGAACCCGAGCACCTGGGTGCGCTGCGGGCCCGCGCTGTGGTGCTGCGCGCGCAGGGGTGGTTCCACGACGCGATGATGACCGCGAAGGCCATCCTGGCGCTGTGCCCGCGGGATCCACCGGCCTGCCGGGAGGTCGGCCTGAACTACCTCTATCTCGGTGACCCGGTCGAAGCGCTGCATTGGTTCGGCGAAGCGGAGGCGAGCGGCCCCAGCGACCCTGCGCGCTGGTCCTGGATGCAGGGGCTGGGCCGCGCTCTGCTGCATCTGCGCCGCGACGCGGAGGCGGTTGCCGCACTCAGGGTCGTTGTCGAAAGCAACGCCGACTGGTCTTTCGGCCATGGGCTGCTCGCCGCTGCGCTGGCGCTGAATGGCCAGTGGGACGGCGCCGAGGCGCGCTTTGCGGAATTCGTCCGACGCGTTCCTGATGCCCAGGCGCGAATGCCAGTACGCCTAATCGCCGTTGATCCTAGCCGAGTCGCCGCCGCTTACTTTCAACATGATGCCCGGATCGGGGACGCCTTCGCCGACCTCGAGGGACGATATTTCATGCCTTGATGGCGAGGCGAGCCAGAGGCGGTGATGGCAGATGGCTTTGTCGCAATCTGCCTAGCACCGATTGAAATGGCTACGGCATCGCTGAAAAGGCCTCCTTGAAAAGTTCCACTGGCTGCATTCGCAGGAAGCCTTCATGCCGGTCCTGACCCCTTCCGGGCTCTTCGAAACTCACCTGAATGTACGAGATCTAGAACGGTCGATCGATTTCTACTGCCGCGTCGTAGGCCTTGAACTTGCACACCGCGTCGAACAGCGAGCGGCCGCCTTTCTCTGAATTGGTAGTCGCGGTCACTCGATGCTCGGCCTGTGGGCTGGATCGAGCTCCCCAAACACGATGAGCCTCCGTCTAGCTTTCTCGCTTCCGCGCGATGAGGTCCTTGCAGCACCGGGCCGCCTGCACGCAGCGGGCGTAGAGCCTCTGAGCTTCTGCGATCAGCTTACCGATGAGCCGACGGTCCTCGGATGGATGCCAGCGGCCGCGGTTTATTTCCGCGATCCCGACGGCCATAGCCTGGAGGTTCTTTCCATGCTCAACGAAGCCCCTCGGCCTGACCTAGGCAATATCCCTGAAGCGCGTGGCTTCGGCACCTAAGATAAATCATGACTGCTTTCCAAGCCCTCATTGCCAGCAAAAGCTGGGCGCTGGTCGCACACCGCGAGGGCGCGGCGTGCCATGTCCAGATCGTTGCGCGGCACCAAACGCAGCACCTTGGTGTTCTGCGCCCGGACGTGAAATGCAGCGAGCGCCGCGCCTGCGGCAGGGAGTTTCCGCCGCTTTCACGCCGCCACGTCTAGCGCCGGCCGGACACGACCGAAACCGGGTTGACCACCCAGCACCGCCTCCAGCGTCAAGGCAATGCGCAGCAGGCGAATATCGTCGCGGTAGCGGCCGATCAACTGCAGGCCGAAAGGCAGCCCGTCCGGGCCATGCCCGGCGGGGATGGTCGCCACCGGATGTGCCGTCCAGGTGATGGGCGTGTTGATGTTCGCCTTGGGCATGCGACTGAAATCGTACTCGTCCATCGCGTAGCGGGTGTTGTCCATGGCCAGCGCGGCCTCGCGCCGGTTGATGTCCTCCACCATCGCCAGCGGCTCGGAAGCGCCGGGCGTAATCAGCACGTCGTAGCCGAGCAGGAAGGTCGCCAGCGAGCGAAAGGCGAGCGACTGGGTGCGCTGCGCCTCCGCGATCATGCGCGCGGAGGCGGCGAAGCCGCGCCGCAGGTCGACATTCTTCTGCGCCGTCAGCCTGCCCGGCTCGCTTTCATGCAATGCCCCGTAGGTGACGAGATAGGCCAGGGTCCGGAGGACGTAGAAAGCGCGGGTCATGTCACCGAGATCGGGCGTGGCCCATTCCACATGGTCGACATGGGGCGCGATGGCGCCGATCGCTTCCTCGAAACGTGCACGGATCGCCGGAGTCACCTTGACGCAACCGAGATCTCGCGAGACGGCGATGCGCAGCGTCTTCGGATCCATCATCTGCGGTGCCAGCAGCGGCGCGGGGTCGGGGTTCCAGTCGAAAGGATCGAGATGGCTCGAACAGATCATGCCCGCGAGCAGCAGCATCACGTCCTCCGTGCTGCGCGCCATTGGACCGACCACCGAGGAGACATCGAAGGCCAGCGGAAGGCTGGGATAGGCGATGAGGCCAGGCGTCGGGCGCAACCCGGCGATGCCGTGCGCCGCCGCAGGCCCGCGAATGCTGCCGCCCATGTCCGACCCGGTGGCGAGCGGCACCATGTCGCTCGCGAGCGCCGTGCCGGTCCCGCCCGAGGAACCCGAGCTTGAATACCGCGCGTCATGGGCGTTGCGCGTCAGCCCGTAGATGCTGTTCTGAGACGTGCCGCCCTGCAGCAGTTCCGGCACGTTGGTCTTGCCGATGATGATGCCGCCGGCGCGGCGGATCGCCGCGATGGGCGGCGCATCGGCCGCGGCGATGCGATCCTTGTAGAGCAGGCTGCCGAAGGTGGTGTGGAGGCCTTCGACATCGGTCGATTCCTTGACGCCGACGGGCAGACCGAATAGCGGCGGCAGGTCGGGCGCGCGGGCATCGGCTGCTGCCGCCTCCGCCTCGGCGCGGTCCCAGGACATCTCGACGAAGGCGTTCAGATCCGGGTTCAGGCGCTCGATCCGTCGCCGGAAGGCGCGGAGGACCTCAGTCGTGGCGATCTCACCCGTCGTCATGCGGCGACGCAGTTCGGTGGCGCACAGCGCCGTCAGTTCAGTCATGGGAGGTCCTCGGAGGTCGTCACTTATGGGGATTAAGCGCCGGCATTCCCGGGCGGAGGATCACGCCCACCGAACTCCGAAGAAATGCGTGGTGCCGGGACCGAGGCCTGTCAGGCCGCGCTTGTGGGCTCCTATCGCTCGGTATTCCCCGACGGGGATGCAAGGCACGTCCTCGAAGGCCTTGAGCTGCATCTGAGCGCAGATCGCTGCGCGCGCCGGCTCATTCGGTGCGGCAAACCAATCTTGCCGAAGGGATTCTAGCCGGGGACTCTCCGGCCAGCCGAACCACGCCCTTTCCCCATTGGCGCGCAGGCCGAGATGGCCGCCCGGATCGATACTGCTCGTCAGGCTGGTCATGAAGACACTCCAGCCGCCCTGGGCAACCGGAGCGCGGCTGGCGCGACGCGCCGCGATCGAGTTCCAGTCGCTGACCTGCACGTCAACATTCATGCCTGCTTGCCGGAGCATGTCACCGGCGATTTCGCTCAGGGCCTTCACATGGGCCCAGTCCTCCGGCTGCATCAGAACAACTCTTTCGCCGGCGTAGCCGGCCGCGGCCAAGTCGCGCTTGACCTTGTTCATGTCGCGCGGCCCCGTCAGCAACTCCATGCCAGCCTGGCTCGCCATCGGCGAGTTCGAGCTGAAGAACCCGACGCCCGACTTCCAGAAGGTTCGGTCGGTCCCGAACGCCGCGGTCATGAAGTCTTCCTGCTTCACGGCGCCCAACAGGGCGCGCCGGATGGCAGGATTGTCGAAGGGGGGCTGCACGTGATTCATCCGCAGGATGGCGGTCGTCGTGTCGGCCCTGGCGGTGACGACAAGGTCCGGCCGGCGGCTGATGACCGGCGCCATGTCGCTCGGCAGCTCCTCGACCCAATCCACCTCCCCCGCCCGAAGTGCTGCGGCGCGCGTGGCGGGGTCGGGCATCACGGTCCATTCCAGGCGGTCGAAATGCGCGATCTTCGGGCCGGCCATACGGCTGGGTGTTCCATCGGGCCGCGGGACGTATCCCTCGAACCGCCGGTAGGCAGCGCGCGCGCCGGCCATGTGCTGATCCCTGAGAAAGACGAAGGGCCCGCTGCCCACCGCGTCGGTCACCGGCCGCGTTGGCTCGGTTCGGGCCAGGCGCTCCGGCATGATCACGCAGAGCGAGGGCCCGTGCTTGCCCAAGGCGTCCGGCAGCAGGGAAAAGGGCGACTTCAGGCGGAAGCACAGGCGGCGATCATCGAGCGCGGTGATCTCATCGGACCGCAACAGAACTTCCTGGCCGAAGACGTCGCGCGCGCCCCAGCGGCGAATGCTGGCCACCGCATCGCGGGCCAGCACCGGTTCGCCGTCGTGGAAGCGCAACCCCTCGCGAAGGGTCATGATCCAGGTCAGGCCGTCATCCTCGATCGTGTGGCCGGCGACCATTTGCGGTTGGGGCCGAAAATTTTGGTCGAGGCCATAGAGCGTGTCGTAGACCAGCAGCGAGTGAACCAAGGTCGCGCCGGCCGTACTTACGATCGGATCGAGGACCGCGAGGTCCATCGAGGGGACGAAGCGCAAGACACGCCGATCCTGCGCCGTTGCCAGGCGAGGGGCGGCAAGCAGGCCCCCGGTGGCTGCGGTGCCGCCCAGGAACCCTCGGCGGGAAAGAGAAGAATCGCTCATGGCTATTGGGCCTCCTGTCGGGTTCCCTCCCCGGCGCTCCCGCAGGGGAGGCAGCGAGCGATCTCCTCAGACGGCCCTTCGATGCTCGAGATACTGCGAGCGGTTCAGCGTCGGGTTATCCAACCAGTCCTTGGCGTAGTACGGGACCAGCGGGAAATATTCGTCGAAGACCCGGCGCAGGTCGCGCACCGCGTCGCCGCCCTCGGTCGGCGGCGGGTTCGCCATGTCGATGCGCAGCTCGGTCCGGGGCCGCCGCTCGCCGGGCTCGGCGACGATCATGCCGGCTGACAATTGGCCGACCGTCTCGCCGCCCGCGGCAAAGCCCGCCTCCAGCGTGCGAAGCAGTCGCTCCTCGAACGGCACTGCCGTCTCGGCAATGTACGTGGCGTGCATCGCCTCGACGACCTGTGGCCCAGCCAAGTGGTTGCCCATCGTGACGAAGCCGTCGCCCACCAGGTGGCCCGTCCAGTATTTGCCGTTGCTCGGGCTATGCGCCGCGACGCGCCCGTCGGGCAGGACGATGCCGAACTGGCGGTACTCGAGAAAGAACCGGTCTTCGGCCTCGAGCGCCTTGAGGATTTCCTCCGGCGAGGCCCCCGCCTCGACCATGTCCATGCCACGGTAGGCAAGCCGCCAGTCCGAATGGCACTGCGAGGAGATCGCCGCCACACCGCCACGGACCAGCGGACAGCGCGCGGCGACGGCGAGCGGGCTTGTCGCCAGGCAGACACCGAGTGCCTTGGTTTCTGGATCGCAGGCAACGACGGTATAGGTCATTGCAAATCTCCATTCTGGTGGGTGCTGATTCGAAAAGGGGTACCGTCGCTATTATCGATCACCGTCTGGCGCCGCTCGACGAGAGCGATATTGTCGTTACCTCCGGTCTTCGATCCGTGACAACGGCACGGCGGCAAAGCGTATGCTGCGCTATTTTCCGGGACAATGGGCCTTCATGCGGTTCCAATCGCGGAATGCACGGTTCGCGAGCAAGGTCTGCCGAAGTAGTGCTCAGCCCGATCTTTCCGCATGGAGCGCCGATGCCTGGGCTTCCGACATCCGGTCAGCCGCCTCCGCTATCCCCTCATTCGTCCCATGTAAGATCATCTCCCGCCTCCTCGGCATTCACCCCAGCGAAGCTCCGCTGCTGATTCAATGTCGCCGGCGCCGCTGCAGCAGACATCCTGTTGCGCGCTGCGCGGCCCAGACACGCACTGTTCGTCACCCTGTGTTCCGCGCCGCCTTAGCTCAAGCCAGTCTCCGCACCGTTGCTGCGGCGCACGGCGTCATCGGCGCGCCGGAGACGTCTAAGCAGAACAGGTCCGCACGGTGGCGGTTCAGGCAAACATGCCAACGGCCAAACTCAGGCGATCGAGTTTGCCCCGCACGTCTCTTGCGCTAACCACCTCGGAAGGACGAAACCACAACCTCTTTCCGAAAGGTGTCCTTACGAGCGATCCTCCCATCGCGGAACGTGAAGACGTCGACGCCGCGGACCTCGATGACTTCGCCGTCCGGTTCGGTGCCGCGGAACGTCCATTCCGATACGCCCCGGTCGAGGTGGACCATGTGCGTCGCCTCCTCCCAGCGCGCGTCGGGCCAACGCCTCCACGCCCAGGGAAGAGCGTCACGCAGCTCGGCCAACCCCACATGGCGCGTGCCCCAAGGCTGCGGTCCAGAGGCGGCCTCGAAGACGCAATCCTCCGTCACCATGGACAGAAGCGCCTCGATGTCGTGCCGGTTGTACGCCTCGGCGAAGGCGTGCAGTAGCGCCTCGTGCGATACCGCCGACATCACCGCGTCCAGCCGCGCAGAGCATCGAGCATCGTCGCCTCGACTGTCAGACCGGCGCTCGTCATGGCCTCCGCCGGGTACCAGTGATCGTGGCCTGGCACATGGACCGCCCGCGCCTGGCCATCGGCCCGGCGGATGGCTGACGCGGTCCCCTCGACGCCGGCCGGGACATAGGACAGGTCATGCTCCGCCGCGATGAGGAGCGCCGGCGGCAGGCGGCGGCCGGGGCGAAGATGAGCCTTTAGATCTGCCTCCTGTATCGTGCCGGACAGGGCGATGACCCCCGCGCAAGCGACCCCCTCGCCATAGGCTGCGTAGAGTGCGGCGCGCGCGCCGGCGGACCATCCTCCGACGACGATCCGCTTCGGGTCCACGCTGAAGCGGTCGGCTTCTCGATGCACCCAGCGGATCGCCGCGGCCACATCGTCGATCGCCGCTTCCATGGCCCAGGACACCTCCCGCGCGGTGATCGGCGCCAGACCCATGATTTCCCGTACCTCGGCGATGCGCCCGGTGGGCACGCCGTCGGGCTCGGTCAGGACCGGGGTGTCGCCGGGGTCTGGGTCGGCGGGAGCCAGGCGGTAGTCGACCGAGAAGCAGGCGATGCCCTGCGCCGCGAAGCGCCGGCAATACTCAGCCATGGCGGTGTTCGTGACGCCCGGACGCGCGATCGTGTCGTCCTCCTTGCTGCCGCGATGGAAGGCGCCACCAAAGGCAAGGATGAGGGCCGGCCCGACGGAGTTGGGCGCTGCGTCCGGCAGATAGGCATCGAGGAAAAGGCAAACCTCGAGCATCGGCCCGCCTCCGCCGGCATAGCCGATGCGGGCCGTTCCGTAGACCAGGTCGCGCAGGACGCGGACAGGCGTGATCGGTCGCATCGGCCTCAATCCAGCTCGATCCGGGATGCGCGCGCGACCGCGCCCCAGGCCTCGACATCGCGCCCGAAGCGCGCGGTCCAGGCCGCCGCATCGAGCGGCGGCTCGATCGGCAGCGACCCGCCGGCGATGATGCCGTCCCGCACGCGGGGGACGGCGACGGCGCGCACGAAGGCGCGGTTCAGACGCTCGATGATGGCAGGCGGCGTCGCGGCAGGCGCGAACACGCCGTGCCAGCCCACGGCCTCGAACGGCACGCCGGCCTGCGCAAGCGTCGGCAGGTCGGGCAAGGCGGGGGAGCGATTCGGCCCGGTGATGGCGATGGCGCGCAGCCGCCCCGCGGTCACATGCGGTGTGATCGACACGGCATCGAGGATCGCCACGTCGATCTGGCCCGACAGGATATCCGGCATCGCCTGCGCGCCTCCGCGATAGGGCACATGGGTCATGCGCCGCCCCGCCTCCGCCCCGATCCGTTCGCCGACCAGATGGGGCGGCGTGGCGATCCCGAAGGACGCGAAGGCCACGTCGGCGCCGCGGCGGCGGATGTGGTCGAGTAAGTCCGCCACGGAACGGATGGCGCTCTCCGGCCGGACGACGAGCAGCAGCGGGACGGTGGCCAGCAGCGCCACACCGGTGAGGTCGCGGCGTGGGTCGTAGGCGAGGTTGCGCTGCACCGAGGGCGCGATGGCGAGGGCACCCGCCGTCAGCAGCAGTGTGTAGCCGTCGGGGGCCGAGCGCGCGACATGCTCGGACCCGATATTGCCGCCCGCCCCGACCCGGTTGTCCACAATGAGCGGCTGTCCGAGATCCTCGCGCATCGGCTCGCCCAGGAGACGTGCCACGATGTCGGTGCCGCCGCCGGCGGGGTAGGGTGTGACGAGACGGATCGGGCGGTTCGGGTAGGCGCCCTGCGCCCGCGCAGCGTCGAACGGCACGATCGATGCCAGCCCGGCGGCGAGGAGGGTGCGGCGGCGCAGGGTGCTGGCCATGGGATATCTCCAGGAGAAACCCCTCCCTGCCATGGAGGCCTGCCGGCTTGCCAATACCCTATCGTGCAACGGATCATGCCAACCCTGCATGACCTTGGAGGGTCCCGTGCTGGAGTTCCGCGACCTGGTGCGCATCGAGGCGATTGCAGCCGAGGGCGGGGTGGGCAAGGCGGCGCGCGCCCTCGGCATGACGCAACCTGCCTTGACCCGGGCCGTCACCGCGATCGAAGCGCTGCTGCGCGCGCCGCTGTTCCGGCGAAGCCGACGCGGCATGGAGCCAACCGACCTTTGCCGCACGATCCTGGCCGACGCCTCGGACATCCTCGTTCGCATGCGTGCGCTGCATGAGCGGATCGGCGCGGTGCGCGGCGGCTCGGGCGAGGAACTCGTCGTCGCCGCGGGGCCGTTTCCCTTCGAGACCACCTGCGTCGCGGCCGCCGTCGCCTTCGCGCGGGCGATGCCCCGCGTGCGGCTCCGGCTCGACATCCTGCCCTGGCCGGCGGCGCTCGCGGCGCTGAGGGCCGGCACGGCGGACCTTGCCGTCATCACCGGCCACGAGGTGAGCGACGGCGCCGAGTTCGCGATCGACAGCCTTCCCTCGCAACCTCTTCTGCTCGTCGTGCGGAGCGGGCATCCGCTCACCCGGCGCGCCCGGCCGACCCTCGCGGAGGCGCTCCGCTTTCCGCTCGTCACCACGGCGCACCTGTCGACGCGGATGCATGCGGCGCTGGCCGAAATCCGCGCGGCCTCGGCCGGGCGACACCCCGACATGGCCTTCCCGGCCATGCTGATGGAACCGATGGGCGCCTGGGTGCGAGTCGTCCGCGCTTCCGACGCGGTCGCCATCGTGACGCATGCTCCGGTCGAGGAGGCGGTCGCCGCCGGGCAGCTCGTCGTGTTGCCTGTTGGCGCGCCATGGCTGGCGACAAGCCACGTCGTTCTCAGGAACTGGAGGCGGGCGCGTTCGGAGGCCTCGGACGCCTATCTCCTGGCCTTGCGCGAGGCTGCTGGAGCCTCCGCGGCCGTGCGACCTTAATTAAAGTTTTGGCCCTCTGGAGAACTCGACGGAAGGAGATGCGGCCCAGCCGGAGGCTCCGGCAAGCAGGCTCAGACCGCCTGAACCATCTGAAGCAGCCGCGACCTCGGCGCTCAATTCCGAGTAGTCGACATTAACGGCGTGCCGCGTGGTGCATGTGTAACTGTCCGTGATTGCCGAGGCGGGGCAGGACATGGTCTCGGTGCTCAGGAACCTGATCGGTCGCCGCGATTCGGCCCACTGACCGAAACGCAGACTCTCGGCCACGGAAGTGACTGCTCGCAGTCCCACATCAGTCAAGTCGGTCAAAACGTTCCTAGTTCACCCATCGAGTTGCCGAGCGAAGCCTGCGCCGCGGCATTTCTCGCGTACACCTCGCCGTAGGCCATTCGTGGACGCCGACGCCGTGGTAGCTTAGCCAAACCTGCCGGAGCGTCGGCTAGTGACCTACGCGCGTATCGGTCCTGCCGGAGGGAGTGCCTCTGGGTACGAACGGCCCCTCGTTGCTAGGTCCAGTTGTGGCTGGACCAGGGGTCCGACTAGGCTCCCCGAAATTGATGAATTTTATTGGGCTGAAGACTGTTCAGGAGCGGATGCATGACCTTGGTGATCTCTCCGCGCTGGGCATGGGATGCCGAGAACGGCTTGCGCGAAGGCGTGCATGTGATCGTTCGCGACGGCCGCGTGGCGGATGTGGTGCGCGATGCGCCGACGCTGGATGCCGAACGCATCGCCGCGCCGGATGCGCTGCTGCTGCCCGGCCTCATCAACCTGCACAATCATGCGCTCTCGGCGCCGCTGTTTCGCGGCCTGGCGGACGACATCGCGCCAGGCGACCTGCCGGGCCACATCGTCTACGCGCTGCTGATGCCGCTCGGCGACGTCGTCGCCGCGTGCATGACCGAGGAGGAGATCGGTGACGCCGCGGAGATGGCGCTGCTGGAGGGGATCCGCAGTGGCATGACCGCGCTGCTCGATGTCTTTCGCCCCGCGCAGTGGCCCTTCATCGAACGCGCCCGGCGGCTCGGGCTGCGGAGCTGGTCCTGCCCCTACCTGTTCTCCGAAACCATCGGCATGACCGCCAAGGGCAAGGCGACCTACATGCCCGCCGCCAGCACCGGCCTCGAAGAGACGATCGCGCTGTTCGATCGCTACGATGAGGGACCGCAGGGCCTGACCCGGGTCGGCTTCGGTCCGCACGGCCCGGATTCCAACACCCCCGAGCTGCTGCGCCGCGTGGACCGGGAGGCGCGCGAGCGGCAGACCATCGTGTCCATCCATGCCGCGCAAAATGCGATCGAGATCACCCGCGTGCAGGACCAGCACGGCACCGGCTCCATCGAGCATCTGCGCCGCCTCGGCCTGCTGCGGCCTGGGGTGGTGCTGGCGCATGGCATGTTCGCGACGGACGAGGAATTCGCAACCATCGCGCAGGAGGGCGCGGCGTTGGCCTCGTGCCCGCTGGCCTTCGCCCGATCGGGCCGCTTCGTGCCGCTGGCACGGATGGAAGCCGCCGGGTTGCGCCTCGGCATCGGCACGGACGGCGTGACGCTGGACGTGCTGCAGGAGATCCGCACCGCCTCCGTCTTCGCCAAGGTGCAGTCGGGACGGCCCGATGGGCTGTCCGCACCGCGCATCCTGCGTGCGGCGACGCGCGATGCCGCGCTCGCGCTGGGCCGCGATGACCTGGGCCTTATCGCGCCGGGTGCGCGCGCCGACCTGGTGATGTTCGACCTAGGCTCCTCGCGCTACCAGCCGGTCTGGGATCCGCTGAAGGCGCTGCTGACCAATGGCAGCGCGGCGGACCTAGTGCTGAGCATGGTCGAAGGCCGTGTGCTGTTGCGCGACGGGCGCGTGACCGTTGCCGATGAGGCCGCCGTCACGCGACTCGGCCGTGCCGCGATCGAGCGTGTCTGGCGCGAAGCCACGCGACGAGGCGCCATCCCGCCCCGTATCCTCGAGCGCGCCGCCTTTCGCTGAGCGCGTGACATTTGCGTCCTGTCATTTGAGAGATCACCGCATGCTCCGTCGTAGCCTCCTGCTCACCGCCCTGGCGGCACCCGCCGCGGCGCAGGGAAGACGGGCCATCCGCCTCGTCATCCCATTCCCACCCAGCGGCGCGACGGACATCGCCGGCCGCCTGCTTGCCGAACGGCTGACGGCGCTGCTGGGACAGTCCGTGGTGGTCGAGAACCGGAGTGGCGGCGGCGGGCTGGTCGGCGCCGATGCGGTGGCCAAAGGCCCGGCCGACGGCACGATGCTCGGCTTCATTAGCGCCGCCACCCTGTGCGGCGCGCCCTTCCTGCAGGCCAGCATGCCCTTCGACGTGCGGCGGGACTTCCGGTTCATCAGCCAGATCACCGACAGCGCCGTGGTGCTGGTCGTTGGCGCGCAGCAGGCCGATCGGTACGGCTGGACCGACCTGGCCTCGGTGTTGGACTGGGCGCGGCGTCATCCCGGCAGCTTCCGCGTGGCGTATGCGGGCGCGGGCGCAGTGTCGCACCTGGCCATGGCGGCGCTGGTGAAGACCTCCGGGCTGGACATTTCCCTGGTGCCCTACCGCGGCGGCGCCCAGGCGGCGACGGATGTGATGGCCGGCACCATCGAAGCCAGCGCCGACCTGCCCGGTACTGTGATGTCGTTGGTCCAATCCGGGCAGTTGCGGATGCTCGGCGTATCTTCCGGCACGCGCCTCGCGCTGTTGCCTTCGGTGCCGGCCTTCGCCGAAACGGCCGGGCTACAGGCGCTGGACATTCGCTCCTGGAATATGATCGTGGTGCCCGCGGCGACGCCGGACGCGGAAGTGGCGCGGCTGCATGCGGGGATCCGCCAGGTCGGCAGCTCGGCGGAGTTCCGCGACGCCATGAAGCCGCTGGGCTACGATGCGGTCACCAGCGCGACCCCTGAGGCGGCTGCGACTCTGGTCCGTGAAGAAACACCTCGCTGGGAGCGGCTGGTGAGGGAATCCGGCGCGCGGGCGGATTAGCTCGCGAAATGGCGAGGTCTGCCGATGCCTTGGAAGGGCACCGATGCAGCTTCCTGGACGGCGAGCCTTGCGCGAATGAGGAACAGCAGGCGACCAGGAGCACATGAGCCGAGCCGGAGCCCGCCGACCATCGTGGCGACAGCACGCTGGCACGTCTCGGACGTGCCGCTCGGCACCTTCCAGTTCCCGATATTGGCGGCACCGCTGGCTGGTCGAACTCATCGATTGCCCTGCCGGCGACAGCGCCGGGCTTGAGGCGGAGGCCTGTGATGCCTCGGATCGGCTTGCTCGCTCTGCGCCACTTGGCCGGCAGATTGTATCGGCAGGGCGGAGACGCGGCGCACCGGTTGGAGCCTTCGAGAACCGGAAGCAACAAAGGCTTCACTGCGACGTTGAGCCAGTTCGATCGAAGGAGACGCACGGTGAAAGAACGGCAAGACGACAATCCGAAACCACCCGAAGAGGTGCGCGACCGCATCTGGGAACTGGCAGAGAAAATCGACATCTGCATGTTCACGACCTGGGATGGCCAGGAACAGCAGAGTCGCCCGCTATCCGCCCGCGTTCGCAAGGACGAGCACGCGGTCTATTTTCTGGTCGACGAAAGCGGTGAGAAGAACGCCCAGCTCGAACGCTTTCCAGCTGTGTCCTGCGTATGGGCCGACAACGGCAACTACAAGTATGTGCTGATCTCGGGCCAGGCTCGGGTGAGTGACGACCGCGCTAAGATTGCTGAATTGTGGACGCAGGCCGACCTGGCTTGGTGGGAAAACGCCGATGATCCGTCGATTCGCGTCCTCACGGTAACTCCGGAGCGTGGCGAGCTTTGGGATAGCCCCGGCAAGGCCATGGCGCTGGTTAAGATGGCGTCGGCGATCATCACCGGCGACGCGCCGAAGATGGGCGACAACGCCAAGGTCGACTTCTAGCGATTGGCTGCGCGGACAAAATTTGGCGGCGCGCCGACGCCTTGACGCTTAGGTCAATAGCGTTGGCTTTCACCCACGAGCTTTTCCGGATAAAACGTTAGGTGTGCCCTGGCTGCGGATCGTCGACGAACCTGATTACGTCGCCTGTGACCGCGGCACCCGATCACCCACGGGCATGCTCAACATTCACGCTGACCTGTGATGCAGCGGCGATTTGGTTTTCTCAACCCTTGCTTGTTCGACTGATCCCTCAATCCTAGAGTTGGTCATGACAACGTCGAACCATGACCATCGCCCTGTTGCCGAAGTCACCGCGCGCCTGGATCGACTTCGCCGCCTCGTCCGGGTCGCTTTTGTCATCGGCGGTTATCCCGAAGCAGAGTTTCGACGCCGTGAGTCCGCGGCCCTTTCCTACGCAACGTCTGGGATCCAAATTGGCATCGTGCGCGCTGAGGCATCACCTTTTGTCCAGGGCCTCACGCCGGCAGAGGTTCAGCTCGCTGCACCAAGCTTCATCGCCGCCTATCGTGAAGCCGAGCGAGAGGGCTACGACGCCGTAGTCCCGCTGGGGACGCTTGATCTTGGCGTGGATGGCGGCCGCTCAGTCGTCGATATCCCCGTAATCGCTCCCACCGAAGCCATGCTGCACGTTGGCTGCCTCCTTGGCGATCGACTGGGCGCGGTTGTCTATCACGACGACCTCATCCCCATGTTGCGCGCGATTGTCCGTCGCTACGGGATGGAGGAGAAGGTCGTTGGCTGGCGCTCGACGGGTTTCGATCTGCCGGACATCAGCGCCAATGCAACGGCGATGAGCGAGGCCTTCGTGCAAGCTGCACGCAAGCTTGTGCGCGAGGACGGCTGCGACGTGATCCTCGCCATGGGCGTGACGCAATGCCCGGTGCTGCTCGACCCCGCCTGGGTGGAAAGTGAAGTTGGTGTGCCTGTGGTCGAGGGGATCGGCGCGCCGCTGCACCTTGCGGGCATGCTGGCGTCACTCAGCCTGCGCCATAGTCGATCACGGTGGCGCCGCTCCAGTGCTGTCGTGTAGCGCATCGAGGAAGCAGCGGGCAGCCGCAACGTCCATGCAGTGAAAGTCTGACCTCGCTACCCGCAAGTCCAAGAGAACAGAATATCCATGGGAATGATGACGATGACGACGAGGCGTAGGGCATTGCTGGCGGTCGCCACGACCCTCACGACAAGTGCGCGCGCGCAGGAACGCAGCTACCCTGATCGCTCGGTAACGATCGTCGTGCCCGCCGCGGCGGGAGGTGGGGGCGACTTCGCGGCTCGTCTTCTCGGTGACGGGTTGAGTCGAGAGCTGGGCCAGACATTTCTCGTCGATAATCGCGTGGGAGGGGGCGGGACCGTGGCCGCCATGACGGTCGCCCGAGCGTCACCCAATGGGTATACCGTGCTGCTCGCCTATTCAGGCACCCACGTCACGTTTCCTTCGCTCTTTCCGAGTCTGCCATGGGATCCCGAACGTAGCTTTACGCCGGTCGCACTAGTTCTGAGGGCTCCGCATGTCATCGTCGTGCGCAGGGATCTCGCCGCTGCAACGCTGGCTGAATTGGCCGATCTGGCCCGGCGCAACCCGGGCCGGTTGACCTATGCATCCTCGGGTGCCGGCACGATCCAACATATCGGCGGTGAATGGCTCGCTGGGATATTCGGCGCACCCATGCTGCACGTTCCCTATCGGGGGGCAGGCCCAGCGATGAATGACCTCGTCGCCGGCACCATTGATATGATGATCACCACGCCGCCGGCTGTCGTCGGCCTGTTACGGGACAGTTCGATAAGAGCGCTCGCCATCGCTTCCACGACACGCCACGAAATGTTGCCGGGGGTGCCGACTACCACCGAGGCAGGCTTCGCGGAATTCGAGCTTGAAGCCTGGTTTGCTATCTACGCTCCCGCTGGTACGGCCCGGTCGGTGATTGACGGTCTGTCGAGCGCGGTTCGCCGCGCCGTTGTTGAGCCTGTATTTCAGCGCCGCTCGATCGAGGCTGGGACGATTCCAGCCTTTATGGACCCCGAGGAACTCGCCGCTTTCACGCGTTCCGAGTTAGGGCGCTGGTCGGAAATCATCCGACGCCTCGGAATACGTTCCGAGTGATACGCTCACCTGTCTGGTCGCCGCGATCTCACCGCACAACCGAAGGAGTCACGCTCACTTTGTGACGGTCGCAGCTAGGCTCGAGCGAGTATGCTCGACACCATCTAGCGCTTCGTCAACCTGCGGTGCGATCCGAGACGGTACTGGGGATACTTGCAACAGAGAGGGAGGCGGGCAAGTAACTGGGAGCGACGCCGGATGCATTGACGCTGCAGCGGCCGCTACCGAATGAGCACTGTTGGAAGTGGCGCATGCCTGGGTGTGTTTTCGAGGCCACTACCGCGCCTGGCGCATCGGCTTAGTTTCATAGTCGGTTGTCGCTCTAATGTGCCGCGATCATGATGAGATCATCGCTGGCAGATCGAAGCACCTCGCCACGCATCATCTGACTTGGCTCGTTGCTGCGGCAGAGCGAATGGTCGGTGACCGACAGGGAACGATCTGACAATACGGAGACGGCGATGACGCGCTGCTCCCGTGCCGCCCCGACCTGGGCTGCCCGGCGGGGTCCCGGCAGTAGGGGTCCGATCGTCGTTCGTCCGAGACCCGGAGACAATGACGATGAATTTTTCTGACACGCAGTCGATGATCTTGCTGGCTGCCGCGCAGCACAAGGCGAGACTGGCCCGAGCGCCGAAGACCCTGCCCGCCGCCCCCTTACTGGTCCTTGCCGTCTACAAGGTGGTTCCGGTGCTACGGCTCGCGGGGCTCTCGGTGACCTTAGGCATGGCCTTCCTGATCGATATGAGCCTGGCATGTCGGGGTGTGGAGGGAGCTCAGCTTCGTCGGTGCTGAGGCTCGGACTGATCGACTGGCACCGATGCTTGGTGGTGGTGGCGTCCGAGGCCTGACGCCGAGCTTCGCTATTCCACCACGATCCGCACCTGGCGCGAGGCCGTCTCCCCTGACGGCAGCCGAAGCTGAAATTGATGGATGCCCGGCGTCATCGGCCAGTACACCGGCTCACCTGGATCGGTGATGGCAAACGGTTCGCCATCCACATGCCAGACCACCTGCGGCACCGCCAGCCGGACTGCAGCGCGAAGAGTGATACGGTTCAGCCGCGGCAGGGCCTCGGGATTGCGCCAAAATCGGCTGTTGTGCTCGGGGGAAACCACCGAAAGGCGTTGCACCGGCGAAGCGCGCAGTTCCACATCACCCGGCGGTGTCAGGTCAAACTCGGCTCTCGCACCCAGCGCGTCTTCCGCCGGCAGCCATTCCAGCAGGGTCGGACCACAGGCGCCGTCATCCGGCCGCCCGGTGCGGGCGCACAGCGCCACAGGTGCGGTCCCATCCGGCGCGGCGAAGCCGCCGGCGACCAGCGCATCGGCCGAGGTCCCATGCAGGTCGAGCAGGATCGCCTGCGCGATCGCGCCCGCGGCCTGCCCGCCGGTCACACCCAGCATCGGCCCGGCATCGGCGCGCCCCACCCAGACGCCGACCAGGAACGCGTCGGACCAGGCGACGATCCAGGCATCGCGGTAGCCCTGCGAAGTGCCGGTCTTCAGCGCCACGGCAAAGGGGTATTCGGTGGTCCCGTGCCGCTGAAAGCTGGGCAGCCGCGCCTGCGGGTCGGCCAGGAACAGCGTCACCTGCCGCGCCGCTGACTGCGGCATCAGCCGGCGCGGCGGGGCGACGCGCTGCCCATGATACCAGACCAACTCGCCCAGCACGCCATCCTCGGCCAGGGCGCCATAGGCGCGTACCAGCCGGTCGAGCCCGGTCGGCAGCGACCCCACGGCCATGGACAGGCCGAAATGCGCGGCCGGGACCTCGCTATCATGCAGGCCCAGTTCGCGCAGCTGCTGGAAGGCGCTCTCCAGCCCGATGCGGCGCAGCAGGTTTGCGGCGGGGATGTTGCGCGAATTGGCGAGCGCCTGGCGCGGCAGCAACGGCCCCAAAAAACCGCCATCGGCATTGCCAATACCCAGCGACCGGTCGGGCAGGTCGGCCATGATCTCGTCTGGCCTGAGGACGCCGCGTTGCAGCGCCAGCGCGTAGAGAAACGGCTTGAGCGTGCTGCCCGGCGAGCGGCTGGCCACGCTGTAGTCGAAGGCGCCGCCCGGCGTCGCCGCGTAGCCGGCGGATCCCAGCGAGGCCAGCACCTCGCGCGTGCCGCGTGCCACCACCAGCACCGCCACCTGCTGCGCCCCTGCCGGGCGCAGCGCATCCAACCGGGCCTCCGCGAGCCGCGCAACGCGGGCCTGCAAGCCGAGGTCGACCGTGGTGCGCAGGCGCGCATCCCCGGGGTCGAGGCCGGCGATACCCACACGGTCCACTATCTCGCGCAGCCGCAGCACCAAATGCAGCGCATCGGGTCGCAGCGGCTGGGCCGGAAGGACGAAGGCGGCAAGCTGGGCCGCGGCGGTGGCGTGTTCCTCGGGCCCGATGGCACCCTGCGCGGCCAGCAAGGCGAGGGCGCGATGGCCGCGCGCGACCGCGCGCGCGAGCCCCTCCGCGTGCCGGGGATTGTGCAGAGCGGGGGCCTGCGGGATAGCCGACAGCAACGCGATCTCGGCCCAGCTCAGGTCGCCCGCGGGCTTGTCGAAGTAGTACCGCGCCGCGTGGCCGATGCCGTGGCTGCCGTTGCCGTAGGGCACGAGCCGCAGGTACTGCGCCAGCACCGCCTCGCGACCATAGCGCAGCGTCAGGGCGATTGCGGTCCCCGCCTCGACTGCCTTGGCCCAGAGATGACGCGGGCCCGGATCCTGCATCCGCGCCACCTGCATCGCGATGGTCGAGGCTCCCGAGCGGCGCCCGGCGCCGGTCAGATTGTTCCAGGCTGCGCGCAGCACGGCGGCAGGGTCGATGCCGGGGTGGTAGGCAAAGCGCTGATCCTCCAGCGCCAGCATCGCACGCGCCACGCGCTCGGGCGGTGTGACCGGCCAGTAGCCGTACTCCGCCATGCGGCCGAAGCCCCGCACCTCCCGCTCATGCCCGAGCTGGGTCAGGAAGGCCCCGTGCCGATCGGTCAGGATTGGCGTGGCATCTGGGGCGCGCAACTCCGCGCGGCGGGCGACCTCGGCGCCGTAGACCGCAAGCAGCAATACGGCCGGCGCCGCCCAGGCGAGGAGGCGCCAGCGCCTCAAGGGGCGATGACCAGCCGCAGTCCCGCACTCGCTCCATGGACGCCCGCGCGATAGAGCATCTCCACCTCGCCGGGCGGCTGGGTGAAGCTGCCGGCGATGTTGGCGCGCATCCGCAGCGCGATGCGGTGATTGCCGCTCGGCAGCGTGGTGAACACCGCCGAGAGCCGGTCATCGCCATAGGCCACCCAATCGGGCTGGGTGCGCGCGCCGGGTGACGGCGTCGCCTCGGCCGGCGCGGTGGCCAGAGCGGGGTTCAACGGCTCCATCCCCGCAGCCATCGGCAAGGTCAGGGCGACGTGGACGCGGTCCTCCGGGTTCACCCATTCCGCCACTTCCTCGACAATGTCACCGAGGCTGAGCCGGATTGCGCCGTCGGGGCCAGGGGCGAGGCGCTCGAGTGGCCCACCGCCCGGCGACACGCGGAACAGCGCGCGGGTCAGCACGAAGCCCTCCTGTACGGCCGGTGCCTCGGCGCCCGGCTGGACCGGCAGATAGCGCCGCTCTGCGAGCACCAGCACCGGCACGCCGCCCTGGTTCTCGATGCGCGAGGCCCCGGCGTTGTTGACGGTCCAGCTCATGACCGGCGTGTTCGGGCCGAGTGCCGCAGTCTGCGGCCCTTGCGGCAACACGACCCGCACCGCTGACGTGCCAGCGTCCGCGCCCCAGCCGGCGGCGAGCGCACGCAGCGCGCCCGCGTCGGCATTGGCATTGCCCCAGCCATTCGCGCCGCCCAGGCGCAGCAGCCCGTCCCGCAGCAAGGCGAGGCGCGGCTCCTGCGGCGCCGCACGGCTGACGGCCAGGGTCAGCTCCGCCAAGCCGCGGGTTTCGGACGGCAGGATCAGGGGATTGCCACCGGTTTCGCTCAGCCCCGCATAGGCCGGCCGGCCATCGCGGTTGAGCACCCGCACCCTGCCCCACAGCGTCTCCAGCAGCACCGGCAGCATGGCCTGGCTGTCGGGCGGCAGCATGGCGATGGCGGCGGCCGCCTGGGCAAGGGTTTCGGTCGGCATCTGGCCGGCGCGGCGCGCGAGCTCGGCGGCATAGGCCGGTTCCAGCTTGCCGGCCTCGGCGAGCGCGGAGAGCGCGGCCACCCGTTCGCGCAGTTCCTCGCCGCGCATTAGCTGCGGGTAGTCCGACCGCAATGCGCGGGTCAGCACCTCGGCGAGGCGGTCGACCATCGGCCGGTCCACCGCCTGCCCGGCCTGCGCGGCGGCGGTCAGGAAGCGGTAGGCGCTGGCGGTCAGCCAGACGCTGCCGCGCTGGCGGGGCCAGAAGGCGACCAGCCCATCGGCATCGGTTGCCTGCTGGATGGCGCGCTGGGCGGCCCGCACATCGGCCGCCAGCCGGTCCTGCAATCCGGCCGCGGTCTGCAGCGGCGCGAATGGCGCGAGTGCGACCGAGGCCGCAGCGAGGGCAAGGCGCTGCTCGGTGCCGCCATAGGGGTTGGCGAGCAAGGCACTCATGCCGCCCAGCAGCCGCGCCACGGCGGCATCGGTGGTCACGCTCAGGCGTCCGGCATGGCTGCCCGGGCGTACCGGCTGCGTCGGTGGTGGCCAGACCGCGCTGCCGCCAGGTGCGACCGTGAGAATGACGCGCTCGCGCAGCGGCGGGCGGTCGGGCTGGATGGGCAAGGTCAGCTCCACCGCATCGCCGGCGCCATCGGCCGTCCGCCGCACAAGGAAGCGCAGCCGCGCCGCATCCGCGCCCGCGGGCGGCACGGTGACCTGGAAGCCCAGCTGCGCCGGCCGGTTCGGCTGCCACGCGATCGCCTGCGTCGCCGGCCCCGTCAGGGTCAGCCCCTCCGCCGCGAGGCTCGCCTGCCCGGCCCCTCCCGGCCCCTCGATGATGCGCGCGATCACCGTCGCCTCGAAGCGGTCGCCCGGGCGGAGGAAGCGCGGCAGTGCCGGCTGCGCCACCAGCGGCTGCCGCACCCGGATCTCTCCGACCCCGAAGCCGAACCGGCTCGGCCCGCTGATCGCCTTGGCACGCAACCGGAACACGGTCAGCGTATCGGGCAGCCGCACCCGAATGCGCGCCAGCCCGTCGGCGCCTACCCGTACGCGCGGCAGGTACACCGGCACCGGGGTGAAGTTGCGCCGGACCGAGACGTTCTCCTGCGCCCAGGCCGCCTCGCCCTCGTCGCCGCCGGGGTTTTCGTCCAACGGGATGATGCCGAAGGCCAGGCTGCGTGTGTCCCTTGCCGCCATCCGCGAGGGCCGGTCCACGACAAAGTTCCGCAAGGGATCCAGCGGTTGTTCGCGCGCCAGGGACAGCACCGCCTGATCGACCAGCCAGAAGGCGGCCTCGCCGGCCACCGGCCGCCCGGCCTCGTCCGACAGGCGCAGCGCAACCTCCACCTCCTCGCCCGGGCGGGCGGTGGCGGGCACCTGCAGCGCCACCTGCACGCGGTGCTGGACGGGTGTGACGTTCACCCAGGCCGTCGCCGCCAATGTCACCGGCCGCCCCTGATCGAAGGGGGCCGTGGCCGAGGGCGGCGGCCCAGCCAGCCGGCCGCGCATCAGCAGCACATGCACCGCGACGCGCGGCATCTGCTCGCGCCGCACGGTCAGGCTGTAGCGAGCGAAGCCGTTGGTGATATCGACCCAGTCGTAGCGGAACCGTCCCTCCGGCTCCTCGATGACGACCAGGGCACGCGCGTTCTGGAACGGGCTCTGGATCAGTACCGTCGCCGTCTCGCCGGGCGCGTGGGCGTCGCGCTCGACGCTGAGGGTCACGGTCTGCGCGGGTGGGCGGGGCCAGGTGACGGGCGTGTCCCCGGCCATGAACAGATCCACGCGCACGGTTTGCCGGCGGCCCAGGCGGTCCTCGGCGTCGAGCTGGACGAGGTAGACCCCGGCCTCGTGTGCCTCAAAGCGGAGCGGCGTTGCATCGGCCGCGCTGGTCAGGCTGCGTTCCTCGATGACCTCGTCCACCGTCTCGGTCTCGTAGCGCGCCGCGCCCTGGCTGAAATCGCTGGCCTGAAGGGTGGATATCCAGTTGCGCCGGATCAGCCGTGCCGTGACCGCGATATCGGGCCGCGCCCGTCCCTCCGCATCGGTCACGATCATCTCGGCATCGATGGCGCCGAGCGAGGCGATGTGTCGCGGCACCTTCAGCCCCAGCACCAGCGCCGGCAGTGCGACGACCGATTGGGTGCTGCGCACCTGGATGTCGTCATCGCCGGTCACGGTCGCTTCGATCACGTAGCGGCGCGGCTGCGCGGTCGGCTCCACGCTGGGGTCGAGCACCAGGCGGGCCGTGCCCGCATCATCGGTGCGCGTCTCGCGGTTCAGCACCGGGGAGGAGCGGAATTCCCGCTGTGCCGAAAAGCGGCTGTCGCTGCTGAACCAGAACCCGTCGCGCGCGGGCGGCGTCCAGGCGTGCGGGAATTGCGTCACGCGCCAGCTCACCGGCCGGTCCGCGGCCAGGCCGCCGGCGAAATAGCGCGCCAGCAGCTCGACCGAAAAGGGCGCGTCCAGCGGCACCGGCGTGGGCGCGGTCAGCAGCGCCTCGAAGCTCGGCAGGCGATAGGCCTCCTTCTTGAAGGTGGTCTCGCCGCAGGTCGCACCCTCCGCATTCTCGAACCGCACGGTGTAGTCGCCGGTCGCGTCCGTCTGCTCCGCGAATAGGTGATGGACGCCGCCGGCATCGGTGGGGGTGACGGGGATCCGCCATTCCTGGTCCGCCGGGCCGGAGATCACCAGCGTGCCGGGCGCGCGCCAGAACTCCAGCGCGCCGCCGCTGTAGCGACGCACGAAGGCCTGGATATGGACGGGATCCTCTGGCCGGTAGATCGGCCGTTCGGTGAAGACGTGGCACAGCAGCTGCGGCGCCGGGCGCCGCTCCGACACATCCTCCTGCGTCCAGCCGAGCCAGCGCCCGCCGCCGGCCGCCCAGTTCCCCTGCGCGTATTGCGGCGGCGGACGACCCGGGTCGAGCACCAGCGTGTCGTTGCCCTTGAGGATGACGATGCGGCGCAGTTCGCGGCGCAGCGTGTCCGGCCTGCTGCCGGCGGCGGGCGCGGCCCAGACGAAGCTGCCATCCGCGCCGGTCACGCCGCGCGCCAGCGTCACATAGGCCTCGCCGCGCTGGCCATCGAGCAGGATCTCGGCCCCTTCCACGGGCCGCGCGGTGCTGAGCGAGGTGACGTGGAAGCGCACCCGATCCACCTCCTCGACCGTGGTGAGCACCAGGTCCGTCACCTGCACGCGCATCCACCGTCGCACCCCGCCATCCACCGGGCGAACGCCCACGAGGTAGGCGCCGGGCTGCTGGGCCCCGGCGATCCGGGCGAACATGGGCGCAGCATCGATCCCGAACCGCGCCGTGGTTCCGCCGCGCTGGATTGGCAGGTTCACCATCTCCGACACGCCGGGCGAGCCCAGGGCGCGGATGCGCGCGGCCAACGCGGTTCGGCCCAACGCCGCCGTACCGGCCCAGGGTGTGGGCTCGTTGCCGGACAGCGGCGGCGCCGCGCCATCGTCCGTCTCCAGGCCATTGGCCGGAAACGGCCAGAAGTCGCGGCCCAGCGGCGGGATGGCGTGGATGCGCAGATCGGCCCGCGCATGGCCCTGGCCACGCAGCGGCAACATCTGCGGGCCGAGCCGTTCGACCAACCCCTGGCCGGCATCCCAGGCGAGGCTCGGGCGCTCGGCTTCGAAGCTGAAGCGGGTGCCGGCCGCGGCGGTCGCGAGCGCCCGGCCGCGGTTGTCGCGCAGGCTGCCGGCCTCGATCCGCACCTCGTAGATCGTGTCGGCCCGGAACCGGCCGCCCAGCACCCAGACCGGGCCATTGGCGGCCACCACCGCCAGGTCGTCGACCGGCGGCGTGATGCGCACGGCCTGGCGCAGCTGCATGGCATCCACCGCCGCCGGTTCCTCCGAAAAGCGCAAGGTCAGCCCGCGGCGGGACGCGCCGGTCGGCGTGCATCGCAGCAGCCCATCCTGGGTCTCGCCGGAATAACCGCGGCCGCAGGTGGTGCTGGCCAGGGTGAAGGGCGCGACGCCGCGCAGCCGCAGTTCGAAGGCGGGATCGTCCAACCCGGGCTCATCCGAAAGCCGCAGCCTCAGTCGCACGACCTGGCCATCGGCGACCGGCCGGTGCAGCACGACAAGGTAGCTGGCGGGCGCGGCGCGCGTCTGGCGCTCGATCGGGCGGATGGCGAAATCCTGCGCCGTGAGCGTCTGAACCACCGCGCCCCTGACGTCGCGCAGCTCGATGCTAAGCAGCCGGGCGAGGGCCGCAGGATCGACCGGATCGGCGAAGGTGAGCGCGATGGTATCGAGGTTGGGCGTACCGAGGCTGGCCGCGTCGGGGCTGGTGCGCATCGGTGCGGAGAGCAGCGGGACCAGCCGCGTGGTGCGCCCGGCCGCGGTGATGGCGATGCGCTGGAGGGGCTGCCAGGGCTCCGTCGGGCGGAACTGAAGGGCGCGCGGGCCCAGCCACTGCCAGGCGCCGGGGATGGCGGGCGCCATGGTGACCAGGCGCTCGGGCACATCCTCCGCCCCGCCCTGGGCCGGGCCCTGGTCGGTGTCGAACAGCACGGTCACCGCGTCCCACCGTCGCAGGAACCGGTCGGGCACGACGGTCGCGCCATCGGCTCGGGCCAGGCGGTCGAGTGGTTGGGCGTGGGCCGGCGCGACCGCCAGCAGCGCCAGGCAGAGGATCAGTCGGATCATCGGTGCTGGATCCTCAACGCGTGGCTGCCGGCAACACGCCGGTCAGGGTCTGGTACTGGCGGGCGATCTCGGCCGGCGGGCCGCTCGGGCGTGGGACCAGGCCCACGATCGCGGGGCGGATCTCGGTGGTCGCGGCATCCGGCGGCACCCGCGCTTCGATGATGTAGCGCCCGGCCGGGAGGCGGCGCAGCTGGGCCACGCCTTCGCCTGCCGGCGTGCCGTCGGCGGCGAGGATGCGCACCGCGACCCGGTCCGGCGCCGCTCGCACGCCCAGGCCAACCATCGCGGCGCGGGCAAGGTCGAAGCCAAATAGCGCGGTGCCGCCGGGTGCCACCAGGACCGGCTCGCCGATGCCCTCGGCCAAGGTCAGTACCGGTGCGGCGCTGAGCTCCAGCGTGCCGCTCAGCGCGCCGTCCTGCGGCGCCATCAGCCGCAGGGTGGTGGGGCCGGCCGGCAGGTAGCGCTGGAACTCGGCGCCGGCCGGAAAGACCTCTGGCGGTGCGCCGCCGAGCGCGAGGATCACGGGGCCGGTGCTGCGCGCCTGGAACAGCACCGGCGCGGCGGGTGCCAGCCGCAACGCCATGGCCGCCCCGGCGAGCGGAAGGTGGCCCACCAGCGGGGCGTCCTGCGGGGCTGCCTCGGGGAAGGGATCCCCCTCGCCCAGCCAGGCGAGGATCGGCCCCGGCGCATGGTCCAGCACCAGCAGGCCCGGGCCGGACGCACGCAGGTCGGCGCCGCTCCGCACCGCGCCATCGGCACCGACCAGCTGCACCCGCCCCGCACCAACGACGCGCAGCCGAGTCCCGGGCGATGCCTCCACCGGCAGTGCGACGGAACCCGCGGCACCGAAGAAGCGGCGCAGCGGCTGGCCCGCCCGCAGCCCTTCGACCGCGCGACCGAGCGCGGCCGCCTGCACCATCGCAGGCGCCGCCTGCGCCGCGGTATTGACCAGCAGCAGCTCGGTCCAGTCGCCATCGAGCGTCCGGCTGAGCGGTGCGTCCCCGGCCCAGACCGTGACGGCCTCAGCACCGCGCCATCCAAGCACAGCGGCACCACCGGCGGGCAGATCGAGCCGCAGCCGCTTGGGCCCCGGCGGCAGCAGCAGCGGTTGGGCGGCGTTGCCCGCGAGCGCCGCGCGGAAGCCATCGCCGATGTCGAGCGGCGGCGCCAGCGCGGGGTTGATCGCCCGCAGCGAGGCGCGGATCGGCCCCGGCCCTGCGGCATTGCGCAGCCGCAGCCAGGGTCCTTCGGCAAGCGCCAGGCTCGATCCGGGAGCGACGCCCATGCCGCGGCCGGCATCCAACGCCGCGACATCCACGCCGCTCTCGGCCAGCCAGAGCCGGCCCGGGCCGTCGCCGGCCGGTAGGGTGGCGGTCTGGCCTGCTTCCAGGGTCAGGATCAGCGGCCGCGCGCCGACGATTGCGGCCGTGGCTTGCAACGGCGCGGCAGCCGGCGCCAACAGCCACAGCCTCTCGGATTGCGGCGCGACGATACCGCCGACCACCGGAGCCAGACCGGTTGCCGCGCTCGCCTGTCGCAAGCCCTCGCTGTCGAGGGAGACCAGCGCCGATCCGGGCACCGCCACCAGCGCCACATGCAGCCCGTTGCCGAGCTCGGCGGGCACCGGCACCACCTGGCCCAGCGCCTGGGCAGGCGGCGCGGGGAAGCGCGCCGCGAAGCGGATGGACGCATCGCCGCCATCGACCCGCCAGACCACCGCGCGCAGCACCATGCCCGCCTCGGCCGGCACCGCTACCACGGCGGACTTGCCGCGCTGGCTGGTGAGCATCTGCCAAGTGCCGTCACTGCCCTGGCGTTCCAGGCTCAGCACCACCTCCTCGACCGACTCAGCGGCGGCGAGGACGAGGCTGCCGGGTGGGGGCACCGGCAGGGTCAGGCTGTGCACCCCGGTGGCCTGCAGCACCGTCGCGCCCTCGGCGGAGGCATGCTGCGCAGGCAGTGATTCCGGCAGCGTCAGCCGTAGGATGCTGCGGGCTGGCTCCGGCCCCTCTTCAGGCTCACCGGGCTCATCGTAGCGCGGGGACGGGCGCGGCTCGTCGCTCTCCTCGTCGCCATCCTCCGCCTCGGCGGCGCGCCGCAGTCCGGGCGCCGGAACCGCCGGCGACAGGCCCAGCACGTAGCGCCCCGCGGGCAGCCTGCGGGAGAGGGCGATGTTCCAGTCATCCGCCCGGTCATCCTCTCGAAGCACGACGCGCCCCTCGGCGTCGCGCAGCGTCGCGCGGATATCCGTCGGGCCGAAGCTGGTGATGTTCACCACCCGCTCGGACTCGATGGCGAAGCCGATGCTGCCGGACGGGTTCACCTCGCGGGGTGCATCGGGTTGCAGATCGGTACTGGAGAGGATGAGCCGGTAGGGCAGCCGGTCGTTGCGAGCCAAGGCGCGGGCGCTGACGCGGTAGCGCCCCGCGGGGAGCACGCCCGCGAAATTGCTGCCATCCGCCAGGGCGCCGATCCGTTGCGGCGCATCCAGGCGATGCAGTTCGGCGCCCATCCCCTCGGTGATGGCAAGCGTGATCGGAGACGGTCCGAAGAGCGCAAAGTCCCACAGGTCGGGCGTGCGCGGGGCGTCCGGCGCCGCCGGTTCGCGCCATTCATGTACTGCCGCGTTGGCGAAACCCAGCGCGTGCGGCCCATGCCCTGCGGTCGGCGGTGGATCCCCCAGAGGCGCAAGGCGGGCAACGACCCGGCTCGGCACATCGGCCGGCAGCACCACGAGTCGGTAGCGACCCGGCGCGAGGTCCTGCTCCGTCCCGTCGAGCGCGCCCGCCGGCAGCAGCGGCCAACCATCCGCATCCTCCAGCCGCGCGGTCACGGCGCGGCCGAGCGACAGCAGGTCGAGCCGGTAGGTGGCCGCCTCGGTGATGTCGATCGGGATGGTCAGCCCCGCCCCTGCGGGCAGGCTCGCGCGGCTGGTGGCTCCCGGTAGAAGGATCGCGGCCTGCTGCATCGGCAATGGGCGGACCACCACGCCCACGCGGCCACTCGACTCCTCCGCCGTCACGCTCAGTCGATACGCGCCGGCGCCAAGGTGGCGCTGGATCAGCATGTTCTCGCCAACGCCATTGCCCACCGCCTGGTCCAGTGGCGCGATGAAGGCGGTGCCAATGCTGCCGGCGGTGCGCAACCGGCCCAGCGTCTCGACGCGATAAAGCCCGCCCTCCGGCAGCGTGACGGCAAAGCTGCGCACGCCGCCGCGCGCGAGGTCGAAGTAGAACGGGCGATCGACGGCGAGCGTCGCCAGCGCGGGCAGCGGCCTCGGTATAGGCAGAACGGCCTGCGGCACCGGCAGGCGCCGCGCAATCATGAGGTTGCGCGCCACGGCGCGGGCCGGCACCTGCAGCAGCAGGTCCTGCGCGGCGGGACGGGCCGGGACCCGAAGCGAGATGGCGTCCGGCCCGGTGCCGGCGAGCAGGCGCGCCCCGCCGATTTCCGTCACCACCACCTCATCCACCGGCACCGCGACCAAGGCGCGTTGCAACGCGACGCCGGGAAGCTGCGTGACGGTGACAGCGCCCGCGTCGAGGTCGAGCGGCAAGCTTCGCGTGATGAGCGCCATGCTGCCACCCGGCACGCTGCCGCCGGCCAGGCGCAGGGTGGACCCCTCGGGCACGCCATGCCGCCCGAGGTCAAGCACCGGATCAGCCGGCAGCGGTGGCGCCGGCGATGCCGGCTGCAGCGCCGGCGGGCCGATGGTGAGATCGAGCACCCCCTGGGCACCGCGCACGGGCGCAAGCCGCAGCAGATACCACCCTGCCGCCACGTCCCAGGTGGTCGCAGCCTCGCCATCGGCCCGCGCATAGGACGGGGCGGCCTGCGCGGCCGGTGCGAGCACCGGCTGGAACGTGGCGCCCAGGGCGACGCCGCTGGTCCGCAGCAGGATGGGACCTGGGGCGGTGACTTCGACATAGAGGCTGCTGGGCCCGCGCAGGTTGAAGCTCGCGCGCCAGGCGGCGGCCGGTCCGATGCGTGGTCCGTGCGACGCGAGGATGGCGGCCGGACCATTGGCGGGTTGGAGGGCGAGGATCAGCGTTGGCGGGACCTCGTCCCCACCGAAACCGGCGGCCTCGGCCAGCCGCCAATCCGGGGTGGGCCGGGGCGTGCCGGGGGGCGGCGTTCTCGCGTCGGGGAGTCGTTCAGTCAGGATCACGCCGCCAAGCGCTCGGAGGCTGTAGGCTTGGCCTTCGCGACCATGGATTTCGACGAAACGTGGCTGGTTCTGCCGTGGGCCGGGGCGCAGCACCGTGGAGGGATTGCGGCTTTCCGCGGCGATGGACGCGGTAGCGATCGCGTCGCCGGTGCGCACCCGCAGTGTCGCTGCCTCGCCCGCCGGGACCGTCAGGCGATACAGCCCGGCCTGGGAGGTCACTTCGAAGACCTCGCTGCCGAACAGGCCGATCTGGCCGGCGACCGCGCCCTCATCTAACGCGCCCGACCAGCCCATCCGCAGCGAGAAGGGTTGCGCGGCATCGCCATAGGCCCAAGGCAGCGATTCGCCGCCATAGGCTGTGACCCGGTAGGTGCCGGGCTCGAGCAGCGGGGCCAGCAGGATGCTGCGCAGCGGGCGACCGGCGCGCGGTTCCAGCAGGCTTGCGGTCGCGTCGACCGCGACGAGGTCGCCATGCTCCGTCCAGATCCGCAGATCGCCCAGCCCGCGGCCCGCCGCCTCCAGGCGGATCGAGCGCCGGGTGCCGAGGGTGAACCAGAGGCTGCGCTGCTGGAGGTCGCGCAGCTCGGCGTTAAGCGGCTGCGCTGGCCCGATGGGTGCTGGCGCGGCGGCCTCCTGGAATGGCTCGACGCTGAGCCGCGCGATGCCAGTGGCGTTGGGGGCGCCGGCTGTGCGCAGCTTGTAGGTTCCAGTATCGAGCAGCACGTCGAGCCGGCCGTTCTCGACACCGGGCACGCCCGCCCATTCGCCCGGGCCGCTTGCCATGTCTACAAGCTGTAGAGCGGTGCCGGCCGCACTTTCGGCGCGGATCGAAAAGCGCCCAGGCCGCTCGACGTGCAGTAGGGCGTCAGCTGTGTCCGCGGCCGGGATCTGCGCCACGGAAAGCCGCGCCTGCGCTGCCGGCAGAACCAGGGCGCTGGCCGGCGGTGTTGGCTGGGGGGATCTGATGGGCTGCGCATTCGCCGGAGGGTGCAGGACGAGAATCAGTACCAGGATTGGGAAAAATCCAGACGACCGTTTCAGCGGTTGCAAAGCTGGACCTCCCCCGATGCACCACGCGGCGGCCACTCATCTGGCGCTGTGCCGCTAACTCCCATTGGTAGTGCACAGCTTCGAGCTTGTCTGCGGATTTGCCACGGAAGCCCCTATGCGCCGAGCGCCGACAATGCCTAATCTGACTTCTGGGAACGCTGAAATCGCCGGCCAATGATCCTTCGCAGGAGCATCCCATGGCTGACGCAACAAGCATTGTGATTCGCAACGGCACCATCGTGGATGGCACCGGCGGGCAGCCTTACCGTGGCGACGTGGCCATCATCGGCGATCGCATCGTCGAGGTCGGCACGGTCACGATCAAGGGAGATCGCGAGATCGACGCTACGGGGCTGCTCATCACACCCGGCTTTGTCGATATCCACACGCATTACGATGCGCAGGCCATGTGGTCGAACCGGCTCGACCCCTCCTCCTGGAATGGCGTGACTACGGCGATGATCGGCAATTGCGGCGTGGGCTTCGCGCCGTGCAAGCCGGCCGACCGGGAGATGCTGGTGGCGCTGATGGAAGGCGTGGAGGACATCCCCGAAGTGGTGATGACCGAAGGTCTCGACTGGAACTGGGAGACCTTTCCCGATTTCCTCGACCGCCTCGATGCGCGGCAATTCGACCTCGACCTCGTGGCCCAGGTGCCGCACGCCGCCATCCGCGTCTATGTGATGGGCGAGCGCGGCTTCCAGCGCGAACCCTCCACGCCCGCCGAGCGCGCGGAGATGGCGCGCCTCACGGTGGAGGGCATGAAGGCCGGTGCGGTCGGCTTCTCCACCTCGCGCGCCATCGCCCACAAGACGCTGGCTGGTGAACCCACGCCGACGCTGGGCTCGGCCGAGGAAGAGCTGGCCGTGATCGCCGAGGCAGTCGGCGACTACGGCAAGGGCTGGCTGCAGGTCATCTCCGACTTCGACGAGCCGGAGGAGGAATTCGCCCTGCTCCGCCGTGTGGCCGAGCGCAGCAAGGGCCGCGCGATCTCCATGACCTTCGCGCAGCGCGAGAACGACCCCAAGCGCTACAAGCGCCTGCTGGAACTGCTCGACGAGGCGAACAAGGATGGCGTGAAGATGCTCGCCCAGGTGATGGGCCGCCCGATCGCCATCAACCTCGGCTATGAGCTGTCCATCAACCCGTTCTGCGAACGCCCGTCCTACAAGGCGATCGCGCATCTGCCCTTCGCCGAGCGCCTCGCGATCCTCGCCACGCCGGAGATGCGCGAGAAGCTGCTGGCCGAGACCACCGAAGACCCGATGCTCAAGCGCCGACTGAACACCTACACCAAGATGTTCGAACTCGGTGACCCGGCGGATTATGAACCGACGCCTGAGGATTCCATCCAGGCGCGCGCCGATGCGGCCGGTATTCCGGTCGAGTCCTTCGTCTACGACCTGCTGCTGCAGAAGGGCGGCAAGACCACGCTCTATCGCCCTGTCACGAACTACGTCGAGGGCAACCTCGATGTGTGTCTGGAGATGATGCAGCACCCCAACACGGTGATGGGGCTGGGCGATGGCGGGGCGCATTACTCCTTCATCTGCGACAGCTCCACCGTCACCCATTCGCTGATGCATTGGACGCGCGACCGCACCCGCGGCGCCAAGGTGCCGCTGGAATGGATGGTGCGGAGGCTGACATCAGACGCGGCGAACGCCATCGGCCTGGCCGATCGCGGCGTCATCGCGCCGGGCTATAAGGCGGATGTGAACATCATCGACTATGCCGGCCTGGCCATCGGCCCGCTGGAGGTCGCCTATGACCTGCCGGCCGGCGGCAAGCGGTTGATCCAGCATGTCAAGGGCTATTTGGCCACCATCCTCTCCGGCGTGGTCGTCACCGAGAGCGGCAAGGCCACCGGCACGCTGCCGGGGCGCCTCGTGCGCGGCGTCCAGGCGGCGCCCGAAACCGCAAGGATGGCCGCCGAATAGGGGCGCGGGCCATGGAGCTTTCCCGACGCACCGCGCTGGGCGCTGGTCTCGGCGCTTTCTCCGGCGCCTGGGCGCGTGAGGCCGGGGCACAGGCCGGCACCACGCTGACCGTCGCGCTGCCGACCACGCCCACCTCCTGCGACCCGATCAACCCGCCCGATCATGACTGGATGATCGCCTGCCAGATGGTGTTCGAGAATCTGGTCGAATACGACATTGACGGGGTGCTGCGCCCGCAACTCGCTAAGGCGTTGCCGACCATCTCCGCCGACAAGCTCACCTACGCCTTCGAGCTGCGCGAAGGCGTGCGCTTCCACAACGGCAAGATCCTCGATTCGGAGGATGTGAAATACAGTTTTGAGTACATGCTCAATCCGGCCAATCGCGCGGCGCGCGGGCCGACCTTCTCTCGCCTGTCGCATGTCGAGGTGGACAGCCCCACGCGGCTGCGGGTCATCCTAAAGGAGCCCTTCTCGCCCTGGATGACCTTTCTTACGAAGTTCATGGGCATCTGGCCCAAGGGCTCGCGCGAAGAGCTCGGCGAGGATCATTTCCGCCGGCGCCCGACCGGCGTCGGCACCGGCCCCGGCCTCTTCGAGGAATGGCGCCCGAACGACTTCATCAGCTTCCGCAAGAACCCGAACTACTGGACGCCGGGCAAGCCCGCCTGGGACCGCTTGGTGGTGCGCCAGGTGCCCGAGGATGCTGCGCGCGTCGCCTATCTGCTTAGCGGCCAGGCGGACATCATCTCCGTCCCGCCGCCACGCGATTTCCCCCGGCTGCGCACCCGGCGCGGCATTCAGGGCGGGTCGCGGCCCACGCTGGGCGGGTGGAGCTTCATCGCGATGAACAATGCGCGGCCACCCTTCGACGACCTGAATTTCCGCCTCGCCATGGCGCACGCCATCGACCGGCGCACCATCAACGAACGCATCTATCACGGCATGGTGGAAACCGCTGCGGTGCCCGCACCGGCCTCATCCTGGTGGTTCAACCCCGAGGCCAACGCGAAGCTCGACTACAATCTCGACAAGGCGCGCGACTATCTGGCGCGGTCGAAATATCCCAACGGTGCCAGCTTCGAACTCGCCTGCGCGTCGGTGCCCTATCTGCTCGACAGCCGCGACGCTGCCATCTTCCTGCAATCCGAACTGGCCAAGCTCAACATCGAGGTGAAGCTGCGGATGGCCGAGCAATCTGTGCTCTCGCCGGCACTTAGCCGCGGCGAGCTAGATGCGCTGATCGGCAACTTCATGTCGCCGGGCGAGGCGACCTACATGATCATGGTCTACCTCACCGCAGGCCAGTTCATGTCGCGCTCCTCCAACTATGCCAATCCGCGGCTGGAGGCGCTGATGCGCGCCGCCTTCGCGGAGAATGAGGACGAGAAAATGAAGCCCATCCTGGCGGAGATGCAGATGCTCCTCGCTGATGAATCGCCCTTCCTTTGGCTGGGCTTTTTCTCCGCCGCGAATCTTTGGCGCGACCGCGTGCGCAACTTCAAGGTGAGCCAGGGCCAGACCGTGACGGTGCGCGACGTGAGCCTCGGCTGATGCTGAGCCTTATGGTGCGCCGCGCCGGGTTCTCGCTCTTCTCCCTGCTCGTAGTGAGCCTGATCCTGTTCGTGCTCACGCGCTCCATCCCCGAAAGCCCGGCGCGCATCGTGCTGGGCGATGATGTGACCGATGCGCAGATCGCCGCCTTCGACGCGCAATACGGGTTGGACCGGCCGATTATCGTGCAATACCTCGCCTGGCTCGAACGCCTGGCCCTGCATGGCGATCTCGGGCAATCCTTCACCACGCGGCTGCACATGAATGTGGAGGTGGCGGCAACGCTGCCGGTGACGCTGGAACTTGTCACCATCGCCTTCATCGTCGCCTTCCTCGTCTCGCTCACGCTGGGGACGCTCTCCGCCGTGTTCCGCGACGGGCCCATCGACTATGCGGCGCGGCTGCTCGCGGTGCTCGGCGTGTCCATCCCCGGTTTCTGGCTGGCGCTCGTGTTGGTTCTCGCCTTCGCGGTCGAGCGCGACTGGTTTCCGCCGGGCGGCTTCGTCCCGCTCAGCGAGGGGCTGGAAGCGCACCTCATGTCCATCGCGCTGCCGGTCTTCTGCCTCTCCGTCTTCTACATGGCGGTGCTCACGCGCATGACACGCTCCGCGCTGCTCGACGTGCTGGGGCAGGACTACATGCGCACCGCGCGCGCATCCGGCCTGTCCCGCCTGCGGGTGCTGCGCTACGCGCTGCGCAACGCGCTGGTGCCGGTCGTCACCATCGCCGGCGTGTCCTTCGGGCACATGTTTGGGCTGGCGCTGATCATCGAGCGCGTCTTCAACATCGGCGGCATGTCGCGCGCACTGCTCACCGCGATCCAGCAGCGCGACTACGCGCTGGTGCAGGCGGTGGTGATGGTATTCACGATCATCTTCGTGGTGGCGAACCTCGTCGCGGATCTGGTCAACGCCTGGTTGAATCCGAAGCTAGCGACGTCATGAGGAAAGCAAACTTGGGGGCAATGAATTTCCCCCAAACCCCCATTCTTTCTTTTTTGATTTATTGGTTCCCGCTGGCAGGTGCCATCAACAGGCCCGATGCCGCACTGACCGCCCAACCAGCGCCATTAGAAAAAGATAAAAGAAAGGGGGTTTGGGGGAAATTCATTTCCCCCATGCTGTCATGATCCGCGCCTGCGGCGGCATCGCCGGTTTCCTCGGCGCCCTCATCATCCTCTCCCTACTAATCATGGCCGTCCTCGCGCCCTGGATCGCGCCCTTCGATCCGCTGCGCGTATCCATTCCCGACCAGCTTCTCGAACCCGATGCGCGTTTCCTCTTCGGCACTGACCAGTCCGGGCGGGATGTGCTCAGCCGCGTCATCTGGGCCAGCCGGTCGTCGCTCAGCGTCGCGGGGTTCGCGGTGATGATCGGGCTGTGCCTTGGTGTGTCGCTGGGGCTCGCGGCGGGGTTTCATCGCGGCACCTGGTTCGAACAGGCGACGATGCGGCTGCTCGATGCTGTGGCCGCCATTCCCGTGCTGATTTGGGCGATCGCGCTGGTCGGCATCTTCGGCATTCGGGAGGCGCGGATCGGCCCCTTCATGATCGGCAATGAGGTGAAGCTGATGCTGCTTCTCGGCCTGCTCTACGTGCCGACGCTGGCGCGGGTGACCTACACCACGGCGCTGTCGGAATCGCAGGCGAACTACGTGGCCGCACGGCGGCTGCAGGGGGTAGGCAGCGTGCGCATCATGCTGTCTGACGTGCTGCCCAATTGTCTGTCGCCGGTGATCGTGCAAGCGACGCTGATGCTGGCGCTGGGCATCATCATTGAGGCCTCGGTGAGCTTCGTGGGCCTGGGCGTGCAGCCGCCCACTGCAAGCTGGGGCAACATGCTCGCCGATGCGCGCAACTTCCTGCTCTCGGGCGAATGGTGGCTGTCGGTGTTTCCGGGTGCTGCCATCTCGCTGACCGTGATCGGCTTCAACCTGCTGGGCGACGGGCTGCGCGACCGGCTGGACCCGCGGCACAACATCACCGCGGTCACGGCATGACCGACGATCCCCTGCTGCGCATCGATGGATTGCATGTGGCGTTCGGCGAGCGGTCCCGCTGGCATGATGCGGTGCGCGGCGTGGACCTGCGCATCCATCGTGGGGAGGTGGTGGGCCTGGTCGGCGAAAGCGGGTCCGGCAAATCCCTCACCGCGCTGGCCGTCATGGGGCTGCTGCCGCGCGGTGCGAAGGTCAGCAGCGGGCGGGTGGTGTTCGACGGCATTGACCTGACCGCGCCAGGCAAGGTCGAGCGGCTGCGCGGTGCGCGGATCGGGATGATCTTTCAGGACCCGCTGAGTGCGCTCAACCCCGCCATCCCCGTCGGGCGGCAGATCACCGACAGCCTGCGCACCCATCAGCGGCTGGGCGCGGCCGACGCGCGCGACCGGGCGGAGGCGCTGTTCGACCTGGTCGGCATCGCGCGGCCGCGCGAAAGGCTGCGCGCCTATGCGCATGAACTCTCGGGCGGCATGCGCCAGCGCGTGATGACCGCGCTCGCGGTGGCCAACGATCCCGAGTTGCTGATCGCGGACGAGCCCACCACCGCGCTAGACGTCACCGTGCAGGCGCAGGTGATGGCGATGCTGGACCGTGTCCGGCGCGAACTCGGCATCGCCATCCTGTTCATCAGCCACAACCTCGAACTGGTGGCCGAGGTCTGCGACCGCGTCTCGGTCATGTATGCCGGGCGCGTGGTGGAGGAGGCGGCGGTCGAGACGCTGTTCGGCCGTCCGCGCCATCCCTACACGCGCCAACTGCTGCGCTGCACCCCGCGCCTGGATGGCGAAACCGGGCCCATGCCCACCATCCCCGGCCTGCCGCCGCGCCTGGGCGCGGTGCCCCCCGGCTGTCCCTTCGCCCCGCGCTGCGACGCGGCCTTCGACCGTTGCACGGCGGAGACACCCGGCATCTGGCGTGAGGGCCCGCACATGGCCGTCTGCTGGGAGGCGCTGCGATGACGCAGCCGCTGCTGGAACTCTGCGACATCCAAAAGACGTACGCGCTGCGGCGCGGTCTGATCGAGCGCTTCACGCGCAAGGTGGCCGACGTGGCAGCGGTGGACGGCGTCTCGCTTGCCATCCCGCCGGGGGAGATCTTCGGCCTGGTGGGCGAAAGCGGGTGCGGCAAGTCGACGTTGGCGCAGATCATGGTCGGGCTGCTCGCCCCCAGCGACGGCATGGTGCGCTATCGCGGCCAGGACATCGCCATGCTCACCGGCGTGCACCGCCGGATCTATCGCCGCGGCGTGCAGATGGTATTCCAGGACACGCATTCCTCGCTCAACCCGCGCAAGCGCATCCGGCGCACGCTGATGGAGGCGCTGGTCGCCCGCGGCCTCACCCGCGCCGAGGCGGCGGATGCCCTTCCCCCGTTGCTCGCCCAGGTCGGGCTCGACACCGTTCTGCTCCAGCGCCTGCCGCACGAACTTTCCGGCGGCCAGCGCCAGCGCGTCGGCATTGCCCGCGCGCTCGCAATCGGCCCGGATGTGCTGGTGGCCGATGAGCCGGTCTCCTCGCTCGACGTGTCGCTGCAAGGTCAGATCGTGAACCTGCTGCGCGACCTGAATCGCGAGCTCGGCCTCACCATCATCCTCATCAGCCACGACCTGGCCGTTGTCTCCCGCATCTGCCACCGCATCGGGGTGATGAGCGCAGGGCGCATCGTCGAGGAAGGGCCGCCGGCCGAGGTTTTGTTCGCGCCACGCCACCCCTATACCCGCACGCTGATCGCTGCGGTGCCGCGCGGGCTGGAAAGTCGACGCGCGCAAAGCGTTGCCATCGCCGAAGTCTGCATTGCCGGACCGATGTGACAGCGCTCACGGAACCAGAGATTCTCGCGGCATCGCGCTTCAGCTGGCAGCACTGAGCCAGGCCCGGATTTCGGCACCGCGTTCGTCCAGGCCCGGGGCGGGGCGGCGAATGGAGGAGGGCGTCTCGGACAGGTGCACCGCCGGGGCGAGTGTCTGCTTCAGGCCGCGCGTGGCGCCAGGGATGTCAGTCACGACGCCGAGGGATCGAGCCTGGGGGTGCACCAGCGCTTAATCGTAGTGGAGCACGGGCTCGGCGGGGATGCCGATCTCCTCCAGTGCTTTCAGCCAATGGGCGGTGGGCTGCTGACGGAGCTGCTCCGCGAGGATCTGCATCAGAGCGACATTGTTGGCGATGCGGAGCGCGGTCATGCAGTCGCGGCGCCACTATTGGCATGGCAGCGGCGCAGACGGCCGGATTGTTGAAGATCACTATAAAATGCGGCTGACGCGCGCCCCGATCCTGGCGTCACTTTGTGACGGATCTCACGACGCAAGATTGTTTTTGCTGCCTGCCGCTTTGCTCTGTAGATTGGAAGACAGGGAGGATTGCTACGGTCACCGGCCCATATGGCGGCGGCGGAGTATCTTGGCATGGTAGGCATCTCGATCCCTGACGGCTCATTAGGTTCGGCGTTCTCGGCGACTGCGACATGATGAACCTCATCATGATGCCAAATGCGACCGGCGCGCATCTCGGCGGCTGGCGCCACCCCGACGCCTGGTCCGACACGGTGATGAATCTCGGCCACATCGTCGAGGCCACGCAGATCGCCGAGCGCGGCCTGTTCGACGCCGTCTTCCTCGCCGATGGCAACGCCGTGCGCGAGATGGACAAGCCCGCGCTTTTCGCCGCGAACTTCCCCTCCGCGAGGCCGGCGGGGTTTGAGCCCGTGACGGTGCTCTCCGCGGTCGCGATGGCGACGCGCCACATCGGCCTCGTCGCAACCAGCACCACCAGCTATGACGAGCCCTATGCCGTTGCGCGGCGCTTCGCCTCGCTGGACCATATCAGCGCGGGCCGCGCGGGGTGGAACGTGGTCACCTCGCAATACGCCGGCGATGCGCAGAATTTCGGCCGCGACGAGAACTACGCGCGTGACGAACGCTATGAGCGCGCTGAGGAATTCGTCGAGGTCGTGAAGGGCCTGTGGGACAGCTGGGACGAGGACGCCTTCCCGCAGGACAAGGCGACGGGGCGCTACCTCGACCCAGCCAAGGTGCATAGGCTGAACCATGTGGGGAAGCATTTCTCGGTGAAGGGGCCGCTCAACATCGCCCGCCCGCCGCAGGGGCACCCGATGGTGTTCATGGCCGGCCAATCCGACCGCGGCCGCGAACTCGCCGCGAAGCACGCCGATGCGATGTTCGCCGCCGGCGATTCGATGCAGAGCTGCCAGAAGGCCTATGCCGACATCAAGTCCCGCATGGCAAAGTATGGACGCGCGCCGGAGACGCTGCGCTTCCTCCCCAGCATCGTCACCTATTGCGGGGAGACGGAGGCCGAGGCGGAGCGCCTGTTCGAGGAATTGCAGGCGCTGATCTCGCCGAGCCTCGGCGTTCACTACCTCTCGAAACTGGTGGACAAGGATCTGAGCGGCCACGACCTCGACGCGCCGCTGCCGGATCTGCCGGAAAAAGTCGCCAGCGGCACCAGCCTGCGCACCTACCTGATCGAGGGCGCGCGGCGCGACAATCTCACCATCCGCCAATGCTACCAGCGCGCGCTCTCCTCGATGGGCGCGCCGGTGGTGAAGGGCACGCCCGCGCAGATCGCCGACACGCTGGAGCTGTGGTTCCGCGGCCAGGCTTGCGACGGCTTCATGATCTCGAATCCTGTGATGCCGCGTTCACTGAAGAATTTCGTCGAGATGGTGGTGCCCGAGTTGCAGAAGCGCGGCCTGTTCCGCAAGGCGTATGAGGGTGCGACCACGCGCGAGCGGATGGGCCTGCCAACCCCCGGCAATCCACGCCTGGCCGCGGCGGCGGAGTAGGCGCGTCGCTCTATCCGGGATTCACCACATTCTCGCGCAGCGTGCTGCCCGCATATTCCCGCCGGAACAGCCCCCGCCGCTGCAGTTCCGGCACCACCATCCGCCCGAACTCCTCATAGGTGGCTGGGAACACCGTCGGCGGCAGCACGAACCCATCGCAGGCGCCGGAGGTGAACCAATCCTCCATGTGGTCCGCGATGGTCGTGGGCGAACCGGCCAGCAACCCGCGGGGCTTGCGCACGGCGGCCGCAAAGCTGATCCCCTGCGCGCGGGCCAGCTGCGCCATCCGGTCGCGCGATCCCGCGATGCCGTGGTTCCCCGCCGCGCGCTCCGCGCCCTCCGCCGTCTCGATCATGCTGAGATCCACGCCAAGCAGAGAGGAACTGGACGCCAGCACCAGCTCCGGATCGGTCCGCGCATCGAGGAACGCGGCCTTCTCGCGCGCGATCGAATCCGTCTCGCCCACCACCACCAACAGCGAGGGCAGGATGCGCACATCCTCGGCCACGCGCCCGCCCGCCGCGATGCGCGCGCGCATGTCCGTGACATAGGCCAGCGCATCCTCCTTCGTGGCATGCGAGCAGAAGATCATCTCCGCCCAGCGCGCGGCAAACTCGCGCCCGCGCGGTGACGAACCCGCCTGCAGGATCACCGGCCGCCCCTGCGGGGTGCGCGGAATGGACAGCGGCCCGCGCACGCTGACATGCTTGCCCACGTAATCCGCGTAGCGCACCTTCGACGCATCCGCGAAGACGCCGCCCTCGCGATCCAGCACCAGCGCATCCGCATCCCACCCATCCCACAGCGCGCAGCACGCCTCGAGCACCTCATCGGCGCGGTCGTAGCGCAGCTCCTTCGGCGGCAGCCCCTCCATGCCCGCATTCCGCGCCTCGTAATCCGACGCCGAGGTGACGACATTCCACGCCGCGCGCCCGCCGCTCAACAGGTCGAGCGTGCCGATGCTGCGCGCCAGCTGGTACGGCCCGTAGAAGGTGGTCGACAGCGTGGAGCCGAGGCCGATATGCGTGGTCACCCGCGCCATCAGCGGCAGCAGCAGCATCGGGTCGAGAAGGCTCAGCTGCCCGCCGCGGCCGAGATAATCGGCATAGCTGCCCTTATAGACATCGGGCACGCCGAACTCATCGGCGAAGAAGGCGGCATCGAAGCGCGCCTGCTCCAGCACACGCGCGATGTGTTCGTAGCGCTGCGGCGTCCACAGATCATCGAGCGGCGCGCCGGGATAGCGCCAGCCCGGCGCGTAGCTCGCCGTCGGCGAGGTTTTCAGATAGGCGACGAGGTGCATCTTGCGCGGCCGCGTCATGCGCTCTCCTTGCCGCGCGGTGGCGCGGTTTTCCCGCGCGGGTCCTGCAAGCATCATGCCGGGCGCGCGGCGCGAAACGACGCCGCGACGCGCAATTCCCGCCCGCAGTGCTTCCCCCCTGGGCAGATCGCGCGTGCGCGGCCCGGAATGTCGCGGCGCGCGCCGGAATCGCCCTCGCCCGCCGCCGCGCATCCGGGCGAGGCTTGGCGCGACGCCATCCTTCGCGGAGCCTTCGCATGTCTCTCCTGCGCCGCAATCTCCTCGCCATGCCGGCCGTCATCGCCGCGAGCAGCCTTTCGCGCCGCGCGCAGGCCCAGGCCGGCGGCGGCGGCACGCTGCGCATCGTCGTGGGCACCAACCTCTCCACGCTCGACGTCGCCAAGACCACGCTCGGCGAGGAGTACATCTACGACCTGCTCGTCTTCAACGGCCTGACCCGCCTGCGCGAGGACCTCACCCTCGAACCCGAGCTCGCGGAATCCTGGACCTTCTCCGAAGACCTCAAGCTGTGGACCTTCAAGCTCAAGCGCGGGGTGCGGTTCCACAATGGCCGCGAGATGGTGGCCGCCGATGTGGTCGCGACCTTCCGCCGCATCCTCGACCCCGCCACCGGCTCCGCCGCGCGCAGCGGCTACGACATGATCGACGACATGGAGGCAGTGGACAGCCACACGGTGGCGTTCAAGCTCTCCTATGCCTATGGCGGCTTTGCCGACATCCTCGCCGATCGCCAGGCGAAGATCATCCCGCCCGAGAGCTATGACACGATCTCGACCGCGCCGATCGGCACCGGGCCCTTCGTGTTCCGCCGCTACACGCCCGGTGATCGCCTGGTGCTGTCGCGCAACCCGACCTATTTCGAGGAAGGCAAGCCGAAGCTCGACGGCGTCGAGATCCGCATCATCCCGGAAATGGCGGTGCGCATCGCCGCACTCCAGGCCGGCGATGTCGACATCGTCTGGGACCTCGCCCCCGAGGCGGTGCGCACGCTGCGCGAGAACCGCGCGCTTCGCATCGAGAGCATCCCCACGCCCACCTGGGACGCGGGCGTGGTCAACTGCGCGACGGCGCCGTTCAACGACCAGCGTGTGCGCCTGGCCCTGCACCTCGCAATCCCCAAGGCGGATATCGTGGAGATCGCGCTGTTCGGCGAAGGCGTGCCGACGCACAGCCCGATCCCACCGACGCACCCGTTCTTCGCGAGCGAGATCCCGATCCCCGCGCGCGCCGATGTCGCGCAGGCGCGCCGGCTGATGGCGCAGGCCGGACACGCGCGCGGGCTGCGCGTGCCGCTCGTCGTCCCGGTCGGACGGCCTGTGCGCGAGCGCCTGGGTGTGGCGATGCAGCAGCTCGGGCGGCCGGCGGGGTTCGAGTTCGAGATCCAGCGCGTGCCCTTCTCGCGCTTCTCGGCGGAGGTGTCGGGCAAGGCGCCGATCTCGATCAACGGCTTCTTCGCGCGGCCCACGGTGGATAGCGCGATGTTCCCCTTCCTGCATTCGCAGGGCAGCTGGAATCCGCGGCTTTGGAATTATTCCAATCCGCGCGTGGATGCCGCGCTGGAAGCCGCGCGCTTGACCGGCGATACCAACGTGCAGAAGAGGCACTACCAGGACGTGCAGAAATTTCTCGCCGAGGATCCGGCCAGCTACTTCGCCTACACCGCCAATTTCGCCTGCGCCTATCGCGGCCGCGTGCAGGGCGTGGCCACGCACCCGATGCGCTGGTTCGACCTGCGCGAGACGGTGGTCGCGGGGGTGTGACGCGCTACATCATTCGCCGCATCGCTTCGGTCATCGGCGTCGTGTGGCTGATGACGGTGATGGTGTTCGGCATCGTGCATCTGCTGCCCGGCAGCGTCGCGCACATGATCCTGGGGGAATTCGCCACGGCGGATTCGATCGCGTTGCTGGAGCAGCGGCTGGGACTGAATGATCCGCTGCCCATGCAGTATTGGCGCTGGTTCTCCGGGCTGCTGCGCGGCGATTTCGGCAATTCGCTGACCATGGAGCGACCGGCGGGGCCGATCCTGATCGAGGCGCTGGGGCGTTCGGCCATCCTCGCCGGCATCAGCCTGGTGCTGGTCGCCATCATCGGCATCGCGCTCGGCGTGCATTCGGCGGTGAACCGCGGATCGAGCAGCGATAGGGCGCTGACGCTTGCGCAATATGCCTTCATTTCCATTCCCGAATTCTTCTGGTGCATCGTCGTCATCCTGGTGTTTGCCGCCTGGCTCGGCTGGCTGCCGGCGACCGGATACACGCCGCTCGCCGAGGCCGGCGTGCTCGGCTGGGCGCGGCACCTGGTGCTGCCGGTGGTGACGCTGACGCTGGGCCTCATCGCGCATGTCTCGCGCATGACGCGCTCCTCCATGCTCGAGGCGTTGGATAGCCAGTATGTGCTGGCCGCGCGCGCCAAGGGGCTGGCCGAGCGCTTCGTGCTGTATCGCCACGCTCTGCCCAATGCGCTGCTGCCGACCATCACCGTGCTTGCGATCGATATGGGGCTGCTGATCGGCGGCATCGTCGTGGTGGAGACGGTCTTCGCTTTTCCGGGCCTCGGCCGGATGCTGATCTATGCGATCGACAACCAGGATCTTCCGCTGATGATGGGCGGCATGATCGTGGTGACCAGCGTCTATGCGCTGGCCAACCTCGCCGCCGATATCTTGTACGCCACGCTGAACCCGCGCATCCGGTATGGGGGTTCGGCGGCATGAGTGCCGCACTTGCTTTGCCCCGAGGCCGGCGCCTGCCGCGGGGCTTGATCCTCGGCGGATTCGCGATCGCCGTGATCGTGGTCCTCGCCGTCGCGGGGCCGTGGATCACGCCCTATGACCCGGATGCCTTCGCGATCCGCGAGCGGTTGCAGGCGCCCTCGCTCGCGCATTGGTTCGGCACGGATGATTTCGGCCGCGACGTCTTCTCGCGCGTGCTGGCCGGCGCGCATTACTCGCTGCTGATGGGGTTTGGTGCCACCGCGATCAGCCTCGCGATCGGGGTGCCGCTCGGGATGCTCGCCGCCTTCCATCGGGGTTGGGTGGATGAGGCCGTGATGCGCGGCGTGGACCTGATGATCTCCATCCCGCCGGTGCTGCTCGGGCTGTTGATCCTGGCGACGACGCAGCCGAGCGTGGCCAAGACCGTGATCTCGGTGGGCATCGTGTACGTGCCGATCATGACGCGGCTGTCGCGCGCCGTGGCCCTCGGTCTGCTCGCCGAGGATTTCGTCGATGCCGCGCGGGCGCGCGGCGATGGTGCGGTGCGCATCCTGTGGCGCGAGATCCTGCCAAATGCCTGGCCGCCGATCATCGTCGAGACGTCGCTGCGCATCACCTTCGCCATTCTGCTCGGATCGGCGCTGTCCTTCCTCGGCCTGGGACCGCAGCCGCCGGCGAGCGAATGGGGGCTGATGATCGCGGAAAGCCGGCCCTTCATCGAGCAGGCGCCGTGGATCGCGCTCGCGCCCGGCATCTGCCTGTGCCTGCTGCTGGTGCTGATCAACGTGGTGGGCGAGGGGCTGCGCGATCTGCTGGACCCGCGCATGCAGGGGCGTGGGCATGGCTGAGGCGCCGCTGCTCGAATTGCGCGATTTGTCGCTGCGCTACGCCACGGCGCGCGGCATGGTGCAGGCGCTGGATGGCGTGTCGCTGGAGCTGCATCGCGGCCAGGCGATGGGGCTGGTGGGCGAGAGCGGGTCGGGCAAATCTTCGCTGGTGCTCGCCATCCTCGGGCTGCTCGGCAAGGGCGCGACGGTGAGCACGTCGCGCGCAGCCTTCGACGGCGAGGATCTGCACAAGACGGCCGCTGCCCTGCGCGGGCGGCGCATCGGGATGGTGTTCCAGGACCCCTCCGCCGCGCTGAATCCTGGCCTGACCATCGGCTACCAGATTGCCGAGCCGCTGATCCACCATCGCGGCAGCTCCGAGCGCGACGCGATGGCCCGCGCCGTGTCGCTGCTGAACGAAGTTGGCGTGGCGCGCGCGGAGTCCGTCGCGCGCTCCTACCCGCACCAGCTTTCGGGGGGCATGAAGCAGCGTGCGGTCATCGCCACCGCGCTCGCCTGCGAGCCGGAGCTGCTGCTGCTGGATGAGCCCACCACCGCGCTCGACGTCACGGTGGAAGCGCAGATTCTCGATCTGCTCGATGATCTGCGGCGGCACCGCAATGTCGCGATGCTGCTGGTCAGCCATAATCTCGGCATTGTCGATCGGCTGTGCGACGGGCTGACCGTGCTCTATGCCGGGCGCGTCGTGGAACAGGGCGAGACAGCGGCGATCCTCGCAAGGCCGCAGCACCCCTATACGCGCGGCCTGCTCGCCGCCCTGCCGCGCGCCGATCACGGCCGCATCGCGCGCCTAACCCCGATCCCCGGCGGCCTGCCGGACCTCACCCGGCCGGAGCCAGGCTGCAATTTCCGCGCACGCTGCGACTTCGCCCTGCCCGCCTGCGCCGAAGCTCAGCTGCTCGACGGACCGGCCGCGCATCGCGTACGCTGCCATCTTGCGGATGTCGTCGCCGCAGCGCCGCCGCTTGAGGATGCCGCGCCGGCGCAGGCACGCATCCTCCCCGCCGGCACCAGGCCGCTGATCCAGGCGATGGAGCTGACGAAAAGCTTCCGCCTCGGCGCCGCGCTCTCCCTCGGCTTTCGCGGCGGTCTGCCGCGGCTCACGCGCAACGCCGGCGTGCTCGCGGTGGATGACGTCGCCCTGCATGTCGCGCGCGGCGAGGTCCTCGGCCTCGTCGGCGAATCCGGCTGCGGGAAATCCACGCTCGGGCGCCTGATGCTGCGCCTGCTCGCCGCCGATGCCGGGCGCATCAGCCTCGATGGCGAGATCGTGCCCGCCCAGCCCGACACCGCTTTCCGCCGCCGCGCGCAGATCGTGTTCCAGAACCCGGACAGCTCGCTCAACCCGCGCCAGACCGTGCACCAGGCGCTGCGCTGGCCGCTGGTGCGCTTCGGCATCGCCCGCGGCGCCGAGGCCGACCGCGAGGTGGACCGGCTGCTGGAGCTGGTGCGCCTGCCATCCTCCTACCGCTCGCGCTACCCGCACCAGATGTCGGGCGGCGAGAAGCAGCGCATCGGCATTGCCCGCGCGCTGGCCAGCCGGCCAGATTTCCTGGTCTGCGACGAAGCCGTCTCCGCGCTCGATGTCTCCGTGCAGGCGGCGGTGCTGAACCTGCTGGCCGATCTGCGCGATCGCCTTGGCATCGCCTACCTGTTCATCAGTCACGACATCGGCGTGATCGCGCATATCGCGGACCGCATCGCGGTGATGTATCGCGGCACCATCGTCGAACAGGGTGCGGCGGCGCAGATGCTGGCGCCGCCCTACCACCCCTATACCGAGGCGCTGCTCTCCGCGGTGCCGCTGGTCGGGCTGAAGGGGCGCAGCGCGCAACGCACGCGGCTGGCGGGTGATGCCTCGTCCGTGCCGCCGGCGGGGGGGTGTCGCTTCGCGCCGCGCTGCCCGCGGCGGATCGGGGCGGTGTGCGACACGGTGGCGCCGCCGCTGCGGATGGGGCCGGGGGGACACCAGATCATGTGCCACCATACGATGGAGACGCTGGCAGCGTTGCCACCGGCGTTGGGACAGGCGGCTTGAAGACTGGGGGAAATGAATTTCCCCCGCAAACGTATACGTTTGCCCCCATTCTTTTATTTTTGAGTTTTTGGTGTTCGCTCGCAGGCCAGCGCCGCATGGCAGGCGAAGTGCGACTTTTCAGCGCGCGGCATAAGAATGATTCCTTGGCGCTGATTGCGCATCCAGCGGCCGTCTGCCGACTAAGCATGACTCGCCCACTCGCACCCAAAAACAAAAATAAAAGAATGGGGTTTGGGGAAATTCTTTTCCCCAAGCTTGCTTACTCCGCCGCCATATCCCGTTTATCAAAATGCCGGCTGCGCGGCCGCGCCAGCCCCATATGCTCGCGCAGCGTCGTCCCCTCATATTCCTTCCGGAACACCCCGCGCCGCTGCAGCTCCGGCACCACCAGATCGACAAAGTCGTGCAGGCCTCGCGGCATCAGCGGGATCGACACCATGAACCCGTCGCACACCTTGCTGCGGTACCAATCCTCCATCTGGTCGGCGACCTCGACGGGGTTGCCCTTGATGACCGGGCTGCCGAAGGCGGGCACCACCTGCTCATAGGTCTGGCGGATGGTCAGCGCCTTGCGCCGCGCCATCTGGATGGTGAAGGTGCGCGTGCTGCTGCCGCCGACCACCGTCTCCGGAATATCCGCCGGTAGCGGTCCGTCGAGCGGATGGCCCGAAAGATCGTAGTGCAAAATCTTCGACAGATAATGCACGCCGAGATCGGGCGAGATCAGCGCGTTCAGCTCGTCATACAAATCATCCGCCTCGGCCGAACTCCGCCCGACGAAGATGCTCACGCCTGGGATGAATTTCAGCTCATCCGGGTGGCGGCCGTACTTCGCCATGCGCGCCTTGATGTCCGCGTAGTCGGCCTGCATCGACTCGCGCGAATCCCCCGCACCGAACATCGCGTCCGCATGCAAAGCGGCGAGCTCCTTGCCGCGCTCCGACTGCCCGGCCATGAACACCACGGGATGCCCCTGCGGCGTCGGCGGCACGTTGAGCGGGCCTTTCACCTGGAAGTGCCGCCCAGCGTGGTTGATCTCGCGCACACGGGTGGGGTCCAAGAACTGGCCGCTCGCCTTGTCTTGGATGAAGGCATCCTCCGCCCAGCTGTCCCAGAGTGCTTTCACGACCTCAACGAATTCCTGCGCGCGGTCATAGCGCTCCTCGCGGCTGAGCGGGTCGGAATGGTTGAAGTTCAGCGCGTCGCCGGCGTAGGAGTTGGTGACCATGTTCCACCCCGCCCGCCCCTTGCTGGCGTGGTCGAGCGAGGCAAAGCGGCGGGCAATGAAATAGGGCTGGTCGAAGCTGGTCGTGGCTGTTGAGACCACGCCGATGCGGCTGGTCGCGGCCGCCAGCATGGTCAACAAGATGACGGGGTCGAACACGCCTGGCCGCGCCACAGGCGAGTTGGCCGCGAACAGCGCCGGGCGGTCCATGTCGCGCACCGCATTGCCGTCGGCAAGGAACAGGCCGTCAAATTTGCCCCGCTCGGCCAGGCGCGCCGTCTCGATGTTATAATCAAGGTTCATTACCGGACGATCGAACGCCTCCGGGTGTCGCCAGGCGCCGAGATGCGCGCCGACCATATTGGGAATTGCGAACAGGCTAATCATGTCGGCCTCCATGCTAGATAGCGCCGAAACTGTTAGGGCTGAGGTCGCGCCCACTGAACTGCGCCGCAGTAAGCAAGGTCAGCAATATCCGTGCCGATCGGCCTGAAATCGCTCGCGATGATTGGACCGCTCCTTGGCAATTTCGGAGGGGCACAGTCAAAGCTGGTCGGCGCAAGATACCTGCACGGGGCCCTCTATCGTGGAGCGAACAGCGAGCCAGCTAACACCTCGTCCAAGCACCTCCCCGGGGGGCGCAGAGATCGCGCTCAGGCGGTAGCACTGAGCCAGGCACGGATTTCGGCACCGTGTTCGTCCAGGCCCGGGGCGGGGCGGCGAACTAAGGAGCGCGTCTCGGACAGGTGGACCGCCGGGGCGAGTGTCTGCTTCAGGCCGCGCGTGGCGCCAGGGATGTCAGCCACGACGCCGAGGGATCGAGCCTGGGGGTGCGCCAGGGCTTCGTCATAATTGAGCACCGGCTCGGCGGGGATGCCGATCTCCTCCAGTGCTTCCAGCCAATGGGCGGTGGGCTGCTGGCGAACCTGCTCCGCGAGGATCTGCATCAAAGCGATGTTGTTGGCGACGCGGAGCGCATTGGTGGCGAAGCGGGCATCCTCCGCGAGGGATTCGAGGCCGAGCAGCCTGCAGAAGGGCTTGAAGAAATGGTCCTGCCCGGCACCGATGGTGAGCCATCCATCGCTGCTCTCGAATGCCTGGTAGGGGGCGCTGCCGCGATGCGCCTGGCCCATGCGCTGGGGGCGTTGGCCGGTGCCGAGTACCAGGGCAGCTTCATAGACGCCGAAGGCAAGGGCGCTCTCGAAGAGCGAGGCTTCGACTTTTTGGCCGCGTCCGGTCTTCGCCCGCGCGTTGAGCGCGCCGAGGATCCCGATGGCGGCGAACATGCCGCCCGAGACGTCGGAGATGGCAATGGGCAGGCGGGTGGGTTCGCCGTCGATCGGCCCGTTGCCGGCCATCAGCCCGGACATCGCCTGGGTCATGAGGTCGAAGCCGCCATGCTCGGACCAGGGGCCGGTCTGCCCGAAGCCGGATATGGAGCAGACGATGAGGCGGGGGTTGGTCTTCGACAATGTGGCATAATCGAGGCCCATGCGGGCGAGTGCGCCGGGGCGCATGTTCTCCACTAGGATGTCCGCGCGCTGCGCCAGGGCGTGCAGGGCGGCGCGGTCCTCGGGGTTTTTGGGGTCAAGCGCGATCGAGCGCTTGTTGCGGTTCCACAGCGCATAGGGCGCGCCGATGCCGTCCACGAAGGGGGGCATGCTGCGGCTGTCGTCTCCCTTGCCGGGTCGTTCGACCTTGATGACATCAGCGCCCATGTCTGCAAGCAGCATGGTGCAGTAGGGGCCGGAGAGATGGCTGGTGAGGTCGAGGACGATGAGGCCGTCGAGGGCGCCGGGCATGGGGGTGGGTTCCTCTAATTGGTCTGGAGGCCGGCGGCCTGAACAATACGACGCCAGCGAGGAATTTCGGTCGCCATGAGAGTGCCAAGTTCGGCAGGGCCGCCAAAATCCGGCTCGAACGCTTGGCCGAGCAGCCAATCGCGCACGGCGGGAAGCTGGGTGGTGGCGGTGAATGCAGCGTTTAGACGGGCGGCAATTTCAGCGGGTGTGTTGGCGGGCAGGAAGAAGCCCTGCCAGGAATCGAGTGTGACGCCAGGGACCACCTCGCCGGTTGTGGGCGTTTCGGGCGCGAAGAGCGACCGGTGCGTGGAAGAGACGGCGTAGGCCTTCACGGTGCCCTCGCGGACGAACGGGAGCGCTGCGGGCAGCGTCATGATCCCGGCGGGGATGTTGCCAGCGACAATGTCCTGCACCAGTGGGCCTCCGCCGCGATAGGGGACGAGCGCGAAGCGGATACCCTCGAGCATGAGCAGCGCGGCGATCAGGCTGCCGGGGGAACCCGGGCCGGTATGGCCGAGCAGAACGGTTTCGGGCGCGGCGCGCGCTGCGGTGACCATCGCGGCGAAATTGGTCGGCGGGTAGCCCGGGTGGGTCACCAGGACCTGGGAGATGCGCGCGACCAGCGCCATCGGCTGGAGGTCCCGCAGCGGATCGTAGGGAAGGGTGGGGAACAAGGCTGGGGCAACGGCGAGCGGCTCGCTGGTCAGCAGCACGGTGGTGCCGTCGGGGCGGGCCTTTGCGACAAGGTCGGCACCGAGATTACCGCCGGCGCCGGAGCGGTTCTCCACGACGACATTCCAGCCGAGACGCTCGCCGAGGTGGCGGGCGTAAAGGCGGCCGAGAATGTCGAGGCTGCCGCCAGGAGCGAAGGGCACGACGATGCGGAGTGCTCGAGCGGGTTGCGCGCGCGCCCTCCTTGACGCGACGGCAGGGGCAAGGAGAAGACCGGCAAGGCTTCGTCGCGTGAAGGTCATGCGGCGGCTCCGCGGCGGCTATTCGCCGGTGAAGGTGGGGGGACGCTTGGCGAGAAAGGCGGCGGTGGCTTCCTTCAGGTCGCGACTGCGCATGGCGCGGGTGACCGTCTCCGCGATCAGGGGAGCACGGGCAACGAGCGCCTGGTCTGCGATGGCGTTGAGCGTGGTCTTGGCGCCGGCGATCGAGAGCGGGGCGCGGGCGAGAAGGGATGCGATGAGGGCGTCAGGCGCCTCGGCGATCTCGTCGATTAGGCCGGCGGCGAGGGCCTGGGGGGCATCGATGCGATCGCCGATGAACAGCATGCGCTTTGCTGGCGCTAGGCCGACCAGGGCGTGGAGGCGGAGCGTGTCCGGTTGGCCATAGACGACGCCCAGCCGGGCGGCGGGGATGGCGAAGGTCGATGGCGTCGTGGCGAGGCGAAAGTCGCAGGCCATCGCGAAGCTAAGGCCGCCGCCGTAGCAAAGCCCATCGATAAAGGCGATGGTGGGTTGCGGGCAATCGGCCAGCGCCTGAACAGCAGCGTCACTGATTTCGCGGTGCGCGGCGATCACCGCGTCCCTGCCCTCACCTTGGGGAAAGTCGGAGATGTCCGCGCCCGAGGAGAAACAGCTCGGCGTGCCGCGGAGGAGGATGGCCCGAATACCGTTTGTCTCAGCGGCCTCGGTGAACACTGCGCCAAGGGCTCGGTACATCGCCAGCGTGACGGCGTTGCGCTTTTCCGGACGATTGAAGGAGACCGTGAGCAGCGCATCGCGTGCCTCGATCAGGAGGCCGTCGCAGACGTGGCGGGCGAGGGTTCTGGACATGGTGCAACGCAGTCAATCCCTCGGCAGCGGTCCACGGAAGCCGGAATTATCTGCGGATCGCCGCGGCCAGACGAAGCTGGTGCGGTGCTGGGCATTTCAGAAACATGGACGATGAAAATTCGGGCATGCCTGGATGGCCGTGATCTGCGAGGCAAATAATCACGGAAGTGATCCAGCACCACGGCCCCTTCCATGGCGATGATAGTGCCCGTCCGCCGCACCGTGGCTGGACAAAAACACCGGCCCGGCGGAGCGTGTTGCATCGCAGCGGAGATCGCGTTCATGGCCGCCTGGACCACCGGTTCCAATGATGGGGGCGTCAGGCGCATTCGCCGCGACCTGCATGCCTTCCCCGAACTGGGATTTCTGGAATACCGCACCGCGGCGCTGACCGCCGCTCACCTCGCGAAGCTCGGCTGGACCCTGCGCGTCGGCCCTGAGGTCATGCGCGAGGATGCGATGCTAGGCCAACCCTCCGCCGCTTCCGTCGCCGAGGCCAAAGCCGCCGCACTCGCCGCCGGCGCGCCCGCCGAATGGATCGACCGCATGCCGGGCGGCCAGACCGGCATCGTCGCCGAATTGCGCCGCGGCGAGGGGCCCGTGCTCGCACTCCGCTTCGACATGGATGCGCTGCCCGTCCGCGAAACCGAGGCGGCATCCCACAACCCCAATGCCGAGGGATTCCGCTCGGCCCGCCAGGGCCTGATGCATGCCTGCGCGCATGATGGCCACACCGCGATCGGGCTCGCGCTCGCGGAGCAGCTGGCCAATCCGGCGGCGTCCTGGCGCGGGACCCTGCGCCTCATCTTCCAGCCCGCCGAGGAAGGCGGGCGCGGCGCCTTCCCGATGGTGGAAGCCGGCATCCTCGATGATGTGGACCTGTTCTTCGCCGGACATCTCGGGTGTCACCTGCCCACCGGGACGGTTGCCGCCGAAGCGCGCGGCTTCCTGTTCGCCACGCGCAGCGACGCGGTGTTCACGGGTGCGGCGGCGCATGCGGCGGCCTCACCCCAGGCCGGGCGCAACGCGCTGCTGGCCGGTGCTACCGCCGCACTCGGCCTGCACGCCATCTCTCGCCACGCGGGCGCGGTGACGCATGTCAATGTCGGCAAGATGGTCGCCGGCGGCGGGCGCAACATCATCGCCGATGAATGCCTCCTGCAACTCGAAGTGCGCGGCGACACGCCCGAGAGCCTGGCCTTCATGGACCGCCGCATGATGGAGGTGCTGAACGGCGCTGCGACCATGCATGGCTGCACACTGGAAACCCGGCTCATGGGCAAGAATTTCGGCGCCGCGAACGACCCCGAGGCGGCGTCCATCGTCGCCAGTGTCGCCGGACGCACCGAGGGCATCGCGACAGTGCTGCCCTTCCGCAAGATGGATGGCTGCGACGACGCCACAACCATGATCCGGCGCGTTCAGGAACGGGGCGGCAAAGGCACCTATTTCCTGATCGGCAGTACCATCGCGAATGTCCATCACGCGATCGATTTCGACATCGACGAGGCCGCTCTCGACCATGGCGTGCGGCTATTCATGGGGATTGTCGAAACCGCGCTTGCGCCGCGCTGAAGCAAAGGATGCCTGACCATGCACCGTCGCACCCTTTTCGGAATCGGCGCCGGGCTGCTCGCCGCGCCGCGGATCGCCACCGCCCAGGCGGCGCGCACCCTCCGCTTCGTCCCCCAGGCGGACCTGACCGTGCTGGATCCGATCTGGACGGCGGCGCATGTCACGCGCCACCACAGCTACCTCGTCTTCGACACGCTTTTCGGCCAGGACAGCCGCGTCCAGGTCTCGCACCAGATGCTGGCGGGGCACGTCGTCGAGGCCGATGGCCTGCGCTGGACATTGACGCTGCGCGACGGCTTGCGATTTCATGATGGCGAGCCGGTCCTGGCGCGGGATTGCGTGGCCTCCATCCGCCGCTGGGGCCGGCGCGACATCCTCGGGCGGCTGCTGATGGCGCGGGTCGAGGATCTCTCGGCACCGGATGACCGCAGCATCGTCTTCCGTCTGTCGCGGCCCTTCCCGCAATTGCCCCTCGCACTGGGCAAAGCGGGGTCGAATCTCTGCGCGATCATGCCCGAGCGGCTGGCGCGCATCGACGCCTTCACGCAGATCACCGAGATGGTCGGATCCGGGCCGTTCCGCTTCCTGGCCGCCGAGCAGATCGCCGGTGCGCGCGTCGTATACGAACGCTTCGCCGGCTATAGGCCCCAGGAGTCCGGCACGCCGGATTTCATGGCGGGTCCGAAGATCGTGCATCTTGACCGCGTCGAGTGGCTCACCAACCCCGATCCCGGCACCGCCGCCGCGGCACTCCAGGCCGGCGAGGTGGATTGGGTCGAGCAGCCGCTGGTTGACCTGCTGCCCCTGTTGCGCCGGCATCGGGGGATCCAGCTGGAGACGCTCGATCCGCTGGGCTCGGTCGGCATCATGCGGCTTAATGCGTTGCACCCACCCTTCAACAACCCCGCGATCCGCCAGGCCTTGCTGCACGCGGTGAACCAGTCGGACTTCATGCGGGCGGTCGCCGGCGACGACACCTCGCTGTGGCGCGACGGCGTGGGCATGTTCTGCCCCGAAAGCCCGTCCGCCAGCGATGCGGGTATGGAGGTGATCGCCGCGCCGCGCGACATCGAGCGCGCGCGACGCGAGATCATCGCCGCCGGCTATCGTGGCGAGCCCTTGGTGCTGCTGGCGGCGAGCGACATTGCCTCGCTCAAGGCCGCCTCGGAGGTCGCGGGCGACATGCTACGCCGCGTGGGCCTCAATGTGGACTACCAGGCCATGGATTGGGGAACCGTGGTCCAGCGCCGCGCCAAGCGCGAGGCACCCGAGGCGGGCGGCTGGAATGCCTTCTGCACCTTCAATTCCGGCCTCGACCAGGCGAGTCCCGCGACCCATGCCTGGCTCGCGACCTCGGGCGCTTCGGCGGCCCCCGGATGGCCAGACGATCCGGCCTTGGAGGCCCTTCGAGTGGGCTGGCTGGATGCGCCAGACCCTATGCAGGTCGCACAGGACATCCAGCGCCGGGCGCTTCGTGCCGTCCCCTACGTGCCGATCGGGCAGTACTTCAACGCCACTGCCTTCCGTCGCAACCTCTCGGGAATCCTGCGCGGCTTTCCGGTGTTCTGGAATATCCGCAAGGCCTAGCCCGCGGCGCCGAGACGGCCGGAAGCGCTCGAGAGAATTCATGCAAATTCTGCATTAATTCCGCTTATCAGATTGTTTTTGCTCTGAATGGCCCTTCTGCCTATCAAAGTGCATCTGGCCGCGACCGCCCAGCGGCCACCCTTATGAAGGCTTCCCCAGCCCATGCCCGTCACCGGTTCCCAGCTCGTCGGCCAGGCCCTGAAGCGCCTTGGCGTCGATACCTTTTTCTTCCTCATGGGCGCGCCGATGCTCCAAGCGGAAAAGGCATGCATCGACCTCGGCATCCGCGGCATCGATGTTCGGCATGAGCAGGCGGCGGCCATGATGGCCCATGCCTATGCGCGGCTGCGCAACGTCCCCGGCGTGTGCATGGCCTGCTCCGGCCCCGGCGCGCTCAATCTCGGCACAGGCCTCGCCAATGCGCTAGTCGATTGCGCGCCGGTGGTGGCCCTCGGCGGGTCAAGCCCGGTGCGCGAATACGGCACCGGCGCCTTCCAGGAATTCGACCAGCTCGCCGCGATGAAGCCGCTGACGAAATGGGCCGAGCGCGTCTACGAAACCCGCCGCATCCCCGAGATGATCGCCACCGCCTTCCGCATCGCCACCAGCGGCAAGCCCGGCCCGGTCTATCTCGACCTGCCAGGCGATGTGCTGTTCGCCGCGATCGAGGAGGCCGATGTGGTCTGGCCGGCCGAGCCCGGCCCACGCCCGCGCCCGGCTGCCGACCCCGCCCAGATCGCGCAGGCCGTGGCGATGCTCGCCGAGGCCGAGCGGCCGGTCATCATCTCCGGCAGCGGCGTGCTCTGGTCGGGCGCGGCCGAGACGATGCAGGCCTGGGTCGAGCAGAGCGGCATACCCTTCTACACCACCCCACAGGGCCGCGGCGTGGTACCGGAAGACCACGCGCTGGCCTTCGCCAATGCCCGCTCGGCGGCGCTGCGCGAGGCGGACCTGGTGCTCGTGCTCGGCACCCGCCTCAACTACGTCTTCGGCCATGGCAAGCCGCCACGCTTCGCCAAGAATGCGAAGCTCATTCGCATCGACATCGACCCCGCCGAGATCGCCGCCACGCCGCAGGTCACGCTCGGCATCTGCGCCGATCTGCGCGTGGCCCTCGAACAGCTCAGCGCAGCCGCTACCGGCATCGCGCCGGCGCGCTACGCGGCCTGGACCCGGCATCTGGCCGAGATCGAGGCGACGAAGGCGCCGGCCAGCGAGGTGGCGCTGGCCACCGACCAGACCCCGATCCACCCGCTGCGCCTGTGCCGCGAAATCCGCGACTTCCTGCCGCGCGATGCCATCCTCTGCGTCGATGGGCAGGAGATCCTGAACTACGGTCGCCAGACCATCCCGACCCACACCGCCGGCCACCGGCTGAATTCCGGCCCCTTCGGCATTATGGGGGTGGGCCTGCCCTTCGGCCTCGGCGCAAAGGCGGCAAAGCCAGACAAGATGGTGCTGGTGCTGCATGGCGACGGCTCCTTCGGCCTCAATGCGATGGAGCTGGACACCGCCGTTCGCCACGGCCTGCCGGTGATCGTGGTCATCAGCCTCAACGGCGGCTGGACCGCCGACCCCGACCGCAGTAAGCCCGGCCGTGAGCTCGGCTATACCCGCTTCGATGCGATGGCCGAGGCGCTGGGCTGCCACGGCGAATTCGTCGAGCGGCCCGAGGACATCGCCCCCGCGCTGGCGCGCGCGGCGGAGGCGGTCGCCGCCGGCCGCCCGGCGCTGGTCAATGTCGTCACCGATTGGAAGGCGCGGGCGCAGACCGTGCGCTTCTCCGCCAGCAGCACCTGAGGCGCATGATGCCAAGCCCGATCCGCGATATCCTCAAGCCGCGCGCCATCGCCATCATCGGCGCCTCGCGCGACCCCGCCAAGCGTGGCTACCGCGCGATAGAGGCGCTGTTCCGCCAGGGTTTTGCGGGAATCATCGCGCCTATCAACCCGAAAGAAAAAGAGATCCTCGGGCTGCCCTGCTACCCCAACCTCGCCGCCGTGCCGCACGCGATCGACACCGCGCTGGTCTGCACCCCTGCCCATGCGGCCCCCGGCGTCATCGCCGAATGCGGTGCCAAGGGGGTGAAGGGCGCGGTACTGCTGGCCGGTGGCTTCGGCGAGGCAAGTGACGCCGGCGCTGAGCTGGAAGCCCGCACCCTCGCCGCCGGCCAGGCGCATGGCGTGCGGCTGATAGGACCCAACACCAACGGCATCTTCGATGCCCATACCGGCATGAACCTCGTCGGCTGGCCGGGCATCTACAAGGGCGCGCTGGGCGTGCTCTCGCAATCGGGCAATGTCGCGATGTCTCTGATGACCAGCAGCATCCGCAACGGCCAGGCCGGCTTCACCACCTTCGTCGGCGTCGGCAATGAGAGCGACATCCGTTTCGACGAATATGTCCGCTACTTCGGCGAGGACGAGGAGACCCGCGCGGTCATCGTCTATGCAGAAGGCTTCGAAGATGGCGCCGGCTTCGTCGCCGCGGCGCGCGCGGTAACCGCGATCAAGCCCGTGGTGCTGTACAAGGCCGGGCGCACGCGCCAGGGCGAGGGCGCGGCGCGCTCCCATTCCGGCTCGCTCGCCGGCGACTACGCGGTGGGGCGCGCGGCGATGCGCCAGGCCGGCATCGTGGTGGTCGAGCGCTCGGACGAGATGTTCTCGGTCGCCGAGGCGCTGTCCCACCATGCCGGCCGCGCCGCGCTGCGCATCGGCATCCTCTCCGAAGGCGGCGGCGTCATCTCCCAAGCGGCCGATGCGCTGGCCGAGCGTGGCCTGCAGATTCCGTTGCTGGAGCCGGCCAGCGAGGCGCTGCTGAAGACCATCTCGCCCAATGCCAGCCAGCTGTTCAACCCTGTCGACTACGGCGGCGCGACCGACCCGCATCCGCGCTACCTCGCCCCCTGCACGCGGGCGATCCTGGCCGATCCGAACATCGATGCGCTGCTCTCGGTGGGCTATGCCGGCGGCTACCAGTGCCGCAACGACACCGATGCGATCCGCGAGGGCGAGAACCAGGCGGCGCGCGAGATGGTCGCGGCCTCGCGCGAATTCGGCAAGCCGATCATCGTGCAAAATCACTATGCCGAGTGGAACACCGAGGCGATGCGCATCATGCGCGAGGGCGGCATCGTCGTCGTGCGCTCGATCGAGGTCGCGGCCGCCTGCCTCGCCGGCCTCGACGCGCATCACCGCGGCCTGGCGCGCAAGGCCGCTGCCGCCTCGCCACCCGTGCCGGAACCCGCGCCCGAGGCCCTCGCCATCATCGGCGCCGCCCGCACCGAGGGCCGCGCCGCGCTGCTGGAGCCCGAGGCCCTGCGCCTGCTGGCCGCGAGCGGCATCGCCGTGCCACCCTTCGCCATCCTGACCCGCGACGCACCGGCGGTGCCTGGGGCGCTCGCCGCGGCGCCGGTCGCGATCAAAATCATCTCGCCCGACATCCTGCACAAATCCGATGCCGGCGGTGTCCGTCTCGGTCTCCAGGGCGCGGCCGCCATCGCCGATGCCGCCTCCGCCATGCTTGACTCCATCGGCCGCGCGCTGCCCGACGCCATCCTCACGGGCGTGCTGGTCACACCGATGGCGCGCAAGGGCGTGGAGGTGATCCTGGGCATCGTCTCTGACCCGCAATACGGCAAGGCGATGTTGTTCGGCCTCGGCGGCGTCTTCGTCGAGGTGATGAACGACGTGGTCTTCCGCACCCTGCCGCTGGCACGCGGCGATGCGGAGGAGATGCTGGACGAGATCAAGGGCCGCGCCGTGCTCGACGGCATCCGCGGCGGCCCTGCCATCGACCGCGAGGCGCTGGTCGCGCTGATGCTGACACTGTCCGGCCTCGCCGCTGCGCATCCGGAGATCACCGAGATCGACCTCAACCCGGTCATCCTCGACGCCTCGGGCTACACCATCGTCGATGCCCGGATCCTGCTCGCCTGATTATTGCTACGCCCGCCGCCGACGCGTGGCGGGCCACAAAGAATGAACAGGGAAGACTTCGCCTTCGCGCGTGAACCACCTCGTGCCCCGATCCAGCGGCACCGGTAGCGAAGGAGCGTGCTTATGATGCTGAAGCGGATTTGCGTGGCACTGGCCCTGTTGGTGGCACCGGCGGTCTCGGCGCAGGAGGCCTATCCGGCCCGTCCAGTGCGCATCGTCGTCGCCTTCCCGGCCGGCGGGTCGGTGGACATCGTCGCGCGGCTGGTGGGCGCCGAGCTGGCACGCCGCCTCGGCCAGCCCTTCGTGGTGGACAATCGCTCCGGCGCCGGCGGCAATGTCGGCACCGATTTCGTCGCCAAGGCGCAGCCCGATGGCTACACGCTGCTGATGGCCGGCGCCGGCCCCATCGTCACCAGCCCCGCGCTCAACCCAGAGCTGCCCTACAACCCGCAGCGGGACCTCGCGCCCGTCACGCTCATCGCGCTGCAGGCGAACGTGCTGATCGTCCACCCCTCCGTCCCGGCGACCAGCGTGGCGGAATTCATCGCGCTTGCCCGCGCGCAGCCGGGGCGGATCAATTACGCCACCGCCGGCATCGGCTCCTCCCAGCATCTCGCCGCCGAAGGCTTCGCGCTGCGCACCGGCATCTCCATGACGCACATCCCCTATCGCGGCGGCGCGCCGGGGCTGAGCGACCTGATCGCCGGCCAGGTGCAGGCAATGTTCGAAACCATCCCCACCGCCTTGCAGGCGGTGCGCGGCGGGCAAGTGCGGGCACTCGGCGTCACCACGCTGAACCGCTCGCCGGCCATGCCGGAGCTGGCGACGGTCGCTGAATCGGGCGTGCCGGGGTATGAGGCGCGCGCCTGGCTCGGCCTGCTCGGCCCCGCCGCGCTGCCGCCGGCGATCGTCGCGACGCTCGACCGCGAGGTGCGTGCCATCGTCGCCGGCCCCGCCATCACCGCGCGGCTGGTCGATCTCGGCCTCGAGATCACGCCCAGCACGCCCGCGAGCTTCCGCGCCTTCCTCGATGCCGAGCTCGCCGCCAACCGCGCCCTGGTCGCGGCCGCCAACATCACCCTGAACTGAGGAGGGACCCATGCGCCGCATCATCATCGCCGGGCTTGCCGCCCTGCTGCCGCTCGCGGCCATCGCGCAGGATGCCTATCCGCAGCGTCCGGTCCGCATGGTGGTGGCCTTCGCGCCGGGCGGCAGCATCGACATCGTCGCGCGCATCATCGCGCAGGACCTGACGCGAAGCCTCGGCCAGCCGGTGGTGGTGGAGAACCGCCCCGGCGCGAGCGGCAATCTCGGCGCCGATTTCGTCGCCAAGGCGGCCGCCGATGGCCACACGCTGTTCATGGGCAGCGCCTCCTCGCTCGCAGCCAATGCCGCGCTGTTCCGCAACCTGCCCTACGACCCGCTGCGCGACTTCGCGCCCATCACGTTGGTGGCGCTGCAACCCAATGTGGTGGTGGTGCACCCATCGGTGCCGGTGCGCAGCATCGCCGAGCTGATCGCCTATGCCCGCGCCCATCCGGGGCGGCTGAACTATGGCAGCGCCGGCTCGGGCTCCTCGCAGCAGATGGCGGCCGACGTGTTCCGCCGCATGAACGGCATCGAGATGGTACACGTACCCTATCGCGGCGGCGCGCCGGCACTCAGCGACCTGATGGCCGGGCAGATCCAGGTGATGTTCGAAACCATCCCCACCGCCATCGAACCGGTCCTGGCGGGGCAGCTCCGCGCCCTGGCGGTCACCATCGACGAACGGGCCACGCGCCTGCCGGAGGTGCCGACGATGGCCGAGGCCGGTCTGCCCGGCTACCGCTCGCGCGGATGGATCGGCCTGGTCGCGCGCGCCGGCACCGACCTGGCCACCATCGCAACCCTGGCGCGCCACGGTCGGGCCGCGATCGCAACGCCGCAGACGCGCGACCGGCTGCTGGCGCTGGGCCTGGAGGTGCGGGGGACCGCGCCCGAGGAATTCGCGGCCTTCATGCGCGAGGAGGTGGAGGAATACCGGCGCATCGTGACCGCGATGGGCATCCAGCTCGACTGACCCCCGCTAAGCTTTGTCCTGCGTCGCGACCGGGCGGAAATGCGCCAGCACCAGCTCTCGAAAGGCGCGCGCCGCCGGTGATTCGACGCGTGATTTCAGGCGGATGATCGACAGCCGCGCCTCCACGCGCGGCGGGTCGATCGGGCGCGAGGTGAGCAGCGGGTCATCCGCGTCGGGCACGCCGGGGTCGGGCAGGATCGCGATGCCGGCGCGCGCGCGCAGCAATTCGAACACGGTGGAATAAGTGTTCACGGTGATCGCGTGGTTTAGCCGGAAGCCGGCGCTCGCCGCTGCGCCGTCAAAGATCTGGCGCAGGTTGGCGGAGGGCGGCATCGAGACCAAGACCTCGTCGCGCAGCGCGTCCAGCGGCACCACGCGGCGGCTGGCGAAGCGGTGGTCGCGATGGAAGGCCACGTGGAAGCTGCCATCATGCAGAGGCTCCACCAGCATGTCCTCGATCGGCAGGCGAATGAAGCCGATGCCGAAATCGAGCACGCCATTGAGCACCTCCTCATGGATCATGCTCTGCAAGCCCTCGCGCACCGAGATCTTGACCGCGGGGCGCCGCCGGCGGAATTCGAGGATGATGGCGACCAGGCTCGATTGCGCGACCGACATCGGGCAGCCCACGGCGACCTGGCCGCGTGCGCCAGGCTCCAGCGCGCGCACTGCGGCGATGCCATTGGCGAAGTCATCGAGCAGCCGCTCGGCAAAGGGCACGAACTGGGCGCCCGCCGCGGTCAGCGTCACCTGCCGCGTGGTGCGATGGAACAGCGTCACCCCGATCTGCTGCTCGACCTTGCGGATGATGCGCGACAGGCCCGGCTGCGACAGGCGCAGCTCTGCCGCCGCGCCGATGAAGCTGAAGTAGCGCGCGACGAGGACCACCGCGCGCAGCTCCTTCGATGACAGGTCAGCGACCGCATCGCCGGGTTTCGCCATCAGCGGGCAACCATGGCGCGGCCTTGATCATGCCTTCCGGCTTCGGGCGATGAGCCTGGCGCATGCGCGCTCAATGACGAGGCCTGATCGTAATCCATGTGCGCTCGGTCCTTGCCAATGCTTCAGCAGCCGGGCCCGCCTAGGCCGGCCTGTCGTCAATGCGGCGTGCGGCGCCACGCCGCAATCTGGCGCACGACGCCCGGCAAATCCTGTGTGTTGCGCAGGCACAGGTAGTAGTCCTGCCCGTCGCCGATCCCGCGCGCGAAGATCTGCACCAGCCGCCCCGAGCGTAGCTCATCCTCGATCAACATCGGCCGTGTCAGCGCGACGCCGATCCCAGCGAGCATCGCCGTCCGAGTAAGAAGGCCATCCTCGCAGACCATCCCCCGCAGCAGCAGCGCCCCGCTGATGCCGGAGCGCTCCAGCCACAGGTTCCATGGCTCGGTGCTGCCATCATGCATGAGCGGCGCCCGCAGCAGATCTGCCTCCGTGGCGAAGGGGCCATCGCGCGCGATCAGATCGGGGCTCGCCACCGGAAAGGCCTCGCCGGAAAGCAGCTTCTCGCTCGTATAGCCGGGCCGGCGCCGCGGATTAGCCAATCTAGCGCGGCTCTCTTGCCGGCGGTGCAGTGACAGCTTTGCGCCCAACCTGGACGTCGAGTGAGGTCCCAACCGCTCGCCAGAGCGGACGTTCCGCCGCGCAGCGTTTGAATCTCTTCTCCCGCAGCAGTGGGAACCGGATTCCAACCTTCTCTGGGCGTCGTGAGACGCGTCTCGCCGGGTGCGACACCTCGCGTCGCTGAATTGGGGCTAGGTCGGTGACGATGCGGTACGCGGCAGACTCTCGTATAGCGCGGTGCCGCTGGCTCACGAGTGCTTAGGCCAATTGTGCAGCACGTCACCTGACACCGGAAACGGGCGAACTGCTGACGCAGCCAAACGGGCCCTTACCTAGTCAATCATCCCACCCCATAGAGCGCCCGCGCCATGGCCGCGTAGATCCCAATTCCCAGCACGATGTTGAACGGGAAGGTGATCGCGAGCGAGGCGGTGAGATAGAGCCCTGGATTGGCCTCAGGCAACGCCAGCCGCACCGCCGCAGGCGCCGCGATGTAGGACGCGGAGGCCGCGAGCGTCCCCAGCACAATCGCCCCCCCGACCGACATTCCCGTCAGCCACGCCACTCCAACGCCCAGCGCCCCGTGCAGCAGCGGCGCACCGATTGCGAACCCCACCAGCACCGGCCCCGCCCTGTGGAAGTCACGCAGTCGCTCCGCTGCCGCACGGCCCAGGTCCAACAGGAAAAGGCACAGAACGCCCGGGAACAGGTCGACGAAGAACGGCTTCACCGGCGCGAGCGTCGCCGTGCCCACTACCGCGCCGATCAGCAGCCCGCCGACCAGCACGACGATGCTCTTCCCGCTCGCCACCTCCGCCACCACCGCGCCGATCCTCGTATGGCCGTTGCCGCTCGCATCGCTCGCGGTTGCCCTTGCCGCCCCCGCCAGGGACAGCGCGATGAGGATTGCCGGCGCCTCCAGCAGCGCCAGCAACGCGGCGACGTAACCCTCGTAGGCTACGCCTGAGCGCGTGAGCCAATCAACCACGGCCGCGAAGGTCACGGCGGAGACCGACCCGTAATGCGCCGCCACGGCTGCCGCATCCGCCGTCCCGAAGCCCCCGAGCCGTCGCAGGAAAGCGTAGCTCCAGAGGGTGATCAGGCACCCCAGAGCCATAGCCCCAAGCGCTGGCAGCGCGAAGGCCGAAAACGTCGCCGCCGCGAGGGACGCCCCACCCTTCAGTCCGATGGACAACATTAGGTAGACCGACACCACGTTGAAGATCGCATCGGGCAGCCGCAGGTCCGACTTCGCGAAATACGCCGCCGCCCCGAGCAGAAAGCACAGCACGGCCGGCGAGAGGAGGTTGGTGAGGAGGTCGGTCAAGGCGGTACCTCGCATCGTGGTCGTGTCACTTCTTCCCCATTCGGCCGCATAGATGGAACCCCGATCCGACTTTGCTTATCATTGCGAATCGCAATGCCTTACCCTCGCCTCGACCTGGACCTTCTCCGCAGTTTCGTCGCCGTCGCTGACGCCGGTGGCATCACCCGCGCGGCCGAACGGCTCCGCCTCGCACAGCCCACTGTCTCCCTCCAGTTGAAGCGCTTGGAGGCGGGCGTCGGACACCGCCTACTTCACCGCGCCGAAGGCCGCCTGACCGCCGAGGGCGAGAGCCTCCTCTCCTACGCGCGCAGGATCCTCGCCTTGGCCGACGAGGCCCTGTCGCGCCTCGCCCTCGATGCTCTCCGCGGCACTGTCCGCCTCGGCACGCCCGAAGACTTCGCCACCTCCAAGCTTCCCGACGTCCTCTCCCGGTTTGCCGCATCCCATCCCGGTGTCGCGCTGGAGGTAACCACCGACCTCACCCTCAACCTTCTCGACCGCTTTGGCCGCGGCGAGTTCGACCTCGTCCTCATCAAGCGCGAGCCGCAGGGTGGGGGAGGCGGTGTCCGCGTCTGGCGCGAGCCCCTCGTCTGGGCCGCTCGTGACGCTTCAGTGTTCGAGGCCGGTGGCTTCGATAGCGGCAACCCGGCCCTTCCCCTCGTCGTCTCCCCCCACCCCTGCGTTTATCGTCGCCGCGCCATGCGCGCCTTGGACGAGGCGGGCCGCCCATGGCGCGTCGCCTATACCTCCACCTCCCTCGCCGGAGCCCAGGCCGCCGTCCGCGCCGGCCTCGGCGTCACCGTGCTGCCGAAGGGGATGGTCCCCGCCGGCCTTGCCGCGCTCGACGCCACCCACGGCGCCCCGCGGCTACCGGATACCGAGATCGCCCTCCTCCGCGCCGCCGCCGCCTCCGTCCCTGCGCAGCGTCTGGGCGATCACATTGTCGGCGCGCTGGAGCGGGCTCCTTAGGCAAGGCAGTCGGGCGGGGCGAGCGGACTTGCAACGCTTTGCTGGATAGGCGTTGGGTCAGGCGAGCCCAACCTCATGCGTCAGGCGCGCATTGCGGCGGCGCCTGACAGTCAGGCCTGTCCGGCCAAATTGGGGGCCGCTCCAGGTGTCGCCACGCAGACCGCAGTGCCAGCCCCGAAACCACACGACTTTGGGAATGCCGGCGCGAACTGGGCGCGGGACGGTTGGACGGTCCCGGCGCGCTGGGCCGAGGTGCCGTCCCGCTGCAACCGAAGGGCATCATTGCAATAAGCGTCATTGGAAACCCTTGTGGCGCCGCAAATCACCGCTGGCGTCCGCTCAAATGCACCCAGGTGCGTATTCTACGCCCGCCTAACTAATGGGATTGGTGGCCGCGGGTCTACCTCTTCGGATCAATTGCAGGCGGCCTACCAAACGCGAAGCTCATATCGGCGCACAACATAAGCCGGGGCTGCTGGTGCGTAGGCGGCGCGATCATTTCTGTCGGCCGCCGTTCCAGATGCACCCCACGCCCTACGCCTGCGATCGTGGTTCGGCGCGCGTCCCCTTAAAGAGGCCAAGTTTGCCGGCGAGACCGGCGCGGTGCCGGCGAGCTTTCGAGTTCATGACCAGTCAGAACGGCAGAAAGCGCTTGTTCGTAACGCAGCCTCTCGTTTACGAGAGGAGGGTTGGGGCATGAACAATCCCATCACCACAGGATTTCAGATCCCGTGCCTCCTGCCGCCGAAATGTCGCTCGAAGAACGCCTTCGGCTGGCAACCGATGCTGCCGATATCGGCTGGTGGGATGTCGAGGACGGCAATGGCCAACTGTCCTGGCCGCCGCGCGTCAAAGCTATGTTCGGCATTTCCGCGGATGCCCCGGTGACCATGGACGATTTCTACAACGGGCTGCACCCAGAGGACCGCGATATCGTCTCTGCCGTGTATGCCGCTGCGGCCGATCCAGCACGCCGCGACCTTTACGACGTTGAGTATCGCACGATCGGTAAGGAGGATGGCGTCCAACGCTGGGTTGCCGCGAAAGGGCGTGGAATTTTCGACTCGACTGGCCGTTGCTTGCGCATGATCGGCACCGCGATCGACATTACCGAACGAAAGCGGGCGCAGGAGGAAAAGCTGGCTCGCCAGCAGGAAGACTCCGAATTGCGGGACCAGTTCATCGCGGTGTTAGGCCACGATCTAAGGAACCCGCTGGCATCGATCGCGGCGGCATCAAGGCTAGCGCTCCGCCACCCCAAAGATGCGGAGCAATTTGATGACCATATCCAGCGATGCGTAACGCGCATGTCGGGGCTAATTGATAACATCCTCGACTTCGCGCGTGGCCGTTTGGGAGGCGGGTTCGTGACCGCACGCGATGCTGCACAGCCGCTAGAACCCGTGCTTATCCAGGTCATCGACGAACTAAGGGGCGTTCACCAGAATTGTGTTATCGCTGCTGATATCGACCTGCGCGAGCCGGTGACCTGTGATCGCCAGCGCATTGGACAACTTCTGTCGAACCTACTGGGCAATGCCTGTGTCTACGGAGACCGCACCGCCCCGATTCAGGTTCGCGCGCGGGCGGAAGTCGGCATGTTTGAAATGTCCGTTACCAATTCGGGTGACCCGATCGAGCCGAGCAAGCTCCAACGGCTCTTCCAGCCGTTTTTCCGCGGCCTAGTAAACAGCAACCGCGATGGCCTGGGCCTGGGCCTCTATATCAGTTGCGAAATTGCCAAAGCGCATGGCGGGACGATCACCGTTTCGTCCGAAGGCGAGGCGACCTGCTTCACACTGCGGATGCCCTCGGGCGCATAGCGACGGCGCGCGATGAGCGGCGGCGGGGCGGCCTGCTGCGGGGCGACGCAGCCGGCGCGCGGGCGGAACCCGGTTCCGCCACCTGCATACAGCGCCACCGTCGCGCCGGGCCTAAACGTTCCCGCCGGGCACCCGATCGTGTTAAGGCTGCCGCTGCCGCGCGGACTTAAACGCTAGGATACGTTGGTCCATGTCCTCCGCGAGCGCTTCCGCCGAGCCACGAAGTTGTCTCGTGCGAAGACTGACACTTTCCAGGGTCTCCAAGGACCGCAACAACGCCTCGCTGTTCCTCCGCTGTAGGGACAACAGGGATTCGAAATCGGGCAGTCGTGGGATGGCTGCCACTTCTACCGCTCCCCGCCGCGGGCGTTGCGCAGCATCGTGCCGACCTGACGCCGCGCCTCGACCCACAGCCACGTCTCGCGCGCCGTCTCGGCTGTTGGCTGCTGCCCAGTCTGGTCCTTAAGCCCATGCGCCCCAAGCGCTTCGGCAGCTTTGGCCCAGTCCATGCGCGCGTGACCTAGGAGCGCGGCCGCCTCGCTGTGATGTGCGTCCATCCATTCGGCCAGGGTGGAGGCGAGCCGGCAGCTATCAAGTTGCCGCTCAACCTCAGCTCGAAACCGCTTCTGCATCTCGTCCATGGGCGGGGGTTCCAATGGTCGGGATGAATTTAACGGCCGAACGGAGATTTGGGTTGCTGATAAGTGCGCGTGAAGCAAATCGCCGCCGCCTAAATGAATTTCCGCAACGGTGGCGGTATCTCCCATCTGATGGCCCTCTCCACGGTGGAAAGGGTTTTTGCCGTGGTGGCAGACCCCATCCGCTGACCCGCGCGACCGTGGCGCGGGTCACTGCAAGCGGTGGCAAAATACCACCCCCCTTCGACGTGGGGAGGGTCACTGCAAGGGGGGGGCGAAACACCACCCCCTTTCGACGCCCGGCGCATTGCCGTTGGGTGCAGAAATTGCGTCTACCCACCGGCGGGGCCATGCTCCACGAAGATGAGCACTATGTTTACGCCGTGGCGCTATGACCGGCGGCTGGTTGCGTTGCTTTGATTGGGCGATGTTAAACTCTCGCGAGAGTTGAACGCACCATGACCGCCCGCAACCACCACTTCGTGCCGCAATGCTACTTGAAGGGCTTCGTCCGGCACCGCGACAAGCCCAAGCTCTTCGTTGTCGATCGTCAGAACCGGACGGCGTTCCAGACGCATCCGCGCAACGTCGCGGCGGAGAGGGATTTCCATGCCATCGATTTGGAAGGCCACGCACCGGATGCGCTTGAGGGAGCTTTGGCGCAATTCGAGGGGCAGCTTGCCGATGCGCTCGGCAGGATCATTGCGGACAGGGAAATTCGCAGCGAAGACGACAGGGTCTATCTACTGAATCTGGTTGCCATGCTGGCAGTGAAGAACCCCCGCCACCGGCGAAGCTTCATGGATTTCCAGGAACGCCTTTACGACATGATCGGTGACGTCGTGACCGCAAACGACACGATCTGGAATTCACAGATGCGGCAGGTGAAGGAAGCAGGGTTCATCGAGAAGGAAAGTGCCGTCACCCGTAAACAGGCGCGGGACTTCCTGCAACGCGGTGAATACACGATCGATATGAACACGGGCTATCAGGTGGGCCTGGAGCTGAACGCGTTGGACACCGTGCTTCGCTGTTGCGCTGATCGGCATTGGATTCTGCTTCGCGCACCCCCGGACTCGCCCGGTTTTATCACGTCCGACCATCCGGTGTGCCTGTTCTGGTCTGATCTCAACATGCGCAGCGGCTTGCTTCCGCCTGGCCACGGGATGAAGGCTACCGAAGTGCTGTTTCCGATCTCATCCGGGCTTGCGTGGATCGGCACGTTCGAACATCCGGCCCGGATCATCGACGCGACGGAGGAGAAAGTCCGCACCTTCAACGCCGCCGTGCTCAGTGTCTGCCATCGCCAAGTCTATGGCACGGACGGCGATTGCGCTTATCAAGCGCATCCCGGCGATAAACCCCGGAGACTCCGCGAGCTGCCGTACGATGGACGCTTTGCGGCCCGCAAGGAAACCAAAACGAAGATGCGAATTGCCCTGCCGCGGCGAGAGGCGTGATCGGGCGAACGTGCGTGGAGAGGTAGTGCCTCATCTCGTGGTGTGGGAGGGCGACTAAGCGTAACCCGGACTAGACATTCATCCCTTCCACACTTTCGTGTAACGGCGTGCAATCGGCGGCGTTTGGCGGGGCAACGGAGTGGCGAAACGCTACCCCCTTTGCCGATCAGTTCGCCGCACCGTGGGGCAAACTCCCGGCTAGGATGGCCTAACGTTTCGTTACCCCACCCGCACCCTTTGCCGATCAGTTCGGCAGGTAATAGGCATCCGCAAAGGTGGCGTGATCCGCCGCCCATCCCGGCAGATCGATCACCGGCTAAGCCGCGCCGCAAACCCCGCAGCGTGGCCGGTCAACGTCGCCGCCGTGCTACGCTCCGGCGCGATCACAGAGGAGGCGAGGATGGCGCAGACATTGGAAACGGTGCCCAGCGACGGGCCAGCGTTGATGACAGAGATTGTAGTGCCCGATGCCAAGGCATCGATCGCCTTCTACGTCGCGGCATTCGGCGCGGTGGAGGACTTTCGCCTTGTCGAACCCTCCGGCAAGGTGGGCCATGCGCAGCTAAGCTTAGGCGGGACCCGGCTGATGCTGTCCGACCCCTACCCGGAACATGGCGTGGCGCCACCGCCAGATGGCGTTCGGTCGATGCGGTTGCATCTGTATGTGGAGGATGTGGATGCGGTCGTGACGCGCGCGCTGGCGATGGGTGCGGTGCTTACCCAGCCGGTGAAGGACCAGTTTTATGGCGACCGCAGCGGCACCATCACGGACATCGCCGGACACGCCTGGAACATTGCCAGCCGGCGGGAGGTGGTGAGCCCGGCTGAGATGCAGCGGCGCTGGGACGCGATGATGCAGACGCCGGAGCCGGCGGCGTAGGCGGTCAGTGGGTGGCGGTGCAGGCATCCCCTATCCCGGCGCTTTGGCGCGGACTATCCATGAGGATGGCGATGCGTCACGCGACATCGATACCGACCTCGACGAGATGGAGGCGATGATTGATTCGACTTTGGCCTATCTGCCTGGCGAGACCGAGACGGAGCCGTGCAAGCCGGCCGACCTGGTCGCGATGATCGAAACCCTGTGCCACGCGGCCGCCGATTCGGGCGCGGCGGTGACCTATGCCGGGCCAGCGCAGGCGAGGCTCGTGTGCAGCCCGGGTGACGCTGAAGCGCGCCTTCGCGAACCTGATCGATAATGCGGTGAATTGTGGCGCCGGCGCGCGCGTTGTTCTCGAAGACAAAGGGCAGCATATCCTGGTCCGGATCGAGGATGACGGGCCAGGCATCCCGGAGGGCGCGATGCAGTTCGTGTTCGAGCCGTTCCGGCGGCTGGAGACCTCGCGCAATCACGGCACGGGGCAGCGGGCTTGGCCTCACCATTGCCGGCGCGCGGTCGAACAACACGGCGGCATCTTGCGCCTGATCACCATGCCGGCCGGCGGATTGGGCGTATGCATCCTGCTGCCGAAGGCACGGGATGCCATCGGCAGCCAATGATCCTGCCGCGGCGGCGATAACCACGCCCCAGGGCGGACCACAACTGTGAGGAAGACGCTATGCATCGCTTCAAGATTGCGAACATGCACTGCGGCGGCTGCGCGAAGGGGGTCACGGCGGTGCTACGGCAGGCCGACCCGACGGCAGAGGTCAATATCGCACTGGAGGCGCGTGAAGCCAGCGTGACGTCGGCCGCGGACCCGGGGCGCCTTGAACAGGCGCTGCGCTATGCTGGCTGGCAGGCCGACCGGATTCCCACCTGACTGCTTGCGGACATGCTTTGTCATGACGGCATGACGCTGGCGACATGCCGCGGCGCCAGTGTCTTCGGACCAGAAGAAAAGGAAGCCAGCCCATGACCCGCCTTGCGCCCGTATTCGGCCTCGCTGCTGGCCTCGCGACGCTGGCTGCGGCAGGCGTCGCGATCGCTCAGGGCACCGCGCCGCCGCCCCAGCCCACCCAGCCCGGTATGATGGGCCAGATGCCCGGCATGCAGCCGCACATGCATCGGATGGCGCCTGGCGCACAGGCGCCGGGGAGTGGCGCTGCGCAGGCGCCGGCGGCGAGTGCTCCTCCGGCTGCCGCTGACCCCCATCACCCCGGCGCCGCGGCCCCGGGAACCGCCGGGCAGTCCCCCTCGACGATCGCCTTCATGGCCGCGAACGAGAAGATGCACCGCGACATGGCCATCACCTTCACAGGCGACGCCGATCGCGATTTCGCCGCCTCCATGATCCCGCACCACGAGGGCGCGATCGCGATGGCGCGGGTCCAGCTGGCGCACGGCCGGGACCCCGCGATGCGCAGGCTCGCAGAAGCCGTAATCAGCGCGCAGGAGAGCGAGATTGCCACGCTGCGCGCGTTCCTCGCACGGCCGCGCTGACATGGTCGACGAGACCAGGCTGGGCTCCTCCGCCATGCATCTCCTGCAAGGTGATAGGCCATCGAGCCTCGCGCAAAGTCGGGTGCCCCCTTCATGAGCCCGCAAGGCCCGGAAGGGTTGCAGCCTTCCGAGCGCTTTAAGTGACCCGCCGTAGCTTGCTTTGGGTCTCTTTCATTCTTCTTCCGCTGGGGATTGCAGGGACGCTGGTGACTCTGGTTCTCGTGTTGCAGGACCGGCTGATCTATGCCCCTTACCGATCTCGACCTGATCTCTCTCTGGCCGCGCTTCACGGCATCGTCGCAGGTGAAGTCATCACCACGGATGGCGTTCATCTGCTGACCTGGTCCATTGCTCCGTCCAACAACGAGCGCCCCGTTTTCCTGTATCTCCACGGCATCGGTGGTAATCTTATGCACCGGGCGCGGCGGTTGGAGCGCTTCGCGGCACTCGGCTGGGGTGTCCTCATGGTCGAGTGGCGTGGCTATGGAGGCAACACGGGGCGTCCCAGTGAGCAGGGCTTCATGCGCGACGCCCGGGCCGGCCTTGTCGCCTTGCAGGTCGCGGGTCACGCACCGAACCGGATTGTGCTGTGGGCGGAATCGCTAGGCACGGCGATCGCGATCGAGATCGCGGCGGAACAGCCCACTGCCATCGCGGCGGTTCTGCTCGAATTGCCGTTCACAAGCCTGCTCGAACTGGCACAGCTTCACTATCCCTGGTTGCCGGCCCGCCTGCTGCTGCGCGACCGCTTCGACGCGCTGGGGCACATCGCGCGGGTGACCGCACCCATCCTCATCATGTCTGGCGGGCGAGACACGTTGGTGCCACGGAGCATGGGTCTTGCACTGTTCGCCGCGGCGCGGGCCCCTACAGAGCGGTGGGAAGCTCCGGAGTCAGGTCACGAGGAACTCGGGACCGCGGGCGCGGTTGAGGTGGCGGCATCATTTCTCGATCGTCATGCCGACCTGCGATGATGCGGATTCTGGCCAAAAGAAAACCTCGCTCGCCTATCTCTCGCTGCTGGTTCCGCCAAACCTCGCCTGGGAAGCCGGACAGCTGCCGCTCTATACCGTCTGGTTAACAGGAACTCATGGTGATCAGGCCTACGCAGCTCTTCACTGCACAGTCGGTGACGCCATGATCGCCCTGTCTTCGCTGGGCTTGGCGATCCTGGCGCTGCGCCGAGGGGACTGGCCTTCGCACGGTTTCCCTGCGGTGCTTTTGGCGACGACGGCGATCGGCGTCGCCTACACGCTCTTCAGCGAGTGGCTGAACGTGGAATGGCGCGGCGCCTGGACCTATGCGGTGGCCATGCCACGCCTCCCCCTAACCGGTTCGGGCGTCACCCCCATGCTGCAGTGGCTTGTGCTGCCGCCGATCCGCCTGTTCGCCGCTCAGCGTATGGCCAGGCAAACCACAGATTTTGGAGCATCGTCATGACGACAGCCCATGCGCAGGCCCAGCATTCCGATACCGCCGAAACCGTTAAGGATCCGGTCTGCGGCATGACCGTTGATCCGGCGAAAACCGCGCACCACGCCGAGCATGCGGGGCACGCCTATCATTTCTGCTCGGCCGGCTGCCGCACCAAGTTCATCGCCGAGCCGGCGAAGTATATCGAAGCGCGCCCGCCGCTGCGGGCCGAGGCCGTGGCGCCAAGCACCATCTACACCTGCCCGATGCATCCCCAGATCCGGCAGCCCGGCCCGGGCAGCTGTCCGATTTGCGGCATGGCTCTGGAGCCCGAGACACCATCCGCCGAGACGGGCCTCAATCCCGAGCTGGTGGACTTCACGCGCCGCTTCTGGATCGGCCTGGTCCTGGCGCTGCCCGTCTTCGTGCTGGAGATGGGCGGACACCTGAACGGCATGATGCACCTAGTCGGTGGGCCACGCGTCGGCAACTGGATCCAGCTGGTGCTGGCCACACCCGTAGTGCTCTGGGCCGGCTGGCCGTTCTTCGTCCGCGGCTGGCAGAGTCTGGTCAATCGAAGCCTGAACATGTTCACGCTGATTGCGCTGGGCACCGGCGTCGCGTGGGCGTTCAGCGTGGTCTCTACCCTCGCCCCCGGCATCTTCCCCGCGGCCTTCCGCGCGCCCGACGGGTCGGTCGCGGTGTATTTCGAGGCGGCAGCGGTGATCGTGGTGCTTGTGCTGCTCGGCCAAGTGCTGGAACTGCGCGCGCGGGAGCAGACGGGCGGCGCCATCCGCGCCCTGCTCGACCTCGCGCCGGCCCAGGCGCGACGGCTGCGCGAGGACGGGTCGGACGAGGAGGTAGCACTGGCCGCGATCGTGATCGGCGACCGGCTGCGCGTGCGTCCCGGCGACAAGGTACCGCTCGACGGTGCCGTGCTGGAGGGCGCTTCCAACATCGATGAGAGCCTGGTGACGGGCGAGGCGGTGCCGGTCACCAAGGCGGTGGGCGACCAGGTCGTGGGCGGCACGCTGAACGGTCAGGGCAGCTTCGTCATGCGCGCGGATCGCGTGGGGCAGGACACGGTGCTGGCGCAGATCGTGCGCATGGTGGCGGGCGCCCAGCGATCGCGCGCGCCCATCCAGCGCCTGGCCGACCAGGTCGCCGGCTGGTTTGTGCCCGTGGTGGTGGCCGTCGCCCTGGTGGCCTTCGCCGTGTGGGCGGTCTGGGGGCCGCAGCCGCGCCTAGCCTTCTCGCTGGTCGCGGCCGTGACGGTGCTGATCATCGCCTGCCCCTGCGCGCTGGGCCTCGCCACGCCGATGTCCATCATGGTGGGCGTGGGCCGTGGCGCGCAGGCCGGCGTGCTGATCAAGAACGCCGAAGCGCTCGAGCGCATGGAGCGGATCGACACGCTGGTCGTCGACAAGACCGGCACCCTCACCCAGGGCCGGCCGGACGTGGTCGCGGTGATCCCGGCCGCGGGCGTCGCCGAGGTGGAGGTGCTGCGCCTGGCCGCGGGGCTGGAACGCCCGAGCCAGCATCCCCTCGCCGAAGCGGTAGTGCGGGCGGCAGAGAAGCGCGGCATCGCCGTGCCGACCGTCGAGGGCTTCGATGCGCCGACCGGGCGTGGCGTGACCGGTGCGGTGGAGGGCGGCCAGGTCGCCGTCGGCAACGCCCGGCTCATGGACGAGGCGAAGGTGGATGTCGGCACGCTGTCGGCGGAGGCAGAGCGTCTGCGCGGTGACGGCGCCACCGTGTTCTTCGTTGCCGTGGATGGCCGCGCCTTCGGCATCGTGGCCGTGGCTGACCCCGTGAAGGAGACGACGGCTGCAGCCCTCGCGGGCCTCGCCAAGGAGGGCGTGCGGGTGGTGATGCTGACAGGGGACAACCGCACCACCGCCGAGGCCGTGGCGCGCCGCCTCGGCATCACCGAGGTCGAGGCGGAGGTCCTGCCGGAGGACAAGCAGCGCATCATCGAAAAGCTGAAGGCCGAGGGGCGCCGTGTGGCGATGGCGGGCGATGGCGTGAACGACGCGCCGGCGCTGGCGGCGGCCGAGGTCGGCATCGCCATGGGAACCGGTACGGCCGTGGCGATCGAGAGCGCGGGAATTACGCTGCTTGGCGGCGACCTGATGGGGATCGTCCGCGCGCGACGGCTATCTCAGGCGGTCATGGGCAATATCCGACAGAACCTGTTTTTCGCCTTCGCCTATAACGCTGCCGGCGTGCCGATCGCGGCCGGCGTGCTGTATCCGATATTCGGGATCCTGCTCTCGCCGATCATCGCGGCGGCGGCGATGGCGCTCTCATCAGTCAGCGTGGTTGGCAACGCTCTTCGCTTGCGGAACACGCATATTGGATAATGCTCGCTTGGAGATAACCTCACCTTGCGCCTCGCACGCGGTTGCTGCTGTTGCCGGGCCCCTTCGTCGCAATTGATCGAAGAACCAGCAGGATGGCGCCAAGCAGCTGCTTGAGCGCTCCCGCCGGAAAAAAGCCAGTCACGATGCCCCAGGGCGCACCAAGAACGGAGGCAAGCGCGATGGGCGCGCGACTGCTTCAGCGCATGGCCGTGGCCCATTCCGTGGTCCTTCTTCAACATGGCAACCAACTCCATGTGCTTGGCAGGGAGGTGCTTTCGGATCAGTTCCTGCCACGCCGCAATGGTTTTTCCATATGTCTTCTCGATAGACGGGAAGTAGGAAGCGGGCCCCTTGATCGGTTCATCAGCCATGGTCGGTCGTGGTCCATGTGGTTCGCGTCGACAGCAGAGTCGCCTGTTCTTCAGGTAACCACAAGCGCAGGTCGAGGAACGCTGCGTCCGGGTTCGACGTCCGCTCAGGGTCGGTCGCCGCCGGAATGAAGGTGCGCGGCAAATGCCCGCTTCTCCCTCTGCCCGCTCCAAACCTGCCAGTCGCCTTTCGGCCAGAACCTGGCGATCTCATGCGCGCCCAAAGCGGTCTTTCGGAGCCAGATTCGCTCGCCCCGAGGCATTCATATAAGCCAGCAGCAGCGCCCCGAAAGTTGGGCCTGACCTTGTGGCGCGAGTGCGGCGGGGCTGCTAGCTGAGGGCCTGCCAGAAAGAGAACCACCCATGGGGAGGGGGGGCAGTCTCGAGACTGTCTAGCCTGGATTATTCATGACGCCCACGGCGCCTGCATTTCGCGGGCGAGGCACTTGCCTCTCGGTTGTGCTCGCGCGGATCGTCGTTCCGACGCGTGCGTCGGTTCGATGGTGCGGATGGCAGGGCTCGGGATCTCGGCAAAGGACTTGATCGGGGCGTGCCGCAATCAACGGGTGGAAGCCGTCAAGCCACCATCGACGACGAGTTCCGTTGCGGTCACGTATTTCGCTTCGTCAGAAGCAAGGAACAGCGCGGCATGGGCCACGTCCCATCCCTCGCCCATCCGGCCGATGGGAACGGCGGCGTTGCGCTTCGCCACGAACCCCTCCAGGTCGCCGCCCGCAAATTGCTCGGCGAGCTTGGCCACCAGCGGCGTGTACATGAGCCCTGGCAGCACGCAGTTCATGCGGATGCCGCGCGGAGCATAGGTTATGGCGGTAGTCTTGCTGAAATGGATCAGCCCCGCCTTGGCCGCCGAATAGGCCGCCTGGGGCTTGCCCGTGTATCGAATGCCCGCCGTGGAGGCGATGCTGACCACGGCTCCCTTTCCCTGCTTCTGCATGATCGGCAGCACTGCGTGGCAGCAGAGGAAAGCGCTTTTGAGATTGACGGCGAGCTGGCTGTCCCACAGCGCCTCGTCCATCTCACCGGGGATGGCGGGTTCGGACTTGCCGACATTGTTCACCAGCACGTCGATGCGGCCGAAGCGCGCCATGCAGGCCTCGACCAGCCGCGCCACCTCGGCGGAATCCGTCACGTCGCCCGTCGCGATCTCGCAGGTGCCGGCCTCGTCCTGGATGATCGCCTGCGTCTCGCGCGCCGCCGCCTCGTTGATGTCCACGCCGAAGATGCGCGCCCCTTGGCGCGCAAAGAGCACCGCGATCGACTTGCCATTGCCCCAGCCGGGGCCGACCGAGCCGCAACCGGTCAGGAAGACCACCTTGTCCGTCAGCTTGAACATGCGCTCACTCAATCTCAATGTTGGCGGCGCGGATGACAGGGCCCCAAAGCGCCGCTTCCTCAGCGATGAAGCGCGTCGCGCGTTCGGGCGTGGAGTCCGTCACGGGCACAAAGGCGATGGCCTCCAGCGCGCGGGCAATCTCGGGCGTGGACATCGCAGCGCGAGCGGCAGCGGCCAGGCGCTCCAGCCGGTCCGGCGGCGTGCCGGGGGGGGCGGCCAGGTAGTTAGCGATGCGGGTCACGACGTCGAAGCCACTCTCGCGGGCGGTCGGCACCTCGGGCACGACCGCTGAGCGCTGCTCGTCCAAGACGGAGATGATCCTGAGCCTCCCCTCGCGGTGCTGCGGCAGCAGCGTCGTGAACGCGTCTACGGCGAAGGAGATCGTACCGGAGAGAAGATCCTGGGTCAGCGGCCCCGAGCCTCGGTAGGGCACGTGCACCACATCAAGGTTGCCTACCCGTATCCGCATCAACTCCGTCGAGAGGTGCGGGGCGCCGCCGATGCCCGAGCTGCCATAGCTGATCCGGCCCGGCTGGGCGCGGATTAGAGCAATCAACTCGGCCAGGCTTTTCACGCCAAGCCGCGGGTTGACCGCCAGGGCGAGCGGCGTGATGCCGAGGATGGAGATGTGCGAAAACCCCGTCACGGGATCGAAGGGCGGCACGCGACGTGTGAGTGGGCCAGTGATCCCGGCCGTCGGGCTTTGAAAGATCAACGTGTACCCGTCTGGTCGGGCGCGATGCACCTCGCCTGAGCCGATGAGACCGCCCGCCCCGCCGCGATTGTCGATGACAACGGATTGGCCGAGAGCCCGCCCGAAGGGCTCGGCAAACAGGCGCGCAAAAATGTCCGTGTTTCCACCTGGCGGGAACGCCACCACCAGGCGGATGCCGGAACTGGGGAAAGGCGCTTGCGCATCGGCGGGGGCGGCCAGCAGTCCAAGGCCGGCTGCGGCGCGCAGGATCTGGCGCTTCTTTATGGCTTTTTCCTCCTCACCTTCTCGCGGGGCCAATGATAGCCAAGGCCGGGCGGTCCCGGCTGTCAATGTGAGGGTACGGCGGCCGGGCTACTTTTCCTTGCCGCTCGCTTGGGCGCGGAGGTCGCGAATGCTGCAGCGGCTGGTAACCTGCTCGGGGTTCATGCGGACCTCGATAGGTGCGGGCTTGCCGCTCGCGGTCCGGAAGCAGCGGGACGGGCGGAAGCTGGTCCCGACGCCGGGCGGCATGGCGCTCCGCTCCGCGGCTGCGGACACCACGCTGGTCAAGGCGCTGGCCCGGGCGTTCCGGTGGCGGCGGATGATAGAGGCGGGGCCATACGGGACGATCGACGAATTGGCCGCTGCCGAGAGCATCAACTCGTCCTATGTCTCGCGTCTGCTCCGCCTCACGATGCTGGCGCCGGACATCGTGCAGGCTATCCTGGACGGCAGGCAGCCGAAGGCGATGACGCTGCAGGCGCTCTTGGAGCCATTCCCAATCGAATGGGACCGTCAGCGGACCAACAACCCCATGCCGATCATCGCCAACCTGGTGCTGGCCCCCGGCGCACGCGCCGGTTCACCTCCTTGAAGGACACGATACGGCCCTCCCAGAAGTCGTCGATGACATCGCGGTTCGACATCACCCAGGCCGAGACACGTTCAAAGTCTTTTTCATCCAGGCCACCACTCACCTGGATGACCATGGGCTCTACCGCCAAAATCGTAAGCCTATCGGCCTCGAAGCGCTGAGTGGGTGTGACACCAACCAACACCCTCTCTTCGCCGAGGCCGCGCCGAAGCCAAATCACCTGCGCCAAGCCGGTCAGGTGGCTCGCTAAGCTGATGCTGTCCTGAGTGATCTGATCGGCGGCCGCAGCGGCAGCGCCATCAAAATCGGCTGCGGTTGATGAGTCTTTCTGTGCATCAAAACGAGACGGAACGTGCTGCCGAGGAAGCACTGCAGATGCGGCGCTCTCGGCGGCCGCGGCAACTTCCGTCGTTTCAGCTATGGCCACCACCTCTTTGGGCCGTTCCTCAGCAGCGGCACCAGGTGAAATCGCCCTTTGCTGCGCCGCTGATGTGATGGAAGCCGCTATTCCAGTCTCTGCCAATTCCGCACGGCGAACACTGACACCCGCATCGTCGACGGCGAGGTCCACCGACCTTTCAACTTCAAAGACGCGCTGAAGCGCGATCTCGAAGGAGGATCTGAACTCGGCAACACTCTGCGAGGATGTGCCGAACCGTGTCATCAGGTCGTTCCATGGCGTCGTCAGGACCTGATCTACTGCCGCAAAGTGGAGCGACATCCTAAGCCAAGCATATGCGTCCAGCGCCGTGGGCGTGGCTGACAATTCGTGCGCGACGTCCCGATTGAGCGGCACAGCGTGGTCAACAAGACTAGCGAGGAACTTCGAACTAAGCCGTACACCTGATCGCCAGGAAATATCGCCAGCACGGCGGCGACTGCGCGCGTCAAACACGCTGATCTCCGCTGTGCCACTTTCCGACAGCAAAATTCGCGCTGCCTGGAGACGCTGCCACTGCTCATCCAGATCACGCGTGTAAGGATCAATGCCGAACGCTGCGGCAAGCGTCGTTCCATCGTGACCGAGCTCCACGACCGGGCTGTTCGCACGGAAGGCTGCGTCGCAGATGTACATCATGCTCAGGCGAAGGACGCGTCCGCTGGGCAACGCATCGTCGCTCGAGCCTGGCTCTATGCGAATGTACCCAGCATCAGCGTCTCGTTGCCACGCCCCCCGCGTGGATCGCAGCGGCATTGCCAAGCAGCAGAATGCCCGATGCGCCCACAGGATAGCGTCGGCTGGCGGGGTATTGGCGATCTCCGGCGCCACGGGGTGCGGAGGGCAATCTAAGCTCATTCTGGCGGAGACTCACTTTGGGACTGGAGGAAAATACCCGCGGTTCAGATCGCGAGATGCTGAGCGAGTGCCTGTTCCGTGAAGCTGCTCGGCAGATAGGCCCTGGCGCTGGATGAGGGAAGGGCGGCGTCTGACCGTCGTCGAGGCGATCCTGGATGGCCGGCAGCTTGAGGGCCTGACGCTGCCAGCGCTGATGGGGCCATTCCCTGTGGAGTGGGAGAAACAGGATGTCTTCAGCGGCCTTGGATGCTGACGGGGGAAGGCAGCGTGAGAACGTTACGGCGGTTGTGTCAGGAGCCGGGGTCTCGCAGATCTTTCCTCGCCGACCGATAGGCCCTTTGCGACGCATCCAGACGACGGCGTTCGATATCCTGCGCCACACGATCCTTCGTCAGCCCCGACGCCGTTAGCTCGCGGCTAAGTTTCTGGAAATGTGCCCACCGATCGGCATCGAGGAGGCCGCTGTCCAGTGCTTCACGGATCGCGCACCCGGGTTCGGTGCCGTGCACGCAGTCGCGAAAGCGGCAATTCTGGGCCAGGGACTCGATGTCGTCGAAGACCGTGCCGAGTCCATCATCCGCGTCGATCAAGCCCACTTCGCGGATGCCGGGTGTGTCTAGGATCATCCCTCCGCCAGGCAGCAGGACGAGTTGGCGGAAGCTGGTGGTGTGACGCCCCCGGGCATCCGCATCGCGGATATCCTGGGTCGCCATCTGCTCTTCACCGAGAAGAGCATTCACCAGCGTGGATTTACCCACGCCCGATGAGCCGATCAACACACAGGTCTCTCCGGGAGAGATGTGATCCATCAGGGCGTGCAGCCCACGATCCTGGCGCACTGAAACGACAAGCACCGGGCACCCTGCCGCCAGGGTGGCGATCTCCGCGGCTTGGACCTCGGGTTCGTCGCAAAGGTCGGACTTGGTCAGAACGACCACCGGTCGCGCACCGCTTTGCCAGGCCGCTGCGAGGAAGCGCTCGAGCCGACGGGGATTAAGGTCCGCGTTCATCGATGTGACGATGAAAACGACGTCAATGTTGGCAGCGATGACCTGGAGCGTGTGCGCGCTGTCGGCCGCCCGACGCACGAAGGCCGTGCGGCGAGGCAGGACGGCATGGATGGTGGCCTTTCCGTCGCCGGCGTTAGCCGACACTGCCACCCAGTCGCCGGCGGCTGGGTGACCAGCCTCTCTAGCCTCATGACGCAGGCGTCCTGAGAGCCTGGCGCTCAGATTGCCAACATCCGCGGCAACGAGATTCACTTCGCGTTGCTGCATGACAATGCGCGCGGGGATGTAGCCGGCGAGAGCATGCGGCTCGAATTCCAACCGCAGCGCATCGGACCAGCCATACTGTTCGATCAAAAAATGGCTCTCTCGTCGGGAGTTGTCGGTCTAGCACCAAGCTGGCCGTAGATTGCGTACTTGCATCGTAGCCCTGGATCGCTGGACCAACACCGCGCCGGAAAGGGGTATTGTGACGCAATGCGCGTAAGATAGCGCGCATTGTCGGCGCCGTCGGGCATGCGGCGCATATACGCCTAGGATGCGGGCTCGTAGGGGTCGTGGCATCCGCCTTCGCGACTCCAAGGCGGGTAGCGCAGGCACTTGCGCTCACCAGGGCAAAGCGCGCCATCGTTCTGACAAGGGTAAGTTATGCGAAAGCCAAATTACAACATCGAACGTCAAGATCGGGAGCGCGCCAAGCAGGCCAAGGCCGCGGCGAAGGAGAACCGCTCAGTAAAGCGCGACGAAAGCGGCCATTCCGACGTCACAGCAACAGACGAACACGTCCATCCGAGTGGAATCGAACGGCAGAAGTCTGAGGGTTAAGCGATCAATATCGCGGCGCTCAGCGACCGCGACCAGCATTGCAGCTAAGTCGCAGCGTGACCGGCGCCGCGCAGATGCTGACCGTTTGGGTGCTGCTGGCTGCCGCATCGCAGGGCGGCTGGGCGGGTGCAGCTTCGGGCGCGGACAGCACCCGCATTGGCAGGAAGGCCGGTTGATCCACCAACTCTCCGCGCCGCTGCGCGTCCCGCTACTGCCACACCAGGCCACAGCTGATCTCGTGCCGCCGTGCAACCTCGGCTACCGAAGCTCCTGGCTCATCGAGCTCGGCCAGGATCCGCAACTTCTGCTCCGGCCGCCAGCGCCGTCGACGCCCGACCCCGGTGATGATCTCCATCGACGCCTCAGTCCTTACCGACGCTCACAAAAGCGCCCGTACGAACACAGGACACCTCCAGCCCCGCCGCGGAAGGCGGTGCTCGCCGGACGGGTACTACCGCAAAGTGTCCGTGTTTTCTGATGCAGCGTCGAAAGCGACAGGCTGCTTCGGGCCATATCGCCCCGCCGTAATTGCGCTGGGAAGCCGCGAGGGGTAGTCCCTCTGGACCCGCGGCCAAGGGCGTCAGATCCCGGTCGTGTTGGGTAGCCCCCGGAGCAAAGCAGCAAGGCCTTCCTCCTGCACGAGCCCCGCCGCCTCGGCTGGGCTGAACCAGCGGCGCTCGCGCTCCCCCGCCTCGGGCCACTCCTCCAGGAGCTGGTCTACGTGCATCGCGAAGACGCCCACCAGGCACGTCACCCGCCGCCCCGCCTTCAGGCGCTTGCGATAGCGGTACGTCCCGGTGGGGTTGGCCGCCATGGCGCCGACGGCGCCGGCCTCCTCGAACGCCTCTTTGGCAGCGAGCTCCGGCGGCGTAAGTCCCGTTTCCGCCCAGCCCTTCGGAAGCACCCAGCGGTGCGTTTCGCGGCTCGTCACCAGCAGCACACGCAGCTCACCGCCGACCTGCGTCATCGGCAGCGCAGCGAACTGCAGCCAGAGCTTGGCCTGCTTGCTCTTCGCCAATCCCTTACAATTCCTTCGAACATGAACCCTTAGACGGGTTCTAGGCACTGGTGCGGTGGACGCCGTCGAGTGCCTGCGCCTCGCTGGGACACCAGCAGTGGGCGCCGCCATGATGGCGCAGGATGTCCAAGCTGAAAACTTTAGTCGTGTTGGCGGGCAAGGCGGCACTGCTGCTTTGGGCCTGGCCTAGCGGGCACCAGCCCGGCGCGCCCACGTCCCCGCTCCGGCTCGGACGGTCGCGCCCGCCCCCGCGTTTACCCACTGCACAGCGGACCGGCTGTTTTCGGCCAAACCCGGCGCGCTAGCGATATCCTACTTCCGCCAATGCATTCAGCTCGACTTCATCACGACGGCAAGCATTGGTGTTGACGCGGCGCGCGACACGGACCTCGCGAGAGCAAACCCGGCATGTCCCGGGCTTCGGGTGGTGGGAGCGCCGCATAGTGCGGCCGCTCCGCAACAGGAACCGTCCCGATGTCCTCCATCACGATGAACCTCTCGAATGCGCAGCTCCAGGTCCTTACAGCTGGCGCTGAGCGCCCGAACCGTCTGCTGCTCCCGCTGCCTGCCACGATCCCCCTCCGCGGCGGCGCTTGCCGCTCCCTGCTCGCCGCGCTCCTCAAGCTGCATTTCGTCGAAGAGATTCAGGCCGAAGATGCGCGCAACGCCTGGCGTACCGACGCGGCTGGCAAGGACATCGGCCTCCGCCTGACAGCCGCTGGCCTTGCCGCAGTCGGTGCGCCCGCTGAGGCGCCGGCCTGCCAGGCAACCGATCTTGGCAAGGCTGCGGCGGTGGATCCACAAATCGATGCCATCGCGACGGTCGAGGACGCTGCCGGCAAGGCCCATAACGGAGGCTTTGCCGATCCGGAAAGCGGCGCCACAGGCCCGCGTCGCCCGACCGGCAAGCTGGGCGCAGCGCTGCAGGCGATCGCCGCAGAGAAGGGCGCGACGCTGACCGAACTCACCGCACTCACCAACTGGCTGCCGCACACCACCCGCGCTGCCGTCACAGGCCTGCGCCAGCGCGGCTTCCCGATCGCCCTCATTCAGGTGGACGGCCGGAAGGCCTACCGCCTCACAGCGGCCGGCTGAGGACGCAGAGGATGCCCCGGTCGCATCGGGCAGGCTACCGCCTGACCGGCGACGATACAGCCGCCACAATGCTGCGGCGGGACTGGGAACGCCTTCTGGGGAGAGCGGCGCCCGGCGCAGCGAGCTCCGACTTCTTGCAACGGGACATCGCCTATCACCAACAGGTCGGCCAGCACGGCGGCCTCAGCGCAGCGACCCGCGGCAGGTTGGCCGCCTTGGCATGCGCCGATCCCGCCGCTGCGCAGAAGCCAACAAATGCCACGCCACGGATCAAGCCGGGTTCAACCCTCCTGCGAGAATGGCATGGCCGCACCTACACCGTGCTGGTGCTGGAGGCCGGCTTTGAGATGGCGGGGAAACACTTCTCGTCCCTCACCGAGATCGCCTTCCACATCACCGGCACCAACTGGTCCGGACCGCGGTTCTTCGGATTGCTGCGCAGGAGGGCGACTGTGCAGCCCCGCTGCGTGAGTGGGAACATCATCAGTGCGTAGCCGCGTCCGACCTGGCCAGCCCGCAGCTCGCGTCGGGCTTCGCTGCGCCGTCTACACCCGTAAGTCATCTGAGGAGGGGCTGGAGCAGGAGTTCAACTCGCTCGATGCCCAGCGCGAAGCCTGCGAGGCGTACATCCGCAGCCAGCGTCACGAAGGCTGGGCCTTGCTGCCCGCCCTCTACGATGATGGCGGCCTCTCCGGCGGCAGCATGAACCGCCCCGCCCTGCAGCGCATCCTTGCCGACGTCGCTTCCGGGCGGGTCGATCTGGTGGTGGTCTACAAGGTCGACCGCCTGACCCGCTCTCTCTCGGACTTCGCCAAGATCGTCGAGGTGCTTGACGGTCATGGCGCATCCTTCGTCTCGGTCACTCAGCAGTTCAACACCACCACGAGCATGGGGCGGCTCACGCTCAACATGCTGCTCTCCTTCGCGCAGTTTGAGCGCGAGGTCACCGGCGAGCGTATCCGCGACAAGATCGCCGCCTCCAAGCGCAAGGGCATGTGGATGGGTGGCTCTGTACCGCTCGGCTACGATGTCCGTGAACGTAGGTTGGTCGTCAACACGACGGAGGCAGAGCGAGTTCGCAGAATTTATCGAGCCTATCTCGACTTGGGCACGGTGCGGCTCGTCAAGCAGCGCCTGGCGGCGGACGGCATCACCGGCAAGGCTGGTACACCGATAGGACGTGGAGCGCTGTTCCACCTGCTGCAAAATCGCACCTATCGCGGAGAGGTTGCGCATCGAGGCGATGTTCATGCTGGCCAGCATGAGGCGATTGTCGAAGCGGAGCTTTGGGAGGCAGTACAGCAGCGTCTCGCCGAAGGACGGGCGGATCATCGCTCAGGGGCGAACGCTCATCATCCGAGCCTATTGGCGGGCATGATCGCTGACACCGCGGGTGAAGCGATGGCGGCAACCCATGCCAACAAGGGTGGTCGGCGATATCGCTACTACGTCTCGCGTAGCTTAATCGATGGCGTGCGCGACGACCATCCGGATGCGCTACGGGTGCCCGCAGCGGCGCTGGAGCGCGTCGTGGCAGGGCGCATCGCTCGGCTCCTCTGCGATGGGCCGGAGCTGCTGCGAACGCTTCGATCCGCAGGGGCGCTGCCGCCAGATGGCGCGCAGCAAAGCCGGCTACTCGATGGCGCTCAAACCCTCGGTCAGAATTTGCGGGACGGCTCGCTCGTCGGCCAACGCGAAACCCTGTTGGCCCTTGGCGCTGCCATCACCGTGGGAAGACAGGAGATCACTACCGACCTTTCTCCGGCAGGGCTGGTCGCTGTGCTCGCTGGAGAACCGCGAGGGGAAACAGTGGCGGGCACCCATGATGGCCAGCGACAGCATCCAAGCATCTCGCTCACCGAGCCCGTGGCGCTGCGGCGCGCCGGTCGCGAGATGGCGCTGCTGGTCGGCGCGACGGTGGCCACCGATCGGGCAGACCCATCACTGGCGCGCCTGGTCGCCAAAGCATGGGCGTTACGCCAGGCGCTCGCCGGAAGTGCTGCGCCGAGCCTGACGGCCTTTGCAGCGGAACAGGGAATCTCGCAGTCTTATGCGACTCGCCTCCTGCGCCTCGCCTGGCTTGCCCCGGACATTGTCGAGGCGATCCTTGGCGGATGCCAGCCGGCGAACCTGACGGCATCGCGGCTAATGCGGGACACCAGGGTCCCCTCGGACTGGCAGGAGCAACGCCGGCCTCTCGGGTTCACCTGAAACTCTGCTCCGAAGGTGTCGGGGCGTCCCTGCAGGAAGATCCGTCCTCCGCGGACCGGCATCAGACACGAACTGTACATGCCGAATTCGGCACAAGAGACCGGGCCGCCTTCAGGACTCCGAACTACGCCCGGCCAGCGTCTCTCAAGTACGATTCGCCGTATGCGCCGCGATTAATGGCCGAAAAGGCGGGGATTTCGGAGCAGGGCAGCGGGGACCGCAGAATTGTCTGCGACACCGCGACTGCGTGGCTGGGGCGCCAGGATTCGAACCTGGGAATGGCGGTACCAAAAACCGCTGCCTTACCGCTTGGCGACGCCCCATCGCAGCGCCCTCATAAGGGCGCAGCGGGCGGCGCGGCAAGCCCCCCGCCCCAGCGCCACCAGCTTGCCGGCAGCAAGGCGGCGGCGCGCGCGGCACTGGACGCATCGGGCATGATGGCGAAGCAGGTCGCACCCGATCCGCTCATCCGCGCGAGCAGCGCGCCGGGCAGGGCGGCGAGCGCCGCGAGCACCGGCGCGATCGCGGGGCAGCTCTCGATCGCCGGCGCCTCGAGGTCATTGGACAGCCGCGCGAGATCGGCGGCCATCGCCGCCGGATCCGCCCAGCCCTCGGGCAGGCGCGCTGGTCCGGAGAACCGACCGGCCAAGCGCCGGAATACATCCGGCGTTGCGACCGGCACGCGCAGATTGGCCAGCACCAGTCCAAACTCCGGCAGCGCAGGGGCCGGCCCGATCATCTCGCCGATCCCTGTCATGCGCAGCGGATGCCCAACCAGGCAGGCCGGCACATCGGCGCCGAGCTGGGGCGCCACGCGACGCGCAACCTCCTCCGGAATATCCCAGAGCCGGGTAAGCGCGCGCAGCGCCGCGGCCGCATCCGCGCTGCCGCCGCCGATCCCGGATGCGACCGGTAGTGCCTTTTCCAGGTGAAGCGCGGCGCATTGCCCGACCCCTGCCGCAGCGGCCAGGGCGCGCGCGGCGCGCAGCACCAGATTGTCGTCCTCGCCGATCAGGCCCGGAGCCTCGTCCCCGGCAATCGCCAGCGAGAAATCCGGCGCCGAGGTCGCGGAGACGACATCGCCGACCGCTGCGAAGACCACCAGGCTGTCGAGCAGGTGATAGCCGTCGGGTCGCCGGCCGGCGACCTGCAGGAACAGGTTGACCTTGGCCGGCGCGGCCTCCCGGATCACGGGCGCGGCGGCGTCCCGGCGGGCAATCCGTCGCGCAGCTTCGCCTCGATGCGCGGACCCTCGCCCTGCTCCGGCCCAAGGGCGAGCGCGCGGCGCCACTGGAACTCCGCCTCGCGCCGGCGCCCGGCCATCCAGTAGGCGTCGCCCAGGTGGTCGTTGATGACGGAGCTCCGGGATTCGATCTCCACCGCGCGCTCCAGCCAGCGGATTGCGCCCGGCATGTCGCCGAGCTTGAACAGCGCCCAGCCGAGGCTGTCGGCGATGTTGCCGTCATTGGGGCGCAGGGCCACGGCACGTTCCAGCATGGACCGCGCCTCGGCGAGGTTCAGCCCCTGCTCCACCCAGGAATAGCCGAGATAGTTCAGCACGAAGGGCTGTTCGGGCGAGAGTTCCAGCGCGCGGCGGAAATCCGCCTCGGCGCGCGGCCAGCGCCCGGCACGTTCCTGCGCGATGCCCCGCGCGTAGAAGATGGGCCAGTCCTGGCTCTGCGCCGTCGCGATGCGGCTGATGGCGCCATCATAGGCCTCAACCGCCTCGACCCAGCGGCTGCGCGCGCGTTCGAGGTCGCCCAGGCGCGCGAGCGGCTGCCAGGCAATGGGGCGCGCGACGGCAAGCCGGCGCAGCACCGTCGCGGCCTCATCCTGGCGGTTCAACCGTTCGAGGTAGGTGGCGCGGCGCAGCGCGGCGGCGCCGGCCATGGCATCGCCCTCCGGCACGTCGTCGAGCAAGGCCAGGGCCGCCGCGTGCTGGTCCTCCTGCGCGAGCGCGTCGGCGGCGAGCAGCAGGGCGGGGGCGAAGCCGGGTCGCAGCCGCAGCGCGAGCCGGGTGAGGAGCAGCGAGAACTCCGGCGCCGCCTGGCCGCGCAACGCCGCCGCCAGCGCCAGCTCCGCCTCCGCGATGCCCTCCACGGGTGCGGCCACAGGCTGGCTCGCGAGCAGACGACGGCGCCCCTCCTCGCCCGATTCCAGCGCAAGGTCGTCCTGGCTGCGCAGGTTCTGGTCGAGCAGACGGATGGCCTCGGCATCGCGCCCGGCCCGCGCCAGGATCCCGGCAGCAACCTGGATGAGCCGAGCGGTGGGCTGTTCCGTTTCGGTCAGGGCAATGCGGATGTAGCGTTCGGCGTCGCGCGGGCGGCTGGCGAGGTCGGCGATCATCGCCGCATGAAGTGCGTGCAGGCCGCGCAGGCGGCCGGCCTCGGTCAGCGGGCGAAGCGTCGCGAGTGCCGCGTCGGTCTGCCCGCGCCCCTGCTGCGCCCAGGCCACGAGCATCGGCTGCAGGACCTGCGTCGCGCCCTGGCGCGGCAGCGCGCGGAAGCGTTGTTCGGCGCGATCCCATCGGCCGGCCTGGGCATCGGCGCCGGCGACCAGAAGCTGCGCGATGGCATTGTCCGGCAGGCGGCGGGCGAGCCGCAGCGCGTCGGCGCGACCATCGAGCACCGTCGCGATGAAGGCGCGGGTCAGCACCTCCGGCTCCTCCGGCGCCTCGCGCAGTGCGGCGAGCAGGCTGTCGGCGGCCATGCGCGTGTCGCTCTCGGAAATCGCCATGCGGCCAACGAGATAGCTTCCGAAGGCGCCACGCGGTGCCTCGGTGAGGCCACCGGCGCCGTCATCAGACGACCCGCTCGCGGCGCAGGCGGCGAGCAGGGCCAGGGCCAGCATCGGCAGGCGGCGAACGGAAAGGGTTTTGCGCATGGAGGGATGATACGGTCTCGGCGAAGGCAAGGCGAGGCAGTTCGTCGGCCTTCGCATCGCGCCATTTTCCGATTATTTTTATCAGAGAGGTCTTATTTTGAGAGCTTCGTCGATGGCGCCATTCTCAGGCAACGAAGAAACTTAGCGAAATTTTGTATTTTGAGACGTTCATCGTGTGATATTCCCTTTTCATTCCCAGAATTTCGCCTTAAACACACGTTATAGGTGTGGAGAACGAGAGATGCGCATCCTTTTGGTTGAAGACGACCTCACCGCTTCTCGCGGGATTTCGCTCATGTTGCGGCACGCTTCCATGATTGTGGACGTGTCCGACACGGGCGAGGAGGCCTGCGACCTCGCTAAGCTCTACGATTATGACTTGGTGATCCTGGATCTCTCGCTTCCGGACATGGAAGGCTATGAGGTCCTCCGCCGGCTTCGCGCTGCGCGGATGGACAGTCCGGTCATGGTCTTGTCCGGCCATAGCCGCTCGACCGAAAAGGTCCGCGCCCTCGGCCTCGGTGCCGATGACTACGTGACCAAGCCCTTCGACCAGTCCGAGCTGGTCGCCCGCATCCAGGCGATCGTGCGGCGCACCAAGGGCTTCTCGCAGCCCTCGCTCACCGTCGGCGGGCTGACGCTCAACCTCGCCAGCAAGGAGGTCACGGTGAAGGGGCGTCACGTCCACCTCACCGGCAAGGAATACGCGATCCTGGAATTGCTGATGCTGCGCAAGGGCGTCGTGCTCACCAAGGAGGTGTTCCTCAACCACCTCTATGGCGGACTCGATGAGCCCGAGGTGAAGATCATCGATGTCTTCATCTGCAAGCTCCGCAAGAAGCTCTCGGTCGCCGAAGCCGGCGATCTGATCGGCACCGTCTGGGGCCGCGGCTATGTGCTCCGTGACCCTGAGACACTGCCCAACGCCTTCAGCCGGGCGAACCCGCTGCTGACCGCCGCCGCCGCCTGAAGCAAGCGGCGGCGGCCACGCGCCTCAGCGCGGCAGGACCAGGATCTGCCCGGTCATCGAGGGCGCGTGGTCGAGCGCACGGAAGCCGATGATGCCCGGCTGCTCGGCCGGGACCGTCACGCTGCGGATCTCGCCGCGCCGGATCGTGACTTGCTCGGCGACACCATCGACCGCGATGCGGAAGCTCACGCCCTGGACGCCCACGAAGGTGAGCGTCACCGGCGCGCCGGCCGGCACGATGACCTGGCTCGGCTGGAACATGAAGGCGCGCACGCTCCAATTGCCTTCCGCGCTCAGCGGCCGCAGCAGCAGCCCGCCGCCCGCCGGCAAGGCCTGCATCGGGTAGGCCTCGGCCGGATGCGCGGCGGAGGCTGTGGTTCCGGTCGCGCCATCGAGGTGGACGGTGACCACGTAGAAATGACGTGCATCCGCAGGCGTCGCGACGGGCGCGCTGGCTGCAGCGGGATAGGCCGGGCTGCCCTGGGCCAGGGCATCGCCGCCGAGCGCCGCCAGGGCCAGGACGTACCGGCGGCGCGAGCACGCGATCACCGTCTTCGCCACGCCCGAGCAGGCGGCGCAGGGCTGGCCGCGGACGCCCCGAGCCCAAAACGGCTTCCAACTGCTGCCACTGATCCGCGACGGGATCCACTAGTGCTTGTCTCGGACCTGAACGCGGGCGAACTCACGCTGCTGGCCGGCGCGATCGCGGCCCTCTAGTCAGCAGCCGGCCCGCTTCTTCGACCCCAAGCCCTCGTTCCGGTCGGCGGGTGCGGGTCAGGAGACGCGCAGCGCCGGGCGCAGCCCGCCTGCTCTTGACGCGTGCCCGCCGGACGGGCGCAGCATCATGGAGCGACGAAGGGCGCAGCGTCCCTCCGCATTCCCGCCGCCGCCCTGCTGCTCTATAGCGGCCGCATGGCGCGCGCCTCTTCGAATCGCATTCTGCTCAACCTCGTCCTGGACGGGCTCATCGCCGCCCTGGCGCTGCCGGTGGCACTGTGGCTCGCCGCGCCCGGCGCCTGGCCGTCCGGCCCCTGGTGGCTGGCGGGCGTACCCGGCGCGGTTGCGGCCCTCCTGCTCGCCGGGCTGCCCTTCGGCATGCCGCGCCAGTATTGGCGTTTCGCGGGGCTGCGCGAGCTGCTCGGCATCAGCGGCGCCGCGATCCTCGCGGCGGCCCTGTTCTGGGCCGCGTGCCACGCCGTGGATATCTGGCGCTCGCCTAACCTCGCCTTCCCCGTGATCCATGCGCTGGCACTTGCGGCTCTGCTCGGCGCGCCGCGCGTCGCCGGTCGCCTGCGCGCGCGCCGCACCACCGATGACAGCGCCGATGCCGCCCAGCCTGTGCTGATCGCCAGCGCCGGCGATGGCGCGGACCTGTTCATCCGGGCGCTGGCGCAGGAACGCGCCCCGCGCTGGCGCGTCATCGGAATCCTGTCGCTGCGCGAACGCCAGCTGGGTCGACGCATCCAGGGACACCCGATCCTGGGCCTGGTCGAGGAAGCCGACACCGTGCTGGACCAGCTCCGCGCCGAGAACCGGCTGCCCGCCGCCATCGTGCTCGCCGATCCGCGGGTGCAGGGTGCCGCGCTGCAGAAGCTCATGGATGCCGCCGACCATCACGGCGTTCCGGTGCGCCGCGCGCCGCCGCCGACCGCGCTCGACGCCGGCGCCGCACCGCGTCAGGAGCTGCGCCCGGTTTCGATCGAGGAGCTGCTGGACCGCCCCCAGGTGCCGCTCGACCGCGAGGGCATGGCGCGGCTGGTGCAGGGCCGCCGCGTGCTGGTCACTGGCGCGGGCGGCACCATCGGCGGGGAGCTCGCGCGCCAGGTCGCGGCCCTCGGCCCGGCCTCGCTCACCCTGCTCGACCATGGCGAATACGTCCTTTACGAAATCGACCTGGAGCTGCGCGAGAAGCACCCCGAGATCCTCCGCCGCGCCGTGCTGGCCGATGTGCGCGACGAGGCGCGCATCCAGCGCCTGTTCGCCGAGATCAAGCCCGAGCTGGTCTTCCACGCCGCCGCCCTGAAGCATGTGCCGATGGTGGAGAACGACCCGCTGGAGGGCCTGCTCACCAACGCCCTCGGCACGCGGATCGTGGCCGATGCCGCGCGCGCGGCCGGCACGCGCGCCATGGTGTTCATCTCCACCGACAAGGCGGTGAACCCCACCTCCGTCATGGGCGCCTCCAAGCGCCTGGCGGAGATGTACTGCCAGGCGCTGGACCGTCAGGCGCGAACGGAGAAGGCCGGCATGCGGCTGATCACCGTGCGCTTCGGCAATGTGCTGGGCTCCACCGGCTCGGTCGTGCCGCTGTTCCGCCGCCAGCTGGAGCGCGGCGGGCCGCTCACCGTCACCCACCCCGACATGCGCCGCTACTTCATGACCGTGCGCGAGGCGGTGGGCCTGGTGCTGCAGGCGAGCGTCGTCGGCGCCGAGGACCGGCCCGATCAGCCGGCGGAACTCTCCGATGGCGGCATCTTCGTGCTCGACATGGGCGAGCCGGTGAAGATCGTGGATCTTGCCCGGCGCATGATCCGCCTCGCCGGGCTGCGGCCGGAGGAGGATGTGGAGATCCGCTTCACCGGCCTGCGCCCGGGCGAGAAGCTGTTCGAGGAAATGTTCCATGGCCAGGAGCCGCCGCGTGCGACGCAGTTCCCCGGCCTGCTGATGGCGACGCCGCGCACCACCGACGCGGTGCAGGTCGGACGCGCCATCGACGAGATCGCGGCGCAGGCGCGCTCAAGTGCCACCGGGGCCGCGCTGGCGCAGCTCAATCGCATGGTGCCGGAATTCGAACACGCGCCGCTGGGGGTCGCGTGAGCGCGCTGACGGCGCCGCCGATCGGGGAAGCGGCGCCGCGCGGCCTCTGCACGGATTGCGGCGTCTCGCGCATGGCCATCGCCAAGGCCTGCGGCACGGCCTGCCAGTTCATCGCGCCCGACTATCCCGCGCGCGAGGTGGCCACCCATGGTCGCGCCCGCGACCCTGGACTGGGCGACGAGCTGTTCTTCGGACCCTATCGCCGTATGGTGCGCGCGCGCCTTGCCACGCCGCGCGCCGGCGCGCAATGGACCGGCATCGCAACGCGAATCGCCGAGCGGCTGCTGGAAACCGGCGCGGTCGAGGCTGTGTTGACCATGGCGCCTGACCCCGATGACCGCTGGAAGCCGGTGCCCGTGCTGGTGACGAAGCCCGAAGGCATGGCGCAATGCCGCGGCATGCGCATGGGCTACGCGCCGCTGCTGGCCCTGCTCGAACCGGCCAAGGCAGCGGGTTACACGCGCATCGCCATTATCGGCATTCCCTGCCAGGTGCATGCGCTCCGCGCCATCGAGGCGCAGCTCGGCTTCGAGCGCATCAGCGTCATCGGCACGCCGTGTTCCGACAACACCACGACCGAGAATTTCCACACCTTCCTCGCCCTGCTAGACGAGCATCCCGACAGCATCACCTATCTGGAGTTCCGCGCCGACTACATGGTCGAACTCCGCTTCGCCGATGGCCGCAAGCGGGAGATCCCCTTCCTGCAATTGCCCATCTCGAAGCTGGCACCCGACTTTTTCCCGCTCACCTGCCGCACCTGCGTGGACTACACCAACGCGCTCGCCGACATCACCGTGGGCTACATGGCGGGCCAGGGCGAGCAATGGCTGATTATCCGCAATGCGCATGGCGAGGAGCTGGCAGCCCTTTTGGGCGCCGAGCTGGTGGCCGAACCGCTTGGCAGCGCCGGCAAGCGCGCTGGCGCCGTGAAGGGATTCCTCGCCAATACCGAACGCGCCGCGGGCGGGCTGCCGCTGCGCCGCATGCCCAATTGGCTGCGGCCGATCGTCAGCTTCCTGATGCCGCGCATCGGCCCGCGCGGCCTGGAATTCGCCCGCGCCCGCGTCGAGATGAAGGCGGTCGAGACCATCCTGCACCTCCGCCGCGCCTATCCCCGCCGGCTGAAATCCATGGTCCCCGCGCATGTCTGGAAGCTGGTCGCGCCCTATGGCATCAGGCAGGCGGAGACGGAGCGCAAACCATGAGCACCAACGGCCTGCCCCCCTATGACCCGCAGAACATCTTCGCGCGCATCCTGCGCGGCGAAATCCCCTGCAAGCGCGCGCACGAGACCACGCACAGCCTCGCCTTCCACGACATCAACCCGCTGGCACCCGTGCATGTGCTGGTGATCCCCAAGGGGGCCTATGTTTCGTCCGCCGATTTCGGCGCCACCGCGACGCCGGACGAGATCACCGATTTCTGGCGCGCCGTGGCGGCCACGGCGCAGCTGCTGGGCCTCGAGGCGTCGGGCTACCGGATTCTCGCCAATACCGGCGTCGATGCCGGCCAGGAGGTGCCGCACTTCCACATGCACATCTTTGGCGGACGGGCGCTCGGGCGGATGGTGCCGCGCTGAGGCGGCCATCCTTCCACCTGCGGAAGGGCACCCGCCCGGGGGCGTGATGCTTGCGTCGCGGCGGCCGTGCCGCGAAACTCGGGCCATGTCAGAGACCCAGACCGCCGAAGCCCGCGCCGCGCTCGACGCCGTCGGCCAGTTGCCCGATGACGAGATCGACCTGGCCGCAACCGCCCTGCAGCTCGCGCGCATCGACGCGCCGCAGTGCGACTGGCGCGCCGCCACCATGGACCTCTCGCTGCTCGCCCGCGCCGCGGTGGATGCCGCGACGGCGGCACCCGCGGCCGATGGCGGCGACCTCGCGGCGCGCCGGGCGGTGCTGGCCGGCGTGCTGCATGGCGAGGCCGGATTCGCAGGCGACGACCAGACCTACGAGGACCCCGCCAACGCCAACCTGCTGCAGGTGCTGGAACGCCGGCGGGGCCTGCCCGTCGCGATCGGCATCCTTTGGCTGCACGCGGCCGAGGCGGCCGGCTGGCCCGCGCATGGGCTGGATTTTCCCGGCCATTTCCTGCTCGCGCTCGAAGGCCAGCGTGGCCAGCTCGTGGTGGATGTCTTCGGCGGTGGCGCTGCCCTCGCAGCCCCCGAGCTGCGAGCCCTGATCAAGCGGGTGGAGGGCGAGAAGGCCGAGCTGCGTCCGGGCGTGCTGGCGCCGATGGGCCGGCGCGCGGTGCTGCTGCGCCTGCAGAACAACATCAAGCTGCGCCGCCTGCGCGTCGGCGACCTGGCCGGCGCGCTGACCTGCGCCGAGGACATGCTGCGCATCGCACCCGGCGAGGCGCCGCTGTGGCGCGAGGCGGGGCTGATGAACCAGCGGCTGGAGCGCATCGCCGCCGCGCTCACCGCCTTCGAGCGCTTTCTGGCCATCCAGTCCGATGGGCCCGCGGCGGCCAAGGTGCGCGACATCATGGCGGAGCTGCGCCAGCGCCTGAACTGACCCGCTCGGCTCAGCCGAGCGGCGGCCCGAACGCGTTGGCGAAGTCGCTGCCGGGTGCGAGGGTGGCGTGCAGGTCGGCGAGCAGGTCCCGGTCCTCGATGTTGCGGAACAGGCGCGCATAGGCATCGAAGGCAGGGTCGGCTGGCAGGGCGGCGGGAATGAAGTGCTCGCTCGGCGCCGGCAGCGGCGCGGGCTCGGCGATGATCACCAACGCCGGCTTTGGGGCGGCGACGGCCACCTCGATGGCCGCGGCGACCACAACCGTCGCCTCGGTGTGCTCGGCCGGGACAGCGGCCTCCTCCACGGCGGCTGGCAACGCGGTGGCTTGGGTCACGTGGGCGGCATGCGGCAGGCTGTGCTGCGTTGGCGCCACCTCGGCGAGCGTGACGAAAAGATGCGACCAGGCAAAGCTCTGGGGCATGCCCGGCGCGCTGGCGAGCGCATCCTGGGGCGAGAGCGGATCCGCTGCCGAAGAGGAGGCGAAGACGAAGGGATTGTTGTTATTCAGCACGGTGTGATCTCCAGGCCGTCTCGTTCATGTCTTCGCAACCAATGGCCACCCGCGTTTCATAAATAAAGACAAATCGTTGTTTTCTTTACTATAAACAACCTGTGGTTGGTTTAGGGTCCGCTGCCGTGAACCGCCTCGTCGCCAAAACTTTAAGGCTGGTCGCGAGGCCGTCGGAATGGCACAGCCGAGGCGATAGCCGAGAGGGGCAAACTCATGGCCAAGAGCCTGCGCGTCGCGGTCCAGATGGACCCCATCCTGAGCGTCAACCCGAATGCCGACAGCACCTTCGCGCTCATGCTCGAAGCCCAGGCCCGGGGGCATGCGATGTGGCACTACCACCCGCGCGATCTCGCCTTCCAGGCCGGCGCACTGACCGCGCGCGCGCAGACCGTGACCGTCCAGCGCGGCGCCGGCGCGCATGCGACGCTCGGTCCGGACGAGATGATCGACCTCGCGACCATGGATGTGGTGCTGATGCGCCAGGACCCGCCCTTCGACATGGCCTACATCACCTCGACCCACCTGCTCGAGCACATCCACCCCAAGACGCTGGTCGTGAACGACCCTGCCGCCGTGCGCAACGCGCCCGAAAAACTCTTCGTCCTGAAATTTCCTGAGCTGATGCCGCCCACGCTGGTCACCGCAGACCGGGCGCGCATCGCTGCGTTTCGTGCGGAGCATGGTGACATCATCCTCAAGCCGCTCTTCGGCAATGGCGGCGCAGGGGTTTTCCATCTGCGGCCCGAGGATTCTAACCTGAACTCCCTGATTGAATTGTTTACGGAGCGCTCGCGCGAGCCGTTGATGATCCAGCGCTATGTCCCCGAGGTGCGCCAGGGCGACAAGCGCATCATCCTGGTCGATGGCGTGGCGATGGGGGCAATCAACCGGGTGCCCGCCGCCGGTGAGGCGCGGTCCAACATGCATGTCGGCGGCACGCCGATGCCCACCACGCTGACCGCGGGCGAGCACGAGATCTGCGCCTCCATCGGGCCGGAACTCCGCGAGCGGGGGATGATCTTCGTGGGCATCGACGTGATCGGCGACTGGCTCACCGAGATCAACGTCACCAGCCCCACCGGATTGCAGGAGCTGGCGCGCTTCGACGGCGTGCATCTGGAACGCGCGATCTGGGACGCCATCGAAGCGCGGCGCTGATCACTCCGCCCTGACGCGCACCTCGGCGCGCGCGGACTGCCCCTGCGCGTCCAGCACGGTGATGCGGAAGAAGCCCAGCCCAGGCGGCTGCCAGCTCGCCTCGCGCCGGGCGCGTTCATGCGCGATGGGCTGGCCGTCGACCAGAAACGTCAGCGGCCGTTGCCCGCCCATGGCGCGCAGGGTGACCGGCCCCGCCGCATCCGAGAGCTGCGCCTCGGGCGGCGGAAACAGCAGCCGCAGCCGGTCCGCACCCGCCTCGTTCGAGGCCGGGCGCACGCGCAGGCCGGTGAGCGGCGCCGGCGGCAGCAGCCCCATCACCCGCGCCAGCACCGGCATGGCGAGCGACCGCCCCGTCGCACCCGGGATCGGCGTGCCATCCGGCCGCCCGATCCAGATGCCCACCACATGGGCGCGATCAAACCCGAAGGCCCAGGCATCGCGCCCGCCCCAGCTCGTGCCAGTCTTCCACGCGATCCCGGCCGGCCCGCCGCCGGGAAAGCCCTGGGTGAGGATGCCCGCCACCTGCCGCGCGGCCGAGGCCTCCAGCACCCGCACCGGCACCCGTGCGCCGCCGGGACGAAGCTGCAACGGCTCGGCCACGCCCTCCCCCGCCAGGGTCGCGTAGAGGGCCATCATCTCGCGCAGCGTCGTGCCCGCGCCGCCGAGCGCGAGGGGCAGCGACGGCGCCGCCCCAGGCGCAAGACGCGGCGCGGCACCGGCCGCCTTCAACGCCGCGGCGAAGCGCAGCGGCCCAAGCCGGTCCAGCAGCGCCACCGCCGGCAGGTTCAGCGATTGCCGCAGCGCATCCGCTGCGGTGATCTGGCCCGCGAAGCCGCGATCGAAATTCTCCGGCGCATAGGTCGCGAAGCGGAAGGGCAGGTCGGCCAGCACCGTCTCCGGCCGGGTCAGCCCGGCCTCGAAGGCCATGGCATAGAGGAAGGGCTTCAGCGCCGAGCCCGGCGAACGCGTCGCCAGCGTCAGGTCCAGGCTGCCGGCCCGTTGCTCATCCCCAAAGGTGCCGCCGACCAGCACCCGGAACTCGCGTGCCGCGTGGTCCGCCACCGCGACCGCGATCGCGGTGCGTTCGGGCAAGGTTTCGAGCGCCTGCGCCGCCATCGTTTCGACCGCGCGTTGCAGCGGCAGATCGAGCGTCGTGGGAATGCGCGCCCCGCCCAGCCGCGCGACCTCACGCGCCGAATGCGGGGCGTATCGCGGCATGGCGCGTCTGTGCGTGGGAAGCGCTACCGCCTGGCCCTGCGTCCGGTCGGCGCTGGTCAGCGCCGTGCTCGCCGCCGTGCGATGCGCCAGCACCGCATCCCGCGCGGCGCGCGAGGCCTCTGGATGCCGGTCAGGCCGCAGCGCGCCTGGCCGGCGTGCGAGGGCGATCAACAGCGCCGCCTCTGCCGGATCCAGCCGCGCCGGGGGCCGCCCGAACCAGGCGAGCGAGCCGGCGCGCACCCCCTCCAGATTTCCCCCCTGCGGCGCCAGGGTCAGCCAGATGCCGAGGATCTCGTCTTTGGAAAACCGCGCTTCCAGCTGCACGGCGCGGACGATCTCGATCAGCTTGGAGCGCAGGTTGCGCGGCCGCGGCTCCAGCAGCCGCGCCGCCTGCATGGTTAGCGTGGAGCCGCCCGAGACCACGCGCCCCGTGCGAACCCACTGCCAGGCCGCGCGGGCGAGCGCGAAAGGGTCCACGCCGGGATGGCGGCGAAAGCGCCCGTCCTCGGCCGCGATGAGCAACGCGACGAGGTCGGGCGGCACGTCGCGCGTGGTGGTGGCGAAGCGCCAAGTGCCGCCGAGGGCGGGCAGGACGGAGAGGGTGCGCCCCTCGCGGTCGAGGATTTCCTGGCCGGGCGTCAGGCGAGTGAGGTCGGGTGGGAAAACACGATCAACCACAAAAGCCAGCACCAAAACAGCAAGTATGGGGGAAATGAATTTTCCCCAAACCCCCATTCTTTTATTTTTAATTATTGGTGATCGCTGCATGGCCGGTGCCAATAGATAAAAATAAAAGAATGGGGTCCGGGGAAATTCTTTTCCCCAGCCTTCTTCATTGCGGCGTCTGAACGGTTAGCCGATTCGTATTCTGCCGCGCAAAAAACGCCGGCCGTCCGGTGTCGATCACCTCCGCGCCCGGCAGTTCGAACACGCCCGGCGTTGTCGCCCGGATGCGGAAGGCCGCCCGCAGCAGCGGCTGTTGCGGGGAGACCACCGCAATCGCGGCGAAGCGATCATCCAGCGCCGGCTGCGTCTCCGTGGGGCTCAGCGCCTCGAGCCAGGGCAGCCCCGGCACCGCGCCCGGCCCGAGACGGGCAGTGATTTCCCATCCGGCCGGCAACCCCTGTTGCAGCAACACGCGGTGTTCTTCCTGCGAGTCTGCGCGTGCCTCCAGAACCACGATGAAGCTCTGGCCCTGGCGGTGCTGGTCGAGGTTCACGTTCGTGCCGTCGAGATTCACGAAGCGACGCAGGATGCGCAGGCTGGACCGACCCGCCGGGTAGGGCTGGGTCGGGATGCCGGTGACGGAGACCGTCTGCGTCAGCGGAATATCGGCGAGGTTGCGCACCGCGGCGCGGCCGGTCAGTGCCGCGGTCACGGTCGGCCGTTCGGACAGCGCCGCGCCGTCGAGCGTTGCCCGAACCGGACGATTGCCGCCCGAGAGGATGCCGGCGGCGGCGACCGCCCAGCCCTGTTCCTGGGCGCTGGTCGTCACCGGCGAGAGCTGCGTCGGGAGCCGCGACACAAAAGCGGGCAGCCGATCCTCGAGCAGCCCGCTCTCCTTGAGCAGCGCCGCTACGGCGAGCGCGTCGCGCACCTGGGAGCCAAAATCATGCCGCCACCAGCGCCGCTCGGGGGCGGCCAGTGCTGCGGCGAAGGCCGTCTCGGCACGCGCCTGGTCGCCGGCGCGGGCGAAGGCGGCGCCAAGCTGCGCGCGCGCCAGCGGCGTCGGCAGCTCGGCGATGTTCTCCAGCAGCCTCCGCGCCGCACCCAGGCGGTGCCGTCCGGACATCGCGAGGATATGCACGCGATAGGCCTGGTCGGCGCGGTTGTCGGCGGTGTCCTCGGTGGTGTCCTCGAGCAGGTCCTCGACATGCTTGAGTGCATTCTCGATCGCCTGCTCGGCGATGCCGACGCCGCCGGCGCGCGCGCGCAGCAGCGCTTCGATCGCGTAGAGGGTGAGCCAGGTCTGCGGCTCGCCCTGCGCGGAATACACGCCAAAGGCGCCATCGAAGCGCTGCCGATCAAGCAGCGCCTCCACAGCGCGTTGCAGCGTGCCGGCGCGGTCGGGCGCATCGGGCGCGTAGGAGAGCGCGAGGATCTGGCTCGCCACCTGCTCCGTGCAGGGACAGAAGCTGTTGCCGAGCGCGGCAAGCAAAGGTGCCGCATCATAGCGGATGGCCGCACCCAGCGTCGCCGTGGCGCGCCAGCTTCCCGGCAGGAAGCGGCTGCCATCCGGTGTCAGGTTTGCGGTCTGGCCGGGCGCGATGGTGCCGCTCGCACTCTCCACCGCCAGCGGGCGGGAGGAGCGCAGCGTGATCACCGATTCCCGCGTCACAGCGAAGTTTTGGGGTCCCGTGACGGTCAGGCGCAGCGTGCCCTCGCCGGCGCCGGTCGCGCGCAGCACGGTTGCCGGCTGTGCCCGCGCGCCGGTGGCAAGATTGGCCGTCAACGTCGTGGGCCCCGAGATCGCGAGCGGCCCTTCCGTGGTCAGCGTCGCGGTGATCGCACCCGGCGGCAGGTCGAGGTTGTGCAGCAGCACGGGCAGCATCGCCTCGTCGCCGGGGGCGAGGAAGCGCGGCAGGATGGCCTCGGCTACCACCGGGTCACGGATGGTCAGCGGGCGGGACGCGGCGCCGATGCGCGGGCCCTCCCAGGCCACGGCCATCAGGCGCAGTTCGCCCGCGAAATCGGGGATGTCGAGCGGCACCATGGCTTGGCCGTTGGCGTCCGCGGCGACGATGCCGGAGAACAGCGTGACGATGCGCGTGGGGATGCGCACCAACCCGGTCGGGTCATCGCCGTCGCCGCCCTGACGCAGCGCGGTCGCCTCGCCCTCCGCCGGCGCGATCAGCCGGCCGTAGTCGTCGCGGATATCGGTGCCGAGACGCCGACGCCCGAGAAAATGACCGGCCGGGTCAGGGCTGGCGAAGCGCGTGAGGCTGAGGATGCCTTCGTCGATGGCGGCAAGCGTCAGATGCGCAGACCCGCCGCCACCGGCGATGCGAACCGGCACCATCAGGCGCTGGCGCGGCGTGATGCGCTCCGGGGCATCGATGCTCACCTCCAGCCGGCGCGGCGCCGGGTCGAGGGCGATCCAGGCGAGGCCGAGCGCACGCCCGGGCCCGCGGCGTTCCTCGCCCGGCCGATAGAGCGAGACAGCGACATAGGCGCCCGGGCCCCAGGATGCGGAAACCGGCACCTCGATCTCGGTGCCGGAAGCCGGGATCTCGATCTCGCGGATGCTGAGCAGACGGTCGGTCAGGATCGCGACGGAGGCGCGTCCGGCGAAGGGCGGCACCACCCGCACGCGGGCGGTCGCCCCATCAGCAAAGGATTGCCGGTCGGTCGAGACATCGATGCGGTCCGGCGTCTCGGCATTCTCGCTCGCGGCCCAGCCGGCGCGGAAGCGCATCGAGGTGATGCCCAGCCCGGCGCTGTCGGCGGCCTCGATGCGGTAGCGCCCGAAGGGCAGGGTGCGCGCGAAGCGGATCGGCGCGCCGGGGGCGAAATCGGCCTCCGTGCTGTCGACCACCTCGTCGCGCCAGACCGTCTCGTAGCGCGCCACGGAACCGCGCGTGACCAGGCGCCAGTTCGGCCGCTCACGCAGCAGGCGGATGCGCAGCCGCGCGGGCGTTGCCGCACCCTCGGGGGAGAGGGCCACGACCTCGAAGGCCGCTTCCGCATTGTCGTCGATGGCCTCGCCCGAGAAGGCTGGGCGGAGGGCGACGAGCCGCCCGGCCGGCCGCACCGGTACGGTGAATTGCGCGCGCGTCTCCGACCCGCCCGGCTCGCTCACGAAGACGGCGACGTCGGCCTGCAGCACGCGCGTTGAATCAGGCGCGGCACGCAGGATGAGCGGCAGCGTGGTGCGGCCATCCGCATCGGTCTCCGGCACCTCGATGGTCTGCAGGCTCGGCGCGAAGGTCTCGTCCACCAGCCCGATGCGCCAGCCGGCCCAGTCGGGGAAGGGCGTCGGGTTCACCGCCAGCATGAATTGCGCATTGGCCGACAGGCCCGAGCCCGGCGCGCCATAGAGGAAGCGCGCCGTCACCGGCACCGGCATGAGCCGCCCGGGGACCAGCGGGCCGGGCGGCGGCGTCGCCTCCACGGCGAGGCGTTCGGGGACGAAGGCATCGACGCGGAAGCTCGCACGGCCGATCGGCGGCGCCTCGGAGTCGGACAGCGCCTCGATGGTCCAGGCGCCGGCGGGCGCGCCCCGGCTCAGCGTCATCGGCCAGAGCAGCGCGGCGCCCGGCGCGCGGTCCGGTGTCAGCTCGGCGAAGACCTGTCCGCTCGGCCGGCGCACGCGCAGGCGCACGGGAAGGTCCACCGGCGCCCCGGCCGCGTCGCGCAGCAGGGCCGCGATCTGCACGGTCTCGCCTGGTCGGTAGATGCCACGGTCGAGCCACACGAATGCATCGAGCGCCGCGGGATGCGGGCGTCCCGTGGCACCCCGGTCCGACAGGTCGAACGCCGCCGCTTCCAGGTCGAGCGAGGCGAAATCCGTCCCGTCGGTTGCGTGCAGCGCGACGGGGGCCAGTCCCGCGCGGCCGCGCAGCAAGGGTGCCGCAAAGCGCGCAAGCCCAGTCGTGTCGGTGGTGGCCTCGGCCAGCACCTCGTTGTTGCGCGCCATCAGCGCCACCCGGATGCCGGGTTTTATCTGTGCCGAGCCGAGTGCCCGCGCCTGCACCGCCACCCCATCGGCCCCGCGCCAGGCGACCAGCCCGATATCGGTGATGATGATCGGCAACGCCGCCGTCGCCTCGTTTCGGGCATTGCCGTCGCCCGAGCGCAGCGCGAGGACGAACAGCCCCGGCGGCGCCGTGCGCAGGATATCAGGCAGCGGCAGCGCCGTGCGCTGGGTGCGGTTGACCTCGAAGCGCGGGATCTCAGCGCGGCCCTGCCACAGCAGCGTGCCGGTTTCCTCGGCGAGGTTCTCGGCCGTGTAGGCCTCCATGGCCTGTCCCGGCTGCCAGGATTGGCGCAGGCCAACCAGGTTGCGCTCGGCGACGCGGATCAGCCGGATCGACACCGCCGAGACATTGGTGCTGCCGAGCGTGATACGCGGCTCCTGCCCGCGCGGGAGGATGTGGGTGCGCTGGTCGAAGGCGAGGCGCGGCGTACGGTTCGGCATCGCCACCGGAAGCACCTGCGCGTTGACGAGCGTGGTGTTGTCCTCGCCGGGCATCCCCGCCCGGAAGGTCAGCCGCGTGGTCCGCCCCCAGGGCAGGCCGGCAACGCAGAGCTCATCGCCCTCGCGCACCACGGCTAAGTCGGGGATGGCGGGTTCGGCGCGCACCCAGTCGGCGGGCGTCCAGTCCTGGCGTCGGGCGGGCGGCAGGGTGAAGGCAACGCAGGCGCGTGCGGGCTCGGATTCCGGCTCGGTGCGCAGGCGCGCGGGCAGCAGCCCCACCTCGCGCCGGGTGGCGGCGAGGCGTGCCTGCAAGCCAGTGTCGGTGGGCGCGCGCTCGGCCGCGGCGGTGATGGCTTCGAGCATCTGCGCCTGGCGGTTCAGCGCGCGCAGCGCATCGGCGATGAGCAGCAGCGAGGGGATTTCCGGCGGCCCGGCCGGCACGATCGAGAAGGCCACCCAGGCCGACATCAGCGCGCGCGCCGCATCCGGCGGGCGGCGGGCCAGGTGCAGCCGCGCCAGCGTCATCCATCCCTCGGGTGGCATGGCGCCGGAGGAGAGGCGCTCCTCCCACGCCGCGATCGCCGCGGGGATGTTGTTCTGGCGTTCGGCCTGGATGGCGCGGGCCTCGGCGGCGGCGCGGGCCTGTGGGTTGGCACCTGGGAAGCGGCGTTGCAATTCGGACCGGTAGGCGGCGGCATCGCGCTCCAGCCCCGGCAATTCGAAGGCGGTCTGCGCAACGGCCGGCATCGTAAAAGCAAGAGCGATCAGCAGCAGAAGCGCGCGCATGGGACCATCCGGATGAAAGCGGAACGAGTATGGCACAATCGCCCGCGGCCGACAGTGACGCCGCGGTGATCCTTGCCCGATCAGGCTGCTTTGGGCAGCGCCACGCCAACGAGTGCGTCGCGGGTCACCAACCCGGCAAGCCGCGGTGCATCCCAGCCCTCGGTGCCGGCGGGGCGCAGTGGCAGCACCATCCAGCGGAAATCGGCCGTGGAATCGACCACGCGGATCTCGACGCTGTCGGGGATGGAGGTGCCCCATTCGGCCAGCACCGCGCGCGGCTCGCGCACGGCGCGCGAGCGATAGGCGAAGGATTTGTACCAGTGCGGGGGATAGCCGAGCAGTGCGCGAGGGTAGCAGGAGCACAGCGTGCAGACGACCAGGTGGTGCCGTGTCGGCGTGTTCACCAGAACGCCTAGCGGCGGTGCGCCGGCCATGGTGGCACCCATCTCCTCGGCCGCGGCATGGCCGTCGCGCAGGAGCAGGTCGAAATAATCCGGGTCGGTCCAGGCGCGGGCGACCATGCGGGCGCCGATCTCCGGGCTCGCCTTGTCGGTGATGGCCTGGCGGGCTGCGATCTGCGCTTCGGTGACGATGCCCTTGGCGCTGAGTGCGGCCACCAGCTTGTCCAGAAGGGCGATGCTCTCGGGGCGCGGGGGGGCGGCCATGTCAGTGCGGCTCCAACCAATGTTCGAAGATCTCGACGAGGATCGTGTCGCCCGCCGCGCCCTCGCCCCAGACCGGCGGCTGCGCGAACAGCACATGGTACAGCGTGCGTTCCGGCGCGGGGCGCGCGAAGGCGAGGTCCTCGGGGTTCTTGTAGCGCCCCAGCACGCGTTCGATGGTCCCCTCCCGGCCGCGCAGGTAGTGCGGCGTGCGGATGTGGCACGGGCCACGACGCTCCGGCCAGTCATCCTTGACGCGCACGGCGGTGCCGGGGACGAGCGTCATGCGAGATCGGCCTCGGCGACGATGCCCTTCTCGACCATCAGCATGGCGACGGAGCGCAGCCATCGCTCGTAATAGCCCAGCGCGAAGTATTCATCCTCCGGGATGGATTCGATGCCTCGGCGCAGCTCGTCCACCGTCATGAGACCCTGCTGCGCAAGCAACTGGCGCAGCGCGTCCACCCGCTTGCCGAAGGCGTCGGGCGGCGCCTCGTCGGGTTCCACCGGTGTACAGCGGAAGCGTTCGGCGCCGCCGAGGTCGTGCAACGCAGGGGTGCGGTCGGGCTCGCTCATGGCGGGGAGGCTAAGGGCGCGGGGGGCTCGCGTGCAAGGGCCGCAAGGCGCGGCTCAGCGCACATCCTCCTGCGCACCGACGCCGTAGATCTCGGCTCGCCGGAGCCAGCCGCGATACTCGCCCACCTGCGCCTCGCACCAGGGGCTCGCGCCCTCGCAGGCGCGGATGCGGCCCACGACGCCCGGGCGCAGGCGCGCCACTGGGGCGGCATTGTCCTCGGCGCGGCGGCGCAGCGGCACCTCGGCCCCCGGCGCGCCGAGCACGACCAGGCCACGGCGGGCGGCGAGCGTGCTCTGGTGCACCCACCCCTCCTGGCCATCGCGGTCGCGGATGCGCCGCCACAGGTCGAATTCGCGCACGATCTGCACCGGAAGGTCGCGGCGGCGGTAGGTCCATTCGATGGGGAACCGCGTGCCGGGACCGGCGCGCATGTTCACCTCGTCGGAGCGCAGCGAGGCGAAGCGCGGCAGCGGCAGGCCGGAGGCGCTGCCGATGGTGGGCGCGGGCGGCTCCGGCGGTGGCGCGGGTTCGGGTGGGCGGGCG
>NZ_JAAEDH010000005.1 GCF_018128965.1 Plastoroseomonas arctica
CGCGGGGTGGAGCAGCCCGGTAGCTCGTCAGGCTCATAACCTGAAGGTCACAGGTTCAAATCCTGTCCCCGCATCCAGCTTGATCGAACTCAGAAAGACCGCAGCAACATCGGCACTGCCGGCACGCAGCAATGCAGCAGGATGGGTGGTCGTTTCGATTCACCCATGCAGGCGCCTGCGTCAACAACGTATGTTTCCTCGTCGAGGGTTATTTCATATCTCGTTGAGTGGTCGATACTGACCATCTTAATATTTGTACGCAGATCTCCTCTTGTATGACGCTTGGCTGTATTTTACCGACGCCAATCTGGCCCCGAGCCTTCTAGTCACCGCCATTCATGCTTCACGTTTAGCGTTAGCAAAACTGTCACCAGGATGTGCTAGGCATCCCGCACGAACGAAATAGGAAAGGTTTGTGTTCGATTTACCATTCTGACACCTTCGTAGAGCGACTCAACGCATATGAGTGAGCTCAACTTTCGTTTTTTGCCGAGAACTGGCCGCCCCGGAACCTCGACCCTCCCGAAACGCTGCACGGGGAACTCTGCTCCTATCGGCCACAAAGCTGGTTGATGAGGAAATCACAACGAATTCGATGCATACTGCTGCATCGATGGTTTTCGAATGGTTCTGGACAATGACGCAACGGACCATCGCAGCCGACATCCAGCGCAGGCTCTTGCCGGGCGCCGCGCTTGCCGGAGCGTTCCTTTCACGTCAGGCATCCGCAACCACTCCGCCCTGGTCAACCTTCAAGGCGCGGTTCCTTCAACCCGATGGCCGAATCCTCGATACCGGCAATGGCGGCGTTTCACACAGCGAAGGCCAGGGCTGGGGCATGCTCGTCGCCGCGGCCAATGATGACCGCGAAGCCTTCGACCGAATCTGGTCCTGGACCACGCAGACCCTCCGTCGCCCCGATGGGCTGCACTCATGGCGCTTCCGGCCAGGTGCCGCCGTCGATGACCCGAACAACGCGACCGATGGCGACCTTTACATCGCCTTGGCACTGGTGAGGGCAGCCGCGCGGTGGGACAGCGCGTCCTACCGCGATTCTGCCGCCCAGATCGCCCGGGCGATTCTGGGGGTCTGCACTGTCACCCTGGGCGACTCCGTCCTTCTCCTGCCCGGTGCGCAGGGATTCAGCACGACCACCCATGTCACGATCAATCCCTCCTACTTCGTGTTCCCCGCCTTCCAGGCCCTCGCCGCGATCGCCCCCGACCCCCGTTGGTCACGGCTGGAACGCAACGCCCTGCAGATCCTCGATCGCGGTCGATTCGGCACATGGGCCCTGCCGCCTGACTGGCTCTCGGTGCATCGCGCCACCGGGCGATTGCAACTCGCCGACAACCGGCCGCCGCGCTTCGGCTTCGACGCCGTGCGGATCCCCCTTCTGCTCGCCTGGGGACGCCATCACGACGCCCCCGCGAACACCGCGGCCAGGAGGTTCTGGAGCAGCACAGGCGCCAACACGGCACCACCCGCTTGGGTCGATCTCCGCACCGCAGAGGTGGCGCCATACCCGGCCTCCTCGGGCGTGCGTGCCATCGCCCGCCTGATCGAGGCCGTTGCCCAGGGCCAGGGAAGTTTTCAGACACCGAATCAGTTGATTACCGAGGATTATTACGCCTCAATGCTAGGACTACTGGCGGGCGTCGCTGCGGTTGACCTCAACCTTGTACGGCGCTGATCCATTCGTATCGGCACAGGCACATCGACGGTTCTGCATTCGCTCGACAACGTGCTGAACAACGCAGCTGCCATGCGTCTGATTTCAGAGACTTGCCCGCGTGGGACGCGCTATGATCCAGGTGTGAGGATGTTATGTACCCAGGTGACACGGATGTCGGGCGCCTCGCTACTCGGATGGGCTCACCGAAATTCCCCTACATCCACTTCGGCAATGGCCCCATTCGGCTAGCGCCGAAGGCTGAGCAGTTGTCATTTGCGTCGTCTGCCGAGCCGATGCCCGCTTCTCCTGACAACGAAGCGCGCGTCGCACCTTCACCTGCCGCCGCGCCGGAGACGATGATGGCGCTGTCAATCGACTGGACTCCGCCGGCCGCCGCTCGGATCCCTGTCGCCGCCCCGGCGGCGGCGCCCGTCTCGCGCGCCGTTGTGCCGACAGACGGATTTCCTCTGCTCCGGGCTGCGTTGGGCGGCTCGCCATCCAGCACCACCACCAGCCTAGGGGACACGGCCGCATGGCTTCGCGCGCGCGACCCGGCGCGGGCCTGAGGCATGCCACTCGTTTGCATGAGTTCGCCCAAGGGCGGCGTGGGGAAGACGACACTCACCGCGAACGTCGCCCATGCCCTGGCACGCGCGGGCCACCGCGTCGTCGTGCTCGATCTCGACCCGCAGAATGCGCTGCGGCTGCATTTCGGTGTCGCGCTGCATGACACCGCCGGGTTTTGGACCGCCTCGGGTGGAGACCCCCTGAGCGCGGTGCGCCAGACCACGGCCGGGCCCGCCCTGCTGCCGCATGGCAGCGCGGACATGCACCAGGCTCTCCAGATCAACGCCAGCCTCGCGTCAAATCCCGCACTGTTGGCAGACCCCGTGCGGCGCCTTCTCGCCGATCCGGAGCTGATCCTGCTTGCCGACACACCACCTGGTGCCTCGCAGGCGATGGCGGCGATCCTGCCGATGGCGGCCCTCGTCGTCGTCATCCTGTTGGCGGATGCGGCGAGCACCGCGCTGCTGCCGCAGGTCGAAAGCGGCGCCTTCCTCGGCCAGGGGACCTTGGCCAACCTCGTCGCCTCGCGCGCCCGCTTCGTGCTCAACCAGGTCGATCCAGCCTCTCGCCTCAGCGTGAGCGCCGCGGAATCTGTGGCGGCCCATCTTGGTTCGCGCCTCCTCGGCGCCGTGCTGCGGGACCCCGCCATGAGCGAGGCGCTCGCGCATCAGCGCCTGCTGCTCGACTTCGCCCCGGACTCGACGGCGGCGCGGGACATCCGGCAGATCGCGCAGGCCCTGGCCGCCGCCTTGCCCAAGGCGCCGCCACCGGTCGCGGAGCCCGCGCCGCTGCCCCGGCTGCTCGACCCCGCGAGCTGGGGCCGGCCATGAGGGAAGGCGTTGCCATCAGGCCGTTCCGTCGCAAGGTGCTGGCGCTGCCGGCGCTGCTGATCGGCCTCTGCGCCCTGTTCATCTTCGTCACCGTGCCTCTCGAGCCGGTGGAGCAGCTCTGGCTGACCGGCGGCACCATCCTCGTCATGGCCGTGGTTCTGCGCGTGCCGGGGCGTCCGGCGACGCTGTTCCTGGCCGGGCTCTCGGTTGCGGTCACCGCGCGCTATCTGTTCTGGCGCGTCTCCGACACGATGGAGTTCGAGAGCTTCTGGCAGGCATTCTTCATGGTCGGCCTGCTGCTGGCCGAGCTCTATGCGGGCCTCGCGCTGCTGCTCGGCTACTTCCAGACGCTGTGGCCGCTGCAGCGCAAGCCCGTGCCGCTGCCGCGCGATCCGGCCGACTGGCCCACCGTCGACGTCTACATCCCGAGCTACAATGAGAGCCTCGATATCGTCCGGCCCACGGTCTATGCCGCGCTCGCAATGGACTGGCCGCCGGAGAAGCTGAACGTCTACATCCTCGACGATGGCCGGCGCCCTGATTTCCGCGCCTTCGCGCAGGCGGTGGGCTGCGGCTATGTCATCCGCCCCGACAATCGCGGCGCGAAGGCGGGCAACATCAACCACGCCGTCGCCCTCACCCAGGGCGAGTTCATCGCCATCTTCGATTGCGACCACGTGCCGACGCGCGCCTTCCTGCAATTCTCGCTTGGCTGGCTGCTGCGCGACCGCAAGCTCGCGATGGTGCAGACCCCGCACCATTTCTATTCGCCCGATCCGTTCGAGCGGAACCTCGCCGGCGGCCATGGCGTGCCCAATGAGGGGCTGATGTTCTACGGCGCGGTACAGCCGGGCAACGACCTATGGAACGCGACATTCTTCTGCGGGTCCTGCGCGGTGATCCGGCGTACGGCCCTGGTGCAGGCCGGCGGCGTGCCGACCGAGACGGTGACCGAGGATTGCCACCTCTCGCTGCGCATGCAGCGGCTGGGTTGGAACACGGCCTACCTGCGCATGCCGCTCGCCGCGGGTCTCGCGACGGAACGGCTGATCCTGCATATCGGCCAGCGTATGCGCTGGGCGCGCGGAATGCTGCAGATCTCGCGCATCGAGAACCCGCTGATCGTGAGCGGGCTCAGCCCGGCCCAGCGCATCTGCTACTTCTCGGCGATGTTCCACTTCGCCTTCGCCGTGCCGCGGCTGGTGTTCCTCACCTCGCCGCTGGCCTTCCTGCTTCTCGGGCATTCCGTCATCGCCGCCGCGCCGATCGCGATCCTCGCCTATGCCGGCGGGCATATCGGCCACGTGCTGTTCACCGCGACGCGCGTCACCGGCAATGTGCGCCATTCGCTCTGGAGCGAGGTCTACGAGGTTGTGCTGGCGCTGTGGCTGCTGCCGGTCACGATCGCCACGCTCATCAACCCGCGCAAGGGCAAGTTCAACGTGACCGACAAGGGCGGCCTGCTGTCCGAGAGCCACTACGACTGGAAGGCGATCTGGCCGACCGTGGTGCTGGCCGTGCTGCTCGCCATTGGCGTGGCGAGCGGCGTGCGCGGCCTGCTCAGCAACCCGCCGGACAGTCTTGAATTCCAGGCCTACCTGCTGAACGGGGCCTGGGCGCTGCTGTGTCTGGTCCCGGTCCTGGCCGGCATCGCAGTCGGGCGCGAGCGCAAGCAGATCCGTCGCCAGGCGCGGATCGATGCGGTGCTGCCGGCAACCCTGGTGCTCGCCAACGGCATCCGCATCGAGGGCCACACGCAGGATGTCTCGCTCGGCGGCGTGTCATTCGCGGCGGACTCGCCGGCATCCGCCGCGGCACTGACCGCGGAGGAGCCGATCACCTGCTTGATCACCGCCTGTGGCGAGGAGATCAGCGTGCCCAGCCGGTTCCACGTGACTGTGCAGGGGCTCGTGCGGGTCCGCTTCACGCCGCGCGACCTAGTGGACGAGGCGCATATCACCCAGGTGGTGATGGGCCGCGCGGACGCCTGGGTCGGCTGGGATTCCTACCGGCGCGACCGGCCGCTCAACTCCATCCGCAACATGCTGCTCAGCATGACCTCGGTCTTCGCCGGCCTTCGGCTGCGACCGCGTCGTCGCGCGTCATCGGAGGCCGGGATCGCCCCCGGGCGGCGCTCCGAGGTGCTGGCGCCGGTCAAGCTTTCCGCCATCCTGCTGGCCTTCGCCCTGCTGTCGGGGCCGGCACTCGCGCAGCCCCGCGCGGGCCAGCAGCTTTCGCTCCCGCCCATGTCGCTGCCGCCCGCGCCGGTGCTGGACGTGCCGTTGCCGGGCGCCGGGCAGGCACCACCGGCTGCCGGTGCAGCGCCGGCACTGCCCGTGGCGACACCCGGGCCGTTCACCGGCCCCGCATCCCTCGCGCCGGCGCCCGATCCGGCGGTACAGCCCGGCGCGGCCTCGGTCCGGACGCGACAGGTGACCCTCACGCTCCGCCAGCTCGGGCTGCGCGGGCCGATGCAGCTGCGCAGCATCTCCGACCTGCAAGGCGTGTTGTTCGGCATCCGCGCGAATGAAGTGGTGACCGAGGCGACGCTGACGCTGGGCGGCGCGATGTCGCCCGCCCTGGTCCCGGGGACCAGCCAGATTGTCGTCACGCTCAACGACCAGTTCGTCGGCACGATCCAGCCGGAGCGCGAGCGGCCTGCCTTCGGCCCGCTGACCTTTCCGCTCGACCCCACCACCTTCACCGAGCTGAACCGGCTCAACTTCCGCTTCGCCGGCCGCTATTCGGCCGAATGCAACGACCCGCTCTCGGGCCTGCTCTGGGCCACGGTCAACGAGCAGAGCGCGTTGCAGCTGACCATCGCGCGGTTGCCGATGACGCCCAACCTCGCCCGGCTCCCCGAACCCTTCTTCGATGCCCGTGCGCTGCGCACGCAGCTGACGCTGCCCTTCGTGCTGCCGGAGAATGCCGCGCCCGAGACGCTGCGCGCCGCCGCCATCGCGGCATCCTGGTTCGCCGTGAAGGCAGATTACCGGGGTGCGAGCTTCCCGGTCTCCGCCGCGCCGCCCGCGACGGGCCATGCGGTGGTGATGGTGGCGGGTCCCGATGCGAGCATGGGCCTGCCGTTGCCGCGCCTCGACGGGCCCACCATCCTGCTGCTGCCCAATCCGAACGATCCCGAGGGCCAGTTGCTGGTCCTCGCCGGGCGCACTCCGCAGGAGGCGGCGCAGGCGGCACTCGGGCTCGCCGCCGGCCACGTCGGACTGTCGGGCACATCGGCGCGGATTGAAAGCCCCGCCCCGACGCGGCGGCAGCCCTATGACGCGCCGCGCTGGCTGCGGCCGGACCGAGCCGTGCGGTTCGGTGAGATCGTGGCCCCCGAGGACCTGCAATCCACCGGCTATGCGCCGGGCGCGGTCACCATCCCGCTGCGCACGGCGCCGGACCTCTACTATTGGCGCAGCCAAGCGCCGCGCCTCGACATCCGCTATCGCAACCCGCCGGCGCCGGTCATCGACCTCGCCGTCTCGCGCCTGGATGTCTCGGTCTCGGACCGCTACGTGCGCTCGCTGCCGCTGCGCGACCAGGATGCGCCCTGGCCGATCGATGTCGCGTTGCGCTGGATCGGCTTCGCCGACTCCGCGAATACGGCGAGCGCGAGTCTGCCGCCCTGGCTCATCTACGGCGACAACGAGGTCCAGCTGCGCTTCGACATGCGGCCACTCAACCGCGGCGATTGCGCGGGCATCCCCGGCGACGTCCGCACCGCGATCGACCCGCAGAGCTCGATCGACATCTCCGGCGCGCATCGTTTTGCGGTGCTGCCGAACCTGGCCTTCTTCGGCTCCTCGGGCTTTCCCTTCACGCGCATGGCGGACCTTTCCGAGACGGCCGTGATCATGCCCGAGCAGGCGACCCAGGCGGAGGTCTCGGCCTTCCTCAACCTGGTCGGGCGGCTCTCGGCCCGCGTCGGCGTGTCGGCCTCGGGGCTGACGGTGCTGCGCCCCGGTCAGGTGGCGCAGGCGCGGGAGAAGGACATCATCCTGATCGGCACGCTCGGCCGTCAGCCCGCCTTCGCCGAGCTGATGGGCAATGCGCCGGTCCGGCTCGACGGCAATCGGCTGACGCTCGATCTGCCGGAGGGCCTGCCTGCCAACCGTCGCCTGCTGCAGCCCGAACAGCGTCCGGGTGCCCGCGACCGCGCCGCCATCCTGCTCGGGATGGCGCCGGACCGGCTGGGCTTCGTCGCCGGATTCGAAAGTCCGGTCACGCCCGGGCGCTCGGTGATCGCGATCGGCGGCGGCACGCCGGGCGCGGTGCTGGCGATGAGCGAGGCGCTCGCCGACCCCGACCGGCAGGACCAGATCCAGGGCGACCTGATCCTGCTGCACGGCACCCAGCTCGAATCCTTTCGCACGGGCCAGAACTACACGGTCGGCCAGCTCCCCCTCTGGCTATGGCCGCAACACGCGCTCGAAGGGCGCTGGAGCCTGCTGGTGCTGATCGGCACCGTCAGCGCCTTCCTGCTCGGCGCGGTCCTGTACTGGTCACTCCGCCGGCGATCGGCGCGACGTCTTCGGGGGCTGTGATGCGCATACTCAACTCCGCCGGCTTGGCGCTGCTGGCGGGCATCGCGGCCACACCGGGCTTGGCCCAGCCGGCCGCCGGCCCGGGGGTGGACCCGATCCGCGCGCTGGTGCAGCAGGGCGAGTTCTGGCTGCGGCAAAGTCGCTTCGACGTGGCGCTGCGCAGCTTCCGCCGGGTCCTGGACGTGCAGCCAGACAATGGCGCGGCCCTCGCTGGTGCGGCGCAGGCCGAAGCGGCGCTGGGCAATCGTGAGGCCGCCGAGGCGCTGACCGCGCGGCTGCGCGCCACCATCCAGCGCAGCGACCCGCTGCTGGCGCAGACCGAGGGTGCGCTGCGCACCGCCGCCGCCGGACCCGAGCAGCTCGCCGAGGCACGCCGCCTTGGCCAGGCCGGCCGCACCGCCGATGCCGCGCGCGCCTATCGCCGGATCTTCGGCGACGGGGTGCCGCCGGACGGCTTCGCGGTGGAGGTGTACTCGACCCTTGCGGGTACGCCCGATGGCCGCCGGGAGGGTATGGCGGGCCTTGCCGAGCAGGTGCGGCGGCGGCCCAACGACGTCCGCGCTCAGCTCGCTTATGCCCAGGCGCTGAGCTGGACGCCGGACACCCGCAGCCAGGGTATCGAGCGCCTGCGCCTGCTCGCACAGCAGCGCCCGCCCGAGCCGGCGCTGCTCCAGGCGTGGCGCCAGGCGTTGATCTGGACCGGCCCGATCCCCGAGGCGCAGCGCGAGATGGAGGCGTTTCTCGCCATTGCGCCGAACGACCCGGTGATCGCGGAGCTCCTCGCCGCCACGCGCGACCCCGGGCGGCGGCGCGACGATGCGGCGGCGGAGGCCCGGCGCCTGGGCTTCGAGCGGCTCGAGGGCAGCCGCACCCGCGATGCGGTCAGCGCCTTCGAACAGGCGTTGGCGCGCAACCCCAATGACGCCGATGCGCTCGGCGGCCTCGGCGTCGCGCGTCTGCGCGAGGGGAGGGCACGCGATGCGCGGGACCTGCTCGGCCGCGCGATGGCCGCGGACCCGGTCGGCGCGCCGCGTTGGCAGCGCGCCTTCGACGGCGCGGCCTATGGCATCGACATCGAGGAAGCACGGCGCCAGATGCGCACCGGGCAGATGACCGGCGCGGAGACGCTGCTGCAGGCCGCGATCCGCCGGGACGTGACTGACCGATCCGAAGCGCAGACGCTGCTGGGCGACATCCTGCTGCGCCGTGGCGACAATGCCCAGGCCGAGGCCCAGTACCGCGCCGCCCTGCAATCGCGCGCCGGCCAGGTCGAGGCCGCCACCGGCCTTTCCCGCGCGCTGCGCGCCCAGAATCGCGGCGCCGAGGCCGACGAGGTCGCGCGCCAGATCCCGCGCAGTCCGCCGGGCGAGATTGCGGCGGTGCCGGGTGCCGCGCAGCGCGCCCAGGCCGCGCGCGCCAGCGACCCCGAGACGGCGATGGCGCTGCTGCGCGCCGCGATCGCCGCCAATCCCAACGATCCCTGGGGACGCCTCGACCTCGCGCGGCTGTTGCTGCGCCAGGGCCGCGGCGCCGAGGCCCGCGCCCTGATGGAGGAGCGGCTCGACCGCGGCGGCGCCGAGACGCTGTTCGCCGCCGCCCTCTATGCCGAGGCCGAGGGGCGCAGCGAGGACGCCGCGACGCTCATCGCCCGCATCCCGCCCGGGGCGCGCACCGCCGACATGGCGCGCCTCGTTGCGCGATCGCGTGGCAATGCCGAGGTGGATGCCGCCGCGAATGACCTCGCCGGCGGCAGCCTGTTCGTCGCGCGCCAGCGCCTGCTTGCCATCGCCGCGCGCCAGGACCCCTCCGGCGCACAGGCCGCCGCCGTGATCCGCGCCTTCGGCCGCGCCAATGATTCGCGCGGCGCCGATGAGGCGTATCGCGTCGCCATCGCGGCCAGTCGCGGGGGCCTGTCCACCGCCGCGCGGCTGACGCTGGCCGGTGCGATGCTGGAGGCGGGGCTCGACCAGCAGGCGCTCGCCCTCGGGCGCGAGGTCGCCCGCGACCCGCGCGCGAGTGCCGATGACCGACGCCAGGCGGAAGGGCTGCAGACCGGTGCGGCGATCCGCAATGCGGACCGGCTGAACCGTGCCGGCGACCAGGCCGGCGGCTTCGACGCGCTGCGCCCGGTGCTGACGCAGAACCCGAACGACCCCGCCGCCAACGCCGCGCTCGCGCGCCTGTATCAAGGTGCCCGCCGCCCGGTCGAGGCGGCGCAGGTGGCCGAGACCGTATTGGCGCGCGATCCGCGCAACCTCGATGCGCGCCAGGTCGCGATCGACGCGGCGATCCAGTCGCGCGACCTCCGCCGCGCCGAGGCGCTGGTCGCCGAGGCGCGCGTGCTCGCGCCCTCCGAGGCGCGGGTCTCGATCATGGAGGCGCGTGTGGCGCGGGCCTCGGGCGACCCGCGGCGCGCGACGCAGGCGCTGGAACTCGCGACCGAGCAGCGCCGTGCGGCGACAGGGGGCGACGCGCGCGGCGTCACCAGCGTGGCGTTCAGCGACAGCGGCAACCCGTTCCGGCCGCGCTCGGGCGCGTTCAGCCCGGTGCTGCCCACACGCGATCCGATCGGGGCTGAAATCGCGCGCGAGCTGGCCGCGGTACAGGATAGCAGCCGGGTCACCTTCGCCGCCGAACCCAATGTGCGGGCGCGCTCAGGCACGACCGGTCTCGACCGCCTGACGGAGATCTCCGCCGGCATCGAGGCGCGTGGTCCCCTCGCCGGCGGCGATGTCAGCGTTCGTGCAACGCCGGTCCTCGCCGATGCCGGCAGCTTGGAGCGCGACCCGAACACGCTGCGCCGCTATGGCGGCAACGCGCTCGCCGGGCCTGGCGGCGGCACCGCACCGCGCAGCAATTCGGCCGAGGGCGTGGGCTTCGGCGTGCAGTACCGCCGCGAGGGTCTGGTGATCGATGCCGGCACCACCCCGATCGGCTTTCCGCGAACCGAATTCGTGGGCGGCATCGAGATCTCGCCGGCGATCGGCAGCAACCTGCGCATCCGTGCGCTTGCCGAGCGCCGCGCGGTGACCGACAGCCTGCTGTCCTGGGCCGGCATCCGCGATACGCAGTCGGGGCGGGATTTCGGCGGCGTGATCCGCACTGGCGGGCGGGCGCAGCTGGAATACGGGCAGGGTCCGGTGACCCTCTACGCCGGCGGCGGCTATTCCTCCTTCAGCGGCCAGGGCGTGCAGGACAACACGCGTTACGAGGCGGGTGCCGGCCTGGGCTATCGGGTGTGGCGCGACGAGGAGAGCGAGCTCACCACCGGCGTCGACATCGCGCATTTCGGCTACCAGCGGAATTTGCGCTTCTTCACGCTGGGCCACGGCGGCTATTTCAGCCCGCAGAGCTACACGGCGCTGACGGTGCCGCTGGACTGGCGTGGCCGCAGCGGCGACCTGACCTGGCGGCTGGGCGCGAGCCTCGGCTTCGCCTCCTTCCGCGAGGATGCGGCGCCGTATTTCCCGGGCAATGCGGCCCTGCAGGGCAGGCTCGAGGGGGCGGCGCGCAGCGACGGCACGCTGGTCACGCAATACCCCTCGCAATCCCAGTCCGGCGTCGTCGCGAGCGTGCGCGGCGACCTGGAATACCGGATCAACCAGCAGATCCGCGTGGGCGGGTTGCTGCGCTTCGAGCGGACGGCGGATTTCAACGAGACGCGGGGGCTGATGTACTTGCGGTATGCCCTCGAATGAGTGGTCTGCAACGACCTGCGTAACCCCAGGATCCGCTTGCCAGCGCGACCGTGTTCCCGCATCTCCCGCCTTCTCGCGTCGGTGCGCGACGCACTCACTTCGCCTCAGCGCGCGGTACCGGCCGTCGCTGCTGCGATCCAGTCGACGGTGGCCGACAGAGCTTGCCGGGCGTTGCCGCGCGCACCGGCAAAAATGGCGAGCTGCCGGTCCGAACTCGTGCCTGTCTCCGCCAGCGTGCGCAGCCAATCCAGGTCGGCCTCGCATCCCAGCGCCGCCGCATCCTCCCCGACTAGCGAAAGGATGCTGTCGAGCCCCACTCGGAACGGAACCGTGCCGCCGTCGGTGTCCAGGAACGCGGCGCGGATACCGTCGCGCTGCGCGCGCCAAAGGTTCTCCGCGGTGATCGCCCGTGCGGCACCGGATTGCCCACGGTTCAGCGACGGTGAACGATCGAGCAGCCGCACGAGGCAGCGATACAAGGCGGCGATCGCCATCGTGTCGTCGAGCCTGGTGCAGCTGTCGGCGACACGCAATTCCAGCGTGGGGTATCTAACGGAGGGCCGCAGTGTCCACCACAGGAAGCTGGCATCGGTGATCGCGCCCGAGCGCGTCATCGCCGCGACGTAGCGCTCGTAATCGGCCTCGTCTTCAAAGAGGTCGGGCAGCCCGGTGCGCGGCATCTCGCCCCAGACGGAAAGGCGATAGGCAGCGAGCCCCGTGTCGCGGCCCTGCCAGAATGGCGAAGAGGCGGACAGCGCCATCAGCAGCGGGGTGAACGGCAGCATGCGGTTCATGAGATCGACACGCTCCGACGGCCGCGGCACCTCGACATGAACGTGCATGCCACAGACCACATTGCGCTGCCCGAGCATCTGCATCTGCTGCATCAGGCGGTCATAGCGTTGCTTCTTTGTCTGGCGCTGCCTGGCCCAGCGCGCCAGCGGCTGCGTACCCGAGGCCAGGACAAGCAGCCCGTGTTCCTTCCCGATCTCGGCCAGCCCGGCGCGCAGTTCCATCAGTTGCGCGCGGGCTGCGGCAGGGTTGTCGGAGGGCGAGGTGGCGACCTCGACCTGGGCCGCCAGCAGTTCGCGTTCCGCTGAAGGAATGCGCGCGCGAAGCGCATCGTGGTAGGCCTGCGTGTGTTGAGGCGTGTCGCGGGTGACGGCGTCTGCCAAAAAGTATTCTTCCTCGATTCCGAAGCGATAGCGCGCGTCCATGTCGTTCCTGCTGCGAAGGTTGCGTCGGCTTAGGGAATCTAGACGACCGATGAGCCCTGTCGTTGCTCAGGTGCAGTTCACTTCGCGGGATCGTCGTCGGAAGGTGCGAAGGACGGTTCTCCGCCATCCGATGGCGGAGCCTGTCGGCGGCCGAGAAGATGCACTTGTTCCATGGTTCGCGCCTGCTGCGCCTGACCCTTTTGGCGCCGTATGTCTTGGGCGGACGGCTACAGCAGCAGATAACGCCACCCGCGCTGGACGAGCCATTCCGGTGGGGTGGGCGGGCCAAAAAAAAGATGCAGACCTCAGTCCTTGAGCACGATAGCCCCAGGGCCATAGGCCGGCGAGCCGCGCTCGCGCCAGATCGACCCAAACTGGCCGACCGATACTATCCTACACCCGCATCACGCGCGACCGACCACCGGCATGGCGGCAAGTCGGTTGTCGGTCAGCACGTGCATGAAGGACTCGCCCCATTCTTCGGGCGTCGCGCCACGAATGGCGTTCCAGGCCAGCTTCCAGCGCTCTCGACGTTCGCCAGGCGGCATATCGAGCGCCTGCTGCATCGCATCCGCCATGCTCTCGACGTCGTGCGGATTGACCAGCAGAGCCGACCCCAGCTGGGCGGCGGCTCCGGCAAAGAGAGAGAGGATCAAGACGCCGGGGTCCGCAGGATCTTGGGCGGCGATGAACTCCTTTGCCACCAGGTTCATGCCATCGCGGATCGGCGTGACGACGCCTACGCGCGCAAGGCGCATGAACCCGGCCAAGGTGTCACGCCCCTGCGCCTTGGCGATCAGTCGCAACGGTGTCCAATCCGGCTCCCCGAAGGCGCTGTTGATGGCGCCCGCGGCCGTTTCCAGGTCATGGCGCAGGGTGCGGTATGCGGGAACGTCCTCGCGCGAGGGCGCGGCGATGTTCAGCATCGTGGTGCTGCGCGGCGGCCGGCGCGCGAGCAGGCGTCCATAGGCGTCAAGCCGCTCGGGAAGTCCCTTGGTCGGATCCATCCGATCGATGCCGAGCAGCAGCGCTCTTCCGCCGAGCGACGTTGCCAGCCGACGCGAGGGCGGAAGCTGGACCTGCGCCGCCGCGGTCTGCGCGAATTCCTCGGCCGCGATCTCCACCGGAAAGACGCCGAGCTGAACGGCATGCCCGTCGAGCGAGATATGCTCGGCGTCGAAACGCTCCGCGCGCAGCAGCAGCGCTGCCGTCGCGGCAAAATTGTCACGGTCGGTGCGGGTCTGGAATCCGAGCAGGTCGGAGCCCATCAGCTCACGCAGCACGCGCTTGATGCCCGGCGCCGCAGCGACCGCCTCGGGCGCGGGAAACGGCACATGCAGGAAAAAACCGGCGTTGTTGGTCACGCCGCGGGCGCGCAGCGCGCCCGGCAGCGCCATCAACTGGTAGTCATGCACCCAGATCGCATCATCGGGCCGAAGCATCGGTACCAAATGATCGGCGAAACGGCGGTTGACACGCATGTAGCAATCGTAATCCGACCTGCGGAAATGCATGAGCTGCGGCAGGTTGTGCAGCATCGGCCACAGCACATCGTTGGAATACCCAGCATAGTAGCCGCGATGCTCGACCTCGGTGAGATCAATCGTCGCGTATTCCACCGCTCCATCGCGCTTGATCACAGGGGCATTGCGCCCGGCGCTGGTAACCTCGCCACTCCACCCAAACCAAAGACCGCCACGGCGGCCCATCATTGCGTCGAGCGCTACGGCAAGCCCGCCCGCTTGCTGGCTACCGCGCGGGGCCGCAGGCACCCTGTTCGAAACCACCACAACGCGATTCATTCACCCTCCAGCAATGCGACGGGCAAGTGCCGCAACAGATCGCCGATCCGGATCGACGGTGCGCTGGGCGCGGCTTCTTGCAAAAGCGAATCTCGCATTATCCCGAGGTAGTGACGCGGCAGGACGAGTTTGGTTTCCGCCCAGAGTTCAGGCGCGACGTGAGGACGCTGTTCGACCAGCCGCGCGGCAAGGCGTGTCACGACCGTGACGCTCCGCTGCTTGCCCAGGCGCCGGCCGAAGGCGAGCACATGGCCCGCCATGGGACCCTCGACGGCGAGCGGCTCGTAGCTGCCTTCGGCATAGAGCGCCGGATGCCGCGCTCGGTGCAGCAGTGCTCGGTGCAGGATGGCCTGCTTGACGCGACCGTCGCGCCAGTGGTTCAGCAGTTGCGCCGGCGGGGTGCCGTCCGCCAGGCTTCGTTCCCGAAGCGGGAAATCCACAGGCCTTCGGTTGTCGGGGTCCACCAGGCTGAAATCCCACAATTCGGTGCCCTGATAGAGGTCCGGAACGCCAGGCGCGGTGCAGCGCAGCAGCAGCTGTGCCAGGCCGTTGATCGCGCCCGCCGGCGACAGGCGCTCCGCGAGGGCAGCGATCTCGCCGAGCACGGGGGCTTGTCGCGAGGGGTCGAAGAGATGGTCGAGGAAGCCGGTGCAGGCCTGTTCGTAGGCCTCGTCCGGCACCGCCCATTCGCTGTGGCGCTTGGCCTCACGCAGCGCCTTCTCCTGCCAGGCGGCGACGCGAGTGCGCAGTTCCGCGGTGCCCTCCACGTCCGAGGCGTCCAGCCCCGGTGGCCACGCGCCGAGCAGCGTCTGGTAGAGCATCGCCTCATCCGCGGCATCGGGCGCCGGCGCGCCGCCCGCCTCGCGCTTCAGCGGCGCGTTGAGCCGCGTCCAGCGCGTGAGCGCGGTCGCCCATTCCTCGGGCAGCTCGGATAGCACCGCGAGGCGCGCGCGCGCATCCTCGCCGCGCTTGTGGTCATGCGTGGCCGTCGCCAGCAGCGCCTGTGGCAGCTGCTGCGCCCGGTTGCGGTTGATGGCGTGAAACGCCGTGGGCGTCATGGCGAAGCGGGACGGCTCGCTGCCCACCTCGTTGCGGCTGATCAGGCGGCCGTAGCGGTAGAAGCCGGTGTCCTCCACGCTTTTCGCGGCGGTGGGCGCGGAGAGCTGCTGGAACCGGACGGCCGCAGCCAGGCGGGCGCGGCGCTGCGCCTGCGGCAGCCCGCGCGGCGCCTCGCCGCCCAGCCAAGTATCGAGCAGCTCCAGCAGCGGCTGGTCCTTGGCGCGGAGCGCCCGGCGCGCGCCGGCGAGCGCCCAGGTGAGGATGCGCCGATCCTCCTCGTCGCGGCCGGCGGGCGTGATGTAGAGACGATAGACTGGGAAATGCGCGAGCACTTCGGCGAGCACGCGGCGCAGCGCCGTCAGCGTCACGTCGCGCGTGACCAGGTCCTGATCGGCCACGCGCTTGAGCATGACCGCCGCGGCGTTGAGCTCGCTGGCGAGATTGTCGCGCAGGATCTGCCGGCGCGCGGCGACCGCCTCGGCCTCGAAGGCGGCGGGGCGGCCGGTGGTCTCGGACCAGAGCGTGGTGAGCGGCGCCTCGCCGGCCGGGTCGTGCAGCACCGCGGCGGCGCGGTCCATGAAGTCGTAGCCGGTGGTACCGTCGGTCTGCCAGTCGGGGCGCAGCGCCTCGAAGGGGGCCAGGATCTTCTCAACCCAGATCAGCGGCTCGAGGTCCGGCCGCAGCGCCTGCATTCGGCGGCGGAGCTTGCGCAGGTAGCGACGCGGATCTGCCAGGCCATCGACATGGTCGATGCGCAAGCCATCGATGCTGCCCTCGGCATAGAGCCGCTCGATCAATTCGTGGGTGGCGTCGTAGACCTCGGGTCGCTCGACCCGCAAGCCGGCGAGCGCGTTGACGTCGAAGAAGCGGCGCCAGTTGATCTCGTCGGTCGCGGTGCGCCACCAGGCGAGGCGATAGTGCTGGCGCTCAAGAAGGCGGTGTAGCCGGGCGCGGCCGGCCTCCTGGTCGGGCGCGAAGGCCGCGAGAACCTGCGCGATGGCAAGTGCGCCCGGCGGCGTGGCGGCGATGCCGGCGAGGACAGCCTCGGCGTCGCGCGCAAGCGCCCGGCCACGTTCGCCGGCCGGGATGGCGGCGAAGGCGTCGATCGCCGGCGCGAGGGCGGGGTTGGCCGCGAGGCGCAGCATGCCCGCGATGTGCGGCGGGTGCAGCGGGAAACGGTGCTCGAAATAGCCGATGAACAGCTTGCCCGCCGCGGCGTCGAAGCGCATCGCAAGGTCGCCCGAGGCGAGTGCGGCGCCATAGGGCGCGCCGAGGAACGGCGCCAGGAGGCGATTGCGCAGGCTGGCGTCGGGCGGGTTCCAGTCGATGTCGAAGAAGCCGGCATAGGCGCTCTGGCGGCCCCATTCGAGAACGTCGAGCCACCAGGCATTGTCGCTGCCGCCGACACCCATGTGGTTGGGCACGATGTCGAGGATGAGGCCCATCTCGTGCGCATGCAGGGCCTGCACCAGTCGCTCCAGCGCCGGCTCGCCGCCGAGCTCGGGGTTGATCCGCGAATGGTCCACGATGTCGTAGCCATGCGTCGAGCCGGGACGCGCGGTGAGCAGCGGCGAGGCGTAGAGGTGGCTGATCCCGAGGCGCGCGAAATACGGCACCAGCGGCACCGCATCGTGCAGGGTGAAGCCGGCGTGGAATTGCAGGCGCGCGGTGGCGCGCGGCGGTGTGGCGGGCATGCGGGGTCCTCAGGAAGCGATCGTCATGCGTCAAAGCGCCAGCGAGGCGCGGACGTTGCGCGGAGCGCGGAGAATCGAAGTCCAGGCGCGAGGGAATCTCGTTCCCCCCGTGCCGTCACGCGCGGCGCGCGGCCGTGAAGGAGGCGAGCCGGGCGGCGACATCGGGCGCATCGAGCATCGTCGCCGCCTCGCCGGGCATCCGCCGCTCCCAGTTCGGATGGCCCTCGACAGTGCCCGGAAGGTTGGGCTGTTCGACTTCCGCCATCGCATCCTCGAGCGGGAGGATTGCGAGTTCGCAGGCGCTGCGGCCGACCTGCGCGATGGCGGCATCGAGGAAGGGGATGGGGTTGTCCTCGGCGGGCCGCGGACCGGAGGCACTGCCTGTCGCCGACAGGCATTGCCATAGGGATTCGCGCTCGGCTTCGCGCGCGCGGCGCTCGGCGTCGGCGTCGGGCAGCAACGCCAGGTCTTCGCGCCAGTCGATGTCGCGGCCGCGCCACCAGCCAACCACCGTCGGCAGGTCATGCGTCGTGGTCATCGCCGCGGCCTCGCGGGTCCAGTGCGCGGGGTCGCGGAAGCCGCCCGCCTCGCCGCGCTCGAACCACAGCACGCGCATCCCGAGCATGCCGGCATCGGTGATGTCTTGCGCGAAGCCCTCGGGCAGCGTGCCGAGATCCTCGCCCATGACGATCGCGGCGTGGCGATGCGCCTCGAGCGCCAGCAGGTGCAGCATCTCGCGCAACGGGTAGCGGAGGTAGGCGCCGTCCGCCGGCCCGGCACCGCGCGGCACCAGCCACAGCCGGCGCAGGCCCATCGCATGGTCGATGCGCAGGCCGCCGGCATGGCGCAGATTGGCGCGCAGCATCTCGATGAAGGCGGCAAAGCCATGGGCGGCCAGTGAGAGCGGGGAGAAGGTCGCCAATCCCCAATCCTGCCCGAGCGGCGAGAAGATGTCGGGCGGCGCACCCACGCTGGCGGCATCAAGGATGGAATCCTGGCGCTGCCAGGCATGGCTGCCGGCGCCATCGGTGCCGACCGCGAGATCCGCGATCAGCCCCAGCGGCATGCCGGCCGCACCGGCACGCGCCGCGGCGTCCGCGAGCGAGGCGTCCGCGATCCATTGGCAGAAGGCGTGAAACGCCACCTCGCCGGCGTGCTCGCGCGCGAAGGCCTGCACGCCGGGCGCCTGGGGCGAGCGCAACGCCATCGGCCAGTCGCGCCAATGCCACAGCGACGCGTCGCTTGCGAGCAGATGCGTGTGCAGTGCCTCGAAGCGGGCGTGCTCCTCCAGCGCGCGGCCGCCTTCGGCGCGGAACGCGAGGAAGCGCGGATCGTCACTTGCGGTCTCGAACAACGCGCGCAGCCGCGCCTGACGCCCGGCCGCGACCGCGGGCCAGTCGATCAGCACCGCGTCGGTCGGCACCACGGCGGGCGCCGCACCCGGCAGCACCGCATCGGGATCGGCCAGCAGCGGGTTCAGGAACAGCCGGCTGGATGGCGAGTACGGCAGGAACTTTCCCGACCGTGCCGCGAATTGCGCGTGGGTGGGGCTGATCGCCAGCCCGGCGGCGCCATGCCGGGCCGCGGCCTCGGCGAGGTCACCGAGGGCGGTGAAATCGCCCGCACCACCATCGCCGGCGCGGCGCAGCGAGGGGATCTGGACCGCGAGCGTCCAGGGCTTGGCGTCCAGATGCGGAAGCGCGCCGATCTCGACGAGGGAAGGGCAGCGCGACGGCGCCACGGCGATCGCCATGGCGACAGTGTCGAGGCTCAAGCGGTGGTATCCGACGCGGTCGAGCGTCGGAAGGCGTCCGGCGTCATCAAGGCGGCCTTCGAGCGTGCCGCCCTCCTCCCAGGCCAGCTTGAAGCGATGGCCGGGCCTGGCGCCGGGGAGGGGCAGGGGCTCGCCACCCTGCACGGTTGCGATCAGCGGCGGCGGTCGTGACGGCGGGGCCGAGAGACGCTGGTGTGCGTCGGCGATATCCGCCTCCGTCTCCGCATCGAGGCCAAGGGCCTTGAGCAGTGCGCGCTGCGTCTCCGGCGAGACCTGGTGCTCAGTGCCGCGCACGTCACGCCAGCGGGTCGCGATGCCGGCCGCCTCGGACAAGGCGAGCAATGTGTCATCCATGGTCAGTGGTTCCGGCAGATATATCGAGCAGCAACGCGACCGTGCAGCGCGCGTCAAGACGCCCGGCGGCGAGTGCCGCGGCCGCGCCGGCGCGGGTCTCGTGCAGCAGGTCGCCGGCCAGGGTGGTGTCCACCGCCGCCTCGCCGAGGTTGCACGCAATCGCCAGCACGGCGCCGTCCCCCAGGCGCCAGCGCGCCACGACCGCCGCCTCACCGACGGCGTCGGCGCCGATGGCCTGTGCCCCCTGCAGCCGCGGGATGATCACGTGGTGGCGCAAAGCGAGAAGGGCACGATGTCGCGCGAGGATCGCGGCATGCGCGGGCAGTTCCGCTTCGGCGACGTCGGGGATCGAGCGGGCGAAGGTTTCCGTGTCGTTCGGGTCGGGTATGGACTCGCGCCTCACCTCGTCCTGGAAGGCGGCGAAGTGCGCGAATTCCGCGCGCCGGCCATCCCGAACCAGCGGAGCGAGTTCGGCGTTGTGGTCTGTGAAGAAGAAGAACGGCGCGGTCGCACCCCATTCCTCGCCCATGAACAGCATTGGGATCTGCGGGCAGAGCAGCAGCAGTGCGGTGGCTGCAGCCAGCGCGTCCGCATCCGCAAGATGCGCAAGCCGCTCGCCGAAGGCGCGGTTGCCGACCTGGTCGTGGTTCTGCAGGAACAGCACGAAGGCGGTCGGCGGCAGATGCGCCGAAGGTTCCCCGCGCGGCTGCTCGCGATGGCGGGAATGCTGCCCGGTGAAGACGAATCCCTGGCGCAGCACGGCGGCGAGTTTCTCCGCAGGCGCTTCGGCATAGTCGACGTAGTAGGCCTCGGTCTCGCCCGTCAGCAGGCGATGGAGCGTGTTGTGGCCGTCATCGTTCCATTGCGCGTCGAACAGATCGGCACCCAGGTGTCGGGCGGCGTTGTCCTCGTTCTCCAGCACCAGGTGGATGTGCCGGTCGGGGAGCGCAGCGCGCAGGCGGCGGGCGAGCTGGTCGAGCCAGTCCGGGTCGGCGATGGCGTGGACGGCGTCCAGGCGCAACCCATCGAAGCGGAACTCGCGCAGCCAGTAGAGCGCATTCTCCTCGAAATAGGCACGCACCGCCGGCTCGTCGAAGGCGATCGCCGCGCCCCAGGGTGTGTGGATTTCCGGGTGAAAGAAGCGCTTCGCGACGGCGTGGAGATAGGCGCCGTCCGGGCCGAAGTGATTGTAGACGACGTCGAGGAACACCATCAGCCCCAGGCCATGCGCGGTATCGATCATCGCCGCGAGCTCTTCTGGCGTGCCGAGGCTGCTGTCGGGTGCGAAGGGCAGCACGCCGTCATAGCCCCAGTTGCGTCCACCGGGGAACGCGGCGATCGGCATCAGCTCGATCGCGGTGACCCCTAGCGCCTGGAGGCGCGGCAACGCCTCGGTGACGCCGCGGAACCCGCCCATCGCGCCGGCATGCAGCTCGTAGAGGATGGTCTCGTGCCAGGGACGGCCGCGCCAATCCGCGTGCTTCCAGGCGAAGCGCGATGTGTCGACGATGACAGACGCGTCGTGCACCCCGCCATCCTGCTGCCTCGAGGCGGGGTCGGGGAGCAACAGGCCGTCCACGCGGTAGCGATAGCGGTCACCGGCGGCGGCGGCGGTTTCGATGCTCCACCACCCATCGGCTTCTGCCAGCATCGGCGCAGGCGCGCTGCCGTCGCGCTCAAGCAGGACCGCACCGGCCCCGGGCGCCCAGAGACGGAAACGGGCCTGGGCTGGGCCGAGGAGGCAGGCGCCCCAACGCGTTTCTGTCATTCCGGGCGTCTCGCACTCAGGATGACGACGCTGCGCGCGGCGAGCGTCAGCGCATCGCCTTCGACCGCGCGCTCCTCCGCGTCGGGCACGTTGCTGTCGAGGCAGAGAGTCCAGGTCAGCGCCGGCGCGGGCAGGGTGAACACCGCCTCGCCCTCACCGGCATTGAGGAGGACGAGCGCGATATCGCCACCCACCATGCGTCGGAGCGCAAGGCAGCGTGCCTCGGGATCGTTCCAGGCGTCGGGCGAGATCACCTGGCCCGCATTGTCGAACCAGGCCATGTCGAGAATGCCTGGCGACGGCTCATGCTGTCCATGCATGAATTCGGGCGGGCGGAGCGCGGCGATGCGATGGCGCAGTGCGATCAGCCGGGTTGTAAAGCGATGCAGCTGCTCGGCCGCCGGCGTCGCGGCCCGCGTCCAGTCGACCCAGGACAGCGCATTGTCCTGGCAATAGGCGTTGTTGTTGCCCGACTGGGTGCGGTCGATCTCGTCGCCGCCCAGCAGCATCGGCGTGCCGGCCGAGATGAACAGCGTGGCCAGCATCGCGCGCTGCACCGCGCCGCGGGTGGCGAGAACGCCACCATCCTCGGTGTCGCCTTCGGCACCCCAGTTTCGCGAGAGATTTTCGCCATGGCCGTCGCGATTGTCCTCGCCATTGGCCTCGTTGTGCCGCTCCTCGTAGGCGGTGAGGTCGTGGAGCGTGAAGCCGTCATGCGAGGTGAGGAAATTCACCGTGGCCCAGGGACGGCGCCGGCGCCGGTCGAACAGATCCGCCGAACCCGAGATGCGCGCGGCGAGTTCCGCGCGCATGCCGGGATCGCCGCGCCAGAAACGGCGCACGCCGTCGCGGAACTTGTCGTTCCATTCACCGAAGCCGGGCGGATGGTTGCCGACCTGGTAGCCGCCGGGACCAATGTCCCACGGCTCGCTGATCAGCTTGACCTGGCTGAGCACCGGATCCTGGCGGATCGCGTCGTAGAATCCCGAACCAGGATCATAACCATCGGCCTCACGCCCGAGGATGGTGCCGAGGTCGAAGCGGAAGCCGTCCACGTGGTACTCGTTCACCCAGTAGCGCAGGCTGTCCATGACCATCTGCAGCACGCGCGGGTGCGAGAGGTTCACCGTGTTGCCGGTGCCGGTGTCGTTGATGTGCACCATCGGATCGTCGTGCAGCAGCCGATAGTAGGACGCGTTGTCGAGCCCGCGCCAGGACAGCGTCGGGCCCATGCCACTGCCCTCGCAGGTATGATTGTAGACGACGTCGAGGATCACCTCGATGCCCGCCGCGTGCAGGCGCCGCACCGCGACCTTAATGGCGTTGCGCTGCCATTCCTCGACCAGGAAGCTGGGCTCGGGCGCGAAGAAGGCGAGGGTGGAATAGCCCCAGTAGTTGCGCAGGTTCTTCTCGACGAGGAAGCGGTCCTGGCAGAAGGCTTGGATCGGTAGCAGCTCGACGCTGGTGATCCCGAGGCGCTGGAGGTGCTCGATGATCGCCGGGTGACCGAGGCCCGCGAAGGTGCCGCGCTCGCGGGCGGGGATGGCGTCGTGCTGCATGGTCAGGCCGCGCAGATGCGTCTCGTAGATCACCGTGCGGTCCCAGGGGACGTCGGGGCGCTTGTCGTCGCCCCAGTGGAAGCTGTCGTCCACGATGACGGATTTCGGCATGGCCGGCGCGCTGTCGCGCCGGTCGAAGGTGGTCTCTGGCCGGCCGGTGCGATAGCCGAACAGCGCATCCGACCAACGCAGCGGGCCGGCGAGCTGTCGCGCATAGGGATCGATGAGCAGCTTGTTCGCATTGAACCGATGCCCGCGCGCCGGTTCATAAGGCCCGTAGGCGCGGTAGCCGTAGAGCTGGCCGGGCAGCGCATTGGGCAGGTAGCCGTGCCACACCTCGTCGGTGCATTGCGGCAGGGCGTGGCGCGCGATCTCGCGCCGCCCGGCCTGGTCGAAGAGGCACAGCTCGATGCGCTCGGCATGGGCGGAGAAGACGGCGAAGTTGACGCCAAGCCCATCCCAGTTGGCGCCGAGAGGATAGGGTTTGCCGTCTTGCAGCGGCGGGAGGCTGGCGCTCATGGAGAGGGTTCCGGAAGGAGGATCAGGGTTGCCAGCGGCGGCAGCAGCAGCGACAGCGACTGCGCCTCGCCATGGCTCGCGATCGCGTCCGTGCGCACGCTGCCGGTATTGCCCAGGTTGCCGCCGCCATAGGCCGCGGCATCGGTATTGATCACCTCGCGCCACTGCCCGGCGACCGGCACGCCGATGCGCCAGCCCTCCCGCGGCAGCGGCGTGAAGTTGCTGACGACCAGGGCCGGCGGTTCGCCATCATCGCCGAGCCGAAGGAAGGCGAAGACGCATTCCGCACTGGCATCGCCGATGACCCACCGGAAACCCTCGGCACTCGCATCATGGCGATGCAGCGCGGGGTGGTCGCGATAAGCGCGGTTGAGGTCGCGGACCACCGCCTGCACGCCTCGATGCGCCGGATCGTCGAGCAGGTTCCACGCGATGGCGGCGTCGTGGTTCCATTCGCGGGGCTGTGCGATCTCGCCGCCCATGAACAACAGCTTCTTGCCCGGATGCGCCCACATGAACGCGAAATAGGCGCGCAGATTGGCAAGCTGCTGCCAGCGGTCGCCGGGCATCTTCTCCAGCAGCGAATGCTTGCCGTAGACCACCTCGTCATGGCTCAGCGGCAGCATGAACTTTTCCGACCAGGCGTAGACCAGGCCGAAGGTCATCTCGTGATGGTGCCAGCGGCGGTAGATGGAGGGCTCCTCCATGTAGCGCAGCGTGTCGTGCATCCAGCCCATGTTCCATTTGAAGGCGAAGCCCAGGCCGCCCTCGGCGACCGGCGCGGTCACGCCCGGCCAGGACGTGCTTTCCTCGGCGACGACGATGGCGCCCGGGCAGCGCTCGGCCACGGTGGTGTTCAGCGTGCGCAGGAAATCGACAGCTTCCAGATTCTCGCGACCGCCATGGATGTTGGGGACCCACTCGCCGGCCTCGCGGGAGTAGTCGCGGTAGAGCATCGACGCCACGGCATCGACGCGGAGGCCATCGACGTGGAAATGCTCGATCCAGTGCAGCGCCGAGGCGAGCAGGAAGCCGCTCACCTCGCGGCGGCCGAGGTTGAAGATTGCGGTGTTCCAGTCGCGGTGGAACCCCTCGCGCGGGTCGGCGTGCTCGTAGAGCGCGGTGCCATCGAAGCGATACAGGCCATGCGCGTCGGTGGGGAAATGCGCCGGCACCCAGTCGAGGATGATGCCCAGCCCGGCGGCATGCGCACGATCGACGAACCGCGCAAAGCCATAGGGCGTCCCGAAGCGCGCCGAGGGCGCGAATTGCCCAAGTGGCTGATAGCCCCAGGAGCCGCCGAAGGGATGCTCCATGATCGGCATCAATTCAAGATGCGTGAAGCCGAGGCCGGTGGCGTAGGGGATCAGGCGGTCACCGAGCGCGTCCCAATCCGGCGAACGCCCGGCATCGTCGCGCCACCAGGAGGCGGCATGAACCTCATAGACCGAGATGGGGGCGGTTGCGGATTGCCGCGCGCCGCGCTGCGCGATCCACTCCGCATCGGTCCAGGAAAACGGCGCGGCGTCGGCGATGACGGAGGCGGTGCCGGGCGGCAATTCGGTCGCTGCGGCGTAAGGGTCGGCCTTGGGCGGCAACAACGCCCCGTCGGCGCCGAGCAGCTCGTACTTGTACGTCATGCCCGCGGATAGGCGCGGGATGAAGATCTCCCAGACGCCGCTGTCGCCGCGCCGGCGCATCGGGTTCCGGCGACCATCCCACCCATTGAACGGGCCGATCACCGAGGCGCGCCGCGCATTCGGCGCCCACAGGGCGAAGCGGGTGCCGAGCACGCCGTCGACGCGCATGGCCTTGGCGCCCAAGGTCCGCCCGGCCTCCACGAGCCGACCCTCCGCAAAAAGGCGCAGCTCCTCGTCGGAAAGCAGCAGTCCAAAGCTGTAGGCGTCTTCGACCTGCTGTGACGTGTCAGGCCATGTGATGTCTAGCAGCGTCGATGGTCCGCGGCGTCCCTCGCCGGTGAACAGGCCCGCGGCGTGGGCGAGCGTCAGCGCGATCGGCTCGCCGTCGCCGGTGCGGATCGACACGGCGTGTGCGCCGGGCAGGAGGCAGCGAAACGTGCCGCCATGCCAGCCCAACACGGCGAAGGGATCGCCATGCCGGCCATGGACGAGCGCTTCGATGGCCGCGGCATCATCGCTCATGCCAGGATCCGATCGACGAGCGTGGTGAGACCGCGCAGCGGCACGCCGATCCAGTCGGGGCGGTTTGCTGCCTCGTAGCGGATCTCGTAGGCGGCGCGCTCGATCAGGAACAAGTCGAGCAGGTCCGCGTCGCCGTCATCCGATTCCGGGCTAACGCCGCGATAGGCGGCGAGCAAGGCCGCCTCGGCCAGACCGCGCCAGGTTTCCAGCAGCGCCGCACGGTCTTCGGCTGCGGCCACCGCAGGTGCCGCGCCGAGCGGCTTGGCACTCATCCACGCGGCATAGTCGAAGCTGCGCAGCAGGCCGGCCACGTCGCGCAGCGGGCTTCCCTTGGCGCGGCGTTCCTGCAGCGGCCGCGCCGGCTCACCTTCGAAATCCACGATCACGGCGTCGCCCTGCGCGACCAGAACCTGGCCCAGATGCAGGTCGCCATGGGTGCGCGTCTTCATCGCGCCCGCGACGCGCGGCGCCATGGCGCGGATCGCGGCGCGCAATGCATCAGCGCGATCGCGCAGCGAGCCGGCACGGGCCGCATCGGCCTCGTCAGGCCAAGTATCGATCGCCTCGATATGGGCCAGCGCCGGGTCGAGCTGGGCGAGTGCCGCCACGACCCAGGCCTCACCGTCAGCTTCTGATGCCGTCTCCGGTGCGAATGCGGCGTCCTCGCTGGGCAGCGCGAGGGCGACGTGCAGCTCGCCGAGCCGGCGACCCAGGGCATCGGCGAAGCTCAGGTAGCCGGCGAAGCGGTCGGTCTCCGGCGCCTCGGCGGTCGGTGCTTCCTCCAGCGCGCGCTGGAGCCATTCAAGCGTCCAGGCAAAGGCGTCGCCCTGGTTGCGTACGAATTCCTGCACCAGGATCAAAGTGTGCGGCGTGCCGTCGGGCGCGACGCGCACCACTTCGCCGATCAGCGCGGGAATGTTCGCGAAGCCGAGCGCCGTGAGATGGCGCGTCACCTCCGCCTCGGGATGGATGCCGTCGCTGACGCGGCGGAGGATCTTGATCACCACCTTGTCGCCATAGACCAGCGAGGAGTTCGACTGTTCGCCGGAGAGGCGACGGATCACGGGCGCGTCGCCAAGCTCCATATCCTGGAGGCGCGCGGTGGGCAGGAAACGGATCTCGCCGCTGTCGCAGGGAAGCACCGCGTTGGCGCCGAGCGACGCCATGACGGCAGGGGGAAAGGCATCGGCAGCGAAGGCATCGGTCAGCAAGCCGATTCTCGGCCCCTTGCGCAGCCGCGACAGTGCGAGCTGGGATGCGAGCACGCCGCTGGTCTCGCTATCCTCGACCGCAGCGAGCGGGATCGCGTAACGCTGGATGGCGCCGCCGATCTGCGCCTCGACCTCGGCCAGCGTCACGAGGCTTTCGGTCCCGGGCAGGGTGACGTGGCCGCTGATGCGCAGCGATTCGATCTTCAGATCCTTGGCCGCGAACCAACGCCGCTTGGGCAGGTAGAGCGGCAGGATATCGCGCTCCAGCGTCGCGCGCGCGGTGGCGGTGAGGATGTCGCTGTCGGGCGCGCGGAACACCAGAGTGCGTAGTTCGGGCAGAGGCTCGGGCGGCGCTGCACGCCAAGCCGGCATCGCCGCGGCCTCGGCGAGCAGGAACCAGTAGAAGCCGTAGGGCGGCAGCGTCAGCAGATAGGGCAGCTGCCCGATGGGCGGGAAGGCGGTGCCGCCCAGCATCTCAACCGGCACGCGGCCGCCTATCGCGGAGAGATCGATCTCGACCGCCTGCGCGGTGCGCGCGAGATTGAACACGCACAGCACCTGCTCGTCGCCGAGCACGCGGATGTAGACGAGCACCTTGCGATTGTCGGGCGTGAGCATGCGCATCTCGCCGCGCCCGAAGGTGGCGCTCTGCTTGCGCACCGCGAGCATGCGCCGCGTCCAGTTCAGCAGCGAATGCGGGTCGCGCGCCTGGGTCTCGGCGTTGACCGCCTGGAAGCCGTACATCGCATCCTGCAGCGGCGGCAGCACCAGCGCCGCCGGGTCGGCGCGCGAGAAGCCGCCGTTGCGATCGGGCGACCATTGCATCGGCGTGCGCACACCGTCGCGGTCACGCAGGTAGATATTGTCGCCCATGCCGATTTCGTCGCCGTAGTAGATGACCGGCGTGCCTGGCATCGACAGCAGCAGCCCATTCATCAGCTCGATGCGCCGGCGGTCGCGCTGGAGCAGCGGTGCGAGGCGGCGGCGGATGCCGAGGTTGATCCGCGCCCGCTTGTCCGCGGCATAGGTGGACCAGAGATAGTCGCGCTCGCGGTCGGTCACCATCTCGAGCGTCAGCTCGTCATGGTTGCGCAGGAAGATCGCCCATTGGCAGCCGTCGGGAATCGCTGGCGTCTGGCGGAGGATGTCGGTGATCGGGAAGCGGTCTTCCTGCGCGATCGCCATGTACATGCGCGGCATCAGCGGGAAGTGGAACGCCATGTGGCATTCGTCGCCGTCGCCGAAATACTGCTGCGTGTCCTCCGGCCACTGGTTCGCCTCGGCGAGCAGCATTCGGCCGGGGTGGCCCGAATCCAGCTTCGCGCGGATCAGTTTCAGGACCGTGTGCGTCTCGTCGAGATTCTCGTTATTGGTGCCCTCTCGCTCGATCAGATAGGGCACGGCGTCGAGCCGCAGCCCGTCGATGCCAAGGTCCAGCCAGAAGCGCATCACGCTCAGCACTTCCGCGATGACGCGCGGATTGTCGAAATTCAGGTCCGGCTGGTGGCTGAAGAAACGGTGCCAGAAATACGCGCCGGCCACCGGGTCCCACGTCCAATTCGAAGTCTCGGTATCGGTGAAGATGATGCGCGTGCCGTCGTAGCGCGTGTCGGTGTCCGACCAGACATAATAGTCGCGCGCCGCGCTGCCGGGCTTCGCGCGCCGGGCACGCTGGAACCACGGATGCTGGTCGGAGGTGTGGTTGATCACCAGCTCGGTGATGATGCGCAGGCCGCGCGCATGCGCCTCGCGTACGAAGCGACGCAGATCGCCGAGGTTGCCGTAATCCTCGTGCACGCCGCGATAGTCGGCAATGTCGTAGCCATCGTCGCGGCGCGGGCTCGGGTAGAAGGGCAGGAGCCAGATGGTGTCGACGCCGAGGTCGACGATGTAGTCGAGTTTTTGGAGCAAGCCGGGAAAATCGCCGATGCCGTCGCCATCGGCGTCGAAGAAGCTCTTGATGTGCAGCTGGTAGATGACCGCGTCGCGATACCATTGCGGATCGCCGGCGCCGGCGATGACAGGCTCACGCAATGGCGCGACGCGCGGCTGCGCGGCTTCACCATGAGGGGCGCCGCGCATCAAGCGGCCTCCGCCGGACGGATCCGATAGATGGCGAAGGGTCGCACCGCGGGATCGATGCGCAGCGATTGCCGCCGCCCCTGCCAGCGGAAGCGTTCGCCGGTGAAGAGATCTTCGACCTCGACCGAACCATCGTCGGGTAGCGACCATTGCCATAGCGGCAAGTCCACCGCGCTCTCCTGCACCTGATGCGGATCGAGGCTGACGGCGCAGAACACCACGTTCGAGCGGTCCGGCGTCGCCTTGCGATACCACAGCACCTGGTCGTTTGCCGCATCGTGGAATTCGAGCGTGAGGTGACTGCGCATGGCGGGATTGGTCTTTCGAATGATGTTCAGCCGCGCGATCTCGTCGACGATGTCGCCTTGCGCCCGGTCGGGCCATGCGCGCAGCTGGTATTTTTCCGAATTGAGATATTCCTCGCGGCCGGGAAGTGCAGCGGCCTCGCAATATTCGAAGCCCTGGTAGACACCCCATAGGCCGGACAGCGTGGCGGCCAGAGCTGCGCGGATGAGGTGCCCAGGACGGCCGCCAGTCTGCAGAAAGAAAGGATTGATATCGGGCGTGTTGACGAAGAAATGCGGACGGAAGAAGTCGCGTGGCGCCGTGGTCGTCAGCTCGGTGAGATAGTCCGTGAGCTCCACCTTGGTGTTGCGCCAGGTGAAGTACGTGTAGCTCTGCGAGAAGCCGAGCTTGGCCAGGCGATACATCAGCTTCGGCCGCGTGAAGGCTTCGGCCAGGAACAACGCGTCCGGGTAGGCGGCACGCACCTCGGCGATCATCCATTCCCAGAACGGCAAGGGCTTGGTGTGCGGATTGTCCACGCGGAAGCATCGCACGCCTTGCTCTGCCCAGAACAGCACGACATCGCGCAACGCCAGCCAGAGCGAGGGGATTGCGTCCTCGGCGTAGAAATCGACGTTGACGATGTCCTCGTACTTCTTCGGCGGGTTTTCCGCGGTGCGGAGCGATCCGTCGGGCCGCCAGTCGAACCAGCCCGGATGCGCCTTCAGCCATGGATGGTCGAGGCTGCACTGGATGGCGAAATCGATCGCCAGTTCCAAGCCATGCTCGGCGGCGGCCGCGCGCAGCCGGGCGAAGTCCTCGAGCGTGCCGAGCTCCGGATGGAGCGCGTCGTGGCCACCCTCGGCAGCGCCGATGCCGTACGGGCTTCCGGGATCATCGGGCGCCGCGGTGAGCGAGTTGTTGCGGCCCTTCCGGGCTTTCATCCCGATCGGATGGATCGGCGGGAAATACAGCGTGTCGAACCCCATGGCCTGAATGCGGGGCAACTGGGCGATGACATCGGCGAAGGTGCCGTGGCGCTTTCCGTCGCCAGCCTGGCTGCGAGGGAACAACTCGTACCATGCCGCGAAGCCCGCTGCCGTGCGTTCCGAGTCGACGCCGTACTCGCCGCTCTGGGCGAGGAGGGGGCGGGGGTCGGCCGCAGCCATCAGCGCCGCCGTTTCCCCGGATTGAAGAACGGCCAAACGCTCTGCCTCGTCGGCCGCGAGCAGCCGCGTCGCCAGCGCCGCGAGGGGTCCGCTCTTGCCTTCCGCAGCCTTGGCCAAGAGGAGCCGGCCTTCTTCGAGCGACAGCGTCACCGGCACGCCCGCCTTGCTGTTCTTCGCGAGCCCATCGGCGAAACTCGCGAAGGCATCGGGCCATGCCTGAATGCGGAAGCGGTAGGCGCCCAGGCGAAGCAGAGGGAACTCCGCGAACCAGCGATCATTGCCCGAAGGTGCCAGACGAAGTTCCTGCCATTCGGTCTCGTCCGCCGCACGCCACTGCAGAACGGCGCCGATTTTCTCGTGGCCGTCGGTGATCAGGTCCACCTCGACGCGCACGTTTTCACCCAGCGTCCGCTTCACCGCGAAGCGTCCGTCATCCACGCTCGGCCGCTCGGCTTCGATGGCGACGCGCGGCGCCGCTGCGGCATCGCGCGCGCCATCCTGGCCGCGCGACGCGCCGAGGATCGACGTCGGTGCGGGCAGGCTCAGCGTACGGACCTCGGCACCGTGAAGAGACAAGCGCCCGACGCCGGCGAGCGCTGGCGACACGTCAGGCGGCACGGCACCCGGGTCCAGCGTGAGGGTGCGGAGAGGGTCGGTGTTGGCGAGTATCAGCGTCGATTGCGACCCCGCTGCGGTGTGGCGCAGCAGTGCGAGGATGGCGGTATCGGGGCCGCTCACAGGCATCAGCGAGGCTTTGGTCGTGCCGCGGCTCGCGATGGCGGCGTTCGCGTCGCGAAGGGCGCCGCTGAGGTCATAGGGCGCGTTTTCCTGCAGCCACTCCCACTCCTCGGCAGTGCCACGCGCCGCATCAAGGGGGTGCCGCGCGCCAAACTCGTACCCCATCGGAACGAGCATCCCGGCGCCCAAGTTGCCGGCAAGCGCGATCCGCAGGCGGGCTGCAGCTTCACGCTCGTTTTCCGTGTGGGAGGAAGCCGAGCGGGGCGCGCCCGGCGCCTCCAGCGTCGCGATGGCGGGTGCCACGGCGGCGAGGCGCCACGCCTCCTCAACATACCAGGCGCGACGGGCGTCCCACCACGCAAGGCTGTCGAATACGTTTGCGAACCCGGCGCCGGCGAGCGAGGCAAGTTCATCCGGCGGAAGGCCGGGCGTCCAGGCCAGAAAGCGGCAGTCCGAGTGTGATGATATGATGGCGGCCCAATCCGCAGCCGAAAGCAGCTGCGGCGTCAGGCAACGGAACCCCGTGACGCCCCGCGCCTTCGCGTCGGCAACATCCTTCTCGACGGACTCGCGGGACGCGTCGCGTTCGGCGTTATCGAAGCGAGGATCCGGAAGTTCGGCTGACGCACCAGGCTGTGGCGCAAGATCCTGGTAGATCGGGATTTTGCTGACGCGCGCCCGCTCATCCGGTGCGGCCAATATGATGGCATCGCAACCCAGTGACGCGGCGTGCGCCCCCATCTGCGTCCAATCGGCAACCATGCCCGGCACGACCCAATAATAGGAGGTCGGCACTGAGGCAACCTGGTCGCGTTGGGTCCGTCTACGCGTCGCCGCGCTTTTTAACCCGACGCTTTCTGCCACTTTGAAACCTCAATCGCTCACCGCAGGCGGAACGCGGGGATCACAGGGGAGTTTCCGCGCAGCGCGTTCCTGATGCGCGGTGAAGATCGTCGTTCACGAAACGACCGAGCCTACCGACGCGCGACGCGGGCGCGCGGCTCCGGGCCGTGGCGCAGGGTGTCCACCGGCGCATCCATCGCGCGCTCCCACGCCAGGGCGCTCGCGACGATAGCGTCGAGATCATCATGCTCCGGCCGCCACTGGAGCACCGATCGGATGCGGTCGTTGCACGCGACGAGGCTCGGCGGATCGCCCGCGCGACGCCCTTCCACCCTTAGCCTGACGGGACGACGCGCCGCACGTTCCACCGCCCGCACGACCTCGTTCACCGAATGGCCACGTCCGTAGCCGCAATTCAGCACCTGGCTGCCGCCGCCCTCGCCCAGGTAGCGAAGCGCTGCGACATGCGCGCCCGCGAGGTCACTGACATGGATGTAGTCACGCACCCCCGTGCCATCTGGCGTGTCGTAATCCTGCCCGAACACCGCCACCGCGTCGCGCCGGCCCAGCGCTGCCTCGCAGGCGACCTTGATGAGGTGCGTGGCATTGCGGTTGCGCGGTCCTGCGCGGCCGGCGAGGTCGGCGCCCGCGACGTTGAAGTAGCGTAGCGCCACCACCGCCATGTCGTTGGCCGATGCCACATCCTGCAGCAGCCGTTCCGCCGCAAGCTTGCTCGCGCCATAGGGGTTGATCGGGCGGCACGGCGTGTCCTCCGTCACCGGCGCCCCATCGGCGATGCCGTAGACCGCGGCCGTGGAGGAGAACACCAGCCGAGTGACGCGCTCGGCGACGCAGGCTTCCGCAAGGCTCAGGGTATTCGCGACATTGTTGCGCCAATAGCCCAAAGGCTTGGCGACGCTCTCGCTCACCACCAGCGAGCCCGCCAGGTGCACGACGGCGCCGACGCCGTGCCGGCGCAGGGTGCGACGCACCAGACCCGAATCGCCGGTCGACCCGCGCACCAGCGGCACCTCGACGGGCACGGCGTCGGCCACACCCGTGGAAAGATCGTCCAACACCACCACGGACATGCCGGAGTCGCGGAGGGCGAGGACCACATGGCTGCCGATGTAGCCGGCGCCGCCGGTGACCAGCACCGCAGCCTCGCTCATCGCACGATACCGCGGGGCAGGCGTGCCGCGTCGCCCCGGAAGGATTCGACATCCCCCTCTGCGTTCAATGCCGCTTCGAGGCCCTTCATGCCGCCGAACTGGAACGGCAGCTGGGTTGTGTAGGCCGCGCAGGCGTGCAGCCGGGCCTGCGCGTCACCCTCGACCTGGCATTCCGCAAGACGCTTCATGTCAGCGTCGAACGGGCGGACGGACGCAGCGCGGGTGGCGTAGGGGAAATCGGTCCACCACAGGACGGGCCGCGCTTGCAGCCGCAGCGCCTGCACCAGCAGCACGTGGTCGACATGTCCGCCGACCGCCTGTGGGGCAAGCAGGAGGTCGGCTGGCCCGTCGGGCAACGTCTCGGCGAGGCCGTGCGCGGGGTCTTCCTCAAGCGGGCGACCGAACAGCGCCGCGGCATCCTGGTAGCCGCGATGCGGCGCCTCCGGCCAATTCAGCCACAGCGGCTCCGCGCCCAGCACGGCGCAGGCGGCCGCATCCTCGGCGCGGCGCAACGCCATGTAGTCCACATCCGGCGCGAGGCCCTTGTCGGTCTGGCAGGCCAGCGCGAAGCCGCTCGGCGCCGTGACGGAGCGGGTGAACACGGTGCAGACGGTCACCGACCAGCCTTGCTGCACCAGCCGCGCGAGCGTGCCGCCGCACGAGAAGGCGGCGTCATCCAGATGCGGTGACAAGGCCAGGGCGTGCGGCATCACAACAGATGCGGCGCGGCGCGGAACCGACACGTCGCATCATGCGGCAGCTCCGTGTCCATCGAGCGCGCACGCGGAACGGCGCCGCGCAACTGGCCGTAGACCTCCATGATCTGCCGGCCCACGGCTGCCCAGGAATAGGTTCGCCGGCACTCGTCGAGAGCCGCCTCGGCGAGGCGCCGGCGCAGCTCGGGCTCCTCGATCAGGCGACGCAGCGCGGCCGCTTGCGCCGGCACGTCGCCCGGCTCGACCAGCAGACCGTTCTCGCCATCGCGGAGGCAGTCCATCACCCCCACCGCGTGGCAGGACAGGCACGGCAGGCCGGACGCCATCGCCTCGAGGATGGTGTTGGAGAATCCCTCCGCATAGGTGGGAGAGACGAAGATGTCGCCCAGGGCATACACCGCGGGCGCATCCTCATAGGCCGCGTGGCCGGTGAAGCGGACATCAAGGCCGAGCTCGGCGGCCAGCGCCTGTGCGGCGTCATGATCGGGCCCGATGCCGGACACCACCGCCTCGAAGGCCACGCCGTCATCGCGGAGCAGACGCAGCGCGGCGAGGAAATCGAGCACGCCTTTCCGCCGGTCCACGCGGCCATGATAGAGCAGTCGCGGTATCGCTGCCGCCGCACCTGGCGCCTGCACCGGCTTGAAGCGCGTGACATCGACAGCGCCGGGCACGATGGTGAAGCGCTCCCGCGCCACGCCGAGCCGTTGCACGACTTCGCCGGCGAAGCTCTCGCAGCCGATGAGCAGGGCATCGGCGTTCTCGACCACGCGCAGCATGGCCTGCCGATGCGTCTCGCAGCACGAGCCCACCCAATGGCCGTCGCCGCCCTGGATGGACACCACGGCCGGGATGCCGAGCCGCTGCGCCGCGAGCAGCAACGTCCAGCCATTGGGATAGCCATACTGCGCATGCAGGATGTCGAAAGGGACCTTCGCGTGCTCGGCGAGGATGGTCTCCAGCATGTCGTCGACGTCGCGTTCGAAATCCGCGGGCGTGACCTCCTCGCCCACGGATCGCCGCCCCAGTACCGTGACGCCCTCGACGGCGGGCGGCGGACCGCCGCCATAGATGCGCGTGCCGGCCGCGTCGCCGCGATACTGGCTGACCATGGTCACGTCATGTCCGGCGGCCACCAGCTCCTGCAGCAGGTTCGCGGCATAGACGCTCATACCGCTGATGGCGGGAAAGAACCGGCGCGAGCAGAACAATACCCTCATGACCGGCACGCCTTCAGCCAGGCCATGGCGTCGGGCACCATCGTGTGCGCGCGATGGCTCTCGCGCGAGAGCTCGACGCAGACCAGACCCTCGAAGCGGATCGCCTCGAGCGCATCGAGGCAGCCGGGGATGTCCATGTCGCCCTCGCCGAACGGCAGGTGGGTGTGGTCGCCGCGGCGCATATCCTCGATGGCGACGGTGCCGACGACATCGGCGAATTCCTTGACGGCGGCGGCCGGCTCGCGCTCCTGCGTCACCAGGCAATGGCCGAGGTCGAGCGCCAGGCGCAGCTGCGGCAATCGACGTTGGAGCAGCAGCCAGTCGTCCAAGGTCTCGACCAGCATCCCCGGTTCGGGCTCCAGCGCCGCGACCACGCCACTCGCTTCGGCATGAGCCAGCACGGCGGCGACGCCATCCGCGAGCCAGCCGGCGGCATCGTCGCGATCCACACCGGGCAGCGGCACGCCGGCCCAGAACGACATCGCCTCCGCATCCAGGATCGCGCCGATGTCGATCGCCCGGTTGAGGAAGGCGATGCGCCCGGCGCGCGCCTCGGGGGTGGGGGAGAGCAGGGTCGGCTCGTGCTTGCGGCGCGGGTCGAGCAGGTAGCGCGCGCCCGTCTCGATCACGCAGCCAAGCCCGTCGGCGCGCAGTCGTCGCGCGAGCGCCTCGGCGCGCTGCTGCCAGCCCTCCTCCATCGGGTCGAGGTGATGATGGTCGAGCGTGAGGGCCACCCCCGCATAGCCGGCATCGGCGATCAGGCCGATGGCATCGTCGAGCCGGTGATTGGCGGTGCCGTTGGTGTTGTAGGCATAGCGCAGCGTCATTGCGTGGCGGCTCCATAGGCGCGGTGCAGCAGGCGCATGGTGTGAAGATCGCGCGCCAGGCTGAAGGCGGGCTCCGGCGCGGCGAGCACATGGCGCGCGAAGGCCGCCATCTGCCGGGTGAAGGGGGAGGTCTCGGCCTGCGGAACGGCCATGCGCGTGCGGATGCCGCTCGCGCCGCCGATGTGCCAGACGTCGCCGCCTGCGGTCTGGCCCATGGTGTTCTCGGCCAGCAGCTGCCCGGTGCTGCCGATCACCTCCAGGCGGCGGCGCGGCAGGCCCTCGGGGCAGTTGTAGGCGATGTGCAGCTGCGCGAGCACGCCGCGGGCGGTGCGCCCGATCAGCGCTGCCCCATCATCGACGGCGTAGTCCTGCACGCGCCGCTGCGTGAGCGCCGCCACCTCGACCAGCGGCTCGCCGGCGAGGAAGTCGACGAGGTCCAGGCCATGCGGTGCCAGGTCCATCATCGCGCCGCCGCCGGCGCGGGCCGGGTCCGCGCGCCAATTATCCGCCGCGAAGCCGGCGTCGACCCAGCACGCATAGACGATGCGGATGGCGGTGAGGGTGCCGATGGCGCCGCCGGCGATCGCATCGCGCATCGCCGCATGGGCAGGATGATGGCGCTGGTCGAAGGCGGTGCCGTAGGGAATGCCCGCGCGCGCGACGACGGAAGCCATCGCCTCGGCATCGGCCAGCGTGGCCGCCATGGGCTTCTCGCACAGCACGGGCTTGCCCGCCGCGGCGGCCGCCTCGACGCCTGAGCGGTGGAGATGGTTTGGCGTCGCGACATAGATCGCCTGCACAGCCGGGTCGTCGAGCATCGTCTCCAGATCGGCATGGGCACGTGCGCCCAGCACCTCTCCGGCGCGCCTCGCCTGCGGATCAGGGTCAGCGATGGCGGCGAGCGTGCCGCCCGACGCCAGCATCGCTGGCGCGGCGAAATCCCGCGCCACCCAGCCGAATCCCAGCACGCCCCAGGCCAGCCCCGACACGGTCACCAGCGCTCCGGCAGGGCGACCAGCTCGCGGCGGCGTGCCTGTTCGCGGAGGGCGGGTTGCGCCGCATCGAGGATGGCGCGCGACGGTGCGCTGGTCGTCTCGGGATAGGTTGCGCGAGACCCGTATTCGCGGCTGTAGCGCTCGCTCGGCCAGACGCGGCGCCCACCATCATCGTACAGCGGATTGCGCGACAGGGAGGTGCCCGACGCCGGCAGGGCGAGCCCACCCTGCACGGCACAAGCCGGTCGCAGGCCAGGGCCGGTCGCGATCGCGAAGGCCTCTGCGGCGGCGAGCGCCTCGCCGTGCGCAACCTTCGGCGCCCGGCCTGCGGCAAGGGCCTCGGTCAGCTCGGTATCATCGTAGAGCGCCGCGCCCGGGAACATGGCCGTGAGCTCTGTAGCCGTCATCGCGCTGCCGGTGGAAAAATTCGGCCAGTCCCGATTGTGCACGTGGCCGATCGCCAGGACGCCCAGTGGCGCGAGAAGGCGGTGCAGCCTGGCGAGGATCGCGGGCTTCGGCTCCAGGAAATAGAAGGCATCCTGGCAGGCGACGAGGTCGAAGGCTCCATCGGGCAGCGGCCAATCCTGCGCTGCGTCCATGCAGATCAGACGAGCCTCCGGCACCAGCCAATGCCGCGCGATCCAGAGCTTGGCGAAGACCACGTCGGCGCCGGTAACCGCCGCGCCGCGCAGCGCCAATTCGCGCAGGTGGTGCCCGATGCCGCAGGCGAGCTCGAACACCGAAGAGGGCGCCGGGCAATGCGCCTCGACCAGCGCGAGTCCGGCAAGGAAGGTCGGATCGGACCAGCGATGCGCGAAGTAATCCGCGACGGGTCCCCAGGCGAGCAGCGCCATCGCCTGCCGCAGCGTCAGCGTCTCGCGCCGGGTGACCAGCTCGCGCAGCGCTACGGGGTCGGCCGTGGGGCCCTGCCACCAGTCATCCTGGTCGCCGAGCAGCAGCACCAGCGCACCGGTGCGGTCGCCGTTATCCAGCCGCTCCAGCGCCGCCGCTGCCAGGGCCTCCCGCCCGGTGCGGAGAAAGGCGATCCCGTCCGGCGCCGGCCAGCGACGTCCCTGTGCGTCGCGCACCGAGTGTGCGGTGTCCGCGATCACGCGGCGAGGCCCATGCGGTCGAGCAGCGCATCCTGGAACGGCTTGATCGGCCCGGCGTGGACCAGCGCCATCTCGTTCTGCAGATAGGCCATTGTGGTGCTGGCGGCGCGCAGGTGATGTTCCATCTGCAGGACGCGGTCGAGCGTGTCGGCGGCGTGGAACGCCTGGCCCTCGGCGGTCTCGACGTCGGGCAGGATGCGGCACGCCTCGGCGACGCGGCTTCCCAGCGCCGGGGTCAGCTCCCCGAGTGCGAGTTCGGTGGCGCCGGAGATGGCGGGCGCCAGCCACTCGCCCAGCAAGGTCTCGCCGGCGAAACCGGCATCGGCGAGGAGGGCGTTGTGGAGGTGATGCGCGAGGGAGGCCAGGAAGACGCAGCCGGTATCGGCACCGGTCTCCGGCGCCAGCAGGACGGCCGCTACGGCGACGCAGAGGCAATGCTCGGCATGGTTCTCGGGCGGCTCCAGCATCAGCCTGGAGCGGCCGGGGGTGGTGGCACCGGCACGGGGCTGCCGCGCCAGCCGCTCGACGAAGGCGGGCACCGCCATGGACACGCCCGGATCCGCGTCATCGTCGAGGTGCACCTGAGGCGAGCCGCCGCGCAACCAGCGCCGCGCCGGCGCATCGAGCAGAACCGCGGCAGCGTCGAACCCGTTTCCCAGAATCTCCCGCACCGCCTCGCCCGGCAGGCCCGCGGCGTGCAGGCTGGCGGCATCCAGATCGCCCAGACGCGTCGCAACCAAGGCCCGCGCCGTGACGTCGCGCGCGACCGAGTTCGTCTCCTCGCCGGCCACAAGCCGCCGCCACGCCAAAGCAAAAAGCCGCTCGGCGACCGATCCCGTCTGGTTGGCCGACCGCACGCGTTTGAGGTTGCCGATCTCGCGCAGCAGCGGCAGCCAGTGCGGCGAGGGCAGGTTCACGCGGCGGTATCCGCCATCAGCCAGCTGTGCAGCATGCGTTCCTGAACCGGGAAGGCGTGCTCGGGCGCGTCGCCGCGGGCCGTCATCGGCGCCTTGAAGAACAGTGACAACTGCTCCTGCGGACCGGCCTCGCCGCGCTGCTGCGCGAGGTCGAGAACGCGCGCGATCTCGAGGACCAGCGGCGCCGCGAGCACGCTGTCCTTGCACAGGAAATTGACCTTGATCTGCATGCGCTGACCGAGGAAGCCGGTGACGTCGATATTGTCCCAGGCTTCCTTGTCGTCGCCACGCGGGCGGTAGTAGCGGATGTCGACCACATGATCCTCGACCGGGTAGCCGAGGATGGAGTCGAGGACGCTGCCCTTGGTGCCGAGCTTCGACTTCAGGCTGTCGGGGTCCTGGAGCGCCTCACCATCGCGATTGCCGAGGATGTTGGTCGAGAACCAGCCATCGACATGCAAGGCGCGCGCCTTGAACGCTGGGGCAAGCACGGTCTTGATCAGTGTCTGACCGGTCTTGCCATCCTTGCCGGCGAGCGGGACGCCGTGCCGCTGCGCGAGTTCGACGAGAGCCGGCACCTCCGCCGCCGTGGATGGGGTGAAATTGCCGTAAGGCACGCCCGCGGAAATCGCGGCATAGGCGTAGAGCATCGCGGGCCCGATCGCTGCGTCATCCGCATCCAGCCCGCGCTCGAACGCTTCGGGCGAGGCCCAGGCGTCGCTGGCCTGCGGCGTGCGCTCGGTCGAGGCGAGATTGATCATGACGACGCTGTCGAAATCGCCCTCGTCGCGGAACCGGCGCAGGTCATCGGTGATGGCGTCGATCGCCGCGCGATGGCCCGCGGCGGTGTGCATGTTCGCACCCTCGATCCGGCGGCAGTAGGCGGCACTCGCCACACCCGCCCAGGGACGGATCGCCGAGAGGGCGGGCTCGACACTGGCCATCTGGTCGGCAGGCAACACGCGATGTTCGACGGCCGCATCAGCCAGTGACTGTGCGTTGAGATCCCAGCCACGCAAGTAGAGATCCTCGTATTGCACCATCCGCGGAACCGAAAGATGGGCGAGCGGCAGTCCATCCATGCGATTGGTGCCAAGCCGCAGAATTTCGAGCCCTGCTGCTGCTGTCGTTGCGACGGCACCACCCATGCCGATGACTGCCACGCCGATCTTTCGGCGCTTCGCGATCACGTTCATGCAACACATCCTCTTTCTTATTCATGGATCCACGCCGAATTATGCGGATCCGGACCAACGTACAAAGCATCGGAGCGGGACTTGGGCGTGTAACGACGCCTCGCAAGCCGAAGATGCGTCGCGATATTTTTCGCGCGGCGCGCAACTTCGACGTTACTGCTGAAACCGGCGCACCATGCTGGCGCTGCCCAGGGCCAGCAGGCCGTAGCCCGCGCCCACCGCAAGGGCGAGCGGCACCACGCCGAGCGCGGCGGCGGGCCCCGCGACAGCGGAACCGAGCACGTCACCCAGGTTGAGCGCGGCCATGTACAGCGCGAACCGGCTCGCCGCGACCGCGCCGCGGCTCGCATGCATCACCGCCGGCGCGAGAGCCACGAACGACAACGCGGATGTGATGCCGGACAGCGACAGCGCCGCTGGTCCGGCCCAGCCGCCGCTCAGGCCGAGCACCGCGCCGGACGCCACATGCGCCGCGGCGCTGGCGCCGAGAAGCCATCCGAGCGCGCGCGCGGGCCCGACGCGGTCCGTCCATCGCCCGACAAGCCAGGCGCCGAGCGTGCCCGAGGCCAGGCCGATCATCCCCTGCGCCGTCGAGAGCGCGCCGGCGGTCCAGCCCTCCTGCTGGATCAGGTAGACCCCGAGAGGGAGGCGAAACAGCGCCCCGCAGAAATCCTGCAACAGGCAGAACAGGAGAAGGGCCAGATGAACCGGCCGGACCATGCCGCGGCCAAGCTCCGCGACCAGCGCACCGATGCGTGACCCTGTCGCGACCGTCCGCCGGCGCAGCGACAGACACGCATCATCGGGTGCTTCGCGCACCAGCAGCGGCATGATCGCTGCCAGCAAGCCAAGGCACAGCAGCACCATCGCAGCCTGCGCGAGTCCGGCTTGCGGCAGCACCCAGGCAAAAACTACGGCGCCGACGGCGATGCCTGAAACCAGGCCGGCTCGCGTGCACGCCGTGGCCGCACCCATCTGATCGGTGGGCGTGTGATCGATGATCATGGCGTCGGTCGCGGTGTCCATCAGCGCGGCGCAGAGGCTGTGCAGCGTGAAGATCGCGGCGATGGTGGAGAGTTCCCCCGGTCGCGCCTCGCCAAGCCACAACAGGCAGGATTGCGCGGCGAGCGAGCCCGCCATGGCGGTCATCACCCAGAAGCGCCGCCGGCCCATGCGCATGCCGCCGAACCGATCCACCACCGGGCCCCACAAGGGCTGCAGGATCCACGGCAGGCCGATGGCCGCGGCATAGGCGCCGAGCTCGGCCGTGCTGGCGCCGAGGCTCGCCGCATGGTTGGGCAAGGCCGTCAGGGCGAAGCCGGCGACGATTCCCTGGTAGAAATACAAGGTCGCGACGAGGGACAGCCGCCAGCTGGGTGAGGCCAGCAGCGGCCCTGGCGCGCGCATCAGCCGTCCGTCATGCCGGAACCGGCAGGCCCTTCCGCCGCAGCCGCTCGCGCTGTGCGGAGAAGGTGCCGGGCTCGCGATACAGCGGGTAGAGGCTGCCGACCAGCCGATCCGCGAGCGCAGCATCGAACCAGGCCGGCCCGCCGGAGCGGGCCTCGTCCTCCGGCCGCAGCAGGACACGCTTTGCACCCGCGCGCGGAGCATCGACCACCAGCGGATCCTGGCGCGCGCGGAGCCTGCGCACGCCGCGCCAGCCGATGCGGTGATAGCTCATCGTCTCGGCCTCCAGACCCGGCACCACGACCTTGACCACACGCACCGGATCACCAGGCGGCGAGCAATCGACGTAGAACACCTCGAGCCCCTCGGCGGCGAGGCGGCTGGTCAGTAAATCGAGGGTCGCCACCGACGTCGGCACCGGCGCGCTCGGCAGATCCGAAAGCTTCTGGCGGGATGATTCGGAGAAGACCGTATCGGCGAGCCGTGCCTGCAGTGCGGCCGCGTCGTCATCCAGCCAAGCCGTCATCGCCGCCAGGGCGCGGGGTTCCTCTTCCTCGACATCCAGCAGCGCAAGCTGCGGCGCGGTGTAGCTCTCGGGCAGATGCCGGAGGAGCAACTCGATCGGACCATGCGTCGCGGCCTTGCGCGCGCGCGATCCGCAGAATTCCAGCAGCGCCTTGCGCAGCGCACGGTCCCGGTCGGGGTGGGCCGCCTCGCCGCACGAGGTGACCTGGATCGGCACCGCCGGGCCGCCGCGATCGGGGCCCACCACGTAGAGGTTGCTGATGCCGAAATCGGTGGAAGCGAGCTTGATCGTGACGTCGATGTCGAGCGCGCTCAGCTTTGCCAACAGCGCGCGCACCTCGGGCTCGGGCACGGAATCGGGCTCGACCACGAGCCCTTGATCCAGCGCGCGAAATCCGACCACGTTCCCGTCTCGCTGCAGGGCTTCCATGATGCCGTGGGCGATGGCGTGTTCGAGATCAAGCCCGGCACCAAGGCCGCTCGTGATCGGCGTGATCAGCTGCGCCGGCCCGTGGACCATCTGGTAGCCGTAGGCGGCCACCCACTCGACGGGCAGCAAGGTGGTCTCGCCATCGGTCCAGCGCCGCGCCTCCGTCCAATCCAGCGTCATGTCGGCGGTGTAGTGGCTGCCCGCCGGCAGACAGAGGGTGAGCGGGTCGATCACGGGACGCTTCGCCGAAAGCGCGGCGTAGCTGCCGCGGATCGGCGTGATGCGCTCGACCTGCTGTTCGGCGTGGATTTCCTCGCAGAGCTCGCCCAAGGCGCCGACCTCGGCCTGGATGGCCGAGAAGCCGTAGCCATAGCCGGTCGTCGCGGGCTTGCCCGGCGCGATCAGGTTGGCCTGCACGACCGGTATACCGGTCCTGTCCAGCGCATCGATGCGGAACACCGTCAGCTCGCCAAGACCTGCCAAGCTGTCGCGGAATGCCTGAGCCACGGCGTCCAGAGTCATCGCACGTTCCCCGCCATGTTGCGCAGGTCATCGATCGGAATGCGGCGAACGCCCGGGCGTCGCGCCAGCTGGTCATCGAGCGAGGCCAGCGCCATCGCGGTGGTGATGCCCGGCGCGTGCTCGAAGGGCGTGCAGATGGTGTCGAAATCCAGGGGCGCGATGACATCGCGATAGTGACGCAGTTCAGAGGGCGACAATGGAATGTCCTTGTGGAACGCCTTGTGGGAGGAGAGCGCGAGGTTGTTGCCCGCCGCATCCTGGTCGACCTTGAACGCGTCGCCGCAGAACAGGGTACGCCGGCCGGAATCATGGAGCGCCGCCTGGCCTTCATAGTGGCCGCCGACATGGTGCAGCACCTGGCCGGGACGAAGCTCCAGCGTATCGTCGTAGGGCCAGGTCACGCGGAACGCCTTCGTCATCCGTAGATCATCCTTCTGAATGGCGAGGATTTCCGGCTTGAACACCTCCTGCAGCTGCCACAGCGCGCCGTAGCCATGGCAATGCGACGCGGCGAGGAACCGGATGCCGCCGAGCCTGCGGATCTCCTCGAGCATTGGCGGCGTGTAGTAGGGCGCCGCCTCGAAGGCCGTGTTGCCGTCGGGATGCAGCAACAGCCACCCCGTGCCGTTGAGGCCGAAGCCAGGGCTGGTGGTGAACGCCACCATGTCGCCGGGCAGGCGACGCCAATCGCCCGTAAGCCGGGCCGCGACTTCGCCTTCGGTCAGGAAATGCCAGCCATCTTCGGGCAGGTCGTTGCGCGTGTCCTCACAGACGGGACAAGCGGCTGGCTTGAAATGCTTCTGCCAGAAGCCGCAATGGGCGCAGGCCCAGGGGGTCAGCGCCATGTCGAGCGCGATTTGCGGTTGGCCTGTGAACCCTGTGCCAAGAGGCTGCTCCATCATCCGTATGGCCGGCGAGACCTATCGGAGACGAACACCCGACCTGGCGATTGGTTCCGCGCCCTCGATGCGGTGGATGGGGCTTGGTGGAGAACGCGACGGGTGGCGGGGCACGGCGGCCCCGCCACCCCGGCATCAATGCGCGGGACCGATGTCGGGGTCCGGCGCGACCGGCGCTTCCGCCGGCGGCGCCACCTTTGCCTTGCCCCCGCCACGGAACTTCTGCGCGATCACGTAGAATACAGGCGTGAACATCAGCCCGAAGATCGTCACCCCCAGCATCCCGTAGAACACCGCCACACCCAGGCTCTGGCGCATCTCGGCGCCGGCGCCCGTCGCCACCGTCAGCGGCAGCACGCCGAGGATGAAGGCCAGCGAGGTCATCAGGATCGGCCGGAGCCGCGTGCGGGCCGCCGCCGCCGCCGCCTCCCACCGCGACATGCCTTCCTCCTCGGCCGCGCGGGCGAATTCCACGATCAGGATCGCGTTCTTCGCCGCGAGGCCGACGAGCACCACCAGCCCAACCTGCACGAGCACGTTGTTGTCGAGGCCCGCATGCTGCACGCCCAGCAGTGCCGCGAGCACCGACATCGGCGCGATCAGCACCACTGCCAGCGGCAACAGCCAGCTCTCATACATCGCGGCCAGCACAAGGAAGACGAACACCACCGCGAGGCCGAAGGCGACCGGGGCCGTGTTGCCCTGCGTCGTCTCCTGCAGCGCGATCTCGGTCCATTCGTAGCCGAAGCCCTCCGGCAGCGCCGTGCGCATCACTTGCTCCATGGCCGCGATCGCCTGGCCGGTGGAGAAGCCCGGGATTGCCGCGCCCTGGACCTCGGCGGCCGGGAACAGGTTGTAGCGCGGCACGCGATAGGGGCCGGCCGTCTCGCGGAAGGTGGCCACGCTGCCGAGCGGCACCATGGCACCCGTATCCGTGCGCGCCCGAAGTGCCGCGATGTCCTCGATGGTCATGCGGTGCTGCTGGTCGGCCTGCGCCGTCACGCGCCAGGTCCGCCCGAGCAGGTTGAAGTCGTTCACGAAGGCCGAGCCGAGATAGATGCTCATCGCCTCATGCACGCGCGAAATCGGCAGCCCGATCATCTCGGCACGCGGACGGTCGATCTCCGCCAGGATCTGCGGCGTGGAGGTGTTGAACAGGCTGAAGGCGAAGGCGATGCCCGGCGCCCCGTTCGCCGCCGCCAGCACCTGTTGCGTCGCGCGCTCCAACGCCTGCGGGCCGCGGCCCTGGCGGTCCTGGATCATCAGCTTGAAGCCGCCGCCAGTGCCGATGCCCGGCACGGGTGGGGGCGGGATCACCAGCACCAGCGCCGCATCCTCGCCCATCAGGCGACGCTGCAGGTCGGCCAGGATGGAGTTGCCGGTGACCCCGAGATGGGCGCGGTCCTCGAATGACCGCAGCCCCGCAAACACCACGCCGGTATTGGGTGCGTTTGTGAAGGTCGCGCCATCGAGGCCCACGAAGGCAATCGAGTTCGCCACACCCGGCACCGCCGCGATCGTGTCCGAGGCCCGCCGGATCACCTCGTCGGTGCGGCTGAGGCTGGAGCCCGGCGGCAGCTGGAAGGCCGCGATGATGTAGCCGCGGTCGAGCGGCGGGATCAGCCCGGTGGGCGTGACCAGCACCTGCCGCCCGGTGAACGCCAGCAAGCCGGCGTAGAGGATCAGCAGGATCACCGGCAGCCGCACCAGCTTCCGCGTGAGCCCGCCATAGCCGAAGGAGAGCTTGTCGAAGAACCAGTTGAAGCCGCGGAAGAACAGCGTGACCGGCAGGAAGATGCGCCGGGGTTCCGCGTGCCCGTGCGGCTTCAGCAGCAGCGCGGCCAGTGCGGGCGAGAGCGTGAGCGACACGATCGCCGACAGCACGGTGGCGACCGAGATCGTCACCGCGAATTGCCGGTAGAAGGCGCCCGAGATGCCGTTGATGAAGGTGGTCGGGATGAACACCGCGACGAGCACGAGCGCGATGGCGATGAGGGCGAAGCCGACCTCGTCCATCGTCTTGCGCGCCGCCTCCAGCGGCGAGAGCCCGAGCGCCATGTGCCGCTCCGCATTTTCCACGACGACGATCGCATCATCGACCACGATGCCGATCGCCAGGATCAGCCCGAACATGGTGAGCGAGTTCAGCGTGAACCCGAGCGCGAGCAGGATGCCGAAGGTACCGATGATGGAGACCGGGATGGCCAGCAGCGGGATCACCGCCGCCCGCCAATTCTGCAGGAACAGGATGACCACGAGCACGACAAGCGCCACGGCCTCGAGGAAGGTCTCGAGCACCGCCTCCATGCTCTGGGCGATGAAGCGGGTCGGGTCATAGACGATGTCGTAGGCGATGCCGGTGGGAAAGGAGCGCGCGGCCTCCTCCATGGTGGCGCGGATGGCGGCCGCGGTCGCCAGCGCATTGCTGCCCGGCCGCTGGAAGACGCCGATGCCGACCGCGACGCGGTTATCGAGCAGCGCGTTGATGGTGTAGTCATTCGCCCCGATCTCGGTCCGCGCCACGTCGCGCAGACGGATCGTCGCGCCGTCGGCGCCGGTGCCGATCACCTGTTCGTCGAACTCCTCAGGCGTGGAGAGCCGGCCCTGCGCGCGCACCGAAACCTCGAAGGCGCCGGCACCGCTCGCCCGCGGTGCCTGGCCGATGGCGCCGGCCGCGACCTGCACGTTGGCGCGCTGCAGCGCCGCCACGACATCGCCGGCCGACATGCCGCGCGCCGCGACACGGTCCGGGTCGAGCCAGACGCGCATCGCATAGTCACGCGCGCCGAAGACCTGCGCGTCGCCCACGCCTTCCAGCCGCGCCAGGCGGTCCTTGATGGTGAGCGTGGCGTAGTTGGAGACATATTCCGGGCTTCGGCTGCCGTCGGGCGAGAGCATGTGCACGACCATCAGGAAGTCCGGCGAGGCCTTGCGGACGGTCACACCCAGGCGCCGGACATCCTCGGGCAGGCGCGGCTCGGCGATGGCGACGCGGTTCTGCACCAGCACCTGCGCCTGGTCCACATCGATGCCCTGGCGGAACACGATGGAGATCGCCACGCGCCCGTCGCCGGTGGATTGCGATGAGAGATAAAGCATCCCGTCGACGCCGTTGATCTCCTGCTCGATGGGGCCGGCAACGGTGGAGGCGATCGTCTCCGCCGAGGCGCCCGGGTAGAAGGCCGTGACCTGCACGGTCGGCGGCGCGATCTCGGGGAACTCGCCGATCGGCAGGCGCGTGGCGGCGATGGCGCCGATCAGCGTGATGGCGATCGACAGCACAGCGGCGAAGACCGGGCGGTCGATGAAGAATCTCGCGAGGCGCATAATACTTTGTCCCTCAGACGTCGTGCGAAGGCACGCCTTCGGCATGACGCGCGCGCTGCGCGCGCTTGGCTTCGCGCCCTGTCAGGGCGTGAATGGTTGGCAGGGTGGTCCGGACGTATCCGGCCGCTGTGCGGCCAGTGCGTCCGGGGCAGCGAAAGGCTTAGTCGGCAGAGGCCAGCGGGGCAGGGCCGATGCGGCCGGCTTGCGCTGTGACCGGCGTTCCCGGGCGGGCGCGGTGCAGGCCGCCGATGATCACGCGGTCCTGCGGCGTGAGTCCCGAACGGATGACCCGGAGCCCATCGACCAGCGCCCCGAGCTGCACGGGCTTGGGCGCGACCACGCCCTGCTCGTTGACCGTCAGCACCATGCGCCCGCCCTGATCGGCGAGGATGGCGGAATCGGGCACCAGCAGCGAGGTGGAATCGCCCACGAAAAGCCGCAGCCGCGCGAAGCTGCCGGGCACCAGCAGGAAGCCGGGGTTCTGCACCACGGCGCGGCCGCGGATCGTCCCGCTGCGCGCATCGAACACGCTGTCGACGAAATCGAGCTGGCCACCGCGTGAGAATTCCGTCTCGTCGAGCAGGCGCAGCTGCACCGGCGTGCCGTCCTGCGCGCCGCCGGGGCGCATGCCACCGGCCGCCGCGCGGGCGTAACGGAGGTACTGCGCCTCGCTCGCGTCGAACACGGCATAGACCTGGTCGAGCGCCACGAGCGTGGTCATCAGCGTCGTGCCCTGCTGGACGAGGTTGCCGGCATCCACGCGGCGGTCGCTCACGCGGCCGTCGCGCGGTGCGCGGATCTCCGAGAATTCTAGGTCGAGCTCGGCCTGGCGCAGCGAGGCGCGCACCGCGGCGAGGCCTGCCTGCGCCTCGCGCAGCGTGCTGCGGCGATTGTCCATGTCCGCCTCCGAGGAGAAGCGCTGCGCCACCAGCGGGGCGTAGCGGTTCACCTGCTGCTCGGCGACGTTCACCCGGGCCTCGTTGCGCGCCACCTCGGCCCGCGCCGTGGCCACGGCGATCTGGAACGGCCGCTGGTCGAGGGTGAACAGCAAATCGCCGGCGCGAACCGGGGCGCCGTCGCGGAAATGCACCTCCATCACCTGGCCGGACACGCGCGGCCGGATTTCGACACGTGCGAGGGGCTCGATGCGGGCGGTATGCTCATCCCATTGCGGGACGGAGCGGGAGACGGGCGTCGCCACCGTCACCGGCGGCGGGCCCGCCGGGGGGCCTTGTGCAAAGGCGGGCGAGGTGGTGCCGACGGCGGCCAGGATGGCGAGCGCCGCGACGCCGTGACCCGCCCGGCCGGTGCTCGCGGCCAAAGTCTTCGTGAGCCAGGAAAACCAAGGCGTATCGCGGGGATTTTTGACTGGGGTGCTTGCAGGGCTCTTGTGTTGAAGGATCGACATTGCCATTCTCCGAGGGCGGATGTTACCGACCGGTTCGTCCCTATATAGAAGTTACCGGTCAGTCACATCAAGAGCAAAGTTTGCTGCACCGCAAAACGTTACCGCCGGATCGCGGAGAAAAGGAGTTCACCCATCATGTCCGAGGCCACGGCCACCAAGCCGAAAGCCGCGCAGCGCATCCAGAGCGCTGCCAAGGACCTTTTCTATCGCCAGGGGATCCGCGCCACGGGCGTCGAGGAGGTGTGTCGCGTCGCCGAAGCGACGAAGATGAGTCTCTATCGCGCCTACCCGAGCAAGGACGCGCTGATCGCGGCGATCCTGCGCGACGACGCCGCCGAGTGGGATGTGTGGTTCACCGAAGTGACGGCCGATGCGCCTACGCCCGCGGGCAAGCTGCGCGCTCTGATGGTCGCCGCCTCCCATGAAATGGAAGACCCGGAGTTTCGCGGCTGCCCCATGCTCCTGGCCCAGGCAGAATTTCCCGACCCCGAGCACCCGACGCATCGCCTGGTCGCCGCCTTCAAGACGCATGTCTGCGACAAGCTGGTGGATCTTGCGCGAGAAGCGGGTGCGGCCGAGCCCCGGCGCCTGGGCGAGTTGCTGTGCATGCTGTTCGACGGGGCCTGGTCGAGCCTGCCCTATCTGGGCGGCAAGCGCGCCGGTGAGGTGCTGCGCGACGGCTCCGATATCTTTTTGAGGGCCTTTCTGCCAGCCGGGTAGGCGCGGTCCGCAGCCCGGTAAGTCCGCTTGGTGCGCGCGGCGGTAGGCCGCTGAGACAACGCGCGGCGCCCCATCCGGTCCTAGCGCGCAATTGACCGCGCCTGGGCTGTTTTCCCCGGCCACATCGCGGCTGGAGCGGGTTGCGGGGCTGTAACACCCGCTACGATCGATTAAGTTGGCGGAGATGACCAAGACGTCGCATTTCCGCGCCGCAGCGCGGAGCGCTGTCACCTGGGTGTCGTTGCTGTTTGCTGCGATGCAGCCGCTGTCAGGCGTGGCGCAGGACCCCGCCGCCGAACCCGCTTCGGAACAACCCGCCGGCCTTGCCCATGCCGTCACCGTCCTGCCCTCCGGCGACGAGGCGGTGGACGAGCTTCTGCGTGCCGCCTCCGGACTGATCCGACTGCGTGCGCGGGCCCCTACCGACGCATCGGGACTCCAGGCGCGCATGCTGGCGGAGCCGGACCGCCTGCGCCTGGCGTTCGAATCGGAGGGCTACTGGGCCGGTCGCGCGACCGTTGCCCTGCGCGGCGCGCCCGATGGGGCGCCCCCCCCCACCATCGCGGAGGTGGAGGCGGCGCCGCGGCCGGTGAACATCGAACTCCGTCCTCGCCTTGGCCCGCGCTACACCATCCGCAGCGTGGTGACGGACGGCGCTGATCCGATCGCGCTGGCTGCCGGTCAGCCGGCGCGCGCCGATACCGTGCTGGCCGTGCAGTCGCAGGCCCAGGCCGGCTATCGCGCCGCGGGCTACCCGCTCGCGCGCATCGAGCGCCAGGTGACGGTCGACCATGCCGCCCGGGCGATGGATGTGCGCTTCCTGGTCGCGCGCGGTCCGCTGGCGAGCGCCGTGGTCGCGACCATCGAGGGCAGCGTCGGTGTCCGGCCGGAGATCGCGCAGCGGGTGGCCGCGACGCGCCTCGCGGCCAACCCCTACAGCCCCGAACTGATCGCGCAGACCAGGTCCGACCTGCTCGCTCTCGGCCCCTACGGATCCATCCGGGTCGAGGAGGGCACGGCACTCGACGCCGATGGACGCTTCCCGGTGACCTTCCGCGTGCAGGACCGCCCGTTCCGCGCCCTGACCGGCTCGGCGGGCTACGAGACGAATTTCGGCGCGACGGTCGGGCTGGGCTGGGAGCATCGCAACCTGCTCGGGGGTGCCGAACGGCTGACCATCGAGGCGGAGGCGCGGCGCCTCGGCAGCGCGTTCGACCGGACCAATGCGCGCCTGACGGGAACGTTCCGCCTGCCCATCCCGTTCGACTACGATGGTGCGCTGGTGAGCAGGCTTTCGTTCAACCGCGACCGCCTGGATGCCTTCGACCGCGACGCGGTGGAAGCCTCGATCCTGTATGAATGGCGCCTGAGCCGGCGCTGGACCGCGAGTGCCGGCCCCACGGCGGAAATCGGTCGGACGGGCCCGTCCGAGGGCGAGCTCCGGCCTTCCAACCTCGTGGGCTTCGCCATGAATGCCCGCTACGACAGCACCGACAGTCCGCTCGATCCGCGCCGCGGCATCCGCCTGAACCTGAACGTGACGCCGAGCTACTCGATCAGCCGATCCGAAGCCTACATGCCGACCCGCGCCACGGGTTCGACCTACATCGACCTCAGCGGCAATGGCCGGAGCGTGCTGGCCTTTCGGGCAAGCCTCGGTTCGTTGCTCGGCGCCGACGCGCCCAACGTGCCGCCGGCGCAGCGCCTCTATGCCGGCGGTGGCGGCTCGGTGCGCGGCTTCACCTACCAGAGCATCGGGCCACGCGACGCCCGCGACCGCCCGGCCGGTGGCGCCAGCCTGCTCGAGGGATCGGTCGAGTTCCGGCAGCGCTTCGGCGCGAGCCTGGGCGGCGTGGTCTTCGTGGATACCGGCGCGGTCGGCACGGATGCCTTCGCGCCGACGGACTCCCTGCGCGTCGGCGCCGGCGTCGGGGTGCGCTACTACACGGCCTTCGGGCCGGTGCGGGCCGACGTCGCCGTGCCCCTGGTGCGCCAGCCCGGCAGTTCCGGCTACGGCCTTTACATCGGGATCGGGCACGCCTTCTGACACGCATGGTCCGGTTCCTCCTCCGTGCGCTGGGTGTGCTGATCCTGCTGCCGGTGCTGCTGATCATCATCCTCGCGACACCCTGGGGTGGCGCGCAGCTGGGTCGCGTCGCCATGTGGGCGGTGCCGGGTCTGACGCTCGAGGGCGTCGAAGGCCCGTTGCCGTCGCGGCTCTCCCTCGCGCGCGCCGAGATGGCCGACGCCGATGGACCCTGGCTGCTGCTGGAGGGCGTCCGGCTCGACTTCGACTGGCTGGCCCTGTTTCACCGCGAGGCGCATGTGTCCCGGCTCAGCGCCGCCCGGGTCCGGATCGTGCGGCTGCCCGCCGGGGAGACGCCTGCGCCCGTGCCGGAGGAACCCGCGGCCATCACGCTGCCGGAGCTGCCGCGGCTGCCCGTCGCCATTCGCCTGGATACGCTGCAGGTGTCCCGCCTCGAGTTGGGTGAGGCTGTCCCCGGTGGGCCGGCGGTGCTCTCGGTCGACGGCGCGGTGCAGGTCGCCGACACCGAGGCGGTGGCGCGGCTTGCGGTCACGCGCCTTGATCAGCCGGGCACCATCCAGCTCGATGCGCGGCTCGCCGACGGCGCACTCACGGCCCGGCTGGACGCGGCCGAGCCCGCCGGTGGTGTGCTGGCGACGATGGCGGGCCGCGCGGAGGCCAGCTTCGAGGCTCGCTTGCGCCTGGAGGCGGGCCGCTGGCGCCTCGGCGCCCAGCTCGGCGACACCGGACTGGAAGGCGAGGGCACCCTGGACGTCGCGGGCGGCCTCGCCTTGACCGGCGAGCTGCGGGCGACGCCCGGCGCCTTCCTGCCGACGACGTTGCAGCCCCTCGCCCGGGAAGTGGTCCTCGGCATCGCGCTGCGCCAGGCGCCGGACGCGAGCTGGACCGTCGAGCGCCTGGCCGTCACGACACCCGCCGGTCGTTTGAACGGTTCCGCCCGAGCGGGTGCCGACGGTAGTCTTTCCGGAACCGGGCGGCTGGACCTCGCGACGCCGGAGGTGTTTCAGGCCCTGCTCCTACCAGGGCTTTCCTGGGCGTCGGCGCGCCTCGATGCGCGTCTCGGCGGCACGCTCGCCGCGCCCTCGGCCGAAATCGACGCGGCCATCACCGAGCCACGCACGGGCACGCCCGCCGATCCCCTGCTTGGGGATAGCGTCACCCTGGCCGCGCGGGCGGCCGAGGGCGGCCGGGCGGTGCGCATCGCTCTCCGTGCCGCGCGCATCGAGCTTGCGGCCGAAGGCGCCGCCGTGGGCGACCTCGATCTCGCCATCCGCGGCAGCGTCGTCGATCCACCCAGCGCCGAGGGCCGGGTGACGCTGGAAGGGCGCGTCACCGGCACCGCCGAGGCCCCGCGCGCCCGGGCCGTGCTGCAGACGGAGCACCTGCGCGCCGGCGGCCGCCTGGTGGAAGCGCTGCGTCTGGCGATCGACGCTCGTCTTGACGCGCTGCATGCCGAGGCCGAAGGACGGCTGGACCGCCAGCCGCTGACCCTGCGCCTCGACGCCGCGACGGCGGATGGCCGCTTCCGGGTGAGCGGCCTCGACGCCGGCTGGGCCGGGGCGACCGTGCGCGGCGAGGGCGAGGGCCCGGTCGGCGGCCCCTTTGCCGGCGCGCTGGACCTCACCTTGCCCGACCTGGCGCGCTTCGCGCCTGGGCTCGGCGGCCGGCTCACGGCCTCGGCGCGCGCCGTCGCCATCCCCGGCGCCACCGGCCCGGCGGCGCAGGGCCTCACCTTGCGCGTGGAAGGTCCGGCACTGCGGCTGGGCGGCCAGCAGGGCCGCGTTGCGCTGGAAGCGAATGGCACGCTCGCGGCCACAGAGCTGCGCCTGAGCGCGGCGAATGCGCAGGCGGGTCTGGAGGCCGCGGCGCGCATCAGCATCGGCGACGCGATCGAGGCGGCGATCAGCCGGCTCGAGCTGCGCGCCGGTCCCGAATCCGTGGCGCTGCAGGGCGGCGCGCGGCTGCGGCGCGAGGCGAATGGCGACATCACGCTGGCCTCGGCGCGCTTCATCTCGCCGCGCGGCGGCAGGCTCGTCCTCCAGGCACAGACCCGCGGCGATGCGCTGACGGCGCGCGCGGAACTCACGGCGCTGCCGCTGGCGCCGTTCAGCGGCGGTGCGGCCGAAGGCGTCTTGTCGGGCGAGGTGACCGCCAGCGGGCCACTCGCGAACCCGGACGCCCGGTTCAACCTGCGAGGAACGGGATTGCGTGCGCTCGCGGCACCCACGCTGCCTCTCGCGCAGCTGACGGCAACGGGAACCGCCTCGGCCACCGCGGCCCGGCTCGAAGCGCGGCTCGACGCTGGGCCGGGCATCGCGCTGACCCTCGAGGCGGCGCAGCCGCGGGGGCTCGGCGCCGACGCCGCGACCGAGGCACGGCTGCGTGGGCGCCTAGATGTCGCCGTGCTCACCGCCCCGGTGCTGGCCGGCAGCGCGGCCCGGGCGAGCGGGCGCGCCACGCTCGACCTGCGCGTCTCGGGCACGCCCAACGCGCCGCAGCTTTCCGGCAGCGCCGAGCTCGCCGGCGGCCGCTATGCCGATTCCGAGCTGGGCGTGCAGATCAACGACATCACCGCGCGATTGAGCGCCGCGGGTCAGCGGCTGGTCGTCGAGCGCTTCGCGGCGACGACGCCCGGCGGCGGCCGGCTCGCGGCCGAGGGTTGGGTGGAACCGCTGGGCCAGGATATTCCCGCTTCCCTCACCTTCACCGCCGAGCGCGCGCGGCCAGTGCGGTCCGAGCTGGCCGAGGTGTTGTTGAACGCGAACCTGCGCGTCGCCGGTCCGTTGATGGCAGGCGGCCGTCTTTCTGGCCGCGTCGACTTGCTGCGCGTCGACATCCGCATCCCCGAGCAGCTCGCCGCGAACATCCCGCAGATCGGTGCCGTGCGGGAGGTCGGGCCACGCCCGCCTGGCCGCCCGGCGCCGGTGGCTCGGGGCAATGCCCGGCCGGGGCCACCGCCAGGCCCGCCCCTGGGGCTCGATGTGACCATCAGTGCGCCGCGCGCCATCTTCGTGCGCGGGCGCGGACTCGAATCCGAATTGGGCGGCGAGATCACCGTGCGCGGCAACCTCGCCGCGCCCCTGCCCGAAGGCAGCTTCCGGCTGCGGCGCGGCAGCTTCGATCTCGCCGGGCGTTCGCTGAACCTCACCCGGGGCGTGGTGAGCTTCGACGCCGGCACGCTGATGCCGAGCCTCGACTTTCTCGCCAGCACGCGCAGCCGGTCGCACACCATCACGCTCGCCATCACCGGCCAGCCCTCGGCACCGCAGCTCACCCTCAGCGCAGTCCCGGAGTTGCCGCAGGACGAAGCGCTGGCGCGGCTGCTGTTCGACCGGGAGACAAGCCGCCTGTCGCCATTCGAGATCGCGAGCCTGACGCAGGCGCTCGGGCAGCTTGCCGGCGTGATCACCGAAAGCCAGACCCCCGCCGCGCGCATCCGGGCCCTGCTGGGGCTCGACCGCCTCTCGGCCGGGCAGAGCCAGCAGGGCGGCGGGGCCACGGTGGAAGCGGGCCGCTATGTCGCGCCGGGCGTCTATGTCGGCGTGAGGCAGGGGACCAGCACCGCCACCCCGGGCGTGAACGTGCAGGTCGAGCTCACGCCCCGGCTGCGGCTCGAGGCGGAGACCCAGACAGGCGAGGCGGGCGACCGGCTCGGCCTGAGCTATTCCTACGAGTATTGAGGAGCGGTCCGCGGATCCGCGCAGCTCAGCCTGGGGGCAGGGGATGCGGCCGCGCCGCCTCCAGCGCCTCGGTGAAGCGGCGGCGCCACCAGATCACGTCTTCGGCCTCGATGTTGTCCATCAGCCTGCGCCAGCGGGCGATGCGCTCGGCGAGCGGCATCGCGAGCGCGGTCGCGATGGCGTCGGCCATGTCTTCGGGCGAGTGCGGATTGATCAGCAACGCGTCGACCAACTGTTCGGCCGCCCCGGCGAAGCGCGACAGGATCAGCACGCCCGGGTCCGCCGGGTCCTGCGCGGCGACGTATTCCTTCGCGACCAGGTTCATCCCGTCGCGCAGCGGCGTGACCAGCCCGATCCGCGCGGCGCGATACATCCCGGCGAGCTGGTCGCGCCGATGGCCCTTGTTGACGTAGCGGATGGGCACCCACTCGGCGTCGGCGAATTCGCCGTTGATCCGCCCGGACAGCGCATCGAGATGCGCGCGGATTTCCTGGTAGCTCTGCACGTCGGCGCGTGACGGCGGCGCGATCTGGAGCAGGAACACCGCGCCGTGCTGGTCCGGATGCGAACCCAGGAAACGCTCATAGCCGAGGAACCGCTCCTCGAGCCCCTTCGAATAGTCGAGACGATCGACGCCGATGATCATGGTGCGGCCATTGGCGCTGAGCCGCATCCGCTCGAAGACGCCCAGCGCGACCTCGCTGGTCGCGCTGGCGCGGAACTCGGCGGTATCGATCCCGATCGGGCAGGCGATGGCGCGGATGGTGCGACCCTCATGGGTGACGCTGCCATCCTCGCCGAACTCCGCGTCCAGCTGCACGCGCGCATAGTCGCGGAACGCCTCGAGCGAATCCAGCGTCTGGAAGCCGACGACGTCGTAGGCGAAGACCGATTGCACGAGCTCGCGGTGGCTGGGCAGCGACAGCAGCAGCGGCGTCGGCGGCCAGGGAATATGCAGGAAGAAGCCGATGCGATTGCGGCAGCCGCGCTCGCGCAGCTTCTGGCCCAGCGGGATCAGGTGGTAGTCGTGGACCCAGACAAGGTCCTCCGCCTCGATCAGCGGCGCGACGGTGTCGGCGAAGCGCGCATTCACCCGCTCGTAGCCGCCGGCGAAGCCACGCTCGAACTCGGCCAGGTCGACCCGGTAATGGAACAGCGGCCACAGCGTGCGGTTGGCGTAGCCGTTGTAGTACTCGTCGATATCCTGCGCCTCGAGGTCGATGGTCGCCGTCGTCACGCCGAAATTGCGCTGGAAGTTGATGTGGCCGGAGAAATGGGCGGTCTCCTCGCCCGACCAGCCGAACCAGATGCCCGTGCTCTCCCGCAGCGCCGCGGCGAGCGCGACCGACAGCCCGCCCTGCGCGCCGCCCACATCCGACGTCGGCACCGAGACGCGGTTCGAGATGATCACCAGACGGCTCATCGGACGGAGCTCCAGGGCTTGCTCAGCAAGCAGGCGCAATTGATCAAGCCGACAAGCGAATAGGTTTGCGGATAGTTTCCCCACAGCTCGCCGCTCAGCGGGTCGATGCCCTCGGAGAGCAGCCCCGCCGGCGTGCAGCGCTCGATCATCTCCTCGAACAGGGCGCGGGCATCGAGGATGCGGCCGGTGGCGTGCAGCGCCTCGATGAGCCAGAAGGTGCAGAGATTGAAGGCGGTCTTGGGCAGGCCGAAATCATCCTCGGTCGCGTAGCGCAGCATGGTGGAGCCGCGCCGAAGCCCCGTTTCCACCGCTTCCAGCGTCGCGCGGAAGCGCGGGTCGGCCGGGGTGAGGAAGCGCAGGTCGAGCAGCTGGATCAGGCTCGCGTCGAGATCATCGCCGCCGAAGGTCGCCGACAGCCGCTGGGTGCCTTCGCGCCAGGCGGCGGCTTCGATGGTGGTGCGAATGGCGGCCGCACGCTCGCGCCAGAACGCCTCGCGGTCCGTAAGGCCGAGCGTCGTCGCGGCGTTGGCGAGCCGGTCGCAGGCGGCCCAGCACATCGCCGAGGAATAGGTGTGGACGTTGCTGCGCGTGCGCAGCTCCCACAGCCCGGCATCGGGCTGGTCATGCGCAAGCCAGGCGCGTTCGCCGACCATCTCGAGCGCGCGGAAATCCTCCATCCCCGCCATCCGGTACAGCCGCTGGTCGAAGAAGGCCTGGACGTTGGAGAGCACGATCTGCCCATAGGCGTCGTGCTGGACCTGCTCATAGGCCTGGTTGCCGACGCGGACCGGACCCATGCCGCGATAACCGTTGAGGCCGGTCTCCATCCGTTCGGTGAGCGCGGCGGTTCCGGCCACGCCATAGAGCGGCTGGATATGGCCGCCCTTCGCGTTGTCCACGATGTTGCGCAGGTATTCGAGGTAGGTTTCCAGCACGTCTAGCGCGCCGAGGCGGTTCAGGGCCTGGACCGTGTAGTAGGCGTCGCGGATCCAGCAATACCGGTAGTCCCAGTTGCGCTGGGAGTCGGCGCTTTCGGGGATCGATGTCGTCAGCGCGGCGACGATCGCGCCGGTCTCCTCGTGCTGGCACAGCTTCAGCGTGATTGCGGCACGGATCACCGTGGTCTGCCATTCGATCGGCGTCGCGAGACCGCGCACCCAGTGGCGCCAATCGGCAACGGTGCGCTCGAACATGGTCTCGACCGTCTCGGCGACATCACCTTCGAAGGTCTCGTCCGGACCCAGGAAGAAGTACAGCGGCCGCTCGACGCGGAACAGCCGTTCATCCTCGATCCATCCGACGGGCGCGGTCGTCGTCAGGCGCAAGGTCATGTCGTCGAGGATGTAGCGGATGTGGTTCGACCCGCGGGTCCGCTCGGGATCGGCGCTGCCCCAGGCACGCGCCGGTCGAAGCCGCAGGCGGACGCGCGGGCTGCCGGCGACGGGCCGGACGATCCTGACGAAGGCCACCGGGCGATAGGGGCGATGATGGCGGCTGAAGCGCGGGCAGAAATCGATGACGTCGATGACGTTGCCATCCGCATCGGCGTGGCGAGTCGTCAGCACCGGCGTGTTGCGCACGTAGCGCTGCTTGGTGGATGTCACCCCGTCGAGGTCGATCTCCCAGAAGCCGCGCGCGCCATCGCCCGCGCGGGGCTGGTCATCGAGCAGGGAGCAGAAGGCGGGATCGCCATCCACCCGCGGGACGCAGGCCCAGGAGAAGCGGCCGGCGCGATCGACAAGGGCGGAGACCTGGCAGTTGCCGATCGGCCAGAGATCGAGCGAGGCGGTCAAGCCATGCCCCCCGCGAGCCAGGATCGCACCGCCGCGGGGTTGTCCAGGCGATAGGCCGCGGCCGTCGGACGCGGGTTCCCGACGAGGATGCCGGTGCCGCCGAGTGCGCGTGCGGCTTCGAAGCCGGCCTCATCGGTCAGGTCGTCGCCCAGGAAGACCGGCTTCGTTCCGGCCATGCCGGCACGCTGCATCAGACGGGTGACGGCGACGCCCTTGTCGCTTCCCGGGATGCGCGCCTCGACCATCATCTTGCCGGCCTGAACGGCAAGCCCGGACGCGGCGGCCAGCGCTTCGACGAGGGTCCGCGCCTCGCCTTCGAAGCCGGGGGCGAGGCGGTAATGCAGCGCGACGCCGAAGCTCTTCGGCTCGACGAGCGCCCCGGGATGGCGCGCCGCCGCGTCGCGCATGCGCGCCTCGACGGCGTCGAGGCTGCGCGGACGAAGGGGCTTCTCCTCGCCACCGTCGAAACGGTGTTCGCTGCCATGGCTGCCGGAGATCGCGAGCATGCGCGCGACGGGGCCGATCAGGGCGTCGAGTTGCGCGATAGAGCGACCGCTGACGATGGCCACGCGAGGGCCGTAGTGCCGCGCGAGCGCTGCTAGCAGGTCACGCAGCCCGGCATCGACAAGGACGGCGTCCGGCGTCGCGGCGATCTCCACGAGCGTTCCATCGAAATCGAGAAACAGGCTGGAGGATTGCAGGAGCGCTTCGGGCGGCGGCGGCAATTCGGGCGGAAGACGGGTGAGAGACATTGTCGCTCCGGAGAATGCGCGGACATTAGGCGCGCGATGCCGTGTTTCAAACAGCGCACGGGACCGGTCGGTGCTGATAATTCGTTGATGGGGAGAACCGTTCCAGCTGCGGCGAGGCTCCAGCGCCCGCTACGCAGGGCTCATGGCCGCACGGCGGGCGTTTCCATCGCCATGCCCGCGGCCCTTCGCATGAGGAAGGCTTCGATCGCGATGTATTCGGGCGCGCCGTAGCGGAACGGCTCCGCGCGCACGCCCGTCATGCAGCCACGCAGGCGTCGTTGCAGCGAGCCGAGGCCTTGCCACTCCAGGCGATAGAGCGGATAGCCCGTGGGATGCGCCTGCGGGATGGTGCTGCTGCCCAGGCGTCGGCCGGCATTGTCGTCGTGGCACTGTGCGCAGGACAGATCGAGCTGCCCGCGGCGCTCGGCATAGAGCGCCGCACCTTCCGCCACCGCGGGCGCCAGGCGGGGATCATCCGGCGGGGCGATCGGCAGCCCCCGAGACTGCAGGCCGACATAGGCGGACAGCGCGAGGAGCCCGGGCGATTCCCGGTCCAGCGGCGGCGCGCCCTGACGCTCCGCGCGGCACTGCGCGATACGTCCGGCCAGGTCGATCGGTGCGCCACGCGCATCGTCCCAGGCGGGGTAGCGCGCCGCGACACCCGGCATCGAGGTCTCCGCAGCGCTGTGACAGGATGCGCAGGAGAACCCGGCCGCGCCGGCGGCGCCGGACCACAGCGCCTCGCCCTCCTGCACCCACAGCATGGCGGGGTTGGTGGCGTCGTCGCGCTGCAGCGCCTGGGTCTCGCGCGCCATGTCCTCGAAGCTGGAGCGACGCTGCTGGGCCGCGGCAGGGAGGCAGCACAGGAGCATCAGCAGGCAGCGCTTCATGCGACCGCGATTCGCCGCGTCTCGGTCTGGTCGAAGCCATTATCGCCTTCCCAGCGCAGCGTGAGCGTGCCGCTGGCGGCGACAACCATGGTGAATGACAGGAAGGGGTTGGCGGCGATGGCCGGCGAGAACTCGGCGGCGAAGACGGGCTCGTCGTCGAACCGCGCGGTGAAGCGTCGCAGGATATCGCGCGGAACGACGTTGCCGTCGGCGCCGGGGCGATAGCCGCTCTCCATCCCATGCTGGATGAGGGTGCGGATGGTGATGGTCTCGCCAGCGTGGATCTCGCGCGGGATGTTGATCAGGACGCGGGCCATCTCAACCCTCCAGGCAGGCGGCGAGCGTCACGATGACCTGCGCGCTGTCGGACCAGAACGTGCCATCCGAGAGGGCCGCCACCGCAAGCAGACGCTGTGAGGTCGCGAGCCGGATATGCGTGGCGAGCAGCGCCTGACCCGATCGCGGCGAGTAGTGCGCCGTGATGACGTGCGGCTGCGGATTTCGCTCGTTGAAGATGGCGATGGCGCTCACATGGTCGGCCTCGCTCATCGGGCTGTCGACGATGACGGAGAGCGGCACGGTGTTGCCGTTCTCGACCAGCGGGGAGATGTCCATCGCGACGCGGCCGGGCGTTACCGCGGCGCCACCGGTGAACTCGCGCAGCGCGGCCGCCATGGCCTCGGGAGAAGCCCGGGCGGTGGCCGGCGGCAGCAGCAGGGTGGGTGCGGCAAGGAGCAAAAGGCGGCGGGGCGTGTTCATGGGCTCTCCTCACGCAGCGTGACCAGGAAGGCAACCACGTCCTCGATGTCCTGGGCCGCCAGGATGGTGCGGCCTTGCAGCGCAGGGGCCACGCGGTTCAGCCCTTCGGTGCGGTAGTAGGAGGGCATGATGCTGGCCGGATTCAAGCGCCGCGAATCCATCAGCCGCAGCCGGAGCTCCGCCGCATCCCATCGCGCCCCGGCGCCGGCGAGGCTCGGTGCCAGGTTGCCCTGGAAGCGCTCCTCGGGGAACGGCCCGGCATGGCACAGCAGGCACAGCCCGCGCATGCGGTCGGTGATGATGGCGCGACCTCGCGCCGCATCGCCCGGCATGTCGGTGAGGGGTTCGGGCAGCCCCTGCGCCATGGCCGGAAGCGCCAGCAGCAGCGCGACCAGGAGGCTAGCCGAACGCATCGGTGGTGATGGTCTGGAACCAGTCCTCGGCGTAGTGCGCCTCCGCCTCGCGCGTGGTGGGCGGCGCGTTGAGCGGGGAGGTTCCGCCGGCGCCAGGGACGTCGGTCAGCAGCCCATTCGCCGGCCGGTAGACGCCGGCGATCGAGATGCCATAGCCGGGTGCGACCAGGCTGTAGCAAGTGTTCAGCAATCGCGGTGTCTGCACCGGCGTGCCGCGCAGGAGCGCGGCAACCGCGGCGGCGCAGACGCGCCCCTGGGCATTTGCCGCGAAGGCGGATTTCGGCATCGCACCCGCAATGGCGGCATCGCCGATCACGTGCACCCCAGGCACGAGGCGCGACTCGAAGCTCTCCGGATCGATCGGGCACCACAGGCTGCGATCGGCAACGGCGAGCACGCGTGCCAGGTCGCCGGCGCGCTGCGGCGGGATGACGTTGATGACCGCACCGTCGTGGTCGCCGAAATCGGTCGTGACGCGGCGCGCGCCGACATCCACGCCGGTGACCTTGCCACCGCCGGAGAGCGGCACGTATTCGAGGATGCCGGGATAGAGCGCGGCCCAGGCGGCCTCGAACAGCCGCTGCTTCGAGAATGCATCCTTCGCATCCAGGACCAGCAGCTTGGACCTGGGCTTCCGCGTCTTTAGAAAATACGCGATCAGGCTGGCGCGTTCATAGGGCCCGGGTGGGCAGCGATAGGGGTTTTCGGGAACCGTCATGATGACGGTGCCACCATCCTCCATCGCGTTCAGCTGACGCGCCAGCAGCTCGGTCTGGGCGCCCGCCTGCCAGGCATGCGGAAGCGTCTCGCTCGCCGCCTCGGAATAGCCGGGCAGCGCATCGAAGCGCAGGGTGATGCCGGGCGAGACCACCAGGCGGTCGAACGGCAGCCGCGTTCCGTCGCCGAGCACGACCTCGCGCCCCGCGACGCCTGTCGCCGTGCCATGGACCACGGTGATGCCGGCGCGGCGAAGACCCTCATAGCCGAAGCGCAGCGTCGAGATCGGGCGCAGCCCGGCGATGACGGCATTGCTGAACGGGCAGGAGGTGTAGGTCTCGCGCGCCTCGACCAGGGTCACGGCAATGCCGTGGCCTTGAAGCGCGCGGGCACAGCTGGTGCCGCCGAAACCCCCGCCGATGACCACGACCTTGGGCACAGCCTGCGCCAGGGCAGGTGCGGCCAGCAGCATCGGCAGGGCGCGCCGGGTGAGCTTCATCGCACGATCCAGGCGGCGATCGCCTGGCTCTCCTCCTCGGAGAAGCCCTTTGCGAGGCGGTCCATCAGCGTCGCCGGGCGGCGCCCCTCGCGGAATGCGCGCATCGCCTCGGCCACGTCAGCCGGGTCGCGTCCGCGCAGCGAAGGGATCGCGGCATCGGTGCGCGTCGACGCATGGCACCCGAGGCAGGTCGAGGCACCCGGCGGTGCCTCCTGCGCCATGGCCATGGCGGGCCATGCCAGCAGCGCCAGCAGGCGCCAGCGCATCAGGTGCGCCGCAGATCCGCGTCCTGCAACGGCAACTGACGGATCCGCTTGCCGGTCGCCGCGAAGATGGCGTTGAGCACGGCCGGCGCGGCGACCGCGATGGTCGGTTCGCCGACGCCGCCCCAGAAGCCGCCGGAAGGCATCAGAATCGCTTCCACCTTCGGCATCGCGTCCATCCGCATCACCGGGTAGCTGTCGAAATTGGTCTGCTCGATGCGCCCATCCTTCACGGTGCAGGACCCGTAGAGCGCGGCCGAGAGGCCATAGACGAAGCTACCCTCGACCTGCGCCGTGATCTGCTGCGGGTTGACCGCGTAGCCGGGGTCGGTGGCGGCGACGATGCGGTGGATCTTGAGCGCACCCGCATCGCTGACCGAGACCTCGGCGCAGGCCGCGACATAGCTGCCGAAGCCATGCGTCTGACAAAGCCCGCGGAACACGCGCTGCCCGCCGACATCCGGCGCCGGCGTGCCCCAGCCGGCGCGCGCTGCAACCGCGTTCAGCACGGCCAGGTGCTTGGGGTAATTGGCCATCAGCGCGCGGCGGAATTCGAGCGGATCCTTGCCGGCGGCATGCGCCAGCTCATCCATGAAGCATTCGAGGTAGATGGCGTTCTGGTTCAGGTTGACCCCACGCCAGAAGCCCGGCGGCACATGCGGGTTGCGCATGGCGTGGTCGATCAGCAGGTTGGGGATGCCGTAGCCGATATCGGCCTCGCCGCCGGCATTGTTGAGGCCCTGGAAGACCACCGGGTCGCGCCCGTCGCGGATGTTCTGCGGGAAGATGCCGGCCACGATCGATTGGCCGGAGATGCGCATGTGCAGGCCAGAGAGGTTGCCCTGCGCGTCGAGCCCGGCGGTGAGCTTGCACATGGTGACGGGGTGGTAGCGGCCCTGGCCCATGTCCTCCTCACGGGTCCACAGCAGCTTCACCGGCGTGCCGGGCATCTGCTTGGCGAGATCGACCACCTGGCGCACCCAGTCATGCACCGCGCCGCGCCGGCCGAAGCCGCCGCCGAGATGGATCTTGTGCACCTCGCACCGCGCCGGCGGCAGGCCGGCGGCCTCCGCAGCGGCGGCGTGCGCGGCCTCGCCATTCTGGGTCGGCGTCCAGACTTCGCAGCGCTCCGGCGTCCAGACGGCAGTGGCGTTCATCACCTCCATGCAGGCGTGGTTCTGGTGCGGGACGCCGTAGATGGCCTCGACCTTGCGTGGCGCCGCGGCGATGGCGGCGCGGGCATCGCCGGCCTGATTGCCGACGGCGGCCTGCGGGGCATCGAGGCCCGCGCGCATCACCTCGGCAAAGCTCGCCGAGGAGGCGGTGGCGTGCTCGCCCTCATCCCAGGTGATGGTCACCGCGTCGAGCGCGGTCTTGGCGCGCCACCAGGTGTCGGCCACGACGGCGACGGCGTAGTCACCCACGCGCAACACGCGCTTCACGCCGGGCATGCGCTCGGCGGCCGTGCTGTCCACGGCGCGCACCTTGCCGCCGAACACCGGGCAGGCGCGAATGGCCGCGTTCACCATGCCTGGCAGCTTCAGGTCCATGCCATAGACTTGGCTGCCGTTGAGCTTGGCGCGCGTGTCGAGGCGCGGGACGGGCTGGCCGGCGATCTTCCAATCCGTCGAGGCCTTCAGCGGCACCTCGGCCAGCGCCGGGGCGGACAGGCGGCCCGCGGCTTCCGCCACCTGGCCGTAGGTCACGGTGCGCCGCGTCGGCATGTGGGTGATGACGCTCGCGGCGGCGGTGCACTCGCCGGCCGGAACGCGCCAGGCATTAGCCGCCGCCTGCACCAGCATCATGCGGGCCGCCGCACCGCCCTTGCGCACGTATTCATGGCTCTCGCGGATGCCGCGGCTGCCGCCGGTGGACATGTTGCCCCAGACGCGACCGCGCGCGAGGTTCTGCCCGGGCGTCGGGTACTCGGTGGTGACCTTCGCCCAGTCGCATTCCAACTCCTCGGCGACGAGCTGGGCGAGGCCGGTGAGCGTGCCCTGGCCCATCTCGGAGCGTGCGATGCGGATGACGACCGTGTCGTCGGGCTTCACCACGACCCATGCATTCACCTCGGGCGAGGTCGGCGCGGCCGCGGCGGCGGTCTGCGCGCTGGCTTTGGGGATGTGGAAGCCGAAGGTGAAGGCGCCCAGCGTGGCGCCGAGAACCGCGCGGCGGCGTGGCTTGGTGATGGCGTTCATGTCTCTGCCCCCCCTCAGCCGGCCGCGCCGGGGCCGGTCGTCGCGCGCTGAATGCCGGCGATCACCCGATTATAGGTGCCGCAGCGACAGATATTTGTGATCTCCTCGCGGATCTGCGCCTCGGTCGGGCGCGGCGTCGCGGCCACGAGCGCGGCTGCGGCCATGATCATGCCGGGCTGGCAAAATCCGCATTGCGGCACGTCCAGCGCCAACCAGGCTTGTTGGATCGGATGGCTGCTGTCGGGCGAAAGGCCCTCAATGGTCACGATCTTCTGGTTCTCATCGAAGGCGGAGACGGGCATGGAGCAAGACCGCGTCGCTGCGCCATCCACATGCACCGTGCAGGCGCCGCATTGGGCGATGCCGCAACCATACTTTGTCCCGGTGAGGTTGAGCTGCTCCCGCAGCACCCACAGCAAAGGCGTATCGCCTTCGACCTCGACTTCGATTGTGCGTCCGTTGACGTTGAGCTTGGCCATTCTGTCCCTCCGTCACTGCGCGCCCGGCGCACACCGTCTTGGTGATCGGCTGCGGACGCTAACATCGGGCAACGGGCGACTGCAACGCCTCTCGCGGCCGAGCTTGGACGCAATGCGAGGTCCTAAGTGAGTTGAACTCCGAACCCCTCAGCCGGTGTGGCCTCGCGCCGCTGATGGGTGGCCGCGGCTACTTCATCGATGCCACCCCTCTGATACACGACGCCCTTCCTAGGCCTCGCCACCGTGCACAATCTTCGCATGCCGCGCTATCGCGGCGCGTCATTCCCCATCTTTGGGCTTTGACATCCCGCGATGCATCTCGGCCGTCACCGCGGCCGGCAACACGTTGGCGACCGCCGATTGGATCTTGTTCTTCAGGCCGGCCACGACGTCGCCATCGCCGCGCATCATCGCATCGTAGCCGACCTTCGCGACCATGGCGGGATCGTCCTTCTTCGCTTCGCCGACCTTGGTGTTGAGCATCCCGGCGCGTTCGAAGAATTCCGTCTCGGTGGCCCCGGGCATCAGGCACGTCACGGTCACCTCGGTCTCCTTCAGCTCGTTGCGGATGGCCCAGGAGAAGGAGTTCAGGAAGGCCTTGGTGCCGTTGTAGACCGCCTGAAAACTGCCCGGCATGAAGCCCGCGATGGAGCCCGTGATCAGGATCCGCCCGGCGTTGCGCGCGCGCATCGCCTGGCCGATCTTCTGCACCAGGTAGATGGTGCCGGTGATGTTCGTATCGACGACCCTGCGCACCTCTCCAAAATCCTGGTCGAGGAAGCCGTGGCCGAGGCCGCGCCCTGCGTTTGCCAACAGCGCATCAACGGGGCGCCCGCCGATGGCACTGAGCAGGGTGTCCACGCCCTCAATCGTCGCGAGATCGGCCTGCACCGTCTCGATCATCACGCCGGGCGCGCGCAACTCCACGGCCGCAGTTTCAATTTCTGCCTCGTCGGCAGCGATGACCAGGTCATAGCCACCTTCGACGCACTTCTTGGCCAGTTCCAGACCGATGCCGGTCGAAGCACCGGTGACGATGGCCAGGGGCCGTTTGCCTTCAGACATGAGTGCCATTCCTTCTTTCATCACCGACCGATCAGGGCTTGAGAACCACCTTGATGCAGCCATCCTTCTTGTCGCGGAAAGTCTTGTAGAGGTCGGGTGCATCCTCGAGCCCGGCGCGATGGGTGATGACGAAGGAGGGATCGATCTCACCCTTCTGGATGCGCTCCATCAGCATCGGCAGGTATCGCTGCACTGGCGTCTGCGCCATGCGGAACGTCAGCCCACGGTTGATCGCGGAGCCAAACGGGATCTTGTCGAGGAAGCCGCCATAGACACCGATGATCGAGACCGTGCCGAAGTTGCGGCAGCAGTTGATCGCCTGGCGCAGCACATGCGGGCGGTCGGTGCCCATGAAAGTCGCGGTCTTGATGCGATCCAGAACGGAATCGAAGCTGGCCGTCGCATCGGCTTCGGTGCCCACGGCATCGATGCAGGCATCGGCGCCGCGGCCATGCGTGCGCGACTGGATCTCGTCGTAGACATCGACCTCGTGGAAATCGAGCGTCTCGGCGCCACCGTCGCGGGCCATCGCCAGGCGCTCGGGCACGGTGTCGATCGCGATGACGCGTTCCGCACCGAGCAGGAACGCACTGCGGATCGCCATCTGGCCGACCGGGCCGCAGCCCCAGACGGCAATCGTGTCGCCGCGCTGAATGTCGCAGAACTCCGCGCCCATGTAGCCGGTCGGGAAGATGTCCGAGAGGAACAGCGCCTGCTCGTCGCTCATGCCGTCGGGGACCTTGATCGGTCCGACATCGGCGAAAGGCACGCGCACGTACTCCGCCTGGCCGCCGCTGTAGCCGCCGAGCAAATGCGAGTAGCCGAACAGCCCCGCCGGGGAATGACCCCAGAGCTTCGCAGCCAGCTTCGCGTTTGGGTTGGAGCGTTCGCAGCCGGAGAAGAAGCCCTTGGCGCAGAAGAAGCATTCGCCGCAAGCGATGGTGAACGGCACGACGACCCGATCACCCACCTTCAGCGCCTTGTTGTCGCGGCCGACCTCGACGACCTCGCCCATGCATTCATGGCCGACGATGTCGCCGCTCTCCATGCTCGGGATGATGCCGTTCATGAGGTGAAGGTCGGAGCCGCAGATGGCGCAGGCGGAGACCTTGATGATCGCGTCGCGACCATCCTCGATTTTGGGGTCTGGCACTGTCTCGCAGCGCATGTCCCCTTTGCCGTGCCAAGTGATCGCTTTCATGACGCATTCCCGTACGAGTGGCGTTGCGGGCTAAAGCCTGGCCTTGCGCCGCGTTGCATCACTGGGAGAGGCGTCGAGATCACGATAACCGGCAACGCCATGCAGCCAAGAAGCTATATTGCGCTGGACTTGATGACGCACGGGACCGGCAGCGCCGGCGCATGATCACGCGCCCAATTGGCGCGTTACGATGTCGCGAAGATGAGGCGGCGCTCCGGGAGCGCCGTCTGACGCTCAGTCATCCAGCGCCTGGTACACAAGCGCATTGATCACGCGACGGTAGTACTGCCGCAGCAGCCCCGGCGTCGCGGCCATGAACACCACCGCCAGATCCTCGTGCGGATCCACGAACATCGCCGTGCCATAGGCGCCGTTCCAGCTGAACATGCCGGGATTGCCGAGCAGCGCGCTGCCGCCCTCGCGCCGCACCGCGACGGTCAGGCCGAAGCCCCAGTTCACCATGTTGCCTTCGGTGCCGGTGAGGTTGTTCGCGATGCCGGCATGCATGTGGTCGCGCGTCATCTCGGCCACGCTGGAGCGGGAGAGGATGCGCGCCTCGCCGAGCCTGCCGCCCGCGAGCAGCATCTGCGCGAAGCGGAGGTAGTCATGCGCGGTGGAGACGGCGCAGCCGCCGCCGCAGTCGAAGCGCGGCTGGACCAGGCCCATCTCCACCTGCTGCGGCTGGCGCGTCGCGGGGTCCGTCGGCAATGGCGTGGCATAGCGCGCGCGGCTGGCCTCGGGCACGAGGAAGCCGGTATCGACCATGCCGAGCGGGCGGAACACGCGGGCCTCCAGCACCTCGCCAAGCCGTTGCTCCGTCACCTGCTCGACGACGAGCCCGAGCACATCGATCGAGAGGCTGTAGTCCCAAGTGCTGCCGGGCTGATACAGCAGCGGGAGGGAAGCAAGCTTCGTGATCAGCCCCGCGGCGTCGAACTCCCGCGCCGCGCCGCTTGACGATGGCGGATAGAGCCGGTGCAGCGCCGTGGTGCCGCGCGCGCCATAGGTGATGCCGGAGGTGTGGCGCGCGAGATCGATGAGCGTGATCGGGCGCGTCGCAGGCACCAGGCGTTCCGGATTGCCATCGACCGCGACCTGGCGATTGCCGAGCTGCGGGAAGAAGCGCGTGATCGGGTCACCGATCGACAGGCGGCCCTCCTCGAGCAGCGTCAGCATGGCCACGCCGGTGAGCGGCTTGGTCATGCTCGCGATGGGGAAGATGGCGTCGATCGGCATCGGGCGCGTGCGTGCGCCGTCGAGATGGCCGAACGCCTCGTAATAGGCGAGGCGGCCCCGCCGCGCGATCGCGACGACCGCGCCGGGCAATTGCCCGCGCGCGATATCGGCCTCGAGCGTGGTGCGGATGCGCCCGAGACGCTCGGGTGAGAAGCCGAGGCTCTCGGGTGTCCCGCGCGGCAGCGGGTCGGCCGCCAGGGCAGGCAGGGCGAGCAGGCCGATCGCGGCCAGTACCAGCATTCTCATGGACCGGTTCCTCTGCGAGCCGCTTGAGCGCGGCCCTTGCGCCGATCCTAGCCCACGGGGCGGGGGCCGCTAGCCCTCCGGCTTGTGCCGGCGGAGGAACGCCACCACGCCGGCTTCCTGCGCGGCAAGGTGCTCCGGCCCGCGCCACGGCGTCAGCACCTCCACGCCCGGCAGCAGGGCCGCGAGTTCCGTACTGGTCACCGCGGGGTGGGGGACGTCGGTGCCTGGCAGCAGCATCGTGGGCACCGGGCAATGGCGGGCCACGTCGCGGCCGACGCAGAACACGAAATCGCCTCCCCACATGTTCGCGCCGAAGGACGCGAGGGCCTCTTCGTCCAGTTCCGGCCGCGCCTCGCGCTGCTCGCGGCTCCATTCGCGGTGGCTGTCGGGAAAGTAGGTCGGATGGTCGGGGTTCCAGCCGATCGGGTTCTGCAGGACCGCGGCCGTGACGCGCGTCGGTGCAGTGGCCACGGCGTTGAGGCAGAAGCTGCCGCCGATGCAGCCGCCGAGCACATGGAAGCGCGCGAAGCCCAGCGCGTCCATCAGCGCCAGGTGGTCGGCCGTGTAGGTGTGCCAGCCATGGTCGGCCTCGATCGCCGCGCGTGACTGCCCGGCATTGCGCTGGTCCATCGCGACGGCGCAGAAGCCCGCCGCCGGGAGGGCGCGCGTCCAGTCGACCCAGGGGCGCGTGCCGGGCCACATCTCCATGCGCGAGCGCAGCCCGCCCGGCGCGAAGAGCAGCACCGGGAAGCCCTCGCCATGCACCTCGTAGTGGATGCGGCCATCGGGGCGCTCGAGGAATGCCATCTCAGGCGCTCGCCGCGTCGAGCATCGCGATCGCCTCGGCATCGAGCGTGAGTGCGGCTGCCTTGGCGAGATCCGCGAGCTGGTCGAGTGTCGTCGCGCTGGCGATGGGTGCCGCGAGACCCGGCCGTCCCTTGAACCAGGCGAGTGCCACCTGCGCCGGCGTGGCATTATAGCGCGCGGCCGTCTCGTCCAGCGCGGCGAGCACGCGCAGGCCCTTGGCGTCGAGGTATTTGCCGGCACCGCGTGCGCCGCGGGGGCTCTTGCCGAAATCGGCCTCGCTCCGGTACTTGCCGCTGAGAAAGCCCGAAGCGAGCGAGTAGTACGGGATCACGCCCACCCCCTCGGCGGCGCAGAGCGGCAGCAGGTCCGCCTCGATCCCGCGCTCCAGCAGGTTGTAGTGCGGCTGCATGGTCTCGAACCGCGGCAGGCCCTGCGCGGTGCTCGTCGCCAGCGCTTCCTTGAACCGCGCGGCCGAATAGTTGGAGGCGCCGATCGCGCGGACCTTGCCTGCCTTGATCATCATATCGAAGGCGCCGAGCACGTCGGCGTGTGGCGTGACCTCGTCGTCGCGATGCGCCTGGTAGAGGTCGATCACGTCGGTGCCGAGTCTGCGGAGCGAATCCTCGACCGCCGTTGCGAGCCAGGCCGGCGAGAGGCCCTTGCCCTTGCCCGGCATCTCCATGCCCGCCTTGGTCAGGATCAGCACGTCATGCCGGCGGCCGCGCGCCTTCAGCCACTCGCCCATGATCGTCTCGGACTCGCCGCCGGTGTTGCCGGGCACCCAGTACGAATAGACGTCGGCGGTATCGAGCGCGTTCAGGCCGCTCTCCACCAGCGCATCGAGAAGCCGGAAGGACTGCGCCTTGTCCACCGTCCAGCCGAAGACGTTGCACCCGAAGATCACCGGCGGAACCGTGATGCCCGAGCCGCCCAGCTTGACCTTGTCCATCTGTCTCTCCTGTCTGTCGCCGCCGGGCGCATCCCAGCAGATGCCGGCGGCGCGGCCTAGCCCGGGGGCATCCGGGCTGGATCGGCGGCGCGGTTCGGCCGATCATGGCGGGAGCGAACGGGAGCATGCCATGAGCGAGATCGAAGTCACCGATGATGACGGGCTGCGCAGCATCCGCATCGCCCGGCCCGAGAAGAAGAACGCCCTGACGCGCGCGATGTATGCGGCGATGGCGGAAGCACTCGACGAAGCGGCGACGAGGCCGTCCGTCCGCGCGGTGATGATCACCGGCGGCACCGAATGCTTCACCTCCGGCAATGACGTCGGCGACTTCAAGGCGCGCGGCGATGCCATGTCGGATGCGGCGTCCCCGGCGCAGGCCTTCCTCGCCGTGCTGCGCGCCTGCCCGAAGCCGGTGGTCGCCGCGGTGGCGGGCTACGCCATCGGCATCGGCACCACGCTGCTGCTCCACTGCGACCTGGTCTACGCCGGGGAGAATGCCGTCTTCCGCATGCCCTTCGTCGATCTCGGCCTTTGTCCGGAGGGCGGCTCCTCCCTGCTGGTCCCGCAACGTGCCGGGCAGCTGCTGGCCAACGAGCTGCTCATGCTTGGCGACGCCTTCACGCCGGCGACAGCGCTGCGTGCGGGCATCGTCAATGCCGTGGTCCCAATCGGCGAGCTGATGGCGACCGCGGAGACGGTCGCGCGGCGCTTGGCCGCGAAGCCGCCCTCGGCGATCGCCGCGACCAAGCGCCTGCTTCGGCAATCGGGCGCCGCGCCGCTCTCCGAGCACATGGAGGCGGAGTTCGCCCGCTTCGCGGCGCTGCTGCGCGGGCCCGAGGCGGCGGAGGCCGTGGCGGCGTTCCAGGAGAAGCGCAAGCCCGACTTCAGCCGCTTCAATGCCGCGGAGTAGCGGGCGCGCCACCGCGGGCCCGCTTGCCCGGATGCGATCGGCGCCGCATCCTCGCCGCCTTGCAAAGGACGAGCGATGAGCGCGCATCTCCATCAATGGCCCGCGCAGGGCCGCGTCCATCACGGCGTCCCGCTCGCCGAGGCGCTGCCGCGCGAGGTTGCCGGCGCGGAGCGCGTCATCCTGGTCACCACGCGGTCGCTGGCGGGCGGCGCGCTGGTGCAGGCCGCGAAAGCCGCCATCGGCGCCCGGCTCGCAGGCGTCTTCGCAACCATGCGCGCCCACAGCCCGGTGGAGGATGTCCTGGCCCTTGCCGCGCTGCTGCGCGCCGAGCGGGCGGACCTGGTCGTGGCGGTGGGCGGCGGCTCGGTCATCGACGGCAGCAAGGTGGCCTGCCTTGCAGCCTGGCAAGCGCTTGTCGACCACGCGTCGCTGATCGGCGCGGCGACGTCACGCGGCAGCGAGCCTGCCTTCTGGGACGGCGCAACGCCGACACCGCGCATTATCGCCGTGCCCACGACCCTGTCCGCCGCCGAGTTCGCGCCGCATGCCGGCTACACCGATCTCGTCGCGGGGCGGAAGTACCGCGCGCTCGATCCGTGGATGGTGCCGCGCGCGGTCATCCTGGACCCGGCTGCGACGCTGGAGACGCCGGCAGCGCTGCTGCTCTCCTCGGGCATCCGCGCGCTTGACCACGCGGCGGAGCGCTGGTGCTCGACGGCGCCGCAGCCCTTCTCCGACGCGGTGTCGCTGCAGGCGATGGAGATGCTGGCCGAGCACCTGCCGCGCGTGCATCGCGCACCGGACGACCTCATCGCCCGCGCGGCCTGCCAGCAGGCGGCGTGGCTTTCGGTGATGGGTGGCTGGTCGGGCGTGCCCGTCGGGGCGAGCCACGGCATCGGCTACATCCTGGGTGGCGCGAAGGGGGTGCCGCATGGGATCACCTCCTGCCTCATGCTGCACGCCGTGATGCGCTGGAACGCGCCGGTGAACGAAGCGCGGCAAGCCCGCGTCGCGCAGATCCTCCGGGCGGAGGCAGCGGGACCCGGCATTGAGCGCTTCGTGCGCGCGCTCGGCCTGCCCACACGGCTGTCGGAGCAGGGGATCGGCGCGGCGGATATTCCCGGCCTCGCCGCGCGCTGGACCGGCGACGCGCCGATCGCCACCAACCCGCGCCCGGTGCGCGACGCGGCCGACGTCGAGGCGATCCTGCGCCTCGCGGCCTGACACAGATCACTTGGGTCGCTGGTACCGGATCCGAAGGTCGCGCTCCCGGTAGCGCTCGGTCCGCGCGGTGACGGCGATCCGTACCGGGGCCGCGCGCACCGTCCCGTTCTGGATCATCCGGCAAGGCCGCAAGAAACGTGGCCGCGCCACGGAGGGGTCATTGAGCCGCACGCAGCTCGCGGCAAAGTCCGCCGAGGTGACGAGCCCGAAATCCGGCATCGGGAAGAGGTTGCCGGTGATCACCTCATTGCCCACGACCTCTCCGTTCGCGGGCCGCTCCAGGATCCATTCCGCGGTGCTGCCGCGCATCGGCGCGGCGGATTTGGCCACCGTCGCGAAGGCAGTCTTCCCCTGCGAGAGATTGGCGAAGCAGAACACCACCCGCGTGGTGGAAAGCATCGCGAGGTAGCAGAGCACCTGGTCGCCCGCCGCCAGCGGCAGGCCGTCCACGTAGTGCTGCAGATCGGTGCTGCCCCGCACCCACCATTGCCACCAGAACCGGTGCCCGCCATCGGGGCCGGCGGTGTGCTCGGTGCCGAGCTGCGGCATGGACGCGGCCCACCGATGCTTGCCGTCGAGCCCGACCCAGATGCTGCACCGGTAGGGCTCGCCATTCGCATCCTCGGGTGCGCCGATGGCGACGCTGGGCACCTGCCATCGCGCGGCGACGGCACGGAAACGCTCGCTGCGATTGGCGGCGATCCACCCGCCGGACCAGTTGCCGCTCAACGAGAGCCGGCTCGCCGGGCGCGCGCCCACGCGGCGCAGCGCCATCGACTTCATGGCGCGGAACAGGCGTTCGGCCGGCGAGGCTGGTCGCGTGTCGGCGGGCACGAACGCCGTGTCCGGCCCGAACAGGCTCGACCAATGCGCGAACAGCGCCGGGTCCTTCGCGGCATCGGGTGCCGGCGGCAGCCCGAACTCGGCCAGGCGGTCGCGGTCGGTCGCGATGTTCACCGGGTCGAACCCCGCCGGCGGCAGCGTCGGTCCGTTGCCCCCGCCCGCGTCGGGCTCGGTCATGGCGCACCCCATTCGGCGCGCGCATCGGCCAGGGCGGCGATGAAGAGCGGGCAGGTGGCCAGCAGCGCATAGGCCTCGCCGGCCAGTTCGAAGCCACCGCGGCTGTCGGACGCGTAGTGCAGCCCGGCGATCTCGCGGTTGCGCGCGATGCGATGGGCCATGGCGTGCAGCATGGGTGTGGCCGCCGCGCGCGGTGAGCCGGCCAGAATGGCGTCCAGGATTTGCGCCATCAGCATCGACTGCGTGGCGTGGCCGGAGGGAAAGGCGGGGTGGCCCGGCACCTCGATGGGCGGCAGCAGCGCCGGCCACAGCTGGGAGGGGCGCGGCCGTAGGTACACGTTCTTGAAATGCATGGAGGTGAGGATGCCCACGATCCCCGCCACATGCATCAGCCGGAAGGTCTTGCCATGGGTGCGGCTGGAAAAGCGCAGCAGGCCCGCGAAGTAGGAGATGCAGTCCTCGTAGGTCTCGTTCTGCGCCACGATCTCGCCGATGGCGTCGGCGCGTTCGTCCTGGGCCGCGGCAAACAGCGCGTCCTTCTCGTCCGCCAGCGCCTTGCCGCCGGTCGGGAACGGCGACAGGGCAATCGTCTTCCACGGCTTGGTGGTCGCGAATTCGCTCAGGATCAGCCAGGCGGACCACTTGCCGCTCCAGTCGCGCGGGGTCCAGGTGATGCTCGACAGTGCCGGCAGCGCCTCGAGGTCGGAGGCGGGCGTGCTCTTCACCCACGCCCAGCCGGCCGGGCCCTTGCGCCAGGTCTGCGCATCCTCCTTGTCGAAGGGCAGGTCGGAGCGGAAGGGCAGGGGCACGCCGGCGCCGCCGCCCATGTCCCCCATGTCGCCCATGTCGCCCATATCACCCATGTCACCCATGTTCGACATCGGATCACCTTTCCCGGTGGAGACGTGTTGCTTTCAGCTCGGCAGCCCGGCGAGGCGCAGCCTCTCGCCATGTGCGTCGCGGATGGATTGCGAGAACGGCGTTCGCGCGAGGAAGCGCCGCAGCGAGAAGTCCGGCTGCAGTTTCACGACCTGCGCGGCCATCTCGCGCGCGGCATCGATCTCGCCCTGCATCACGAGCGCGGCGGCGAGCGTGCGCAGGTTCGAGGTCAGCATCGGGTTGCTCGCGAAGGCCTTGCGGCCCCAGCGCACCGCCTCGTCGAAGTCGCCGGCCACGTAGTGGCCCTGGCTCACCATGTGCTCGGTGAAGAAGGCGAAGGGATCGCGCGGCGACAGGCGCAGCCCGCGCATCGCGTGCGCCACCGCGCTCTCGCCGTCACCGGTCCAGCCATGGGTGGTGCTGCTCAGCGTCCAGGCGAGCGACGCGGAAGGCCCGACGGAGATCGCGCGGTCGAGGAAGTGCCGCGCCGCGCTGTAGTCGCGCCGGGTGAAGGACAGCGTCTGGCCCTGGATGGCGAGTGCGACCGCGTCGTTGTGGTCGCGCTCCAGCGCCTCGCCGGCGAGGCGCGCGGCGGCGGCGGTGTCGGCCGCCGGGTCCGAGCTCCAGCCCTGGGCGAGGTTGTAGTTGTGCCAGGTGGCGGCGTGGCTGCGCACGGCGGCGAAGCCGGGGTCGAGCTCCATGCCCCGCCGCAGCAGCCGCCCGGCCTCGGCGAAGGCGGTGGGCTCGAGCCAGCTCATCCGGTCGAGGCCGCGCAGCAGCAGGTCGTAGGCGGTGAGGCTCGAGGGTGGCTTGCGCCGGGCGCGGGCCAGCTCGTTCTCGCGCACCGACGGCGCGATGGCGCTCACGATCTCCGCGGTGAGCGTGTCCTGCAGGTCGAACAGGTCGTCGAGCGCCACGTTGCGCCGGTCGGCGCGCACGACGGAACCGCCGACGGTCTCGATCAGCTCGTTGAAGATGCGCAGACGCGGGCCCGAGCTGCTGACCGAACCGCTGAGGATGTAGCGCACGCCGAGCTCGGCGCCGACCACGCGCGGGTCGAGCGGCTGCTGCGTGTAGGCGAGCGAGGTGCCGCGCCCGATCACGAACAGGTCGCCCAGGCCCGACAGCTCGTGGATCACGCCCTCGACCAGGCCGTTGGCGAGCAGGATCGCATCCGCCTGGCCGGCCGGCGCGGCGAAGGGCAGCACCGCGATCGAGGCCTGGCGCTGGTTGTGGTCGATGGGGGCGAGCGCAGGTGCGACCGGCGCCCGCGCCGGCACGGTCATGGCCAGGGCACGGGCGCGTTGCTGCGGGATGGGCGCCGGCGCCAGTGCCGGGCGCGCCGGGGAGGTGCCGCGCAGCAGGTCGCGCAGCGCGCGGGTCTCGGCCGAGGGCGCGGCGTCGAGAAGCCGGCGCAGCGCCGTCTCGCAGGCGATGTATTCGCGCAGAGCCTGGCCGGTGTCGCCCATGTCGGCGAGCGAGCGGATGATCAGCCGCCAGGCGCGCTCATGCGTGGCATCGCGCGCGAGCAGGTCGCGCGCGGCGGCGATGCGCTGCTCGGGCGGGGAGTCGGCGCGGCAGAGACGCTCGATCTCCGCCTCCATGCGTTCGCGCAGGCGGCGGTCGATGCGGGCGCGCTCGCCATGCAGCCACTGGTCGAAGGCGGGGGCGAGCTCGCCCAGATCCTCCAGCAGCGCTGCCTGCGGCCAGGCGACACGCTCGCCCGGCGCCGCGTTCTCGAACGCGGCGAGGTCGATGACGCAGGCATCGGCGTGCAGGCGGAGGTCGTCGCGGCGCGCGTCGAGCACCGCGACGCCGGCGCCACGCAGCGCGTTGGTCAGCTCGGAGACGGCCTGGCGGAGGCTGTTGCGCGCCTGCTCCTCCGGCACGCGGTCCCACAGCAGGCCGGCGATGCGGGTCCGGCGCACCGGGCGGCCGCCCTCGAGTGCCAGGATGGCCAGGACGGCGCGGCTTTTGCGCGTGCGCGGCAACAGATCGGGCGCCGCGTCGCTCCAGACCCGGAAGCGACCGAACAGGGAGAACTGCACCACGGGCGCGCGTTGCTCACGCGCCGGGAGAGCGATCGATGACATCATCGGCGACCCCTCCTGTCACGGCACCTTCCTCTTGCCGCCGGGCGCTGTGCCCCGCGGCATCCCTTCGGCGCCTGATACAATCACTCTCACCACTCACGGCGTCAGGAGCAAGCATCCTTCGCCTCCCCCTGCGAACGATTTTGCGCTGCAATAACGCAGCGCAAGCGAAGGGCTGTGCGCCGACCCCGAAACTGCTCTCCACGGCGGCCGATGCGGCGCCGGGTCCGGCCCCATCCCCCCGTCCAGGCGGGGCGGGGCGCCCGGTCTTCGTGCGGCAGGGGGTTGCGCGGGGTCGCGCGCGCCGTGGCGGGACCCGCGGGAGATCGGTGTCATGCAGCCTTCGCCTCTCAAGGCCGTCCTCGCGGCGGTGATCCTGATGACCGCGGCGGGCCAGGGATGGGCGCAGCCAGCGCCCGCCGCGACGCCGGAGTTCACCATCGAGCGGCGCGACGCGCTGCGCCGGACGTGGCAGCGCGACCCCGCCATCCGCGACTACGTCGGGCCCGGCGATGCCGACCGGCTCGACGCGCACTCGGATTTCTATTCCGAGGACTACACGGGCCGGCAGTCTCTCGCGCCGGCGCCGACCGCGCTGGACGTGGCGATCGCTACCGTGCCGGAGACGGCACCATGAGCGCCGACCGGCTCGGCCCACCCGCCGACGGCGACGGCATGGCGCCGATGCTGTGGCGCATGGTCGCCATCGCGCTGGCCTGGTTCGCGCTGCTCGGCCTGGTCATGCTGCTGACCGGGCCGACCCGGCACCACGAGCGCGCGGCGCCCGGCGCGACGGAGCGGCCCGCCGCCGGTGCCGAGCCGCTGCGCACCCGCTCGCTCCGCCACGGCGGGTCCGCCCCGGCGCCGCCGGCGGCACTCTGATGGCGGCCGCGGTCATGGCGATGCGCCCGCGGCTGATGCTGCTGCCGCTGCTCGCCGGCCTCACCTGCCTGAGCTTCGGGCTCGGCGGGCAGGCGATGCCGGGCAGCGGGCTGTCGGGGCTGGTGGCGGTCGCGGTGTTCGCCGCGGTGGGCATCGCCTCGATCGGCGGCTTCGCGATGTCGGCCTTCTGCGCGCCCGCGCTCGCGTTTCTCGCGGTCGAGCCGGTTGCGGCGGTGCGCATCATCCTGGTGTGCAGCATCGTGATGCAGGTGCTCAACGTGTGGGAGTTCCGCCGCCACATCGCGTTGGGCGCGATCGCGCCGCTGCTGCTGGCCGGGCTCGCGACGGTGCCGATCGGGGTGCACCTGCTGCTGGTGCTGCCCAAGGCCGCGAGCCTCACCGCGATCGGCACGGTGATCTGCGCCTCCGCGCTGTGGTCGATCCTGCGCCCGGCCAAGGCGCAGGCGCACGCGCCCAACCTCTGGCTGGATCTGCTGGCGGCCGGGCTGGGCGGTATCACCGGCGGCATCGCGGCCTTCCCCTCGGCCGCGCTCACCGTCTGGATCGGGTTGCAGCGCTGGCCCAAGGAGCGCCAGCGCGGCGTGATGCAGCCCTTCATCCTGGTGATGCAGGTCGCGATCCTCGCCACCATCACGCTGATGGCGCCGGCGACCGGGCATCCGCCGTTCGACGCCACGGTGATGGCGTATGCGCTGCCTGCCATCCTGGGCACCGCGATGGGGCTGCGCGTGTGCCGCGCGCTCGGCGAGCGCCACTTCGTGCGCGCGGTGCAGGCGCTGCTGCTGCTGAGCGGCATCGCCATGCTGGTGAGCGGCCTGCTGGCCGCCTGATCCGCGCTCAGGGTGGTGCGAACTGGCGTGACCAGGTGGCGCGCCCGGCCGCATTGCGCAGGCAACGGCCGAGCCCGGCCAGCAGCCCGGGTGGCGGACGCTGGTCGGGCAGCTTTCTCAGCTCGGATAAAATCACGGCCTGGATGGTTTGGGACAAATCCGGGTCGGGCAGGAACCAGGGCAGCATCGGCAGCGCCGTGAGCCGGCCGAGCCGGCGCGCGAGGGCCAGGCCGCGCATGCCCAGCACGCGCATCGCCCGCCGCGCGAGCCGGCAGATCCAGTAATCCATCGCGCGAAGCCCGGGCGGCGCATTGGGCTTGGCCACGGCTTCGAGCAGCCGCGACCACAGGCCGGCCTCGGCCAGGCGCACGAAGTGCCGCGCGACGGTGTTGGGCTTGCCGGCCGCGGCGGGGGCCGCGCGCCACGGCGCGCCGGTGACGGCGAGATGGAGGAAGGCATCCATGCGGGTGCGCGCATCGGCCGAAAGCGGGCGGCCAGGGGCGTGGTCGGCGCGGGTGAAATGCGGGGCGAGGATGGCCCATTCCGCGTCCGTCAAGGCGGCGGCCGGGCGGCGGGGGGTGTAGCGCGGGGCGGGTTGCATGCGGCGCCTTCTGGTCGAAGAACCCGCAGCATGACAGGATAAAAATCCTAGTTCAAGATTGGTGTCTTCGGGCGCTCACCCCGGCCGCTTGCGCCCGAAGCGGCGCGGCGCCTCCTCCTCCGGCCCGGCGTCGGGCGCCTCCACGGTGAGTTCCAGCACCGGAACACCTGGGCGCAGGCCCTCGCGACGATGGCGCACGCGGATGCGCTCGGCATGCGAGACCCCGAGCGTGTCGTTGTTGGCGACCCCGTCGCCCGACACGATCAGGGACTGGCATGCGCCGGTGAGGCGATCGAGCAGCAGCGCCGGCGGCAGCGGGCTCGGCACCAGCTCGATCTCGCGGCCGATGAAGGGTTCGAGGCCGGTGGTCAGCACCACCAAAGGCCGCTCGCCCTGCAGGTTCGGCTCCGCCTGGATCCAGCGGAACCCGACCCATTCGGCGACGGGGATGCGGCTGCGCTGCAGCGCGAGTGTGGCCTCGCGGAAGGTCTCGGGCGGGGTGATCGTCTCCCCGGTGCTCCAGACGACGGCGACCGCGGGCAGCAGCGTGGTCAGCGCGGCAATGATGAGGCTGAGCGCGGAGGCGCCGTAGAGCGCCTGGGGATGGGTCGCGAGCGTGGAGGAGGTGGCGATGACGACATGCGCGCTGTGGCTCGCCATCGCGATGCGCGCGCCGGGCCAAATGCGGGTGATCTCGACCGGGGAAGCGTAGGCGTCCTGCGGCAGCGGGGTTGCGACGAAGAGGATGGTGTAGCGCTGGCTCGCGGCCTCGACGACGAAGCCGGGCCCGCCGCCCATCTCCTCGGGCGCGGTGATGGCGAGCAGCGGCTTGAGGTCCATGGTGGGCGCGCCGGGCCACATCGCGCGCGCCTGGGCACAGAGCGTGGCGGCGCTGAGCGTCTCGGCCCCGGCGGTGGCGAGGTAGGCGAGGAAGCGCGCGGGCATGGATCTCTCGTCGGGCACGAGGGAGATGCTGGTAGGCTTGGTGAAGCTAGAGCGCGGATCGCGCCGGCCTTGCAACAATTAAAAGTGTGGATATGTCTCAGCCAGCGATACGCGGGCGCACGTGACGGGCGAAGCGGCGCATCTCGGCCTCGAAGGGCTGGAACTGCAGCAGCAGGGTCTCGATGCCGGCGGCGTGGAAGGCAGCGATGCGCTGCGCCACCTGGTCGTAGCTGCCGACCAGGCCCGCGGCAGTGCCGCCATTGGTGCCGACGCGGATGGATTTCGCCATGGTCTGGCGCATGACCACGGCGGGGTCCGTGTTGGCCTTCACATAGGCCTTGATGTCGGTGTCCTGGGCGGCCAGCGCGAGCAGGCGTTCATAGGCGGCCTGCGCCTCGGCCTCGGTCTCGCGCGCGATGACGAAGGCGGAGAGGCCGTAGCGCAGTGGTTCGCCGGGGCGGGGGCGGCGGGCGACGTCGGCGATGAGGGCCTGCACGTCGGGCAGCGGCTGGCCGTTGATGAACCAGACATCGGCCTGGGCGGCGGAGAGTGCGCGGGCGGGTTCGGATTCGCCGCCGACATAGATGCGCGGGCGCGGGCGGAAGGTGCCGGCGGGGCGGAGCATGTAGTCCTCGATTTGGAAATGCGCGCCGTGGTGGGAGAGGCGTTCGCCCTGCATCAGGCAGGTGACGCATTCGAGCCATTCGGCGCCGTAGGCGTAGCGGGCGTCGTGTTCGAGGAAGTGGATGCCGGCGTTGACGATCTCGCGCTGGTTCCAGGCGTTGACCAGGTTGATGGCGAAGCGGCCCTGGCTGATGTGCTCGATCTGCAGCGCCATCTTCGCCAACACGACCGGGTGGTAGAGCATGGGTTTTATCGCGGCGATGATTTCGATGCGGGAGGTGGTGGCGGCCATGGCGGCGGCGGCGGTCCAGGCTTCGAGCTGGTCGAGGGATTCCTTGTGCGGGTTGGCGGTATGCTGGGCGACGAGGACGCAGTCGTAGCCGAGGGATTCGGCTTCCTGGACGAGGGCTTGGTTGCGCGGCCAGGAGGCGTCGTAGGGTTCCTCGGGGTCGTTGAGGGCGGCGCGGTTGCCGTGGACGAGGGCCCAGATGCCGATGCGGAGGGGGTGGGTCATGAGGGGGAGTGTGCGGGCGGCGTTCGCGGCTGGAAAGGGTGAACAGGCGGCGCGCGCCTCACCCAAAACCCAGGAAGACCGCGAGGCTGCGGTTGAGGGCCAGGCTCTCCTCAGTCGAGATGCGACCGATGGTGGCGGCGACGCGATCGCGGCGGATGGTGGTCAGCTTCTCGATCTGGATATGGCTGGTGTTGCGCAAGCCGCTCCGCTCGCCGGGTTCGACCGCCACGCGCAAAAGTGGTGCGCCGCTCATGTGCGTGGTCAGGAGGCAGAGCGTGATTGAGTTGGTCTCGGGGAAAAGCTCCGATTGCACGATGACCGCTGGCCTCGGCTTGCCGGCATAGTCGCCGCCGCCGCGATCGGCGATCAGGACGATGTCACCGCGGCGCACGGGTATCGGGAATGTCGTCGATGTCTTCGTCTGCGATGGAGACGCGCTCGAGAAAGTCCATGACCTCGTCGTGGTCCGGCTCGGCCGCGACAATGCGGGATTGGCGGCGGGCTTCTTCTGCGAAGCCGGGCGCGCGCGTGTCGGGCACCCAGATCTGGATGGGCCGGAGGCCGCGCTTGCGCAGCTCGGCGCGGTGCGCGGCGACGCGCCTGGAGGTGTTGGAGCCGCTCATCCGTTACATGTAACGTTGATCGAGCGGTATTTCAAGCGGTCCAGGGGCGCTGCCCCTGGTCGGGGTCGAGGGGGCGAAGCCCCTCGCCTTGCTTGCTTCAGGCGTCCATTTTCAGGGCAGCGATGAACGCGCTCTGCGGGATCTCCACCTTCCCGAACTGCCGCATGCGCTTCTTCCCTTCCTTCTGCTTGTCCAGCAGCTTGCGCTTGCGCGAGATGTCGCCGCCGTAGCACTTCGCGGTGACGTCCTTGGACATGGCGGAGATGGTCTCGCGCGCGATCACGCGCCCGCCGATGGCGGCCTGGATGGGGATCTTGAAGAGCTGGCGGGGGATGAGTTCCTTGAGCTTCTCGCAGATGGAGCGTCCGCGCCGGTCGGCCTGGCTGCGGTGCGCCATGAAGGACAGGGCGTCGACGGGTTCGGCGTTCACCAGGATGGAGATCTTGACCAGGTCGCCTTCCTGGTAGCTGTCGATGGTGTAGTCGAAGCTCGCGTAGCCGCGGGAGACGGATTTGAGGCGGTCGTAGAAGTCGAAGACCACTTCGTTGAGCGGCAGGCGATAGACGGCCATCGCGCGGCTGCCGACATAGGTGAGTTCCACCTGCTGCCCGCGGCGTTCGGAGCAGAGGGTGAGGACCGAGCCCAGGTATTCGTCGGGCACCAGGATGGTGGCCTTGATCCAGGGTTCTTCGATGGCCGCGATCAGCGTCGGGTCGGGCATGTCGGCGGGGTTGTGCAGGTCGGACACCACGCCCTTGTTGTCGCGCAGGCGGTAGACGACGGAGGGGGCGGTGGCGATCAGGTCCAGGTCGAATTCGCGCGACAGGCGTTCCTGGATGATCTCGAGGTGGAGCAGGCCGAGGAAGCCGCAGCGGAAGCCGAAACCCAGCGCGGCCGAGGACTCCGCCTCGAAGTGGAAGCTGGCGTCGTTGAGGCGAAGCTTGCCCAGTGACTCGCGCAGCTTTTCGAAATCGTCGGAATCGACGGGATACAGGCCGCACCAGACCACGGGGATGGAGGGCTTGAAGCCGGGCAGCGCGACGGTGGCGGGGTTGCGGTCGTCGGTGAGCGTGTCGCCGACGTTGGTGTCGGCGACCGTCTTGATGGCGGCGGTGACGTAGCCCATCTCGCCCGGCCCGAGCGTGTCGACGGCGATCATCTTGGGCGTGAAGACGCCGACCTGCTCGACGATGTGGGTCTGGCCCTTGGCCATCATGCGGATCTTCATGCCGCGCTTGAGGTGCCCGTCGCGCACGCGCACCAGCACGATGACGCCGAGGTAGGCGTCGTACCAGCTGTCGACCAGCAGCGCGGTCAGCGTCTTGGACGCATCGCCGGTGGGCGGGGGCAGGCGGGTTACGATCGCTTCCAGCACGCCCTCGATGTTCAGGCCGGTCTTGGCGCTGATCTCGACGGCTTCGGAAGCGTCGATGCCGACGACATCCTCGATCTGCTGGCGCACGCGCTCGGGCTCGGCGGCGGGGAGGTCGATCTTGTTGAGGATGGGGACGATTTCGTGATGCGCGTCGATGGCCTGGTAGACGTTGGCGAGCGTCTGCGCCTCGACGCCTTGCGAGGCATCGACGACGAGGAGCGAGCCTTCGCAGGCGGCGAGGGAGCGGGAGACCTCGTAGGCGAAGTCCACGTGGCCGGGAGTGTCCATCAGGTTCAGGACGTAGGTCTTGCCGTCCTTGGCCGGGTAGGTGAGGCGCACGGTCTGCGCCTTGATGGTGATGCCACGCTCCTTCTCGATGTCCATGTTGTCGAGCACCTGCTCGGTCATCTCGCGCGCGGTGAGGCCACCGGTGTGCTGGATGAGGCGGTCGGCGAGCGTGGATTTGCCGTGGTCGATATGGGCGATGATCGAGAAATTGCGGATCAGGGAAAGTGGCGTGTCGGTCATGGGAATCCTGGGCGCAGGCCCGGTCGCCTGTGCTGGCGTGCAGATAGGGCAGATTGCCTCCGCGTCAAAGGATGTTGGGTGAAAGGGGTTGAAGTCCGACTGAGTTTCGTTATATCGAAGTCACCGATATATCGAAACCCTATCGGAGCAACCGAGGAACCAAACCATGTTCGGACATTGTCACCATCGCGGCGAAGGACGCCGCTTCGCCGGCCGCGGCTTCCGCGACCGCGTCTTCGGCGAAGGCCATCCGGGCCGCGAAGGCGGCCGCGGCGGCGCGCGCTTCTTCGACCAGGGCGAGCTGCGCCTGGTCGTGCTGAAGCTGATCCAGATCAAGCCGCGGCACGGCTACGAGATCATCAAGGAGATCGAGGAGCGGCTCGCCGGCGCCTATTCGCCAAGCCCTGGCACCATCTACCCGACGCTGACGCTGCTCGAGGATCTCGGCCAGGTCGCCGTCACGCCCGAGGAGGGGGGCAAGAAGCTGCACACCATCACGGAGGAGGGCGAGCGGGTGCTGGAGGCCGCCGCGGCGCAGGTCGAGGCCATCTTCGCGCGCATCGAGGGCATGCGCTCGGGCCGGCCGGCCGGGTCGGCGATGCAGGTGATCCGCGCGATGCACAACCTCAAGACAGCGCTGCGCTTCCGGATGATGCGCGGCGGGCTGAGCGAGGAGCAACTGGCCGCGATTGTCACGCTGATCGACACCGCGGCGCGGGATGTGGAGCGGGCGTGAGCCTCACTCGATCCGCGCGCCGGAGGTCTCCACCATCTCGCGCCAGCGCGGCGCATCGGCGGCGATCTTGGCCCGCGTCTCGGCCGGGCCCTCGGTGATGACCGGGATGAGGCCGGCGGCGCGCAGGCGGCGGTCCAGCTCCGGTGCCGCCAGGCTGCGCCGGATGGCGGCGGCGATCTCGGCCTGGACGGGGGCGGGCGTCGCACCCGGCGCGGTCAGCGCGTTCCAGGACTGCATGTCGAGATCCCCGATCCCGAGGGAGGCGAATTCGCCCAGGCCCGGGACCTCCGGCATCAGCGGCGAACGCGCGTTGGAGCCGACCGCGAGGGCCACCAGGCGTCCCGACGCCACATGCGGCATGAGCGCGGGCATGAAGTCGAACACCATGTCGATATTGCCGGAGATGAGGTCGTTCAGCGCCGGCGCGCCGCCGCGATAGGGCACGTGCTCGATCTCCGCACCCGTGCGCCGCGCGATGGTCGCGATCAGCAGATGCGCCGCACTGCCATTGCCGGCGGAGCCTTTGGTCAGCCGGTTGCCGGGGCGCTTGGCCCAGGCGATGAGCGAGGCGAAATCCGCCCAGCCCCTCTCGCGCGCGCGCTCGGCGGTGACGCAGCACATGACCGTGGAGGTCACCAGCTGCACCACCGGGGCCAGGTCGCGCACGGGGTCATAGGGCGGCCGCGCCATCATGATCGGCAGCGCGGTGAAGAAGGCGATGGAGAAGACGCCGAGGGTGAAGCCGTCCGGCGGCGCCTGGACCACCTGCTGCACGCCCAGCACGCCATTCGCCCCGCCGCGATTCTCGATCACCACCGGCTGTCCCGTGGTGCTGGTCACCGCATCCGCCCAGAGCCGCCCGATCGCATCGGCGGCACCGCCGGGCGGGAAGGGGATGACCCAGCGCGCCGGGCGCGGCGCCTGCGCGATGGCGGGGGCCGCGAGCGGCAACGTCGCGGCGGCGAGGAGCAGGGGGCGGCGTGTGATCATGGGCGGGACTGCGCCCGAACATCGCAGCCCGTGTCAATCGACCGCCAGCGCGCTGCCGAGAAACGCCGTGGCGAAGGCGACGAGATCGGCGGAGGAAGCGAGCACTGCATCCGCCGCGCCGACCATGCCCGTCCGCGCCCGCCCCGCCGCGACATAGGTCGCCCCGAGCGGCGGGAAATGCGTGTCGAGATCATCGCCGATGCAGGGCACCTCGACCCATTCCCGGCGGGCGCCCTCGCCGAAGGGGATGCGGCGCGTCTTGCGCCGCCCGTGCGGGACGCGACTCTCGGCATAATGCAGCAGCGTGGCCCTGTTGAACCCGACGCCGAGCAGCAGCAGCGCGGCGTCCATCGCGGCCAGCCGCGCAAAGGGCGATCCCTCCCCCTGGCCCCAGGCGAGCGCGTGCGGGGCGACGATCTCTACCGCGCGCGGGCCAAGGGCGCAGACCGAGACCTGTGGATGCGCGCTGCGCCGGGCGCCCGGCCAGCGGCGGAAGGTCTCGGGGATCGCGCCCATGGTGGTGGGCGTGGTGTCCGGATCGAAGGCGGGCAGCGCGGCGCGGGCGCGCTCCAGCGCCTCGCCCGTCCAATCCGCCCAGCGCGCGGGGTCCGACACCTCGGGCGAGAAGGCCGGCATGACCAGGGTGCCCGCCGGGCCGAGCGCTGCCAGCAGCGCGCGCACGACGGCCGGCGCGCCGCCGAGCACGCGCCCGAGGCTGGCGAGCGAGGAATGCACCATCAGCACGCCACCCGCGGGTACGCCCAGGGGGCGGAGGTCGGCGGCGAGATCGTCCGTGGTCACGAAGGCGGGGCGGGTCACCGGAGACGTTTACCACGCAGGCCGCCGCCGCCGCCATCGCGCCCGAGGCTGGACCCGGGCCGAGCGCGGCGCCTAGCCTCGGGTCCCGCCTGTGAAAGGATCCCCCGTGCCCAAGCGCGCCATCTATTCCGACAAGGTCCAGAAACCGTCGCTGCCCTTTGCGCAGGCCACATTGGCCGGCGGGTTCCTGTTCGCCTGCTCGACGGGACGGAACCTGCAGGGGCAGTTCGCGATCGGCGACGTGCGCGCGCAGACGCAGCAGGCGCTCGACAACATCCGCGCGCTGGTGGAGGAGGCGGGCGGCACCATGCGCGACATCGTCAAATGCACCGTCTACGTGACGGACCGGACGAACTGGGCGCCGATGAACGAGGTGTATTTCGCCAATTTCGCCGAGGACCCGCCGCACCGCGTCTCCTGCATCGTCACCGGGCTGGGCTCGCCAGATTGCCTGGTGGAGATCGACGCGACGGCCTATCTCGGCAAGGACTGATCAGCCTTCCGGCTCCACGCCCAGCGATCGCAGGATGACGCGGTAGCTTTCGAATTCCCGCGCCACCATCGCGGTGAAATCGGCGCGCGAGAGGAAGTTCACCGGCACGCGGCTGGCGGCCGCCACGCGGCGGAAGGCCGGGTCCTCGGTGCCCGTGCGGCAGGCGGCCTCGAGCTGGTTCAGCACCGCCTCGGGCGTGCCGCGCGGCGCGTAGAGGCCCACCTGGCTGAGCTGCTCCGCATCCACCCCCTGTTCGCGCGCGGTCGGCACGTCGGGGTAGTCCGGGTGGCGGCGCGCGGAGAACACCGCGACCAGGCGCAGCCGCCCGCCCTCGATCAGCCCCGTCGCGGAGGCGACCACTGCGGCGGAGAAATCCAGCCGCCCCGCCACCGTCTCGTTCAGATGCGGCGGATCGCCGCGGAAGGGCACGTGGGTAAACTCCACCCCCGCCGCGCGCTGGACGCGCCAGATGGCAAGCTGGGGCAGGGAATTCGGCCCGGGGCTGCCGAAGGTCAGCGGCCGGCGACGCGCCTCGGCGACCACGCCGGCGAGGTCGCGGATCGGGCTCTCGCTGCGCACCAGCAGGCCCAGGATGTTCTCGTTGGTGCCGCAGATCGGCGCGAAATTCTCGGGCGACGTGCCGGTGTTGCGCACCAGATGCGGCTGCACCACCACGGCCGTCATGGGTGTGAGCGCGATGGTGTGGCCATCGGGCGCGCTGAGTGCGGTGAAGCGCATGCCCACCACGCCGGAGCCGCCGTCGCGGTTCACCACCACCACCGGCTGGCCGAGCACGCGCAAGAAATGCTCGCCGAGCGCGCGGCCATAGCTGTCGGACGCGCTGCCCGGCGCGTAGGGCAGCACCATGGTGATGGGCCGGTCGGGAAAGGCCCCGGCCGGCGTCGCCGCGAGCAGCGCGGCGAGGAGGAGCGCGCGCCTCATTCCTCGATGATCGCGACGGCGCGCGTCCAACCCGCTGACCCGCGATGGACCTTCACGGGGAAGCAGGCGATGGTGAAGCCGGTCGCGGGCAGGGTCTCCAGCTTGGACAGCTTCTCCATGTGGCAGTAGCCGATCTCGCGTCCGGCGCGGTGGCCTTCCCAGATCAGGCCGACATCGCCGGTCGCCTCGACGCGCTGCTTCGTCAGCGAAAAGGGCGCGTCCCAGGACCAGCCATCGGTGCCGGTGACGCGCACGCCCTGGTCGAGCAGCCACAGCGTCGCATCCTTGCCCATGCCGCAACCCGAATGGATGTAGTCATCCTCGCCGTAGCGGCTGCCGGCCCGCGTGTTCATCACCACGATTTCGAGCGGCGACAGCGTGTGGCCGATGCGCGCGAGCTCGGCCTGGACGTCTTCGGGGGTGGCGACGTAGCCATCCGCGAAGTGGCGGAAATCGAGCTTCACGCCGGGCTGGAAGCACCATTCCAGCGGCACCTCGTCGATGCGCCACGAAGGCTCCCCGCCAGGCACCAGGCGCTCGTTCATGCGGGAGAAGAAGTGGTAGGGCGCGTCGAGATGCGTGCCGTTGTGGGTGCTGATGCTCACCCGCTCGACCGCGGCGTATTCGCCCTCCGGCAGCGCGTCGATGGGGATGCCGAATTCGGCGGCCATCGCGGGCGCGGTCATGTGGTGATCGTGGTACTCGATCTGCGGCAGCATGCGCGGCGGGTCGCTCGCAATGCCGGATTTGAGTGCCACCGAGATGTCGATGAAGCGGCGGGCCATGGTGTGGTTCTCCCTTTAAGCGGTGGGCCAGGCGGGGGCGGGCAGCACCACGCCCGTGCATTCGCCGAAGCCGATGGGGACGTAGCCCTCGCGCTGGGCGCGGGCGCGGAAGGTGACGCGGTCGCCATCCTCGATGTACATCCGCTCGGTGCCGTCGGCGAAGCGGATGGGCTGCTTGCCCAGCGTCATCTCGTTCATGCAGGCGCGCTCGTGATCCTCGGGGCCGGAGATGGTGCCGGTGGCGATCAGGTCGCCGGGGCCAAGGTTGCAGCCATTGCTGGCGTGGTGCGTCAGCATCTGGCCCAGCGTCCAGTAGAGGTTGCGCAGATGCGTCGCCACGATGCGCTCGCCGCGCGCGGCACCGCGCGGGGTGTATTCGCAGTCGAGTGATATGTCGTAGTGGCCGAGGCTGCGGTCTCCGGGGTCGTCGAGATGCGGCAGCAGCGGCGGGTCGCCCTCGTGCCGCTTGGGCGCGGCGGCGCGGAAGGGTTCCAGCGCGGCGGCGGTGACCACCCAGGGCGAGATGGTGGTGTGCAGCGACTTCGACAGGAAGGGGCCGAGCGGGGTGCTCTCGAAGCGCTGCACGTCGCGCGCGGACCAGTCGTTGAGCAGGCAGAAGCCGAACAGGTGGTCGCGCGCCCGCGACAGCGGGATGGGCGTGCCGAGCGCATTGCCGGGGCCGATGAAGGCGGCGAATTCCAGCTCGAAATCCAGCGCGGTGCAGGGGCCGAAGGTGGCGCCGCCGCCGCTCACGCCGCGGATACCGTTGGGCCGCACCACATCCGCGCCGCTGGGACGCACCGAGGAGGCGCGACTGTTGTACGCGATGGGCAACCATTTGAACGCCGCCGGCACCGGGCTGTCGGGGCGCGAGACGCGGCCGCCGCGCAGCGTGTGGTCGTAGGAGCAGAAGAAGTCGGAAAACGCGCCGATCGCCGCCGGCACCTGCATCGTCGCCGCTGACATGGGCACCAGCGGCAGTGCCTCGGTGGCACCCTCGGCGAGGAGCGCCTGAGCCTGGGCGCGCAAGGCGGCCGCGCTGTCGTTGCCCATCGCCATCAGCGGATTGAGCGTCTCGCCCTCGGCGGCATGGGCGGCGGGTCCGGTCAGCAGCCCCGCGGCGCGGGCGGCGGCAATGTCGAAAATCTGGTCGCCGATGGCGATGCCGCCGCGCGGCCTGGTTCCCGGCGTCGAGAATATGCCCAGCGGCAGGTTCTGGATCGGGAAATCCGCGCCCTCGGCATTGGCGGCGTCGACGCGCGATCGCAGCTGCGGATCATGCGTGGCATCGGTGGTCATGGCGTTTCCCCTGGGCGGCGTTCCGCCCAGGAGAAACCATCACGCGACGTCTGTCGAATGGGCTCAGATGCGGCCCATCAGCAGCAGCACGATGACCACGAGCAGGATGATGCCGATGCCGCCCGAGGGGTAGGCGCCCCAGCTGCGGCTGTAGCCCCAGTTCGGCAGCGCGCCGACCAGCAGCAGAACCAGGATGATGATCAGGATTGTACCGAGGGGCATGGGGATCGCTCCGCGCGAGGGGTGCGCCGACCCATTGTCGGTGCCGAACCGTAACGCGGCGTGCCACGCACGGTTGCGGTGGCACCTCCTGACAAGGGGCCTCCGCGTGCCTATTGTGGGGAAAACAAGGGAGACCTGCCATGCTCGACGCCACCGCCAAACTGCCGCTGCGCGACCCCGAGCTGTTCCGCCAGGCAAACTTCGTCGACGGCGCCTGGATCCAGGCCGATAGCGGCAAGACCATCGAGGTGCGCAACCCCGCCAACGGCGAGCTGGTGGGCGTGGTGCCCGCGCTCGGTGCCGCCGAGACGCGCCGCGCGATCGAGGCCGCGCACGCGGCCTTCGCTGGCTGGCGGGCGATGCTGGCCAAGGACCGCAGCGCCATCCTGCGGCGCCTGTTCGACCTGATGATCGCGAACACCGACGACCTGGCCGCCATCATGACCGCCGAGCAGGGCAAGCCGCTGGCCGAGAGCAAGGGCGAGATCGCCTATGCCGCGAGCTTCTTCGAGTGGTTCGCCGAGGAAGCCAAGCGCGTCTATGGCGAGACCATCCCGCAGAACATGAAGGGCCGCCGCATCATCGTCACGAAGGAGCCGGTGGGCGTTTTCGCGGCGATCACGCCGTGGAATTTTCCGGCGGCCATGATCACGCGCAAGGCCGGCCCAGGCTGGGCCGCGGGATGCACCGGCGTGATCCGCCCGGCCTCGCAGACGCCGTTCTCCGCACTCGCCATCGCGGTGCTGGCGGAGCGCGCGGGGATGCCCAAGGGCGTGTGCAACGTCATCACCGGCCCCTCGGGCGAGACCGGCAAGGAGCTGACGTCCAACCCCCTGGTGCGCAAGCTGACCTTCACGGGCTCGACCGAAGTCGGGCGCATCCTGCTCGCGCAATGCGCCGAGACGATCAAGAAGACCTCGATGGAGCTCGGCGGCAACGCCCCCTTCATCGTGTTCGACGATGCCGATCTCGACGAGGCGGTGAAGGGCGCGATGGCGTCGAAGTACCGCAACACCGGGCAGACCTGCGTCTGCGCCAACCGACTGCTGGTGCAGGACGGCGTCTATGACGCGTTCGCGGCCAAGCTCAAGACGGCCGTCGAGGCGCTCAAGGTCGGCAACGGGATGGAGGAGGGCGTGACCCAGGGCCCGCTGATCAATGCCGATGCGGTGAAGAAGGTGGAGGAGCACATCGCGGATGCGGTGAAGCGAGGCGCCCATATCGTCACCGGCGGCAAGCGCCACGGCAATGGCGGCAATTTCTTCGAGCCGACGATCCTCTCCGAAGTCCCGCACGACGCGCAGATCTTCTCCGAGGAGACCTTCGGCCCCGTCGCACCGCTGTTCCGCTTCAAGGACGAGGCGGAGGCGATCAGCCTCGCCAATGATTCGCCCTTCGGTTTGGCCGCGTATTTCTACGCCCGCGACGTGGGCCGGATCTTCCGCGTGGCCGAGGCGATCGAGAGCGGGATGATCGGCATCAACGAAGGCATCATCTCGACCGAGGTCGCCCCCTTCGGCGGCGTCAAGGAAAGCGGGCTCGGACGCGAGGGCAGCCTCTACGGCATCGAGGAATATCTGGAGGTGAAGTACCTCGCGATCGGCGGCATCGGCACCTGATGCCGCTCTACCTCGAAGACCTCGAACCGGGCCGCATCTTCCACGGCGGCCCGGTGACGCTGAGCGAGGAAGCGATCATCGCCTTCGCCACGCAGTACGACCCGCAGCCCTTCCACACCGACCCGGTCGCGGCGAAGGCCCACCCGCTGTTCCAGGGCCTCGCCGCGAGCGGCTGGCACACCGCCGCGCTCAGCATGCGCATGATCACCGAGGCGATGAGCGAGATCGCCGGCGGCGTGGTCGGCGGCGGCGGCGAGCTGCAATGGCCGCGCCCGACGCGGCCGGGCGACACGCTGCGCTTGGAATGCGAGGTGCTGGAGGTGACACCCTCGCGCTCGCGGCCCGAACGCGGCAGCTACCTGGTGCGCCACCGCACCCTGAACCAGCACGGCGAGGAGGTGCAGGTGTTCACCGTGCGCGGCGTCATCCTCCGCCGACCGGCCGGCTAGCTCAGCGGATCGTCAGCCCGCGGATGGTAGCGGCGTCGAGCCCAGTGTGGCGGATGCGCGTTCCGTCGGCGTATTCCGCGACCACGGTGTAGGTGCCCATGCAGGAGGGCAGGGTGATGGTGGCGGTGCCGCCGGGCAGCAGCCCCTCGCGCGGCAGCTGGTTGTGCACGGCACCGGATTCCACGAACACCGCGCGCAGCGGGCGGCCGGAGCGATTCTCCACCGCGACGCTGGTCGGAACCGCGCAGGCGAAGGCGGGGGCGGTGACGCCCAGGGCCATGGCGATGATCAACAGGAATCCGGGCATGGATCGCAGCCTAGGCCAGCGGAACGGCGGCTGGCGAGCGGAGCGTCACGGCACCGCGCCGATGCCCGCCGCGATCGCCCGCAGCTCCGGCTCCTCGCGCTCGGCCAGGCGCGCCTTCATGCTGGCGAGGAACCCCGGCGTGCCGCCCGCTGCCGCGCGCGTGAACCACTGTGCGGCCTCCGCGACGCGGCCTTCGGCCAGCAGCAGCGTGGCCAGGTTGAACTGGCCGCGGAAATCGCCGCCCTCCGCCGCCCGGGCGTAGAGTTCGGCCGCCGCGCGCGGGTCGGGCGGGCCGGCCCAGCCTTCCTCGAGAAAACGGCCGAGGATGTTCAGCGCCTTGGCGTGGCCCTGCGCCGCGGCGCGCTTGTACCAATCCAGCGCCTGGGGCCGGTCGGCCACGACGCCGGCGCCGCGCCACAGCAGCCCGGCCAGGTTGTACTGGCCCCAGTCGAGCCCGGCCGCCGCCGCACGCGCGTACCAGCCCAGCGCGGCGGCTGCGTCGGCCGGCGTGCCCCAGCCCATCTCGTGGCAGCGGCCCACCATGTTCTGTGCCATCGCGTCGCCGGCCCTCGCTGCCGCCTGGAACCAGCCCAGCGCGCCCGGCGCGTCCCCGGCATCGAGCAGCGCCTGACCGTGCATCACCATCGCCTCCGCATGCCCCAGGCGCGCGGCGGCCGCCATCCAGCGTCCGCCCTCAGGGCCGGAAAATCGCGCCGCCAGATCCTCGGCGGAAAGCCCGGTGAGGGCGTCGAGCGGCAGCGGCGGCGGGGCAGGGGCAGGGCGGCGTTGCTTGGCCATGCGCATCGACTAGGGCAGTTGCGAACCTCTCGCAACGGGTGACGGCTTGGCGCACCCGCGCCCGCGCACCATTCTCCCCAGCCTTGGATGAGGAGCGTGCCGATGCCGGACCATGATTTCGACTATTTCGTCATCGGCGGCGGCTCCGCCGGCGTGCGCAGCGCCCGCATCGCGGCCCAGCACGGGGCGCGGGTCGGTATCGCCGAAGAGCGGTTCTGGGGCGGCACCTGCGTCAATGTCGGCTGCGTGCCAAAGAAGCTGATGGTAAACGCCTCCGAATACGGCGCCTGGGCCGAGGATGCGCGCGGCTTCGGCTGGGACATCGAGGTGAAGGGCCATGATTGGCAAAAACTCGCCGAGGGGCGGGACCGCGAGGTCGCACGCCTGTCGGGCATCTACGCCACCCTGCTCAAGGGCGCGGGTGTCACCAGCTTCGACGCGCGGGCCACCCTGCTCGACGCCCACACCATTGCGATGGGCGACCAGCGCGTCACCGCCGACCGCATCCTCATCGCCACCGGCGGCACCGCGTCGCGGCTCGACATTCCCGGCGCCGAACTGGCGCTGATCTCCGATGACCTGTTCACGCTCAAGGCGCTGCCGAAGAAGGTGGTCGTGGTGGGCGCGGGCTACATCGCGCTGGAATTCGCCTGCATCCTGCGCGGCCTCGGGGCGGAGGTGGACGTGGTCTATCGCGCGGCCCTGCCGCTGCGCGGCTTCGACGTCGATATTCGCGGTGCCATCGTGGAGGCGATGACCGCGCAGGGGATCACCATGAACCCCGATGCCGCGCCGGTCCGCATCGGCCAGGCCGGCGATGGCGTCGTGCTCAGCCTGTCCAACAATTTCATGCGCGAGGCGGATGCGGTGTTCCTCTGCACCGGGCGCTCGCCGAACACCAAGGGGCTGGGGCTGGAGGAAGCGGGTGTTGCGGTCAACGACCAGGGTGCGGTCATCGTCGATGACGACCACCGCACCAGCCAGGCGAACATCTACGCGCTGGGCGACGTGATCGACCGGCTGAACCTCACGCCCATGGCCACCGCCACTGGCCATGCGCTGGCCGACACCCTGTTCGGCAACAAGCCGCGGCGCGCGAGCTACGAGAACGTCGCGACGGCCGTCTTCACCACGCCCCCCATCGCGACCCTGGGCCTGACCGAGGCGGAGGCCGCCGAGCGGGGCCCGGCCGATATCTACGTCACCCGCTTCACGCCGATGCGCCACACGATCTCCGGGCGGCAGGGGCGCAAGTCGCTGATGAAGCTGGTGGTCTGCCAGCGCACGCGGAAGGTGCTGGGCGTCCACATGCTCGGCGAGGATGCCGGGGAGATCCTGCAGGGCATCGCCATTGCGGTGGCCATGGGCGCGACCAAGGAGGATTTCGACCGCACCATCGGCATCCATCCCACCGCGGCCGAGGAGTTCGTCACGCTGCGTTCCCGCACGCGCGAAGTGGGGGTCTGACGCGTGGCGCGCGCGAACGCGCGGGGGCGGCACGCTCACGTTCTTTTCACCGTGTCTACGATCACGATCACTTAACCTCCGCCTGCATCGGGAGGCACGGTCATGAAGCTCACCAGTTCAGGTCACGGCATCATCCCACCGGCGGACAAGACCGTCCGAACCGGCAACCTTCGAAGCCGCGACCCGCGCTTCAAGGTCGGCCGCTTCGGCCACATGTTCCCATCGACCCTGACGCGACCGCCCGAGGTGCCCACGGCGGCGCTGGAGAAGCTCGCCGGCAGCATGAAGGACACGCGGCCGGAGAGCGAGGTCAACAACCTCAACATTCCGGCCGGCTACACCTATCTCGGCCAGTTCGTCGACCACGACATCACGCTCGATCTCAGCTCGCTGACGGAGCGCGATCGCGACCTGGTCGGCGAGAACAATTTCCGCACGCCGCAGCTCGAGCTCGACAACCTCTATGCGTCAGGGCCGAACGGTGACGCCTCGCCGCAGTTGTTCGACCGGCTCAATCCCGGCAAGTTCCTGATTGGCAGGAACGGGGCGGGCGGGGGCGGCGATCCGCATGTGAAGCCCGGCCTGCCCTTCGACCTGCCGCGCAACACCCAGGGCCTCGCGCTCATCGGCGATGCGCGCAATGACGAGAACCTGCTGGTCTCGCAGACCCATCTCGCCTTCCTGAAGTTCCACAACGCCGTCTTCGACAATGAGGGCGGGCGCGACTTCGACGCGACGCGCAAGCTCGTCCGCCGGCACTACCAGTGGATCGTGCTGCACGATTTCCTCACCAAGCTGATCGACAACAACGACCTGCAGGACGTGCTCACCAACGGCCGGCGTTTCTACCTGCCGGAAATCCAGAGCGACTATGCCGAGGCCTATATCCCGGTGGAGTTCTCCGGCGCCGCCTACCGCCTCGGCCACTCGATGGTGCGCGAGGTGTACAGTCACAACCGGGCATTCCGTCCCGGCGCCGGACCGTCGAACTTCGCCTTCCTGTTCCATTTCACCGGCAAGTCGGGCGGCATCGTCGGCAAGCTCGCCGAAGGGCTCGACCAGGCTGGCGGGACGGCGCTCGCGCAGCAGCTGAAGCTCGGCCTGCCCTTCGTCTTCCCCGAACTTCCGGGCGACTGGATCATCGACTGGCACCGCTTCCATGACCTCGGCCAGCCCGGCGCCCCGCCCGCCGGAGCGACGCCGCCGGACAATGGCTTCGCCCTCAACCACGCCCGCCTGTTCGACCCGTTCCTGGTCCCCTCGCTGCACACGCTTCCCGGCGGCGGCGGATCGCTGCCGTTGCGCAACCTGCAGCGCGGCTACCGGCTCGAACTGCCGAGCGGCCAGGCCGTCGCCCGGCACATGGGTGTCCGCGCCATGACCGAGGCGGAGATCACCCAGGGTGCCGACGGCAGGATCCTCAAGGAGATCGACCTGCACCGGGCGACGCCGCTTTGGTACTACATCCTCAAGGAGGCGCAGGTGCTGGGTGATGGCGGCAACCGTCTTGGCCCGGCCGGCAGCCGCATCCTCGCCGAGGTCTTCGTCGGGCTGTTGCAGACCGACCCCGAGGCCTTCCTGCACCCGGAGCAGGAGCCTGACTGGAAGCCGACCTTGCCTTCGGCGTTCCCGGGCACCTTCACGATGCCCGACCTGCTGCGCTACGTGAACTCGAAGGAGCCGGGATTCCTGAACCCGATCAACCAGGCGGCGAACCTGAACCCGTAGCCGAGAGGGCTTGCCGGCTTTCCGGTGGATGCGGCGCGTGGCGGGTCGGGGCCCGCCTTTCTTGCCGCCCGCGCGCCGCTCAGACTATGGTCGCGCGGTTCAACGGTGAGGATGTTCGATGACTGCGCGTGGCTGGAGCCCGGAGAGCTGGCGGCAGATGCCGATCCGGCAGGTGCCGGATTACCCCGACATGGCGGCGCTCGCCGCGATGGAAGCCAAGATCGCGCGATTTCCGCCGCTGGTTTTTGCAGGCGAAGCGCGGCGGTTGAAAGCTGCGCTGGCCAGGGCCGGCGAGGGTCAGGCCTTCGTTCTCCAGGGCGGCGATTGTGCCGAGGGTTTCCCGGATTTCACCGCGAACACCATCCGCGACACCTTCCGCGTGCTGCTGCAGATGGCGGTGGTGCTGACCTTCGGGGCCTCGCTGCCGGTGGTGAAGCTCGGGCGCATGGCGGGGCAGTTCGCCAAGCCACGCTCTTCGGACACGGAGACCAAGGACGGCATCACGCTGCCGTCCTATCGCGGCGACATCATCAACGGGCCGGATTTCACGCCCGCGGCGCGCATCCCCGATCCGTCGCGGATGGAATTCGCCTACATGCAATCGGCCGGCACGCTGAACCTGCTGCGCGCGTTTGCGACGGGTGGGTATGCCGACCTGCACCAGGTGCACCGGTGGAACCTCGGCTTCGTCGAGCGTTCGCCGCTCGCCTCGCGCTATGCGGACCTCACCATCCGCATCGACGAGACTCTACGCTTCATGCAGGCGTGCGGGATGGCGGACGCGCCGCAGTTGCGCGAGACGGACTTTTATACGTCGCACGAAAGCCTGCTGCTGCCCTATGAGCAGGCGCTCGCGCGCGTCGACAGCACCTCCGGCGACACCTACGCCTGCTCGGCGCATTTCCTCTGGATCGGCGACCGCACGCGGCAGCCCGATGGCGCGCATGTCGAATTCCTGCGCGGGGTGAAGAACCCCATCGGCATGAAGACCGGCCCGTCGATGGACGCCGATGAGCTGGTGCGCCTGACCGACATCCTCAATCCGGGGAATGAGGCCGGGCGCCTCACGCTGATCGCGCGCATGGGCGCGGACAAGGTGGAGGCCAAGCTGCCGCCGCTGGTCCGCGCGCTCAAGCGCGCCGGGCGCAACGTCACCTGGCTGTGCGACCCGATGCACGGCAACACCACGACCGTGGGCGGCTACAAGACGCGCAACTTCGATTCCATCCTGGGCGAGGTGCGCGGCTTTTTCGACGTGCACGCGGCCGAGGGCACCATCGCCGGCGGTGTCCATGTCGAGATGACGGGCGCCGACGTCACCGAATGCCTGGGCGGGGCGCACAACCTCTCCGAGGTGAACCTGTCGGAGAACTACGCCACCTTCTGCGACCCGCGGCTGAACGCCGAGCAGTCGCTGGAGCTCGCCTTCCTCATCGCCGAGGAACTGAAGCACCGTCGCGTCCCGGTTCACGCGGTCGCCGCGCAATGACCATCCCGAACGCGGCGCCGGAGACCTCCGACGCCGCGATCGCGGCGCGCACGGACAGCTACTTCAAGCGCACGCGATCGGTCGTCGAAAAATTCGGCGACTGCCATGTCACCTATGCGGTGTTCCTGCGCCGGCCAGTGATCTCCGCGCCGCGCCTGGCACTCGATTTCCTGCGCACGGTCGCGGAGAACCGGGGCACCGAGTTCTCCATCGAATTGCCGCATGAGGAAGGCACCTGGGTGGGTGCCGGTGATCCCTTGCTCTACATCGGCGGTTCGTTTGCGCTGCTGAGTGAGCTCGAGACCATCGTGCTCCAGAAACTGGGGCCGGCCTGCGTCGCGGCGCACAACGCCTACCAGATGTGCCTCGAGCTCCCCAACGTCGCCTTCCTCGCCATGGAGGCGCGGCACTGCGCCGGGGCCGAGATGCAGGAGATGATGGCCTATGCCGCGGCCGTCGGCTCCGCCGCGGCGAAGCGGGAAGGGGCCAAGGGGTTTCTGGGCAACGCCAATGACGCGACCGCGCACTGGTTCGGCGAGCCGGCCGGGCGCGGCACCATGCCGCATGCGCTGATCGGCTATGCCGGGTCCACCGTGCGCGCGGCGGAGATGTTCCACGCGACCTTCCCCGACGAGGCGCTGACCGTGCTGGTCGATTATTTCGGACGCGAAGTGACCGATGGCCTCGCGGTCTGTGCGCGCTTCCCCGAGATCGCCGCCTCCGGCCGCATGGCCGTGCGGCTGGACACGCATGGCGGCCGCTTTCTCGAGGGGCTCGATCCGGCGGAGAGCTATGCGGTGCTGGAACGCCACGCACCCTCGGCCATCCGCCGCTATCGCAGCGATACCGAGTTGCGCCACCTGGTCGGCACCGGCGTCTCGGCCGCCGCCGTCTGGCGCATGCGCGAGGCGCTGGACGAGGCCGGCTACCCGCATGTGCGCATCGTCGCCTCTTCCGGCTTCGGGGTGGGCAAGTGCCGGGTGATGGCCGAGGCCCGCGCACCGATCGACGTGGTCGGCACCGGCAGCTTCATCCCAGACGCCTGGAGCGAGACCTACGCGACGGCTGATATCGTGGAGTATGACGGCGCGCCGCGGGTGAAGATCGGCCGCGAATTCCTGCTGCGCAGGAATGGGGCGCGGAAGAAGCAGGGGTAGGGGTCCTTCGTAAGGCCCCTCCATGTTCCCATATGGGGTGCATGACCCCACTCTCCGTCCTCGATCTCTCCCCCGTCCCCGAAGGCAGCGATACCGGGCAGGCGCTGCGCAACTCCATCGATCTCGCGCGGCATGCCGAGGCGCTGGGCTTCCACCGCTACTGGATGGCGGAGCATCACAACATGCCCGGCATCGCCAGCGCCGCGACCGCTGTCGCCCTCGCCCATGCCGCCGCCGCCACCCGCTCCATCCGCATCGGTGCGGGCGGCATCATGCTGCCCAACCACGCGCCGCTGATGGTGGCCGAGCAGTTCGGCACCCTGGCCGCGCTGCACCCCGGGCGCATCGACCTCGGGCTTGGCCGGGCGCCTGGGTCCGATCAGCTGGCCGCGCGCGCCATGCGCCGGACCCTCGCCAATGATGTGGACGCCTTCCCCCGCGACGTCGTTGAGTTGCTCGGCTATTTCGAACCCGCCGAACCCGGGCAGGCGCTGCAGGCCGTGCCAGGCGCGGGCCTCGCCGTGGATGTCTGGATCCTCGGCTCCAGCACCTATGGGGCCCAGCTCGCCGCGATGCTGGGGCTGCCCTATGCCTTCGCCTCGCATTTCGCCCCCGATCTGATGATGGAGGCCGCTGCGGTGTACCGCGAGCTGTTCCGCCCTTCGGCGCGGCTCGCCAGGCCCCATGTCATGCTCGGCGTGAACGTCTTCGCCGCAGCGAGCGATGCCGAGGCGCAGCTGCTGTTCAGCTCGCTCCAGCAGGCCTTCGTCAATCTCCGCTCCGGCCGGCCGGGCAAGCTGCCCCCGCCGGTCGAGGGCTACGAGGCCCGGCTCGACCCGCAGGCGCGCGCGATGCTGCGCAACGCGCTGTCCTGTTCGGTCGTGGGCGGGCCGGAGACGGTGCGCCGGGGCCTTGCGGAGTTCGTCGCGCGGACCGGCGCGGACGAGCTGATGGTGACGGCGCAGATCCATGACCACGCCGCACGGCTCCGATCCTTCGAGATCCTGGCCGAGGTGCAGGTGGGCGCGCGGTTGGTCGCGTAGCTTCGCCGCACCGCTCAGGGGGCAGGCGCCGTCCCGGCCTCCGCCTTTGGTGTGACCAAGGCTCCGAGGCCGCAGCCAGGTGTCATCAGGCTCCTGATGACCTTGCAGAAGATCGACGGCGCCGCGCCGCTGGCGCCGCCAGCCCTCTAGGGTTGCCCGCTGCCGCCCGCCGCGCCGTAGACCTGGCCCGTTGCATAGCTCGCATCGGCCGCGGCGAGCTGGACGTTGATCGAGGCCAGCTCCGCCGGCTGCCCCGGGCGGCCCATCGGGGTCGCGCTGCCGAATTTCTCGAGCTTCTCCATCGTCGCCCCGCCGGAGACCTGGATCGGCGTCCAGATCGGACCGGGTGCCACGCCGTTCACCCGGATGCCGCGCTCGGCCAGCTGCTTGGCCAGCGACTTCACGTAGTTCATCGTCGCTGCCTTGGTCTGCGCGTAGTCGTAGAGCTCGGCCGACGGGTCGTAGGCCTGCTCGGACGTCGTCCCGATGATGGACGAGCCCGGTTTGAGGTGCGGCAGTGCCGCCTTGATGGTCCAGAACGGCGCGTAGATGTTGGTCTTCATCGTGGCGTCGAAATCCTCGTCGGTGACGTCGAGGATCGAGGCGCGCGTCTGCTGGCGCGCGGCATTGTTGACCAGGATGTCGAGGCCGCCGAGTGCCGCGACCGCCTGGTCCACCATCTGCCGGCAGAACGCCGCGTCGCGCAGGTCGCCGGGGATGGCGACGCCGTTGCGCCCGGCCGCGCGGATGAGGTCGATCACCTCGCGCGCATCCTCCTCCTCATCCGGCAGGTAGTTGATGGCGACGTCGGCACCCTCGCGGGCGAAGGCGATGGCGGCCGCCCGGCCCATGCCGGAATCGCCGCCGGTGATCAGCGCGCGGCGGCCCTGCAGCCGGCCCGACCCCTTGTAGCTGTGCTCACCATGGTCCGGGCGCGGGTCCATCCGGCCCGCGAGGCCGGGCCAGGGCTGGGTCTGCCGCGCGAAGGGCGGCTTGGGGTACTTGTCCGCCGGGTTCTCGAGCGGGTGGGCGTGCGTGGGCGCGGGGTTCGAATGGCTGTCATGGTCGGGCATGGAGGTCTCCGGGTTTGCGCGCGCCGCGGCCGGCGGCGGGCCAGCGCGCCTTCGGCGCACCGTGATGGTCGGTAAAGCGCGCCGCCGCGGCGCCGTTGCCTCACATTGCGGTGCATGCCGGCCCGGGTTCCGCCCGCTCGGCGCGTGACGCACCGCGCAATCCCTCCTATTTATGGGCGATGCCCACCGACACGCTTGCCATCGCCCTCGCCCAGATCAATCCGCATGAGGGTGCCATCGCCACCAACGCCGCGCGCATCCGCGCCGCGCGCGCCGAGGCCGCGCGCCTGGGCGCGGACCTGCTGGTCACGCCGGAATTCTCCATCGCCGGCTATCCGCCCGAGGACCTGGTGCGCAAGCCCGCCTTCGTCGCGGCCTGTGAGGCGGCGATTGCGGAACTCGCCGCCGAGACGGCCGATGGCGGGCCGGGTCTCATCGTGGGCGGACCGTGGCAGGATGGGGAGCGGCTGTACAACGCGGCCTTCGTGCTCGATGCCGGCCGCATCGTCGCGCGGCGGGCGAAGCACGAGCTGCCGAACTACGGCGTGTTCGACGACAAGCGCGTCTTCGATGCCGGGCCCGCGCCCGGCCCGGTGCCGTTCCGCGGCTTCCGCATCGGGCTGATGGTCTGCGAGGATTGGTGGTTCCCGGCCGTGTCCGAGACGCTGGCGGAATCGGGCGCGGAGATCCTGCTCTCGATCAACGGCTCGCCCTTCGAGGTGGAGAAGCACGAGGCGCGCGTGGACCTCGCCGTCGCCCGCGTGGTGGAGACCGGTCTGCCCTTCGTCTTCCTCAACCAGGTCTGCGGCCAGGACGAGCTGGTCTTCGAGGGCGCGTCCTTCGTGATGAACGCGGACCGCGCGCTGACCCACATCCTGCCGATGTTCGCCGAGGATATCCGCCTGACGACCTGGAAGCGGGCGGGGGCGCGGCTGGATTGCGCGCCGGGCGCGCTGGCGCCGCCGTTGACGCGCGACGCGCAGATCTACGGCGCGATGGTCCTCGGCCTGCGCGATTATGTGGAGAAGAACCGGTTTCCGGGCATCGTGCTGGGGCTCTCCGGCGGCATCGACAGCGCCATCTCGGCGGCTGTCGCGGCGGATGCGCTGGGCGCGGACCGGGTGCACGCGGTGATGATGCCCTCGCCCTATACCAGCCCCGAGAGCCTCGAGGATGCGGCGTCCTGCGCGGATTTGCTCGGCATCCGCTACGAGACCATCCCGATCGGGCCGGCGATGGAGGCCTTCGCGGGCATGCTGGCGCCCGCCTTCGGCAACTCGCCGCCCGACACCACCGAGGAGAACCTGCAGTCGCGCATCCGCGGCGTGACGCTGATGGCGCTGTCGAACAAGTTCGGCGCGATGCTGCTGACCACCGGCAACAAGTCGGAGATGAGCACCGGCTACGCGACGCTGTACGGCGACATGTGCGGTGGCTATTCCGTGCTGAAGGACATCTACAAGACCACGGTGTTCTCGCTGTGCCGCTGGCGCAATGCGAACATCCCCGACGGCGTGCTGGGGCCGCGCGGGCCGGTGATGCCGGAGCGGGTGATCACCAAGCCGCCGAGCGCCGAGCTCAAGCCCGACCAGAAGGACCAGGACACGCTGCCGCCCTATGAGGAGCTGGACGCCATCCTCGAAGGGCTGATCGAGGGCGAGAAATCCGTCGATGCGCTCGTCGCCGAGGGTTTTCCACGCGACACCATCCTGCGCGTCTGGCGCATGCTGGACCGCGCCGAATACAAGCGCCGCCAGGCGCCGCCGGGGGTGAAGATCACGCCCCGCGCCTTTGGCCGCGACCGCCGCTACCCCATCACCAACGGCTTCACGGCGCTGATCAAGTGAGCGACCTGTTCGCCCCCGAGGGTGGGTACGCCGTCCGCATCCTCGATCTCTCCGGCGCCAACGGGTCCGAGCCGGTCGAGACCATCACCGGCTTCCCGTCCCTGGAGCACGCCAATGCCTTCGCGCGGCGCTACGTGCGCGACAGCATCGAGCGCTGCCGCGCGGGCGGTGCCGCGCCGGATGCGGTGCTCGCCGCCTGGCACATGTTCGGCGAGGATGCGGAGATCACCCCCGCCGCCGATCAGGCCTGGCGCAGCGCGAACGAGCTCGCCGATTTCGCGCAGAACCCGGCGCGCGATGCGGAGGAGCGCAACTGGCGCATCCTCGACCCGCGCGCCGATGATGATGACGACGAGGATGAAGACGAAGAAGACGAGGCATGAGCCATTCCGTCCTCTGCGGCGATTTCGGCGCCTACCAGGACCCCGATGAGGAATGGCTCGTGCCCGGCTTTGCGACCGCCGAGGCCGCGCAGGAATATGCGCGCCGCTTCATCCGCGCCCAGGTCGAGCATCTGCGCGCCGACACGCCGGACCCGGTGGCGCTGCGCGATGCCTATTTCACCTTCGGGGAATACGCGACCACGGAGGGCCTCGACACCCAGGCCTGGGTCGCGCATTGCATCGCGCACCCGGCAGCCTCGCCGCGCGACACGAATTATGAATCGCTTACCCCATGAAACTGCGCTTTGCCCCATCCCCCACCGGCCTGCTGCATGCCGGGAATGCGCGCCTCGCGGTGGCCAACTGGCTGCTGGCGCGACGGCATGGCGGCACCTTCGTGCTGCGCCTGGACGACACCGACACCGAGCGGACGAAGCCGGAATTCATCGCCGCCATCGACGAGGACCTGAGCTGGCTGGGTCTGGATTGGGATGAACGCTTCGCGCAGTCCTCGCGGCTGGACCTGTATGCCTCCGCCGCCGATCGGCTGAAGGCGTCCAAGCGCCTCTACCCGTGCTTCGAGAGCGAGGAGGAGCTGACGGCGAAGCGCGAACGCCGCCGCCGCGAAGGCAAGGCGCCGGTCTATGACCGCGAGGCGCTGCGCATGACGCCGGAGCAGCTTGAGCGCGCTTTGGCGAACGGCAAGCAGCCATACTGGCGCTTCATGCTCTCCCCCCGCGCCGTGCAGTGGCAGGACGCCGTACTTGGCAAGCGCCAGGTGAAGCTGCAGGCGATCTCCGACCCGGTGCTGATCCGCGCCGATGGCTCGCCGCTCTACACCTTCACCTCGGTCGTCGATGACCTGGAGACGGGTGTGACGCATGTGGTGCGCGGCGAGGACCATGTGACGAATACGGGGATCCAGATCGACCTCTACGAGGCGCTGGGCGGCAATGCGAGCAGGCTCACCTTCGGCCACTTGCCGCTGCTGACCGACATGGATGGCGGCCCGCTCTCCAAGCGCCTCGGTGCGATTTCGCTGCGACATCTGCGGCGCGACGGGATCGAGCCCGCCGCGCTGGTGGGCTATCTCGCCGCACTCGGGACCAGCGTGGACCCGGTCCCCGGCACGCCGCGCGCCTTGGCCAAGGATTACGACCTGTCGCGCGTGTCGCATTCCTCGGCGCGCTTCGATATGCGCCAGCTGCTCGCGCTGAACCGGCGCGTGCTGCACGAGGCGTCGTTTGAGAGCGTGCGCGACCGCCTGCCCGAGAACGCCGATGGCGAGGCCTGGGACGCGATCCGCGGCAACCTCGACCTGATGCGCGAGGCGCCGGCCTGGATCGACGTCATACGCGGCACCATCATCCCGCCGGTGCAGGAGAATGAGCGCGAATTCCTCCGCGCCGCGCTGGACAACCTGCCCGCCGAGCCGTGGAACGAATACACCTGGGCCGGCTGGGTGGAGGCGCTGAAGCCCATCACCGGCCGCAAGGGCAAGGCGCTGTTCCTGCCGCTGCGCGTCGCGTTGACCGGCGAGGAGCACGGCCCGGACCTGAAAACCCTGTTGCCCCTGATCGGCCGCGAACGCGCCGTGCGGCGGCTGACCCTGTCGGCGAATTGAGATGCTCCAGATTCACAATTCCGCGGCGCGCGAGCGCCAGGACTTCATCCCGATCGATCCCGATCACGTCCGCCTCTATGTCTGCGGGCCCACCGTCTATGACCTGGCACATCTGGGCAATGCGCGCCCGGTGGTGGTGTTCGACGTGCTGGTGCGGCTGCTGCGGCGGCTGTATCCGCGCGTGACCTATGTGCGGAACATCACCGACGTGGAGGACAAGATCAACGCCCGCGCGCGTGAATCCGGCGAGCCGATCGCCGCGATCACCGCGCGCACGACCGCGGATTTCCATCGCGACATGGCCGCACTCGGTTCGCTGCCGCCTGATGAGGAACCGCGCGCCACCGACAACATCGCGCAGATGATCGCAATCATCGAGAAGCTGATCGCCAACGGCCACGCCTATGCGGCGGAAGGCCATGTGCTGTTCTCCGTGCCCTCGTTTGCCGCCTATGGCGCGCTGTCCGGCCGCGCGCCCGATGAGCTGCTGGCCGGCGCGCGCATCGACCCCGCGCCCTACAAGCGCGACCAGGGGGATTTCGTGCTGTGGAAGCCCTCCGATGTGGAGACGCCGGGCTGGGACAGCCCCTGGGGGCGTGGGCGACCGGGCTGGCATATCGAATGCTCGGCGATGTCCTGGCGCTATCTGGGCGAGGAGTTCGACATCCATGGCGGCGGTGCCGACCTGCTGTTCCCGCACCACGAGAACGAGCTGGCGCAGTCGGCCTGCGCCTTTCCCGGCAGCCGCTTCGCGCGCTTCTGGATGCACAACGGCATGCTGCTCGTGGACGGCGAGAAGATGTCGAAGTCGCTGGGCAATTTCCTCACCGTGCGCGACATTTTGGCGCGCGGTCCCTGGGCCGGCGAGGCCTTTCGGCTGCTGCTGCTCAAGACGCACTACCGCCAGGCGTTGGACTTCACCCAGGGCGGGTTGGACGAAGCCAAGGCGGAGCTCGATGATGGTTACGCCATGTTGGCGCGCGCACCGGCTGCCGATGGCGCACTGATCGAGACAATGGCCGAATGGGCGATGGCGCCTTTGCAGGACGACCTCAACACCGCGGGCATGCTGACGCGCCTGCGCGACCTGCGCACGCTGGAGAACACCGCGACCATCGGCGGCAGCGCGACCGCGGTGACCACGCGTATCGGCCAGAACTGGGCGCCGGCGCCGGGCGAGGCGGCGGCGGCCTTCCGCATCGCGGCGGGCACGCTGGGGCTGTTCCAGGCGGCGCCGTCGGATTGGTTGCAGGGTGGGGTGGATGCCGGCGCCATCGAGGCCGCCATCGCGGCACGGCTCGCGGCGCGGAAGGCGCGGGACTTTGCCGAAGCGGATCGCATCCGCGCCGGGCTGCTCGCGCAGGGCATCACCTTGGAAGACGGCCCGCAGGGGACGACATGGCGGCGAAGCTGAAGCGGCAGGCATGAACGCCGCCTACCTGTCTGCCCTTTCCGCGCTGTTGGGCTCCGCGATCGGCGCCTTGGCGTCGCTCGCCACCACTTGGCTCACCCAGCGGCACCAGGACCGCGCGCAGCGGCGTGCGCAGGAGGCGACGCGGCAGGAGCGGCTGTATGGCGAGTTCATCGACGAGGCTGCGAAGCTCTACGTCGATGCCATGACGCATGCGATGGAGGATCCGACGAAGATCGTCCATCTCACGGCCGTGTTCAGCAAGATCCGACTCTTCGCGCCGCCGTCGGTGATCGAGGCCGCCGAGGCGGTGATCCGGAGGATCATCGAGACCTACTACGACCCCAACGAGGATTTCGCCCAGCGCCCCGACTTCAAGTCGCGAAAGAACGACTTCCTGACCGACTTCACCACAGCGTGCCGCAACGACCTCCGCGCATGAGTCCCCAGGAGCCAAAAGTAAAAGAATGGGGTCTGGGGAAATTCCTTTCCCCAGCCTTGCTTCCTTGACCGGCCGCGAGGGCGGCGCCGACCTTGCCGCTCCGCCGGGCGAAAGCCCGGTGGTGGTGCTGGTGCGCCCGCAGATGGCCGAGAACATCGGCGCCGCGGCTCGGGCCATGGCCAATGGCGGGCTGTTCCACCTGCGCCTGGTGGCACCGCGCGATGGCTGGCCGCAAGCGGTCGCCTGGCGCATGGCCTCGGGCGCCGATCGTATCCTCGACGCGGCCGAGGTCTTCCCCGACATCCCCTCTGCCGTCGCCGATTGCCACCGCGTGATGGGCACCTGTCCGCGGCCACGCCATGTGATCATCGAGACGCTGACCGCGCGCGCCGCCGCCGGTGATCTTCGCGCCATCAACGCCGAGGGCCAGCGCGCGGCGATCCTGTTCGGGCCGGAGCGGGCAGGGCTCACCGCCGATGACCTCGCCTGCTGTGACACGCTGATCCGCTATCCGCTCAACCCTGCGCACATGTCGCTCAACCTGGCCCAGGCGGTGATGATCCTCGCCTATGAATGGTGGACGGCTGAGGAGCCCACGCCCGCGCGGGTGTTCGTGACCAACGAGACGCATGTCGCGACCAAGGGCTCGCTGGAGGCGTTTCTCGACCGGCTGGTGAGCGAGCTCGATGCTTGCGGCTTCCTGGAGACCGCGCACAAGCGACCCTTGATGGTGCGCAACCTGCGGCACTGGTTCCTGCGCGGCCAGGTGACGGAGCAGGAGCTGCGCACGCTGCACGGCGTGGTGACGGAGCTCGCGCGCGGGCGGATGGTGCGCGGCCGCAAGCCGGACCCGACGCCGCCCTGGGCGGATGAGTGAGGCCGGGCGGCCCGGGATTCGCTAGGCTCGCGCCATGACCGTGACCCTGATGCCGCGCCGGCCGCGCATTCCGCGCCCCACGCTTGCCGAAACGCTGGCGGCCACGCTGGCCGAGCAGATCGTGGCGGGTGAGCGCCTGCCCGGCACCGCGCTGGAGGAGGTGCAGCTCGCGGCCGAATTCTCGGTCTCCCGCACCCCGGTACGCGAGGCGCTGCGCCAGCTGGGTGCCACCGGGTTGGTCGAGCATCGCCCCCGCCGCGGCGCTGTGGTGGCGCGCCCCGATGTGGAGCGGCTGCACGGGATGTTCCGTGTGATGGCGGAGCTCGAGGCGCTGGCCGCCACGCTGTGTGCCGGCTCGATGTCGGCGCGCGACCGGCGCGCGCTGGACCAGCTGCATGCGGGCATGGCGGAGATGGTGCGGCACTCGCACCTCGCCGAATACCGTGCGGCGAATGTGGAGTTCCATCGCCGGCTCTACGCCGGGGCGGGCAATGACTACCTGGCGGAGCTGGCGGGTGCGACGCGGCAGCGCCTGGCGCCATTCCGGGCCTCGCAGCTGGAGGCGCCGGAGCGGCTGCAGAAATCCCATGCGGAGCATGGCGAGATCCTGACGGCGATCGCCCGTGCGGACGGGGTTACCGCCGCGAGTGCCGCGCGGCGACACCTGGGTCTTACCGAGGCGGCGTGGATCAGTATGGCGCGCGCAAGTTGAGTGATAATTAGGCAGAAATCAGCACCTGGGGCATCCGTGCATACATCTTGCACTTCGCAATCGGGCGCCTGTCGCATAAGCCCCTGAGAACGCGCATGATTTGGGCGCATGGTTGTTGGCGCACGCATTGCATGGGGAGGTGCATGACCGCGCCGCCCCCTCGCACCATCGCAGGCTACCTGGACGCCTATGCCGACGGCGAGCGGCCGGCCGAACTGCTGGCCGCGACCCATGCGGCAATAACCGCCTGCGACGATCCCGGCATCTTCCTCGACGTCATCCCACTGGCGCTGCTGATGGAGGAGGCCGGGCGCCTGCCGCCCTATGATCCCGTCGCCTATCCGCTCTGGGGCGTGCCCTTCGCGGTGAAGGACAATATCGATGTGGCGGGGCGCCCGACCACCGCGGCCTGCCCGGCCTTCGCCTATACGCCTGGCGCCGATGCCCCCGCCGTCGCGCGGCTTTGCGCCGCCGGCGCCATCCCGGTCGCCAAGACGAACCTCGACCAGTTTGCGACAGGCCTGGTCGGCGTCCGCACGCCGCATCCGGTGCCGCGCAACAGCGCCGATCCGCTGCGGGTGCCGGGTGGCTCCTCGTCGGGCAGCGCCGTCGCGGTGGCTCGCGGGCTGGTGCCGTTTGCGCTGGGCACGGATACGGCGGGGTCGGGGCGGGTGCCGGCGGCGCTGAACGGGATCGTCGGGCTGAAGCCCTCGCCGGGGGCGGTGTCCTCGCGCGGCGTGGTGCCGGCCTGCCGCAGCCTGGATTGCGTCTCGGTTTTCGCGCAGGGCGCCGGCGAGGCCTGGGCGGTCTTTGACGTCATGCGCGGCTATGATGGCGACGACCCCTTCGCAAAACCCTTTCCGGCGGATGACGCCACACCGGTCGAGCGTCTCGGCATCCCCGCCTTGTCCGAGCTGATCTTCGACGAGCCCGAGGCCGAGGCCGCCTGGGAGTCCGCGCTGCCCGGCCTTGCGGCGCTCGCGCCGGATGTCTCGGCACCCGACATCGCACCCTTCCTCGCCATCGCGCGCATGCTCTACGAGAGCGCCCTTGTCGCCGAGCGCGATGCGAGCTTCGGCGAATTCCTGCGCGCCAATCTCGACGCGGTCGATCCCACGGTGCGTGCGATCACCCTCAACGCCGACCGCTTCACCGCGACCGACGTTTTCCGCGCCCAGCACCAGTTCGCGGCGCTGCGCCGGGCCAGCGAAAGGGTCTGGGATCACATCGACGCGCTGGTGCTGCCCTCCGTGCCGCAATTCCCCACGCTCGCGGCGCTCGAAGCGGACCGCATCGGGCCCAATGCGCGGCTCGGCACCTACACCAATTTCGTTAACCTGCTGGGCCTTGCCGCCATCGCCGTGCCCGGGCCGCGCCGCCCAGATGGCCTGCCTGCGGGCGTCACCTTCATCGGACCCTTCGGGTCGGATGCGCGGCTCGCGCGGCTCGCCGCGCGCTATCTGGGAGAGGCGGCATGATCGAACTCGCGGTCGTGGGCGCGCATCTCTCGGGCCTCGCGCTCAACCACGAACTCACCAGCCGCGACGCGCGGCTGCTGCGCGCCGTTGCCACCGAGGACTGCTACCGCCTCTACGCGCTGCCCGGCGGCCCGCCGCGCCGGCCGGGGCTGATCCGCGTGGCACCTGGCACGGGCACCGCCATCGCCACCGAAGTCTGGGCGCTGCCGCCGGAGGGCTTCGCGTCCTTCGTCGCGAGCATCCCCGCGCCGCTCGGCATCGGCACCTTGCTGCTCGCCGATGGCAGCCGACCCAAGGGGTTCCTCGTCGAACCCGAAGGCCTGCACGGCGCCACCGACATCAGCCACCACGGTGGCTGGCGCGCCTATCTCACATCCCTCACCCTGGAGAGCACACCATGATCGATCGCCGTACCCTCCTCGCGGCCGGTGCCGCCACGCTCGCCGCGCCGCACATCGCCAATGCCCAGGCGCCGCGCACCGTGAAGATGGGCTCGCTCCGCCTCATCCATTCGATGACGCCGCATTTCTACCAGCGCTTCGCCCCCCCGGGCCTCACCATCGAGATCACCACCTTCGACAGCCCGACCGACGGCAAGAACGCCGTCGTCACGCGCTCGGTCGATTTCGGCGGCTTCGGCATCGCGGCCGGCATGCTCGGCGCGGCCGCCGGCGAGCCCGTCGTCGTGGTCGGCGCCTTCTGCAACCGCGGCATGGGCGTGGTCAGCAAGGCCGGCTCCACCATCCGCGCCATCGGCGACCTGCGCGGCAAGCGCGTGGGCATCTGGCCGGGGTCGACGCAGGAGGTCTTCATCCTCGAACGCCTGCGCCAGTCCGGCATGACCGTACGCGACATCACCGCCGTGCGCGTGCCCTTCGGCGAGATGCACGCGATGCTCTCGCGCGGCGACATCGACGCCTATGTCGGCGCCGAGCCGGGCCCGGGCCTGTCCATCTCCTCCGGCGTCGGCCAGCTGGTCGAGTACCCCTATGCGACGGCGATGGGCGGCCTGAACATGATCTTCGCCACCTCCGAGGCGCTGATCGCGGCCGACCCGGCGCTGGTGCGCACCATGCTCGGCATCCATCGCCGCGCGAGCGAACACATGATGGCGAACCGCGCGGAAGTGGCGGAAGCGACGGTGCGCATCCTCGGCGCCCAGCGCGCCGCGGTGGATCAGGCGCTGGGCGCGGACAACGTGGAATACATCTGGCGGCTGGATGACACGGTGATGGCGCAGGCGCGCACCTACGGGCAGCAGATGCTGGAGATGCGCCAGATCCGGCAGCTTCCCGACTTTGGGAAGTTCCTGAACCCGAGTTTCTCGAATGCGCTGGCGTCTGCGTGAAGCAAGACTGGGGGAAATGAATTTCCCCCAGACCCCCATTCTTTTATTTTTGATTTATTGGTGCTGACCCAACAACCAGCACCAATAGATAAAAATAAAAGAAGGGGGTTTCGGGGAATTCATACCCCCACGCTGTCAAGGGAGTTCCCATGTCCGACCTGACACTCACCGCCCCCATCCCCACCGTGCGCCGCCCCAGCGCGGCCCTTGGCCGCCTGCGACAATTCGGGCTCGCCCTGATCGTCCCCGCGCTGCTGCTGCTCGGCTGGCACCTGGCGGTGAAGGCCGGCATGAGCCGCCTCATCCCGTCGCCCTACGCCGTCGCCGAATACATGGTGGATTTCGCCTGGGGCGGCATCTGGGACGACGCCTTTTCCGCCACGCTGCACCAGCATCTGCTGGCCTCCGCGAGCCGCGTCTATGGCGGCTTCATCCTCGCCGCGCTGGTGGCGGTGCCGCTCGGCATCATGATCGGGCGGGTGCCGCTGGTGCGCGACCTGCTCGATCCCTTCCTGCAGCTGATGCGGCCGATCCCGGTCACCGCCTGGCTGCCGCTGTCGATGATCCTGTTCGGGCTTGGCGCGACGTCCGCGTTCTTCCTGGTCTTCCTCGGCGCCTTCTACCCCATCCTGCTGAACACCATCTTCGGCGTGCGCGGCGTGGAGCCTCGCCTGTTTGAGGCGGCGTCCATGCTGGGTTGCCGGGGGAACGCGCAGACCTTCAAGGTCGTGCTGCCGGCCGCGATGCCCTCCATCTTCACCGGGCTGCGGCTGGGGCTGGGCTTGGCCTGGTTCGTCATCGTGGTGGGCGAGATGACCGGGGTGCCGCAGGGCCTGGGCGCGGTGATCATGGACGGACGCACGCTATCGCGCACCGAGCTGGTGATCTGCGGCATGATCGTCATCGGCATCGCCGGCTATCTGTCCGACCGCGTCATCCTCGCGCTGATGCAGCGCGCGCTTCGCTGGAGCCCGCAGCACCATGGCTGAGATCCCCATCCTCGAGATCAAATCGGTCTCCAAGCGCTTCACCCTGCAAGGCCAGGTGATCGACGCGCTGCGCGACGCGAACCTCACGGTGGCCAAGGGGGAATTCATCTGCCTGATCGGCGCCTCAGGGTGCGGGAAATCCACGCTGCTGCGCATCGTGGCGGGGTTCGAAGGCGTGACCTCGGGCGAGGCGCTGATGTGGGGCAAGCCGATCGAGGGCCCGGCGCCCGACCGCGGCATGGTGTTCCAGGATTACGGGCTGTTTCCGTGGCTGACGGTGAAGGATAACATCGCCTTCGGCCCGAAATCGCGTGGCCGCCCGGCCGGCGAAGTCAGCGCGACCGTCGATCGCTTCGTGGACATGATCGGGTTGGGGAAGTTCGCCAATGTCTGGCCGCACCAGCTTTCGGGCGGGATGAAGCAGCGCGTCGCCATCGCGCGCGTGCTGGCGAACGACGCCGAGATGGTGCTGATGGACGAGCCCTTCGGCGCGCTTGACGCGATGACGCGCGAACGGCTGCAGGATGAGCTGCTGGATATCTGGCAGCGCACCGGGCTGACTGTGCTGTTCGTCACCCACTCGATCGAGGAGGCGATCTTCCTCGCCGACCGCGTGGTGGTGATGGAGCCGGGGCCGGGCCGCATCGCAAGCGAGGTGCGGATCGAGCTGCCGCGGCCGCGCGATGTCTCCAGCCCCGAGTTCAACGACGTGCGGCGCATGCTCGGCGCCAGGCTGCACAGCCACCACGCGCCGAAGGCTGCCTAGCAGGTCGACACGCCGGCCATGTCGGGGCCCAATGCGGAAGACCATCCGCAAGGTGCCACCCATGCCCACCACCCGAATCGGCCTTCTGCTGTTCCCCAACCTGACGCAGCTGGACCTCACCGGCCCGGCCGAGGTCTTCGCGCGCATGCCGGGCGCCGAACTCCACCTGATCTGGAAGACGCGCGACCCGGTTCCATCCGACCGCACGCTGACCATCCTGCCCACCACGACCTTCGCCGATTGCCCGACGCTGGATCTCATCTGCGTCCCCGGCGGCCCCGGCCAGGTCGCCCTGATGGAAGATGACGAGACGCTCGACTTCCTCCGCCGCATTGCCGAGACCTGCACCCTCGTCACCTCGGTCTGCACCGGGTCGCTGGTGCTGGCGGCCGCCGGCCTGCTGACCGGCTACCGGGCCACGTCGCACTGGTCCTCGATCGACCAGCTCGCGCTGCTCGGCGCCATCCCCACGCACGAGCGCGTCGTGCGCGACCGCAACCGCATCACCGGCGCCGGCGTCACCTCCGGCATCGATTTCGCGCTGACCGTCGTTGCCGAACTCGCTGGGCCTGAGGCCGCGCAGGAGATCCAGCTGCAGCTCGAATACGACCCCGCGCCGCCCTACGACTCCGGCACGCCGGACACCGCGCCGCCCGAAATCCTCGCCGCCGCGCGGGCAAAATCGGCGAACTTCATGGCCCGCCGCCGCGCCGCCACCGAGCGCGCCGCAGCGCGGCTTCCCCACGCATGACACGTCTGGCCCAGGCGTTCCGAGTCCCGATGCGCCACCCCGGCGACGTCAGCGGGATCGCGGCGCTGATCGCCTCGGGCGAACTCGACCCACGCACCATCACCGCGATCCTCGGCAAGACCGAAGGCAATGGCTGTGTGAACGACTTCACCCGCGCCTACGCCGTCCAATCCCTGACCCAGCTGCTCGGCCCCGACAGCCATGACCGCATCGCCATGGTGATGTCCGGCGGCACGGAAGGTGGCCTCTCACCACACTTCCTCATCCTCGCCACCGCCCAGACCGACGCACCCTCAAACGCCGCCGGCGCGCTCGCCATGGCCACCGCCTTCACCCGCGACTTCGCCCCCGAAGAAATCGGCCGCATGGCGCAGATCCACGCCACCGCCGCCGCCATCCGCGCCGCCGCCACCCAGTTCGACACCATCCACTTCGTGCAAATCAAATGCCCGCTGCTCACCAGCGAACGCATCGCCGACGCCCAGGCCCGAGGCCACTCCGTCGCTACCCACGACACCTACCATTCCATGGGCCTCTCGCGCGGCGCATCAGCCCTCGGCGTCGCCCTCGCCCTGAACGAAATCCCCGAAACCGCGCTCTCCGACACGGTCATCGGCGCCGATACCACCCTGTTCTCCCGCCGTGCCTCCGCCTCCGCCGGCGTCGAACTCATGCGCAACGAAATCCTCATCCTCGGCACCAGCACCGCCTGGGCCGGCGACCTGACCATCACCCACGAGGTCATGGCCGACGCCATCGACACCCCCGCCCTCCACCGCGCCCTCCACGCCGCCGACCTCATCCCCCAAGATGGCCAACTCCCCGCCCACGAAGAAGCCCGCCTCATCGCCATCCTTGCCAAGGCCGAACCCAGCACCCACGGCACCATCCGCGGCGCCCGCCACACCATGAACGACGACAGCGATATCAACGCCACACGCCACGCCCGCGCCCTCGTCGGCGGCGTCATCGCCGCCACCACCGGACGCACCACCCTCTTCGTCTCCGGCGGCGCCGAACACCAAGGCCCCGACGGCGGCGGCCCCGTGGCGGTGATCGCGAGACGGCGGGGGTAGGAAGGCAAGAAAGGCGGGGGGCGCTGCCCCCTCGACCCCCGCCGGGGATCGCGCCGATCCCCGGGCCCCTGCATGTGCTGGTCCTGGGTTGGGGAGGGGTGTGCTTGCGGTGATGAGGCGGGTTGGGGAGGGGGCGCATCGAGGGAGTTTCCCTCGCCGCGGGAACCGCCGCGCGCCCCCTCCCCAACCCGGCTCGCCTTCGGCGAGGCTCAACCTTTCCCAATCCAGGAACCAACAAATGGAGGTCCAGGATCGACACGATCCTGGTGGGGTCCAGGGGCAAAGCCCCTGGCCTTGCTTACCTTCGCACGCGCGCCGCCCTCGCGACTGCCGTCGCGAAGGCGCGCGGGTCGGCGGGGGTGGGGTTGGTGTCGGCGATCGTGACTTGGGCTTGCAGGAAGTGTCCTGCCGCGCCGCCGAGGCAGATGGTGCGTCGGATGGATTCGCGGCTCATTTCGCCTTCGAGTTCGACGCAGCGGAGGGCTCGGCCTTGTGGCACGGCCAGGTCGAAGCGGGTGCGTTCGTGCAGGTTGCGGACTGTGCGGCCGTTCGGCGCGGCCAGGATTTCCTGCATCAGGCGGTCGAATTCCGCGGCCAGGTGGGGGCCTTGCGGGTCGGAGGGCACGGCGCCGAGGCCGCGGTCGTAGAGGAAGACGGTGCCGATGGCGTCGAGGTCGTCGCGCCCGTAGGCGACGGCGATGCCGTAGCCGGGCTGGCGGGTTTCGTATTCGGTGACGGTGTCGCGTTTGAAGCCGGCGATGGCGTCGGGCAGGCGCGCGGCGACTTCGTCGAGGCTCGGCCGCCCGGCGCGGGTGCCGGGCGTGAGGAGGTCGCCTTCGTCGACCGGCGCGCAGCCGGCGAGTGCGGTGAGCAGCGCGAGCGTGATCAGTCGCGCCGGGTGCATCAGTGGCCCATCAGCCCGAGCAGGCGGTGGCTGTCCTCGTAAATCATCTTCAGGCCGATCCAGACGATGAGTGCGACGCCGACATAGGCGATCCAGCGGTAGCGCTCGAGCAGCTTGGAGATGAGCGTGGCGGCGAGGCCCATCAGCAGGATGGAGATGATCAGGCCGAGGATGAGCATGGGCGTGTTGCCATGCGCGGCGCCGGCGACGGCGAGGACGTTGTCGAGGCTCATCGACACGTCGGCGATGACGATCTGGCGGAGGGCGACCGCCATCGTCTTCACTTCATGGGGCGTGTGGGTGCCGGCCTCGTTGGCCTTGTCCTCGGTGCGGAGCTCCTTGAAGAAGCCGTAGGCGATCCAGAGCAGCAGCAGGCCACCGACCATGAGCAGGCCGGGGATGGCGAGGAGCTGCACGGCGGCGAGGCTGAGGATGATGCGCAGGACGACTGCCAGCACCATGCCGATCATGATGGCCTTCTGGCGCTGGGCGGCGGGCAGGCCGGCGGCGGCGAGTGCGATCAGGACGGCGTTGTCGCCCGAGAGGATGATGTTCACGCCGAGGATTTCGGTGAGCGTGAACCAGTTCCAGCTCTCCCAGAGGGCGTTGAGATCCATGAGGCGACGTCTCCGGCGAGCGTGGTGTTGCGTTGGCCGAAGCGATTAGCACGAGCCCTGCGGGAGTAAAGCGGCGGCGCGCCGCCCGCCGCCCGTAGAATTGTTAAACTACGGCAAGTTTTCAGCCATGCGCCCGTTCCGGGCCGCGCTGGGCGTCGCGCACCAGGCCGCCCACGAAGGTGACGATGGTGGTGTAGATGACGAGTTGCACCAGCGTCGCCGCGACCCAGAGCCATGCCGGGAAGATGTCCGGCCGCGCGAGGAAGCCCATGGGCAGCATCAGGAAGGCGTAGTTCTCCGGCACCTGGTTCGCGACCTCCACCGAGCCCGACAGGATCATGTCGAAGGCCACGTAGACGATGATGAGCAGGCCGACCCAGGCGATCCACTTGTGCTTCGTCAGCAGGTTGGCGATGAGCGAGGCAGCGACGCCCATCAGCACGACCGAGATCGCGAGGCCGACGATCAGGATGTAGGGGTGGTCCTTCGCCGCGCCGGCGACGGCGAGGACGTTGTCGAGGCTCATCGAGATGTCGGCGACCAGGATCTGGATGATCGCCTGGCGCATGGTCTTGCCCTGGGGCGCGGCTGCGCCGTCCAGGTCGGCATGTGCGGCGTGGTTCGGGCGGCGCAGCTCGCGGTACATCTTCCAGCACACCCACACCAGCAGCAGCCCGCCGACCAGGGTGATGCCGACGATCGCGAGAAGCTGCGCGGTGATGGAGGCGAAGGCGATGCGCATCACGGTCGCGGCGATGATGCCCCACAGGATGGCCTTGCGCCGCTGTTCGGGCGCGAGGCCCGCGGCCGCCATGCCCACGACGATCGCGTTGTCGCCCGCGAGGACGACATCGATCATCAGAACCTGCAGCAGCGGCACAACCCAATCGGGCATCTTGATCAACTCCGGACAATAGCGCGGTTAGATAACCGCCATGCAATCTTTCCGCAACCCGAATGCGACCGGGAGGTTTCCTGCGCCTGTCGCATTGTCACGTGCGGTGGCTTTCGGCCTATCCTTGCGATGGCGCCCGCGGTCGCCACCTGAGCGGCCTTGATCGAGAGCGAAGCGCGAGACTTCGCGGAGGAACCACATGCCCGATGCCGTCACCACCGACCCGCGGCCGCACGCCATCATCATCGGCTCGGGCTTCGGGGGCCTCGCCGGCGCGGTGCGACTGGGTGCGCGCGGCTGGCGGGTGACGATCCTGGAGAAACTCGATGCGCCGGGCGGGCGGGCCTACACCTACCATCAGGACGGGTTCACCTTCGACGCCGGGCCCACGATCATCACCGCGCCCTACCTGCTCGAGGAATTATGGGCGCTGTGCGGCCGAAAGCTGAGCGACGACATCGACCTGCGCAGCATCGACCCCTTCTACAAGATCCGCTTCGACGATGGCTCCACCTTCGCCTGCACCGCCGATGACGAGGCGATGCGGGCCGAGGTCGCCCGCTTCGAACCGGCCGACCTGCCGGGCTATGAGCGCTACATCCGCGACAGCGCCGAGATCTACCGCATTGCCTTCGCGGAGCTCGCCGACCAGCCCTTCCATAAATTCACGACCATGCTGAAGAGCGCGCCGGACCTGATCCGCCTGGGCGGCGCCTTCTCGGTCTATTCCAAGATCAGCCGCTATTTCCGCAACGAGAAGCTGCGCATTGCCTTCAGCTTCCATCCGCTGCTGATCGGCGGAAACCCCTTCACCACCACGGCCTATTACTGCCTGATCCAGCACCTGGAGCGGAAGCACCGCGTGCACTACGCGATGGGCGGCACCGGCGCGCTGGTGAAGGGTCTCGTGACCCTTGCCGAAGGTCAGGGCGGGCGCCTCATCTGCGACGCCGAGGTCGCCGAGATCACCACCGATGGCACGCGGGCCACCGGCGTGCGCCTCGCATCCGGCGAAACCATCGCCAGCGACATCGTCGTCTCCAACGCCGATGTCGCCTGGACCTACACGAAGCTGCTGGCCAAGCACCCGCGCCGCCGCTGGACCGACGCGAAGTTCAAGCGCGCCAAATTCTCGATGAGCCTGTTCGTCTGGTACTTTGGCACAAACCGGCGCTTCGAGGATGTCTACCACCACACGATGGTGCTTGGCCCGCGCTACGGGGCGCTGCTGAAGGACATCTTCCAGCGGAAGATCCTGTCGGATGATTTCTCGCTCTACCTCCACCGCCCCACCGCGAACGATCCCTCGCTTGCGCCTCCGGGGTGCGATGCCTTCTATGTGCTGGCGCCGGTGCCGCACCTCGGCAGCGGCACCGACTGGGCGACCCACGCCGAGCCCTACCGCGCCGCCGTCCAGAAGCGCCTGGAGGAGACGGTGATGCCCGGCCTGGGCGAGGCCATCGTCACCTCGCGCATGCTCACGCCGCAGGATTTCCAGGACCGGCTGCTCTCGGTCAACGGCGCCGCCTTCTCGCTGCAGCCGCAACTGTTCCAGAGCGCCTGGTTTCGCCCGCACAACACGTCGGAGGAACTGCGCGACCTGTACTTCGTGGGCGCCGGCACGCACCCGGGTGCGGGCGTGCCGGGCGTCATATCATCGGCGAAGATCCTCGACGAGCTGGTGCCGCACGGGTCCGTGAGAGCTAAAATTTAAATACAGAAACGTAGCGAAGATATGATCGATACGATCGCATATTGCCGTTAGGCTCATCCACTTCCCGACCGCGAGGGGTTGAGATGTCATGCCACAGCTAGGACTGCCACGCATTGTTGGAACCTACACCAATCAACTTACGGTTCGATTGTTCATCGCGTCCGGCAACGTGAACAGCGACTTGCAGTTTGTTAAGGCGTCGGTATCGAGGGCGCGCGAAATTCTGGCCCCCTACAACATCGGCCTTGCCGTCATTCCAGCCGGTGGCATGAGTGACAAGGAAGATATCGGGGTTTTTTCACACAATGGCCCGCTCTTCGTCGATGCGGCCGATGCCTACGGCCGGGACGGGACCTCGGCGCCCGGAGCGATGACAGCGAGAACCGAAGTCGGCCGGCTCATTTCGCAAGTTCCGCGTCCGCCCGTCATCGTCCTGTTCGGCAACAGCACGTCGACGCGCGCCCGCGGCTACACCGTTGAAAACAGCGGCTACGACTCCTTCTGCGCGATCAGCCTGGCAGGAAGCCAATCGAAAGTGACGATGCTGCATGAAATCGGCCATTGCGCGAACCTGCAACACTACATGGCGTGTCGCGATATAACGGACAGAACGACCCAGGATGACCGGGACGTCATGGCGGAGGTCACCGACGCCAAGGCCGACCTCCGTGACAAATTCAGCGGCATGGAGCTCGGCCTGTTGAGAGGCGCCAGTTTCATGAGCCAGCTCGACTGAGCTGCGGCTCAGGCGACCGCCTTCACCTTCTTCCCCGCATCCGACGCCCGCCACAGATACCACGCCGCGATGGACCGGTAGGGCGCCCAGGCCTCGCCGATCGCGGCCAACTCCTTGGGCTTCAACTGCGCATCGGCCTTCGTGGCCAGGCGCCAGCCGTCGCGCACGCCGAAATCATCCACCGGCAGGATGTCGCGCCGCCCCAGCGTGAAGATCAGCAGCATCTCCACCGTCCAGCGCCCCACCCCGCGCACCGCCACCAACCGCTCGATCAGCGCCGCATCATCCAGCTTCGCCGACGCCTCCAGACCCGGCACCAACCCGCCCACGGTCTTCTCCGCAATATCGCGAATGGCCAGCACCTTCGCCCCGGAAAACCCGCATCCACGCAGCGCCTCCGCCGGCATCGCCAGCACCTGCTCCGCGGCCGGAAAATGCGGCCCCGGAAACAACTGGATGAACCGGCCCAGGATCGCCTCCGCCGCACGCCCATGCACCTGCTGGTGCGCAATGGCGCGGATCAACGCCTCATAGGGCTCGCGCGGCGTCGCCTCGAGCAGGCAGGGGCCGATCGCACGAATCACGCCCTTCAACACCGCATCCCGCCGCAAATGCCGCAACGCCGCAGCTTCCACCATCGCCGCCATCCCTTCGCCGCTGAGACCGGGAAGGTGCAGGGTGGCGGGGAGGAAGGCCAGGGGGCGCTGCCCCCTGGACCCCCGCCGGGGATCGCGCCGATCCCCGGGCCCCTGCGTGTGTTGGTCCTGCGCTTGGAAGGTGGGCTCTGGGCTTTTATCAGAGCCTGTCATCGGGAGAGGGTGGCCGGGGAGCGATCACCAGATGAGAGCGCATGACGGCCACCCTCTCCCGATTACAGGCATTCCGGATCAACGACCCAGAACCAACCCTCCCAATCCCAAGAACCAACGAATGGAGGTCCAGGATCGACACGATCCTGGTGGGGGTCGAGGGGGCAAAGCCCCCCGCCTTGCTTCACCGCATCACCAGCATCGCCCCCGTCCCCGCCGCGAGGATGGCCACGAAGGAGGGCAGCAGCAGGCGCCAAAGTTGGCCGGGTTTGGTGCCGTCGTTGAGCAGTCCGCAGATCAGCGCGCAGACGGCGAAGCTCATGCCGGCTCCGGCGCCGCCGGCGAAGTTGTGCAGGGCCGGGGCGAGGAGTGGGGGCAGGTTGGCGGCGGCGCCGAGGGCGGCCTGGACGGTGACGAGGGCCGCGTTGGCGCCGACGTTGCTGCCGGTGACGAGGCCTGCGGCGAGGCCGAGGGGGGTCATGGCGTAGGGGGCGAGGGGGCCGAGCGTGGCGGCGGCTGCTTCGGCCAGCGCCGTGGTGGCGCCGGAGCCGGCGAGGATGCGGGCGAGCAGGACGTAGAGGAGCAGGGCGGCGGCGGGTTTTTGCGCGCGGCGTGCGGTGTCGCGCAGGCGGCGGAGCGTGTTGGGACGGAGTGCGAGGAGCGTGAGGGATACGGTCCAGAGCACGATGGCGACGTGGGTGATGGGGAAGGCGGGCAGGGTCTCGTAGGGGCGGAGCGCGGGTGGGCTGGGGATGAGGCGCGCGGCGAGGAGGGCGGTGGTGAGGATCAGGTAGGGGGTGAGGGTGCGGAGTGCGGCGCTGCGGGCGGCGGGCGAGCGCGGCGGGTCGAGCTGGTAGAGCACGGCGAGGAGCGGGATCCCGGTGGCGAGGATGCCGAGGATTTCGAAGGGCAGGATCCAGTGCCCACCGATCAGGATGGTTGCGGAGGCGGCGAGGATGCCGGTCTGGGCCAGTTTCTCGCGCGCGGGGACCGCGATGCCCGCCTTCGCGCAGAGGTGCCACAGCACCGGGCCGAGCATCAGCAGCCAGGCGGCGTTGGGGTAGGAGATGACGTGCGCCATGGCCTGCACGGGCACGCCGACCAGCGTCGCGCCGAGCAGCGTGCCGGGTCCCAGCCCGCCCCAGGGGACGAGGCAGAGGGAGAGCAGGGCCATCGCGCCGGCGATGGGGCCGTTCAGGCCCATGGACCGCAGCGCGGCGAGGGCGAAGACCGCGCCGACGGCGAAGCCGGTCACGCTCTCCATGAAGGTGCCCATGAGCAGGCAGGCGGCGAAGATGCGGCGCGGCTCGGGTGTGGTGGTGGTCGCGGTCGCGGGGGCGGCGGTGGCGGCGTGGAACAGCAGCCCGCCGGTCATCACGCCGATGGGCTGCAGGGCGAGCCAGAGGCCGCGCAGCGTCTCGGTGCCGATGAAGTCGAGCGCGCCGGCGCCCGCGGGCAGCGAGGCGAGGGCGGCCGGGATGGACAGGGCGAGGGCGGCCAGGACCGCCGGCACCGGCCCGGCGCGGCCGGAGAGCAGCAGGCCGACCAGCACGACCAGCGGCGATGCCTGGAGGGCGAGGATCATCGCGGCGCCCGCGCCTCGGCAATGGTGATGATGGTGGCGCCGACGAGGATGACAGCCGCGCCGGCCCAGGCGGTGGCGTCGGGTGTCTCGGCGAAGATCAGCCAGCCGGCGAGGGTGACGATCGGCAGGCGCAGGTACTGGAAGGGCGCGACGGCGGAGGCTTCGCCCGCGCGGAAGGCTTCGGTCAGCAGCAGCAGGATGGTCGGCGTAATCAGGCCGAAGGCGGCGAGGATCAGCACGTCCGTCAGCGAGATCGGCTGCCAGAAATAGATGGCGAGCGGCGTGGCGCAGAGCGTGGTGATCAGGCCCACCCAGGCGATCACCGAGCGCGTCGATTCCGTGCGCGTCAGCGCGCGCGAGGACAGCGTGATCCCGCACCAGCACAGCGCCGCACCGAGTGCGGCCGCGGCCCCGCCGAGCGGGATGTCCGTGCCCGGCCGCAGCATGATGGCGACGCCCATGAAGCCGGCCAGCGTCCCGGCCCAGCGCGCGGCGGTGACGCGCTCGCGCAGCAGCGGACCCGCGGCGAGCGTGGTGAACATCACGTTGGTGAAGGACAGCACCGTCGCTGTCGCGAGGTCGAGCAGCGCGAAGGACAGGAAATACAGCCCCCAGGTGCTGACCGAGGAAAACCCGCGCACCAGGTGCAGCGCGAGCCGCCGGGTGGCGAAGATGGCCAGGCCGGAGGCCGCGATGGTCGGCGCGATCCACACCACCTGGCCGAGCGAGCGCGCGAGCAGCTGCGTCGTGACGGGGATGCCGCGCTGGCTCATCCAGCGCGTGAACAGGATCTCCACCGTGAAGGCGATCGCGGCGATGGACATCAGGATGGCGCCGCGCAGATTGCCGGGCAGGGCGAGGAAGCGCGCGATCACCGTGCTTGGCTGGACAGGAAGTGGATCACTTGGGCGGTCCGGAACGCAAGATGTCTGGTGCTGCTTGAGGGGCATCGGGACGCGCGACGAGGCGCCAGTGGATGGCGCCGCTGATCAGCGTCGCGATGGCGAGACTTACGCCCTTTGTCTGCCAGGGCAATGGGCGGGCGGGGCTTGCTGCCGACCGCCCGCGCGGGACGTCACTTCTTCGATTTATTCGACTGTGAATTCGGCAGGCCAGTGCAGGTGGAACGCCGGATGACGATACGGATGCCAGCGGCGTTCTTGGGTGATTTCAGCACGACGACGCCAAGGCTGGCCTTGATCGCCTCCATGACGACTTCCTGCGGCGGCACCGACCCGGCGCATTCCACCATGATCTGCCAATGGCTGACGCGCGCATTGTCCTTGCCGACCTGGCCCTGGATGTCGATCCAGAAGGTGCTGCCACTGCCCTCCCGGGTGCCCTGGTAGTCGATCGATACGGTGTCCTCCTTGGCGTGGTTCCAGATGGTGTACTGACCGCCCGCGCTGGTCGCCGCATTGTCGCTCATATGGGTCGTGAGGCAGTTCATGACAGCGCCGATGTAGTCGCTGACGTTTTTCAGATGGGCATTGCCGTTCGCAGTGACGGCGTTCGCGGTTTCGCTCACCGAGACCCAGGTGACCACCTGGACCGCGCCGCCGGTCGGCCCGCTCTTTGAGGCCTTCTTCATCGAGCAGATTTGGCACAGCCCGGGATTGGCACCCTGCGGCAATGTGGCAGCGCAGATGAAGCAGTAGTTTTCCACCGGTTCCATGACTGCGCCCCTCAATGCGAAGCCAAATCGTTACACCATACTTGGACCCGATTTCAACCCAGGGGTGTACGCCACGCGCGGCTTACGCCCCGAGCGTCGTCAGCAGCCCCGCGATCAGCCTCGCGCGCGGCACCAGCGAGGCGATCTCGATATGCTCCTCGAGCGTGTGCATCTTTGCCCCCGAAACGCCCAGGCCGTCGAGCGTCGGCACCCCCATCGCGCCAGTGAAATTGCCGTCCGAACCGCCGCCCGAACTCTGGTGGGCGATGTCGAAGCCGATGGCGTTGGCGATGTAGCGGGCCTTGTCGTACAGCGCCATGACGCCCGCATCGGGCTCCCAGACCGGGCGCGTGACGCCGCGCTTGACCTCCAGACTGACGTCGTTGCCGGTGGCGCGCAGGCCCAGCATCTTCGCCACGCCGGCGTCGAGATCCTCCTGCCGCTTGGCCATCGACAGCGCCTCGGCGTCGCAATGCGTGGCCACGCAGTTCACCCATTGCCCGCCGTGGATGACGCCGACGGAGAAGGTGCAGTCCTCAGTCGTCATCTCCTCGATCGCGAGCGTCTGGCGGCAGATTTCACGGATGGCGGACCGGCCTTCGCCCAGGCGCGATCCGGCATGGCTGGGCTTGCCCGTGGCGCGGAGATTGAAGCGCGCGATGGCGTAGCGCCCGGTGACCACGCCGCCATCCGGGCGCGCGGGTTCCGGCACCAGCACGTAGCGGGCGCGCGCCGCCTCCGCCTCGATCAGGTCGCGCGTCGACGGGCTGCCGATCTCCTCGTCGCAGGTGAGCAGCACGGTGATGGGAAGCGGCGTGGCGACCTTGGCGCGCAGCAGCTGGCGGATCGCCTCGACCGCGATGTAGGTGCCGCCCTTCATGTCGCAGATGCCGGGCCCGTAGCAGAGCGGCCCCTCGACGCGGATGGGCAGTTTTTCCAGCGTGCCGATCGGGTGCACCGTATCCAGATGCGCGAGGATCAGGATGCCCGCAGTCGTCTCGCCCGACGGGTGCGGAAACCGCGCGCGGACGCAATCGCCCAGGCCCAAGCGGCCGGGAATGCGGTCGATGTTCGCGCCCAGCAGCGCCAGCTCGCGCCCGGCGATGTCCATCATGCGGTTCACCGCGGCGGCGTCGAAGGTGGGGCTCTCGCAGGCGGCCCAGCTCTTCAGCCCCTCCAGGATGGTGTCCGTATCGAAGGGCAGGGTGAGGGCGGCGGCGTGGCTCATCGCGGGGGCTCCGGGCGGAAAGCCGCAGCCTGACGGCGCTGGTCACGCTGGGCAAGATGGGAGCGCCAGCGCAGGATGGCGCGCCCAGCAGGAGACAGGCGCATGCGGATACTGGTCTCGAACGCGAACATGACGCAGGCCATCACCGAGGCCTGCGCCGAAAGCGCGCGCCGCGCCGCCGCGCCGGGCACGGAGATCATCGCCGCCACGCCGCGCTTCGGCGCCGCCGTCATCTCCAGCCGGGTCGAGAACATCATCGCCGGCCACGCGCTGCTGGAGACCATCGCGCCCTTCGCCGGCCAGGTGGATGCCGTGGTCCTCGCCGTCAGCCACGACACCGCGCTCGAGGCCGCGCGCCAGCTGATGCCCTGCCCGGTGGTCGGCATGACCGAGGCCGCGTGCTTCACCGCCTGCATGATCGGCGGCCGCTTCGGCCTGGTCACCTTCGGCAATGCCGAGACCTACCGCGAGCTGATCGCCCGCCATGGCCTCAGCAGCCGCCTCGCCGGCACCGCGGTGATCGACGTCACCGCCCCCCAGGCGGTGAGCGAGCCGGAGATGGTGGCCGAGAAACTCCTCCCCGAGATCGCCGCCCTGGCAGCCGCCGGCGCCGACAGCGTCATCCTCGCCGGCGCCGCGCTGGCCGGCTTCGACGAGCGGCTGCGCGGCCGCGCCGTGGTCCCCCTGCTGGACGGCATCGCCTGCGCCGTGCGCTTCGCGGAAGGTCTTTGCCGCGCGGGGTATCCGAAACCCTCGGTCGGGAGTTATGCCCCCGTGAAGGGCCGCACGCTCAGCGGCGTCGACCCCGGATTGGCGGGTTTGTTGGGAGGATAGGGCCATGCGCCTCGATGACAGTCGCGAAAGCCAGAATGTCGAGGACCGGCGCGGGTCCGGCGGCGGTGGCGGGCGCATGGTGGTGGGCGGCGGCATCGGCGGCATCGCGCTGCTGCTGGTCGCGCTCTTTCTCGGCATCGACCCCTCCGTGCTGCTGCAGGGCGGCGGCGGTGCGCCCACCGAGCAGACCTCGCGCTCCGCACCTGGCCCCGATGACGCGCAGCGCCGCTTCGTCGCGCGCGTGCTCGGCGAGACGGAAGATGTCTGGAAGGACGTGTTCCAGCGTTCCGGCCAGACCTACCGCGAGCCGACGCTGGTGCTGTTCTCGGGCGGCACGCAAAGCGGCTGCGGCGCCGCACAATCCGCCATGGGCCCCTTCTACTGCCCGAACGACCAGCGGCTGTACCTCGATCTCGATTTCCTCGCGGACCTCCAACGCCGGCTTGGCGCGCCAGGCGATTTCGCCGCGGCCTACGTGATCGCCCATGAAGTCGGCCACCACGTGCAGAACCAGATCGGCGTTCTCCGCCGTGTCGAAGAACTGCGCCGCGGCCGGGGCGAGGCGGAAAGCAACCGCCTCCAGGTCCGCGTCGAGCTCATGGCCGATTGCCTCGCCGGGCTCTGGGCGCGCAACGCGCAGAACGCCCGCGGCATCATGGAGAGCGGAGACCTCGAAGAGGCACTCGGCGCCGCCGCGGCGGTCGGCGATGACCGGCTGCAACGCCGGGCGGGAGGGCAGGTGGTGCCGGACAGCTTCACCCATGGCAGCTCCGAACAGCGCGTGCGGTGGTTCCGGCGAGGGTTCGAACAGGGCACGCTGGCGGGCTGCGATACCTTTTCAGACCAGCGCTGAAGCAGGCCGGGGGAGAAGAATTCGCGCCGGAGCAGTCGATCGACAGCGAAGTTCAGCGGGCAAGCGTTCCTGGACCATGAGCTTCAAGCGACGCGTTGACTGCTGGCTTTTGGGCGTCTCGGCGGATCCAGGCGCGTTCGCTAGAACTCTTGCTCCAGCACCAACAGGGCGATTTCGGGCGCCGTGGCGCCACTGGCCAGGCCGAGACCGAGTTCCGGCTCGTAACGGCGCGGTTCGCGGCGTTGCGCGTCATGGGCTGACAAACTTCCGGCATGTAAAGCTTTTCGCTTGATCGACAATGCCAGGTGTGACGGCATAAGGTCCGAAGAAAAACGAAGGATGTGCACGCTCCTGAAGTAGCATAAGCCGCGCATTCAGACGCACCAGTTGGAGAAATATCATGATCGTCAGAAAATTCACCATTGCCGATACTGCGTTCAAACGCTTGTCGGGGCAGGATGGCGACGTGTTCACTGGCAATCTGGTCGACGAACGGCATGGCGGACCGATCACGGTCGGCTACGGCCGCTATGGGCCCGGTCAGAGCATCGACGTGACGCTCGAGGTGGACGACGTGATGGTGGTCCTGGAAGGGCATCTCTCCGTCTTGACCAAGGCGGGCACGCTCAGCGCCGGTCCGGGTGACATCGTCCACATGCCCAAAGGCGAGACGGTGACCATTCGCTCGCATGAGGACGAGGTGGTGACCGCCTATGTCACCTATCCGCACTGGCGGGAGCCATCGAGCGCAGCGTAGCGCGCGAGCCCAGACCCTGCGACCTCCCCCACCGGCGTTGCGGCGTCCCGCCCAGCCAACCGGGGCTACCCGCCAGCCGGCACCAATGGATGGAAATGGAGGATGGGGTGCAAACGTATGCGTTTGCGAGGGGAATTCCTTCCCCCCGAGCTTCACTCCAGACGCGCCCCAGAGCGCGTCACCACCTCCGCCCAGCGGCGTTGCTCGGTGCGCAGGAAGGCGTCGAAGGTCGCCGGCGAGGTGCCGCCATCCGGCGTTAGCCCGGGCCGCGCCGCGCCGAGTTCTTCCATGCGGCGGATGAAGTCCGGCTCGCGCGTGACCTCGTTCAGCAGCCCGCCCAGGCGTTCGACCACCGGGCGGGGCGTGGCCGCGGGGGCGAGGATGCCGAACCAGGCGGTGGCTTCGAACCCATCGACGCCGGCTTCGGCGAGCGTCGGCACGTCGGGCAGCGCCGGCGAGCGTTCGCGCGAGGTGACGCCGAGCGCGCGGATGCGCCCCTCCCGGATGAAGGGGATGGCGGAGGGGATGTTGTCCATCCCGACATCGACGCGCCCGGCGACGAGCTCGGTCAGCACCGGCGCGGAGCCGCGGAACGGGATGTGCTGCATGCGCATCCCCGTCATCATGTTCAGCAGCTCGATGCAGATGTGCGGGCTGGTGCCGATGCCTGCCGTGCCGAAATTCAGCGCGCCGGGGCGGGCTGCGGCGAGCGCGACCAGCTCGCGCAGAGTCTGCGCTGGCGTGACGTTGGCGACCATCAGCACGTTGGGCACCTGCGCCAGCAGCGCCACGCCGACCAGGTCTTCCGGCTTGTAGGGCATGCGCGCGCCGTAGAGGGCGAAGTTGATCGCGCCGGTGCCGATGGTGGTGAGCAGCAGCGTGTTGCCGTCGGGCTCGGCGCGGGCCACCGCCTCGGCGCCGAGATTGCCGCCCGCGCCGGCGCGGTTCTCCACGATTACCTGGGCGCCGAGCCGCGTGCCAAGGCGTTCGGCCGCCACGCGCGCGATGATGTCCGTCGTGCCGGCCGGCGTGAAGGGCACGATCAGCCGGACCGGGCGCGCGCTGTTCTGCGCCAGGGCGGCGGCGGGTGCGGCGAGGCCGGCGGCCAGCACCGCGCGGCGGGGGAGGCGCGGGGCGCTCATTCCACCGTCACGCGGGCGCGGCGGACGACTTCGCCCCATTTCTCGACCTCGGCGGCCACGAAGCGGGCGAAACCGTCGGGGGAGGTGCCGCCATCGGGCGTCAGGTCTGGCGTCATGCCGCCCAGCTCGAGCAGGCGGCGCGCGGTCTCCGGCTCCTTGATGATGGCGTTCATCTCGGTGGAGATGCGGTCGATGATCGGGCGCGGCAGCCGCGCCGGCCCCTGCACGCCGAACCAGGCCGTGGCCTCGACGCGGGGGAACCCGGCCTCGGCCGTGGTCGGCACGTCCGGCAGCGCGGGCGTCCGCGTCGCGGTGGTCACCGCGAGGGTGCGCAGCAGCCCGCCGCGCAGGTGCCCGATGACCGAGGGCAGGTTGTCCACCCCCACCTCGATCCGGCCGGCGATGCATTCCTGCAGCATCGGTCCCGCGCCGCGGAAGGGCACATGCGTCAGGTCGATCCCGGCATCGAGCTTGAGCAGCTCGCCCGTCATGTGCAGCGAGGTGCCGATGCCCGAGGAGCCGATATTCAGCTGACCGGGGCGCGCCTTCACGTAGTCGACCAGCTCGGCCAAGGTGCGGACAGGCAGCGACGGATGCACGAAGATCGCGTTGGGCACGCGGATCAGCAGGCCGACCGCGGCGAGTTCCTCCGGCCGGTAGGGCATGCGGGCCCCATACAGCGTGTAGTTGATCGCACTCGAGCTGATGGTGCACATCACCAGCGAGTAGCCATCGGGTTCGGCCTTGGCGACCACATCGGTGCCGACATTGCCGCCCGCGCCGGGCCGGTTCTCCACGATCACGTTCTGGCCGAGGCGCTGCGTCAGGCGCTCGGCCAGGATGCGCGCGGCGATGTCGGTGGTGCCGGCCGGCGTGAAGGGCACCACCAGGCGGATGGTGCGATTCGGCCAGGCGGCCTGGGCGAGCGCGGGTGCCGCAAGGCGCGGAGCGGCGATGGCGGCGGCGATGCCCAGCAGGGCGCGGCGTTGGGTCATTCCCGGGGTTCCTCGATAATTTTGCCACAGACTGGCGCGCGTCTGCGTTCACAGCAAGCCGCGCGTTGCGTGGGGCCCGGGCCGCACAGATCGCGGCTTGTGCGCTCGCGCGCGACTTGGCAAGCAGGCGCACCATCCAGGGATTGGCCGATGCGGTTTTTCAAAGTCTATGGCCGCGTCCTGGCCCTGCTCGGGGCGGACCGGAACGTGGCGATCGGGCTTGCGGTCGCATCGCTCGCGCTGGCCGGGCTGCAATTCCTCGAACCGGTGCTGTTCGGGCGCGTGGTGGATGTGCTCGCGCGCTCCGACCGGATGGAGCAGAGCGCGGTCTGGGCGGAAGCCTTCGCGCTGCTCACGCTGTGGATCTCGGTGGGCCTGTCCGGCATCGGCGCCAGCACGGCCGTGGCACTGCTGGCCGACCGGATGGCGCATCGCAACCGGCTGATCGTGATGCATGATTTCTTCCAGCACGTGCTCGGCCTGCCGCTGTCCTTCCATGGCGACACCCAGTCGGGCCGGCTGATGAAGGTGATGCTGGTCGGCTCGGACAATCTGTTCGGCCTCTGGGTCGCGTTCTTCCGCGAGCATCTGACGACCTTCATCGCCGCCCTGGTGCTGCTGCCGATGACGATGGCGATGAACTGGCGGCTTGGGTTGCTGCTGATCGCGCTGGTGGTCGTGTTCTGCCTGCTCTCGGCCTATGTCATCCAGCGCACCCAGACGGCGCAGGAACAGGTGGAATGGCTGCATTCGCGCCTGGCCGGCAATGCGCAGGACGCGCTGTCCAACGTGGTGGTGGTGCAGAGCTTCACCCGCCTGGGCTACGAGGCGCGGCTGTTCGCGGACACCATGAAGCAGGTGCTCGACCACCAGTTCCCGGTGCTGAACTGGTGGGCGGTGGTCGCCGTGCTGACCCAGGCCGCCTCGACCGTCACGGTCATCCTGATCTTCCTGCTCGGCACCTGGCTGCACATCAACGGGCAGGCGAGCGTGGGCGAGATCGTCTCCTTCATGGGCTTCGCCACCCTGCTGATCGGCAAGCTGCAGAGTGCCGTGACCTTCGCCTCGCGCCTGGTGTTCCAGATGCCGAGCCTCGAGGAGATGTTTGCGGTCAAGGATTCGAAAAGCTCGGTGCCGGAACGCCCCGACGCGCGCGATATCGGCCGCGCCACCGGCGAGGTCGCGTTCGAGGGCGTGGGCTTTGCCTATCCGGGCGGCCCGCCGATCCTGCGCGACATCGCCTTCACCGCCGCACCCGGTCGGACCCTCGCGCTCGTGGGCCAGACCGGGGCGGGCAAGTCCACCGCCATGGCGCTGCTCCAGCGCCTGTGGGACCCGAGCGAGGGGCGCATCACGCTCGACGGCGTGGACCTGCGCGATCTCACCCTGATGTCGCTGCGGCGCAATATCGGCGTGGTGTTCCAGGAGAGCATGCTGTTCAACCGCACCATCCGGGAGAACCTGCTGGTCGGCCGCCCCGACGCGACCGAGGCGGATATCGAGCTCGCCTGCCGCGAGGCCGAGGCCTACGACTTCATCCTCCGCCAGCCCAAGGGCCTCGACACCATGATCGGCGAGCGCGGCAGCACGCTCTCGGGCGGCCAGCGCCAGCGCCTGGCGATCGCGCGCGCGCTGCTGAAGAACCCGCCGGTGCTGATCCTGGACGAGGCGACCTCCGCGCTGGACGCGGCGACCGAGGCGCGGGTGCAGAAGGCGCTCGCGCGGCTGATGGCGGGGCGGACGACCTTCATCATCGCCCACCGCCTGTCCACGGTGCGCGACGCCGACGAGATCATGGTGTTCGAGCAGGGGCGCGTTGCCGAGCGCGGCAGCTTCAACGAACTCGTCGCCCTGGACGGGTTGTTCGCCGCTTTGGTGAAGACCCAGCTCTCCCACGCCACGGCAGCGTGACGGGCGGATTGCGTTTCGCGCTTGAATTGTGCGGCGCGACGGCGTCAGCCTGTCCTCTTGTCGGGCCGGGCATCGTCTCGCAGCCCGGCAACGGGAGGCAACGATGACAATCGCTTCGATCCTCGCCCGCAAGGGCGGCAATGTCGTGTCCGTCGGCCCCGGGGAGGATGCGGTGGGCGTCGCCGCGACCCTGGCGCGGCATCGCATCGGCGCGGTGCTGGTGCGTGACGGGGCCGGCGTCGTTCTTGGCATCCTCTCCGAACGCGACATCGTCCGCGCCATCGGCAAGGACGGCACCGCCGCGCTGGCGATGACCGCGCGCCAGATGATGACGTCCGACGTGCACTCGGTGAGCCCCGACACCGGCATCAACGAGGCCCTGGGCGAGATGACCGACCGGCGCATCCGGCACCTGCCGGTGATGACCGCCGGGACCGTCGCGGGGATGGTCTCGATCGGGGATCTGGTGAAGGCGCGGATGGACGCGATCATCGAGGAAGCGGAAAGCCTGCGCGCCTTCGTCACCGCATCCTGACGACGAATCCGGCGGCCTGACGAACCACCGCCGCCTCCCGACCCCTCGCTGACGATGGGTCGCGTTCGGCCATCAACCCCAGCGTTTGACGACCTTTTTGTTGGGCTCCAACGCGAGTGTGACGCTGGCCGACTGGCCGATGATCGGCTTGGCTTCGAGCATCACCATCTGGACGATGGCGCCGGATTCCGCGGATGTATCATCGGCGAAGTCGATATTGGCGATGGTGGCATTGAAGCTGGGCACGGAGGAGGGGGCGAACTCCTCGAACCACTTCTTGTGCGTCGGGTCGTAGCTGACGATCAGCAGGCCGATCGGCGCGCCCGCGATGGTCGCCCCTTTCAGACGGCCGACATTCGCGGTGGTCATGACGCAGGTGATGTGGAAGGGGTCGGTGGTACCCGTCCCCAGAGGGATCCTGGCGGCCTGCGCCATACGCCTTGGCGGCCTACGGGCCCGAAATGGCGCTGGAGCTCAGCTGCGCGCGAACCTAGTCGTTCCAAAATCTCGATCGGTTATTTGATGAAGGCTCAAGTCTAGGCGACGGCCAAGGAAGCTGACGCGTGCGCGCCGTCTTACCGCATCCTGGAATCAGGCGGCGGCCCTTTCATCGAGCCGCCGCACCGCGTGTCTTACTTCTGGAAGTGGGCTTCGAGCATCCACAGCGACTTGTCGAGGAAACGCGAATGCTCGGTCAGCAGGTCCGAGGTGTCCGTGTCGCCGGCTTCGTCGGTCGAATCGATGCCTTCGCGAACCGACTTCGCAAGAGCCGCGTAGCGCGTGGACAGCGCCTTCACGTGGTCCAGCCCGTCGAGCAGCTTGTTCGAATAGGCCTCGAGGCGCGTGGTGTCGCCGATCGTCTGCGTGGTGCCGTCGGCGATGGCGCCGAGCTGCACGATCCGCTCCGCGATCTCATCGGCCAGCTCGTTCAGCTCGCCATAGAACTTCTCGAACATCTTGTGCAGGCCGGCGAACTGCGGACCCTTCACGTTCCAATGCGCCTGGCGGGTGGCGTTGGTCAGGTCGGAGGTATCGACCAGCACGCCCTGCAGCACGCCGATCGACACCTTCTTGGCATTGTCGGGAACATCATTCAGCGTCTTCATCTTGGGATCTCCATGGACATCGCGAGGCAGATAGGTGCGCCCTCGCCCGATGTCAGGGGTTCAGGTTCAGGTAGCGCGACGCTTCGGGCGGCGCATCCCCGTGGTGGAACGCCGCGGCGCGCGCCAGGGTTGCGAGGTCGCCGGCATCCATCCTGCCGGCTTCGCGCAGGTGGTCGGTCCAGCTTTCCATCACCCACAGCTCGGCGAAGGTCTCGGGGTGGGCGATATCCTCGTACAGGCGCCAGACGCGGGCGCCGTTGCGCAGGCGCAGGCGGCGCATCTCCGCCATCAGGGCGATGAACGGGGCGCGGTTCTCGGCGACGACGGTGTAGCGGACCACCTCGAGCAGGCGGCCCGAATGCTCGTTCAGCAATTCGGTGAATTCGGCCGCCGGGGCCTCGGGCATCGGCAGCGGGGCCGCCGGGGCCTGGGCGGAGGATGGCGGGTCGATCCGCCAGGACCGCACCAGCGCGGCGACGGCGGCCCCCGTCACGGCGGCGAGCAGCAGGGTCTCGGTCACCCCGATGATGCTGCCCAGGATGCCCCAGATGGCCGAACCCGCGGCGAGCGCGCCGAAGAAGGAGAGCTGGTAGATGCCGATCGCGCGCGCCCGGACCCAGGCGGGCGAGGCGAGCTGGGCGGCGGCCTGCAGCGTGCTGGCCGCGCCGATCCAGGCGATGCCGAAGGCGACCATGCCGACGCCCGCCGGCAGCCAGTGCGGGAAGGCGCCGAGCAGGGCAATGGCGCAGGCGGCGAGGATCGAGAAGCGGAACACGATGGCCCCGCGCGTCGCGCTGCCGCGCAGGTAGGGCAGCGCAAACCCCGCGCTGACCGCGCCCGCGCCCATCGCCGTCAGCATCAGGCCGAAGGCATCCGGACCCAGGCCGAGGCGCCCGCGCACCAGGATGGGCAGCAGGCCCCAGACGGCGGCGGTGAAGAAGAAGAACGCGCAGGCCCGCAGGATCGCCGCCCGCAGCGCCGGCGAGGCGGCAACGAAGAACACGCCCGAGCGCATCGCGGGCAGGAAGTGCTCGGGCGGCAACGTGTCCGTGCTGCGCGTGCGCCGCCACAGGACCAGGGCAGCCACCATGACGATGAAGCCGCTCGCCGCGAGGACGAAGGAGGCCTCGACGCCGGAGAGCGCGATGATGAACCCACCGATCGCCGGGCCCAGCGCGCGCGCGAGGTTGAAGCCGATGCCGTTGAGCGCGATCGCCTGGACCAGGTCCTCGCGCGGGACCAGCTCGGGCGTGGTGGCCGCCATGGCGGGGAAGATCAGCGCCGTGCCGGAGCCGATACCGAAGGTGAGCGCGAGCAGCCCCCAGGCACCCAGGCCGCCGGAGAAGGTGAGGATGGCGAGCAGCACGCCCATCGCCGCCATCCACAGCTGCGCCGCGATCAGCATGCGCCGGCGGTCGAGGATGTCGGCGAGCGCACCGGCCGGGAGGGCCAACAGGAAGACCGGCAGCATCGAGGCCGCCTGCACCAGGCTCACCATGACCGGGGAAGGGGCGAGGGAGGTCATCAGCCAGGCCGCCCCGGTGTTCTGCACCCACAGCCCGGTATTGGCGGCGAGTCCCGCAATCCAGAGGCTGCGGAAGACCGGGTGTCGGAGCGGCGCCAGCGCGGCGGGAAGAGCCATGGGCGCCTGTGTGCCAGATATTGCTGCGCCGCGAAACGCACTGCGTGGATGACTCGGGCCACGTGGCGGATTACGCTGGCGTCATGGCCGCGCCCTTTGCCACCTATGCCGAATTCTGGCCGCACTACCTGCGCGAGCACGCCAACCCGGCGACGCGCAGCGTGCATCTGGCCGGGACGCTGATCGCGGTGGCGCTGCTGCTCTGGGGCCTGGTCATGGGGCCGCGTTGGCTGCTGCTGGCGGTGCCTGTCGCCGGGTATGGCTTCGCCTGGGGCAGCCACATGCTGGTCGAGCGCAACCGGCCGGCCACCTTTACCTATCCGCTGTGGTCGCTGGGCTCGGACCTGCGCATGGCGTGGCTGATGCTGACGGGGCGCCTGGCGCCGGAGCTGCGCCGCGCCGGACTATGATGCGAAGCGGCAAGCAAGGTTACAATTCGGCTGCGCCGAGCACCGAACACCCATGGTATTCTGGGGCTATTGCAACAGCGCCATGCAGGAGAAGCAGATGCGCAAGCTCGGTGTCCTCGCCGCCCTGATGGCGGCCACTCTCACGCTCTCGGCCTGCGTCGTCGTGCCGGTGCGGCCGCGGCCCTACGGGTACTACGCGCCGGCGCCTGCGGTGGTCGTCGCCCGGCCCTATCCGCGCTACTACTACTGACGCGAGGCGCCCGGGGGCCGAGAGGCCCCCGGGGCCAGCCTGCCTCAGCGGCAGATGCGGACAGGGCGCTCGCGCACGACGATGCGGCCGAAGCGGTCCTGGAAGCGAACGCGGCGCACCTCGGTCCAGCAGCGGCGCTCGCGGCCGCGATAGTACTGCACCTGCTCGGTCAGCGGCGCGCTCGCGACGTCCGTCGCGAAGGTCCGGCCCGATGTGGCGGAGGCGGGGGCGGCGGCGAAGCCGAGGGGCAGGGCCAGGAGGCCGAGCTGCATGAGGCGCGTGAACGATATGGTCATTGCGAATTCTCCCTGTTCATTGCGTGAGTGTTGCCCCGTATTTCGTCCGCGCCAAGGCAAGAAATCGGCAATCCGGAGGCAATCTGGGACGCCGCGCGACGGCCCCGGGACGGTGTCGGGGAAGGCTTGGCGGCGCCGCGCCGGCGTTCCATAGAGAAGGCCGAACCATCCGGGAACCGCCCCCCATGTCCGCCCTCGGTGCCACGCCCACCATCGGCTTCGCCCACGTCGCCTATCGCTTCGGCGAGCGCTTCGCCGCACGCAACACCGGGATGCCCTTCATCGAGATCCGCTCGCGCGAGGAGCTCGCCGCGCGGATCGGGGAGATCGACGTGCTGGTTGTCTCCGGCTTCTGGGACAATGCACTGGCGGCGACGGCGGGGCGGCTGTCCTTCATCCAGTCGATCAGCGCGGGCGTGGACCAGTACGACCAGAATATCCTTTGGGCCTGCGGGATCCGGCTGGCCTCGGCGGCCGGCGGCAATGCGAATGCAGTGAGCGAGCACGCGATTGGGCTGATCCTCGCCATCAGCCGGCGCATCGGCGAGGCGCGGGACAACCAGGCGCGGAAATTCTGGCGCGGCATGCAGGGCGATTTCGCCATGCGCGAGGATGAGCTGGGCGGGAAGACGCTGGCGGTGGTGGGACTGGGGCGCATCGGCGGCCGGGTCGCGCGGCTGGCGAAGGCCTTCGGGATGCATGTGGTGGGGCTGAAGCGCGCCCCCTCGACCGGTGCCGAGGGTGCCGACGAGGTGCACGCGATCGCCAAGCTGCACGAGGTGCTGCCGCGCGCCGACCATGTCGCGCTGTGCTGCCCGCTGACGCCGGAGACGCAGGGGCTGATCGGGGCCGCCGAATTCGCGCTGATGAAACCCACCGCCTATCTGGTCAACGTCGCGCGCGGAAAAGTGGTGCGTGAGGCGGAGCTGATCGCGGCGCTGAATGCGGGGCGGATCAAGGGCGCGGCACTCGATTGCGTGGAGGAGGAGCCGCTGCCGCCGCTCTCCCCGCTCTGGGCGATGCCGAACGTCATCATCACCCCGCATACCGGTGGCGAGACCTGCGCCTATGAGGACAACATCCTCGATTTCCTCATGGAGAATCTCGGGCGCCTGCAACGCGGCGAAGAGGCCCTGCTGAACCAGGTGGTGTGATGGAACAGGTCGATGCCGTGGTGATCGGTGCGGGCGTCGTGGGCCTCGCGGTCGCGCGCGCCCTCGCGCTGGACGGGCGCGAGGTGCTGGTGCTCGACGCGGCCGAGGGCATCGGGACGGAAACCTCCTCGCGTAATTCCGAGGTGATCCACGCCGGCATCTACTATGCAGCCGGCAGCCTGATGGCGCGGTTCTGCGTCGAGGGAAAGCGCGCGCTTTACGCTTACTTGCGCGAGCGCGGCCTGCCGCATGCGAATTGCGGCAAGCTGATCGTCGCGACATCGCCGGAGGAGGCGGAGAAGCTGGAGAGCATCCGCGGCCGCGCGGCGGCGAACGGGGTGGACGACCTGCACCGCATCGGGGGCAACGAGGCGCGGCAGCTGGAGCCGGAGCTGGATTGCGTCGCGGCACTCGTCTCGCCCTCGACGGGGATCATCGACAGCCACAGCTACATGGTCTCGCTGCAGGGCGATGCCGAAAATGCGGGCGCGATCTTCGTCTTCCACGCCCCCGCGCTGGGAGGCCGCGTGATGGCCGATGGCATCGAGGTGGATGTCGGCGGTGCGGAGCCGATGACCCTGCACGCGCGCCTGGTGGTGAACAGCGCGGGGCTGCATGCGCCGGCGTGGGCCGCGAAGCTGGAGGGGTTGGCGGCGGAGCACGTCCCGACCGCCTACTACGCCAAGGGCAACTATTTCTCGCTGATCGGGCGCTCGCCCTTCTCGCGGCTGATCTATCCGGTGCCGGTGCCGGGGGGCCTGGGCACGCACCTCACCATCGACCTCGGCGGCCAGGCGCGGTTCGGGCCGGATGTGGAGTGGGTGCCAGAGCTGAACTACGACGTGGATCCGAAGCGGAGCGAAGGCTTCTACGCCGCCATCCGCCGCTGGTGGCCGGGCCTGCCGGAGGGCGCGCTGGCGCCGGGCTATTCGGGCATCCGGCCGAAGATCGTCCCGCCCGCGGTGGCCACGCAAGATTTTTGCGTGCAGGGCATGGCGGTGCACGGCGTGCCCGGGCTGATCAACCTGTTCGGCATCGAGAGCCCGGGGCTCACGGCCTCGCTCGCGATCGGGGACTACGTGGCGGAGATGGCGCGCGCCTGAACCGGCGCGTGCGGGCCGAGCGCCTTGTAGAACAGCGTCGTCGGCGCGAGCCGCCCATCGGGTGTGAAGGCGTGGTCCGGCACGTCGCCCAACGCGACCCAGCCGCAGCGGCGATAGAGCAGGTCGCCGGCGCTGCCCGCCTCGGTGTCCAGCATCAGCAGGGTGCGACCGGCCGCGAGCGCGGCCTCCTCGGCGGTGGTGAGCAGGCGCCGGCCGATCCCCCGCCGGCGCGCGGAGGAGTGGACGAGCATCTTGCCGATCTCGGCGCGGTGCGGGGCGTTGGGCTGGTGGGCGAAGAAGAGCAGCACGGTGCCGAGGAGGGTGCCGGACTCTTCCGCCACAAAGAGCCGGGTGTCATCGGCGGCCAGCGCGGGGAGTTGCCGGCGCCAGAAGTCTTCGGTCGTGGCGGTCGTGACGCCGGCCAGGAAATTGACCGATGCGCCATGGGCGACGGCATCGGCCAGGATCATCGCGAGCTCGGCGAGGCGCGCCTCGGCCTGGGCGGCCTCGAGGCGGCGGATGGTGGTGCCGGCCATGGTGTGATCCCTACTTCGTGCATGCTGTTCCGGGTCGGGCCGCTGGCGTCACGACCCTCTCGCCAGCCCTTCGCGGCTGTCCTAGGCTTTGGCCCATGCAAAACACCGACCGCATCTGGACCCTCGTTGACCAGCGCCGCACTGGGTACGAGGACCTGTCCGACCGCATCTGGGGCATGCCGGAACTCTGCTACAACGAGCATCGCTCCGTCGCCGAGCACAAGGCCATGCTCGAGCAGGAAGGCTTCGCCATCACCGAGAACCTCGCCGGCATCCCCACCGCCATCATGGGCGAGGCGGGCGAAGGCGGACCGGTGATCGCCATCCTCGGCGAATACGACGCGCTGCCGGGCCTGTCCCAGGAAGCCGGCGTGGCCGAGCCGCGCCCCATCCCCGGCGACGGCTACGGCCATGGCTGCGGGCACAACCTGCTGGGCTCCGCCTCGCTGCTCGCCGCCGCCGCGGTCAAGGACTGGCTGGCCGAGCGCGGCATCCCCGGCCGCGTGCGATACTACGGCTGTCCGGCCGAGGAAGGTGGGGCCGCCAAGGCCTTCATGGTCCGCGCCGGCGCCTTTGATGATGTGGATGTTGCCATCACGTGGCACCCCTCCGCTTTCGCCGCCGTGCAGGATGCGATCAGCCTCGCCAACACGCGCATCGACTTCACCTTCAAAGGCCGCGCGAGCCACGCCGCCGCCGCCCCCCAGCTCGGCCGCTCCGCGCTCGACGCGGTCGAGCTGATGAGCGTCGGCGTGAACTACATGCGCGAGCACATGCCCTCCGACGCGCGCATTCATTACGCCTATCTCGACGCCGGCGGCATCGCGCCCAACGTGGTCCAGGCGCAGGCCAAGGTGCGCTACCTGATCCGCGCGCGCGAGCTCCCCGACCTCACGGACCTCGTCGCGCGCGTGAAGAAGATCGCCGATGGCGCGGCACTGATGACCGAGTGCAAGGTCGAGCACCGCGTGCTCTCGGGGGTGGCGAACCTGCTGCCGAACACGCCGATGGAGCAGGCGATGCAGGCTGCCCTCGACCGGCTCGGCCCGCCGCCCTTCGACGAGGCGGACCAAGCCAGGGCACGCGAATTCCAGGCGACGATGACGCCGGCGGATCTCTCCGCGGCCTGGCGCAAGGTGGGGCTGAAGCCCAAGCCGGGCCTGGGCCTGACCGACCAGATCGTCCCGCTCGACAATGGCGGCGTGCCCATGGTGGGCAGCACCGATGTGGGCGACGTGTCCTGGGTGGTGCCGACGGTGCAGGCGCGCGGCGCGACCTACGCGATCGGCACGCCGGGCCATTCATGGCAGCTGACCGCGCAGGGCAAGCTGCCGGCTGCGCACAAGGGCATGGTGCATGTGGCGAAGGTGATGGCGGCGACCGCGACGGACCTGATGGAACAGCCCGACGTGATCGCGAAGGCCAAGGCGGACCTCGCCGCGCGAACCGCGATCACACCCTATGTCAGCACGATCCCGGAGGGGACGGAGCCGCCGTTCGGGATGTCGGTGGTGATCTGAGGAAGAAAGCCTGGGGAAAAGAATTTCCCAAGACTCCATTCTTTTCTTTTTGATTCATTGGTGCCGACCCCACGACCAGCGCCAAGAGATAAAAACAAAAAAATGGGGTCCGGGGAAATTCCTTTCCCCGGCCTTCTACCTGCCCAGCGTCAGCGACGAGACGCATCCTCGCGTCCGATATTCGCCGGTGAAGGCGTTGCCCTGGAAGCGTCCGGTGATCGTGACGCGTCCATCGCGCCCCCCGGTCATGGTGACGTTGCCATCGGTCGCGATCGTGCCGCTGGCGGCCTCGCCGTCGCGCTGGCTCATCTCCGCCACGCCGCGGCGCACCGTGATGGTCCGCTCGCCCGAGGCGCAGTTGCCGCGCGCGCTGGCGCTCGGCGTGATGGTGCCGCGCCAGTTGCCGTCGAAGGCCAGGTTCTGCGCCAGGGCGGGCGTGGCGCACAGCAGCAGGGCGATGAGGATCGTGCGCATCGCCATCACCGTGCCTGCAGCCGCGCATCCGCGATGCGGGCCGGGTCGTTGGTGGAGGTCAGCACGGAGCGGAAGGTCCCCGGGTCCTGCCGGTTGGGCCCGAAGGCGAACAGCCGCGCGACACGGTCGGGCGTGATGACCAGGTAGGTCTTGGTCAGCCCGCCGGCCGATTCCGCCTGGTTGACCAGGCTGGTCGTGGCCCCCGCCTCGCGCAGCCGCGCGAGGCCCGCACTGAATTCCGGGTCGATGTCGCGCGGCGCGACCTCGTTCACCCAGATCTCGCATTGCCGCGGCGTCTCGCCGAGCATGAGCATGGAATCGCGCGCCGCACCCACCGCGAACACATCGCCGGCGCGGCCGTGCAGTACCTCGCGCAGCGGAATGTCGGAGGGGCGGCGGAGGCCCTGGCGGGTGGCCTCGGCATGGGTCTTGGTCGGGTCGGGTTCGGCGCAGAGCGAGAAGAACAACGCGGCCGCCTGCTGTGGCGGCGTGCCGGCAGGGGCGGCAGGGGGTGGTGCGCCGGGCGGCCCGCCGCCGCATCCCGCCATCGCCAGCATGAGCATGCCCGCCCCGATCGCACCGCGCATGATGTCCGCCTCTCAAAGAAAAAGCCGCCGGGCTGGGTGCCCGGCGGCCTGAGACTACACCCGAAACGGTCGGGTGTCAGACCATCCTGCCGCTCTTCGGCCCGCTTTTGCGGGCCGCGAGGCCGGATGGCCGAACGCCGCCCGTGCGGCGAGCCAAGCGCGCGGAGCGCGCGCCCGGCGCCTGAGGGCACATCAAACGCTGTAGTACATCTCGAACTCGACCGGGTGCGGGGTGTGTTCGAAGCGGTACACCTCGCTCCACTTGAGCTCGACGTAGCTCTCGATCTGCTCCTTGCTGAACACGCCGCCCTCGAGCAGGAACTCGTGGTCGGCCATCAGCGCGCCGAGCGCCTCGCGCAGCGAACCGCACACCGTAGGGATGCCCTTCAGCTCCTCCGGCGGCAGGTCGTAGAGATCCTTGTCCATTGGGTCGCCGGGGTGGATGCGGTTCTTGATCCCGTCCATCGCCGCCATGGTGAGCGCGGCGTAGGCCAGGTAGGGGTTCGCCGAGGGGTCGGGGAAGCGGACTTCCACGCGCTTGGCCTTCGGGGACGTCGTGTAGGGGATGCGGCACGACGCCGAGCGGTTGCGCGCCGAGTAGGCGAGCAGCACCGGCGCCTCGAAGCCCGGGATCAGTCGCTTGTAGCTGTTGGTCGAGGGGTTGGTGAACGCGTTCACTGCCTTCGCGTGCTTGATGATGCCGCCGATCGCGTAGAGGCACATTTCCGACAGGTCGGCATAGCCGTTGCCCGCGAACATCGGCTTGCCGCCCTTCCAGATGGACAGGTGCGTGTGCATGCCCGACCCGTTGTCGCCATAGATCGGCTTGGGCATGAAGGTCGCGGTCTTGCCGTAGCTGTGGGCCACGTTGTGGACGCAGTACTTATAGATCTGCATCTGGTCGGCCATCGTCACCAGCGTGCCGAAGCGGGTGCCGAGCTCGTGCTGGGACTGCGCCACCTCATGATGGTGCTTCTCGCCGGGCAGGCCCATCTCGATCATGGTCGAGAGCATCTCGGCGCGCAGGTCGACGTCGCCATCGACCGGGGCGACCGGGAAGTAGCCGCCCTTGACGCCCGGGCGGTGGCCCATGTTGCCCTCGGGGTAGTCCTTCATGTTGGAGCCGGGGCCCTCGACGGAATCGACCTGGTAGGAGCCGAAATTGCCGCCCGTGCCGAACCGCACGGAGTCGAAGATGAAGAACTCGGCCTCGGCGCCGACCAGGACGGAATCGCCCACGCCGGAGGAGGCGACATAGGCCTCGGCGGCCTTCGCCGTGCCGCGCGGGTCGCGGGCATAGGCCTGGCCGGTCGAGGGCTCGATGATGTCGCAGAACAGGATCAGCTGCGGCTTGGCGCTGAACGGGTCCATGCAGGCATTCGCCGTGTCCGGCATCAGGATCATGTCGGACTCGTTGATCGCCTTCCAACCGGCGATCGAGGAGCCGTCGAACATGATGCCGTCGACGAAGGTCTCCTCATCGACCGTCGAGATGTGCTGGGCGGTGTGCTGCCACTTGCCGCGCGGGTCGGTGAAGCGGAAATCCACGTATTCGACGCTGTTCTCCTTGATCATGTCCATGACCTTGGCGACTGCGGCGTTGCCGGTTGCGGCTGCTGGCTTCTTGGCCATCGATGCTATCCTGTTCCCCTGATGCGCCCCGAAGGGCGTGATCCCCGAATGTGCAAGTCCGGCCGCGGTCCGGTGGTCCCGTGGCTGGCCCGGCCGGCGCTGAGGCTTGCAACGGACGTGCCGCAACAATCCTGCGCCGGAATTTCTGGAAGGGCAGGCGCCATTCCACCGCCGCGCGCCCCGGCCGGACGGGGCACGAGCGGAATTCCCCCTCTAGGCTGCGCCGCCTCTGGTCAGACCGCGTCCTCGCCGCGCTCGCCGGTGCGGATGCGGATGACCTCGGCGATGTCGGAGACGAAGATCTTGCCGTCGCCGATGCGCCCGGTGCGCGCCGCCATCTGGATGGCCTCGACCGCGCGGTCCAGCATGTCGTCGGCGCAGACGACCTCGATCTTCACCTTCGGCAGGAAATCCACGACGTATTCGGCGCCGCGATAGAGCTCGGTGTGGCCCTTCTGGCGGCCGAAGCCCTTGGCTTCCACCACGGTCAAACCCTGCAGGCCGATCTCGTGCAGCGCGTCCTTCACCTCGTCGAGCTTGAAGGGCTTTATGATCGCCTCGATTTTCTTCATGACCTTGCTTTCACCGCTCCGCGCGCCTGCGTGCCGCGAACCGGAACTCCTTCCTCCCTTGGGTCACTGCCATGGAGATTGCCATGGCCGGGCCAGGTGGCCCGCGCCGCTGGGGTTGCATGCGGCGTTGCGGCTGTATGGCACGCGGAGCGGCGCGGCTTCAATCCGCGCGGCCGGCGAAAATCCCCCGCCATGTCGCCGCCACGCCCATTCTGCGCGCCGGATGCTTAAAACGCGGGCAGTGGCGGAACGACGCCTTGCGGGAAGCGGCGTGCAAATTCATGATCCAACGCCATCTCGAACGCCTAATTCCATCGGGCCCGCGCCCGCCGCAAGGATCGTCTCCGCCTCATGCAGCCCCAGAACGCGCTCCTCTCCGCCACCGGCACCACCATCTTCACGGTGATGAGCGCCCTCGCGACCGAGCACGGCGCGATCAACCTCGGCCAGGGCTTTCCCGACTATGACGGGCCGGAGGACGTGATCGATGCGGCCGCCGCAGCGCTCAGGGATGGGCGCAACCAGTACCCGCCGATGGCCGGCGTGCCGGAGCTGCGCCAGGCCGTCGCCGCGCATAACCGCCGCTTTTACGGCCTCGAGGTGGACCCGATGGCGGAAGTCATCGTGACCTCGGGCGCAACGGAGGCCATCACCGCCTGCCTGATGGCGGTGCTCAACCCCGGCGATGAATGCGTGCTGATCGAGCCGCTCTACGACACCTACCTGCCGGTGGTGAAGCTGCTGGGCGCCATCCCCCGCCTGGTAAGGCTGACGCCGCCCGACTGGGCGCTGCCGCGAGCCGAGCTCGCCGCCGCCTTCGGGCCGCGCACCAAGGCCATCCTGCTCAACTCGCCGATGAACCCCACCGGCAAGGTGTTCGACGCCGAGGAGCTGGAGTTCATCGCGGGCCTGGTACGGCTGCACGACGCCTACGCCATCTGCGACGAGGTCTATGAGCACCTGATCTTCGACGGCACCCGCCACGTCCCGCTGATGACGCTGCCGGGCATGCGCGAGCGCTCGATGCGCGTGGGCTCTGCGGGGAAGACGTTTTCGCTGACGGGGTGGAAGATCGGCTACATCACCTGCGACCGCGGGCTCGCCGCCAACGTCGCCAAGGCGCATCAGAACCTGACCTTCACGACGCCGCCCAACCTGCAGCGCGGCGTGGCCGTCGGCCTGGCCAAGGACGATGCCTATTTCGAGGGCCTGTCGACGCATCTGCAGGCCAAGCGGGACCTGCTGGCGGCGGGGCTCGCCGCACTCGGCTTCGGGGTACTGGAGACCAAGGGCAGCTATTTCATCACCGCCGATTTTCGCCCGCTCGGCTTTACCGGCGACGACGTCGCCTTCTGCCGGGCCCTGACGATGGAGGCGAAGGTCACCGCCATCCCCGTCACCGCCTTCTACGCGAGCGCGGAGGCGCCGAACCACTATGCGCGCTTCGCGTTCTGCAAGAACGAGGCGTTGCTGAGCGAAGCGCTGGCGCGCATCGGGCGCTGGATCGCGGCCAGCCGCGCGGTGGCGTGACGGCCGACGCGCCGCCGCCTCAATGAGTCCAGCGCAGCGCCACCCCGAGCCGCTGCGCGAGCCCCTGCGCGACGGCGCTGCGGATCGCCCCCTTCGGCTGCCGGATGAGATCGATCGAGCGTCGGGCATCCTGGCGATGCTCCAGCGTCAGTACGCCTTCCTGGTAGCGCTGCGCCTCGTCCGCGCCGCGCACGATCTCGACGCGCCCGGTGATGTCCGTCACCTCGCGATCCGCCGGCACCACCTCCCAGCGATCCACCCAGGCGTGCAGCCCGGCATAGGCCGATAGCGGCTCCGTCCACCCGCCCCGCCCGCTCACCTGCACCAGCCCGTCGCCGATCGTCACCGCGCGGCGCGGGATCAACACCAGCATCGCCGCCACCGCGAGCAACGGCACCAGGCCCAGCAGCACCGCAAGCGCCCTCGGCAGCGCCAGCACCATGGCCACGCCCACGAGCAATGCGGCGACGCAGACGGCCGCGACCATCGGCCCTCGCACACCGGCCCGCGGTTCCTGCAGCAGCCGAACCGCGTGCTCGTCCTCGGCCAGCGATACCGCCGTGTTGCGCCTGATGATGGTTGCCACCCGACCCGCCATCGTCCGAATGCCCCGCGCCAGTTGACGCACCCTGCCACGGCGCTCTATCTCCCGCACCCTGTGTGGCGGCCATAGCTCAGTTGGCAGAGCGTCGGCTTGTGGTGCCGAATGTCACGGGTTCGAGCCCCGTTGGTCGCCCCATCCTCCCTTTTCCTTGATCAGACGCACGCGGAACGAATGCTGCGGTGCAGTAGAATGATCGTATGCACACCGGTAGTATACTTCATCTCCGGTCAGCAGTCGCGCGCTGGGGCGATTACTCTGAGAGAGGATCAACCCATGCGTGTATCGTATGTCTATGTCACTGACCGACGCACGTTCTTACTCGCGCAGTACGCGATATTGTCGGCGGTGCTGTCGCAACCGAGCGGCCGTGATTACCATTTATTTTGTCATCATTTCGTAGCGGGTACAGAGGGCGAGATATTCACTCGCGCGGTAAAGGCTGCCGGCGGTGAGCTGCATCTCCATTCCATCGAAGACGTGGCCATGGAGCGCTTCCTCTCGGTAGGGCATGTGACCAACGCGTCGTTCCTGCGCCTCGCCGCGATCGCCGAGGCGGTGAAGACCGCCGACCGCGTCGTCTACCTCGATACCGACACGTTGGTGTTCGAGGATCTGGAGATCGAGCGGCTGGACATGGATGGCCGGCCCGTCGCGGCGGTGCTCGACATGGACCTGAGTTCGACGGGCGTCTTTCGCAAGGAGGTCGACCACGGCTTCCACGACCCCGCCATGCGGTCGCGCTACTTCAACTCCGGCGTGATGGTGTTCGACACCTCGCGCTGGGAGGACGCCTTCCTTGGGCGGTTCGCCGATGCGATGGCCGAGCAGGAGACCCATTGCCGCTACAAGCTCAACTGCCCCCCCAACGACCAATGCGCCTCGAACATCCTGTTCGAGAATGACTGGACGCCGCTGCCCTTCACCTACAATTTCCAGGCCGGCGGCAAGTTCACGCAAGGATGGCAGAGCGCGAAGGTGCGCCACTATTGCGGCCCGTCCAAGTTCCTGCCGGTGACCTTGCGCCGCAATGATCCGCGCGACCTGGCGGTGATCGGGGAGATCAGCCGCAGGCTTGGCCTGCGCGCGCCGAGCCTGGTGCTGTTGCACGCGATCGCCTTCCGTCTCAACGCCTGGCGCAACCGCGCCTATGCGCAGCAGATGCGCCGCTTCATTCGCTTTGCCGAGCCGCGCGAGGCCTGACCGCGCGGCTTGACGCAGGCCGCGGCCGCGTGCGGAGTGCCGCCAACGCGGAGGCACGACCATGAACGACCAGCTCACCGGGCGCACCGCGCTCATCACCGGCGGTTCCAAGGGCCTTGGCCTCGCGATGGCGACGGCATTCGCGAAGGCGGGTGCGGCGGTGGCCATCGTGGCGCGCGGCATCGAGGCGCTGTCGAGCGCGGAGGCGAGCATCAAGGCCGCGGCACCAACGGCGCGCGTGATCACGATCGCCGCCGATGTGGGCACCGTCGAGGGCTGTGCGCATGCGGCCGAGGCGGCGGGCGCGGTCGACATCCTGATCAACAATGCCGGCACCTCGCAGCGCGGCCCGTTCCTCGAACAGACTGACGCCTTCTGGCAATCCGACCTGGACCTGAAGCTGTTCGCCGCCATCCGGCTGTGCCGCGCGGTGCTGCCGGGCATGCGCGAGCGCCGCTGGGGCCGCATCATCAACGTGCTCAACATCGGCGCGAAGGCGCCGCTCGCGACCTCGGCGCCCACTTCGGTGAGCCGCGCGGCGGGGATGGCGCTGACAAAAGCCCTCGCGAATGAATTCGCACCCGACAACGTGCTGGTGAACGCGCTGCTCGTGGGCATCATCGAATCCGACCAATGGGTGCGGCGCCACGCCAACGAGAAGCGCAACATCACCTGGGAGGAGTGGAAGGCGGAGCAGGGCAAGGCGGTGCCGATGGGCCGGCTCGGCCGCGCCGAGGAATTCGCCGCGACGGCTCTGTTCCTGTGCTCCGAAGGTGGCGGCTACATCACCGGCACGGCGCTGAACGTCGATGGCGGAAAAAGCCCGGTGGTCTGAGTCACCGCGCCGGGGCCGCGGCGCGCGCATTGCATGGCGCCACGGCGATCCCCTGAAAGGACGCGCCTCATGCACCACTGGTTCCGCATCACTGGCCTGGCCGCCCTGATCGGCCTCGGCATCGCCGCCGAGGCGGGCGCGCAATCGATCCTGCCCGGGCCCACGCTCGCCGGCGTGCGCCAGCGCGACGTGCTGTCCTGCGGCGCCGCGCCCAATGCGCCGGGCTTTGGTGCGCCGGACAGCCGCGGCGTCTATCGCGGCATGGATCCCGACATCTGCCGCGCGGTCGCGGCCGCCGTGCTGGGGGATGCGCGCAAGGTGCGCTTCACCCCGCTGACGAGCCAGGCGCGCTTCGCCGTGCTGCAATCGGGCGAGATCGACCTGCTTCCGCGCACCGTCACCTGGACGCATTCGCGCGACACGGCCGTGGGCGTGAACTTCACCGCCGTGATCTTCTACGACGGCCAGGGATTTCTCACCCGTCGCAACCCGGCGGTGCGCACCGCGCGCGACCTCGCGGGTGCCACGATCTGCACCTTCGCCGGTTCCACCAGCGAGCTGAACCTCGCCGATTGGGCGCGGGCGAACAACATCCGCTACAACCCCGTTGTGTTCGAACAGAATGACGAGGCGCGCATCGCCTATGATGCCGGCCGCTGCGACGCGATCTCGACCGATGCGAGCCAGCTCATCGGCCTCATCACTGCCATGTCCAACCCCGCCGAGCACCACGTGCTGGCCGACCGCATCAGCAAGGAGCCGCTGACGCCGGTGGTGCGCCAGGGCGACGACCAGTGGAACGACATCGTGCGCTGGACCATCTTCGCGCTGATCGAGGCGGAGGAACTGGGCGTCACCAGCGAGAATGCCGAGGCGATGCTGGCAAGCCCCGATCCCGCGATCCGGCGCCTGCTCGGCAATGCCGGGGACCATGGGCCGATGATGGCGCTGGACCGGCGCTGGGCCTACAACGCGATCCGCGCGGTCGGCAACTACGCCGAGATCTATGAGCGCAACCTGGGTGCCGCGAGCGGCATCAACCTCGAGCGCGGGATCAACGCGCTGTGGAACAGGGGGGGCCTGATGTACTCGCCGCCGATCCGCTGATGTCGGAGAGCCGCCCGCCCTTTCCGCCCTTCGATGCCACGACCGCCGCGCTCAAGGCGCGCCGCGCCGAGGATGCGTGGAACCGCCGCGACCCGGTCGCCGTCTCGCTCGCCTACACCGCCGACAGCCAGTGGCGGAACCGCGCGGAATTCTTCGCCGGCCGCCCCGCCATCGTGGAGTTCCTCACGCGCAAATGGGCGCGCGAACTGGAGTACCGGCTGATCAAGGAGGTCTGGGCCTTCACCGACAACCGCATCGCCGTGCGCTTCGCCTATGAATGGCGCGATGACTCGCAGAACTGGTTCCGCAGCCACGGCAACGAGCAGTGGGAATTCGACGCGCAGGGCCTGATGCGGCGGCGCGAGGCCAGCATCAACGACCGCCCCATCGCCGCCGCCGACCGGCTATTCCTGTGGGAGCCCTGGGGGCCGCGGCCGGACGATCATCCAAGCCTCAGCGAACTGGGCCTCTAGGCTGCCGCCGCACAATCCCGCGCCATGCTGCACAGGATTGGCGCATCTGGCGGCCTGCGCCGGGAGGCGGCGCCACAGCTTGATGCGGCACATGCATTGCTTGGCCGCGGCAAAGGCGCCGGCGATCTCCGGCGCATAAGCCTGCCGGAGATGCCGCCATGACGCGCCCAACCCCCTTCGCCTGCGGCTGCGCCATGCCGCACCAGTCGGGCTTCGCCTGCGACGCCCCCACCGACGGCACCGGTGCCTTCGGCGCCGCCGCCGACGAGGCGGTCCTCCGCGCCGTCTTCCCCGCCGCACCCACGCGCCGCGCCATGCTCGCCACCTTCGGTTCCGCGACGCTGATGGCCGCGATCGCCTCCGTCTTCCCGCTCGGCCATGCGCGCGAGGCCTTCGCGCAGACGCCGGCCGCGCCGGAGAAGCGCGACCTCAAGATCGGCTTCATCGCCATCACCTGCGCCACGCCCATCATCATGGCCAAGCCGATGGGCTTCTATGAGCGCCAGGGCCTCAACGTCGACGTGATCCGCACCGCCGGCTGGGCGGTCATCCGCGACCGCGCCATCGCCGGCGAATACGACGCCGCTCACATGCTCGCCCCGATGCCGCTCGCGATGTCGCTGGGCGTCGGCGTGGCCAACCCCATCCCCTGGTCCGTCGCCGCGATCGAGAACATCAACGGCCAAGCCATCACGCTGGCCATGAAGCACCGCGACAAACGCAACCCGCGCGACTGGCGCGGCTTCCGCTTCGCCGTGCCGTTCGATTTCTCCATGCACAACTACCTGCTGCGCGACTACCTGGCCGAGGCCGGGCTGGATCCGGACCGCGACGTGCAGATCCGCTCCGTCCCGCCGCCGGAAATGGTCGCGAACCTGCGCGCCGACAACATCGACGGCTTCCTCGGGCCGGACCCGTTCAACCAGCGCGCGGTCTTCGACGGCGTGGGCTTCATCCATGTGCTGACGAAGGAGATGTGGGACGGCCACCCGTGCTGCGCCTTCGCCGTGCCGCGCTCGATGGTGCAGACCCAGCCCAACACCTTCGCCGCCCTGCTGCGCGCGATCGTCGAGGCCACCGCGCACGCCAACAAACCTGAGAACCGGCGCGAGGTGGCGCGCGTCGTCTCCGCCGAGAACTACCTCAACCAGCCCGAGACGGTGGTGCAGCAGGTGCTGACCGGCACCTATGCGGACGGGCTCGGCCAGGTGCAGCGCGTGCCGAACCGCGTGGGCTTCGATCCGTTCCCCTGGCACTCCATGGCGATCTGGATGCTGACGCAGATGCGCCGCTGGGGGCAGCTGACGCGCGACGTGGATTACAAGGGTGTTGCCGAGCAGGTGTACCTCGCGCTCGATGCAGGCCGCGCGATGCGGGAGGCGGGGATCGAGGTGCCGGCTTCGCCGATGCGGAGCTATGTGATCAACGGGCGCACCTTCGATCCGAATGATCCGGGGCCATATCTCGCGGCGCAGCCTATTCGTCGAAACTGAAGACTGGGGGAAAAGAATTTCCCCCAGACCCCCATCTTTTATTTTTGATTTTTTGGTGCTGGCTGCGAGGAAGCACCAATAGATAAAAATAAAAGATGGGGGTTTGGGGGAATTCATTCCCCCATGCTGTCAAGGTAGCTCCCATGCTTATCCCCTTCTGGCGTTCCTCTCTCCTCTCTTTGGCGCTCCTCATCCTCTTCCTCGGCGCCTGGGAGCTCGCGCTGCGCAGCAGCGCCGCGACTGGCGGCTCCGTCGTCGACGCCGAATACGCCGCCCTCGTCGGCGCCGCCGCCGCGCAGGGTGGGCAGACGCCGATGCCCATGCCCTCCGAGATCGCCGCGCGGCTGTGGCAGCTGCTGCGCGACCCCTTCTACGTGCGCGGCACCAACGACCAGGGCATCGGCGTGCAGATCGCCTATTCGCTAGCGCGCGTCGGCATCGGGTTTGGGCTCGCGGCACTGGTCGCGATTCCGCTGGGCTTCGCCATCGGGATGTCGCCGTTGCTGGGTGCGGTGCTGAACCCGTTCATCCAGGTGTTGCGGCCGGTCTCGCCGTTGGCGTGGATGCCGTTGGCGCTCTACACGATCAAGGACAGTTCGATTTCCTCGGTGTTCGTGATCTTCATCTGCTCGATCTGGCCGATGTTGTTGAACACGGCGTTCGGCGTGGGCAGCGTGCGGCGGGAATGGCTGAACGTGGCGCGCACGCTGGAGGCGGGCAGCCTCAAGACCGCCTGGCGGGTGATCCTGCCCGCGGCGGCGCCCACGATCCTGACGGGGATGCGCATTTCCATCGGCATCGCCTGGCTGGTGATCGTCGCCGCGGAGATGCTCGTGGGCGGAACCGGGATTGGGTATTGGGTGTGGAACCAGTGGAACAATCTCAGCCTGGCGGACATCGTCATCGCGATCCTGATGATCGGGCTGGTGGGGCTGCTGCTGGATCGGTTGCTGGGATGGGTGGCGGGAGCGGTCGCGTGGCAGGAATGAACCACGCCTATGTCTCGGTTGAGGGGATTGCGCGGCGCTATCCCGGGGCCACGATTTTCGAGGATCTCTGGTTCGGCGTGAACCGCGGCGAGTTCGTTTGCCTGGTGGGCCATTCGGGGTGCGGGAAGACGACCGTGCTGAACATCCTTGCGGGGCTGGAGAAGCCCTCGGATGGCGAGGTCATCGTCGATGGGCAAGCGATCGAGGGGCCCTCTCTCGACCGCGCGGTGATCTTCCAGGGACATGCGCTGATGCCCTGGATGACGGCCGAGCAGAACGTCGCCTTCGCGCTGTCGTGCCGGCACAAGGACATGCCGCGTGCGCAGCTGCGCGACGCGGCGCGCGAGGCGCTGGAGCGCGTCGGGCTGACGGCGGCCGCCGACAAAAAACCGTCGCAGCTTTCGGGCGGCATGAAGCAGCGCGTGGGCATCGCGCGCGCCTTCGCCATCGCGCCCAAGATGCTGCTGATGGACGAGCCTTTCTCCGCGCTCGACGCGCTGACGCGCGGTGCGCTGCAGGACGAGGTCGCGCGGCTCGTGAGCGAGGCCGACCAGACCGCCTTCATGATCACCCATGACGTGGACGAGGCGATCCTGCTCGCCGACCGCATCCTGCTGATGACGAACGGCCCGGATGCGCGGCTGGCCGAAGTGGTGGTGAACACGCTGCCACGGCCGCGGATGCGGGCGACGCTGCACAAGCTGCCCGGCTACCACGCGCTGCGCGAGCACATCCTCGACTTCCTCATCACGCGCTCGCGCCTGATGGCCCAAGGCCTGCCGGCCGATTGGAATCCGAGACACGCGCCCGAAGTAAGGCCGGGGGCATGAACGCCCGCGGCGCGCCAACCACCCAACCAAGGAGCACACCATGACCCGTGTGGAACTCACCGAAAAAATCCTCGACATCAAGCGCGAGAAGAATTTCACCTGGAAGCACATCTGCGCCGAGATCGGCGGCGTGTCGGACACGTTGATCGTCGGCGCGCTGCTTGGGCAGATGAAGCTGGTCAAGCCGCTCGCGGCCAAGGCAGCGGCGCTGTTCGGGCTCAGCGAGACCGAGGAGCGGATGCTCAACGAGGTGCCCTATCGCGGCACGGCGATGCCGCCGACCGACCCGCTCATCTACCGTTTCTACGAAATGGTGATGGTCAACGGGCCGGCCTGGAAGGCACTGATCGAGGAGGAGTTCGGCGACGGAATCATGTCCGCCATCGACTTCGATTTCGACTTCGAACGCCAGCCCAACCCCAAGGGCGACCGGGTCAAAATCTCCATGAGTGGCAAGTTCCTGCCCTACAAGTATTATGGCGCGGAACAGGGCATCCCTGAATACGGGTTCAAGGAGGAATAGCGTGGCGTTGAAGGTCGGTATCGCAGGTCTCGGCGCCATCGGGCTGCACCTCGCACGCGCGCTCGATCGCGGCGTGGAGGGGCTGGAGCTCGTGGCGGTCGCTGCGCGCGACCACGCCAAGGCCGCCGACAACCTCGCCGGCTTCGCCCGACGCCCGGCGATCACCTCGCTTGCCGGCCTCGCCGAAGTCGCCGACATCGTGGTCGAGGCCGCGCCCGCCTCCGTGTTCGAGGAAGTGGCCACCGCCGCCATCGCGCGCGGGCGCATCTTCGTCCCGTCCTCCTGCGGCGCGCTGCTGCCGCGCATGCGCCTGGTGGAGCAGGCGCGCGCGACCGGCGCGCGCATCATCATCCCCACCGGCGCGCTGCTCGGCCTCGACGCCGTGCGCGCGGCTGCGGAGGGCAGCGTGTCGTCCGTCACCATCGAGACGCGCAAGCCGCCGGGTGGGCTGGTCGGCGCGCCCTATCTTGCGCAGCACGGGATCGACGTGCTTGCCGTCACCGGCGAGGCAAAGCTCATTTTCGAGGGCAACGCCTTTGACGCGGCGGCCGGTTTCCCCGCCAATGTCAACGTCGCCGCCGCACTTGCCATGGCCGGCATAGGTCCAGAGCGCACACAGGTAAAAATCTGGGCCGACCCCGCGGTCACGCGCAACACCCACACCATCCGGGTGGAGTCCGCCGAAGTGCGCCTGACCATGACCATCGAGAACGTGCCCTCGGAGGAAAACCCCCGCACCGGCAAGATCACGCCGCTGTCTATCCTCGCCTGCCTGCGGGGCCTGGTGAGCACGCTCAAGGTCGGCAGCTGAGGCTTTTGCCTCCCGGACGCGACGCGTCTATAGACGGGCCATAACCGAGGAAAAACCAATGACCCTTTCCCGCCGCGGCGCCCTCGCCGCCGGCGCCGGCACCCTTGCCGGCCTGCCCTTCGCCCGCGCCCGCGCCCAGGCCGCCGGCACCATCAAGATCGGCGTGCTGAACGACCAGTCCGGCACCTATCGCGACCTCTCCGGCCCCGGCTCCACCATCTGCGCACGCCAGGCGATCAGCGAGCTCGGCGCGCTGGGCTTCAATGTCGAGGTCGTGCAGGCGGACCACCAGAACCGCCCCGATGTCGGGTCCACCATCGCGCGCACCTGGTTCGACCGTGATGGCGTGGATGCCATCATCGACGTGCCGACGAGCTCGGTCGCCCTCGCCGTCGCCGGCGTGGCGCGCGAGAAGAACAAGATCTTCCTGAACTCCGGCGCCGCCACCTCGGACCTCACCGGCGCGCAGTGCAGCCCGAACACGATCCACTGGACCTACGACACCTGGATGCTCGCCAAGGGCACCGGTGGCGCGATGGTGCGCGCCGGCGGCGACAGCTGGTTCTTCATCACCGCCGACTACGCCTTCGGTCATGCGCTCGAGCGCGACACCTCGGCCTTCATCCGCGCCGCCGGCGGCCGCGTGCTCGGCCAGGTCCGCACGCCCTTCCCGGGCACGACGGATTTCTCCTCTTACCTGGTGCAGGCGCAGGCGTCCCGCGCCAAGGTGATCGGCCTCGCCAACGCGGGTGCGGACACCATCAACTCCATCAAGCAGGCGGCCGAGTTCGGCATCACCCGGCGCGGCGTGAAGCTCGCGGGCCTGCTCGTCTTCATCACCGACGTGCATTCGCTGGGCCTGCCCACCGCGCAGGGCCTGGTGCTGACCGAGACCTTCTACTGGGACCTCAACGACCGCACCCGCGCGCTCACCACCCGCGTGCGCGGCAACATGCCGGGCAACCAGCCGCCCTCGATGGTGCAGGCCGGCTGCTACTCGGCGGCGCTGCACTACCTCAAGACCGTGAAGGACATGGGCGTGGCCGCAGCCAAAGCCGATGGCGCGGCGACGGTCGCGCGCATGAAGGCGATACCGGCCGATGACGATGCCTTCGGCGCGGGCTCCATCCGCCCCGATGGTCGCAAGATCCACCCGGCCTACCTGTTCGAGGTGAAGACGCCGGCCGAGAGCACCGCGCCGTGGGACTACTACAAGCTGCTGCAGACGGTCGGCACCGACGACGCCTTCCGCCCCGTCGCCGAAGGCGGCTGCGCCCTGGTCCGCTGAGGCCGCTTTTCCGCGGCACGAAACCCGCTAGGCTCTCCCGGTCCATTCCGGGAGAGCACGCGTGCAGCCTGACCTGATCCTTCGCGACATCCGCCTGCCCGATGCCGCGCCGGACGCTCCCACCCTGGACCTCGCGGTGTTCGATGGCCTTATCGCGGAGATCGCGCCGCGCATCGCCGCGACCGCGCGCGAGGAAGTGCGCGCCGGTGGCCGCGTGGTGGCAGGCGGCTTCGTCGAGACGCATATCCATCTCGACAAATCCTGCATCCTCGGCCGCTGCGAATGCGAGACCACGCGCAACCCGCACCGCGCGATGGAGCGCGTCTCGGCGGTGAAGGAAAGCTTCACCGTCGAGGACGTGACCGCGCGCGCCGCCGCGACCATCGAGAAGTGCATCAGCCACGGCACCATGCGCATGCGCACCCATTGCGAGGTCGACCCCCTTGTGGGTCTGCGCGGCTTCGAGGGCGTGCTGGCGCTGCGCGACCGCTACGCCTGGGCCATCGACCTCGAGATCTGCGTGATGCCGCAGGAGGGCCTGCTCAACAACCCCGGCACGGACGAGCTGATGCTGGAGGCGCTACGCAACGGCGCGCGCGTCGTCGGCGCCGCGCCGAACTACGACAGCGATCGCGCGGGACAGATCCACCGCGTCTTCGAGATGGCGATCGAGCACGACGCCGACATCGACATGCACCTCGATTCCGGCGCCTCGGCATCGGAGCTCGACACGCTGCTGGTCTGCGACCTGGCGGAGAAGCATGGCTGGCAGGGGCGCGTTGCCATCGGCCATGTGACGAAGCTCTCCACCATGCCGATCGCGGCGATGGAGGAGGTGGCGCGGCGCATGGCGGCCTGCGGCGTCGCGCTGACGCCGCTGGTGGCGACCGACCTCTACCTTGGTGGACGCCACGCGGAGTTCGACGTGCCGCGCGCGGTGGTGGATGCCAACCGCTTCGCCGATCTCGGCGTGCTGTGTTCCATCGCGTCGAACAACATCCTCAACCCCTTCACGCCGTTTGGGGATGGGCAGCTGCTGCGCCAGGCGAACATGCACGCCGTCGTCTGCCAGCGCGGCAATGACGACGACGTCGCTGCGATCTTCCGCATGATCACGGCCGATGCGGCGCGCGTCCTGCGCCAGGACGATTACGGCGTGGCGGTCGGCATGCCGGCCGACCTGATCGTGCTGGACGCGCCCGATGCGGTGATGGCGCTGCGCACCACCGCGCCCGTCCTGCACGCCTTCAAGCGCGGCGTGCGCACGGTGACGCGCGCGCCGGTGCAGCTGCACCGGCCGGAGGGCTAGGCGCTGATCAGCTCATGCTCTCGATCATCTCGCGCACCTTCGGGTAGATTTCCGTCTGCCAGCGTCGGCCGTTGAACACGCCATAATGCCCGACGCCGGTCTGCAGGTGGTAGTTGCGCATGTTGACCGGAATGCCCGAGCACAGATCCAGCGCCGCCATCGTCTGCCCGACCGAGCAGATGTCGTCGCGCTCGCCCTCGACCACCATCAGCGCGCAGCGGCGAATGAGCTCCGGCCGCACGCGGCGCCCGCGGTATTCCAGAAGCCCGGTCGCGAGCTCGTGGCGCTTGAAGATGCGGTCCACCGTCTCGAGGAAGAAATCCGCCGAGAGATCCATGACGGAGAAATACTCCTCATAGAAATGGCGGTGTGTTTCGGTGGCGGCGGCGTCGGCGGTCGCGACGTTCTTCACCTGGCCGACATGGCCGCTGATGTGGCGCCCGATATTCATCGCCATGAAGGCGGAAAGCTGGGTGGCACCGGGATAGACGCGGCGACCCGCACCGGCGAATTGCCACGGCACCTTCTGGATCAGGTTCTTCTCGAACCAGGCCATGTCCTTCTGCGCGGCGAATTCATTGACCTTGGTGGGCGCGATGCGCGTGTCGATGGGCCCCGCCATCAGCGTCATGGAACGCGGCTGCGCGCGGTCGCGGTCCTCGGCCATGATGGCGGCCGCGGCGAGCACGGGGACGGAGGGCTGGCAGACTGCCAGCACATGCGAACCCGGGCCCATGGCGCGCAGGAAATCGATGATGTGGGTGACGTAGTCGTCGAAGCCGAAGGCGCCCTCGGCGGCGGGCACGTCGCGCGGGTTGTGCCAGTCGGTGATGTGGATGTCGAAGTCGGGCAGCATCGTCTCGACCGTGCCGCGCAGCAGCGTCGCGAAATGGCCCGACATGGGCGCGGTGACGAGCACCTTGGGCTGCTCCTCCGCACCTTCCTTGACGAAGCGCAGCAGTGTGGCGAAGGGCGTCTTTGCCACCGCCTCCTCGCGCACGGCGACGTCGCGATTGCCCAGCCGCGCGGTGGTGAAGCCGAAGGCGGGGCGGTGATGCAGCACCGCGGCGCGCCCCGCGACGTCGAGCGCGCCGGCCAGGTATCGGGCGGGGAAATTCTGCGGCGCGTCGCCGGCGGCATCCAGCAGCATCCGCGCCGATAGCATCGCCATGCGCCGGAACGGTGCGGCGAGGTCCTCCTGCAGGGCGGTCAAGCTGTAGAGCATCGGCAAAGCTTCTCCGCGGGACAGTCGATGCAGCGTATCCCGCGTCGCGATCAATTGATATCCTCCTCCCTTCGCGGAAAAGGGCTGGGCTCATGGCGGAAGCTGTCTTGTTCATCACGAGCCGGAACTACTCCTCATGGTCACTGCGCGGCTGGCTGCTCTGCCGCATCGCCGGGCTGCCGTTCCACGCGGAATCGATCTCGCCGGACGACCCGCGCGTGAAGGAGGAGCTGCTGATGCGCGCCTCCTCCATCCGCTATCCCGCGCTCGTGCATGGCGACGTGAAGGTGTGGGACACGCTCGGCATGGCCGAGTACCTGAACGAGGCCTTCCCGGCCGCGCACATGCTGCCCGAGGAGCGCCAGGCGCGCGCGCTGTGTCGCTCGATCTCGGGCGAGATGCATTCGGGGTTTTCCGCGCTGCGCTCCTCGCTGCCGATGAACATCCGCGCGCGCCGGCCGGGCTTCCGCATCTGGACCGGACCGCGCGGCGACATCGCCGCGGTGAACGCGATCTGGGAGGATTGCATCGCGCGTTCGGGCGGGCCCTTCCTGTTCGGCGCGGCACCCTGCATCGCGGATGCCATGTTCGCGCCCGTGGTCAGCCGCTACGTCACCTATGACGTGGCGATGCAGGGCGCCTGCCGCACCTTCGCCGATGCGGTGCTGGGCTGGGACGCCATGCAGGACTGGATGCGCGACGCCGAGGCGGAGCCCGAGGAGATCGCGGAGCTCGACATCGAATTCTGAGCAAGGGCCGCGGCGTCAGTGCCGCGCGGCCTCCTGCATCACGCCCGACAGGAAGGTGTAGGCGGTGACCCAGGCGCCCTCGACCTCGGGCGTGAACTTGTCGCCCAGCCCCTGGCCGAGAGTCCAGATCAGCGCCGCGCCGACCGTTGCGTAGTGGCTGTCCTGCACGCCGTATCCCGCATGCCGCTTGCCGAGCGACTGCACGGCCGGGACCAGCACACCGGGATTGTCGAGGTTCTTCGTCACAGTGGCGATCATGGCCATGAGCTTCGCGGACTGCTCCGCCATGTCGCCGCGGAACAGCGGGCGCAGGCTCGGGTCGAGCTCGAACAGGCGGCCGTAGAACAACGCGCCCGCCTGCGCCGCGATCGGCTCCACCAGCGCGAATGACGCGCGGACGTGGTCCTTTTCGGCCGGCGTCATCGCGGCGGCGCGCTGGTCCAGGGCGTGGGCGCGGGGATCTCGGCGGCGGCGGGCTCGGCATCCTGGCTGCCGAAATCGGCGGGGCCCACGATCTCGAGGTATTCCATGTCGGGCGAGTAGTCGAACAGGTAGTGGACGATGCCCGGGCGCTGGTGGACGCAGTCGCCGGCCTCGACCAGCGTGACCTTGTCCTCGTACATGAACTTCGCCCAGCCCTTGGTCATCAGCACGATCTGGAATTCGCACTGGTGGGTGTGCCAGCCGGTGCCCTTTTCCGGCGCCTCGTTGGCGCGGACCAGGTGGGCGATCACGCGGCCGCCGGTCGCGGCCGCGATGCCGAGATCCTTGTATTCGAAGAAGCTGCGCAGCCCATCCTTGCGCCAGGGCGTATCGGCGGGCTTCACGTGCGAGAAAAGATTGACGATCGGTTGGTCGAGCATGTCTGCGCCTCCATGCGGCGGGCCAGAGCGCCCGCGCGCTGCTTCGGTTGCCGTTCTGACGCTCCTCGTCGGGGAACATCGTCGCGCCCGGCGGCATCGGATGCAAACGAAATCGTTGCAGTGCAGCATGCGGCGGCGGCCTTTCGGCCAGGGGCGGCGCGCCCTATTCTACGAGCAACAGACCCGGGTGAACCGAATGACCATGCAGGGCAAGCCAGCGCCGGCGGCGCCGATCGACGAGGCCGCGCGCATCCGCATGCTCAAGGCCGTCGAGAAGAAGCTGCTCTGGCTCTCGGCCTGGATGATCCATACGGCGAACCACGTCCGGCCCAACCGGGACGGGCTGAAGGTGGGCGGGCACCAGGCCTCCTGCGCCTCGATCATCTCGGTGATGACGGCGCTGTATTTCGACATGCTCAAGCCGTCCGACCGCGTCGCGGTGAAGCCGCATGCCGGGCCGGTATTCCACGCGATCAACTACCTGCTCGGGCGGCAGACGCTGGAGAAGATGTCCACGCTGCGGGAATTCGGCGGCATCCAGCCCTACCCATCGAGGGTGAAGGACGGGGTGGAGGTGGATTTCTCCACCGGCTCGGTGGGCCTCGGTGTCGCGCTGACCACCTTCGGGTCGCTGGTGCAGGACTACGTGCACCTGCATGGCCTCGCGCGCCCCGACGTGCCGCGCGGCCGGCACATCGCCTTGGTGGGCGATGCCGAGCTCGACGAGGGGAATATCTACGAGGCGCTGCTTGAGGGTTGGAAGCACGACGTCCGCGATGTCTGGTGGGTGATCGACTACAACCGCCAGAGCCTGGATTCCGTGGTGCCCGACCGGCTGTTCGGCCGCATCGAGGGCCTGTTCCGCGACATGGGCTGGAACGTCGTCACGCTCAAATACGGCAGAAAACTCCTCGCCGCCTTCGCCCGCGACGAGGGCGACACGCTGCGCCGCTGGATCGATGACTGCCCCAACAGCCTCTACGCCGCGCTGACCTTCCAGGGCGGGGCCGCCTGGCGCAACGCGCTGCTGAGCGACCTCGGGCGGGTGCCGGGCGTGCGCGCCATCATCGACCCGCTGTCGGATGACGAGCTGTCGGCGCTGATGACCAATCTGGGCGGCCACGACATCGAGACCATGAGCGAGGCCTTCCGCACCCAGGATGCCGAGGGCGACCAGCCCACCTGCTTCATCGCCTACACCATCAAGGGCATGGGGCTTCCGTTCGCTGGCCACAAGGACAACCACTCCGGCCTGATGACGCGCGAGCAGATGGACATCTTTCGCACCTCGATGAACATCCGCCCCGGCCATGAGTGGGATTTCTTTGAGGGGCTCGACGTGCCCGAGGCGGAGCTGCGCGCCTTCATCGAGGCGGTGCCCTTCGCCACGCCGATTGCGCCCGAGGGCCGCGCGCTGGCCTCGCCGATGGTGCACGTGCCGGCGCTGCTGCCGACACCCGGCGCCGGGGCCGGGCGTGTCGTCTCCACCCAGGCGGCGTTCGGCGAGATGCTCGCCGAGATCGGCCGCGGCAATGGCGAATGCGCGGATCTTGCGGCGCGGATCGTCACGACGAGCCCGGATGTGACGGTCAGCACCAATCTCGGGCCGTGGGTGAACCGGCGCGGCATCTTCGACCGGCACAAGAAGAACGACGTGTTCCGCGACGCGAAGCTCGCCTCCGCCCAACGCTGGGGGATGTCGCCGGAGGGGCAGCATGTGGAGCTCGGCATCGCCGAGCAGAACCTGTTCCTGGTGCTCGGCGCGCTGGGCCTCTCGCACAGCCTCTATGGGGCGCGGCTGCTGCCGGTGGGGACGGTGTACGACCCCTTCGTGAACCGCGGCCTCGATGCGCTGATCTATGGCTGCTACCAGGATGCGCGCTTCATGCTGGTGAGCACGCCTTCGGGCATCACCCTCGCGCCCGAGGGCGGGCAGCACCAGTCGATCAACACGCCGCTTCTGGGGATGGCGCAGGATCGGCTCGCGGCCTTCGAGCCATCGCATGCGGATGAGCTCGCGGTGCTCCTGCGCCATGGGTTCGCGCACATGCAGGCGCCGCAGGGCAGTTCGGTGTGGCTGCGCCTGTCGACACGCGGCCTGACCCAGCCGGATCGGCGGATCGACCCGGCGGCGGTGATCGCGGGCGCACACTGGGTGGTGAAGCCGGCGGAGGGTGCGCGCATCGCCATCGCCTATCAGGGCCCGGTCGCACCCGAAGCCGAGGCCGCCTTCGCCGAGTTGCGCGCGGAGGAGCCGGGGGCAGGGCTTCTCGCGATCACCTCGCCCGACCGCCTGCACGCGGAGTGGCTGAAGGCGCGGCGTGCAGGGCGGGGGGGCACGCGGGTTGGCTCGCATATCGAGCAGCTGCTGGCGCCGATGGCGGCGGGGGCGGCACTGGTCACGATCCTCGATGGCCATCCCGCGGCGCATGCCTGGCTCGGTGCCGTGCGCGGGCAACGGGTGGTGCCGCTCGGCGTGGACCGGTTCGGGCAGGCGGGGGACATCCCGACGCTCTATGCCGAATACGGGCTGGATGAGAGCGCGATCCTGGATGCCTGCGCGGAGGCGCTGCTCGGCGTCTAGCCGCGACGTCGATGGCGAAGATGGAACAGGGCGGCGACGACAAGAAGCCCAGCACCGGTCCAGAGCAGGCCCTGGGTCGATCCAGACTCCGCGACGGAGACGGGCATGATGTGGAGGAAGGAATTGGCGGCGTAGCGGACCTCGACCCGATCGCCGATCGCGGGCCTCTCGTTGAAGGTCAGCGTGTCCGTCAGCCTTTCTCCGCCCGGTGGCGCGACGACGACGCGCGCCAGAAACACGTCTCCGCCTTTGCGGGATTGCCGCTCGACGGAGGCGATTTCCGCCACGCCGATCTCCGAGACGGCCATGAACCGCGCCATGATCGCCGCGTTGATGCCGGCGCCGACAAGACACAGAATTCCGATGATGGCGAAGATCCACACGCCGAAGAGGGTGAGGCCGCGGCGTGCGGATGCGGCGGCCACGGCATCATTGGTCATCACGGGGTGCCTTCGTGCAATGGCGTCAACCCGCGCGACGATGCGGGCCCCAAGAGCACATCAAGGATGACCAGGACGCAAGACCGATGTGCCCTCTGGCCCGCAGTGGATGAGCGCGTGGTCCTGGATGCTTCCGCGGAGGCGTTGCCGGGCTAGGGCAGGGGGGTGATCCCCTCGGCCGTGGCCGCTGCGCGCAGCGCTGCATCGAAGCTTGCCAGCGGCACGCCGAGGCGCATGGCGAGATCGAGGTAGGTCGCGTCGTAGAGCGTCAGCCGGTGGCGCAGGGCGAGGGTGATCGGGCCTTCCCAGAGGATTACGGGGTCGGCGGGCTCGATCCGCAGGTTGAGGGCCAGGAGGCGACGGAGCGCGTCGCGTAGTTGGTCATCCGAGATGCGACCCCTGCGGCTGGCGACGAGCAGGGCGTTGCCGAGTTCGGTCGGCCACAATGCGGGAACTGCGGCGCCGAGGCGTTCGGCCTCGCCCATCAGGTGCAGGGCGACGGCGAGATTGGTTTCGTCTTGCAGCGTGGCCGCGACAGCGATGGATGCATCGAGAACGAACGCGGTCAGTATTTCCGCCCGCTTTTGACAAGGTCCAGGATTTCCTCGGTCGTGAAGGGCTTCGCGCCGTCCGCGCGGAGTTGTTCGTGGAAGGCGCGGAGGCTTTCGACGATGGCGGTGCCGGATGCGACAGGTGGGTTCGCCGGCACCAGCTTGGCCACGGCTTTGCCATTGCGCGTGATGGTCAGGGTCTCCCCAGCCTCCACCCGATCCAACAGCTGCCCGAGATGCGTCTTGGCCGCGTAGGCCCCGATGTTGGTATCCATGCACCGAGACTAGTCGGCCGACCAGTCTGTTTCAAGCCTGTCGCTGGTACCCCGTCTCGCGGTTAGCAAAAAAAGAAAGAATGGGGGTCCGGGGGAAATTCTTTTCCCCCGCCTTGCTTTGCTATTCGCGCCAACCGCGCTACACGCCCCCTCTTCTCGGCCGCAGGCGCGTCGCGGGCGTGGTGGAATTGGCAGACACGCTGGATTTAGGTTCCAGTGGCGCAAGCCGTGGGGGTTCAAATCCCTCCGCCCGCACCAGCGCCTCCCTGTGGCCTTCCGGTATTTCAGCGAGCAGGTGTGACGTCCGATGCAGGTGACCGAAGTTGCGAATGAGGGCCTCAAGCGGGCTTTTTCCATCACCGTCTCGGCGACCTCCATCGCCGCGGATCGCGACAAGCGGCTCAGCGCGCTCGCCAAGGACATGAAGATCCCAGGCTTCCGGCCAGGCAAGGTGCCCGCGCATATCGTCAAGCAGCGCTATGGCCAGGCCGTGATGGGTGAGGTGCTGGAGCAGTCGGTCGAGGAGGCGTCGCGACAGGTCGTCACCGACCGCGGCTTGCGCCCGGCGCAGCAGCCCAAGATCGAGGTGGTGAACTTCGCCGATGGCGCAGACCTCGAGTTCCGCATGGATTTCGAGATCCTGCCCGAGATCCCGATGCCTGATTTCTCGTCCATCGCGATCGAGCGGCTGAAGGCGGAGCCCTCCGAGGAGGCGATTCACAAGGCGCTGGAGAACATCGCCAGCCGCAACCGCGGCTTCGAGGACATTGCCGAGGTTCGCCCTGCCGTGGTCGGTGACGTGGTCTCGGCCGATTTCGTGGGTCGCGTGGTGCCGAACCTGATCGCCAATCCCGGCGTCGAGGGTGCGGCCGCGCCCGCGACCTTGCCGACCGGCTTCGAGGCGATCGACGGTGCGGCGATCACCGTGGTCGGCTCCGGCCGCGATGGCGGGTTCGCCTATGTGGACCTCAGCTTCGCCGATGGCGCCGTGGCGCTGAGCGGCGCGGTGCCGCTCACGGCCGGCGAGGCGGAGCTCTCGGCACGCCTGTCGGTGCAGGATGGCGGCGCGGCCGTGTCCTTCGGCGTGCAGGAGATCGGCGCCGATGGCATCCTGCGCACGCTTACCATTGCGCTCGCCCCGTTCGGCGCGGACCGTGCCGAGGCGCGCTTCACGCTGACCGGCGACGCCTCCGCGACGCGGCCCGTGCTGATCGTGGCCGGCGGCCCGGTCACGCTGCGCATCGCCCTGCCGCGCTACATGGCGGGCGACGCCGTGCCGGCCGAGCCCTTCCCCGGCGGGTCCGCCGAGGACGCGCCCATCGAGATCGGCGGCGGCAACTTCATCCCCGGCTTCGCCGAGCAGCTGGAGGGCATCAGCCCCGGCGAGGCGCGCGACATCCAGGTCGCCTTCCCCATGGCCTATGGCTCCAAGGACCTGGCCGGCAAGGAAGCGGTCTTCGCGATCACCGCGAAGGGCCTCAAGCGCACCATCGTCAAGCCGATCGACGACGAGCTCGCCAAGGGCATCGGCTTCGAGGGGCTGGAGCCGCTCAAGGCCGTCATCCGCGAGCAGATGCAGCGCGAATACGACCAGATGAGCCGGATGCGCGTGAAGCGCGTGCTGCTCGACAAGCTCGCCGAGCAGGCGAGCTTCGAGGTGCCCGAGGGCATGGTCGAGGCCGAGTTCAAGGCGATCTGGGACCGCATCGAGGAAGACCGCAAGGCGGGCAAGCCCGATGCCGAGGATGCCGGCAAGGATGACGACACGCTCAAGGCGGAATACCGCACGATCGCCGAGCGCCGCATCCGCCTGGGCCTGATGCTCTCCGAGATCGGGCGCACCAACAACGTCCAGGTCTCGGCCGAGGAGATGCAGCGGGCGATGCGCCAGGAAGCCGGCAAGTACCCCGGCCAGGAGCAGATGGTCATCGACTTCTTCCGCAAGAATCCGCAGGCGGCCGAAGGCCTCCGTGCGCCGATCTTCGAGGAGAAGGTGGTCGACTTCATGCTCGAACTCGCCCAGGTCACGGACCGGGTCGTCACGCCCGAGGAAATCGCGGCGGAATAGCCGCCGCCGGGGTGCGGGCGCCGCCTGCCGGGGCGCCCCACCGGGACCCGTGACCACAACGTCGCTTCGCCGTGCGAATTAATGCCGGCGTGGATGCATAGCCGCCTTGCGTCGCGCGCGCGGCACCGCCATAGAACACGACAACACACACAACCGGCGCAATGACGCCGGGACGTAAGGGAAGGAGGGCACGTGTCGGATATCATTCTCGAGACGGTGGGCCTGACGAAGGAATTCCGGGGCTTCGTTGCGGTCAGCGACGTGAGCCTGCGGGTCAAGCGCGGCACCATCCATGGGCTGATCGGGCCCAATGGCGCCGGCAAGACGACTTGCTTTAACCTGCTGACAAAATTCCTCCCGCCCACGCGCGGCACCATCACCTATGACGGACGCGACATTACCGCGATGAAGTCGGCCGATGTGGCGCGACTCGGCCTGGTGCGCAGCTTCCAGATCTCGGCGGTGTTCCCGCATCTGACGGTGCTGGAGAATGTGCGCGTTGCGCTGCAGCGTCAGCGCGGCGGCAGCTTCGATTTCTGGCGCGCCGACGGCTTGCTGCGCCGCTACGACGACCGCGCCCGCGAACTGCTCGAGGATGTGGGTCTCATCCCCTGGGCCACGATCACGGCGGGCGAACTGCCCTATGGCCGCAAGCGCGCGCTGGAGATCGCGACGACCCTCGCGCTCGACCCGGTGATGATGCTGCTCGACGAGCCGACGGCGGGCATGACGCATGAGGATGTGGACCGCATCGTCGCGCTGGTGAAGCGTGTCGCCAAGGGCCGCACCGTGCTGCTGGTCGAGCATAATCTGAAGGTGGTGGCCGGCCTGTGCGACCAGATCACCGTGCTCACGCGCGGGCGCATCCTGGCCGAGGGCGACTACGCCTCCGTCTCGCGCAATCCGGAAGTGATCGCGGCCTATCTCGGCACCGAGGTCGACAGCGTGGGAGTGCCGGCGCATGGCTGACGGCATGATCCGCGCGGAGACCGACGCGCTGCTCGCCGTGCGCGGGCTCGAGGCCTGGTACGGCGAGAGCCATGTGCTGCACGGCGTCGACATCGACATCAAGCCGGGCGAGGTCGTCACGCTGCTGGGCCGCAACGGCGCGGGCAAGACCACGACGCTGCGCGCGATTATGGGCCTGGTCGGCAAGCGCGCCGGGTCGATCCGCTACAATGGCGCGGAGCTGATTTCGGCGCGCTCGGACATCATCGCGCGCAAGGGCATCGGCTATTGCCCGGAGGAGCGCGGCATCTTCGCCTCGCTCGACGTGACCGAGAACCTGATGCTGCCCCCGGTGGTGATGCCGGGCGGGCTGAGCCTCGACGAGATCTACACGCTGTTCCCGAATTTGAAGGAGCGCGCGCGCAGCCAGGGCACCAAGCTCTCGGGCGGCGAGCAGCAGATGCTGGCCATCGCGCGAATCCTGCGCACCGGGGCCAAGCTGCTGCTGCTCGACGAGCCCTCCGAAGGTCTCGCCCCGGTCATCGTGCAGCAGATCGGCCGCATGATCCGCGAGATCAAGCAGCGTGGCTTCACCGTGCTGCTGGTCGAGCAGAATTTCCGCTTCGCGCAGACCGTCGCCGACCGCCACTACGTGATGGAGCACGGCCGCGTGGTGGACATGGTGAAGAACGAGGAATTGCTGACCTCGCTCGACCGCCTCCACGAATACCTCGGCGTCTGAGAAGGATCGCAGCCATGGACCGCAGGAGCCTCATCGCCGGTGCCGCCATCCTCGGCGCGGTGCCGCTTGTGCGTGCCCGCGCGCAGGCAGCGAACACCATCAAGATCGGCGTGCTGAACGACCAGTCCGGCACCTATCGCGACATCTCCGGCCCCAACGCGGTGGCCTGCGCCCGCCAGGCGGTGGCCGATTTCGGCCCGCGCGGCTTCAACGTCGAGATCCTGGTCGCGGACCACCAGAACCGGCCCGATGTGGGCGCGAACATCGCCCGCCAGTGGATCGACCGCGACGGCGTGGATATGCTGCTCGACGTGACCACCTCCTCGGTGGCACTCGCGGTGAACGACATCTGCCGCGAGAAGAACAAGGTCCACATCAACTCCACCGCCGCCACCTCGGACCTCACCGGCGCGCGCTGTGCGCCAACCACGGTGCACTGGACCTACGACACCTACATGCTGGCCAAGTCCACCGGCGGCGCGATGGTGCGCGCGGGCGGCGACAGCTGGTTCTTCATCACCGCCGACTACGCCTTCGGCCATGCGCTGGAACGCGACACCGGCAATTTCGTGCGCGAGGCCGGCGGCCGCGTGCTGAACGCTGTGCGCACGCCCTTCCCCGGCACGACCGATTTCTCCGCCTTCCTGGTCCAGGCCCAGGCCAGCCGCTGCAAGGTCATCGGCCTGGCCAATGCCGGCTCGGACACCACCAACTGCATCAAGCAGGCCGCCGAGTTCGGCATCACGCGCCGCGGCGTGAAGCTCGCCGCGTTGCTGATGCTGATCCCCGATGTCCACGCGCTGGGTCTTGCCACCGCGCAGGGGCTGGTCTGCTCGGAGACCTTCTATTGGGATCTGAACGACCGCACCCGCGCCTTCACCGCCCGCGTCGCGCCCCAGCTCGGCGGTGCGAAGCCGGCCTCGACCCAGGCGGGCTGCTATGCCGGCGTGCTGCACTACCTCAAGGCCGTGCAGGACATGGGCGTGGCGCAGGCCAAGGCGTCGGGCGTCGAGGCGGTGAACCGCATGAAGGCGATGCCGACCGAGGATGACTGCTTCGGCGCCGGGTCGATCCGCGCCGATGGCCGCAAGATCCACCCCGCCCACTTGTTCGAGGTGAAGACGCCGGCCGAAAGCCGCGCGCCCTGGGACTACTACAAGCTGCTGCAGACCACGCCGGCGGAGGAGGCGTTCCGCCCGCTCGCCGCCGGGGGCTGCCCGCTGATCCGCGCCTGACGCCCATGCCCGCCAAGGGCCCATGATTTTCGCAAGGGAGACAACAAGAATGACAACGACACGACGCACGATCCTGGCCGGCGCCGCCGGCACCGCAGCCTTGGGTGGGCTTCCGTTCCGCTCGGCCCGCGCGCAGGCGGCCAACACGATCAGGATCGGCGTGCTGAATGACCAGTCCGGCACGTATCGTGACATATCGGGCCCCTATGGCGTGGAATGCACCCGCCAGGCGGTGCAGGAATTCGGCAACCAGGGCTTCAACGTCGAAGTCATCGTCGCCGACCACCAGAACCGCCCCGATGTCGGCGTGAACATCGCGCGGCAATGGTACGACCAGGGTGTGGACCTGGTGCTCGACGTCCCGACCTCCTCGGTGGGCCTCGCGGTCAACACCGTCGCGCGGGAGAAGAACAAGGCCTACATCAACACAGGATCGGCGACGTCGGACCTCACCGGCACGGCTTGCTCGCCCAACACCATCCACTGGATGTACGACACCTACATGCTGGCGAAGTCCACCGGCGGGGCGATGGTGCGCGCAGGCGGCGACAGCTGGTTCTTCATCACCGCCGATTATGCCTTCGGCCATGCGCTGGAGCGCGACACCTCGACCTTCGTGCGCAATGCCGGCGGCCGCGTGCTCGGCAGCGTGAAGTATCCCTTCCCGGCGACGAGCGATTTTTCATCCTTCCTGGTGCAGGCGCAGGCGTCCCGCGCGAAGGTCATCGGCCTCGCCAACGCAGGCGCGGATACCATCAACTCCGTTAAGCAGGCGGCCGAGTTCGGCATCACGCGGCGTGGCGTGAAGCTCGCGGCGTTGCTGATGTTCCTGCCCGACGTGCACGCGCTGGGCCTGCAAACGGCGCAGGGCCTGATCCTGACGGAGAGCTTCTACTGGGACCTCAACGACCGCACGCGCGCCGTCACCACGCGCCTGCAGCCGCGGCTGCGCGACATCAAGCCGAACATGGCGTCCATCGCGAACTACTCCGCGGCGCTGCACTATCTCAAGGCCATCAAGGATATGGGGATCACGGCGTCGAAGCTCTCCGGCATCGAGGTCATCAACCGCATGAAGGCGATGCCCTGCGACGATGACGCGTTCGGCGCCGGCACCATCCGCCCCGATGGCCGCAAGCTCTGCCCGTCCTACCTGTTCGAGGTGAAGACGCCCGCCGAGAGCCGCGCGCCCTGGGATTACTACAAGCTGGTCCAGACTACCCCCGCCGAGGAGGCCTTCCGCCCCCTTGCCGAGGGCAACTGCCCGCTGGTCCGCAGCTGAGTCTGCGCCCGCTTCGTAAGAAAAAATAAAAGAATGGGGTCTGGGGAAATTCTTTTCCCCAGCCTTTCTTCCCTAAGGACGTTGCCCATGGACGAGCTCTTCGGCATCCCTCTCCCGCTTCTATTCGGCCAGCTCCTCCTGGGTCTGATCAACGGCGCCTTCTACGCCATGCTCTCCCTGGGTCTCGCGGTGATCTTCGGCCTGCTCAACGTCATCAACTTCACTCATGGCGCGCAGTTCATGATGGGCGCCTTCGCCGCATGGATGCTGCTCAACTGGTTCGGGGTGAACTACTGGTTCGCCTTGATCCTGGTGCCGATCATCATTGGTGCCACGGGCATCGTGCTGGAGAAGCTGATGATCTCTCGGCTCTACAAGCTCGACCACCTGTATGGCCTGCTGCTGACCTTCGGCATCGGCCTGGTGATCGAGGGCGTGTTCCGCAATGAGTTCGGCTCATCCGGCCTGCCCTACCGAATCCCGCCAGAGCTTTCGGGGGCCTGGGACCTGGGCTTCATGTTCATGCCGGTCTATCGCGGCTGGGTGGTGGTGTTCGCAGCCGCGGTGTGTCTCGCGACCTGGCTGGTGATCGAGAAGACGCGCCTTGGCGCCAACCTCCGCGCCGCCACGGAAAACCCGGCCCTGGTGCAGGCCTTCGGCATCAACGTGCCGCGGATGGTGACGCTGACCTATGGCGCGGGTGTGGCTCTCGCGGCGCTGGGTGGCGTGCTGGCGGCGCCCATCTATTCGGTCAATCCGCAGATGGGATCGAACCTCATCATCGTGGTCTTCGCGGTGGTGGTGATCGGCGGCATGGGGTCGATCCTGGGGTCGGTCATCACCGGCTTCGGCCTGGGCATCATCGAGGGCCTGACCAAGGTTTTCTACCCCGAGGCCTCGGCCACGGTCATCTTCGTCATCATGATCATCGTCCTGCTGGCGCGTCCCGCCGGCCTGTTCGGGAGGACCGCGTAGATGGCCTCGGAAACCACCGCGCCTGGCATTAGGGTGATCCCCGCACCGGTCAGTGACGGCAGCCTGTGGGGCTTCTCCCGCCCGCAGCGCGTGGCACTCATCGTGATGCTGGTGTTCCTGGGCGTCGCGCCCTTCGCCGGTCTCTACCCGGTCTTCCTGATGAAGCTGCTGTGCTTCGGCCTGTTCGCCTGCGCCTTCAACCTGCTGATCGGCTATGTCGGATTGCTGAGTTTTGGCCACGCGGCCTATTTCGGGATGGGCGGCTACATCGCCGGCCACGCCGCGAAGGTGATGGGCGTGCCGCCGGAGCTCGCCATCCTGCTGGGCGGCGCGGTGGGCGCGGCGCTGGGTGCGGTGTTCGGCTGGGTCGCCATCCGCCGGCAGGGCATCTACTTCGCGATGATCACGCTGGCGCTTTCGCAACTGGTCTATTTCGTCTGCGTCCAGGCACCCTTCACGGGTGGCGAGGACGGTATCCAGGCGATCCCGCGCGGCAAGCTGTTCGGCATGTTCGACCTGAGCGCCGACCTGTCGATGTACTGGGTGGTGGCGGCGGTCTTCGTCATCGGTTTCCTGCTGGTCCACCGCATCGTGCATTCGCCGTTCGGGATGGTGATGAAGGCGATCAAGGAGAATGAGCCACGCGCGACCTCGCTCGGCTACCGCACCGATGACTACAAGTTGCTGGCCTTCATCCTCTCGGCAGGCCTCGCCGGTGTGGCGGGTGCGACGAAGTCGCTCGTCTTCGGCATCGCCACGCTCACTGACGTGCATTGGTCCATGTCCGGCGAGGTCGTGCTGATGACGCTGGTCGGTGGCCTTGGCACCGTGTTCGGCCCGGTGATCGGCGCGGCCGTCATTGTGACGATGCAGAACTACCTGGCGGAATGGGGCGCCTGGGTCACGGTGATCCAGGGCGGCATCTTCGTGGCCTGCGTGCTCGCCTTCCGCCGCGGCATTGTGGGCGAGATCGGCGCGCTGCTGAAGGTCAAGCTGTAGCCTTCACAACGGGTGGCGGTAGACGAGGAACCCCGACTCCTCCGCCACCTTGTCGTACAGCACGCGCGCCGTCGCGTTGGTGTTGTGCGTCAGCCAGTAGACCCGCGCGGCGCGCGCCTCCCGCGCCTTTGCATAGACCGCCTCGATCAGCGCGCGGCCGACGCCCTTGCCGCGCGACGCCGGTGTCGTGAACAGGTCGTGCAGGTAGCAGTACGGCGCCAGCGCAAGCGTCGTGCGGTGATAGAGGTAGTGCACCAGGCCGAGCAGCACGCCGTCCTGTTCGGCCACCAGCGCGTGCATCGGCTCATACCCGTCGAAGAAGCGCGCCCAGGTCATCGCGGTGATCTCCGGCTTCAGCGCCGTGGCGCCCACGCGGCCGTAGAATTCATTGTAGCCATCCCACAGCGTCAGCCACTGCGCGTGGTCCTCCGACCGCACCGGACGGATGATGGGTGTCTCGCTCATCGGTGATCCTCCTTGAGCGGCCACCCTCCGACGGATTGCCGGGGGAAGGCCAGCCCCGGAATGCCCGCGCACCGGGCCGTGCCTGCCAACGCTTTGGGCGATGGCCGTACCGGCGGACGGGTTTTCGCCTGTGACGGCCCTTGCGGCGCGCGGGCATTGTTGGTCTCTGTGCGACATGGTGCTGGCCATCGATGACCTGACCGTGGAGTTCGCCACCGACCGCGGCACGCTGCGCGCCGTCGATGGCGTAAGCCTCGCCGTGGCCTCAGGCAAGACACTCGCGGTGGTGGGCGAAAGTGGCTCCGGCAAATCCGTCACCGCGCTCGCCACCATGGGGCTGCTGCCGGGTAGCGCCCGCATCGGCGGCCGCATCGTGCTCGACGGCGAACCCCTCACGCCCGAGCGCCAGCGCGCACTACGCGGTGGTGCGATGGCGATGATTTTCCAGGAGCCGATGACCAGCCTCAACCCCGCCTTCACCGCCGGCGAGCAGGTGGCCGAGGCGCTGCGCATCCACCGCAACCTCCCCCCGCGCGCCGCCTTCGACGCGGCCATCGCCATGCTGGAACGCGTACGCATCCCCGACGCCGCGCGCCGCGCCCGCCAATACCCGCACCAATTCTCCGGCGGCATGCGCCAACGCGTGATGATCGCCATCGCGCTGGCCTGCGCCCCCCGCCTGCTGCTGGCCGACGAACCCACCACCGCACTGGACGTCACCGTCCAGGCGCAAATCCTGGCCCTGCTCGACACGCTCAAGCGCGAAACCGGCACCGCCGTGGTGCTCATCACCCACGACCTCGGCGTCGTCGCCGACCACGCCGACGACGTCGCCGTGATGTACGCCGGCCGCGTGGTCGAACGCGCCCCCGCCGCGCGCCTCTTCGCCCAACCCGAACACCCCTACACCGTGGGACTTCTCGGCGCGGTTCCGAAACTCGCGGGCGGGGCAGGGCGCCTCGCCTCCATCGCCGGCACGGTGCCGGATATGCGCAACCCGCCCGCAGGGTGCCGCTTCGCGCCGCGCTGCCCCTTCGCCATCAGCCGCTGCATCGCCGAACAACCGCCACTCATCCCCATCACAGCAGACCACGCGACAGCCTGCTGGCGCGCGCCCCTCAGCCAAATTCTGGAGGCCGCGTGACAAGCATAGGGGGAAAGAATTCCCCCCAAACCCCCCATCTTTTATTTTTGGCTACGGGCACTCGGTGATGCTGGCAGTAACCGACATCGCAAAACGATTCGGGACAGTGCGCGCAGTCGACGGCGTCACACTCAACGTCGCCCAAGGCCAGGTCCTCGCCATCGTCGGCGAATCCGGCTGCGGCAAATCCACCCTCGGCCGCCTCGCGCTCCGCCTCATCGAACCCGACCGCGGCACCATTCATTTCCAGGGTGAGGACCTCGGCAAACTCTCCCCCCGCGCCCTCCGCGCAAGGCGGCGCGACATGCAGCTCATCTTCCAGGACCCCTTCGGCAGCCTCGACCCGCGCATGACGGTGGAGCAGGCCGTCGCCGAACCCCTCATCCTGCACAACATCGTCCCCCGCGCGCAGGTGCGTGACCGCGTCGCCGATATGCTCACCCGCGTCGGCCTCCGCCCCGAACTCGCCACCCGCTGGCCGCACGAATTCTCCGGCGGCCAGCGCCAGCGCATCGCGATAGCGCGCGCCCTCGCCTCCGGCCCGAAACTCGTCATCGGCGACGAACCGGTCAGCGCGCTCGACGTCTCCGTCCAGGCCCAGGTGGTGAACCTGCTCCAGGACCTCATCCGAGACCTCGGCCTTACTTTCATCCTCATCAGCCATGACCTCGGCGTGGTGCGCCACATCGCCGACCGCGTTGCGGTGATGTACCTCGGCCGCATCGTCGAGGAAGGCAGCACGGCGGCCATCTTCACCGCACCCCGCCACCCCTATACCCGCGCGCTGCTCGCCGCCGTCCCTGGTCAGGGCGGCGCTGCCGCACCCCTCGAAGGCGACGTCCCCAGCCCCTCCAACCCGCCGCCAGGCTGCCACTTCCACACTCGCTGCCGCTTCGCGCAGCTCCGCTGCCGCGTGGAAAGCCCCGCACTCGAGGCCGGCGTCGCCTGCCACTTCGCGGACAGCTTGCCCCCGCCCGCCGCGATGGCCGAAGCTGAACCCGGCGGCGCCCGCCTTGCGCAACTGCAATCTTTCTTCAAGGAAGCAAGACCATGATCCGCGCTTTCTGGCTCATCCTCGCCCTGCTCGCCGCCGGCTCCGCAAGCGCGCAAAACCTGCGCATCGGGCTGCGCGAGGACCCCGACATCCTCGACCCCACGCTGTCGCGCACCTATGTCGGCCGCATCGTCTACATGTCGCTCTGCGACAAGCTGTTCGACATCAACGAGCGCCTCGAAGTCGTCCCCCAGCTCGCCACCGGATTCACCTGGGAAGACCCGCGCACGCTGCGCATCGCCCTGCGCGAGGGCGTGACCTTCCACGACGGCGAGCGCATGGACGCCGCCGCCGTCGTCTATTCCCTCAACCGCCACATGACGATGCAGGGCAGCTTCCGCCGCAGCGAGATCAGCGAGATCGACGCGCTGGAAATCGTCGATCCACTGACCGTCCGCATCCGCCTGAAAAATCCCTCCGCCGCCTTCATGTCCCAGCTGACCGATCGCGCCGGGATGATTGTCTCCCCCCGCGCCGCCGAGGCACTCGGCCGCAACTTCGGCACCCGTCCCGTCTGCGCCGGCCCCTTCCGCTTCGTCGAGCGAGTCGCCCAGGAACGCATCGTCGTCGAGCGCTTCGAACAATACTGGGACCGCGCCAACATCCACTTCCAGCGCGTCACCTACCTGCCCATCCCGGACAACAATGTCCGCCTGGCGAACCTGCAATCCAACGCCATCGAATTCGGCGAGCGCATGGAACCCGACGACGTCCGCACCGCCCAGCGCAGCCGCAACCTGCGCGTCGTCCCGGTCGAGGAGATCGGCTACCAGGGCATCACCATCAATCTCGGCCGTGGGCCGGGGGGGAGCAACGGCCTGGCGCGTGACGCGCGCATCCGCCGCGCCTTCGAACTCAGCATCGACCGGACCGCCATCAACCAGGTGGTCTATGAGGGGATGTACACGCCGACGCGCCAGCCGCTGCCGCCCGCGAACCCCTTCCACGCCCGCGACTTCGCGCCCCCGGGGCGCGACATCGCCGCCGCCCGCGCCCTGCTGCGCGAGGCCGGCGTGACCGGCCCCCTCACCGTCGAGATGATCGTGCCGAACAACCCCGACCTGCGGCAGGTCGGCGAGGTGATCCAGGCGATGGTGCGCGAGGCGGGCTTCGAGCTGCGCCTGCGCGCGATGGAATACGCCTCAGCCCTGCAGGCGGCCTCGCGCGGCGAGTACGAGACCTTCCTCACCGGCTGGTCGGGCCGCACCGATCCGGACGGCAACATGTACACCTTCATGCGTACCGGCGGCGGCCAGAATGACGGCGACTATTCCAACCCCGCGGTGGACCGCCTGCTCGACGCCGCCCGCACCGAGATGGATGTGGAACGCCGCATCGCCCTCTACGCCGACATCATGCGCATCGCGGTCGCCGAGGATGCCAGCCGCGTCTACCTGTGGCACCGCAAGAACATCATGATCCACTCCACACGCCTGACGGGCTATTCCCCGGTGCCCGATGGCCTGGTGCGCCTGCAGGGGATGCGGCTGCGCTGATGCTCCGCTGGCTCGCCCGTCGCTTCGCGCAGATCATCCCGACGCTGATCGTGCTGTCGGTGCTGATCTTCGGGTTGCAGCAGCTCATGCCCGGCGACCCCGCGCTGATCCTCGCCGGCGAGGAGCGCGGTGACCCCATGGTCCTCGCCCAGATCCGCGCGGAGCTGCGTCTCGACCGCCCGCTGCCCGAGCAATACCTGAACTGGATCGGGAACGTGCTGGTCGGCGATTTCGGCTTCTCCTGGCGCATCCGCGAGCCGGTCGCGAAGCTCATCCTGCAAAAACTGCCGGTGACCTTCCAACTGGCTTCCATGGCCTTCATCATCGCGGTGCTGATCGGCGTGCCGGCTGGCATCCTTTCGGCCACGCGGCGCGACACGCCCACGGATTGGATCGCGAACGGCATCGCGCTGTTCGGCATATCGATGCCGAATTTCTGGCTCGGCATCATGATGATCCTGCTGTTCAGTGTGGAGCTCGGCTGGCTGCCCCCCTCGGGCTACGTCTCGCTGACCGAGGATTTTTGGGAGTCCATCGCCACCACCATCATGCCCGCCTTCGTGCTGGGCACCGGTGTCGCCGGCGTGCTGATGCGCCACACCCGCGCGGCGATGCTCGGCGCGCTGGCGCAGGATTACGTGCGCACCGCGCGCGCCAAGGGCGTTGCGGAGCGCGTGGTGGTGTGGAAGCACGCGCTGCGCAATGCGCTGATCCCCGTGGTCACGTTGGGCACCATCGAATTCGGCCGCCTGCTCGCGGGCGCGGTCCTAACCGAACAGATATTCACCATCCCCGGCTTCGGCAAGCTGATCGTGGACGCCGTGTTTAACCGCGACTACCCGGTGGTGCAGGGCGTGGTGCTGGCGACCGCGCTGATCTTCGTGGCCCTCAGCCTGGTGGCGGACCTGCTCTACATGGCGGTCAATCCGCGGATGCGGCAGGCATGAACGCGCTGCCCCCCGAACGCATCGCCGCCCCCGCCGCGCGGCAATCCCCCGCGCGCCTCGCGCTGCGCCGCTTCCTCCGCCATCGCCTCGCGGTCGCGGGGCTCATCGTCGTCGTGCTCTTCGTGCTCGGCGCCGCTCTCGCGCCGCTGATCGCGACAGCGGACCCCAACGCCACATCCTGGAGCGCGATCCGCCGCGCCCCCTCCGCCACCTATTTCTTCGGCACCGACGAGAATGGCCGTGACGTCTTCTCGCGCGTCATCTGGGGTGCCCGCGCCAGCCTCGCGGCCGGCTTCCTCTCAGTCGCCGTCGCGCTGTTCATCGGCGTTCCCATCGGCCTGCTCGCAGGCCTCGCCGGCGGCTGGGTGGATGCACTGATCTCCCGCATCGCCGACGCCATGCTCTCGGTGCCCTTCCTGATCCTCGCCATCGCCCTTGCCGCCTTCCTCGGCCCCGCGCTGGAGAATGCGATGATCGCCATCGCCATCTCCGCCTCCCCGGTCTTCGTGCGCCTGGCCCGCGGCATGGCGCTGGAGGCAAAGGCCACCGATTGGGTGGAGGCCGCCCGCGCGCTCGGCAATCCGCCCTGGCGGCTGGGCCTCGTGCATGTGCTCCCCAACATCATCCCGCCGCTGCTGGTCCAGGCCACGCTCTCCATCGCCGAGGCCATCATCGCCGAGGCCTCGCTCTCCTTCCTCGGCCTCGGGCAGCAGCCGCCGGCGCCGTCCTGGGGCTCCATGCTCAATTCGGCACAGCGCTTCCTCACCCAGGCGCCCTGGCTGGCCATCTTTCCGGGGCTCGCGATCTTCCTCGTCGTGCTCGCCTTCAACCTGGTGGGCGACGGTCTGCGCGACGCGCTCGACCCGCGCAGCGAGAAGCGATGATCGCTTGGCAGGACGCGCCGGCCAGCCTGCCGGAGGGCGAACGCATCTACGCCATCCCGGATATCCACGGCGCACTCGCAAAGCTGCGCGCGATGCACGCGATGATCGCGGCTGATCTCGAGGCGCGCCCGGTCGAGCGGCCGCTGCTCATCCACCTCGGCGACTACATCGACAAGGGGCCGGACAGCCGCGGTGTCGTGAACCACCTCATCGCCGGCTCGCCCTGCGCCGCCCTGCACCTGCGCGGCAACCATGAGGACATGATGCTCGCTTCCCTCGCCGGCGAGCCGGGTGCGGAGGCCGACTGGCTCTGGTGCGGCGGCCGCGCCACGCTGCTGAGCTGGGGCGGCACCGAGGACAGCTGGACGGGCTTGATCACCGAAAGGCAGCGCGATTTCCTCGACGCCACCACCTTCTGGCACCAGGCGGGCGGCTATTTCTTCACCCATGCCGGCATCCGCCCCGGCGTGCCGCTCGACGCGCAGGACCCCGACGACCTCATGCGCATCCGGGGCGAATTCCTCAACAGTGACCGCGATCACGGCGCCGTCATCGTCCACGGCCACACCGCCGGTTTTGATCCCGTGATCCGCCCCAACCGCATCTGCCTCGACACCGCGGCCTGGAGCGGCGGCTCGCTCACCTGCGGCGTGTTCGAGGCTGACCGGCTCGGCTTCCTCCGCGCATGAACCCGCGACGCAGCTTGTCACCGCCCCGCCCTTGATCGCAGGCGGTCGATGGCCGATCTACACCGCATCATGGGCAAACGCAGACGACGCGCCGATCGGCAAGGATTCCTCCAGGGCTATGACCGCAGCCTGCTCGCTGTGGTGCCGACACCATTGCGGCGCCTGGCCGGCGTGTGGCTGCTGGGTCTCTGCCTCGGGCTGCCAGCCCTCGTCGCGGTTTTCCGCTGATGCAGGAGCGCGCCGGCGCGCCCGGTTGGGGCGTCATGGTCCAGCGCGTGCGCGATGGCGTGCGCGGCCTTGGGCTGCCCTTCCTGGTCGCCCCCCTCTGGCTGGACCTCATCGTCGAGATGGTCCAGGGCCGGCCCAGCCGTATCGTGGGCGATGCGCTCGGCATCGGGCTGGTCTGGCTCGCGGTCGCCATGCTGCGCCGGGGCGGGGCGGGTGATACCCGCCGCGCGGCCGCGGTCGTGGGCGTGGCCGCGGGGCTGACCGCCGGCCTCGCCGCCAGTCTCGGCTGGTTGCCATCGGTGATGGCGGGCTTCGGCGCCTTCGTCGGCATGCGCCTGCTCTATGACGGCGCCTTCGTGGAGGCGCCGCCGCCGCCCGAGCCCGTCATCGCTCCCCCGCCGCCCGTGCCCACGCCCGAGAGCATCGTCATCGGCGAGGCCGAGGCGCGCCTTACCCGCCTGCGCGCCACCGCCACGCGCCTGGCCGAACCGCGCCTTGCGCGCGTGGCCGATGCGATGAGCGGCGTGCTCGATGATCTGCGCCTCCGTCCGGACCGGCTGCCGCTCGCGCGCCGCTTCCTCAACGTCCATCTCGACGGGGTGGACCGGATCGCGGATCGCATGGCCTCCGGCGCCGACGCGCCGCAGACGCTGGGGCCGCTGCTGGGCGAGCTCGAACGCACGGCGGGCGAGCTGCGCGCCCATCTGCGCGCCGAGGAGAACGCGGCGCTCGAAGTCCAGGTTAAGGTCCTGTCGGACCGCTTGCGCGAGGAAGGTTACCGATGAGCGAGATCAGGCCGACGAGCGAAACCATGGTCGCCGACCCGGCGGCGCGCGAGGCGGCGATCACCCGCCTTTCGGCCGCGCTGAAGATCGATGACCCGGGCTCGATCCTGCGCTTCGGGCAGGAGGCGCAGAATCGTGCGACCTCCGCCGCCGACGCCATGCTTGAGGGCGCGCGCAACCGCGAGGCCGGCGAGGCGGGGCAGACGCTGGCCTCGCTGCTCGCGACGCTGCGCGGCTTCGACATCTCCTCCTTCGGTGAAAAGCCGGGGCTGTTCGCGCGCATGTTCCGCAAGGCGGCCTCCGAGACCCATGCCGTCGTCAGCAAATACGAGGATATCCGCGGCCAGGTGGAGGCGGTCGGAGACCGGCTCGACACCCACCGCACCCGGCTGCTCGAGGATGTGGAGAAGCTGGAGCGCCTCTACGCCGCCACGCTCGACTGGTTCCACGCACTCGGCGACCATATCGCCGCCGGTGAGGTGGTGCTGACGCGCGTCGATACGAACGACCTGCCGGCGCTGACCACCGAGGTGCAGGGCGGTGATTCGGTCGCCGCCCAGCGGCTGCGCGACCTGCGCGCCGCGCGCGACGAGCTCGACCGCCGCATCCACGACCTGCGTCTGACACGCCAGGTCGCCATGCAGGCGCTGCCATCGATCCGCCTGATCCAGGAGAACGACAAGGCCCTCGCCGCGAAGATCCAGAGCGTGATCGCGAACACGGTCCCGCTGTGGCGCCAGCAGCTGGCCCAGGCACTCGCGATCGGGCGCATGCGCGAGGCCGGGCGTACGCTGAAGGAAGCCACCGACCTCACCAACCAGCTGCTGACCGCGAATGCGGAACGCCTGCGCCAGGGCAACGCCGAGGCCCGTGTGCAGCTCGAACGCGGTGTGTTCGACATCTCGGCCGTGAAGCAGGCCAACGCCGCGCTGGTGGCGACCATCGAGGACAGCCTGCGCATCGCCGAGGAAGCGCAAGTCGGACGCAAGGCTGCGGCGAAGGAGCTCGAAGCTGCGGAGGCGGAGATCAGGCGCGCGCTGACCAGGGCGCGGTCGACGCCGGCGCCGAACGCGCCGCCGATGTAGAAAGCTTGGGGGAAATTCTATTCCCCAAGCTTTTTTCTACCGCGCACGCTCCGCCGAATACGCCATGAGGTGCGTGAACACCGTGCGCAGCAGTGGCACCGGCCCTGGGGCGCGTGCGATCAGGTCGCCGATCACGTGTTCCGCCTCGACGGGTGCGCCGCGCAGGATGTCGCGGAACATGGACGCCGTGGCGCGCGAACCCTTGGCTTGCAGCATGCCGCGCAGGCGGCCCAGGTGGGCTTCGCTCGGCGGATGCCCGGCGGAGGCGGCAACGGATGCGCATTCCGCCATGATGCCTTCGAGGAATTCAGCACCACCCGGCGCAGCGTTGATGGCGCCGAGCGGGGCGCGCATCAGCGACGTGCTGCCCGCGATGGAGGCGAGCAGCACCCATTTCTCCCACATGTCCTGCATGATCCGCGGGCTCGGCGTGAAGTCGAAACCGCAGCCGGTGCAGTCGGCGGCGAAGGCCTCGATGCGCGGGGAGATACTACCGTCGCGCTCGCCGAACTTCATCTCGGCGAAGGGGGCGAGGTGGATGACCTCGCCGGCGTCGCCGAGGGTGGAGGCGATGCCGCACATGCCACCGATCACCGAGCCGGCGCCGAAGCGTTCCTCGAGCAGGGCAAGGTGCCGCATGCCGTTCAGCATCGGCAGGATGGCGGTGCCGGGCCCGACCGCGGGCGCGATGTCACCCATCGCGCTGTCGAGGTCATATGCCTTGCAGCTAAGCAGGATCAGGTCGTAGCCGCCGCCGAGCTTGTCCGCGGTGACGGTCGGCGGCGCGGGGATGGCGGCATCGCCGGCGGGGCTTTTCAGCACGAGGCCGCTGTCGGCGAGCATCGCCTGTCGCTTTGGGCGCACCAGGAAGGTCACGTCGCGCTTCTGCTGCAGCAGCCGCGCGCCGAAATAGCCGCCGATCGCGCCGGCGCCCACCACAAGGATCTTCATTGCTCTGCCTTCTCGTTCGCGCTCGTCATGTCGCGCCATTCACCCACGGCGTGCGGCGCCGGTCGAGGTGCTGAAACGCCGTACGGCGTTGCCTAGCCCCGCGTCCGGCGCATGCTCAGTTCACCACGATCTGCGCCGTGCGCACCACCTCCCGCCATTGCGCGAGGTCAGTGGCAATCAGCGCGGTCAGCGCCTCGGGCGTGCTGGCTTCGATCTGGAAGCCGGTGGCCGCCAGGCGCTGGCCTGTTTCGGGCGCACGCAGGGAAGTGGTGACGGCGGCATGGATGCGCGCGGCGAGTGCGGGGTCCATGCCGCGCGGCCCGACGATCGAATGCCAGGAGCCGGAGGTGAAGCCTGGCATGCCGGCCTCGGCGAAGGTCGGCACCTCCGGCAGCAGCGGGTGGCGTGCTTCGCCGCCGACCGCGATGGCGGCCAGGCGTCCGCCCTGCACATGCGGCGCGACAGTCGCGATGTTGAGCGAGGAAAATCCCAGCGTGCCGGAGACGAGGTCGGTCACCGCCGCGCCACCGCCGGGGTAGGGCACGTGCACCGCCTCCGCCTGCGCGCGGAGGAGGAACAGCACCGTGCCCAAATGCTCGGACGAGCCGACGCCGGAACTGCCATAGGCCGCGCCGCCGCGCTCCGCGCGCAGCCAGGCGATCACCTCGGGCAGGGTGCGCGCGGCGATGCGCGGGTTGACCACCATCAGGTTCGGCGCGCTGATCGCGATGGTGATGGGGGAGAAATCGCGCTCGGGGTCGTAGCCGATGCGCGGGTTCACCGCGGGCGTGACGGTCAGCAGCCCGCTGGCGGCGACGAACAGCACATGCCCATCGGCCGGCTGGCGCGCGACATATTGCGCGGCGATGGCGCCATTCGCGCCGGTGCGGTTTTCCACCACCACGGACTGCCCGATCGCGCTTTGCATCTGCGCGGCGAGCGCGCGCGCGAGGATGTCGGACGGCCCGCCCGGCACATAGGGCACGACGAGCGCGACGGTGCGCGTGGGCCAGGCCGGCTGCGCAAGGGCAGGGGCGGCGAGCATCATCAGGCACAGCATCAGGCGCAGCATGGCGATGGTTCCGGGCACATTGTGTCCCGAGGCTTGCAATGCGCGTGCCGCCGGGCTCAGGCGGCGCGCAGCACCGTGACGGCGCCGGCGCCATGGGCGCGCGTGGCGAGCAATGCCCAGCCATCCGGCGCGCCCGCCGCGGCCGATCCGATGGGCGGCGCATCGGCATGCGGCGCGGACCAGATATCCTGGTCGCGCGCGTGTTCGGCCACGACCACCGCATCGGGCGCGATCCAGCCGGCCGCGCCGAGTGCGGCCAGCGTGCGCGGGATCAGCCCTTCGCCATAGGGCGGGTCCAGGAAGACGAGGTCGCAGGGCGCCTTCGCACGCGGAGGCCGCGTTGCGTCGCAGGCCAGCACCGCCGCCTCCGCGCCGCACGCCGCGACGTTGGCGCGGAGCGCGTTGAGTGCGGCGCGATCCTGCTCCATGAACACCGCGCTCACCGCACCCCGCGACAGCGCCTCCAGCCCCATCGCGCCGGTGCCGGCGAAGGCATCGAGCACGCACGCGGCCCCGAGCCACTCCCGCCCGCCCCATTCGGCGTGCCACAGCATGTCGAACAGCGCCTGGCGCAGGCGTTCCGCAGTCGGCCGGGTGGCGCTGCCGGGTGGCGATGCCAGCACGCGCCCGCGCCATTGCCCCGCGATGATGCGCGGCACGCTACTCGCCCCGGCGGCGCCCGCGCGCGCCGGTTCCGGCATTCCGCGCGCGCGGGATCTTCCGCGGCGCGTCGGGGTC
>NZ_JAAEDH010000006.1 GCF_018128965.1 Plastoroseomonas arctica
CGCCGTGCCGCCGCGGGCGCAGGCACCGACGCCGCCCTCCGCGCCGGCCACCCCGCCGCCGGCTGTCCTCGCGCTGCCGCCGCCTGATGAGGCGCCCGCCATTCGCCGGCTGCGCGCCCTGTTCCCGGCCGACGTGCAGATGAGCTACCGCACGGCCACCGTGGTCGATGAGGCGAGCCAGCGCGTGCGCCTCGAAGGCGTGACGCTGCGCCGCCCCGATTCGACCGTCACCTTCGACGACGTGACGGTCGAGGGCCAGACCGACACCGGTGTCCGCGATGCCGACCTGCGCGGCATCACCATCAGTGCCAACGGCACCCAGCTCTCGATGGCGCGCCTGCGCATCACCGGCCTCTCGATCCCGACTGCCGCCGGCGGCGCCGACCCGCAACCCGAGGAGGTCACCCTCGATCGCCTCGCGGTCGAGGGCGTGCGCATGGACAGTGGTGCCGACGGGATCTACTCGCTTGCCGGCCTGATCATCGAGGATCTTGGCATCGGGCGCAGCACGCGCGTGCGGCTAGAGAATTTCGGTGGCGAGCGCACGACGCCCACCGCGACCAACGGCTTCTCCCTCGCCCGCGCCGCGCTCAGCGGCATCGATGTCGCGACCTTCATTCGTGACATGCGCACCGCCGGTCGCGCGCAGCCGCAGGCCGGTCGCATCGAATTGACCGCCGAAGCCTTCACCTTCTCCGATGGCGGCCGCCCGGTCGGCAGCCTCGACAGCTTCCGTCTCGAATCCGACACCGATGCGGGCCAGAACGGCACCGGTCGCCTGGCGCTGCGCGGCTTCCGAATGGACGGCGTGCCACAGCTCGCGGCCGCCATCCGCCAGCTCGGCTATCAATCCCTGGTCGCGGATCTGACGATGGACGCGACCTTCCAGGCCACTGGCGGCCTGCTCGGCGTGCCGGCGCTGGTGCTATCGGTCCCCGAGTATGGTCGCCTCACCTTCTCTGCGGATTTCGATCGCTTCGTGCCGGGCTCGCCCCCGGAAACGATGATGACGGCGGTGCGCCTGGTCGGCCTGGGGGTACGCTATCGCGACGAAGGGCTTCTGGGGCGCGCGCTGCGCGCCCAGGCGCAGGAACAGCGCCTGACGGAAGCGCAGCTGCGCGAGCAACTGATCGGGATGGTGCGCGGCGGCGCCTCCGGGCCCGGGATGGCCGTGCTGCGCGACCCGGTGGAACGCTTCCTGCGCGGCCAAGCCAGTGAATTGGAGCTGACCGCGCGGCCGCCGCAGCCCATCCCCATTGCTGCTCTCAGCTCGACGCCGCCGCGCGACGCGGCGGATGCGCAGCGCCGCTTCGGGCTGAGTGCGACGGCGCGGTAGGCGTCTGGCCTCGATCACGGCCGGATCAGCCCTGGTCTGCGCCGTCGCTCGCTCGGCGCCCGGACCACATCAAGGCGCGCCGAGGCCGTCCAAGTAGACCCAGCTGCCACGAATCTTCATCGTGATCCCGCTCATTGTTCCCAAAACCGCCCCGACGGAAGCGATCATCGTGCGGTCGAAGGCGGTGCCCATGCGCAGCTGAATGTGCTGCGACGTCATCTCTGCAGAACGAGCGAGGGCTACCGCGCCTGAAATGACCCCTGACGCGACAGAGGCAATTTCGGCCAGATCTCGTTCTTCGTAATCGAATCTTGGTGACAGAAAAATCCAAACGATCCGGAGGATTTTACCATGGGTTGTCGGCCAGATATTAGAGTTTGCATGCATGATGGCATCGCATTGGCCAGACCGACTGAACGAAAAAATCCCGTATCGCGGATTTGGGGGATCTTCCAAGAGTATTTTTTCAACATGGGCCATCGCGAACGGCGAAAACGAATCAAAATTTTCACCGAGATCGACGCATTCTTGGCGCCATTGCGCTTGAATGTCTTTCCAGGATGATCGAGTAACGCGAGAAAGCATCAACATTTCTCCCCATTACGGTCGATCACCACGGCGCTCCGTCATTGAAAACATAGCCCCATTTTTACCATCATCCGATCACTCAAGCGATGCCCTTCGGAAATCGGTGAAGCCCGTCGGCACCCAACGGCAAATCATCCACCGATCGCACCGCACCCATCTGCAGCACGCCATAGAGATGCGGGAACAGTCCGGCCCGCGACCCCGCCGGCTCGAACCGCAGAGCGTCACCCAGCGCCGCCACCTCTACCGCGACCAGTACCAGCCCCGCCTCACCGGCCCGGTGCTTTGCCGCACTCGCGCGCAGCTGGTCCGCCGTGGAGAAATGCAGGAACCCGTCGCGGACGTCATCCGCGCTGCCCGCATAATGACCGAGACGCTCCGCCTCGGCCCAATCCGCGCCGCGCACCATGGTGTAGATGATCGTGTCCATGAGCGCCGCGTAGCTCACATCGCCAGCCGATAGAAGACCAGGCCGCCGATCTCCGCCTCCGGCACCCGCCCCACCGCCCAGGCCGGCAACCGCTCCGCCGCGTGGTAGTGCGTCGCCCCACCCGTGGAATCGGGCAGGACGCCCGAGGCCGCGCGCGCCGCAATGCGCCGGCAGATCGCCAGCGCCATGTCGTCCTCGCCCAACGCTAACATCGGCGCATGGCGCGGATGCCGCGGATGCCAGCACCCGAACTGGAACGGCGCCCGGCAAATGCCGCTCACCCCCCTGCCCCAATGCCGCGGCCCGTCCGGTGCGGCCACCATCCGAACCCGGTTGATGATCGCCGCCGCCACGCCCTCGATGGCGCGCACCGGTCGCTCCGCCGCCTCGCCCCACAAGGTCAGCGCCAATACCTCCACCGAAGTCGCGCTGCGCGCCTGCACCGCCGCCGACATCAGCGCGCATCCTTCTTCGGCGAGGAACACGTCGCACACCCGCGCCCGATCTCGTTGATCTTGCTCTCGATCCGCAGCATGTGCTCCGATAGCCGCCGATCCACATCGCGGATCAGCGACAACGGCACATAGGTCCGCGCCACCTCCAGCTTGTAATCCGCCAGGTCCTCGCGCGTGCGGGTCAGGGCCTCAGCCCCACGCTCGTCAATCCGATCCGACCGATTCAAAAAATCCTGGCGCAACCCGTGAATCATCCAGAACAGGCCAGCGGCCACCGGAATCTCCACGAACCTGACCCAGGACGCAGGATCAAACTCCACAGCCATGACGCGAACCCTTCTTTCTGAGGTGACTTGAAGCGCGAAAGGCCCGGCCCCACCCTGCGAATGATGTGGACCGAGCCCTACCTGGAAACCTGCTGCCGATCGGCGCTGCACCGCCTGACCCTGGTCGCCGACCACGGCCGGCCGCCCGGGCTCAAGGACGGCCCCTGCCTCGACCGCCTCACCAACCTCGGCCTCGCCCACCCCCGCCCCGACGGCCGGTACGAGATCACCGACCCCGGCCGAGCGCGCCACGCGACGGAAGTGCTGAAGGCGGTGGGGTAGAGAGCAAGGCAAGCAAGGCGGGGGGCTTTGCCCCCTCGACCCCCGCCAGGAGCCTGTGGCCCCTGGACCCCCCTTTGTTCGTTTTTGGGTTGGGGTAGGGCTGGGACTTCATCGATGGTGCGCCGGGGTGGGGAGGGGGCGCGTCTAGGGCGTTCCCGTGACAGGGGAGTTCGCTGCGCCCCCTCCCCACCCCGACACGCCTCCGGCGAGCCTCAAACCCCTTCCCAAAACCGAGAACCAACAAATGGAGGTCGAGGATCGACACGATCCTGGCGGGGTCCAGGGGCAGAGCCCCTGGCCTTGCTTTCTTTCTCCTACCCCCCCCGCCAGTCAGCACTCCGCGGCATGGGCGCCGCGCGGGCCAGGCGGACGGGTTCGGCCAGGAGGCAGCCCGCAACCGCGTCCAGGGCGTCGTCGGGTTGGTTGGGGGCTCCGGGGCGCCATTCGGACATTTCGGTCGGGAAGGGCGTTTGCCAGAGGCTGGTGTGGGCGTGGAGGCGCCGCGCTGCGAGTGCGGGTTCAATGGCGCCGAGGATGCGATCGTCCTTGGCGCGTCGGTTCGCGTGGTCGAGCACGGTGCAGGCAGCGCCGGCGCGGGCGAGTTCCCGGCGCAGCAGGGCGGGCAGGAATTTCCCGATACCGTTGGTCTCGATGCGGATGATGGGCAGCAGGAGGTCTCGGGCGATCTGGGCCACCTGGCGGCATTGCTGGGTGGCGGGGTCGTCCGCGGCGTCCGGGTCCACCGCGAGGTAGGCGATGCGGTGGAGGAAGTGGGCGCCCTCGGCGTCCGAATACAGCGCGGCAAGGACGGAGGCATCGCCTCCCGTTCGGCCGAAGGCGGGGTCCCAGAAGGCGCCGCCGGCGACCAGGCGGCGGCCGAGCAGCGTCAGCGTCGGGCGGCCGTGGACTTCGGCGTAAAGGGGTTCTTCGGCGTAGCGGATGAGGGCGGCGGGGTCGAGGCGGACGGCGGTTTCGTCCACCGCCTGGAGGAGCATCTGGCGGCGGAACTGGGTAGGGCCGACGCGGTCGCGCAGCGTGGCGATGGCGTCGGGCGGGAAGCGTTCGGGCCAGGCGCTGCGGCCGGCGGCGTCGGTGATGGGGATGGTCAGGCGCCGGTAGCCGCGGAGGTAGGCGTTGGGCTTGTAGAGGCTGTCGGCGGTGTGCGGGGTGCCGACGAACAGCAGCGTGCCGGTGGGGGTCAGGACGAATTCGGTTTCCGCCAAACGGTCGCGCAGCTCCTCGCGCTTGGCGGCGGTGTCGCAATTGCCGGCGACTTCGACGTCGTCGCAGATGACGAGTTCGGCGCGGTCGCCGGTGATGTTGCCGCCGATGCCCTGGGCGCGCATGGACGCGTCGCGCAGGGCACCGTCGCGGGCCACCGTGAAGCGGTCCGACGCCCAGGCATCGGCATTGCCGGGGATGAGGTGGGCACACAGCGGGTGGCGTTCGATGATGCGGCGGACATGGGTCACCATCTTGCCGGCGAGCATCTGGTCGGCGGCCAGCACCAGGATGCGCGTCTCCGGCCGCCGCGCGAGCAGCCAGGCGGACCACAGGCCGATGAGCGTGGACTTGCCGCAGCCGCGGAAGGCGGTCAGAGCCAGGCGCCGGTCGCCGGCCGCATCGCGCGCCATGAACCACCGCGCGATGCGGCGGTGGAGTGCGGGTGTGGCGAGCGTGTGGGCGTGATTCCAGATCCAGAGGAATTCGAGAAACTCACTCGTCCTTTGCGGACTCATCGATGTCCTGCTCCTCTTCGTGGGTCAGGGCGAGGGCGCGGCGCGCTTCCGCGAGGATGGCGGCGGCGCCGGCGTCGCGCGGGATGTCGGGGTTGAGCAGGCGAGCGACCTTGACCAGCTGCTCGCGATGGCCGAGCGCGGCGCGGCCGGCATTGTGGCGGGCGATGAAGGCCTTGGCGTCGGTATCCTCCTCGACGGGGGCGGTGGCGGCCATGAAGCGTTCGTATTCGCCGATGACCTTGGCGAGCGCGGCGTTGAGGTCGGGCGCCGGGCGCGGCTGAGCGGGCACCAGGGCCTGGCGCGGCTTCATGCTTTCACGACGCGGCCGCGCACGATCCCGGCGCCCAGGTCGATCGCGGCGGCGGAGCGGTTCCAGGCGGTGACGGTGACGATGTCCGTCGCCCCCACCTGGGCGAGGAAGACCACGCCCGAGGTGGCGAGCGAGAAGCTGGCCGAGGCGAAGTCGCCCGGCCGCGCGCCGGTGAGCGGCAGGTTGAACTGCGTGGTGCCATCGGCCGCGATGGAGGGCGGGTCCCAGGACTGCTCGGCGGTCAGCTCGCGCGCGCCATGCGGCAGGTCCGGCTGGCCGAACAGGACCGAGGGCGCGAAGCCGGGGTCGCAGGCCAGCGACATCGCGCGCACCTCATAGTCGCGGCCGATCCGGGCCACGCCGATGATCGCGTAGGCCACCTGCGGGGCGAGGCGGACGACCTGGCGGCGGGTGAGATCCGCGTCGGTCATGTCGACATTGCCCTGCCACCATTTGGCGGCCGCGTTCCAGATGAGCGCCTGGCCGGAGGCGGTGACCATGGTGCCGTCGGCATCGGTGAGCAGGGTCATGTTGGCGTCGAAGCACTGCACGATCATGCGCGGGTCATCGGCATCGATGACGAGGGCGAATTCGCGGCAGGCGTGGGCATCGGCGACGAAGCCCAAGCCGCGCCCGACGGTCAGGATCACGCCACGATCGGTGAAGGTGAAGTTCGACAAGCCGGGAAAGGCGTAGCCCGCGAGTGCGGTGGGCGAGCCGGCGACATTCGAAGAGAGGCAGGCGAGTTTTTCAAAACCCCATTCGGTGTTGGACCAGCGGATGCGCGCCGCGCGCAGGCAGGGCACGGATGCGACGGTACGGCTCGCCTCACGAAAGGCCGCGCCCTGGTGATAGGTGCGCACGACGGCGCCGACGCGGGTGACGCCCACGTAGTCGACCGAGACATTGTAGGCCTGGCTCGCCCAGGCGATTTCGTAGACATGGTCCTGCGCCGGGCCGGTGTGGCGCGCGACGTAGGGCGAGCATCCCTCCATCCGGATGGCGCGCGCCCAGACCGCGCGTGAGGAGACCTGGCACAGGAAGGGAATGCCGCTGATCGGGCGGCCCTCGGCCTGCAGCTCAAAGCCGGGCGCGTCGAAGATGTGGCGGTTGTGCGCGATGTAGGCGCCCGGCTCGGCGGACAGGCGGATGCCATAGCGATCCTGCGTCGGGTAGAGCGAGGAGGCGATGGCGAAGTGGCCGCCATAATAGCGCACGGATGTGTTCCACGCCGCGGCGGTCGCAGTGTGGATGTCGAGGCCGATCTTGTTGTTGATGATGCGGCCAAGCTGGAGCGTGGAGTCCTCGAAGCCGCGCTCCTCGCCGAGCGTGCGGATGCCGATGGTGAAGCCCTCGACCTGGCGGATTTCGATCTGCGTCGCGTCCATGTTGCGCAGCACCAGGCCGATATCGCCCTCGTTGGTCCAATCGGAGATCGCGGCGCGGATGACGCGCAGGCCGTGGTAGAATTTGGTCGCGTTTCGCGTGGCGCTGCCGTCGCCGATGGTGAGCGCGGTGGTGCCGGCCGGGCCGGCATAGACGATCGCGCCACGCATGATCATGCCTGCGGCGGCACCGGGCAGGACCAGCGGCTGGGTCGCGCGGTGGCTGCCTTCGCCGATCACCAGAAAGCGCCCGGCGGCGGCGGCGGCGTTCATCGCGGCCTGGAGCGCGGGCGTGTCGTCGGTGACGCCATCGCCCACGGCGCCGAAATCCCGCGTCGAGAGGGATTGCGAGAGCTTGTCCTCGACGGTCGTGGGGATCGCACCCGTGAAGGGCGCGGTCAGAAGCGTGGAGTTGCGGTCGAACAGCGTGATCGCACCGACGCTGTCAAAGCCGAGCACGCGGTTTGCCCGCGCACCGCGCAGCGGCAGGGTGGTGGTCGCACTGCCTTCGGCGGGGTCGAAGCGGAGCGTGTCGCTGACGTCGGCAGCCACGTCCTGCATGGCCGCGATCTGGTAGTCGAGCTCATCGTTCAGGGCGCTCGCGCGGAGGATCGCGTTGTCCTGGAAATCCGTGGTGCGCGAGATGCGCAGCCGGCGGCGCAGCGCCAGCCGCGTGCCCGGCAGCGGCGGTTCGACGAACCGAACCGTGCCGCCCTCGGAGAGACCCGCGCCGACCACTTCGAAGCCACCGTTCAGCGGCACGCCGTTGACGCGCAGCTCCAGATCCTCCTCGACGAAGATCGGGAAGGGGAAGGTGAAATCGGCCTGGATGCCGTCGGCGACATACTGCACGCGCGGCGCGATATCGCCGATGGTGATGTGCTCGGACATGGGTTTCTCCGGTGGGTCGCGGGGGCTCAGCCGAGCAGGTTGCGGGCGAGCGCGCCGACGCTGTTGCCGAGGGTCAGGTAGTTGGGCGACGCAATCGAGCTGGTGGCGAAGGACCCGCTGGCGGGCTGGAGCAGGCTGCGGCGATTGGCCGCGAGGCGGGCATTGAGCAGCGCGGAATCCTGCGCGTCGCTTGCAGCCGCATCCTGTTGCAGGCCATCGACCAGCGCCTGGGCGGAACCGCCGGAGGGATCCACGCCGCCCGCGGCGAGCCGCGCGCGCGCCTGGGCGATGGTGCGCTTGAGCGTCGCGTCGCGCTGGGCGCGGCTGGCTTCATCGGCCAGGCGCAGCTGCTCGGCGCGGGCCGCCTCATCGGCGACGGTCGCGGCGTTGCGGACGTCCACCTGCGCCTGGCGTTCCGCGACCTGCGCTGCCTGCTGCACCGCCTGCTGGCGCTGCGCTTCCTTCTGGCGCTTCTCGGCGTCCTGCTTCTGCTGGACCTGCCCGTAGATGCTGGCACCGGCGCCGATGACGCTGGCCAGCGATGCGATCTGTGCCATCAATTGGATGTCCTTGCCTCGGTGGTGACGGAAAGCAGCGTGAGCGGCAGCGGCGTGTCGCCCTCGATGCGCCAGGGCGCGTCGAGGCCGCCGCGTCGCCAGCCGATGGCACCGAGCGTGACGTCGCCGGTGAAGGGCTCCGGCGCGGCGTCGAGCCGGTTGAGGTCGAGCCTGCGGAACGGCACCGAGCGCAGGCCGCGCCCGACATCGGCAGTCAGCGCCGCGGTGTCGAGCACGCGGAAGGTGATGGTCACGCTGCGCCGCGGACCAGTGGTGATCCCGATGTTGCTGGCAGCCACGACCGGCATCGGTTCGATGCGGTGGGTGAAGAGCAACCCGGCCTGGCCGCTGCGCGCCGTGGGCGCCAGCGCGATCGCGCCGTTGTTCACCAGCGCGGGATCCCGCGGCGCGCCATCGGCCACCAGCCCCACCGTGCGACCTTCCAGATGATCGAGACCAGCGAGGCTCGTCCGTGCCGCGGTGCCGGCAAAGCTGATCGCGGCGTCGAGCCCGAGCGTGCCGTCGAAGCGCTCGAGCCGCTGGCTGCCATTGCGCTCCACCAGCGCCCAGATGGTGCCGTCGGTCTCCGCAAGGTCGCGGAACAGCCCATCGGTTTCCTGCCGCGTCCAGGCGGTGACCTGCTCGGCGCGGTAGATGGTGAGCGTGGCGAGCGAGCCATCGGCCATCGCGATATGCAACAGCCGAGACCGCGCGTCATAGGCCAGCGCACGCGGACCCTGCACCAGGTGCCGCGCGAGGATCGCGAGGTCGTTCGCCTGGTAGATCTGCTGGAGATCCGTGTAGGTGAACTCATGCACGCTCTGCCCCGAGCGCGAGGCGAAGATGGTCGCGCCATCCACATCGACGGTGGGCAGCATCCGGTCCGTGCGGCTGCCCACGCGCGTCTGCCGCGTGAGCTGGATGGAGGAGGGCGTCAGCGGCTCGCCGGTGACCATCCATTCCGAGCCTGAGGTGAAGACCTGCAGGTGCCGGCCGGAGAACACGCCGCGAATGGCATTGGCCTGGTCGGAGACGAGGGCGAAGTCGATGCCCTCGTCATCGAGGCCGGTGCCCGGGTCGAAATCGAAGCTCGACGCCGTGCGCGACAGGAACAGGCGGTTCGGCAGATCCCGCGTGCCGCCGATCACCAGGCGCTGCTGGTGGAAGCAGGCGCAGATCGGCCAGCCGCGCGCATCACCGAAGGCGGATTCATCCCAGGACGCGGTCGCGGCAGTCCCTGTGAGCGGCGCATCCACCACGGCGGCGGAGACCACGGTGGCGCTGTTCACCGTGTTGATCGAAACGCGCCGTCCATTGATGCGCAGGCGCGCACCCAGATGCCCGGCGCTGAACACCGGCGCCGACGCGGTGACCGTGACGAGACCGGTGGTGCCGGAGGTCGCGAGCGTGATGGCGCCATCGACGAAGCGATGGAAGGGCTCGCGCACCAGCGGCCAGGATGCGAGGCTCCAGCCCGTACCGTTTCGGGCGATGCGCTGCGGCGGCAGGTTCGGGTGCAGGATCAGCGCGGCGTCGTCGCTCTGCGTCCAGGCGATCTGCGGCAGCATCGGCCCGGTCCAGGGTGCCGCGATCTGCGCTGTGCGCACGTCACCCGTGTAGATCGAGAGCAGCCCGTCGGTGAGCACGAAGAGGTAGGTGAGCTCGGCATTCACCTCGAAGGGGATCAGCCGTGCCTCGCCCGGCAGGGTCGCGATGTGGCGAAGGCCGGGGCGGCGCGTGACGCCGCCTGTCGGCTGGATGAACACGTTGCGCAGGCGCCGCGCGCCCGTCTCATAGGCGCGCAGATCCACGCGGCCGAGCAGCTCGGGCGCGAGCTCGCCGGCGGTGAACGCCGTCTTGGCGCGGAAGGAGGCGCTCATGACCGCCCCCGCACGGTGATGAGCGGGTAGTCCTCGATCGCGCGTGGCGTGCCCTGCTGGCTGTCGGTCTGCCGCGCCGCGCGGAATTCGGTGTCGGCGAGCTTGTAGAGAAGCTCCGCGCGCTGCGTGCTCTCGGTCAGCGGAAGGCAGAATTCGGCGGCCAGGCGGGCAGCGAGAAGTGCGGCGAAGAAGGGCGGGAAGACGCTCTCATCGGGGCGGAAGATGTGGGTGAGGATGATCGAGTCCGCGTCCGTGTGCAGACGGTCCTCCAGCAGGCGGAACGGCACGCCGCGGCCGCGCACCCCCTGCCCGGCTGACAGCGCGCGCAGGAAGGTTGGCGGCAGCTGGTAGGCATAGGCGAAGTCCGCAACCGGTGTTGCGGCCAGGCGCGGCAGCGTAGCCTGGCCGGTCGCGAAGCTCCACGGGTGGGCGGAGAGCAGCGCGTCGCGCGTGCCGGCATACAGGGAGGCCGCGACCTCGGCTTCGGCCGTGCCGTCGTCGAAGGAGGCGACCGGGCGCGCGCCGATCTTCAGCAACGCGCGCGAGCAGAGCGCGAGGGCGTTCGCCATGGGTGTCTCCGGAAAAAGGGGAAAAGAAAGGTCGGGGAAAGGAATTTCCCCGGACCCCATTCTTTTATTTTTGCTTTTTGGTGCTGGCTGGGCGGCCAGCACCAAAGCTTGCTGCGCTTATTCCTTGGCGCGCATCCGGACCACGCCGGCGTCATCGATCATCACCGCGCCCTGCGACATCATGTTGTTGATGAAGCTGGCGGCGCGATCGCCATGCCAGGAGATGTCCGTCGTCACTTCCGCGTTCACGGCGTGGCCCACGGCCGTGCGGTGGTAGAAGTAGCAGTACCGCAGGTTGCCCACCTTCGTGAGGCCGGAATGCGGAATCCACAGCGCGCCGAGCCAGCGCTTCGCCTGGGTGCCGCGCCAGGGCAGCTGGTCGTCGCCGATATAGTCCGCGTTCACGAACTCATCGATCGCGAGCAGATCGCTCCACTGCTTCCAGCCGACCACCGCGAAGCGGTTGCCGTCATCGGGCACATTCGCATCGCCCATCTTCTCGAAGGCGAGCAGCACCTTCGCCTTGGTCAGCGGGTCCGTGTCCGTGGTGCCGGCGACGGTGCTGACCGCCTCGCGCGTCGCGGTGTCCAGCGCGGCGATGATCAGCTCGTCGGTCTTGCGGCCGAGGGCGTAGGCGCCGGCGTTGGCGATGACCGTGCGCTCATCGATGTTGGTCTTCAGCTCGTCGAGCTTGTCGATCCACTCGCCGGCATAATAATCCTGCAGGAAGCATTCGACGGCGTCGTAGGCCAGGTTCATCACCGGCACGGTGCCGTTGCGCGCCTTGGCCGCGGCCGTGCCGGTGCCGACCTTGGGGAAGGAGGTGCTGGCGCCGACGACGCCGGACTTGCTGCGCACGGTGGGGCGCAGCTTGGAGCCCATGCGCTGGTAGGCCTCATGGACCTCGGCTTCGAACTGCTTGACGAAGGCGACATCGATCGCGGGCATTGGGAATGTCCTTGGATGTGGGGGATGGGTGCGCCGCGCCCGGGTTCCCCCGAAGGGCCCGCGGCGCGGCGGCGTCCCGCGCGCCCTGGTGGGGTTGTGCGCGGGCAAAGGGATTGCTGGTGGGCGGGCAGCACGGGGGTGCTGCCCGCCCACGCCGGGCCGCGGCCGATGGCCGGCGGCCCCTGCGGCGGGGCGACATCCCAGGGAGGACCGGGACGCTCGAGCCCCGCCGCGAGCTCAGCTCTTCGTCAGGCGGCGGAAGCCTTCGGTGACGCGCTTGACGAAGTCGGGCTCGCGGGTGCGCCAGTAGCGCGGGTCGCGCATCATCACGCGCAGCTCCTGCTCCTGGGACGCGGCGGGCTGCTCGGCGGCGCGCATCAAAGCGGGCTCGCGCTTGGCCATCATGCCGTGCATGGCGACGACGCCGTCATGGCTGGTACTCAGCGCCTCGAAGACGTGCGGCGCCAGGTTCGCGCGGCCCCAGGCGGCGATCTGGCCGGCCATGCGGCGGAAGGCTTCGTCGCCACCGAAATGGGCGCGCAGGCGGTCCACCTCGCGCTCGGCCTCGACCTCGCGCACGGCGTCGGCGATCAGCGGCAGCAGGCGCTCAGCAGCCAGGTCGTAGACGAGTTGCGCCTGCTTCGGCGTGAAGCCCGCTTCGTGCAGACGCGCATTGATGGCGGCATCGGCGGAGAGCAGGTCATGCGGGGCGGTGATGGCGTAGCCATCGGGCTTTTCCGGCACACCGAGGGCGCGCAGGAAGCGCTGGCGCTCCTCCTCCGGCGCGTCGGGCGCCGGCGGGCCGGCGCGCTGGGACAGGCGGCGCTCCAGTTCCAGGTAGGATTTCAGCAGCGCCTCGGTGCGGAGCGTGCCGGCCTCGGCATCCCAGAATTTTTCCGGCACGCCATCGGGGATGGCGGCGGGTTCGGGCTTGCTGGCGGCTTCGAGCAGGTCCTGGCTCATGCGGGCGACACTCCGTTCTGCGTTGCTTGGAGAGGTTTCAGAATCTCGGCCGGGGCGTTGAGGCTGCGGGCGAGCCAACGGGTGGCCGCCGCGGCATCGACCTGTGCGGCGGCATCGGGGCCGAGCTGCCCCACCGCCTGGAGGAACAGCAGCGTATTGGCGGCATCCGCCCGGCCCTGGACCTGGGCGAGCGGGCTCGCGTAGCGCAGGCGCAGTTCCTGCCCATCCTGCGTCTGCGGCGCGATCTCGCCGCGGCGGCGAAGGATCGCGAGGCAGCGCGTCACCAGCGGGGTCAGCAGTTCTGATTGCAGCCGGCCATAGGTGGCGCCGAGGCGCCGGGCGGTCTCGGCGCTGCGGTCCATCACCTCGGTCGCCGTCATCCGGCCTTCGCGCTGCGGCGAGAGACGGTCCGCGAGCAGGGCGGTGCGGATGCGGGCGCGGAGGTCGTTGAGCACGAGTTGCGAGACATCGAAGCGGCCCGGCGCGGCGAGCGGCGTAAGGCCCGCCGAGCCCGGCGCCTTGGGGATGATCGCGCCCGGCACCAGGCGGATGGTCGCCGGGTTGAGCACGCCGTCATCCTCGGCCTGCCAGATTCCGGTGGCCGCGATGGAGGCGTTTTTCAGCACCAGCTCGACGACCAGGTTGGCGGTGCGGATATCCGGCAGCGCCTTGCCGACCGGGCCGCGGCCATAGGTCTCGCCGGGCGCCTTGAGCCAACGGAAGGCGATGAAGGGATTTTCGGCAAAGCGGCCCTCGGCGAGCGGCCATACATGGCCGTCATCGCCGGCGAGCAGCGCGGTGAAGCTGGTCGCGTGGGCATCTGGATGGACGGCTTCCAGGACGCGGTGCCGGGCGGGTTCGCCCTCGCCATCCGCGTGCAGGACGGCGGCGGGCAGCGTCGCGTCCGGGTAGCGGGCGGCGATGGCGGCGGCCGTCATGCTACGGGCGCGCCAGATGGTATCGAGCCGGCCGGAGGTGCCTTCCTCCAGCACCGTCTCCCGCAGCGGCACTGCGGCGAAACGCAGCGCGGAGGGCTCGCCGGGCGCGGCTTCCTCGACGAGGATGATGCCGGTGCCGGTGATGACCAGGTCGAGGAAGGCCTGGTGCATCTCGAGCGCGAAGTTGGAGCGGTCGAGGTGCAGCTGCAGCATCTCGGCCGCGTCTTCCAGCGCCAGCGCGGTGGCGCGGGCGGCGGGGCTGTCATCCAGCGGCCGCGCCGGGGCCAGGCCGAACCAGCGGGACCAGGGCGGGCAGAGTTCCGCCAGAAGCGAGGCGGCGAGCTGTTCCGCCGCATCGGCCGCGGTAGCGTCGAAGAGCTGCGCGGCCTTGCCAGGCTCCGGCAGGGTCTGGTCGTAGCAATCCTGCCAAAAAGCCTCGAAGGGGCGGCGGCGGTCGAGGGCGCGGGCATGGCGCGCCAGCATCTGCTCGAGCGGCAGGCTCTCGGGCGGCGTGGGCCGTGGGGTCACGCTGACACTCCTGCGACAATGGGGGGGCCCAAAAAGCCGCAAGCCCGGACCGCTCCGGTGAAGGAGCAGGCCGGGCCCGCGGAAGTTTGGGGAACGGGAGGAAGGCCACCGGGCGCACGTCGCCCGTTGACAGGAGCTTTCTAGGCGAGGCCGACGGAAGATGTCAAGTTTATTTTCCTATTCCCAAAACCTTTCTGCAACCTGCGGAAGAGCACCGCCGGCGTCAGCGCAAAGGGCGCGTCGGGACCGAGCAGGGCACGGCACAGGGCGACGCAGGTGAAGGGAAGGATCGGCGGAATCGTGCGTGCACGGCCCGGCATGGGCGTGAAGGGGCCGAGAACTGACAGGCCGGCGCGCGTATAGACCGCTGGCAGGTCGAACGCCGCGTCGAGCGGCAGCCGCTGCACCAGCAGCCGGCCCGAAAGTGGGTCGAGGATTGTCCATCCCTCCGCATCGGCGATGGCCGCGAAGCAATGCCGGAAGCCCGGCGAAAGCAGGCGAAGCCACCATTGGTCGGCGCGGCCGCCGAACACGATGTAGATGCGTTGGCCGGCATCGTCCGCGATGCGGCGATGCGCGATCCGAGGCGCATGAGGGCGCTGGAAATCCAGGTTTTCAAAGGCGAACTCATGCACGGCCTCGCTCATGCGACAATCCCCTTCACGCGCAGCGGCCATTCGAGGCGCGAGAGGGCTTCGGTCCAGATCGCGTGGTCGCGCGCCTCGCTCAGGTGGCGCGGCGACGGCTGCACGCCGCGCTCGCCCCACAGACGCAGGATGCGCGCGTGCACCAGGTCGATGCGGCGCTGGCGATACAGGCGATCAAGGCATTTCACCACGTCGTCGGGTTCGCAATTGCGCGGCACGGCCCCGCGATTGGCCACGATGCGGGCACCGTCGCGGCGCGCCATCAGCGCGGCCATGGTCCAGAACCAGGCTTCCTCGGCGGTGGCGAAGGGCACGGCCTTGGACAGCGAGGCGTAGCGGGGGGAGAGGGCGTGGTGGGGGGCAGCGCGCATGGCAGGGAGCCTTCGTTATGTGAACACAACAAGAACATACCCGCCAAGGTTGTGCTCGTCTATACGAAATCTTGAAAATGTTCCTATTGCATTCTGACGGAAGACCTAGGATGTTATCCCCATGCGACACGATGACATCTGGCGGGCGCTCGACGCCCTCGCCGCCGAGAACGGGCTTTCGGCCTCTGGCCTGGCCCGCAAGGCCGGGCTGGACCCGACGGCCTTCAACCCCTCCAAGCGCACAGGCGTGGACGGGCGGGCGCGATGGCCCTCGACCGAAAGCATCGCCAAGGTGCTGGACGCGACGACCACCGGCATCGAGGCCTTCGCCGAGCTCGTCACCGGGCAGCGCGCGCTGCTCTCGGGCCGTGGCCCGGCGCGGCGGCACATCCCGCTGATCGGCTTCGCCCAGGCCGGATCGGAGGGGTATTTCGACGATGGCGGCTTCCCAGTCGGCGGCAGCTGGGACGAGATCTCGATGCCCGAGATTACCGACCCGCACGCCTATGCGCTCGAAATCTCAGGCGAATCGATGGAGCCCGTCCTGCGCGATGGCGACACCATCATCGTCTCGCCGGCGGCCCCCGTGCGGCGCGGCGACCGCGTCGTCGTGCGCACGACCAAGGGCGAGGTGATGGCCAAGGAGCTCACGCGGCAATCAGCGCGGCGGATCGAGCTCAAGAGCCTCAACCCGGCGCATCCGAGCTACAGCTTCGACCTCGGTGACATCACCTGGATGCACCGCATCGTCTGGTCCACCCAGTAGGGCCCGTCAGCACCGCGCGCCGCGAACTGCCCAGAAGCCTGGGCGGGCGGCGGCAAGGGGTCCCAACAGATACAATACGAAGGTGTTGTCCGCATCGGTCGTGACGCGGTGTCTGGGCGATGCATGACCGTCGGTCTCCAGGCACACACCGTCGCGCCCGGCGTCGGGACAAACGCGGAGCAGATCGTCCGGAGGAACTGCCACGCGCCGCAGCGGCATCGGCGGTGGCGTACCCGTATCCACGGTCGCGCGGATCGTCCTGAGCGGTCCAAGCAGGACATTGTCCGCAACAGCATCCCAAAGCGCCGGCGCAGCACCTTCGAGGTGGAGCAGGATGAGGTAGCGGGCACCCGGAGCAGGGTACTCATGGGGATCGAACCAGACATGAAGCCCAGGACGCCGCTCGCTCGAAGACAACGCGAGGGCCCGATGGACGTGAATGGGTTCGACGCCGACGGGGGGCATCACGTCGGGGCCGATCCTGCCAGTCGCGTCCATGTAGCTCCGAACGCTTGATCCGCCCCCCAGCCGGTCCGCGACGGCATTGTAGCGCGCGACGAAAGCCAGCCGATGCGGCCACGCCAGAAAACAGGCACGGTGCGCGACGGTGTCGGACAAGTCCCAGAGCTCATCGAACGGGCTCTCGATGACGTGCGACGTCGCGACGCGGTCCTGGCCCTCAAGCACCGGATTTCGGCAGAGCGCACAAGGCATGCCTGGCCAGAAGATGGCCATGCCTACCGCTCAGGTGCGCGGCGGGTTTGCCGGCGGCCCTGGGGGTGCGACGGGCGTGCCCGGGGGCGCCGCGCGGCGCTGCATCTCGCCTGTCATCGGGATGAAGTAGACGCCCACATCCTTGCGGCTGCGCACGCGGCCCTCGGCATCCTTGGTGTAGATGTAGAGGAACTGCCCGCGGCGGAACGGCTGCCCAATCGGGATCAGCATCCGCCCGCCGGGCTTGAGCTGCGCCAGCAAGGCCGGCGGCACATATTGCGCCGCGCACGTCACGATGATGGTGTCGAACCCACCCTCGACCTCAGGCCATCCGAAGAACCCGTCGCCGACGCGGGTTTCGACATTGCCGTAGCCGAGCGGGGCATAGATGCGCTGCACGGCGCGGCCGAGCGGCTGGATGATCTCGATGGAATACTGCTTCGACACGATGCGCGAGAGCAGCGAGGACTGAAAGCCGCTGCCGGTGCCGATCTCGAGCACGACATGCTCCGGCTTCGGCTCGCAGGCCTGGGTCATGTAGGCTTGGCCGAGATAGTCGGACAGCGCCGAGCCATAGCCGATCGCCCAGGGCTTGGGGTCGGCTTCATACGCCTCGAGCGGGGCCGCGCGACCGCCCTCGTACATGTAGTGGTAGTACTCGCGCGGCACCTCCGCGAAGGCGCGCAGCACGGCCGGGTCGGCGGCTCCGAAGCGGGTGCGGAGATAATTCTCGATGCGGCGTAGCGCCTCGACCCTGCGCCCCTGGATGATGCGGAAATTCGGCTCGGTGAGCGACGTCTCCCGGCCGGAGGCGCGCATCGCCGCCAAGTAATTTGCGTGGCTCCAGGTGCCGCCCACCGGCGTCGTGGTGGGGATGGGCTGCGGCGTCGAGGGCGGGCGCGGCGCCGGCGGTTCCGCGACGGACGCCAATGGCGACTCCGTCGTCGGGTCCTGTGCCCGCGCCAGGTTGGGCAATGCGAGAGCCGCGCCGGCGGCAAACAGGTGGCGACGCTCAATGCTCATCGTGATTCATTCCGCGGGAAAACCGACATGGCGGTTACATAACACAACAATGCACCCACCAGCAGTGCGGAAAGCCCGCTCGTCTTCGCCAAGAGGTTTGCCAGTGGCGTGGAAACCACACTGAAGGCGCCGTTCAGCGCCCAGGCCCAGGGCAGCAGACGCGGCGCATCGCGCGCGAAGCGATCGAGCCCGAGCGGAAACGGCAGGCCGAGCGCAACACCCGCTGGCGCCGTCAACGCGACGACGAGTAAGGCACGCGCAAGCCAGGGCCAATCGAGCGTCGCACCCACCAGATCCCGCAGCCCGAACAGCGCCAGCGCCGTCCATGCAAGGATGACCGCGCCTGCCGCCAGCAAGGCACCGCGTGGCGCGGCGGCATAGCGCCCGGCCATCATGCTCCCGAGCCCCGAAAAGACGAGCATCGCCGTCAGCACGAGCGCGAAGCCCGAGGCGCGATCCTCCAGCAGGAAGGCGGCCTGCTCGATCAGCGCGATCTCGATGAACAGGAAACCCAGCCCGAGTGCCGCGAAGTAAGGCAGGGCGCGCAGCACCATCCCGGCCGGCGCGCCGATGCCGCCGCGACGCAGGGCCGGCAGCAGCGCCACCAGCAGCGCGAGCAGCGCCGCCTGCGCCAGCACAGCGACATTCACCAGCGTGCCGATCTCTGCCTGCGGCAGGATCTCGACCCGCTCCAGCGCCAGCGGCAGCGCGGAGAGGCGAACGAGCGGCGCCAGCCAGGGACGGTCCTCGGTCACCGGCGAACGGTCGAACGCGTCCATCAGCGGCGTGCCGGCCAGCACGCCGGGCGCTTCCTGCGCGATCGCATCGGGCGTGCCTTCTCGCCCGGTCCCGATGCTGTCGGATTCCAGCGTGATCGGCGGCAGCTCGTTCCAGACGGTGCGGTCGGGCGCGACCTCATCGATATGCGGCGCGAAGGAGATGTCGAAGGAGCGTTCCTCGGCAAAGCGGTGCAGGGCCGCAACGCGCTCCGGGGTCCAGGGCACGGGCGAGACGAGGATGCGCAAGTTCCAGGCGGAGCGCAGCACGACCACATGCGCGGCGGGATCGGCGCGTCCTGAAAGCACCAAGGCCGCACGAACCGTGGAGAGCACTCGGATCGCGTAGACCGGCAGCTCGCGGATATTCACCGGCAGCGACAACAGGCCGCCCGCCGCGAGGCGCGACAGTGATCCGGCGATCGCCTCGGCCGCGTAGAGGTGGCGGCTCTGGTCCTCGGCATCGAGGATGTCGCCCGCATAGTCGATCAGGTCGAAGGCGTCGCCAGTCGCCCGCAGTGGATGGGTATCGGACAGCATCACGCGCGGGTCGCGCGGTAACGGCGGCACCGGACCGATCCCATGGATGAGGATATGGCGGAGCATTGGCTCCGGCTCCTGCACGGTGATGCTGCGCGCATCGAGCGCCAGGGCCTCGGCGATGCGAAACCCGCCCGAGGCGCCGATCAGCAGCACGCGCGGCTGGTCGAGCAAGGCGTAGGCGCCGGCCGCCAGAGTTCCCGACGCGTAGGGCGCCGTAATCGGTACGGAGGGGAGAGCCGCGATCCGGATGCCGTCGCGATACAGCCCATAGCTGCGGCCCGGCGGCTCCAGCCCGAGCATCCCCAGATTGTTGGAGATGTCGGTATCCAGCCGCTCGGTGAAGTTATCAAGCAGCTGGTAGACGCCGCGCGGGCTGAGCACCTCCGCCAGGACGCGGCTCTCGGGCACGTTGCGTGCGATCGAGACGGGCTTGTATTCGCTGACGCGCGGGCTTGCGGCGGAGAGGATCAGCGCCTCGGAGGCGAGCAGGACGGCGAATGCCGCGCCCCGAAGCAGAACCGGACGCGCGGCGGGGGTGAGGATCGCGGCGAGCGCCATCACGGGCAGCAGCGCCGGCACCAGGTCGAAGGGATGCAGAAGGTATAGCAACCCGATCGCGGCGATGGCGCCGACGCCGGCGCCGACCAGGTCCCAGCCATACACGCGGCCGATGGCGCGGGCGTAGAGCACGAAGTTCAGCGACACCGCGAGGCCGGTGAGGAAGAAGAACGGAAACAGCGCCACGTAGTAGAGCAGGATGTTCCAGGCCTGACCCTGCCAGGCCACGCCGTTCTGCAGTTCCAGCGGATTGAAGGGGTTCTGGGTGACACCCACCCAGCCCGCGGCACCGGTGGCCATCAGCGCCAACGGCAAGACCGGCAGCAGCCAGGACGCGTTGCGGAGCAGCGTGTCCCGGCCCATCACCATCACCACACCGGAGACGGCGAAGCCGGTCATCGCGATGGAGATGACCCAGTAGCCATACTCCGACCAGCTCGCGACGGCGAAGAACCGCGTGAGCCCGGTCTCAACCGCGACCGCGGCCAGCGAGATGAGGAAAAGCGGCAGCAGGGCGCGCGCGGTGACCGGCGCTGCGGTCACGCCCAAAGGGCTCGGCGCTGCGCGAAATCCGCGAGGAGGGCGTTGAACCGTGCGGCCTCGTCAACGAACAAGGCGTGGCCCGCGGTCTCGAAGACCTCGACCTGCGCGTTCGGGTGCGAGGCCGCGAGGTATTCGCCCTGCGTCGCGAAGTTCGGCCGGATCGCATAGAGCACGGGCCGCCGCGTGCCATGCACCGCCTCGCGCCAGAACTCGCGCGGGCGCGGGTAGGAGAGCAGGTCGATGCTTGCCTGCAGCGGAACGCGGAGCGCGTCCTCGGTCAGGCGCGCGAGGTAGTCGGGCCTTTGCGGTGTGCGGAACATCGAGGCGACGAAGGCGCGCACCGTCGGCTCTCGGCGCGACCGCAGGTTCGGGATGAAGCGCGACCGCCAGGCCCCGCTGGGCGCCGGACCCTCGCCCACCGAATTGTCCACGAGGACAAGGCCGGCGATGCGCTGGTCGCCATGCTCCGCGATGGCGGACAGACCATCCAGGACACCGAGCGACCACCCCACCAGCACGATGCGCGGCGTGCCGAGATGCGCGATGAGCTCGACGATGTCGCGGCCGCGGCGCCCGGGCTCATGCCCGCGCGGCGCAATCTGAGACTGGCCTTGCGAGCGCGGGTCGAATGCGATCACCCGGTGGCCACGGGCAAGGCCCGCGACCTGCTGTTCCCAGATCCAGGCCGGCATGCACCAGCCGGGAACCAGCAGGATCGGGCGGCCCTGGCCGGCATCCGTGTAGTGCAGGCGGATCCCGTCGCTCGTGGTGAAGCTGCGGCTTGCGCCCTGCGCGAGCGCCGGTGCGGCGGGGCCGAGAAGGGCTGCGGCGAGCAGTGCGCGGCGCGAAGGTGACGGTGAACGCATTGCTCGTGGCGGTCCCCAGAAGATGCGCGCTTGTTGCGCCGCTCCGGCGGAAGGGCAAGCCCCTAGTGGGAAGGTGGGGGAAAAGAACGCCTCAGGCCATCCCGCCCCGGGCGCTTACCGGCCAGAGGCATTCGACCCGCCCACCGCGCACCCCGACATACCAGTCGTAGCGATCGACCGTGGGGTCGCAATGGCCGGGGACGAGGCGCAGCTTCTCGCCGAGCCCGGGGGGCGTGCCGCCCTCGATCAGGATCTTGCCGTGCTCGTCGGAGGCGCCGGCATAGCGCAGTCCCGGCCGGTCCCAGACCAGCGGCAATCCTGAATCGATCGCGACCGCCTTGTGTCCGGCATCGACGACGGCGACGCCGGGTATCGCGCGGCTCATCACGGTTGCCAGCACGAACAGGGCGTGGCGGAACGGCGGCGCGTCGCTGTTGCGCGCGTAATCGGCATCCATGAAGGCGTAGGAGCCTGCCTGGATCTCCGTGTAGACCCCGCTCGCGGCTTCCAAGCGGAAGGTGCCGGTGCCGGCGCCTCCGACGATGGAGCAATCCAGGCCACGCTGGCGCAGCTGTTCCACCGTGCGGCGCGACGACTCGACGGCATGGGCGATGGAGGCCGCGCGTTGCTCCGGCGTGCGCTGGTGCTGCGCGCTGCCCTGGTACGCCTGGATCCCGCCAAAGCGCAGCTGCTTCGAGGCCGCGATGTGCTCGGCGAGTGCCACCGCCGGCGGCCCCGGTTCGACGCCGCAGCGCGCGGCGCCGACATCGATCTCGATCAGCACCGGAATGCGCACGCCGGCCGCTTCGGCCGCGGCCTCGATGGCGGCGACCTGCTCCGCATCGTCGACGCAGATGGCGACCTGCGCGATATGGGCCAGCGCTGCGAAGCGCGCGAGCTTGCGGGCGCCGACGACCTGGTTGCTGACCAGGATGTCGGGAATGCCGCCCCAGGCCAACGCTTCTGCCTCCGCGACCTTCTGGACGCATTGGCCGATCGCGCCGCGCGCCATCTGAAGCTTCGCGATGACGCTGGATTTGTGCGTCTTCGCATGCGCCCGCAGCCGGGTGCCGGTCGGCGCAAGAAGCGACGCCATCATGTCCAGATTGGCTTCGAACGCGTCGAGGTCGAGCAGGAGCGCCGGGGTGTCCACCTCATCCTCGGGCATGCCGGGCTCGGCGGGGGGCGGCTGCAACATGCGCGGTCTCCTTCAGGTCCCCGAGGCTACCCGCATTCGGCAGCGATGGTCACGTCGGCCAGGGCGCGGCACCCGCACGCCAGGCGGCGGCGCACCAGGCGCGCGCCTTGCGTGGACCGCGCGGCGTCAGCACGCAGACGGGGTGGAGGCGGTAGACACCCCCCTCATAGGCGGCAAGCCGTCGCAGCGCCGCGGCGGAGGGGCGGATGAGCTCCCCCGCCAGGGCCGCGGCGCGGTCCTTTCGCAGCGTCGGATAGGGCGTTCCACGGAGCCTGACGCGGCGATGACCCAGCAGCACCGCCGGCAGGCCCCGCAGCGCCAGCCGGGCGTCACCGCTGCGCAGCGCGAGCGTGCGCGCATCGAGCAGCGTGCCATAGAGGAAGATCGGCGGCCCGGTCACCGCGTGTGGTCTCGCCTCACTCGACCTGCATCCGCAGCTCGGTCACCAGCGGCCGCACCTGCGCCAGCTGAGCGCGAACATTCGCGCCGAACTCCTCCGCGGTATCGCCGCCTGGAACCGCGCCGAGCTCGGCAATGCGGCTGGCCACCGCCGGGTGGCGCGCGGCCGCGGCGATCTCTTGCTGCAGCTTCGCCAGGATCGGCGCGGGCGTCCGTGCCGGGGCGAAGAAGCCATTCCAGCCGAGCAGTTCGATGTTCGGGAATCCCTGCTCGCGCGCGGTGGGTACGTCGGGAAGTGCCGAGGCGCGCTGTGCCGCCAGGGTCGCGATCGGCCGCAGCGTGCCGCCGCGGATATGCCCGAGCGAGGAAGAGAGCTGGTCACCGCCGAACTGAATACGCCCGGCCAGCATTTCCTGCACGAGCGGCGCAGCACCTCGGAACGGCACGTGCTCCAGGCTGATCCGCGCATCGCGCTTGAGGATCTCGCCCACCAGGTTGATCGTGCTGCCGGGGCCGGTGGAGCCATAGAACATGTCGGTGCGCGTGCGCGCGAGGGCGACGAATTCCGCGAGGTTCTGCGCCGGCACCTGCGCGTTGACCAGCAGCATCATCGGCACGTTGGCACCCATCGAGATCGGCGCGAAGTCGCGCTCGATCGCGTGCGGGGCACGCCCCTGGAATTCGAGCGCGGCGGTCGTCGTGCAGAAGGTGAGATTGTGGAACAGCAGCGTGTAGCCATCCGGCGCCGCCTTCGCGACGACATCCGCGCCGATCGACCCGCCGCCGCCGCCGCGGTTCTCGACCACGACGGATTGGCCGAGCGTCTCGGTCAGGCGCTGCGCGTAGAGGCGTGCGAGGAGATCCGTGGTGCCACCGGCCGGGAACGGGACGATGATGCGGATCGGGCGGCTCGGGTAGATCTCCTGTGCCGTCGCGGCCCGCACCCCCGTTAGCGTCAGGGCTGCGGCGACAAGGCTCCGGCGCGTGATCATGACAGGCGGCCTCCCGATGGCTGTTCTTGTTCCATCGAGCGTGGCGAGCGGCCGCCGGCCCGTCAATGCCCGGCGTTGGCCCCCGAGAAGTCCGGGGCTTCAAGACCGCTGGCGGTGAGATGGCGCACCAGATGCGCCTTGAGGCGTTCGAGCCCGGCATCGCTGCTGGCTTCGGCGCGGGCCACCAGCACGGCTTGGGTATTAGAGGCGCGCAACAGCCACCAGCCATCCTCCGTCAGCACGCGCACGCCATCGACATCCTGCACGCTCGCACCTTCGCCCGCGAGCCGGGCCTTCACCTCGGCGACGACCTCGAATTTGCGCTCCTCGGCGCAGTTGAAGCGCAGTTCGGGCGTGTTGATGACCTGCGGCAGGGCCTTGCGCACGTCCGAGAGTTTCCCGCTCATCCGCGCGACGATGCCGAGCAGGCGCAGCGCGGAATAGGGCGCATCGTCGAAGCCGTACCATTTGTCGGCAAAGAAGATGTGGCCGGACATCTCGCCGGCGAGCGGGCTGCCGGTCTCGGCCATCTTGGACTTGATGAGCGAATGGCCGGTCTTCCACATCAGCGGCGTGCCGCCCGCCTTGGCGACTTCGTCGAACAACACCTGGCTGGCCTTCACATCGGCGATGATGGTGCCGCCTGGATGGCTCTTCAGTACATCGCGGGCGAGGACGATCAACAGCTGGTCGCCGAACAGGATGTGGCCCTCGTCATCGACCACGCCGATGCGATCCGCATCACCGTCGAACGCGATGCCGAGATCCGCCTTCTGCCGCGCGACCTCGGCGATGATCTGTTCGAGATTGGCGGCGACCGTCGGGTCAGGGTGATGGGCGGGGAAGGTCCCGTCGATCGTGCCGTTGATGACCGTGTGCTCACCGGGCAGACGCGCCACGAGGGCCTTGGTGATCTCCGCGCCCGAACCATTGCCTGGGTCCCAGACCACGCGCAGCTTGCGCTCGCCGCCATCATAGTCTTGCAGCATGCGGGCGATGTAATCCTCCGCCATGTCGACCTGGCGATCGTTGCCCTGCGCTTCGGCAACGACATCCCCCGCGGCAGCCATGCGCCCGATCTCCTGGATCTGAGCCCCGAAGAACGGCTTCTTGCCGAGCATCATCTTGAACCCGTTGTAGTCGGGCGGGTTGTGGCTTCCGGTGACCATGACGCCGCCATCCGCCTTCAGCGCGTAGGTGGCGTAGTAGAGCATCGGCGTCGGGCCGCAGCCGACCCGCGCCACCTCCAGGCCGCAGGCGGTGAGACCCGCGACCAGTGCCGCTTCGAGCTCGGGCGAGGAAAGGCGCCCATCATAGCCCACGGCCACCAGCTTGCCGCCGCCCCGCGCCACGATGGAGCCGAAGCAGCGGCCGATCGCGAAGGCATCCGCCGAATGGAGCGTTTTGCCGACGATGCCGCGGATATCGTATTCGCGGAGCGTCGTCGGATCGAAGCTGTGCTGGAAAGCGGGCATGCGGGTCTCCGTCACGGGCGGCCAATGGAATGATAGCGGAAACCGGCCTCACGCATCACGGCCGGATCCCAGACATTGCGCAGGTCGAGAACGACGTCGCCGCGCATCGCGGTCTTGAGCCGGTCGGCCGAGAGGGCGCGGAATTCGTTCCATTCGGTCAGCAGGACCAGCGCATCGGCACCGCTTGCCGCGTCGAGCGGATTTTCGGCGTAGCGCACGCCGGCCGGCAGCAGCGGACGCGCGACCTCGGTTCCGGCCGGGTCGAAGGCGGCGAGTTGCGCGCCGGCGGCCGCCAGCAGCGGCATCACCGTCAGCGACGGCGCATCGCGCATGTCGTCGGTCTCGGGCTTGAAGGTCAGGCCCAGCACCGCGATTGTCTTAGCCGCGACGGATCCGCCGCAGGCGGCAATGATCCGCCCCGCCATGGCTTCCTTGCGCGTCTCGTTCACGGCGACCGTCGTCTCCACCAGGCGCATGGGGCTGCCGTAGTCCTGGCCGGTGCGGGCGAAGGCCAGCGTGTCCTTGGGGAAGCAGGAACCGCCATAGCCGGGACCCGGGTGGAGGAATTTGCGGCCGATCCTGCCATCGAGGCCGATGCCACGCGCCACGTCGTGCACATCCGCTCCGACCTTCTCGCACAGGTCGGCGACTTCGTTGATGAAGGTGATCTTCATCGCGAGGAATGCGTTGGCCGCGTACTTGATCATCTCGGCCGTCTCGACGGCGGTCGCGACCACCGGCGTCTCGATGAGGAACAGCGGGCGGTAGAGGCGCTTCAGCACCGCCTCGGCGCGCTCGGAATCGACCCCGATGACGACGCGGTCGGGGCGCATGAAGTCGCCGATCGCGTTGCCTTCGCGGAGGAATTCCGGGTTCGAGGCGATCTCGATCGCGAGCTCCGGCCTGATCCGGCGCACGATCTCGCGCAGCTTCGCGCCGGTGCCGACGGGCACGGTCGACTTGGTCACCAGCACCACCGGCCCCGTCACGGCCCGCGCGACCTCCTCGGCGGCGGCGAAGACGTAGCTCAGATCGGCATGGCCATCACCGCGACGGGTCGGGGTGCCGACGGCGAGGAACACCGCTTCCGCCCGGCTCACCGCATGGTTGAGGTCGGTGGTGAAATCGAGCCGGCCGTCGCGCACATTCTCGGCGACAAGCTTTTCGAGCCCGGGCTCGTAGATCGGGATGCGGCCCCCCAGCAGCGCTTCGATCTTCGCGGGATCCTTGTCCAGAACGACGACGTCGTGGCCGAACTCGGCCAGGCAGGCGCCGGAGACCAGGCCCACATAGCCCGCACCGATCATAGTGATGTGCATCGTCTCAGCCCTTTTGCCGGCGGAGGCAGAAGCTTCCCGCCGGGGTCATGTTAGGTCCTGCCGCTCACGCAAGAGTAGGCGCAGATTGTCAATATCGTGTTCCGCGCGGCACGCAATGAAGCTCGGCGGCGCCCCTGGTGCGGCCACCATCGGAAACGCGGTCAGGCCGATATCGGCGTAGACGCGCTGCAGCTCGGGACCCACGCGCCAGAACGCCGGATCGACCCGCGCCGATTCGCAGAGATCGCGGAAACGCCAGATGGCGGAGATGCGGTCACGCGTCTCGCCGCCGGGATCGCCAAGCGCGAGCCAGACGCCGCTGCGCTTGAGGAAGGCGAGACCGGCCACGCCCGCTTCGCCGAAGACGGCGCCATCCGCCTCCGGCGGTGCCTCCGCGCCGAGGCTTGCCAGGCGCTCACGGACCTCCGGCGTATAGGCCAGCGCCGGGTTCCGCGCCGGCCGCAGCAGTCGCAGCAGCGCGACAAGCAGCAGAATTGCGGACAGCCCGACGGTGAAGCGCAGCGAATCGGGTGCTGCCGCCGAAAGCACCACCTGCCACCAGCTCGCATCCGCGACCGCGCCATCATAGGCGACGAGGGCCAGGGTGATGGCACACGCCGCGACCGCGCCGAGCGCGAGCGTCGTCTCAGCCGACACCGTTTCCGACAGCAGCCGCGCATCGCGATAGAAGGCGCTGCGCGTCGCCGCCAGCAGGGCGAAGACCAGCAGGAAGGCGCCCCACAACCACCAGGCCTCGCCGCGCAGCCACAGGATCGCCGCGCCGTTCAGCAGCAGCAGCAAGCCCAGCTGCATCGCCACGCGCAGGCGCCGGACCATCCCGTACCCGATCAGCAGCAGCAGCGACCCCACGACGGAGGCCGCGAAATGCGAGGCGATGGCGGCGGTCGGGCCGGCCCATTCCTCCATCAGCGTCCCCTTCACCGGCAGGGCGCCGACGAAGATCAGGACGGTCCCGCCCAACCCGATCAGGGATGCCAGCGCCGGGGCTTCCAGCGCCTCGCCGCCGCGCAGGTTCGCCGTGAGTTTTCCCAACGCGGCCCGGCGCTGGGTCAGCTCGAAGGCCGCGAAGAGGCCGCCGGCCACGAATAGCGGGATGATGTAGTAGTAGAGGCGGAACAGCAGCAGCGCGCCGACCGCGTGTGACGGTGGCATGTAGGGCTGCAGGGCCAGCAGCATGAAGCCGTCGAACACGCCGATGCCGCCCGGCACGCTTGCCGCGATCCCCGCCGTATATCCCGCGACGTAAATGCCCAGGAAGATGATGAAGGTCAGCCCGTCGGCTGCGGGGAGCAAGGTGTAGAAGATGGCCGCGGTCACCGCGACATCCACGCTTGCGAGTGCGACCTGCGCCAAGGCCATCTTCAGACCAGGCAGGTTGATGTCGTGGCCGAAGATGCGAATACGCGACACGAGGCGCGAGAGCACGACGTAGGTGAGGACCGTGGTCCACAGGACGATGGCGATCACCCGCATCGCCCAGCTCGGCACATGGTCGCGGAACCAGGGCAGGATATCCGGCTGGACCATTAGCACCAGCCCGCCCAGGGCAAAGCCCCCGAGCCCGTAGGTGAGGCTGGTGAAGGCGACGATCTTCGCGATCTCGAGCGAGGTCAGCCCCCAGGCGGCGTAGAAGCGATACCGCACTGCCGCCCCGGAAACCGCCGCGAAGCCGAGATTATGCGCGAGCGTGTACGACACGAAGGAGGCAAGCGAGGTGCGCGCGTAGCTCACCGGATGCCCCGCATAGACCGAGCCCAGCCGGTCGTAGATGGTAAGCACCGCGAAGGCGACGAGCGTCAGGCCGCCGGCGATCCAGAGGGCCGATGGCGGGATCGCCGCCAGGGCGGTGCCGATATCGGCGACCGACAGGCCGCGAAACTCGCGCTGCACGACGTAGATCGCGCCGACCAGCAGGGCCAGGCCGAAGGCGGTCGGCCCGTGCCGGCGCAGCAGCGGCCAGGCGGCACTCAAGCCGCCGCATCCCCGGCGCCGCGCGCCAGCGCCGCTTCGATCAGCCGCACGGTTTCGGCGACGCCCATGACGGCGACCGTGCCGCCGAAGCGTGGCCCTTCGGTCTTGCCGAGCAGCACCTCGTAGAGGGCGCTGAACCAGGCGCGGGAGACACCCATGCGGCCGTCCTTCGTGAGTTCGAGGAAGGGCGCCCGGCGGCCGGCATCATAGACCGCGTCCTGGATGGCGCTCTCTCGGGCGGCTCCCGGTGGAATGGCCAGGAAATCCGGCTCCCGTTCGAGCAGCAGGCGCACCAGTTCGCGCATGGCGACCGCTTCCTCCGGCGTCGCGGACCGGAACCGGCGCGCGGGGGCAATGTAGTCGCCCCAATAGGCGCAGGCATTGGCGACCAGCCCATCAAGGAAGGGATCGTTCCCCGGATCGCTCGCCGGGTGATATTTCCGGATATAGGCCCAGAGCTTGGCCGGCTCGGTGGTGTTCGCGATGCCGGCGATGTTGAGCAGGGTGGCGTAGGAGATCGCCGGCGGCGGGGTGTTCGGAAGAACGCCGCCATGGATGTGCCAGGCGGGGTTCTTCATGGCGTCGAGCGGCGCCGCCTCGCCCTCCGCGCGCACCTGCTCGAGCGCCGCCACATAGCCATCCACCGCGCGCGGGATGACGTCGAAATACAGCCTCTTGGCGCGTTGCGGCGCCTGGTACATGAAGAAGGCGAGGCTCTCCGGTGGCGCGTAGCGCAGCCATTCGTCGATGGTCAGCCCATTGCCTTTGGACTTGCTGATCTTGTGGCCTTCGTCGTCGAGGAACAGCTCGTAGGTGAAGGTGATCGGCGGCTCGGCACCGAGCACCCGGCAGATCGCCGAGGACAGCTTCACGCTGTCGATGAGGTCCTTGCCGGACATCTCGTAATCCACGCCCAGGGCGAACCAGCGCAGCGCCCAATCCGCCTTCCACTGCGCCTTGCAGTGGCCGCCGGTGATGCGCGTCTCGAACCGCGCGCCGGTTTCGGGGTCGCGCCATTGCAAGGCATCCCGGTCCGGCAGCACGGCATCCATCGGCACCTGCATCACCACGCCGGTCGCGGGATGGATCGGCAGGAAGGGCGAATATGTCGCGCGCCGGTCGGGCCCCAGGCTCGGCAGGATCACCTGGCGCACCTGCTCGTGGCACTCCGCCATGCGGAGCAGCGCCGCGTCGAACCGGCCGGCGCGGTAGGTCTCGGTGCTGGAGACGAACTCGTACTGGAAGCCGAAGGCGTCGAGGAAGGCCTGCAGGCGGGCATTGTTATGCGCGCCGAAGCTCGCATGCGTGCCGAAGGGATCCGGGATGGCGGTCAGCGACCGGCCAAGATGCTCGGTCAGCATGGCCTTGTTCGGGACGTTGTCGGGCACCTTGCGCAGGCCATCCATGTCGTCGCTGAAGGCGATCAGCCGCGCAGGCAGGCCGGTCATCTGCTCGAAGGCGCGCTTGACCCAGGTGGTACGCGCGACCTCGCCGAAGGTGCCGATGTGCGGCAGGCCGGAGGGGCCGTACCCCGTCTCGAACAGCGCGCCCGAGGGTTTCGGCGTGGCCGCCAGGCGGTCGGCGACGCGCGCCGCTTCCTCGAAGGGCCAGGCCTTAACGCCGCGGAGGGACTCTCGCTCGATCATGCAGGCCAGATGGCAGGGGCGGGCGGCGGGGTCAACGCGGCGTTGCGCGCCCGAACCCTTCGGGCCGCATGCCGGCCCTGCATCGGCGATTGTGGCGTGCGCCGCCGGGTTCGGCTAATCGGGATGTCGTTTGAACAAGGAAGGGTGTCATGCGCGTTGGCGTGATCGGTGCAACCGGGGCTGTCGGCAAGGAGCTGGTGGCGGTGCTGGGCAAGCGGAGCTTTCCGGTCACGGAGCTGCGCCTCTTCGCCTCCACACGCTCGGCCGGCACCCGCACCCATACGCCCTTCGGCGAGGTGGCGATCGAAGCCTTCACGCCCGAAGCCGCGCGCGGGCTGGACCTCGCACTGCTGGCTGTCTCGGGTGATTTCGCCAAGGCGCATGCGCGCGCGCTGGCCGAACAGGGCATCGCGGTGGTGGACAATTCCTCGGCATTGCGGCTGGAGGCGGACGTGCCGCTGGTGGTGCCCGAAGTGAACGCGGGTGCGATCGGCGCCCACCGCCTCATCGCCAACCCCAACTGCACCACGGCCATCCTGGTCGTCGCCCTGGAGCCGCTGCGCAAGGCGTTTGGCCTGAAGCGCGTGATCGTCTCCACCTACCAGGCCGCCAGCGGCGCCGGCGCCGAAGGCATGGCCGAGCTGGAGCGGGAGACGCGCCGCGCCCTGCTCGAGGGCCAGAGCGCCGGGCACGAGGTGTTCGCGCATCCCCTGCCCTTCAACGTCATCCCGCACATCGATAGCTTCCAGCCGAATGGCTACACGCGCGAGGAGATGAAGGTCGTCTGGGAAAGCCGGAAGATCATGGGCCAGCCGGACCTGCTGATCTCCTGCACCGCCGTCCGCATCCCAACCTTCCGCGTCCATGGCGAGGCGGTGACGATCGAGACCGAGCGGCCCATCACCGCCGAGGCCGCCCGCGAGATCCTCGCAGCCGCCCCCGGCGTTGTGGTCGTCGATGAGCCCGGCGCCAATCGCTACCCGATGCCGCTGACGGCGACCGGGCGCGACGATGTCGAAGCCGGCCGCATCCGTGCCAACCCTGTCTTCGGCGATCACGGCCTCGATTTCTTCCTCTGCGGCGACCAGCTGCTCAAGGGTGCCGCGCTGAACGCGGTGCAGATCGCCGAGGGCATGCGCGCGGGCATTGAGGAGCGCCGGCGCGCTGGCTGAGCGCGCGCCCCGGCCACCACGCCTGCTGCTGCCGGATGCGCCGGCGCTGGTGGCTGAACAGGGTCGCGCCGCGCTGCTGACGCCCGACGGGGAGTTCCTGTGGCTCTCCGGCGCCGAGCTGCTGGGTCGGGACGAGACGCCGCCGATGCTGGTGCACGCGCCGGCGACGGCGCGGCGGCTTGGCCTGTCCAGCATTCCCGGCGCGCATGACCTGCTGGAGCTGTTCGCCTTCTGTCGCCCGGCGCAGCCCTGCGCGCCGACGCCGCGCGGGCTCGCGATGGCGCTCGGCATCGAGCCGCCCAAGGACATCGAGGCGCTGGCGGCCCTGCTGCCGGAACTGGCGACCGCCATGCTTCGCGAATTGGCCCGGCGCAGGGCCGAGCCGATCAACCGCGACGCGGCCTCTCTCGCGGCGCGCATGGCCGAGGCGGCGGACTGGCCTTGGGCGGCGTCGGTCCTCGCGGCCCTGGGTCAGGATGATGTGTCACCCGCCACGCATGGGCTGAAGCCCTGGCGACGGCTCGTGGACTGGGAGGACACCGCGCCCCCGCCCCCGGCCGCGAGCTTCGGCGTGGAGCCGCGCGAGGCCCGCCAGCGCCTGGCGGAGATGCTGGGCGAGGGGGCCGAGCAACGCCCGCAACAGGCCGACTACGCTTCCGCCGCCGCGGCCGCCTTCGCACCCCGCGAGGCACCCGGCGCGCCGCGCATGGTGCTGGCGGAGGCCGGCACGGGCACCGGCAAGACGCTGGGCTACATCGCGCCGGCCAGCCTCTGGGCGGAGCGCAACGGCGCGCCCGTGTGGATCTCGACCTTCACCCGCAACCTCCAGCGCCAGATCGACCAGGAGCTGGTGCGCCTCTACCCGGACCCGGACGAGCGCAGGCGCAAGGTGGCGATCCGCAAGGGGCGGGAAAACTACCTCTGCCTGCTGAACCTGGAGGAGGCGGTGGGAAGCGCCGGGCTCGGCGGCCAGACCGTGCCGCTCGCGCTCGTCGCGCGCTGGGTACTGGCAACGCGCGACGGTGACCTCATGGGCGGCGACTTCCCCGGCTGGCTGGGGGAGCTGTTCGGCCAGCAGGCGGTCTCATCGCTGGCCGACCGGCGCGGCGAGTGCATCCATTCCGCCTGCCCGCACTACAAGACCTGCTTCGTCGAGCATTCCATCCGCCGGGCGCGCGGGGCCACGATCGTCATCGCTAACCACGCGCTCGTGATGGTGCAGGCGGCGTTCGGCGGCGGCGAGAATGGCCGGCCGCTGCGCCTGGTCTTCGACGAGGGGCACCACCTGTTCGACGCCGCCGACAGCGCCTTCTCCGCCGCGCTGACCGGCGGCGAGACGGCCGAGCTGCGCCGCTGGCTGCTGGGCGCCGAGGGCGGCCGGTCGCGGGCGCGCGGGCTTCGCCGCCGCCTCGAAGACATCATGGGCGGCAAGCCCGACATCATGACCCCGCTCGAGGCAGCGTTGCAGGCGGCGCGCGCGCTGCCGCCCGGCGGCTGGTACGCGCGGCTCGGCGAAGCCGAGGGCGACAACCCGGCGGAGGGCTTTCTCCGCACCGTGCGCCTGCAGGTCCTCGCCCGAACCGCGGATGCCGACGCCGGCTATGCCTCGGAGTGCGACCTGCACCCGGTCCAGCCGGAGCTGCCGCCCGCCGCGGAGTTGTTCGAACGCGCGCTGGCGCGGCTGGAGGCGCCGCTCAAGACATTGCGGGACCGTCTGACCGCCATGCTCGAGGATGAGGGCGAGGAGCTCGACGCCGGCGCACGCATCCGCATGGAGGCCGCCTGCCGGTCGCTCGAGCGCAGGGCGCTCGCGCCGCTGGCCGCATGGGGCGCGATGCTGCGACGCGTGCAGGAATCAACACCCGAGCCGGGCCGGCGACCGGACTTCGTCGATTGGCTCACGCTGGAGCGCCGTGATGGCCGTGACATCGACGCCGGCATGCACCGCCACTATCTCGACCCGACCATTCCCTTCGCGACGACCGTTGCCGCCGCCGCGCATGGCTTGCTCGTGACCTCGGCCACGCTGCGCGACGAGGGCGGCGACAGCGAGGATGCCGAGGCCGCCTGGCGCGGCGCGGAAGCGCGCACCGGCGCCTCGCACCTGCCGCTGCCGGCGCTGCGCGCGGCGATGGCCTCGCCCTTCGACTACGCCGCCAGCACGCGGGCCTTCGTGGTCTCCGACATACGCCAGGGCGATGTGGGGCAGCTGGCCGGGGCGATGCGCGCCTTGTTCCTGGCCTCCGGTGGCGGGGCGCTGGGCCTGTTCACCGCGATACGCCGGTTGCGGGAGACCCATGCGCGCATCGCGCCGGCGCTGGAAGCGGCGGGCATCCCGCTCTATGCGCAACACGTCGATGCCATGGACAATGCCTCGCTCGTCGACGTGTTCCGCGCCGAGGAGGATGCCTGCCTGCTTGGGACGGATGCGATGCGCGACGGCGTCGACGTGCCGGGCCGCTCGTTGCGGCTGCTGGTGTTCGACCGGGTGCCCTGGCCGCGCCCCACCATCCTGCATCGCGAGCGGCGGACGCATCTCTCCGAAGGGCGCGCGAAGGATTACGACGACGCGATCGCGCGACACCGGCTGCGGCAAGCCTTCGGGCGCCTCATTCGCCGGGCGGACGACAAGGGCGTCTTCGTCATCCTGGATCCGCGCACGCCGACCCGCCTGCTCGCGGGATTGCCCGCGGGTGTCGAGGTGCGCCGTTTGCCATTGGTCGAGGTGGTTCGTTCGGTCGGTGAGTTCCTGCAGCGGCCCGCCGGCTAGCGCCTGATCCGCGGACGCGAGTTTGCCGGAGCGATGAACCCTCGGATGCGACATGGCCCACCGGTTTCCGCGCCTGCGAAAGACGGTGCAGCGAGAGCGAACCGACAGCGAGAATAGAAGCGCGATCGTCCGCCTCTCACCATTGCATGAGCATCGAAGGTGAGGCGTGCACGGGGCGAAACTTCAATTCCGACGCCGCATTGCGTCCGGGTCCGCGCACACACGCGCCGAACTGAAGGAGCTACCGCAATGCCGCAATTCGCATCGACCATCAAGCACGTCCAGGAGGGTGTGAAAGGCTTCACGATCAGCGTCGCCGTGAAGAACATCGAAGGTTGGGAAGCCACGCTCAACGAGATGGATACGCCGGGCGCAAAGGGGATCGTGCGTGACCTGGAGCGTTTGAAGAAGCTGCTCCAGGCCGACACCATCAACGGCGAGAGCGTCAAGGAACTCGTCGGAAAGCTGGGCAAGGCGACCGTGACTCTGGCCGGCAAGGCCGAGTCGAAGAACGCCGAGAAGGCGAAGCAGCTCGGCGAGGCGCTGGCGAAGGCCGCGGCGTAACACTGCGAGGGCGCGCTATATCGCGCGCGCTCGGCTGACCTGATCCGAGGCGGCGCTGCGTCTCCCATTGAAGCGCAGTGCCGACTTGGAACGGTCCGGAAAGAAGCAGGCTCATGCGTGCGGGATTTTGTGCCGTGGCAAGTGTCACGTTGCGTGACGTCTCGGCAATCTTGGCGCGCCCGAAGAGATTCGAACTCCTGACCCCCAGATTCGTAGTCTGGTGCTCTATCCAGCTGAGCTACGGGCGCCCCGAGAGGAAGGGGGAATTAGCCGAGGCGCGGCGGGGCCGCAACCCCCATTCACGCCGCAAGCTTGTCGAGCTCGCGCACAATCGCTTCGCCCATCACGCTCGTCCCGATGCGCGCCATCCCGGCCTGCATGATGTCGGCCGTGCGCAGGCCACCGGCGAGCACGCGTTCCACCGCCTTCTCCACCAGCGCCGCATCCTCGTCGAGCCCGAAGGACCAGCGCAGCAGCATCGCGAAGGAGAGCATCTGCGCGCAGGGATTGGCCACGCCCTTGCCGGCGATGTCGGGCGCACTGCCGTGGATGGGTTCATACAGCGCATGGCGGCGCCCCGCGCCGTCCGGCGCGCCGAGCGTCGCCGATGGCAGCATGCCCAGGGAACCCGTCAGCGCCGCGGCCAGGTCGGAGAGCACGTCGCCGAACAGGTTCGACCCGAGGATCACGTCGAACTGCTTGGGGCGCGAGCAGAGCTGCATCGCGCAGTTGTCGGCATACATGTTCTCGAGCTCGACATCGATGAACTCGGCCTTGTGAACCTCGCCGACTACGGCCCGCCAAAGCCGGCCAGACTGCATGACGTTCGCCTTGTCGACGCTCGTCACCTTGTTGCGCCGCTTGCGGGCGAGATCGAAGGCGACGCGCGCGACGCGCGCGATCTCATCCTCGGTGTAGACTTCGGTGTCGATGCCGCGGCGCTTGCCGTTCGCCATCACCTCGATGCCGCGCGGCTCACCGAAATAGATGCCGCCGGTGGATTCGCGCACGATCATCAGGTCGAGGCCGCGAACCAGGTCAGGCTTCAGCGAGGAGGCGTCGGCCAACGCGTCGAGCACCACCGCGGGACGCAGATTGGCGAACAGGCCCAGGTCCTTGCGCAGACGAAGAACGCCGAGCTCGGGCCGCTGGTCGAACGGCAGCTGGTCCCATTGCGGTCCGCCGACGCTGCCGAACAGCACCGCATCCGCCGCGCGCGCCGCCGCCACGGTGCTGTCGGGACAGGGCGAGCCTTCCGCCTCGATTGCGGCGCCGCCAACGAGACCCTCGACGACGTTGAAGGTAACGCTACGGCGGCGATCCATCCATTCGATCACGCGCCGCACTTCGCGCATGACCTCCGGGCCGATGCCATCGCCTGGCAGGATCAGCAGCGTCTTGTTCGATGCCATCGGGATGGTGTCCTTACGCCTGGACGAGCCAAGGCTGGCTGGCCTTCTGCTTCGCTTCGTAGTCGTCGATCTGCGCGGCGTGCTGCAGGGTCTGACCGATATCGTCGAGCCCGTTCAGCATCAGGTGCTTGCGCAACGCATCGACCGGAAAATGGTGCTCCTCGCCATTCGGGCGGATCACCACTTGGCGTTCCAGATCGACGGTGATGCGCGCGTTGCCGCCGAGCTTCGCATCCTCGATCAGCTGCTCGCAGACCTCCCGCGGCAGGCGCACCGGCAGCACGCCGTTCTTGAAGCAGTTGTTGTTGAAGATGTCGGCGAAATCCGGCGCGATGACACAGCGGATGCCGAAATCCAGCAGCGCCCAGGGCGCGTGCTCGCGCGAGGACCCGCAGCCGAAATTCTCATAGGCGATCAGGATCTCAGCCTTCCGGTAAGGCTCCTGATTCAGCACGAAGTCAGGGTTTTCGGAGCCATCCTCGTTGAACCGCGCATTGGCAAAGAGGTGCTTGCCGAAGCCCGCACGCGAGATGGATTTGAGGAAGCGCGCGGGGATGATCTTGTCGGTATCGATATTGGCGGCCGGCATCGGCGCGGCGACGCCGGTCAGCGTGGTGAAAGCCCTCACGACAGCGCCTCCTGCGGTTGGTAGTCGCGCACATCGGCAAGGTGGCCCGCGAGTGCCGCGGCGGCCGCCATCGCGGGCGAGAGCAGGTGCGTGCGGCCACCGGGGCCCTGCCGGCCCTCGAAATTGCGGTTGGACGTGCTGGCCGAACGCTGGCCGGGCTTGAGCTTGTCCGGATTCATGCCCAGGCACATCGAGCAACCGGGTTCACGCCACTCGAAGCCGGCTTCGAGCAGGATGCGATCCAGCCCTTCCTTCTCCGCCTGCAGCTTCACCAGGCCCGAGCCCGGCACGACCATCGCGCGCACGTGGTCCGCGACGCGGCGCCCCTTCGCGATGGCGGCGGCGGCGCGGATATCCTCGATGCGGCTATTGGTGCAGCTGCCGATGAACACGACATCCACGGACAAGTCCTGCAGGCGCTGGCCAGGCGTGAGACCCATGTAGTCGACCATGCGCTGCAGCTGCGCGCGGCGCGTTTCGTCCTCGGTGTCGGCCGGGTTCGGGATGATGCCGGTGATCGGCAGCACATCCTCGGGGCTGGTGCCCCAGGTAACCTGCGGCGCGATCTCGTTCGCGGCCAGCGTTACCACCTTGTCGAACACCGCGCCCTGGTCTGACGGGAGCGACTTCCACCACGCCAGTGCGCTATCCCAGTTCGCGCCCTTCGGCGCGCCGGGCGTGCGGGCGATATAGTCGAACGTGGTCTGGTCCGGCGCAACCATGCCGGCCCGCGCCCCACCCTCGATCGTCATGTTGCACACGGTCATCCGGCCCGCCATGTCGAGCGCACGGATCGCATCGCCAGCATACTCGATCACGTGACCCGTGCCGCCGGCGGTGCCGATCATGCCGATTACCGCCAGGACGATGTCCTTGCCCGAGCAGCCAAAGGCGAGGTTGCCATCCACCTGCACGCGCATGTTCTTCGCCGGCTTCTGCAGCAGCGTCTGCGTCGCCAGAACATGCTCGACCTCGCTGGTGCCGATGCCAAAGGCGAGCGCACCCATCGCGCCGTGTGTCGAGGTGTGGCTGTCGCCGCACACGATCGTCATGCCCGGCAGCGAGCGGCCCAGCTCCGGCCCAATCACATGCACGATGCCCTGGCGCTCATCCAACAATGGGATCAGCGGCATGCCGAACTCGACCGCATTCTTCTCGAGTGTGGCGACCTGCAGCGCGCTCTCGGGATCCTCGATGCCGGTGTAGCGGGAGGCATCGGTCGCGATATTGTGGTCAATGACGCCGAGCGTTGCATCGGGGCGGCGGATGCGGCGACCGGCAGCCCGAAGACCGTCGAAGGCCTGCGGGGTGGTGACTTCATGGGTGAGATGGAGGTCGATGTAGAGAAGCGCGGTGCCGTCGGGCAGCGTGTCAACGACATGCGCGTCCCAGATCTTGTCGAACAGCGTCTTTGGCATCTCTCGCCTCCTTAGCGAGACCGGGGGAAAGGAATTTCCCCCGGACCCCCAATCTTTTATTTTTGTCCCTTGGTGCGGGCGGGTAAGGCAGCCGCCATACGATCAGTCTTCGGCGGCGGCCGGCGCAGCGGCGACCATGGCGGCTCCGGGGATCGGCTTGCCGGCCAGCTTCTCCTGGATGCGCGCCGACTTGCCGGTGCGGCCACGCAGGTAATACAGCTTCGCACGCCGCACCTTGCCGCGACGGACCACGATGATCTCGGCGACATTCGGGGAATAGAGTGGGAAGACGCGCTCGACGCCCTCGCCATAGGAGAGCTTGCGGACGGTGAAATTGCTGTTCACGCCGCGGTTGGACCGCGCGATCACCACGCCCTCATAGGCCTGGGTGCGGATGCGCTCGCCCTCGACCACCTTCACCATCACGCGCAGCGTGTCGCCGGCGACAAATTCCGGCGTCGCGCGGGTGGCGGAGAGGCGGGCCTGCTGGTCGGCCTCGAATTGCTGCAACAGGTTCATCACAAATATCCTTTCGTCGATGCTTTAGGCGGCGGCTGTCTGGCCGGCAATGGCCCGCGCCGATGTTTCGGTGCCCGTGTGCCGAGCCCAAAGGTCGGGCCGACGTTCACGGGTGATCTTTTCCGCCTCGGCCCGGCGCCACCGCGCGACCTCGGCATGATGGCCGGAGAGCAGAACGGGGGGCACAGACCGCCCCTGCCACTCAACCGGCCGCGTATAATGCGGATACTCCAACAGGGCCGAAGCCCCGTGGCTCTCCTCCTCGGCGCTCTCGGCTGCGCCCATCACGCCTGGCAGCAGCCGCACGCAGGCATCGAGCAGGGCGAGCGCCGCTACCTCGCCGCCCGACAGGACATAATCGCCGATGGACACCTCGCGCAGCCCGCGCGCCTCGATGACGCGCTGATCCACGCCCTCGAACCGCCCGCACAGCAGGACAACACCAGGCCCGGCGGACAATTCGCGCACCAGCGCCTGGTCCAGCAACCGTCCACGCGGCGTCAGGAACAACGCGGGCCGCGGCACCCCTTCAGTAAGCGCGGCATCCATCGCCGCATCCACCACATCCGGCCGCATCACCATTCCCGCCCCACCACCGCAGGGCGTGTCATCCACGCTGCGATGTCGGTCTGTCGCATGCGCGCGAATGTCGCGTGCATCGCACCGCCAGATCTTATCGCGCAGCGCCTTCCCAGCGAGCGACAGGCCGAGCGGTCCGGGAAACATCTCCGGAAACAGGGTGAGGATGGAGGCGTGCCACATGGTCAGGCCGCGGCCTCGCCGTCCTGCGGCGGCACGATGATCTCAGCCGGCGGGATCACCACCAGGCGCCGCGCACCGAGGTCCACCACCGGCACCGCCGCGCGCGTGAACGGGATCAGCTGCTCGCCGCGCCCCTCCCCCACCACGAGGTAAGCGCCCGCGCCATGCTCCTCCACCGCGCGCACGGACCCGAGCGGCGCGCCGGCTTCGGTCACGGCAGAGAGACCCACCAGGTCGGCGAGGTAGAATTCCTCCTCCTCCGTCGGTGGCAACTGCGCACGCTCCACATACAGGCGCGTCCCGGTCAAGCGCGCCGCGGCGTCGCGATCCGCGACACCTTCGATCTGCCCCAGCCCGTCGGCCTTCACGGTGAGCTTGATGCGCTGCACGCCGGCCGCGTCGGTGAGAGCACCCAGCGTGCCGATGCTGGCAGGATCGGTCAGGAAGACGCGCAGCTTCACCAGGCCGCGCACACCGTGCGGCCTGCCGATCTCACCCACCAGGATGCGCTGCGCTGTCACGTCTTCAGCCGGCCGCGGCGGCCGCGGCGCGTTCCTGCGCCTTCTTCTTCGGCGCGGACTGCTTCGGCTGCTCTCGATACACCGGCATCGGCGCCAGCTCCGCCTTGCCCAGGAACTTCGCCACACGATCCGTCGCCACCGCGCCTTGGCTCAGCCAATGCATGATCCGGTCCGCGAGCAGGCGGATGCGGTCCGCATGATCCGACGGCAGCATCGGGTCATAGCTGCCCACCTTCTCGATGAAGCGGCCATCGCGCGGGCTGCGGCTGTCGGCCACCACGATGTGGTAGTAGGGCCGCTTCTTCGCACCCGCGCGCGCCAGCCTGATCTTCAAAGCCATCTATCGTTCTCCGTGTTCATCAGAAGGGGCGACCGCCGCCCCGAAGGCCAGGGGGCAACAAGCCGGCGAGACCGCCGCGCATCATCCCCTTCTGGCCGAGCTTGTTCATCCGCTTCATCATCGCAGACATGTCGTCGAACTGCTTCAGCAGCTTGTTCACATCCTGCACCGTCACACCCGAACCGGCCGCGATGCGCTTCTTGCGCGACGCCTTGATGATGTCCGGCGTGCGCCGTTCCTTGGGCGTCATCGACCCGATGATCGCCGCCTGCCGCGTCAGGATCTTGGTGTCAAGATTGGCATCCGCCATCTGCGCCTTGAGCTTGCCCACCCCCGGCAGCATCCCGAGGATGCCCGAGAGCGAGCCCATCTTGCCGATCTGCTGCAGCTGCTTCGCGTAGTCGGCCAGGTCGAACTGGCCCTTCTGCATCTTGGCGGCGAGCTTTTCCGCCTCCGCCTGGTCGATCGTCTCGGACGCCTTCTCGACGAGCGAGACGATGTCGCCCATGCCCAGGATGCGGCTGGCGATGCGGTCGGGGTGGAAATCCTCCAGCGCGTCGAGCTTCTCGCCCGCGCCCAGCAGCTTGATCGGTGCGCCGGTCACCGCACGCATCGACAGGGCGGCACCGCCACGCGCATCGCCGTCGACGCGCGTCATGACGATGCCGGTGACGCCCACCTTGTCCTGGAAGGCGCGCGCGGTGTTCACCGCGTCCTGGCCGGTCATTGCATCGACAACCAGCAGCGTCTCGTGTGGCTTCGTCGCGGCCTTCACGGCGGCCACTTCCGCCATCAGCGCATCATCGATCGCGAGGCGGCCGGCGGTGTCGAGGATGACGACGTCGTAGAGCTCGCGCCGCGCCACATCCATCGCCCGCATCGCGATCTCGAGCGGCGACTGGCCGGCGATGATCGGCAGGGAGGTGACCTCGGCGCGCGCCGCGAGCTGCTCCAGCTGCAACTGCGCGGCAGGGCGATGCACGTCGAGTGAGGCGACCAGCACCTTCTTGCGATCTCGCGTGCGCAGCCGCAGCGCGATCTTGCCCGAGGTCGTCGTCTTGCCCGAACCCTGCAAACCCACCATCAGAATCGGCAGCGGCGAGGGCGCGTTCAGGTTCAACCCGCGCAGGCCATTGTCGTCATCACCGCCGCCGAGCGCTTCGACCAGCGCGTCATTGACGATTTTGACGACCTGCTGGGCGGGGGAGACGGAGCGGATGACCTCCTGCCCGATCGCGCGGTCGCGGACCTTGGCCACTAGGTCCCGGACAACCGGGAGGGCGACATCCGCTTCCAGCAGGGCCACGCGCACTTCGCGCAGCGCCTCGGCCACGTCGGTTTCGTTCAGCGCGCCGCGGCGGCGCAGCCTGTCGAACACCCCACTCAGCTTGCCGGACAACGCCTCGAACACGAACTTGGCCCCAAATGATAACGCGCCGCTGCGCGAGCCTTCGCGGAGCGACGGAGCCACCCGAAGGTGACCGACTGGAGAGAACGGGCGTATATTACCCGGGTGATGACCGCGTCAAGCGCAAAGACGGGGGAAAAGAATTTCCCCCGGACCCCCAATCTTTTATTTTTATCTATTGGTGCTACCCGGCAGCCGGCGCCAAAAAGCCAAAAATAAAAGATGGGGTTTCGGGGAAATCTTTCCCCCATGCTTGCTTACTTAGGCGCTAGTACCATCACCATCTGCCGGTTCTCGAGCCGCGGCATCGATTCCACCTTGATGACCTCGCCCAGGTCGGTGCGGATGCGTTCGAGCACCTTCACGCCCAGTTCCTGGTGGGCCATTTCGCGGCCGCGGAAGCGAAGAGTGACCTTTACCTTGTCGCCATCGTCGATGAAGCCCTTCATCTGCTTCATCTTCGTATCATAATCATGGTCGTCGATGTTCGGACGGACCTTGATCTCCTTGATCTCGACGACCTTCTGCTTCTTCCGTGCCTCGTTGGCTTTTTTCTGCTGCTCGTACTTGTACTTGCCATAGTCGAGGATCTTGCAGACCGGCGGCACGGCGTTGGGCGAAATCTCGAGCAGGTCCAGGCCCACATCATAGGCGCGCACCAGCGCCTCGCGGGCGGTCATCACCCCTTGCATCTCGCCGTCCTGATCGATCAGGCGCACTTGCGGGACGCGGATTTCTTCATTGACCCGAGGGCCATCGCGGGAGGGCATTTGCTGGGCAGCGGGAAGCGGAGCGCGTGAGATCGTGGACCTCCTCTAGTGGTTATCGGAATTTTCAGCTTATGCGACCGATTGGGGTCGCTCCGCAACCTGAAGATCGGGGGCCGTCCCCTCGGAAACAAGCAGGGCCACCGCCTCGGCCAGTGGCAGGGTCTCCTGCTCCCGTCCCGGCAGCCGGCGCAAGACCAGGCTCCGCTCCTCCGCTTCGCGGCGCCCGACGACGGCCAGGACGGGCACGCGCTGGTCGATATGTTCGGGGACCTTGCGGTTGATCTTCTCGTTGCGAATGTCGAGCGCGACCCGGATCCCCGCTGCCCGCAGCGCCGCGGCGGCCTCCATGGCGAAGGGGGCCGCGTCATCCACGATGGTGGCAACCACCACCTGCACCGGTGCCAGCCAAAGCGGGAAGCGCCCGGCGTGCTCCTCGATCAGGATGCCAAGGAACCGCTCGAACGAGCCAAGGATCGCGCGATGCAGCATGACCGGCCGCCGGCGCACGCCATCCTCGGCGGTGTATTCGGCGTCCAGTCGCTCGGGCAGCACGAAGTCGACCTGCAGGGTGCCGCACTGCCAGTCGCGCCCGATTGCGTCGCGCAGCACGAATTCCAGCTTCGGGCCGTAGAAGGCGCCCTCGCCGGGGTTGAGCGTGTAGTCCACGCCGGCGATGCGGCAGGCTTCCTTCAGCGCGCCCTCCGCCTGGTCCCAGGTGGCGTCGGTGCCGGCGCGCTTGGCCGGGCGGTCGGAGAATTTCACGCGGAAGTCGGCGAAGCCGAAATCGCGATAGATCGAGGAAAGAAGGGCCACGAAGCGCACCGTCTCGTCGGCGATCTGCGCCTCGGTGCAGAAGATGTGCGCGTCATCCTGGGTGAATGCGCGCACGCGCATGATGCCGTGCAGCGCACCCGAAGGCTCATACCGGTGGCAGGCGCCGAACTCCGCCATGCGCAGCGGCAGCTCGCGATAGCTGCGCAGGCCCTGGTTGAAGATCTGCACGTGGCAGGGACAGTTCATCGGCTTGAGCGCGAGCACCCGGTCGCGCTCATCCTCATCCTCGACGCGGGCGGTGAACATGTGCTCGCGGAATTTTTCCCAGTGGCCGGATTCTTCCCACAGCTTGCGGTCCACCAGCTGGGGCGTCTTCACCTCCTGATAGTCGGTCGCGTCCAGGCGGCGGCGCATATAGGCCTCCACCGTGCGGTAGAGCATCCAGCCCTTGGGGTGCCAGAACACGCTGCCGACCGCTTCTTCCTGCAGGTGGAACAGGCCCATTTCCTTACCGATGCGGCGGTGGTCGCGCTTTTCCGCCTCCTCGATCTGAAGCAGGTAGGCGTCGAGCTCTTTCTGGTCGCGCCAGGCGGTGCCGTAGATGCGGCTGAGCATCGCGTTGCGGTGGTCACCCCGCCAGTAGGCGCCGGCCACCTTCTGCAGCTTGAACGCGGTGCCGATATCGCCGGTTCCGCGCATATGCGGGCCGCGGCACAGGTCGATCCAGTCGCCCTGGCTGTAGAGGCTGATCTCTTGGTCCGCGCCGAGGCTTTCGATCAGCTCGACCTTGTAGGCTTCGCCCTTGCAGCGGAACAGCGCGATGGCATCCTCGCGGCTCACAACCTGGCGGGCGAAAGGAGCATTGCGGGCGATGATCTCGCGCATCTTCGCCTCGATGGCGGCGAAATCCTCCGGCGTGAAGGGCTCGTTGCGGGCGAAGTCGTAGTAGAACCCATTCTCGATGGAAGGCCCGATGGTCACCTGCGTGCCGGGGTAGAGCGCCTGCACGGCTTCGGCCAGCACATGCGCGGTGTCGTGGCGGATCAGCTCCAGCGCTTCGGGGTCGCGGCGCGTGATGAAGCGCAGGGAGGCATCGGACTCAAGGCGCGTCGCCAGGTCGACAAGCTTGCCATCGACCGCCATCGCGAGCGCCGCCTTGGCCAGCCCCGGCCCGATCGCGGCCGCGACCTCGGCACCGGTAACCGGCCCGTCGAAGGCGCGCACGGATCCGTCGGGCAAGGTGATCGCAGGCATTGGGCAAAGGGCTCCAGGCGTGGTTTTGGGGGCGGACCATGGGCACCCGCCTTGGCGCGCGTCAAGGCAAGAGCGCGGCCAATGCTGCCCGAACATCCTCCACTGGCAGTTCGCTTAACGGGCTGTGCCGCAGCATTGCAACCGCCTCGCCGCGTGGCGCGCACAAGGCTGGATCACTGTCATCGCCGAACAGCGTGAGGCAGGGGCAGCCGCAGGCGGCGATGAGGTGCATCGGGCCGGTGTCATTGCCGACCGCGTAATCAGCGCGCCGCGCGAGTGCCGCGATCATCGGAATGTCGGTGCGTCCGGTGAGGTCGTGCGCGGAGGGTGCCGCGGCGCGCATCGTCTCGGCGAGCGCCGCCTCTCCCTTGCCGCCCAGGATGACCGCCGGCAGTGCGAGGCCAGCCGCCAGCTCGGCGAAGCGCGCCGCCGGCCAGCGCTTGCCCGGCCGCGTCGGCGCGGCGCCCGGCACCAGCAGCGCGAAGCGCTCGGGCAGGTCGAGCGCCGACAGGTCGGCGTCAAGCCAGGACAGGTCCGGCGCCGGGAAATCCGTGATCCCGGCCATCGCGAGCTGCTCGCGCTGGCGCTCCATCGTATGCATGAAGTCGCGCTGCGGATTGGCGTGCGGATGCGAGGCGCGGCGCGCGATGCCGGACCATTCGGCGTGCGCGCCCACGAGAAACCTGTACCGAGATGAGCGCGACGACGTCTGCAGGTCGTAAACGCGGTCGAAGCGTGCCGCCCGCAGCTTGCGGGCCAGCCGGAACAGCCCGAGCACATCGCGCGTGGCCGGCCGCCCATCCTCCCACACCGCATCGAACCACGGCGCCTGGCGCGCCAGGGCGGCGTAGGGCGGCGTCGTCAGCAGCGTGATGCGCGCGCCGGGATGATGCGCGCGGATCGCGGCGAAAGGCCCGAAGGCGAGCGCGAAATCCCCCAGCGCAGCCAGCTTGATGACCAGGATATTCGCCGCGCTCACAGCAATTCCCGATACACCGCGATGGTCGCCGCCTGCATCGCCTGCGTGCTGTAGCGCGCGAGCACCGCGGCGCGCGCGGCGCGGCCGATGGAGGCCCGCGCCACGGCCGGCAGGGCGAGCACGTAGCGCAGCGCCTCCGCCAGCGCATCCACGTCGCCCGCGGGCACACGCCAGCCGGTCGCGCCCTCCTCAACCGTCTCGCGCGGTCCGCCGAGATCGGCCGCGATGACCGGCCGCGCCATGGCCTGCGCCTCGATCACGGTGCGGCCGAAGGCCTCGGCCTCGGTCGAGGCGTGCACGACGACATCCGCCGCCATCAGCGCCGTTGCCATGTCCGCGGCATGCCCGACCAGGCGCACGCGATCGCCGAGGCCGGCCGCCGCGATCTCGGCTTCGAGGGCCCTCGCATAGGCCTGCTTCGCGTCCCGGTCGCCCACTAGCAAGGCGATGGAATCGCCGCCCAGCTTCGCCATCGCGCGCACCAGAACCTCCTGCCCTTTCCAGCGCGTGATGCGGCCCGGCAGCATGATGACCGCGCGCCCCTCCGGAACCCCCCAGGACGCGCGGAGCGCCGCAACCTGCGCGGGTGAGACGGCGCCCGGGTCGAAGGCGCGCGGGTCGACGCCGCGCGGGATCATCCGCACTTTCGACGGATCCGCCTCGTGGCGCGCGAGGATCAGCGCCTCGATATGGCGGCTGATCGCGATGACGCGGTCGCCGCGCGCCATCACCGAATTGTACAGGCGCTTGCCCCAGAGATTCTCGTTGTAGCTGCCGTGATAGGTGGTCACGAGGCGCGCGCCGGTCCGCCGCGCAGCGACCAGCCCCGACCAGGCCGGCGCGCGCGAGCGGGCGTGGATGATCTCCACGCCCTCCGCCTTCACCAGCGTGGCGAGGGCCGCGGCGTTGCGCCACATCACCCAGGGCGCCTTGCTGTCGAGCGGCAGCGTGACATGGCGGGCACCCAGCGCCTCCAGGGACGCAACCAGTGGCCCACCGGCCGAGGCCACCAGCGCGCGGAAGCCAGCCGCGACCTGCGCCTCGGCGATCTCGAGCGTGCCGCGCTCGACGCCGCCGGTGAAGAGCGCGGGCAGGATCTGCAGGATGGCGGGGGAACGGGTCATGTTCAGCCGCGCTTATACGACCGGCCCGGCGCGGGTCCACCCCATGCGCCTTGACGGGGCGCGGCGTAACCGATTACGGCCAAGAGCAATGTCGCCCTACTTCTTCGCCGTGCTGTTGCTCTCGGGCGCGGCCTTCATCCAATCGAAATCCTCCGCGCCTGAGCTGCGCCCGGAATCGCCGCTGGCGAATACCGCGTGGCGCCTGCTCGGCAAGGCCTGTTTCGTCGCCTGGCTCGCGCTCATCATCTGGGGTGCGCTGAGGCTGCACTGGTCGCAGCCACTCGCTGCAGTGGTCGGGTCGCTGGCCTTCAATGCCTTTCTCGCGCGCCTGGGGCCGCGGCCGTTCTGGCCAGGTCTGTCGATGCTCTGCGGCGTCGCGGGCCTGGCGCTCGCCGGATTTACCGTCTTCTTTCGCTGAACTGCAGGGTCAGCCCTCGCCGGCGCGATTGCCGCCGCCGAGCGCCTCGCCCGCCAGCCGTTCCGAAAGCTGTGCCAGCGCGGTGTGGTCCTGGCCGGGCCCGAGCAGCGCCGCCGCACTCGCCGACAGCTCGCGGCACAGTGCCGAGAAGGGCGTGGGCGTCGTCGTCTCCCGCCCGATTTCGAGCGCGATCGTCAGGTCCTTCACCATCAGGTCCAGCCCGAAGCCGGAATCGAAGCGGCGCGACAGCACGAATTGCTTGAACTTCTTTTGGCTGGAATTGGTCATCCCCGTCGACGCGTTGAGCACATCGACCATCAGCGCGGGATCGAGCCCAAAGCGCTGGCCGATCAGCAGCGCCTCGATACCGATCAGGAAGCCACCGGCGCTGACGAGATTGTTGAGCGCCTTCATCGCCTGGCCCGCGCCCACCCCGCCGCAGCGGTGGATGGAGGTGCCCATGGCGCGAAGAACCGGCTCCACGCGGTCCAGCACCGCCGTCTCGCCACCGGCCATGATCGCGAGCTCGCCGGTCCTGGCCCTCGGTACGCCGCCGGACACCGGGCAATCCACGACCGCGACTTTCTGCGACGTGAGGGCCGCCGCGATCTCCCGCGTGCGGCCGGGCGCGCCGGAGGTCATGTCGATCAACACGCTGCCCTCGGAAAGCACCGGGCCGATCAGCGCCGCGACCTCGGCCACCTGCTTGCTGGTCGGCAGGATGGTGATGATGAATTCGGCGCCGCGCGCGGCTTCGTCAGGGCCATCGGCCGCGATGCCGCCGACCTCGGCCGCGAACTTGTCCGCACGGCCGGGGACGGCGTCGCAGACGGTAACCTCATGGCCCGCCTTGATGAGGTTCGCGGCCATGGGCCAACCCATGTTGCCGATGCCGATGAATGCGATCATGGGAGGCTCCCGTGCCAAAAAAGGCTGGGGAAAAGAATTTCCCCAGACCCCATTCTTAAATTTTTATCTCTTGGTGCTGGCTGCGCAGCCAGCACCAAAAACCAATAAGAAAAGAAGGGGGTTTGGGGGAATTCATTCCCCCATGCTGTCGTCCGATCAGACCTTCGGGATCGCTCCCTCCGCGATCAGCACCTCATGCGCAGCCTTGAACGCGTCGAGGCCGGCGGGAATGCCGCAATACGCCGTCGCGTGCAGCAGCGTCGCCTTGATCTCCTCGACCGTGAGGCCGTTGTTCAAGGCGCCCTTAACATGCAGCTTGATCTCCGGCGTGCGACCCAGCGCGGTCAGCATCGCGAGGTTCAGCAGGCTGCGGGTCTTGCGGTCCAGCGTCGGGTCGCCCCACGCCCAGCCCCAAGCCCAGGCGGTGGTCGCGCGCTGGAACGACATCATGAACTCGTCGGCTTTCGCCATCGAGCCATCGACATACTCGGCGCCGAGCACGGCTCGGCGGATCGGCATGCCCTTGTCGAACAGGGCCTGGTCGTCGGACATCGGTTTCCTCCCAAGGAATGTCGGCGCAAGCTTGCCCGTGGCGCCGCCCCGGTCAACCGGGCGAGGGTGCGAGGAGCACGTGCAATGAGTTTCTTCTCCGGCTTCATACTGGAGACGCGCACCGTCGAGCGCCGTCCCTTCCGCCTGCGCCGCGCTGGCGAGGGTCCGCCCCTGCTGCTGCTGCACGGCAATCCCCAGACCCACGCCATGTGGCACCGCGTCGCGCCGCGGCTCGCCGAGCGGTTCAGCGTCGTGTGTCCCGACCTCACCGGCTACGGTTTCTCGCACAAGCCGCCGGTGAGCGGCGACAGCGCGGCCTATGCCAAGCGTGCGATGGCCGCCGACATGGTCGCCGTCATGCGCGACCTCGGCCACACTCGGTTCCAGGTGCTGGCGCATGATCGCGGCGCGCGGGTCGCTCATCGCCTCGCACTCGACTGGCCCGACGCGGTCAACCGCCTCGCGCTGCTCGACATCGTGCCCACCATCGAGCATTTCGAACGCGTGGACATGGCCTTCGGCCTCGGCTACTGGCACTGGTTCTTCCTGGCCCAGCCGCACCCTTTGCCCGAGCGCATGATCCGTGGTGACGTGGAGGACTGGTTCGACCTGCACACCAGCCGTGAGCCCAAGGACCGCGGCTTCTTCCACCCCGAGGCGCGCGCCGACTATCTCGCCGCGCTGCACCTGCCGGGCACGATCGAGGCGATCTGCGAGGATTACCGCGCCGCGACCGCCATCGACCTGCTCCACGACCGGGAAAGCCGCGCGGCCGGCCAGCGCATCCGCGCGCCGCTCCGGGTCCTTTGGGGTGCGAAGGGCAAGATCGGCGCCTGGTACGATCCGCTGGCGCTGTGGCACGGCTACGCGGATGGCGACGTGTCCGGCGGCCCGATGCCCTCCGGCCACTACCTCGCCGAGGAAGCGCCGGACCAGGTGCTGAAGGCGCTGGAGGGATTCCTCGACGCCGGCTAGCCGGTGAACTCCAGGACCAGCCGGTTGCGCTCTTCGACGCGGGCGTAGGTGGACCGTGTCGCCGAACGCCGGATCAGCAGCAACCCGCGGCCGCCGACATCATCCATGCTCGCCGGCGCGGTCTCGGCGAACTGGCCGGACAAAGGGTCGAACGCCTTGCCCGCATCCTCGAAGATCACGGTACAGCCGCGATCCTCGACCAGGACCTCGATCTCGACCTCGGTCGCACCACCGTGGCGGCAGGCGTTGAGGACGACCTCCTCAAGCACGACCACCGCGCGCGAGGCGACGATGCCAGGCACCCCGGCCTCCTCGAGATGGCCCTGAAGCTTCTTCTCGGCAGCCACGATGTCGGATGTGTCGCCCGACACGCGCAGCTGGAACGGCACGGCGGTGTCCATCACCCACCCACGATGCCGCGCGCCGCGGCCATGTCCGGCGCCAGCGGGATGAGGTCTTCGAGGGCGACGATGTCGAACACCTCGGCAACGGCCGGGACCACGCCGTAGATCGCCATGCGATGACCGCTGCGCTGCAGGACACGCGCGCCGGAAATCAGCACCCGGATGCCGAGCGAGCCCACGAAGGGTACCGCGGACAGGTCGACGATCACGTTCTTGCCGATATGGCCGATCTGCGCGGTGAACGGCAGGTCGAGAACCTCGGCGCCCACGGCGTCGAGCCTTCCCGACAGGACGACCTGCGCCAAGTCCGGAGCAATGTCATGCACTTCGAATTCCATGCCGAGCTTCCTAGCCGAAATGATAACACCCGCGACCTGTAGCCAGGATCAAGGGAAGTCGAGTGACAAAATAGCGACATCGTCTTCCATCGGTCCAGGCCGCGAGGAGTCCCGGATTGCCGCGAGCAGCCGCTCCGGCTCGGACATTCCTGGCTCCGGCGGCGCGGCGAGGTGCGGGATGAAATCGCGCAGCGTCAGCTGCGTACCGTCGCGCGCCTGCACCTCGAAGGCACCGTCGCTGAACAGGGTGAGACGCGCACCTTCGGGCACCAGCGCGGTCGCTTCGCCGAACACCCGCTCGGGCGCTGCGAGGCCGATGCCGGGATTGCGCGTTGAAAGCGGGATCGGCTCGGTGCCAGGCAAGCCGAGGAAGGCGGCATGCTGGCCGGCCGACGCATAGCGCAGCATACGCGTCCCGGGGTCGTACACCGCGTACCAGATGGTGAAATACAGCCCGCCGTGCCGATCCATCTGGAAGCCGCCGTTCAGGCCCGCCAGCACGGCCGCGGGGTTGCCCGGATCGGCGCCGGCCGGGCTGCCCTCGCGCAGCGTATTCATGACGCTCACCGCCAGCATGGAGGCGCCGGCCCCGTGCCCGGCGACGTCCATCAGCCAGACGATGAAGCGCCCATCGGGCAGGGCCCGATAGCCGAAGCCATCGCCGCCGACCCCGATGCAGGGCAGGAAGCGCCAATCGACACGCACGGGCCCATCCGTGATCGGCGGCGGCAGCAGCGCCAGCACGTAGCGCCCGGCCTTGGCGAGGTCGCGTTCCAACGCATCGCCGCGCTCAAGCTGCGTGCGTGGGCCATGCAGGTGCGTGATGGCGTAGGGCCCGAGCCGCAGCCTGGCGCCGGAGCGCAGCGCCTCGCTGCCGTGGATACGCACGCCGTTCAGGTAACAGCCATTGGTCGAGCCGAGATCGGTCACCATCGCTTCGTCGCCGCGCAAGGCGAAGGTGCAATGCGCGCGCGAGATCTCGCTCGACGGCAGCACGATGTCGTTGTCGGGCACACGGCCCACGCGCAACGGCGCGGCGCCCAGCGCCACACGCCGAGGCGCTTCGCCCGGTGCCTCGACGACGAGCATGTGTAGAAGCGGCTCCGCGCCGGCGTCGTCTTGCGCCGGCACGCGCCGCATCATGGTGCGATCACTCTCGTCCGACATCAGGCGCCTCCGGAAGGAAGCATGCCTGAAGCGACGGATTTCCAGAAGATCAAGCTGTCGTTCACCGCCGAATCGGCGCCGACAAGGCCACCCGGGATGCGTCCCACCTCGCGCCAGCCCGCGAATCGGCAGTGGTCGGCAACGCCCGTGTCAGGCAGCTCGCAGGTGATGAGCGACCGGCCATGCGCCGCCGCGGCGGCCTCGACCCGCAACAGCAGCGCTGCGGCGATGGCGCTTCGATCACGGCTCGGGTCCAGCAACAGGTGGATCATCAAGGCACGATGCGACTGCGTCGGCGCCACATCAAGGTCGAGCTGAACCGTTCCGGCGATTTCGCCCTCCTCCCAGGCGACCAGCAGGGCGCAACGTCCCTGGGCGACGCGCGCCGCGACGCCGCGCCAGATGTCGCGCGCGCGTGCCGGCTGCGCTGGCGGCAGGTACGCCTCGGACATACCGTGCGCGGCGGCGTCGACCATGAGCCGGCCCAGGCATCGCGCGGCGCTGGCCGCGGCCGCCGCGTCCAGTTCGGCGACGGCGATGCCGCGAGCCGGCTTGGCGTAGCGAAATTCCAGCGAGTGGGAGACATCGTCGAGCACGCGGATCGGGCCTTGCCGCAGGTAGCCGCGCTTTTCGTAGAAGGCATGGGCGCGGAGGAAGCGCGTATCGGTCCAGAGCACGAGCGCCTCGGCACCCGCCGCCCGCGCCCGCGCTTCGGCGCGTTCCAACAGCGCATCGGCGAGGCCGCCGCCGCGTGCCGCGCCATCGACATAGAGGCGGCAGATTTCCCACGCCGAGCCATCCGGCCGCGGCCGCACGCCAACCATCCCTGCGAGCCCCACCTCATGGTCCGCGACCCACAAGTCGCCGCCCGCTTGCGCGAACCAGCTGGCCAGGCTGCGCAGCTCGGGCAATTCACCATCCACATCCAGCACGCAGCCGGGGTATTCTGCCCAGCAATCCCCGATCAGCCGAATGACGCCTTCCGCATCGTCATCCCGTCCCGGACGGATGGCTGGGATCACCGCAGCGCCTGGCAGAATTCCTGGATGCGCTTGCAGCCCTCGCGCAGATGCTCGGTCGAGCTCGCGTAGGAGAGCCGGATATAGGGGCTCATGCCATAGGCGGCGCCCTGCACCACGGCGACGTATTTCTCCTCGAGCAGCGCGAGGGCGAAATCGCCATCCGTCGCGATCAGCCGGCCGCCGGCGGAGGTCTTGCCGATGCAGCCGCCGATGTTGGGGAACACGTAGAAGGCGCCTTCGGGCTTGTGGCACTGGATGCCGGGCGCGGCGTTCAGCATCTCCACCATCAGGTCGCGACGTTCGCGGTAGATGGCCGCGCGCTCGGCCACGCCCTCCTGCGGTCCATCGAGTGCCGCCGCCGCCGCCGCCTGCCCGACGCTGGACACGCCGGCCGTGGTCTGGCCCTGCATGTTCACCATCGCCTTGATCAGCTGCTTCGGACCGCCGGCGAAGCCGATGCGCCAGCCGGTCATTGCATAGGTCTTCGACGCGCCGTTCACCGTCAGCGTGCGGTCCTTGAGGCGCGGCTCCACCGAGGCGATCGTGCAGAACTCGAAGCCGTCATAGACGAGGTGCTCGTACATGTCGTCGGTCATCACCCACACATGCGGATGGCGCAGCAGCACGGCCGCGATCGCCTCCATCTCGGCACGCGAACAGGCCGCACCGGTGGGGTTGTTGGGGAAGTTCAGCATCACCCATTTTGTGCGCGGGGTGATGGCGGCCTCCAGATCCTCGGGCCGGACCTTGAAGCCGTTGTTCTGCGGGCAGCTGACGAAGACCGGCGTGCCCTGGGCCACCTTCGCCATCTCGGCGTAGCTGCTCCAGAACGGCGTCGGGATCACCACCTCGTCGCCGGGGTCGATCGTCGCCATGAAGGCGTTGAAGATCGACTGCTTGCCGCCATTGGTGATCATGATCTCGTCGAGCGCGTAGTCGAGGTCGTTGTCGCGCCTGAACTTGCGCTGCACAGCCTCCTTCAGCCGGCGGGTGCCGTCCTGGGGGGTGTATTTCGTCTCGCCATTAAGGGCCGCCTGGTGCGCCGCCTCGATGGCATTGGCGGGGGTGGCGAAATCCGGCTCGCCGGTGGTCATGCTCACCACCTTGATGCCCTGCGCCGCCAGCTCGCGCGCCTTGGTGGCCATGATGACTGAGGCGGAGACGGAGAACTGCTTCAGGCGTTCAGCGAGCGCGGGCATCACACAACCATCCTCAACTGCGGCGCAGGGCCTATTCCCCGGCCGTGGCGGCAGGCCGGGCCGGCCGCTCCATCACGTCGTCGAAATCCTGGCACGCCACGAAGATAAACCCCTGGTCCTCCCAGAAGCGCCGTGCCCGGCTGCCCTTCAGCACCTCGATCCGCACCGGCAGGACCGGCAGCGACGCCAGGACCTCCGCCAGCATCCGGGCGCCCAGCCCGCGCCCTTGGACCGCAGGCTCGAGGTAGACGCTGTGAAGCACCATGTGGTCATCCGCCACCACCGTCGCGATGCACCCCACAGGCCGCGCATCCAACTCGATCACCTGGAACGCATCGCGGTCAAACACGGCGCGAAGCCTCTCGCGCCGGCGCGCCGGGTCGAAGCGACCCAGCCGTTCCAGATCCGCGCGCAGGACGCGGATGGAGAGGTCGAGCAGCGCCTCGAAGTCATCCTCCCGCGCGGGACGCAGGCGAAACGGCGGACCGCTCAGCGCAGCCCGGCGCAGAAGGACTGGATGCGCGTGCAGGCTTCCACCAGCGAGGCATCGTCGGTCGCGTAGCTGATGCGGAAATGGCCGGGGAACATAAAGGCCGCGCCGTGCACGGCGGCGACGCCCTTTTCCTCCAGCAGCGCGAGCACGAAGGCCTCGCAACTGTCGATCTTGTTGCCGCCCGCGCTGGTCTTGCCCAGGCAGCCATGCACGTCCGGGAATACGTAGAAGGCGCCCTCGGGCTTGTGGCAGCGGATTCCCGGCGCGTCGTTCAGCATGGACACCACCAAGTCGCGGCGACGCTCATAGACCACGCGCATCGCCTCGATGCTCTCCTGCGGGCCGTTCAGCGCCTCGACCGCGGCTGCCTGCGAGACGGAGCTGGTGTTGGACGTGCTCTGGCTCTGAAGCTTGTCCATGGCCTTGATGAGCTTCAGCGGCGCCCCGGCAAAGCCGATGCGCCAGCCGGTCATCGCATAGGCCTTGGAGCAGCCGTTCATCGTCACGGTACGGTCCTTGAGCCGCGGCTCCACCTCGACGATGGTGGGCATCTTGCGGCCGTCGAAGATCAGCTTCTCGTAGATGTCGTCGCTGAAGATCCACACGTCGGGGTGCTTGAGCAGCACGTCGGTCAGCGACTTCAGCTCGTCCCAGCTGTAGGCCGCGCCGGTCGGATTGCAGGGGTTGTTGAGGATCAGCCACTTGGTCTTCGGCGTGATCGCGGCTTCCAGCTGTTCGCCGGTCATCCGGAAACCCTGGTTCTGGCCGCAGGGAACGATGACGGGCGTGCCCTCGGCAAGGCTCACGATGTCGGGGTAGCTCACCCAGCAGGGGGCGGGGATGATCGCCTCGTCGCCCGGGTTGATGGTGGCCAGCAGCGCGTCGAAGATCACCTGCTTGCCGCCGGTGGCGACCAGGATCTCCTCCGGCTTGTAGTCCACATTGTTGTCGCGCTTGAACTTGGCAGCCACCGCCTGGCGCAGCGCCGGGGTGCCGGCGACATCGGTGTACTTCGTCTCGCCGCGCTCGATCGCCGCGATCGCCGCATCCTTGACGTTGCGCGGCGTATCGAAATCCGGCTCACCGGAGGAGAGCGAGATGATGTCCTTCCCGTCCGCCTTCAGCGCGCGCGCCTTCGCGGTCATCGCAATGGTCAGCGAAGGGGAAATGCGGTCGAGGCGGTCGGCGATGATGTTCATGGGACCCTGGGCCGGGTGTTGCGGAAGGGCGGAAACCTACCCCCCCTCCCCCCCGCCTTCAAGCCATCGTGCGCGAAGCAGCAGCGCGGCGAGCGCAACGCAGAGGCCCGCCAAGGCAAGAATGACGGCGCCCAGCGCGTTGATCTCGGGCGTCAGGCCGAGGCGCAGCGCGGAGAAGACCAGCACCGGCAGGGTGGTGCCGGCGGGGCCGGAGACGAAGCTCGCGATGACCAGGTCGTCGAAGGACAGCGTGAAGGCGAGCAGCCATCCGGCGGCCAGCGCCGGGGCCATCAGCGGCAGGGTGATGGTGCGGAAGGTGGCGAGAGGGCCGGCGCCGAGGTCCATCGCGGCTTCCTCCAGAACCCGCTCGGTCCCCGCGAGCCGCGCCTGCACCACCACGGCGACGTAGGCGGCACCGAGCGTCGCATGCGCAAGCAGGATGGTGAGCGCGCCGCGCCCGGCCGGCCAGCCGATCGCGGCTTCCAGCGTGACGAAGAGCAGCAGCATCGCGAGCGCTGTGACCACCTCGGGCAGCACCAGCGGCGCGCCAATCAGGGCGCCGAACAGCCCGCGGCCGGCGAACGCCCCCCAGCGGGCCAGCGCGAAGCCGGCGACGCCGCCGATCAGCGTGGCGAGCGTGGCCGAGCCCGACGCGACGCGGAGCGATAGCCAGGCGGCCTCGACCAGCCGCTCATTCGTGGCGAGTGCGGCGAACCAGTGCAGGGAAAAGCCGCCCCACTGGAAGGGGATGCGGTCCGCGCTGAAGGCGAAGCCCACCAACAGCAGCACCGGCACCCAGAGGAACCCCAGCCCGAGGACGAGCACGCCGCGCCACATCACGACGCGCGCTGGAACAGGCGGATGGGCACGATCAGCAGCGCGAGCAGCGCCACGGCGAGGGCCGCCGCCATGGGCCAGTCACGGTTGCTGAAGAATTCCTGCCACAGCACCCGCCCGACCGGCAGCGCGTCCGATGGCCCCAGCAGTTCGGGGATGACGAACTCGCCGGCGGCAGGGATGAACACCAGCAGAGACGCCGCGACGACGCCTGGCAGCGCCAGCGGCAGGGTCACCGTCCAGAACACCGTCGCCGGCGTCGCGCCGAGATCGGCCGCCGCCTGCTCCAGCACCGGATCCAGGCGCGAGAGCGTGGCGTAAAGCGGCAGCACGGCGAAGGGCAGGTACGCATGCACCATCCCCGCCAGCATCGCGCCCTCCGTGTAAAGCAAGGTCAGCGGCTCCTCGATGAGACCGAGGCCGAGCAGCGCGGCGTTCACCAGCCCCTGGTCGCGCAGCAGCCCGATGAAGGCGCCCATGCGCAGCAGGAAGCCGGTCCAGAACGGCAGCAGGACCAGGGCCAGCAGCGGCACCCGCCAGCCGCGCCGCGCACGTGCGATGGCGAAGGCCATGGGGAAGCCCAGCAGCAGGGTGAGCACCGCGGTGCTGCCGGCCAGCAACGCTGCGCGCCACAGTGAATCGCGGTAGAACTCATCCTGGATCAGCGTTGCGAGATTGCCGAAGCTGCCCTGCCAGGCAAGGCCCGGCCCGAACGGCCAGCGGAACGGCGGCACGCCCTCTGCCCCGGTGCCGAACGCGATGCCGAGCAGGATCACCGCCGGCGCCGCCACGAAGGCCAGCAGCCAGGCCCAGGCCGGCAGCAGGACCAGTACGCGCCGCATCACGCGGCCAGCGGCACGAGGTCGTCCGGATCCCAGGCAAGGGCCACGCGCTCTCCCATCGCGGGCATCGGGTCATCGGCCGGCACCATCACGCGCAGCTCGCCGCCGCCATCGAGGGCGACGACAAACAGCGTCGCGTCACCGCGGAATGCCGCTTCGCGCACCTGGCCGATGGCCGCGTTGGCGCCGATGGCCTCGCCGCCCGGCGTCAGGCGGATGCGCTCCGGCCGCAGCGCATAGGCCGCCGCCCCAGGCTCGGCTGCCGCGAGAGAGAGGCACGCGGCTTCCACGATGTTCGCGGCACCCAGGAACCGCGCCACGAAGGCGCTCGACGGCCGCGCATAGACCGCCTCCGGCGAACCCACCTGCATCAGCCGACCGCCCTCCAGCACCGCGACGCGGTCGGCGAGGGCGAGCGCCTCGCCCTGGTCATGCGTGACCATGACGAAGGCGGCGCCGGTTGCCCGCTGCAGAGCGCGCAGCTCGAACCCGGTCTGCTCGCGCAGGCCGGCATCGAGGGCGGCCAGCGGCTCATCCAGCAGAAGCAGTTTCGGGCGCATCACCAGGGAGCGGGCGAGGGCCACGCGCTGCTTCTGCCCGCCGGAGATCTGGTGCGGCCGGCGCGCGGCAAAGCCCTCGAGCTTCACCAACGCCAGCACCTCGGCGACGCGGCGCGCCTGCTCCGCCTTCGCGACCCCGGCGCGGCGCAGCCCATAGCCGATATTCTCCGCCACGCTCATATGCGGGAACAGCGCGTAGGACTGGAACATCATGTGCACCGGCCGCGCCCAGGGCGGATCACGGGTGATGTCGCGCCCCTCCAGCAGCAGGGTGCCGCCATCGGGCGCCTCGAGCCCGGCGATCAGCCGCAGCAGCGTGGATTTTCCCGAACCCGAGCCGCCGAGCAGCGCGAAGAACTCGCCCGGCAGGATGGCGAGGTCGAGCGCCTCCAGCGCGACCGCCGCGCCATAGGATCGCCGCAGCCCCCGCGCCTCCAGCAGCAGTGGCGGCACGCCGATCAGCGCCCGGCCTTGAAGCGCGACCAGAGCCTGGTGCGCAGTCGCTCCGTCGCCTGGCTCGGTGTGGTCGCGACGAAGCTGGCGGCCAGGGTCGCTTCGGTCGGGTAGACGCTCGGGTCGTTGCGCACCCCCTCGGACACCAGCGCGCGCGCCGCCGGCACCGCGTTCGGGTAGCGCACGTGGGTGGTGATCGTGGCCATCACCGGCGGCCGCAGCACGAAGTCGATGAACGCCTCCGCTGCTTCCGGGTTCGGGGCATCGGCCGGGATCGCCAGCATGTCGAACCACAGCTGCGCGCCCGCCCGCGGAGCCACATAGGCCACCTCCACCCCGCGCCCGGCCTCGCGCGCCCGTGCCGAGGCCTGGATCACATCGCCCGAATAGGTAAGCGCGAGGCACACATCGCCCGTCGCCAGCGCGTCCAGCACCGACCCCGAGGGCAGGATCGCGCGCACGAACGGCCGGATCGCCAGCAGCGCCCGTTCCGCGGCGCGCAGGTCCTCGGCGCTGTCGGTGTTCGGGTCGAGGCCGAGATGGCGCAGCACGGACGGGATCACATCCGTCGCGCTGTCCATCACCTGGATGCCGCACCGCGACAGGCGCTGCGCGTGCCGCGGGTCCAGCAGCAGGGCCAGGCCATCCATCGTCGCATCGGGAGCCAGCACGCGCACCCGATCGGGCCGGATGCCCATCCCCACCGTGCCCCATAGATAGATCGCGCCATGCCGGTTGCCCGGATCGACCGCCGCGGCCCGCGCCATCAGCGCCGGATCCAGGTTCGCCCAATTCGGGATCCGCGCCCGGTCCAGCGGCCGCAAGGCGCCTGCGCGCACCAGCCGCGCGAAGGTCGGCTCGCTGGTCGGCACGACCAGGTCATAGCCCGAGCGCCCGGCGGAGAGCTTGCCCTCCAGCGTCTCGAGGCTGTCGAAGACGTCGTAGCGGACGCGGATGCCGGTCTCGGCGGTGAAGCGCTGCACCACGTAGGGGTCGATGTAGTCGGACCAGTTGTAGATGTTGAGCACCGGCTGTGCCTGCCCCACGACCGGCAGCAGCAGCATCACGACCAGGGCGGCAATCCAGCGCGGCATCGCATCCATATCCCTCAGGCAACCACGATGTTCGCCGCTGCGGCGCGCCAGCGGAAGGGGCAAGCGACGCGCGATCATGTGGAGGAATTATTTCCTTTACACTAGGCTGTTATTCTCCTAATGCAGACGGGCCAAGGGGCGAACCATGTCCCGAAGGCCTCACGGCCAAGCCCTCCCCCCTCTCAGGCGCCCCCCATCACAACCCGCCCGCACCGCCCGGCCGCAAGACCGGGTGGCTTTGCGCCTTGCGCGGATGCAGGAGACCCGCATGCCCTATGACGAACGTGGCCTCAACGCGCTGTCCACCATCTCGGGCTTCACCCTTTGGCACTACCGCACGGGCGACCAGCGCGGCAGCGTGATCGCGCCGGGCTACTTCACCGCCGCCGCGGCGCGTCTGGCGATCGGTGACGTGATCATCGTCCAGGCATCGGACGCCACGGCCTTCCTGCCGGTGGGCGTGGCGAACACCACCGGTGCCGGCCTCACGCTCGACACCACGGGGGCGGGGCTTCGGCTGATCCGCTCGGCCACGCAGTTCATCGAGGTCAACCATGGCGGCATCGCCACGGCCCGGGCGATCATCCTGGCCGGCCTGCCTCCATCCGCACTGCCCGAGACGCCGGCGGCGCTGACCATCACGGTGATCGGCCCGGTCGCGCAGGTCACACTGTCGCTCATCGACGAGAACGACCAACCCGCGGCCGCGCCACAGATCTTCACCGTGGTGGGCGGCCTCGTCGCAACGACCATCACCCTGCCCGGCCCGCCCGGCGCGGAGTGGCGCCTGCGCGTGGCGGATACCGCCGACGCAACGCTGGTGACGATTTCCGCGCCGACGCTCATCCGCGCCTATGCCCGCCTGCTGCGTGAATCCGGCGGCCTGCTGCTGCTCGAAAACGGCGCCGTTTTGTTGAGTTAGCGTTCCCCTTCGGCGAGCCGCCAACGCAACAGCATTCTTGTGCCCTCAAGCGCCGGGCGCGCTTGGCTCGCTGGACGCCCGGCAACGCCCGTTCGGGCTTGCGGCCCGCAATGCGGGCCGGGTTCCCGTCCCTCACACCCGCACAGCCTCTCCCCCCGATCATCGAGCGAGGATCCCACACCGATGTCCGATACCAAGATCAGTGCCCTTCCCGCGGCCAGCGGCGCCGCGGGCGCCGACATCATCCCCATCGTCCAGGGCAGCGGCGCCGCCGCGGTCACGCGCCGCGCCTCGGTCACCCAGCTGCGTGGCGCCGTGCTGAGCGGCCGGTCCGTCAGCGTCGAGGATTTCGGCGCGGTGGGCGATGGCATCACCAATGACGGCCCGGCCATCCAGGCCGCCATCAACAGCCTCACGGGCACCGGCGGCACCATCCTGTTCGCGGCCAAGCGCTATCGCATCGCCTCCGCCGTCGTGATCGACAGCGAGGCCATCACGCTGCAGGGCATGGGCTTCACCGAAGGCCCCAACGCCGCCGATGGCAGCTGGATCACCATCGACACCACCGGCTTCACGCCCTTCACCTTTACCGGCACCGCCGCGCGCGGCTCCGCCGTGCGCGACATCGCCTTCCGCCAGACGCATCCCTCCCTGGCGCCAGGCTGGACGCCGACCAACTACGACTTCGTCTTCCGCGTGCAGGACTGCCTGGGTGCGGTGGATTTCCGCAACGTGTTCCTGTGCTCGATCAACCGCGGCATCTTCTGCGACAATTCTGGGCGCCTGAACGTGGAACGCCTGCGCGGCCAGGTGTTCACGACGGGCATCGAGATCGATCGCTGCTTCGACATCCCGCGCGTCAACTACGTCCACTTCTGGACCTTCGCGACATCCGACGTGAACGTGCTCGGCTACCAGCAGCAGAATTTCGACGCGCTCGTGATGCGCCGCGTGGACGGCATCTTCATGGACGACATCTTCGTTCTCGGCTGCCGCTCGGTCTTCCGCTTCGCTTCCTCCGCCTCAGGCACCACGACAAAATTCTACCTCGGCAACGGCTACACCGATTTCGCAAAGTACAGCCTCTGGGTCGAGGGCAACGACGTCTCCGGCCAGATCGCCAACCTCACCACCCAGGGCGAGCTGATCACGCCTGCCGGTGCGCCGATCCCCGGCGGCACCGGCATCCGCATCGACGGCAGCAATGCCCGCATCCAGATCGCGAACCTGCGCATCGACGCAGTCGAGACCAACGCCATCCAGGTCAATGGCGTGAACAACCGGCTCGATGTCTTCTCCGCCCGCGTCGAGAAGGCGAACCTCGCGAATAATGGCTCGCCGGCGATCAACCTGCTCAACGTCGCCTCGGGCACCCCGAACCAGATCTATCTCGGCGCGCCGGTGCTGATCGCGAACAGCAACGGCGCCGCGCTGCAGAACGGCAGCACCAACGGGTTCGTCGCGTCGATGTCGCCCGCCGGTTCCATCGCGGCACCCGGTGCGATGGTCGGTGCAACGAACACCGGCCTGTCCAGCCCGGCCACCAACCAGCTCGCGATCAGCACCGGCGGCGTGGAGGTGATGCGGGTGCAGTCCGGCACGGTCACCATCGGCGGTGCCTCCGGCGCGCACGCGCTGGGCGTCACCACGCCCGCCAGCACGGTGAACGAGTTGCGCGTCAGCGGCGCCGTCACCGGACAGCCGGTGGTCGCCGGGGCGCAGGGGAGCGACACCAACATCGCGCTCAGCCTGCGCAGCAAGGGCACCGGCCCGGTGCAGATCGCGCCCAACGCCATCCTCGCCTTCGAAGCGCTGGCGGGTGCGACCCAGGCCAACTATCTCCGCGCCAATGGCGCGGTGGCAGCCGGCCGCGTCAGCGTTCAGGCGCAGGGCAGCGACGCAAATATCGGCTTCGACGTCGCCGCCAAGGGCACCGGCACGCTGGGCCTGCAGGCGAACAGCGCCAATGCCGTGGTGGTCACCAATCCGGCCTCCGCGGTGAACTTCCTCCAGGCTTCGGGGGCGGCGACGGCGGGCAAGGTGAGCCTCTCGGCACTCGGCACCGACGCCAATGTCAGCTTCGACATCACGGCCAAGGGCACCGGCGTGCTCGGGCTGCAATCCAACAGCGCCTATGCCTTCGTCATCACCAACCCGACCTCGGCGGTGAACTACCTCCAGGGCACGGGTGCAATCACCGGGACCGGCCCGCTGATCACCGTCAACGGGTCCGACGCGAACGCCGCACTGCGGCTTTCGGCGAAGGGCACCGCGCCGGTCAGCGCACTGTCGCCGCTGCAATTGCCCAGCTTCACGGTCGCGACCGTGCCGGCCGCGGCCAGCTACCCGCGCGCGATGATCTACGTCTCGGACGGCACGCTCAACAAGCGCCTAGCCATCAGCGACGGCACCGCCTGGCGCTGGCCGGACGGCGCGGTGGTCTCGTGACGGACAGCGGAAGGAGAACCAAGCCATGACCGCATTGACCGACTACGCGCGCAACCTGGTCGCCCGCGCGGTGTGCGCGCGGGTGCCGGCGCTGCCCACCAACGCCTACCTCGCGCTGGGCACCGGCGGCTCGCTCGCCGCCGGCGTCACCGGGGAGCCGGTGGGCGCGGGCTATGCCCGCCAGCGGGTGACCTTCGCCGGCACGGGCGACCAGGCCAACGCGGCGCTGCTGCGCTTCACCTTCACCGCCGGCGTCGGCAGCCTGACCCATATCGGCCTGTTCGACGCGGTGCAGGGCGGCAATCCGCTGACCTTCAGCGCGCTGGCGACACCCGCCGCGCTGCCGGCTGCGGGGCAGGTGACCGTGCCGGCGAGCAGCTTCGTGGTGACCGCGAGCTGAAAGTAACGTGCCCGACAACCCTACCGGCGACGCCGTCTTTCCAACCACTTGGGCGGCGGCGCCGGGTAAGGTGTCCTTGGTGGCTTATCCCAGGGCGCTACTCGACGCGGCCGATCCGGTTGATCGCTGCCTCGATGCGCACGCGGTCGGCGTCGAGAAAGGCCTGGAAGGCCGCCCCTTCGCGGTGGTCGACCACCATGCCGGTGGTCTCCAGCTGGCGCTGCATCTCGGGTTCGCGCAGCGCGGCGGCGACACCTTCGCGCAGCCGGCGCTGGATAGCGGGCTCCACCCCCGCTTGGGTGAACAGCCCGACCCAGAGGTAGAACTCCACGCTCCGGAAGCCGAGCTCGATCGCGGTCGGGCAATCAGGCAACAGAGCGACGCGCTGTGCCCCTGTGTGCACAAGTGCACGCATCTGCCCGCCCCGGATGAAGGGGTTCACGACGGAGGGCACGGATGCGGTCGCCGAGACCTGCCCGCCGAGCACTGCCGTCATCGCCGGCCCACCACCCGAATAGGGCACGTGGTTCAGCCGCATCTCGCCGGCCTGTGCCAGCATTTCGAAGGGCAGATGCAGCGCGCTGTAGGGGCCGGAGGATCCATAGGCGATCTCGCCCGGCCGCCGCTTCGCGTCGGCCACGTAGTCAAGCCAGGTCCGCCACGGCGCGTCCGCCTTGACCACCACGACCAGCGGATCGGCGGTCAGCAGGGCCACCGGCGCAAGTGCGGTGCGATCCAGGCTCGGCGGCCGCCCGAACAGCGCGTCCGCCGCCGGGATCGAGGAATAGGAGACATGGGCAATCAGCGCGGTGTAGCCATCCGGCCGCGCCGCCGCACCCGCCGCCATGCCGATGCCGCCGCCGGCGCCACCGCGGTTCTGCAGCACCACTGATTGGCCCCAGACCTTCTGCAACGCCGCACCGAGCGGACGCGCGATCAGGTCCGTCGCGCCGCCGGGCGGGAACGGCACGATCACCGTCACCGGACGTGTCGGGAAGTCCTGCTGCGCGGACGCGGCACCCGCCGCCAGCAGCGGCAGCGCCAGCGCGCCGCGCCGGGTGAGACGCGCGCTCATACGCCGGCGAGGCCGGTGACCTGACCCGTCGCGTTGCGCGAGACACCCATGGCCGCCGCCTTCTCCAGCACGCTCGGCTCCCACGCCACCTTGCCGGCATCGGGGCCGCCGATCAGCGTCAGCAGCGTGCCGCGGCCTTCGCCGACGTAGCGGAAGCCGCGATAGACGCCGGTGGGCACGTGGATGCAGTCGAAGGGCTGGAGGATGATTTCCTTCTCGCCCGCCTCGGTCATCCACACCACGGCCCAGGGGCCGACCAGCGGCATGAACACCTCCTCGGTGGTGTGCGCATGCAGGGATGCGCCGTTGCCGTGCTCGGCCTGGATCATGCCCAGGTTGAAGCCATGCGCGCCGAGCGGGATGTTGGGCTTGAGGTCGGGCAGGTCCTCGCGCTCGACCACGCCCATGCCGACCAGGTTGATCTTGAAGCGGCGGCTGCCGGGAAGGTGGGAGTCGACGAAGGCTTCCTCGGAACCGCGCAGCGTGGCGAAGCGCGCGACGAAGCGCTCCATCTCGGCCACGGACATGTTCTGTGGGTTGCTGATTGCGGTCATGGGGTTTCCTTTTTCCTTACCCCGACGCTGGCAAGCGGCGTTGCGACTGTCAAACCACGCAGCGTAAAAAAGCGGTTCATCTGAAATCGCGGCTGTCTGGCAGCTTCGCCTTGGGGCGGCGCGCGCCCGGCTCCGGCCGCTTCACCTCATCGGCGCGCCCGATCGAGCGTTCCGCCCAGGCGCTGTCGCCCATCAGCCCGTCGAGCAGGTCCGACCGGTCGATCAGGCGCCGCACGATCAGGTGGGTGATCGGCACCTCGGCATGCTCGACCACCCGCTCCACGCGACCTTCGGCGAGCAGCAGGCGGCCGGCGATGAGTGCCGCGCGGTCGCGCGCGGCGATGGACGCGTAGACCACCAGATTGCCCACGCCCCACTCATCCTCGATGGTGAGGAACACCACCCCCTTTGCCGTCCCCGGGCGCTGGCGCATCAGCACGAGGCCCGGGATGCGCACCGAAGACCCCTGCCGCGCGGTGGCGAGCGTGCGGGTATCGTCGCGCGTCAGCCGCACCAGCGCCGGCCGTAGCAGTGCCAAAGGATGCCGCCCGAGCGTGAGGCCGGTGGCGCGGTAATCCTCCACCACCCCCTCCCCTTCCGAGGGCGGCGCGAGTGCGACGGCGGGCTCCACCACCACCGGCTCATCGGGCTCGGTCATGGCCGCGAACAGGGGCAGGTCCCGCGGGCCGCCGGCGACCCCGCGCGCCGCCCACCCCGCCTGCCGCCTGCCGTCGCCCAGGCCCGCGAACCCATCCGCCGCGGCCAGCGCATCGAGCGCGCGCTTGCCCACGCCCGATCGCCAGGCCACCTCCTCGACGCTGGCGAAGGGGGCGCCGTTGCGCGCGACCCGCGCGGCCATGATCGCCTGCCCGTCCTCCACCGGCAGCCCGCCCGCCAGCCGCAGGCCGAGCCGCAGCGCGAGGCCGTCCGCGCTGTCGGGGGCGGGTTCCATCGTAGAGTCCCAGGCACTGGCGTTCACATCGACGGCGCGCACCGCGACGCCGTGCTCGCGCGCATCGCGCACGATCTGCGCGGGTGCGTAGAATCCCATCGGCTGGCTGTTGAGCAGTGCGGCCGCGAAGACGCCGGGATGGTGCCGCTTCATCCAGGCCGAGGCGTAGACGAGATGCGCGAAGCTCGCCGCGTGGCTTTCGGGAAAGCCATAGCTGCCGAACCCCTCGATCTGGGCGAAGACGCGCTCGGCGAATTCCTGGACATAGCCGCGCCGCACCATGCCGGCGACCAGCTTGTCGCGGTGCTGCTCCACCAGCCCGCGCGCCTTGAAGGTGGCCATCGCGCGGCGCAACTGGTCCGCCTCGTCCGGCGTAAACCCCGCCGCCACGATCGCAATGCGCATCGCCTGTTCCTGGAACAGCGGCACGCCCAGCGTCTTGCCGAGCACCTGGCGCAGCTCGTCCGCTGGCCCGAATTCCGGGGAAGGTGCGGGATACTCCACCGTCTCCACGCCGGATTTCCGCCGCAGATAAGGGTGCACCATGTCGCCCGCGATGGGGCCAGGGCGCACGATCGCGACCTCGATCACCAGGTCGTAGAATGTCTTGGGGCGCAGGCGCGGCAGCATGTTCATCTGCGCCCGGCTTTCCACCTGGAACACGCCCACGGAATCCGCGCGGCGCAGCATCGCGTAGGTCTCGGGGCATTCCTTGGGCAGCGTCGCGAGTTCGAGATCGTCGCGCCCATGGTCGCGCAACAGATCAAAACCGCGGCGCAGACAGGACAGCATCCCCAGGCCCAGCACATCCACCTTGAGGATGCCCAGCGCCTCGATGTCGTCCTTGTCCCATTCGAGCACGGTGCGGTCCTCCATCGCCGCCTTCGTCACCACCGCGAGGTCCACCAGCCGCCCGCGCGTGATGACGAAGCCGCCCACATGCGTCGCGGCATGGCGCGGGAAATCCTGCAACTCCTCCGCCAGCTCCATCGCCATCGCCAAACGCGGGTCGGTGATGTCGAGGCCCTCCGCCTTCGCGAGCTCAGCAAAACCCATCGATCCGCCAGGCCCCCAGCTGCCCTTCGCCAGCCGCGCCGTGACGTCGGCGGTGAGGCCGAGCGCCTTGCCCACCTCGCGGATCGCGCTGCGGGCGCGGTAGCGGATGACGGTTGCGCAGATCGCCGCGCGATCGCGCCCGTAACGCTTGTAGAGGTGCTGGATCACCTCCTCGCGCCGCTCATGCTCGAAGTCGATGTCGATATCCGGCGGCTCGCCACGGCTGGCCGAGATGAAGCGCTCGAACAGCAGATCGTGCTGGCTGGGATCGACGGCGGTGATGCCCAGCACGTAGCAGACCGCCGAATTCGCCGCCGAACCGCGCCCCTGGCACAGAATCGGGTGCTTCTGCTCGCGCGCGAACCGCACGATCTCATGCACGGTCAGGAAATACGGCGCGTAGCCAAGCTCCCCGATCAGCGCCAGCTCATGCGCCACCCGATCGCGCACGCTGGCGCCGGCACCCTCCGGCCAGCGTTCGGCGAGTGCGGCCATCACCCGCGCCTCCAGCGTCTGCTGCGCGGTGCGGCCGGGTTCGTAGATCTCGTCGGGATACTCATACCGCAGCTGGTCGAGCGAGAATCCCGCCGTCGCCTCCAGCACCTCGAGCGTGTTCGCGAGTGCGAGCGGGTGGCGCGCGAAAAACCGCGCCATCATCGCAGGCGACTTCAGGTCGCGCTCGGCATTCATCTCCGCCGCATCGCCGAGATCATCGACCGTGACGCCAAGCCGGATCGCGCTCACCACATCCGCGAGCCGCCGCCGCGAGCAGTCATGAAACCGCACATCGCCGATTGCGAGCAGGCTGCCCCCCGCAATCGCCGCCAGGCGATCCAGACGGCGCTGGTCATCGCCGCGATACCCACACGCGGCGGCCAAAAACAATGGACGCATCAGGCGCCCGCGCAACGCCGCCGCATCCGCCCGAAACCGCGCCGCGAAACCGGCATCGAGATCCTCGGGCGGGACCGCCGCCAGGACCCAGCCCTCGGCCGCATCAAACATCGCCGCACGGGACATCCGGCACGCGCCGGCGACCGCCATCCGGCCCTTCGAAAGCAGCGCCGTCAGCCGGCCATAAGCGGCGCGGTCGGACGGCCAGGCAAACCAGGCGCTGCCGTCCTCCAGCACCAGGCGGCAGCCGACGCGGAACGGCAGCCTGCCCTTCGAGGCGACATGCGCGCGCACCACGCCGCCCAGGGTGTTGGTGTCGCAGATGGCAATGCCGGCCAGGCCCAGGGACTGGGCGCGGAACACCAACTCATGCGGGTGGGAGGCGCCGTCGAGGAAGGAGAAGTTCGAGCGGGCGGCCAGTTCGGCGTAAGCAAGAGCGGGGGAAAGAATTCCCCCGGACCCCCATCTTTTATTTTTATCCGTGGGCGTCGTCACGGGAGGTGGCCGTGGAGGTGCCAGTCGTCGGCGCGAAAAATCCACAGACGAAGTCCAGACTCCAACTCCACCTCAAAATAGTCCCGCGAACCTTCCTCGCCGCGCCACCACTCCGCCGCAACGCGCCGAGGCCCCTGCGCCCGCAACACCCGATGCGCAGCCCCACCCCAGCGCACCAACGCCGGCGGCCCATCCGGCACCGAAGCCACCACACCGATCGCCTCCGGCCGGCGCAACAGCCGCACCGCCGGCTGCAGCCGCCAGCCCACCGAAACCGCCGGCGAAGAAACACCCTGCACCATCCGCTCCGGCCAATGGCTCGAGCGCATCGCCACCCGCCGTACCCGCACCCGCTGGCGCAAGCGGTCGAGCAGCTCCAGCGCCGCCCCCGCATCCCGCCGGCCACCGATCGCGAGCGCCGTCTGCAAGCCACTCGCCACCGGGTCCGTCGCCCGCGCCTCAAGGGCGAAACGCTCGATCCCCAGGCCCGGCGACAAAGCCTCCAGCCGGTCGCGGAACAGCAGGCGCAGATGCGCCACGCCGCGCACCGGCTGGCCGGTGCCGATCGCCACCTCCTGCACCGCCGCATCCACCCGCCAGGCGGAGAGCACCACCTGACGCGCGCCCAGCCCCTCCGCGCGCAGCTTCGCGCACAACGCCTCCAGCAGCACATCCAGCACCGCCTCGATGCCGGCGCGCGTCACGATCGGCTCCAGCATCTCCCGCATCACCACCAGCTCCGGCGGGGGCAGCACCGGCCGCAGCACCACGCGCCGGTGGCCGAGCAGCGCATCCAGCCGCTCGAGCAACGCACCGCCAAAACGCCGCGCCAGAGGCCCCCGCGGCAGCGCCAGCAGATCGCCCACGCGGCGCAACCCCAGCCGCTCCAGCGCCGCCACCTCGCCCGCATCCAGCCTCAGCGCGTCGGCGAGCGGCAAGGACTCCACCGGCCCACCATGGCCGGCCCGCGCCATCGCCCCCGCCAGCGGCGCGATGCCGGCGACGCCCCCCTGCGCGGTCAAGCCACCCTTGCGCAGCCGCGCCAGCGCATCGTCCAGGAGCCCCGCCTCATCGCCCCAGAAATGGGTGCAGCCGGTGATGTCCAGCAGCAGCCCATCCGGCGGGTCGGTGGCGGCCAGCGGCGTATAGCGCCGGGCCCACAGCGCCAAGCCCTCCAGCGCCTGCGCATCGGCGGGCGCATCCTCGGGGAACAGCGCCAGCTCCGGCGCAATCGCCTGCGCATCGGCCAGCGCCTGCCCGGCCCGCAGCCCGGCCATGGCCGCCGCCCGGTCCACCGCCACCAGCACCCGCCGCGGCCCCAGCGTGGCCCACACCCCGAGCGGACGATCCGCGGGCAGCTCCGGCGCCGCGCGACGGATGCGGTCCGTGGCCAGCGTCGGCAGGTGCAGCGCCAGGAAGCGCCGCCCACCGGCGACCGGCGGCGGCGGGAGGAGGATTTCGCCCAACATGGGCGAACCCTACTGCACCGATGAGAACAAAAAAAGAACAAACTCCCGAGAGCCGCTGGCTTGTCCAAAACACCATCGCGTCTATCGTGCGCCCCAAGGAAACCCAAGGAACCTCTGCATGCCGCCCCGCATTCTTCTGATGGCCAGCCCGCTCAGCGACCCCGACCTCGCGCGCGAAATCGCTCCCTCCGGCATGGAGCTGACCATCGCCAATTTCGGCAGCCCCGAATTCACGGCTGAGGCCGCCAAGGCCGACTTCCTGGTCGGCTTCGGCAACAAGGCGATCGACGCCGGCTTCTACGGCGCGGCCCCGAACGTAAAGCTGTTCCAGCTGCTCTCCGCCGGCTACGACACCGTCGACATTGAGGCCGCGCGTGGCGCCGGCGTGCCGGTCTGCAACAATGGTGGTGCCAATTCCACCGCCGTCTCCGAACACGCGATGATGCTGATGATGGCCGTCTGCCGCCGCCTGGTCTGGCAGCATGAGAGCGTTGTCTCCGGCCGCTGGCGCGGCAACAATCCGGGTTCGGTGAAGCTGTTCGAGCTGCGCGACAAGGTGCTCGGCCTGGTGGGCCTGGGCGCGATCGGCAAGAAGGTCGCGCGCCTGGCCAACGCCTTCGGCATGCGCGTGCAGTACTACGACATCAACCGCGTCTCCGAGGCCGAGGAGGATGCGCTGACCGTCCGCTTCCGCCTGCTGGGCGAGATTCTTGCGACCTCGGACATCGTCTCCCTGCACGTCCCGCTCACCCCCGCCTCGAAGCACATGATCGGCGCGGCGGAGCTTGCCTCGATGAAGCGCACCGCCTTCCTGGTGAACACCTGCCGCGGCCCGGTGATCGACGAGGTCGCGCTGATCGCGGCCCTCGAGGGCGGCACCATTGCCGGCGCCGGCCTGGACGTCTTCGACCAGGAGCCGCCGCCGGCCGACAACCCGCTGTTCCGCCTGCCCAACGTGATCCTGACGCCGCACTACGCCGGCCCCACCTGGGACAACCAGCAGGCGCGCTTCCGCAACGCCTTCGACAATTGCCAGCGGGTCGCGCGCGGCGAGAAGCCGCTCTGGGTCATCCCAGAACTGCAGTAACGCCAAGGCGTCTTCACGCCCCGGCGGCGCATGCTAGGCTTTCCGCAATGCCCCGCCATCAAGAGCGGGGCGCCCTGAGGAACGCCCTATGCACCGTCGTCACCTGCTCACGGCAGCAGCGGCAATTTCCGTTGCACGCCCGCTCTCCCGCCCTGCCCTGGGCCAGCAGCCCAGGACACTGATCCATGTGCCGCAAGCGAGCATGGGCAGCCTCGATCCCGTCTGGACCACCGCCGTGGTCACCCGCAATGCGGGCGCGATGCTGTGGGAGACGCTCTACGGCCGCGACGAGCGGCTCAACGCGCGCCCGCAGATGGTCGAGGGCCACACGGTCGAGGATAACGGCAAGCGTTGGACGATGCGCCTGCGCGAGGGCCTGTTCTTCCATGATGGCGAGCCGGTCCGCTCACGCGACTGCGTCGCCTCGATCCGGCGATGGATGAAGCGCGACCTGGTCGGCCAAACGATCGAGGCACGGCTCGATGCGCTCGAAGCGCCTGACGACCGCACCCTGGTGTTCCGCCTCAAGGCCCCGTTCTCCTCCTTGCCCTACGCGTTGGCGAAGACGCAGCCCACGCCGGTCATCATGCCCGAACGGCTCGCCCTGACCGACCCGTTCCGCCAGGTCACGGAATTCATCGGCAGCGGGCCGTTCCGCTGGGTGGCGGATGAATACGTCCAGAACAGCAGCGCCGTCTTCGTGAAGAACGAGCGCTATCGGCCGCGCGACGAGCCGGTCAGCTTCTGCGCCGGCGGCTATCGGGTGAAGGTCGATCGCGTCGAATGGCGCTTCATTCCCGACCCCGCGACGGCGGCCAACGCGCTCATCAACGGCGAGGTCGACTGGATCGACCAGCCGCTGCCCGACCTGCTGCCGCTGCTGCGCCGCGCGCGCGGCGTCAATGTCGAGGTGCTCGACAATTACGGCACCTACGGCGCGATGCGGCCGAACGCGCTGCATGGCGCGACCGCCAACCCCGCGATCCGCCGGGTGATGCTGGCCGCGGTCGACCAGGTGGCCTGCATGACGGCGGCTATGGGGACGGACCCGTCGCTGTTCCGCGCACCCGTCGGATACTTCCTGCCCGGCACGCCCTCCGCCAATGACGCTGGCATGGCGGCGGTGCGGAACCGGCCCAGCATGACCGAAGTGAAGCGCATGCTCGCCGCCACAGGCTACACGAACGAACGCGTCGTGCTGATGCACCCCACCGACCAGAGCTTCTATCACGCGATGACCTCCGTGGTCGCCGCGAACCTGCGCGAGGCCGGCTTCAACCTCGACGAGCAGTCGATGGACTGGGGCACGATCGTGCAGCGCCGCACCAGCCGCGAACCGCTGGAGCGCGGCGGCTGGTCGCTGTTTCCCGCCGGATTCCCGGCCGCCGAGTATCGCGACCCCGTCTTTGCGACCAATCTGCACCAGACCGGCAGCACGGCCTGGTTCGGCTGGCCCGAGGATGCCGAGGTCGAGGCGATGCGCGCACGCTGGATGGATAGCACTGACGAGGCCGAGCAGCAGCGCCTCGACCGCGCCATCCAGGAGCGCAGTTTCGCGACGGTGCCTTTCATCCCGCTCGGCCAATACCTGCCGCCGACCGCCTATCGCCGTAACATCACCGGATTGTTGAAGGGCGCGGTCCCGGTTTTCTGGAATGTCGATAAGACCTGACAGCGCTTGCATGGCCCCGCAATCGGGGTGAGGCTGATAGCGAATGCGGCGGCCGCCAGAGCACGCCCAAGGGGAGACGAAGAATGCTGTCCAGGATCAGCCTGCTGCGTGGCGCCGGGCTTCTAACCGGTGCTGGTTTCTTCACCTCATCCGCCCAGGCGCAGACCGCGACGGGGCCGATCACCACCGCCGACATCATCCGCCGCGGACGTGTGCGCATCGGCGTTGTCACCGGCGCGCCGCCCTTCGGCATGGTGGACCCACAGGGCAATGCTGTGGGCTACGATCTCGATGTGGCCGCGCTGCTGGCCCGCTACCTGGGCGTGCCGGCCGAGATCACATCCCTCACACCGCCCTCGCGCATCCCTGCACTCGAATCCGGCCGCGTCGATTTCCTCTGCGCCACCCTCGGTGCCACGCCGGAGCGCGCCCGTACGGTCATGTTCACCATGCCCTACTCCGCCTTCCGCATGGTGCTGATGGCCAAGCGTGACAGCCCGATCCGCGACTGGGCCGACCTGGCGGGCAAGCAGGTGGGCGTCCCCCGCGGGACGCCGCAGGAACAGGCGCTCGTCCGCCGGGCACCGCGGGGCACGCGCATCGTGCGCTTCGAGGATGACGCGACCTCCGCCCAGGCGCTCATTGTTGGTCAGATCGATGCGATCGGGATCCCCGATACCATCGGCGGCGAGATCGCGCGCACCCGGCCCGAGGCTGGTCTCGAATCCAAGTTCCTGATGTTCAACCAGCCCAACTGCATGACGGTTCGCAAGGACCAGTTTGAAATGCGCGCCTGGCTGCAGAACGCGATCTACTTCGCCAAGACCAGCGGCGAGCTGGACGACATTTGCCAGAAATGGACGCAGAACCCGCTACCGACCGACCTGCCGGTCTTCTGATGCCGCGCGTTCGCGCGCGGCGCCGACACGAATGAGTTTCCAGTTCCAATTCGAACCGGTCTTCGCCCGCGCCGATGTGCTGTTCGACGGCTTCCTGCTGACGGTGCAGCTCGCCGGGCTGGGCATCTTGCTCGGCGGGCTGCTCGGGACGCTGCTTGCGTTGCTGCGGCGGCTGGTGCCCGCACTCGGGCTGCCCATCACCGCTTATGTCGAGGTGGTGCGCAACACGCCGTTCTTGGTGCAGCTCTTCATCGTCTATCTAGGCCTGCCGCAGATCGGCATCCGCCTCACGCCCGAACAGGCCGCGGTCATCACCATGGCGCTCAACCTCGGCGCCTATACGACCGAGATCGTGCGCGCGGGTCTCGACAGCGTCCACCCCAGCCAGATCGAGGCCGGGCTTTCGTTGGCACTCAGCCGCTGGCAGGTGCTGCGCTACATCGTGCTCGCGCCCGCGCTGGCTCGCGTGTGGCCCTCGCTGTCGAGCCAGTTCGTGCTGATGATGCTTTCCTCATCCGTGTTCTCGTTCATCTCCGTCCAGGAGCTCTCCGGCGCCGCGAGCAATGTCGAGCAGGACACCTTCCGCAGCTTCGAGACCTACATCGTCGTCACCCTCGCCTATCTCGGCCTCGCCATGGTGCTGCGGTTGATCCTGATGGCGCTGGGCGCGGTGCTGTTCCCTTCGGGATCCGGGCTCGGGCGGCTGCGGCAATCGGCAGGCAATCGATGATCCGGCAATTCGGCATCGACGAGTTCATCTTCATCCTGCTGTCCGCTCGCTGGACGCTGGTGCTGACGCTGATCGCGCTCAGCCTCGGCGGCGTGTTCGGCTTCGTCATCGCGCTCACGCGGGTCTCGCGCTTTGCGCCGCTGCGCCTGCTCGCCGGCGCATGGATCGGCCTGGTGCAGGGCGTGCCGGTGCTGATGCTGCTGTTCCTGTCTTATTTCGGCCTGGCCCTGGCGGGCCTCGACCTGCCGCCGATGATCGCGGCGGGCATTTCGCTCTCGCTCTATGCGGGCGGGTTCCTGGGCGAGATCTGGCGCGGCGCCATCCAGTCGGTCCCGCATCCGCAATGGGAGGCGTCGGCCGCACTCGCGCTCACCCGTGCCCAGCAATACCGCTACGTCATCCTGCCCCAGGCGGTGCGCATCGCGACCCCACCCACGGTGGGCTTCGTGGTGCAGCTGGTGAAGAACACCGCCATCGTCTCGATCATCGGCGTGGTCGAGCTCGCGCGCGCGGGCAACCTCATCAACAACGCCACCTTCCAGCCCTTCAAGGTCTTCGCCGTGGTGGCGCTGATCTACTTCTGCATCTGCTGGCCGATCTCGCTGCTGGCGCGACGGCTCGAAAGGGGGATGCATGCCGGTCGTCCAGGTTGACCAGGTGCACAAACGCTACGGCCCGCTCGAGGTGCTCAAGGGCGTCTCCATGGCGGTCGAGCGCGGCGAGGTCGTGGCCATCATCGGCCGCAGCGGATCCGGCAAATCCACCCTGCTGCGTTGCCTCAACGGGCTGGAGCCGATCCAGTCAGGCCGGATCGAGGTCGCCGGTCACGTGCTCGATGCCTCCGGGCGGGGCCTCCGCGCGCTCCGCAAGGATGTCGGCATCGTCTTCCAGAGCTACAATCTCTTCCCGCATCTGCGCGTGGCGGAGAACATCATGCTCGCCCCGCGCGTGGCCCTCGGCCTGTCGAAACGCGACGCCCGCGCACGGGCCGAGGCAACCCTGGCCCAGGTGGGCCTCGCGGAGAAAATCGAAGCCTGGCCCGACAACCTCTCCGGCGGCCAGCAGCAGCGCGTTGCCATCGCCCGCAGCCTGGCGATGCAGCCCAAGGTGATGCTGTTCGACGAGGTCACCAGCGCGCTCGACCCGGAACTGACTGGCGAGGTGCTGGCGACGCTGGAGGCACTCGCACGCGACGGCATGACGATGCTGCTGGTGACCCACGAGATGGCCTTCGCCCGGCGTGTGGCGCACCGCACCATCTTCATGCACCAGGGGCTTCTGCATGAGGAAGGCCCATCCGAGGCGCTGTTCGGCGCGCCGCGCACGCTCGAGCTTCGGCAATTCCTGGCCGGCGGCCTCAAATAGGCAGCCTCTACGTCACATAAATATATCCTTATGTCTCACTGCAACCCTACCCTCGCCGGGCTGGGCATGCTAGCGGCACGCCCGAAACCGAACGCAGGATCTATCGCCATGGCCGCCGCCGATTACATCATCAAGGACCTCTCCCTCGCCGCCTGGGGCCGCAAGGAAATCTCGATGGCCGAGGACGAGATGCCCGGCCTGATGGCGACCCGCGAGGAATACGGCACCAGCCAGCCGCTCAAGGGCGCGCGCGTCGCCGGCTGCCTGCACATGACCATCCAGACCGCCGTCCTGATCGAGACCCTCCAGGCCCTCGGCGCCGACGTCCGCTGGTCGTCGTGCAACATCTTCTCCACCCAGGACCACGCCGCGGCCGCCATCGCCGCCACCGGCACCCCGGTCTTCGCGATCAAGGGCGAGACGCTGCCGGAATACTGGGATTACGTGCGCAAGACGCTCGAATGGGCCGATGGCGGCACGCCCAACGTCCTGCTCGACGATGGCGGCGACATGACCCTGCTCGTCCATTACGGCCTGCGCGCCGAACAGGGCGACGTGGCCTTCCTGGAGAATCCCACCAACGAGGAAGAGGAAGTCTTCTTCGCGCTTATCAAGAAGTGCGTCGCCGAAAAGCCCGGCTGGTTCGCCCAGCTCGCCGCGAACATCAAGGGCGTCTCCGAGGAGACCACCACGGGCGTCCACCGCCTCTACGTCATGGCCAAGGAAGGCAAGCTGCTCTTCCCCGCCATCAACGTGAACGACAGCGTCACCAAGTCGAAGTTCGACAACCTCTACGGCTGCCGTGAATCCCTCGTCGACGCCATCCGCCGCGGCACCGACGTGATGATGGCCGGCAAGGTCGCCATGGTCGCGGGCTTCGGCGATGTCGGCAAAGGCTCCGCCGCCTCGCTCCGCAACGCCGGCTGCCGCGTCATGGTCAGCGAAGTCGACCCGATCTGCGCGCTCCAGGCCTCGATGGAAGGCTACGAGGTCGTCACCATGGAACAGGCCGCGCCGCGCGCCGACATCTTCGTCACCGCCACCGGCAACGTCGACGTCATCACCGTCGACCACATGCGCGCGATGAAGCACCGCGCGATCGTGTGCAACATCGGCCACTTCGACTCCGAAATTCAGGTCGCCGGCCTGCGCAACATGAAGTGGGACAACATCAAGCCCCAGGTCGACGAGATCGAATTCCCCGACGGCAAGAAGATGATCCTTCTCTCCGAAGGCCGCCTGGTGAACCTCGGCAACGCCACCGGGCACCCGAGCTTCGTGATGTCTGCGAGCTTCACCAACCAGACGCTGGCGCAGATCGAACTCTGGACCAACCCGGGCAAGTACGAGAACAAGGTCTACACCCTGCCCAAGCACCTCGATGAGAAGGTCGCCGCACTGCATCTGGCGAAGGTGGGGGCGACGCTCACCAAGCTCACGTCGCAGCAGGCCGGGTATATCGGCGTGCCGGAGCAGGGGCCGTTCAAGGCTGAGCAGTACCGGTACTGAGAACAGGCTGGGGGAAATGAATTTCCCCCAGACCCCCATTCTTTTATTTTTGGCTACGGGTGCTGGCTGCACAGCCAGCACCGCTCCAAGATGACCAGGCATACGCTCAACAAGCCATTTACCCTCACCGGCAAGTCGCTGCACGCCGGCAAGCGCACCACGCTGACGCTGCGACCCGCGCCCGAAAACACCGGCATCCGCTTCCGCCGCACCGACCTTGAAACCGAACTTACCGTTGCGCCGGACCACGCACGCCGCGCCACGCTCTCCACCGCGCTCGACCTGCCCGGCGGGCATCGCATCCGCACCATCGAGCACCTGCTCTCCGCCTGCATGGCCCTCGGTCTCGACGACCTCATCGCGGAGATCGACACCGAGGAACTCCCCATCCTCGACGGCAGCGCCGCACCCATCTGCGCAGCGATCCAGGCGGCCGGCCTCGTCGCGACCGCCGCGCCGCGGCCCCACCTCCGCGTCCTCGCGCCCATCGAGGTCAGCACGCCCGACGATCGCCTGCTGCGCGTTGAGCCAGCGGACACGCTCACCTTCGACATCACCCTCGACCTCGCGCACTGGGGCATGCTGCGTTGGTCCGGAACGCCGCTTGGCGCGACCTACCTCAGCGAGATTGCGCCGGCGCGCAGCTTCCTCCGCCTCGGCCATGGCCTGGCCCAACGCCTCAAGCGCGGCCAAGGCGAGCCCGTGCTGCGCGGCGCTTGGTTCACCAACACTGCTCCCCTCTTTCGCGGCGGCATCCTCGGCGGCGCGCGGCTTCCGGCCGAGCCGGTGCGCCACCGCGCGCTCGACCTTCTCGGCGACCTTGCCCTGCTCGGCATGCCCCTTCTCGGCCACGTCACGGCGCATCGGACCGGCCACGCCCTGAACCTCGCTCTCGTCCAGACGATCATGGCGAGACCTGACGCCTGGGTCATTCTTCCCAGCTAGCCCCTTGGCATCCCAGGGCCGCTTGCCCTAGATGCGCTGGGATCAATCAATGAGGATGAAACGCCCATGAATCGCCGCTCCATCATGGGCGCCGCCGCCGCGGCGCCGATCGCGCTCGCGACGCCTGCCCTCGCGCAAACGCTGCCCGAAATCCGCTGGCGCTGCGCCTCCTCCTTTCCGCGCAACCTCGATGTGCTGTTCGGCGCGCCAGAAAAGATCGCGGCCCGCATTGCCGCGCTCACCGACAACCGATTCCGCATCCAGGTCTTCCCGGCCGGCGAGATCGTCCCCGCGCTCGCGGTGCTCGACGCCGTGCAGGCCGGCACGCTCGAATGCGGCCACACCGCGCCCTATTACTACCTCGGCAAGGATCCCAGCTTCGCCTTCTTCACCGCCGTGCCCTTCGGGCTGACCGCGCGGATGAACACCGCCTGGATGATCCAGGGCCCCGGTCGCGAGCTCGCGACCGAGCTGTTCGACGGCTACAACATCCACACGATCCCGGCCGGTGACACCGGCGCGCAGATGGGCGGCTGGTTCCGCAATGAGGTTCGCAGCCTCGCCGATCTGAACGGCCTGAAGTTCCGCGTGGCCGGTCTCGCCGGGCAGGTGTTCGCCCGCCTCGGCGCCGTCCCCACCCAGGTTGCGGCCGGCGACATCTACCCCTCGCTTGAGCGCGGCACGCTCGACGCCGTGGAATTCGTCGGCCCGCATGACGACGAGAAGCTCGGCTTCTACCGCGTGGCCCGCAACTACTACGCGCCTGGCTTCTGGGAGGCCGGCGCCCGGCTGCACTTCATGGCGAACAAGACCGCCTGGGCCACCCTGCCGGACAGCTACAAGGCCGCCATCGACGTCGCCTGCGGCGAGCAGAACGCGGACATGACCGCGCGCTACGACCACCTCAATCCGCAGGCCTTGCGCCGCCTGGTCGCCGCCGGAACCCAGCTGCGCTTCTGGCCACGCGAAATTCTCCAGGCCGCCTGGCGCGAGACCCACGCGCTGTACGAGGACATTGGCGGCCGAAACGAACGCTTCAAGCGCATCTGGACGTCGTACAAGACCTACCGTGACGAGGAATACCAGTGGTTCCGCGTGGCCGAGAACTCCTTCGACAACTTCGCCTTCCCCGCCGCCGCGGCGCGGTGAGGCCATCCCGGGGATGACACTGCGCATCCTCGGCAAGGCGAGTTCGATCAATGTGCGCAAGGTCCTGTGGACCTGCGCCGAAATCGGCCTGCCCTACACCCTTGAGGCTTATGGCAGCGGATACGAGCCGACCGACACGGCAGCCTTCCTGGCCCTGAACCCGAATGGGCTGGTGCCGGTCATCGAGGATTCCGAGGGCGTGCTCTGGGAATCCAACACCATCTGCCGCTACCTGGCCTCGAGGCACGGCCGCGACGACCTGCTGCCCTCCGCGCCTCGCCCGCGCGCCCTGGTCGAACGCTGGATGGACTGGCAGGCGACCGAGTTGAACACCGCCTGGCGCACGCCCTTCATGGCGCTGGTCCGCCGAGACAGTGCCTATGCCGACCCGGCGTCCATTGCCGCGGGCATCGATCGCTGGAACGCCATGATGGCCATTCTCGACGGCCAGCTCGCCGCGACCGGCGCCTATGTCGCCGGGGAGCACTTCACCCTGGCGGACGTGGGCCTGGGCCTTTCCGCCAATCGTTGGCTCGAGACGCCGATGGCGCGGCCGGACTACCCCGCCATCGCCGCCTGGGTCGAACGGCTGATGGTGCGCCCGGGCTTCCGCGAGCACGGGCGAAACGGCACGCCCTGATCGTTCAGGCCGCCGCCATCACGTGCTGCCGGCAGGCCATCTTTGGCTGGATATGTTCGCCGAAAGCATCCATCCCCGCGATGAAATCATCGAAGGTCAGCATGATGCCCTTCACGCCCGGCATCGCCGCCGCCTCGTCCAGCATCCGCGCGACACTGGCGTAGGACCCGACCAGCGTCCCCATGTTGAAGTTGATCGGCGACGCGGAGCGCTGGATGGCGGCCGCCATCGAGGTCGCCTCGGTGTTCACGTCTGCCGCCGCATGGCCCAGCAGGTGGGCCAGCGCTTCGCGGTCGGCACCCTTGTTGTAGAGGTCCCATTTCGCCAGCGCCGCTTCGTCGGTCTCGTCGGCGATGATCATGTAGAGCATGTAGCTGCCGACATCGCGGCCGGTCTTCTTCGCGTGTTCCAGCATGCGCGCCGGCACGCCGGCCGCCTTGGTCGGCTCGTTCACGCCTTCGCCAAGGGCGAAGTTGAAGTCGCAATATTGCGCGGCGAACTCCATGCCGCGGTCGCTCTGCCCGGCTGAAACCAGCTTGATCGGCACGCTCGGTGGCGGGCTGAGCTTGCAGTGATCCATCTGGAAGAAATCGCCCTTGAAGTCGGATTCCCCCGTCTCCCAGAGCTCTTTCATGATGTGCACGTATTCGGTGCTGTAGTCGTAGCGCTTGGCGAAATGCGCCTCGCCGGGCCAAAGGCCCATCTGGGTGTATTCGACCTTGTGCCAGCCGGAGACGATGTTCACCCCGAAGCGGCCGCCGGAGATCGAGTCGATCGTGCTCGCCATGCGGGCGACGATCGCCGGCGGGATGGTCAGCACCGCCGTTGACGCATAGAGCCTGATCTTGGTCGTCACCGAGGCGAGCCCCGCCATCAGCGTGAAGCTTTCAAGCCCATGGTCCCAGAACTCGGTCTTGCCGCCGAACCCGTGCAGCTTGATCATCGAGAGTGCGAAATCGAAGCCCAGCGCTTCGGCAGTCTGCACCACGTGCTTGTTCAGCGCGAAGCTCGGCATGTACTGCGGCGATGTCGCCGAGATCAGCCAGCCATTGTTGTTGATCGGAATGAAAACGCCGATATCCATGACGGCACCTCTTATGCTCGAAGCCCCGAACGCGGGCTGCCAAAATTCATCGAAGCAACGCCCGTGCCAGACCGGCGCCTGCTGGCGGTGCCGGACGGAGGCAGGTATGAGCTTCCCCCGAGACTGACAACGAGAGCGATCTAGGATGAATTTCGCGGCACTGGCTTCCGCGCTGCTCATGGGCATCGTCGAGGGCGTCACCGAATTCCTGCCAATCTCCTCGACGGGGCACTTGATCCTGCTGGGCGAGCTGATCGGCTTCCGCGGGCCGCCAGGCAAGGTCTTCGAGATCGCGATCCAGCTCGGCGCCATCTGCGCGGTCGTTGTGGTCTACCGGGAGCTGCTGCTGCGCCTGGTCAACGGCCTGCGCCGCAACGGCATCGAGCGCTTCTACCTCATCAACCTGGCCCTCGCCTTCGCGCCGGCCCTGGTCATCGGCGCCACCTTCCACAGCACCATCACGCGGCTGCTGTTCAATCCCTGGGTGGTCTGCTGCGCGCTGATCGTCGGCGGCGTCGCCATCATCCTCATCGAGCGACTGAAGCCGGTGGGCCGCATCCGCTCGGTTCCTGAGATCGGCCCCCTTGCGGCGTTGTTGATCGGGTGCGGACAGGTGCTCGCGATGATCCCGGGGACGTCGCGCTCGGGTGCGACCATCATCACCGCGCTGCTGATCGGCGTGGAACGTCGGACGGCGGCGGAGTTCAGCTTCATCCTCGCGATCCCGACCATGCTGGGCGCGACCGTGTTCAGCCTGTTCAAGGCGCGCAACGAGCTGGAGATCGAGGGGCTCGGCCAGATCGCGGTCGGTTTCATTGCCGCCTTCGTGGTCGCCCTCGTGACGATCCGCGTCGTGCTGGCGGTGATCGGGAGGATCGGGTTCACGCCCTTCGGCTGGTACCGGATCATCCTCGGCATCGCGATGCTCACGGTCCTGTCGCTGCGATGAGCGGCGCGATCGGCCAGCGCGGGCTGGCCGTCATCATCCTGTCGGGTTGCCTCGTTCCGCTGCTGCCCGTCGCCCTCATTCCCCTGCCGCCGCTGCTGGATTATCCGAACCACCTGGCGCGGCTTTGGCTGATCGCCGGCGGTGCCGCGGGAACCCCGCTTGAACACGTCTATGCGGTGGATTGGTCGCTTGCCTGGGTCAATATCGGCATAGACCTGATCGCTCGCGGCTTGAGCCCGGTCGTGGGCCACGGATCCATCGGCAGGCTGTGCATTGCGCTGGCCATGCTGTTGCCTGCCCTGGGGTTCGTGCTCCTCGGACGGATCATCGCGGGGCAATGGCATCCCCTGCTGTTGCTCGGGCCGCTGCTTTCGGCAAACGCATTGCTCGCGCTCGGATTTCTGAACCATCAGATCTCGGTCGGTCTCGCGCTGCTTTTCGCGACGGCGGACACAATCTGGCGCGCAGGCCCATGGGTGAAATCGATCCCGCGGGTGGTCGCGGGCGCGCTGATCGCGATCGTCCATCCCTTCGGCGCATTTGCCTATGCGACGGTCCTTGCCTGCCTATCCGTGGGCATCCTCCGCCCATCACGGCCGGGCTTTGTCGTGGCGATGGCACGGGCGGCCCTGGCCGCGGCGCCGGCCCTGGCCGCCGTGATCATTCTTGCTGCGATGGCACCCCATCTTCCAGGTGGCGATCCGCGCACGACGACGCCCGGCTGGGTGTATGATATCGAGACCAAGTTCATCGGGTTCCTGTTCGGGATCGTGAGCTACGATCCGGCCTGGGAGATCGTGCTGGCCGCCATTCTGGGTTGGTTCGTCGTGCTCGGCGGCCTTCGCATGTACCTCCATGCCCATTGGGGATTGCTGATCGGTGTGGCCGGGTGCGCTTGCCTGATCCTGATATTGCCGTCGAACATCGGAGACGGCGGCCAGATGGAAATCCGCTTCGCCGGATTGACGATCCTGCTGGCCAGCTTGGCCCTCCTGCCACGCCCCTCGTTGCACGCCATCAGCGCTCCGTTGGCCGCCGCCCTGTTCCTGCTCATCAGTGCGCGGAGCGTGTACGTGTTCGAGCGCTGGAGCCAGGGCGCGCAGAACCTGGCCGCCGTCGAGGCTGTTCTTGCAGACTTGCCGCTGGGTGCCTCGCTGCTGCCGGTCCACGTCCAGTTCGGTCGCAATGCCGACGATCTGAAGCTTCTCGGCGTCTGGTCCACCAGCATTCATTTTCCGACGCGGGCTATCCCGCTGCGGCACTCCTTCGTCCCCAACCTGTTCAGCGCCGTGGGCAAGCAACCGATCCGCGTCCTGCCGCCCTGGTTCGCGCGATCCGCGCCGGACGGCGTGCTGCCCGACCCGTACTTCCTGACCGTGCCCATGTTCCCCGAGTTGGCGAGGGCCTTTCCCTACCTGGCGGATTGGCGTGCCAATTTCGACCACGTGCTTCTGGTCGATGCCGCGGGGGTGGAGATGCAAGCCTCGGGTCTTGCCCTTGTCGCCGACACCGGGTTCGCCCGGCTTTACCGGGTCACCGCTCCGAATCCCTGAACCCACGAAGCTGGGACGTGTGAGCGCTGCCTACCCTTCGAGCGCGACCTCGAACGCCGCTTCGGTCTTCTCGCGCATCTCCGCCTCGCTCACGCCCGGCGCCAGCTGGACCAGGGTGAGCCGCGGCTCGCCTCTGCGCGCGATCCGGAACACGCCGAGGTCCGAGATCACCATGTCCACCACACGCTGCCCGGTCAGCGGCAGGGTGCAGGCGTTCAGCAATTTGGGCTTGCCGCCCGCGGTATGTTCCATCAGCACCACCACGCGCTTCACGCCGGCGACGAGGTCCATCGCGCCGCCCATGCCCTTGACCATCTTGCCCGGGATCATCCAGTTCGCGAGGTCGCCATTCCCCGCGACCTGCAGGGCGCCCAGGATCGACAAATCGATATGGCCGCCGCGGATCATCCCGAAACTGTCGGCCGAGGAGAAATAGCTGCTCGTCGGAAGTTCGGTGATGGTCTGCTTGCCGGCATTGACCAAGTCCGCATCCTCCTCGCCCTCGAAGGGGAAGGGGCCGAGGCCGAGCATGCCGTTCTCACTCTGCAGCTGCACGTTCATCCCGGCGGGGACGTGGTTCGCGACCAGCGTGGGAATGCCGATGCCGAGGTTCACGTAGTAGCCATCCTGCAGCTCGCGCGCGGCGCGCGCGGCCATCTCGTCCCGATTCCAGGCCATCTGCTCGTCTCCCTCAGGCCGCGCGCTTGGTGACGGTGCGGCTCTCGATGCGCTTCTCGTAGCCCTCCGGAAGCGCGATCATGCGCTTGACGAAGATGCCCGGCGTATGGATGGCGTCGGGCTCGATCGCGCCGGCGGGGACCAGGTGTTCCACTTGTGCGACGGTCATGCGCGCCGCGGTGGCCATCATCGGGTTGAAGTTGCGCGCCGTCTTGCGGTAGGCGAGGTTGCCCTCCGCATCGCCCTTCCAGGCGTGGATGATGGCGAGGTCGGCGAACAGGCCGCGCTCCATCACATAGGTCTCGCCGTCGAAGTCGCGCAGCTCCTTGCCCTCGGCGACCGCGGTGCCGACACCGGTCTTGGTGAAGAAGGCGGGGATGCCGGCGCCGCCGGCGCGGATGCGCTCGGCCAGCGTGCCCTGCGGGTTGAATTCGATCTCCAGCTCGCCGGCCAGGAACTGGCGCGCGAATTCGGCATTCTCGCCGACATAGGAGCTGATCATCTTGCGCACCTGGCGGGTGTGCAACAGCATCCCCAGGCCGACATTGTCGGTGCCGGCATTGTTCGAGATGATGGTGAGGTCGCGCACCCCGGCATCGCGGATCGCCTCGATCAGCACCATCGGCACGCCGCACAGGCCGAAGCCGCCAGACATGATGGTCATGCCATCGCGCAGTTGCTCGGCCAGCGCTGCCCTGGCGTCCGGATAGAGTTTTGGCATCGCGCACCTCCCGCTGATCGCGCCGACCCTAAGGCCTGGGCGGCCTCGGCGAAAGGGGCGCGCGACTGCTCTTGCGGTGTTCGGGGGCGGGCGCTATACGCCGCGCTCCCGAGGGTCCGGGGCCATAGCTCAGTTGGTAGAGCGCTTGAATGGCATTCAAGAGGTCGGCGGTTCGATTCCGCCTGGCTCCACCACTTCGCGACCGCGCCGATCCAAAGCCGACGGAGACGCGCCGACCTCGATAAGATCTCTCACCGATGGTCTGCGAGCTCGATCCAGGTCGGCGCATGATCGCTGGTCTTTTCCCAGCCGCGAACGTGCCGATCAACGCCGGCTTCGACGAGGTGTCCCGAGAGCGCGGGGCTGAGCAGCAAATGGTCGATGCGCAGCCCGGCGTCGCGCGCATAGGCATTCCGGAAGTAGTCCCAGAAGGTGTAGATCCGTCCGGTCGGGTGAAGCGCACGCAGCGCGTCCATCCAGCCCTGTGCAAGAAGCGCCTGGAACGCCGTACGGACCTCGGGGCGGAACAGGGCATCATCCTTCCAGCGCTCGGGTTTGTAGACGTCGAGATCGGTCGGCATCACGTTGAAATCGCCGATCAGGGCTGCCGGTATGTCCAGGTGCAGAAGCTCGTCGGCATAGGTGGCCAGGCGATCGAACCATCGCAGCTTGTAGTCGAATTTGGGGCCGGGCGCCGGGTTGCCGTTGGGCAGGTAGAGACAGCCGATGACGATGCCTTCGACCACGCCCTCGATGTAGCGGCTCTGTGCGTCGTCGGGATCGCCAGGAAGGCCGCGCCGCGTTTCCAAAGGTGCCCGCCCTCTGGCGAGGAGCGCGACGCCGTTCCAGCTCTTCTGGCCATGCCAGATCGCTCCATAGCCGGCGTCGCGCAGCGCGGCCGCCGGAAAGCTCTCCTGGGCGGCCTTGAGTTCCTGCAGGCAAACGATGTCAGGTGCCTGCTCCTTCAGCCAGCGCAGCAATATGGGCAGCCTGCCGTTGACGCCGTTGACGTTGTAGGTCGCGATCTTCATGGCACCTGACCTTCTCGCGACGGCTTGAGCCGCCCTACCCGACGACGCCGACCTCGATACCGCGCGGGCGCCGATTTGCAATCCCTGAGGAACCGGTTCGAAAGCGGGCAGCCTGAGCTGATCGACGCAGGCTGATCCCTGCGCGGCCGCGTTTGAAAGGGACGTCGTTCTGGCACGACTCTTGCTCTCATGTTCCTCCGACGATCTTGCGCGAGACGCCATTCGGCGCGTTGCAGCCAAGGTCGTCGCGATCGTGCGCAGGAGCATCGCCATCCATGCCTCGCAACGCCGCATTGCAGGTCGAGACCGCCGCGGCGGTCGCGGCTCCGCTCATTTCGGTGAGGAGCCTCACGGTCGATTTCTTCACGGCCCGTGGGCGGTTCACGGCGCTGCATGGCATCAGCTTCGACGTGCGGCCGGGCAGTGTGCTGGGCATCGTGGGGGAATCGGGTAGCGGCAAAAGTGTGACCGCACTGGCCATGATGCGACTGCTGCCGGACCACACTGCGCGCATCACCGGCGGGCAGATCCTGTTCCAGGGCACCGACCTCGCGCACGCTGCTGAACGCGATCTGCGCCGGCTGCGTGGGCGCGACATGGCAATGATCTTCCAGGACCCCACCACCTCGCTGAACCCGATCTTTTCCATCGGACACCAGCTGCGCGAAGGGCTGGCGCTGCATCTGGGCCTAGGACGTGCCGCGGCGGACCGACGCGCCGAAGAACTGCTCGCGCTGGTGCGCATCTCCTCGCCGCGCGCTTGCCTGGCGAAATTTCCCCATGAGCTGTCGGGCGGCATGCGGCAGCGCGTGATGATCGCCATCGCGCTCGCGTGCAACCCAAAACTGCTGATCGCGGATGAGCCGACCACCGCGCTCGATGTCACCACCCAGGCGCAGATCCTGGAGCTGCTGCGCGACCTGCAGGGCGAGCTGGGGATGGCCATCATCCTCATCACCCACGACCTCGGCGTGGTCGCCGAATTCGCCGACGAGGTGCAGGTTATGTACGCCGGCCGCATCGTCGAGCGGGCGCCGGTCGCCGACATCTTCGCCGTGCCAAGCCACCCCTATACCGGGGGCCTGCTTCACTCCATGCCCTCGCTGGAGGAGGAGGACCCGGCGCTGCTGCCCACCATCGCGGGCATGGTCGCGAGCCCCTTCGCCATGCCGCCGGGCTGCGCCTTCCATCCGCGCTGCCATCTTGCCGGCGCCGACTGCACGCGCGCTGTGCCGCCGCTGGCGCGGGTGGGGGCCGGCCACGACAGCGCCTGCATCCGCACCGCCCATGTCTGAGGTGGCGCAACCCCTCGTCCGGGCACGTGCCCTCGCACGGCATTTCCCGGGACAGGGTGGCAAGCGCGTGACCGCCGTCGACGGCGTCAGCTTCGACATCGCGCGCGGCGAAACGTTGGCGCTGGTGGGCGAAAGCGGGTGCGGCAAGACCACGACGGGCCGGATGCTGGTGCGCCTGGTCGAGCCCGATGCCGGCACCATGGCCTTCGACGGGATGGACATGGCGACGCTCACCGCCGGCGAGCTGCGCGGCCTGCGCCAGCGCATGCAGCTGATCTTCCAGGACCCCGGCAGCGCGTTCAATCCGCGCATGAACGTTGCGACGCTGATCGCCGAGCCCATGCGCCTGGCCGGCTATCCCCCCGCCGAACAGCGCGCCCGCGTGGCGGAGTTGCTGCCGCTCGTCGGTCTCGCGCCCGAATACGCCGAGCGCTTCCCGCATGAGTTCTCCGGCGGGCAGCGCCAGCGCATCGGCATCGCCCGCGCCCTCGCGCTGCGGCCGGATTTCATTGTCTGCGACGAGCCGGTGAGCGCACTCGATGTTTCCGTGCAGGCGCAGGTCATCAACCTGCTCACGGAATTGCAGCGCCAGTTCGGACTCACCTATTTGTTCATCTCGCACGATCTGCGCGTGGTGCGCCACGTCGCGACGCGCATCGCGGTGATGTATCTCGGCCGCATCGTGGAAACAGCGCCCAAGGCCGCGCTCTACGCCACGCCGCGCCATCCCTATACGCGTGCGCTGCTTTCCGCCGTGCCCTCGCACCGGCCCGGTGTCGCGCGCACGCGGCTGGCCGATATCGGCGAAATCGCGAGCGCCGATGCGATCCCCTCGGGCTGCCGTTTCCACACTCGCTGCCCGCACGCAATCGCGCTGTGCCGCGAGAAGGACCCCGAACTCACGACCATCGGCGACGGCCATGAGGCCGCCTGCCACCGCCTTGACGACCTGGCTGCCTGACCCCCGACCCGCGAAGGAATGCCCGCCATGCCGAACATCCCCGCCCCCAGCCGCCGCCAGATCGGGCAGGCCACGCTCGCCGCCGCCATCGCCGGCGCGGGACCAGCGCGCGCGGCGGACAAGACGCTCGTTGTCGGCGCCTCGGTGTTTCCCGACAGCCTGCGGCCGGGCATCTCCTCCTTCGCCTCGGAAAGCCTGCTGGACCAGACCAACGAGCCGCTGGTCGCGCGCACCAATGAGGGCGGGCTGACGCCGTGCCTGGCCACCAGCTACACAGTTCTTGATGACACGACCGTGCAGTTCAAGCTGCGCAGTGGCGTGAAGTTCCACGATGGCAGCAACCTCACAGCCGAGGATGTGGCCTTCACGATCAACTACATCCTCGATGTCAGGAACGGGTACGGGCTGCTCGCACGCATTGCGCCGGTCTCGGGCGTGACGGTGGTCGATCCGCTGACCATCAACATCACCACGCGCGCGGTCTTCCCGACGCTGCTGATGGGCCTGTCGAGCGTGCTCATCCAGTCCAAGGCGTATTTCGACCGTGTGGGGATCGCCGGCATCCAGGCGCGGCCGATGGGCACCGGCCCCTTCATCTACGAACGCTGGACGCCGGGCGACCGCTACACGCTGACCGCGAACCGCAATTACTGGGACGGCGCGCCGAAATTCGACCGGCTGGTGATCCGCGAAATTCCTGATCCCGGCACGCGCGTGGCCTCGCTCGTCGCCGGCGAGACGCAGATCATCGAGGAGGTGCCGATCGACCTGATCCCGCAAGTTGAGCGCTCGCCGATCGCGAAGGTGGATGAGATCACCTCCACGGCGGGGCTGATACTGACCTATGACGTGCGAGTGCCGCCGTTCAATGATCCGCGGGTGCGGCTGGCGTTCGATTTCGCCGTGGACAAGGAAGCGATCCGGCGCGAGATCCTGAAGGGCCGAGGCGAGGTGCTGCAAGGGCAGCTGCTCACCTCCACCAGCTTCGGGTTCAACCCGAATATTCGCGCGCGCGGTTTCGACCCCGACCGGGCGCGGGCGCTGCTGCGCGAGGCGCGCTATCCCGCGCGCTACCCGGTGGTGATCTCGACGCAGTCGGGCAAGTACGTGTCCGATGTGGACATCTGCAACGCGGTCGCGGGCATGCTCGGCAATGTCGGGGTGAATGCGACGGTGAATGTGGTCGAGGGCGGGGTGTTTCAGCAGATGCAGAACGCCTTCCGCACGGGGCCTATGTACATGATCGGCTGGTACAGCCTGGGCGATGCCGATTTCGCCACCGTGTGGTTCACGCAAGGCGGACGCCGCGCGATCTGGAACAATGCCGAATATGAGCGGCTGTTCCTCGCGGCGCGGTCCACCAATGACCGCGAAATCAGGACCGCCGCCTATCACCGGATGATGGAGATTTTGCACGAGGAGAATCCCGCGCTCTTCCTGCTCGGGCTGCCGAGCCTCTATGGCGTGAACAAGCGCATCACGAATTTCTCGGCGGCACCGGACAAGATCCTGCGTCTTGCCAAGACGGATTTCGTGTAGCGGATGGGACGCTACATCGCCCGGCGTCTCGCGCTGCTGCCGCTGTCGCTGCTGCTGGTGGCGCTGATCACCTTCGTGATCCTGCGGCTGACCGGCAATCCGGTAGAGATCTTCCTCGACGTGAATTCCACGCCCGAGCAGATCGCCGAACTCACCGCGCGGCTGCACCTGGATGAGCCGATTCCAGTGCAGTTCTTCATCTTCCTGCGCGACCTGATGACCGGGGATTTCGGCGAATCGCTGCAGTTCAACGCGCCCGCCGCGGGCATCGTGCTGGAGCGGCTGGGGGCGACGCTGACGCTGGCCTCCACCGGGCTTGGCTTGGCGATGACGCTGGGGATCGGGCTGGGCCTGGTGTGTGCCGTGCAGCGCGACAGGGCGGCGGATTTCGTTATCACCTCGGTCGCGGTCGCCGGGCAGTCGATGCCGAGTTTCTGGCTGGGCATCCTGCTGATCCAGTTGTTTGCGCTGAAGCTGGGGTGGCTGCCGACATCGGGCGCGGGCGGCATTCAGCACATCATCATGCCGGCGTTTACGATCTCGGCGTTTCTGCTGCCCAACATCATCCTGATTACCCGCGCGAGCGTGCTGGACCTGTCGCATGAGCAGTTCGTGGTCGCGGCGCGGTCCAAGGGACTGTCGCGCGGGCGGGTGCTGATCACGCATATCCTGCCCAATGCGTTCAACCCGATCCTGAGCTTTCTGGGCATCCAGATCGGGGCGCTGATTGGCGGGTCAATCATCACGGAGACCATCTTCGCCTGGCCGGGGGTCGGCCGGCTGATCCTGAACTCCATCGCCCATCGCGACGTGCCGGTTGTGGAGGCGGCGGTCCTGATCATCGCGGTCGGGATCGCGCTCACCAACCTCGCGGTGGACCTGTTGCAGATGCTGATCGACCCGCGGGTGCGCCGGCAATGAGCGATGTGACGCAGGCGCGCCGGGTATGGCTGCCGTGGCGCGCGCGGGCGGCCGCGCCGGCGCGGCTGCGCGCGCCGAGCTTTGGGAAGAATTTCAAGATCGGGCTGGGTGCGGGGATCATCCTCGCGATGATCCTCACCGCGATCTTCGCGCCCTTCATCGCGCCCTATGACCCGTACCAGCAGTCCCTCGCGATGCGGCTGAAACCGCCCGCCTGGATGGAAGGCGGCAGCGCGCGCAACTGGCTCGGCACCGACACCTATGGGCGCGATCTGCTCTCGCGACTCATCTACGGCGCACGGCTGTCGATCCTGGTGGGCGTCGCGTCGATGCTGCTCTCCTGCGTCATCGGCACCACGGCGGGGCTGGTCGCGGGGTACAAGGGCGGGCGCGTCGAGCAGGTCATCATGCGGCTGGCCGATGCGCAGATGGCCATTCCCGAAATCCTGCTCGCGATCCTGATGGTTGCGGCGATCGGGGGGAGTGCGACGAACCTCATCCTGGTGCTCGGCGTGTCGCGGTGGATGGTCTATGCGCGGGTGATCTTCGGGCTCACGCGGTCGCTGAAGCAGCGGCCCTTCGTGGAGGCGGCGACGCTGTTCGGCGGCTCGGACCGCTACATCATCCGCCGCCACATCCTGCCGCAGATCATCCCGGTGCTGACGGTGGTCGCCACTTTGCAGGTCGCGCAGATGGTGTTGCAGGAGACCGCGCTGTCCTATCTCGGCCTGGGGTTGCCGAACCCGACGGCGACCTGGGGGAACATCCTCGCCGAGGGATCGTCGCGGCTGTTCGTGGCACCCTGGATCGCGGACCTCGCCGGTGTGGCGATCATTCTGCTCGTCTGGGGGATCAACATGTTCGGCAATGGGTTGCGCGAACATATCGACCCGCAATCGCGTCTCGCGCCTCGCTGAAAGGAAGCACTCGATGCCCAAGCCGTTTCACCTCGCCTGGTTTCTCTCGCGTGGGTATGGCCCGAAGGCCTGGCGCCATGATTGGGGCGGCACCGATGGCACGCAGGCGCGGTGGATGCAGCCCGACCTGTTCGTCGATCTCGCGATGGCGATGGAGCGCGCCTGCTTCGACTACCTGATCATCGAGGACAGCTGCAACGTCAGCTATACCTACAAGGGCAACCACGACACCTATCTGCGCTATGCGGCGGCGACGCCGAAGCTCGACCCCGCAGTGCTGGTGCCCTACCTCGCGCAGGCGACGAAGAATCTGGGCATCGTGCCGACGCTGTCCGCTTCCGAGTATCCGCCGTTTCTGCTGGCGCGGCTGGTCAACTCGCTCGACCACGTGACCGAGGGGCGCGTCGGGTGGAACATCGTCACCGGCAGCAATGATGGCGGCGCGCAGAATTACGGGTCGGACAAACACATCCCGCATGATGAGCGCTACGACCGGGCCGACGAGATGTGCGATGTGGTGACGCGGCTGTGGGAGTCTTGGGAGCCCGACGCGATGGTGCTGGACCGCGAGAACGCGATCTTCGCGGATGGGCAGAAGGTCCATGCGATCAACCATGAGGGGAAGTACTTCAAGGTGCGCGGGCCGCTGAGCGCGCCGCGCTCGCCGCAGGGGCGGCCGGTGCTGTGCCAGGCGGGCGGGTCACCGCGGGGGATCACCTTCGCGTCGAAATGGGCGGATACGATCATCGCGTCGCAGACCTCGGTGGAGTCGATGAAGGCGTATCGCGACGAGGTGCGGCGCAACGCCGTGCTGCACGGGCGCGACCCCGACAAGATCAAGGTCCTGTTCCTCGCCGACCCGATCGTGGATGTGACGATGGAGCAGGCGCGGCTGCGGCGGCAGAAGGACATCCAGTTCGCCTCCGACAATGTCGAGTTCACGCAGGCGATGATGTCCACGCTGACGGGGATCGATTTTTCGAAGTACCCCGTGGATGAGCCGCTGCCCGCGCTCACCTCCAACGGCCATCAATCCGTCGTCGCGAAATACGCCGGGCGCACGCCGCGCGAGATCGGGATGGCGCAGGCGAACCGTTCGGGGCTCGACTACACCGGCACGCCCGACCATGTCGCGGGGATGATGCAGGAGGTGATGGAGGAGGTCGGCGGCGATGGCTACCTGCTCACCTATGGCGATTTCAGCCGGCGCTACGTGGCCGAGATCACCGATGGCCTGGTGCCGGAATTGCAGAAGCGCGGGCTCACCAAGCGCGGCTACGCGCACAAGACCTTCCGCGACAATCTGATGGATTTCTGAGATGCCAAAACCCTTCCACCTCGCCTGGTTTCTCTCGCGCGGCTATGGCCCGAAGGCGTGGCGGCAGGAATGGGGCGGCACCGATGCCGCCCAGGCGCGGTGGATGATGCCCGATCTCTTCGTCGATCTCGCGCAGGGAATGGAGCGGGCCTGCTTCGACTACCTGATCATCGAGGACAGCTGCAACGTGCCCTATACCTACAAGGGCAATCACGACACCTATCTGCGCTATGCGGCCTCGACGCCGAAGATGGATCCGGCGGTATTGGTGCCGTATCTGGCGCGCGCCACGAAACACCTCGGCATCATCCCCACGCTTTCCACGTCGGAATACCCGCCCTTCCTCTTGGCGCGGCTGGTCAATTCGCTGGACCACACGACCGAGGGGCGCGTCGGGTGGAACATCGTCACCGGCAGCAATGATGGCGGCGCGCAGAATTACGGCATGGACAAGCACTTCGCCCATGATGATCGCTACGACCGCGCCGATGAGTTTGCCGACATCGTCACCCAGCTGTGGGAATCCTGGGATCCCGACGCGGTGGTGCTGGATCGTGAGGGCGCCATCTTCGCCGATGGGCAGAAGGTCCGCGCGATCAATTACGAGGGGCAGTACTTCAAGGTGCGCGGCCCGCTGAGCGCGCCGCGCTCGCCGCAGGGCCGGCCCGTGCTGTGCCAAGCCGGAGGCTCGCCGCGCGGCCAGGTCTTCGCCGCGAAATGGGCCGACACCATCATCGCCTCCCTGGAGACCGTGGCCGACATGAAGGCCTTCCGCCAGAAGGTCCACGCCCAGGCGCGCAGCACCGGCCGCGACCCCGCGAGCATAAAAATCCTGTTCCTCGCCTACCCGATCATCGACGTCTCGATGGAAACGGCGCGGCAGCGTCGTGACACCGAGATCGCCGATGCCGGCAAGCACATCGATGCCTCGCTCGCGATGCTGTCGCGGATCAGCGGCATCGACCTCTCGAAATACCCGCTCGATGAGCCGCTGCCGGTGCTCACCTCCAACGGCCACCAGTCGAGTGTCGCGAAATACGCCGGCCGCACGCCGCGCGCCCTTGCACTCGCCAACGCGAACAAGTCCGGCATCGACTACACCGGCACGGTGGACCACGTGGCGTCGATGATGGAGGACATCATGGAGGAGGTCGGCGGCGACGGCTTCCTGCTGTTCAACGGCGATTTCACGCGCCGCTACATCGCGGAAATCTGCGACGGGCTGGTACCGGAACTGCAGAAGCGCGGCCTCACGAAACGGCGCTACGAGCACCGGACCTTCCGCGACAACCTCATGGCATTCTGATCGCTGACCGTCGCCGGAAGCCAAGTCTTCCAGCGCCTGTGGACGATCGCCTATGAACGCGTCAAGGAAGCAGCTGTTCCACGGTGTTCGCCGCTCTCGCGCGCCAGCAACCGCCGTAGCGCGGCGTGCAATTCGCCCTCGGCCAGCGGCTTGCGCAGCAACTCGGCACCACGGGCGACGCTGCTGCCGGGCGGAAGCTCCCCGTAACCCGTCGCCCAGACCACCGGGACGCCACGGTCGGACAGCAGCTCCGCCACCGGAAAGGCAAACCGCCCCTTCAGGTTCACATCGAGCACCGCCGCACTCAGGCGGCCTGCCTCTGCCGCCGCGAGCTTCAGCGCCTCGTCCAGCGCCATGGCGGGACCGATCACTTCGCAGCCGAGCCGGGTCAGCGTCTCGGTGATCTCCATCGCGATGAGCGGCTCGTCCTCCACGACCAGAACCGCGCGCCCGCGCAGCGACCTTGGCGCCACGACGGGCGCCGGGCGGCCCGAAGCCGGATGTTCGATCCTGTCGACACCGCCGCCATCGGCGGCCGCCAGGTGTCTCGGCGCGATGGTCACCTCGCAGCACAGGCCACCCGTCTCCCACGCCATCGTCGCCACGCCGTCGAGCTGGCCGCGGACCGTCGCCTCGATCAACGTGGTGCCGAAGCCGCGGCGCTCCGGTGCCGCAGCGATCGGCGGCCCGCCCTGCTCGTGCCAGCAGAGGCGAACCGGCGCATCGGGCGCGTCCTGCTTCCAGGAGACGCTGAGGCGGCCTCCCGTGGTGGAGAGCGCACCGTATTTGACCGCATTGGTCGCCATCTCGTGCAGCACCATCGACAGGGGCTGGACCGCCTCGGGTCGCAGGCGCAGCGCCTGACCCGCGATCACCACGCGCGCGCCGCCGCTATGGGCGGCCAGCTCCTCATCGACGACCGCGCGCAGGTCGGTGCCGCGCCAGCGATCATCGGACAGCAGGGTATGCGCCCGGGCGAGCGCGGCGACGCGGCCTTCCACCGCATGCGCATATTCCCGCACGTCGGACGCCTTGGTCAGCCGCACCACGCTCTGCACGACGGCGAGCGCGTTCTTCGCGCGGTGGTCCACCTCCCGCGTCAACAATGCCTGGCGCTCGGCGGCGGCCCGCCGCGCGGTGACGTCGAGGAACAGCGCGCCGAACCGCCCGGGGCCGACCCGGTAGGCGGAGAGTTCGAACCAGCGCTTGAGCGCGGCGGTCTCGTGCTCGACATGGGCCGGTTCGCCCGTCTCGACCACGCGGGCGAAGGTCTCGACCCAGAACGGCTCGATGCCCGGCAGCACCTCGCTGGCCAGCCGCCCGGTAAGCCGGTGGACGGGAATGCCGGTCAGGCGTTCGACGGCCGCGTTGACCTCCACATGACGGAAATCCACCGCGCGGCCCGTGGCGTCATGGACCAGTTCGCCGATGAAGCAGCCCTCGTGCATGCGGTCGAGCAGGTCGCGCCAACGCGCCTCGCCCGCATCGACCGCCGCCGCCGCTTCCCGCCGGATGCGCGCGAGCCGGAGATTGGCGCCGACGCGTGCGAGCAGTTCGCGCGCCGAGAACGGCTTGACCAGGTAGTCATCGGCGCCGGCATCGAGACCCTCGATCTCCGCCTCCTCCCCGGCGCGCGCCGAGAGAAGCAGCACCGGTGCCTCGCGCGTGCGCGGATCCGCGCGCAGGGCACGCACCAGCCCGTAGCCGTCGAGCCGTGGCATCATCACGTCGGACAGCACGAGCGCGGGCGGGTTTTCCCGCGCGACCGCGGCCGCCTCTTCCCCGTCGGGCGCCGTCTCCACCCGGTAGCCCGCGGCGGTGAGGAGCCGGCGCAGGTAGTCCCGCATATCGGCATTGTCATCCGCGACGAGGATGCGCTCGGCCGTGGCGGTGGTCGCCCCGACCGCCAGTTCGGCGCCGGCGAGGTCCAAAGTCTCATCGGCGCGCGCGGCATCCTCCCCATCGGGGAGCCAGCGCAGCGCCTCGCCCACGAAGGCTTCGGTGCGCGCGGCGGTGGACGCGATAGCCGCAGTCGACGCGGCGGCGGCGAGCGCCTCGGCCGGCACATGCGCGGTGCCGAGCGGAACACGGACGGTGAAGACGCTGCCGCGACCGCGCTCGCTCGTCGCGAAGACGTCGCCGCCGTGCAGCCGCGCGAGTTCGCGCACCAGCGCGAGCCCAATGCCGCTGCCCTCATGCGTGCGCCCCGCGGCACCCTCGACGCGATGAAAGCGGTCGAACAGACGCGGCAGCTCCTGCTCGGGAATGCCGGTGCCGGTGTCGCGCACGACGAGCTCCGCGCAGCCATCCGCGGCGCGGAGCGACACGGCGATCATGCCCTCGAAGGTGAACTTGAATGCGTTGGAGACGAGGTTGAGGACGATCTTCTCCCACATTTCGCGATCCACATGCACCGGGTCGCTCAGCGTCGGGCAGTCCACCACGAGGCGCAGCCCGGCGCGCTCGCAGGCCGAGCGGAAGGCGCTGGCGAGGTCGGCGGTGAGCGGGCCGAGATCGGTGGGTGCGAAGCGCGCCTGCACGCGCCCGGCCTCGACGCGGGAGAAATCGAGCAGCGTGTTCACCAGGCGCAGCAGCCGCAGGCCGTTGCGGTGCGCGGTCTGGGTGAGGTCGCGCTGGTCACCCGGCAGCGGCACCCGCAGCAGCTCCTCCAGCGGGCCCAGCATCAGCGCGAGCGGGGTACGGAATTCATGGCTGACATTGGAGAAGAACGCGGTCTTCGCGCGGTCGAGCTCGGCCAGGGATTCCGCGCGGCGGCGCTCCGCCTCATAGGCGCGGACATTGGCGACGGCGGTGCCGATATGCCCTGCGGCGAGTTCGAAGAATGACCGGTAGGCGGCGTCGAGGGGGCGCCGCGGATTGACGCCGCAGACCAGGAAGCCCGCCGGCTGCTCGTGCCCGGGTGCGGCGAGCGGCAGCACCAGCGCACGCGACGCCGCGTCGCCCCAGGGACCACCGGGGAGCGGCGGCAGGCCATCAAGGCTGGCCTCGACCGGCAGGCCGGATTCGGCGGCGGCGCGCAGCGGCCAGGGCGCGCCGATGCCGGCAGCATCGCCGACGGCGGCGGGATGGTCCTCGGGCAGGCCCGCGTGCGCCGCGAGGCTGACCCGGCCACCCTCCGCATCGAGCAGGTAGATCAGCGCGAACGGCACGTCGGCGGGCGAGGTCTCCAAAGTCGCGGCGGCGCGGGCGCAGGCATCCTCGGCGCTGCGCGCCTCCTTCGCCCGCGCCCCGAGCTCACCGAGCACGCGCAGGCGGCGCTCACCTAGGATGCGCTCGGTCTCCTCGGTCACCACGCACAGCATGCCCGAAATCCGCCCGTCATCATCGGCAAGGGGCGAGTAGGAGAAGGTGTGGTAGGTCTCCTCGGGAAATCCGGAGCGCTGCAGGAACAGCAGCAGCGCCTCGTCCCAGGTCGCCTCGCCGGTGGAGAGCACGCGCTCGATCCGCGGCCCGATATCCGGCCAGATCTCCTGCCACACCCTGTCCGAGCGCGCGCCCAGCACCCAGTCGCGCTTGATGCCGACGGTCGGGAGATAGGCGTCGTTGCACAGGAAGGTCAGCTCCGGCCCCCACGCCATCCACATGGCGTAGCGCGAGCCGAGCATGGTGCGGACGGTGGTGCGCAGCGCGACTGGCCAATGCTCCGGCGGACCGAGCGGCGTCGCCGCCCAATCCTGGCGGCGCATGCGGTCGCCCATGTCGCCGCCGAGTGCGAAGAGGTCGGGCGAAGCGGCGCGAGGCAAGCTGACTTTCCCAGGAAGTTCCATGCACACCGTCGATCGAGCGCAGATCATTGAGACATTTGGCAGCGTCCACGCCAGCTAACGCGGCACCCGGCGAATGAGGAATGTAACGGCTGCCTCGATCGGTTCACGTTTCCGTGACTGCAAAGCCGCCGGGCCGACGCCGCCGCCCGGTTCGCCCATTCGAAAGCACGGCATCGAGGGCGGCTCATTGCGCCTCGAAATGCTGCTCTCCTAGGCCGCCCAGAGGCAGCCACAGCACGTCGTCGATCCCTCGCGCACCGCTCGCCAGCATCGCCAGCCGGTCAAAGCCCAGCGCGATGCCCGCGCTCGCCGGCATGCCGTGGTCCAACGCGGCGAGGAAATCCTCATCGGCTGGCCAGCCCTCGCCATAGCGGCGCTGGCGCTCGGCGACATCGGCCGCGAAGCGCGCCCGCTGCTCCGCCGCGTCGGTGAGCTCGTCGAACGCATTGGCCAGTTCGATCCCCGCCACGAACAGCTCGAAGCGGAGCGCGGCGCGCGGGTCGGCGGGGTCGCGCCGCGCCAGGGCCGCCTGCGGCGCCGGCCAATGCGTGAGGAAGGTCGCGCACTCGCGCCCGATCACCGGCTCCACCCGCTCCAGCAGCAGGCGGAAGAACAGGTCCTCCCAATCCTCGCCTTCGCGCAGCGCGACACCGGCGGCCGCCGAAAGCATCGCGGCATTGCCCCGCCCCTCCGGCGAGACCGTCGCTAACAGATCGGGCACGGCGGCGTGGCGCGCGAAGGCCTCGGCCATGGGCAGGCGCTGGAAAGGCAGCGCGAGGTCGGTCTCGACGCCGGCATGGCCCACCCGCGGCGGGCAGACGGCGCGGATGAACGCCTCCGTCTCATCCATCAGCCCAGCGAGATCGGCACCCGGGCTATACCATTCGAGCATGGTGAATTCCGGATGGTGGCGCGGCGAAACCTCGCCATTGCGCCACACCCGCGCGAGTTCGAAAACCGGCCCGGCGCCGCCGGCGAGCAGCCGCTTGATCGCGAGTTCGGGCGAGGTGCGCAGCCACAGCGTCGTCTCCCGCCCGCGCCCCAGATGCGGGCGATAGCGCGTGGAGAAACCCATCAGGTGCACCTCCATCCCCGGCACCGGCACCAGGCAGGGCGTCTCCACCTCGCGGTAGCCGCGCGCGGTGAAGAATGACCGCGTCGCAGCGCTCAGCCGTGCGCGCGCATCGAGAAAGGGCAGCCGCGCGGCCAGACGCTCAGGATGCCATATGGGCTTCTCCGCCATGGACGCGCTCACCCTTCCCGGACTACCACCGCATCATGCCCGATGGCCTGCCCCCCCGCACCCTCCGCGATGCCGATGCATTGCTCGCCGCCGGGCTGATCACGCCCGCTGCAGTATACGATGCGCGTGCCGTCGGAGCGCGCTACGCCATCGCGCTGACGCAAGCGGTTGCACGCCTCATCACCGCTCCCGATGACCCGATCGCGCGGCAGTATCTGCCCCATCCGAACGAACTGATCAGCGCGCCGGACGAGATCAGCGACCCCACGGCGGATGCACCGTTTACGCCGGTGAAGGGCGTAGTGCACCGCTATCCCGACCGGGCCCTGCTCAAGCCGCTGCTGGCCTGCCCGGTCTATTGCCGCTTCTGTTTCCGCCGCGAGGTGGTGGGGCCCGATGGCGGCCTTCTCACCGAAGCCGAGCTCGACACCGCCATCGCCTGGTTCGCGCACACGCCCGAAGTGCGCGAGGTGATCCTCACCGGCGGCGATCCGCTGATGCTCTCGCCGCGCCGCCTCGCGGACCTCCTGGGCCGGCTCGCGGCGATCCCGCATATCGACATCCTGCGCATCCACAGCCGCGTGCCGGTCGCCGATCCCAGCCGCGTCACCGCGGCGCTCGCCGATGCGCTGACGCTGGACAAGCCGCTCTACCTCTGCGTCCACGCCAACCACGCGCGCGAATTTACCGATGCGGCGCGCGACAGCCTGCGGCGGCTGCACGGCGCGGGTGTCGTGCTGCTCGGGCAGTCGGTGCTCCTGGCCGGCGTCAACGACAGCGAAGCCGCGCTGGAGGATCTGTTCCGCGCCATGCTGGCGGCGCGCATCAAGCCCTACTACCTCCACCAGCTCGATCTCGCGCCGGGCACGGCCCGCTTCCGCGTTCCGGCCGCGCGCGGCCGCGCGCTGCTGCAGGGGCTGCGCGGCCGTGTTACCGGCCTCGCCTGGCCGGCCTATGTCGAGGAGGCGCCCGGCGGCGCCGGCAAGCGGCCGATCGGCCCAGGATTTCCCGCATGAGCGCGCCACCCAGCCGCATCGTCAGCCTCGCGCTCGGCCGCACCGCCATCGGCGCGCATGAGGTGGAACGCCTCGCCCCGGACACGCTGCTCACCATGCTGCGCCCAGGCACCGAGCAGCGGCCGCCTCTGTGGGTCAACCGCGAGGATGAATCCTTCGAGGCCCTGCGGGTCGACCAGACGCTGCGCCCTAGCGCGATCGCGCTGCTGGAGGATGTGACGATCCATCCCGGGCGCTACCTGATCGCCGGCGACGCCTATGTGCTCGAGAGCCTGAACAACTCCATCCTGGACGGCGCGATGGACCTGTCCGCGGAAACGCTGCCGTCCGAGGCCCTGCTCGACTCCCATCGCGCCGAGGCGCTCGAGCAGCCGCGCGCGTTGCCGGATGCGGAACGGACCTATGCCTGGGTGTCCAGTTTCTGGTGGCGGAACTTTGGGCACTGGCACATCGAGACCTTGTCGGCGCTCTCGATGATCGAGATGGCGGGGCTAGCCGTGACGCCGCTGTTCCCACCGCTGGCGCCCTGGCAGCGGACCTGCCTGCTGCTCGCCGGCTGGGGACCGAAGCGCTATGTCGAATTGCCCGACCTCGATCCGGTGCGGGTCTCGCGGCTGATCTATCCCTCGCCCGCCTGGCTGTTCCAGGGCAAGACACTGGACCTGTTCGGCATTCCGCCGCAGCTCGGTGGCTGGGTGCGGCGCATCGCCAGCAGCGTCGCCGCCCGCGCGCCTGGCCGGGTCCTGCCGCGGCGCTTCTTCATCCGCCGCAGCGCGGGTGCCGCGATCAACCGGCCGCTCGACAACGAGGCGGAGGTCGAGGCGGTGTTTTCGGCGCGCGGCTATACGCCGATCGCGCCGGAAACCATGGGCTACGAGGACCAGGTGCGGCTGTTCTCCGGCGCCGAGCGCATCGCCGGCGCGGCCGGTGCGGCCTTCGCGCTGCTGCCCTTCGTGGCCCCGGGCACGCATGTCGTGCAGCTCGGCCATCGCGAGGGCTGGTCCTATGCCTGGCATGGCTGGTCGTCCTGCTTCACCGCGCCGCGCCACTTCGCCTATCACGAGCACCCCGACCGCATCGCGATGCAGCAGGGGCCGGGATGGAAGGATGTGGATCACTGGTCGATCGACGTGCCGCGGATGCAGCGGGTGCTGGCGCGCCTCGACGCCGTGTGGGGGTGAGCCGCGCCGGGTGCTAGCGGATCAGCCGCTGCAGCGCCTGCTCGGTGCATTCGCGCGGGAAGACGTAGAACACGAACACATAGGGGTCCGAGGCCTCGAACACCGAGGGGTCGGGCGAGGCGCGCTGCATCGTCGCGCGATCCAGCGCCGCCATCGGCTGCCAGGCGCCGTCGAGCTCGAAATAGGTCTCGTAGCCGAGCGCATCGAGATAGGCCGGCACCGACCAGGTGGAGCCCAGGCGATGGCGCTCCTCGATCTCGATCGTGAGATAGGGGCGGCAGCGGATCAGCGTCTCGCGCGCGCCGCGCAGCACCTCGTATTCCGCACCTTCGCAATCGAGCTTGATGTGGGTGAGGTCGGTCAGCGCCAGGCTGTCGAGCGGGCGGATCGGAACCTGCCATTTGCGCACCGCCACGCGCGCCGGGTCGAAGCCGGCATAGGTCTTGGCCGTCGAGGCCCATTGCTCCTGCGCGACGCCGTCGAGCACCGGCATGGCGAGGGTGATGGAGCCGAGCGTGTCGCCCAGCGCCTCCGGCACCAGCGTGACGTGGGGCGGCGGAGCGGGCGCGAAGGCGGCCTCGAGCCGGGCGAAGGCGGGCGGCGCGGGCTCGAACGCGACGACGCGCGAATCGCGCAGCGCCGCGAAGGGCCGCGTGATCAGCCCGTCATGCGCACCGACATCGAGCAATGTGCCCGGGCGATGCAGCCTTGTGTGGAAAGTGATCTCGTCCATGCCGGCCCAGGCTACCGCATCCCGCGCCGCGACGCACGCAACCGGGCGCTGTGCTTCGGGCCCGATCCGCGTGATGATGTCGCGACACAAGACGGAGTGCGGCGATGCGGCTGGGGCAATTGATCTACACATCGCGGCCGTTCGGCTTTGACGCGCCGACGCTGGACGACATCCTGCTCGTTGCGCGCGCGAACAATGCGCGCTCGCGGATCACTGGCGCGCTGATCTGCCGGGCGGATCTCTACATGCAATTGCTGGAGGGCCCGCGCGACACGCTGACCGACACGTTCGGCCGCATCCTGCGCGATGATCGCCACCTGGAGGTGCGCCTGGTGCATTGTTCCGACGCGCCTGCGCGGCTGTTCCCCGAATGGTCGATGCGCGACGACCCACCGCATTCGTGGATGTGGACGCAGGAGCAGGTGCGGGCGGGTGCGGCGCGCGACGCGCTGGCGAGCGAGGCGATGGACGTGTTCGCGCGACTCGCGACGCTGCCGCGCGGCGGCTGAGCCGGGCTCAGGCGGCCGCGATGGCGGCGTTCATGGCGCGCACGCCGGCGGCCGGGCCGTCCGGATGGCTCCACACCGCACCCACGACCGCGAGGAAATCCGCCCCGGCCTGCACCAGCGGCGCGCAGTTCACGGCCGTGATGCCGCCGATCGCGACGGAGGGGATCTCGAACATCTCCGACCACCAGGCGAGCAGCTCCACATCGGCGCTGTGCGCCGTCTCCTTGGTAAGCGTTGGGAAGAAGGCGCCGAAGGCCACGTAGTCGGCACCCACCTCGCCCGCCTGCATCGCAAGGTGGCGCGAGGCATGGCAGGTGATGCCGAGCGTCCTGCCGTCGAGCAGCTTGCGCGCGGCTTCGTGGTCGCCATCGCCCTGGCCGAGATGCGCGCCATCGCAGCCCAGGCTCGCCGCGAGTGCGGCGTCGTCATTGAGCAGGAAGGCCACGTTGCGGGCCTGGGCGATGGGCATCAGGGCATCGACGGCGCGCTTGATCGCGTCGGGCAGGGCGTCCTTCAGCCGAAGCTGCAGGCAGGCGACGTCGCCAGCGTCGAGTGCCGCGGCGAGCAGGTCCGGGAACTCCGGCGGCAGCACCGGCGGCGTGATGAGGTAGAGGCGGCAGTCTGGCTCCATGGCCGCAGGAATTCACGCCCGCAGCTCGATGGCAAGGCCGAGTGCGACCACGGCCGCGAAGAACACGCGCTTGAAGGCGGCCTCGGAGAGGCGCCCGCGCATCCGCGTGCCGAGCGCCTGGCCGGCGAGGGCCGGCAGCAGCGCCAGCGCGGAAGCCGCGACGAGGCGGCCGTCGAGCCCCCCCGCCGCGCGCAGCAGCACCGCCAGTGCCAGGGTGGAGACCGTGAAGGAGAGCGCCAGCGCCCGCACCAGCGCGTCCTTGGCGAGGCCCAGCGTCTGCAGCCAGGGGACCGCCGGGATCACGAACACACCCGTCGCGGCGGTGAGCGCGCCAGTCGCGACGCCCACCGGAAGCCCGGCGCGCTCCGGCAGCGCGATCCGCACGCCGAGCAGGCCCAGCGTGCCGTACAGCGCCAGCACCAGGCCCAGCACGGCGCCGCCATAGCGCCCGCCGAAGCCACCCCAGAGCAGCGCGCCGAGCCCGGTGCCCAGCACCACGCCCAGCAGCATCGGCCACAGCCGCCTGGCCAACCGCGCCGTCTCCGGCCAGGGGCGCATCTGCACCAGGTTGGTGACGATATTGGGCAGCAGCAGCAGCGCCGCCGCCTCGGCCGGTGCGATGAGCAGCGTCATCAGCGCCATGCCGATGGTGGGCAGCCCAAGCCCTATGGCGCCCTTCACGAAGCCGGCGAGGAGGAAGACGAGAGCGAGCGGGAGGAGCATGTCCATGTGCGACCACTACACGCCGCACTGACAGCCACGCTTCGTCCGGGACCGAAGCGGTGGACGGCTTCAGCCCAGCAGGCTCGTCCCGGTCATCGCCGCGGGCTGGTCCAGGCGCATCAGCGCCAGCAGCGTCGGCGCCACATCGGCAAGCCGTCCCTCGCGCAGCGCCACCCCTTCGCCACCGCCGAGAAGCAGGACCGGAACCACGTTGGTGGTGTGCGCGGTGTGCGGGCCGCCGGTCTTGGGGTCGGTCATCTGCTCGGCATTGCCGTGGTCGGCGGTGACGAGCAGGGCGCCGCCCACCTCACGGATCGCCTGCGCGATGGCACCAAGCCCGCGATCCACCGCTTCCACCGCCTTGATCGCGGCGGGCAGGCTGCCGGTGTGGCCGACCATGTCGGCATTGGCGAAGTTCAGCACGATCAGGTCCTGGGTGCCGGCACGGATTGCGCGCACCGCTTCCTCGGTCAGCAGCGGCGCCGCCATGTCCGGGGCCAGGTCGTAGGTCGCGACCTTGGGCGAGCTGATCATCAGCCGCGTCTCGCCCGGCAGCGGCTGTTCGTCGCCGCCGTTGAGGAAGTAGGTGACGTGCGGATACTTCTCGGTCTCGGCCATCCGCAGCTGGGTGCGCCCGACGGCCGACACCGTGGTGCCCAGGATGTCCGCCATCGGCTGGGGCGGGAACAGCGTGGCGATGAACGGCTTCAGCGTGCTCGCGTATTCGGTCATGCCCAGGGCGGTCGCGAATGCGGGTCGCGGACCGGCCGGGTAGCCGGAGAATTCAGGGTCGAGAAGTGCGGCCAGCAATTGCCGGATGCGGTCGGCGCGGAAGTTGAACGACAGCAGGCCGTCGCCATCCTTCATGCCGTCATAGGTCCCGATGATGGTGGCGGGCACGAACTCGTCGGTCTTGCCGCCGGCATGGGCGGTGGCGATGGCCTCCGCGGCGGTCTGCGCGCGCGGGCCTTCGCCGCGCAGCATGGCGTTGGTCGCCTCGCGCACGCGCTCCCAGCGATGGTCGCGGTCCATCGCGAAATAGCGGCCGATGATGGTGCCGATGCGCACATCGTCCATCGGCGCGATCGCGGCTTCCAGGCGCTCGATCGCCTCGGGGGCGGAGCGCGGCGGCGTATCGCGCCCATCGGTGAAGGCGTGGATGACGACCGGCACGCCGGTATGGGAGATGTGCTCGGCGAGGGCCGCGGCATGGTCCTGGTGCGCATGCACGCCGCCGGGCGAGATCAGCCCGATCAGGTGCGCGGTGCCGCCCGAGGCGAGCAGCCGGGCGATGAAATCTTCGAGCGGCGGCATCGCGCCGAGCGTGCCGTCGTTGATCGCGGCGTCGATGCGCGGCAGGTCCTGCATCACCACCCGCCCGGCGCCGATGTTGAGGTGCCCAACCTCGGAATTGCCCATCTGCCCCGGCGGCAGGCCGACATCGCCGCCCGAGGTGCGCAGCGTCGCGTGCGGGCATTCCGCCCAGAGCGCGTCGAAATTGGGCGTCTGCGCCAGGGTGACGGCATTGTCGGGCGCCGGGGGCGCCTGCCCCCAGCCATCGAGGATCAGCAGCATCACGGGGCGGGGCGCGGAGGACATGGCGGCGGGTTACGGCGCCCAGGCGAATGGCGCAAGGGTCCGGCACCCCGCACCCGGCAGCAATCGCGGCGTTCATGCGCCTTTGATCGCTGCGCCCGTTCAGGCAGGGAAAGGCGAGACGCCGATCACCCAGCGATGCGCCAGAAGCATCGCAATCCAGGCCACCGTCCCGATCGCGACGGGCAGGACCAGCTCCGTCGGCACCACATGGTTGCGCCCGGCCGCGATCGCTCCGCCGGGCAGGATCGAGGTCTGCGCCCGCAGCGCGGCGAAGCCGGCCGGGTTGCGCGCGGCGAGCTTCGCATCGATCGAGGGCATGCCGGCCAGCGCGGTCACCGCGAACGCGCCGAAGAACACCAGGCCCGACTGGGTGCCGTTCACCAGCGCGTGGAGGATCGCCCAGATCGCGAAGGACCACAGCATCGGGTGGCGGGTGATGCGGATCATCCCGCGCGGCGCCGCCCCTTCCCCGCCCATGGCGGTGGGGTTCTTCGTCGCGAGCGAGCCGGCGAACAGGATGAAGGCCGGCAGCATCAGCACCAGTGCCAGCCACTTCAGCGCGCCGGGCGTGGTCCACAACGCGACGGCCGGGCTCGCCTTCCAGGCACTCACCAGCAGCGCGATCGCGACCACCGAGCCGAGCGAGAACGCGATGCGGAACCCGTTCTCGCCGATGCGCGCCACCAGCACCCCACGCAGCCCGGTGCCGGCGATGCCGACATGGACAGCCACCCAGAGCAGGCCAGCCAGGACGAGGAGGAGCATGCGCGATGACCTCTCAGGGACGCCAGGGGCGGTGGTAGGGATGACCCTCGCGGATCATCTGGGCACGATACAGTTGTTCCGCGAGCAGCCCGCGCACCAGAAAATGCGGCCAGGTGAGCGGCCCCAGTGAAAGGCTCGCCTCGGCCCGCGCCAGCACCGCCGGATCCAGGCCCTCGGCGCCGCCGATGAGAAACGCCAGCGGCCGGCCGGCATCCTGCCATCGGACCAGCATCGCCGCGAGCCCTTCCGAACCCGGCGCGGCACCGCCGAGGTCGAGGGCCACGGCCAAAGTGGAGGGCGCGAGCGCGGCGAGCAGCGCTTCGCCTTCGCGCCGGCGGATCTCGGCCGCGCTGCCGCGCGCCTCCGCAAACTCGGTCACCGCGAGCGGGGGGCGCATGCGGCCATTATAGTGGTCGAACAGCGCGGCCTCCGGCCCCGGCTTGATCCGGCCGATGGCGAGGAGGCGAGCGGGCTTCAGGGCAGCGCGGGCGTGGCGCCATCCGGCGCGGGGCTGTCCGGGCCCCACATCCGCTCGAGCCCGTAGAGCGCGCGCGCCTCGGGCTTGAACAGGTGGATGACGAGGTCGAGCGCGTCGATGAGCACCCAATCGGGCGAGGCCTGGATGGCATCGCGCTTGAGGCGCAGGCCCACCTGCTCCAGCGCCTCGACCAGGTGCGTCGCCATCGCCTGGATCTGCCTGTCGACCAGGCCCGTCGCGATGATGAGGCGGTCGGCGTAGTCGGCGCGGCCGGTGACGTCGAGGATGCGGATATCCTCGGCCTTGTCGTCCTCGAGGCTTTTCGCGGCGGCGGCGACGAGCTGCTCCAGCCGGTCGGGCGCGACCTTGGGCGGGCGGGTCTTGCGCGTCGGGCGCGGCGGCGCGGGCCGCTTGGCCTCCGTGACGGCAGGGGTAGGCTTCGCACCGCGGGTGCGGGGCACCGCCGTCACGCGCGTTGACGTCGTGGCCCGGGCCGGCGCCTTGGTGGCGCGCTTGGCCACGGCGGCCGGCTTGGCGGCCGTTTCAGGCTTGGCTTTCGGCTTCGACTTTGCCTCGGGGACCGCGGGCTTCGCCTTGGGCTTGGTGGCGGGTGCCGCCACGCGCTTCAGCGCGGGCTTTGCCGCCGGCGCTGCGGCATCGGGCTTCGCGGCTGCCCGCGGCTTCGCGACCTTGGCCGGCTTGTCCGCCGCCGGACCCGGCTTGGCCGCCGTGGTCGCCTTGGGAACGCGCCTGGGGCGCGGGGGATCCTCGGCGGGGGCGGGCGGGCTGGCCTTGGGCGTGCGGGCTATGGAAGCCTCCTGGTGTTGATGCGCTGTCTCATGCCGCAACGCGCCTCGCCGCGCCATCCCTTCTTGCGTTGCGGATCGCGGTGGCACTCAGCGCCACCTCGCGCGCCGGGATCAGACACCAGCCGGCATGGCGCGGTGCGGGGCCGGCCAGCAGCGCCCGCGGCTTGCGCCGATGCCGCGCGAGCACCGTCGCCGCCTGCCCGTGCAGGGCCGCGCGCGAGTGACCGGGCCGCGGCAGGATCGCGATCGGCGTGTCCCGCGCGAGCGCGCGCCAGCGCCGCCACTGCGGCAGCTGCGCGAGGTTGTCCGCACCCAGCAACAACACGAAGCGCGCATGGCGGAACCGCCGCCTCAGAGCCGCCAGCGTATCGGCGGTGAAGCGGGTGCCAAGCGGGCGCTCGATGTCGGTCGCGATGCTGCGCGGCGGGGTCGCGATCGCCTTCGCCGAGGCCAGGCGATCCGCCAGCGGGGCCATGCCTCTCGCCGGCTTCAGCGGGTTGCCCGGCGAGACCATCAGCCAGACCTGGTCGAGGGCGAGTGCGGCCAGCGCGCGGCGGGCGACATGGGCGTGGCCGGCATGGGCGGGGTTGAAGCTGCCGCCGAGCAGGCCGATGCGGGTGCGTCGCGCATCGCCCCAGGGGTTGGGCGCGCTGTGGGTGGCAAGGCGCGCGTTGTGCTGCACGCGGAGGTTCCGAGGCTTCTGCCCCTCCCTGTGCGTCACGAGATGCGATGGAGACAGACCTTCGCGTCGTGTTCGCCTCGGCGAAGGGACCGCCCCTTCGCGTGGCACGCGGTTCGGCGAGGGGCTCGGCCCCTCGCGCTCCTGGCCGGGGCATGGCGGCATGCCCGGGGTCCCACCATCAGATGCCATGGATGGCGGGACGGGTCCCGGGGTCAGTAGTCGTCGTTGCCGCCGCCACCGCCGCCGAAATCGGCCGAGGCGTCATCCTGGCTGCCGCTGCCCCAATTGTCGGCCTGGCCACCGCCGCTGCCGGCATCCCAGCCGCCCTGGTCAGCGACCGGCGCCGCGTCGGGCGTGGGCGAAGTCCAGGGCGAGGATGGTTCGGCCGGAACCGCCTCCTGGCCGAAGGCGCCCTGGCCCGGTGTGGCCGCCGCGGCCTGGGCCGCGCCGCCATGGCCGCCCAGCGAATTCATCAGCATGTTGCCGAGCACGAGGCCGCCGGCAACGCCGGCCGCACCGGCCAGCGCGGTGCCCAGGAAGCCCATGCCGCCCCGGCCCTGCTGCAGCGCCTGGGGGTTGTAGCCCGGCGGATATTGCGGCTGCGGCGGCGGCGGCATCGGCGCCTGCTGCGGGCGGCCACCGCCGAACATGCCGCCGAACATGCCGCGCGGCTGCTGGGCGCCCTCACCCTGACGGCGGGCATTCTCGACTTCCCATTCCAGGCGCTGGATGCGGTTGTTGGCCTCGACCAGCGCGGCCTCCTGCACGAAGGCGGATTGCGTCAGGCGGTAGCGCGCTTCGGGCAGGCGGGCAAACAGGTCGGCGATGAAGCGGTCCGCCTCCGGGTCGACCGGCGGCAGGTTCGGCGCCTGGCCGACCTGCGGCACGGAGGCGCCCCAGGGGCTGCGCGACGGCGCGGCCTGCGCGACGCCGGCAATGCGTTCGATGAAGGTCTGGATGATGCGGCGTTCTTCGTCGGTCATTTGGGCTGATCCTTCTCCCGGCGGTGCTTTCGCGGCATGACGCGAAGTGGTCCGGCGGCTGGTGGGATTCAAGACGCGGGATTGCGGTCCGGTAATGCAAGGCGCCGCCACTCGATCGCGGGGCATCGGTCCATGACGATCGCAAGGCCGGCGGCGCGCGCGCGCTCGGCCGCGGCCTCGTCGACGACGCCGAGCTGGAGCCAGATGCTCTTCGCGCCGAGCGCGATGGCCTCGTCCACCACGGCCCCGGCTTCTTCCGAACGGCGGAACACGTCCACCATGTCGAGCGGCGCGGCGTCTGCGAGCGAGGCGGCGACCGGCGTGCCGAGCAGCGTCTGGCCGGCGAGGCCGGGGTTCACAGGCGTCACGTCGAAGCCGCGCTCGATGAGGAAGGCGCTGACCGAATGGCTCGCGCGGGCAGGGTTCTGCGACGCGCCGACCACGGCGATGCGGCGGGTGCGGAGCAGGAGGTCGCGGATTTCAGCGTCGGTCATGGGGGGATGCTATCAAGAAAGGATCGGTTCGGGCAGGGTGCGCGCCCATGAGCCGGATTCTGGCCGCATTGGCGGCGATCGTATTTCTGACCCTGGCCGCCTGGTGGTGGCCGAACCGGCCCCAGGCGGCCGACGTGCCCATGCTGGCGGAGCGGTTCAACTCTGTGAGCTTCGCGCCCTTCCGCCCCGGCCATTCGCCGCTGCGCGACATCTTCCCCACTGCCGCCGAGGTCGATGCCGACATGGCGCTGGTCGCCCGCCGCGTGCGCGCCATCCGCACCTACGCCTCGATCGAGGGGAATTACGAGGTGGCCGAGATCGCCGCCCGCCACGGCGTGCGGATGTGGAAGGGCGCCTGGCTCGGGTCCAACAGGGCGCAGAATGAGCGCGAGCTGGCCCGGCTGATCGAGATCGCGAACGCCCACCCCGAGACGGTGGAGCGCGTGGTGGTCGGCAACGAGGTGCTGCTGCGCCGCGACCTGCCGCCGTCCGAGCTGATCGCCGCACTCGACCGCGTGAAGGCCGCGGTGCGCCAGCCGGTGACCTATGCCGATGTGTGGGAATTCTGGGTGCAGTTCCCCGAGATCGCCGCGCATGTGGACATCATCACCATCCATATCCTGCCGTACTGGGAGGATGAGCCGCTGGGCGTCGAGCGCACAATGGCGCATGTGCGCGATGTCTATCAGCGGATGCAGGCGCTGTTCCCGGGCCGCCCGATCGCGATCGGGGAAATCGGCTGGCCTTCGCGCGGCCGCTGGCGCGAGGATGCGGCGCCGAGCCGGGTGAACCAGGCGGTGTTCATCCGCGAGTTCATCGCGCTGAGCCGGGAGATGGGGTTCGACTACAACCTCATCGAGGCCTTCGATCAGGTGTGGAAGTACAAGAGCGAGGGCACGGTCGGGGCGGCGTGGGGCCTGTGGACGGCGGATCGGGCGGAGAAGTTTCCGCTGTCCGGGCCGGTGGTCGAGAACCCGGACTGGCCCTGGTACGCGGGGCTCGCGCTGGTGCTGGCGGGATGCCTGTTCATCCTCACGCGCTTCGCCTTTCCTGGCTCGGGCTGGCGCGAGGCGCTGGCGGCCGGCGCCCTGGGCAATGCGCTCGCCTATGCCGTCTGTGGCGGGGTGCCCTATGCCTTCGATGAGCATCTGATGCTCGCGGTGACGGTCAACCTCGTCGGCCAGGGTTTGCTCGCGGCGTTGTTGATGCGCCGCGTGGCAGGCGCGCCGGCTGCGCCGCGTTCGGGGCGCGACGCCACGGTGCTGGTGCGCGGCCTGTTGCTGGGCCGCTGGCGCGTTCTGCGCGGGTGGCGCGGCTTCGCCTTCGAGGATCTGTGCTTCGTCTTCGCCTGGGCGGCGATGGTGTTGCAGGTGATGCTTTTGGTGGACCCGCGCTATCGCGATTTCCCCTTCGCGACCTTCGCCGTGCCGCTGGTTGTGGTGCTGGTGGGTGTCGTCTTGCGGCGGTTGCCGCGTGGCGGTGGCGGCCGCGAGGAATGGGTTCTGGGCCTGGCGCTCGTGGGCTGCGCCTTGGCAAGCGCCGCGCGTGAGCACCCGTCCAACCTGCAGGCCATGGGCTGGACCGTCTGCGCGTTGATTCTGGCGCTGCCCGTGCTCTTGCGGATGCTGCCTTCGCCGGCCAGCCCCACGTCGCAAAAATAAAAGAATGGGGGTCTGGGGGAAATTCATTTCCCCCAGTCTTTCAGCCAGCCACGTACCCGTAGGCGAGGTTGCTCCGCTCGCCACCCGCCGCCGCGTATTGCGACTTCATCGTGCTGACCGGGTCATTCTCCAGCCCCGCGCGCTGCCGGTCGTAGCGATACATCCGCACGGAGTTGTCCGCGAAGATCGCGGTCTTCGCCGGCCCATCGGCAGCACCCAAGGGGGCGAAGCCATGGCGCCGCTGCATGTCCTCGGGGATTTCGAGCCGGCGCAGCGCCTCGATCTGCCACTGCGGCGAGCCGGTCCAGACCGCGTCCGTCCCCCACACCACATGGTCGGCACCGAGCCCCTTGATGAGGATGCCCATCAGCGCCGCGGCGAGGTTGGGCTGCACCACGGTCGTCTGCGCGAAGATCTGCCCGAGGTCGCCGTAGACGTTGGTGACGCCATACTTCTCGGGGATCTCGGCAAGGTCGGAGGTCCACTCCACGCGCCCGGTGCGCTCGAATTGCTCGAGCCCCTGCTCGGCGGTGCCGCCGCCGGCGAAGCGGTAGGCGGAGTGGTAGACGACGAAGCGCATCTGCGGGAAATCCTTCGCCGCCTTGCCGAGGTCATCGACCTTCGCGTAGGGCAGCAGATGCGGGAAGCGCTGCTCGATGGCGGGCGGGAACAGCCCCTTGTGGACGCAGACGATGTCGTGCCCGGCGGCGAGAAGCTTTTCGTAGAAGGGATACATCAGCCGCTCGTCATCGAGGCGCCAGGGCCATTGCGCGAGGTGCTTGTTGGTGTTGTCGCCGATCGTGTAGCCCTTGAAGCTGTCCGGCCGGAGCTCGGCAATCGCGCGGTCCACCTGGTCCATCCAGCCGGGCTGGCCGGGGGTGAAGATCGCGTGGCTCATGCAGCGCCGCGTGCCGGCGGCCTCGTTGATGCGGCGGCGCGCGTTGAACTTCATCTCGTTGGTGAGGAACCAGTCCTGCGGCTCGTCGGACGGCGCGCCGCTGATAAGCGCGACCTTGGTGTCGCTGTCGAGGAAGATCTCCTTAAACCAGTTCGCGTATTTGAGGCTGTCGATGGTCTGTTCCTCGGGATTGAGGGCCGGGTTCCAGCCCGCCCGGCCGACCGCCCGGCGCATCTCGACGAATCCCATGATGCGGGTGTCGTCGCGCAGGTAGTGCGTGTGGACATCCATGATGAACTGGTCGCGCAGCGAGGCGGCGCGCGCCGCGGCCGCATCGGGCTGCTGCGCCTCGGCCCGCGACACGCCGAAGACCGGCCCATAGACCTCGTTCATCGCGAGGAAGGCGGCCGCCATGCCGGAGGCGGATGCGAGAAAACCACGCCGCGAGAGGCCCTGCTTCGCGCCGAGCTCATCGGCCATGGTGATGATCCGCGCCTCGACCTGCTTCTGCATGGGCGTCTGCGGAATGGGGGAGAATTCGTCGGAGGAGACGACCTGCGTCGGGATGGGAGACGGAAACATCGCCTCCTGCGCCGGACGCAGTTCGGCAATCTCATCATCGGTCAGGAAGCCCATGGTCGTCTCCTCCGGTGCTGTTGGGCGGAGGGTGCAATGGGCGGCCCGGAGATTTCAAGCGTGAAGAAGAAGGCCGGGCGCGCAGCCCTTGGATACCCTTTGAGACGGAGGTCCAGGATCGACACGATCCTGGCGGGTCCAGGGCGGAGCCCTGGCCTTCCTTCTACGCCAAAGGCCGCCCCGGCGCGCCCAGCGCCGCCCAGACTCCCAGCGCCGCCCCGAGCATCCCCCAGGTGGCGTTGAAATTGACCGTCGCGATCATCCCCATCGCGAGGGCCGCGACGCGCACCGCATGCGGCCCGCCGAGAAAGGCCCAGATGCCCAGCGCCAGCGCGCCGCCGCCCCAGAGTTGCCAGTGTTGCAGCCACAGCAGCGCCGCGCGCGGTTCGCAGGCGATGGGGCGCGGGGTGGCGGCGCAGATGGCACCCCAGGCGCGCGGCTCCACCCAGATCTCGCGATAGGCCAGCATCGCGGCGAGGGCCACGAGGGCGATCAGCAAACCGGTCCAGTCGCGACGATTCATGCGCCTGAGTAACACTGGCTTGCCCAAACGGGAAAGACGGCCGAAGTGAGGGGCATGCACATCCCCTTCTTTGACAAGCGGCCGCGCGTGGCGCTGCTCAGGCTTTCCGGCCTCATCGCGTCGCGGGGGTCACCGCTGACCGGCGGCAGCATCAACGACACCGTCACCGGGCCGATGATCGAGCGCGCCTTCGCGATCAAGCGGTTGGCGGGCGTGGTCATCGCCATCAACTCGCCGGGCGGCTCCCCGGTGCAATCCGCGCTGGTCGCCGGCCGCATCCGCCGGCTGGCGGAGGAGAAGGGCGTGCCGGTGATCGCCGTGGTCGAGGATGCCGCGGCGTCGGGCGGCTACTGGATCGCCTGCGCGGCGGATGAGATCGTGGCCAATGCGTCGTCGATCCTGGGTTCGATCGGCGTGATCAGCGCAGGGTTTGGCGCGGATCGCGCGATCGAGAAGCTGGGGATCGAGCGGCGCCTGCGCACCGCAGGCACGGAGAAATCCTTCCTTGATCCCTTCCGCAGCGAGGACCAGGCCGATGTCGCCCGCCTCGAGGAGCTGCTCGCTTCCCTCCATGAGGAGTTCAAGGACTGGGTGCGCACGCGGCGCGGCGCGAAGCTGACCGGCGACCCCGAGGCGCTGTTCACCGGCCGCTTCTGGATCGGGCGGCGGGCGGTCGCACTCGGGCTGGCCGACGCGCTCGGCACGACGGACGGGGTGATCCTGTCGCGGTGGGGCAAGGATGCGAAGGTGATCACCATCGGCGCGCCGCGGCGACCCATCCCGTGGCGTTGGCTGCCGGGGCCGGAGAGCCTGGTCATGGCGATCGAGGAGCGCGCGGCCTGGGGCAGGCTTGGCCTGTAACCCGCGGGCTTCTACAACGCCTGCCATGAGCCGCCCGCTGAATTTCCAGGACATGATCCTGACCCTGCACGCCTTCTGGGCGGAGCAGGGCTGCGTGATCCTGCAGCCCTACGACATGGAGGTTGGGGCAGGGACGTTCCACCCGGCGACGACGCTGCGCGCGCTGGGGTCCGCGCCCTGGTCGGCCGCCTATGTGCAGCCGTCGCGCCGGCCCTCCGATGGGCGCTACGGCGAGAACCCGAACCGGCTGCAGCACTACTATCAGTACCAGGTGATCCTGAAGCCGGTGCCGGCCGACCCGCAGGCGCTGCTGATCAAGAGCTACCGGCGCCTGGGCATCGACCCGCTGCTGCACGACATCCGCTTCGTCGAGGATGACTGGGAAAGCCCCACGCTTGGCGCCTGGGGCCTGGGGTGGGAGGTCTGGTGCGATGGCATGGAGGTGACGCAGTTCACCTATTTCCAGCAGGTCGGCGGCATTGCCTGCGAGGTGCCGGCGTGCGAGCTGACCTACGGGCTGGAGCGGCTGGCCATGTACATCCAGGGCGTCGAGAACGTGTACGACCTGGACTACAATGGCCGCGTGAAATACGGCGAGGTTTTTTACCGCGCCGAGGTCGAGTACAGCGCCCATAACTTTGAGCACGCGGACACCGCGATGCTGTTCCGCCATTTCGACGATGCGGAGACGGAGTGCCAGGCGCTGCTGACCCATGGGCTGGCGCTGCCGGCCTATGACCAGTGCATCAAGGCGAGCCACCGGTTCAACCTGCTCGATGCCCGGGGCGCCATCAGCGTGACGGAGCGCGCGGCCTATATCGGCCGGGTGCGCACGCTGGCGAAGGGCTGCTGCGAGGCCTGGATGGCGGGGGGGCCGCGGTGAGGTTGCGGCGGGGCGCGGTTTCTACCATATACCGGTCTCGTTCTACCCGGAGGCCGCCATGGGCCAGCTGAACATCAAGGACGAGACGCTGATCGCCGAGGCCAAGGAGCTGGCGGCGCTGCTCGGCACCTCCACCACGGCCGCGCTGCGCGAGGCCGTGCATGCGCGGCTGGAACGCGAGAAGGCCGGACGGGACGAGCGCCGCGAGATGAAGGTCGCGGCCATCATGGCGATCGCACGCGAGGCGTCGAAGCTGTTCCTGCCTGGCAGCACCAGCGACCACTCCGATCTGTACGACGAGAACGGCTTGCCTAAGTGATCGTGGATACCTCCGCCATCCTGGCGATCCTGCGCGAAGAGCCAGAGGCCGAGGCATTCAGCTCGGCCCTGCTGGCGGCGCCGCAGGTGGCGATGTCAGCGGCAACGCTGGTTGAAGTCACGCTGGTGACGGAAGGCCGCGCCGTCCCGGGCATACGGTCCCGGGTCGATCGGCTGCTGGCGCAATCGGGCATCGACATCATTCCCTTCACCGCGGAACACGCGGCGCTTGCTGCCGAGGGCTGGCGGCGCTTCGGCAAGGGGCGCCACCCGGCGGGGCTGAATCTTGGCGACTGCTTCGCGTATGCCCTCGCGCAATCGCGCAACGAACCGCTGTTATTCAAGGGCGCTGACTTTCCCCAGACCGACGTGAAGGCGGCCGTCTAGCCCATGCCCGAACTGCTGATGGAGCTGTTTTCGGAGGAGATCCCCGCGCGGATGCAGGCGCGGGCGGGCGAAGAGTTCTGTGCGTCCTTCCGCACAGCGGCCGGCGCGCTGGTGGCCGGTGGCGAGGCGCGCGCCTTCTGGGGGCCGCGCCGCATCACGCTGCATGTGACCGGGCTTGCGTCCGAGGTGCCAGGGCAGTCGGTCGTGGAGCGCGGGCCGCGGCTGTCGGCGCCCGACCAGGCGATGGCGGGGTTCCTCAAGCGCCACGGGGCGACGCGCGAGGCGCTAGTGGCCGAGGGCGATTATTGGGTGCTGCGGCGGGAGACGGCGGCGGAGCCGATGGATGCCTGGCTGGCGCGCACCATCCCTGCGCTTATCCGGAAGCTCGCCTGGCCGAAATCGATGCGGTGGGAGGGCAGCTTTGCCTGGGTGCGGCCGCTGCGGCGCGTGCTGTGCGTGTTCGATGGCGCGGTGGTGCCTTTCGCGCTGGGCGAGGATGCGCCGGGGATTGTGGCGGGCGACCTGACCGAGGGCCACCGTGTGCAGGCGCCGGGCGCCTTCGCGGTGCGGAGTTTTGCCGATTATGAGGCGGGGCTGCGCGAGCGCTTCGTGGTGCTGGATGCGGGCGAGCGGGCGCGGATCATCGAGGATGGTCTGGCGCGGCTAGCGGGTGAGCGCGGGTTCGCCGTGGTGCCGGATGCGGGGCTGCTGGCGGAGGTGGCGGGGCTGGTGGAAAGGCCCGTGCCGTTGATGGGACGCATCGACGATGCGTTCATGGACCTGCCGCCCGAGGTGATGCGTACGACGATGCGCGTGAACCAGAAGTATTTTTCCATGACGACGCCGGATGGGCGCGCGGCGCCGGGGTTCGGGGTGGTCGCGAATATCGCGGCGAAGGATGGCGGCGCGGCGATCATCGCCGGGAATGAGCGCGTGCTACGGGCGCGGCTGAGCGATGCGCGGTTCTTCTGGGACCAGGACCGGAAGCAGACGTTGGAGAGCTTTCTGCCGAAGCTGGATAGCGTGGTGTTTCACGCGAAGCTGGGGACGCAGGGGCAGAGGGTGGCGCGGCTGGAGAAGCTGGCGGGCGAGATCGCCGGGCGCATTGGAGCTGACGCGGCGCTGGCGGCGCGCGCAGCGCGGCTAGCGAAAGCAGACCTTGCGTCTGGCATGGTGGGAGAGTTCCCCGAATTGCAGGGCGTGATGGGGCGTTACTACGCGCTGGCTGATGGCGAGGATGCGCGCGTAGCCGAGGCGATCGGAGCGCATTACCGGCCACTGGGGCCCGGTGATGCCGTACCTGTCGAAGCAATCGCGGTCAGCGTAGCGCTAGCAGACAAGATCGACCAACTCGCTGGCTTTTTTCGGCACGGTGAGAAGCCCACGGGGTCAGGCGACCCCTATGCTCTTAGACGAGCGGCGCTCGGGGTAATACGGATCGTACGCGAGGCCGGGTTAAAGGTCGGCCTCCGCCCGTTTCTTTTTGCAGCCGTTCAGACGGTCAATCTAGATGCGCATATGCAGCATAGGGCGTCAGTCGACGACCGTCGTGACGAGCTTTCGGATCTGGTCGAGGCACCAGTTGTCGCAGACGCACCAGCTGAGTGGCATACTTCCTCGTCCAACGTCGCCGCGGAGGTCCTCGACTTCCTCACCGAACGCCTCCGCGTCCAACTCCGCGCCGAGGGGGCCCGCCACGACATCCTCACCGCCGTCCTCGCCACCGGCGTCGATGACGACCTCGTCCGCCTCCTCGCCCGCACCGAAGCCGTGCGCGCCTTCCTCGAAACCGAAGCCGGCACCAACCTCCTCGCCGCCGCAAAGCGCGCGCAGAACATCCTCCGGATCGAGGAAAAGAAGGAAGGCGCTGCCTTCCCGCCCGGATTCAGCGCCGCCTCCGGCGCACCGGACCAGGAACGCGCGCTCGCAAAAGCGCTGGCCACGGCCCGTATCGAGGTGGACCAATCCCTTGGCCAGGAAGATTTGGAAGCCGCCATGGTCGCCATGGCGCAACTTAGAAGCCCGCTCGACGCTTTCTTCGAGCACGTGATCGTCAATGATTCCGACAACGAAATTCGCCACAATCGTCTGCAATTGCTGGCCGGTCTGCGCGCCGTGCTCGACCAGGTCGCTGATTTCTCCAAGATCGAAGGCTAAGGAACTCACGCCATGAGCAAATGGGTCTATGGCTTCGGCGCCGGCCGCAACGAGGGCAACGCCAGCTTGCGCGACCTGCTCGGCGGCAAGGGTGCCAACCTCGCGGAGATGGCCTCCATCGGCCTCCCCGTGCCCCCCGGCTTCACCATCACCACCGAGGTGTGCACCGCCTACTACGACAACGGCCAGAAATACCCCGCCGAGCTGCAGGGCGAAGTGGCCGAGGCGCTGGCCCGCATCGAGGCCGCGGTGGGCAACAAATTCGGTGACCACCACAAACCGCTGCTCGTTTCCGTTCGCTCCGGCGCGCGCGTGTCGATGCCCGGGATGATGGACACGGTGCTGAACCTCGGCCTGAACGACGACACCGTCGAAGGCCTGGTCGCCGCCTCAGGCGATGCGCGCTTCGCCTGGGACAGCTATCGCCGGTTCATCCAGATGTATGGCTCCGTGGTGCTCGGCGTGGACCACCACCGGTTCGAGGAGATTATCGAGCACGCCAAGATGGACGCCGGCGTGGTCGAGGACACCGACCTCACCGCTCAGGACTGGCACCGCGTCGTCGCCGGCTACAAGGACATGGTCGCCGAAGTCACCGGCGCGCCCTTCCCGCAGGACCCGCAGGCGCAGCTCTGGGGCGCGATCGGTGCCGTCTTCGGCAGCTGGATGAACCAGCGCGCCGTGACCTACCGCCGCATTCACGACATCCCCGCCGCCTGGGGCACGGCCGTCAACGTGCAGGCCATGGTGTTCGGCAACATGGGCGAGGATTGCGCGACCGGCGTGTGCTTCACGCGCGACCCGAGCACGGGCGAGGACATCTTCTACGGCGAATACCTGATCAACGCGCAGGGCGAGGACGTCGTCGCCGGCATCCGCACCCCGCAGCCGATGAGCGAGGCGCGTGCCAAGCCCGGCGAGCGCAGCATGGAAGCCGCGATGCCAGCCGCCTATGCGGAGCTGGTCGCGGTGCGCGCCACGCTCGAGAAGCACTACCACGACATGCAGGACATCGAATTCACCGTCCAGCAGAACAAGCTCTACATGCTGCAGACGCGCAACGGGAAGCGCACCGCTGCCGCCTCGCTCAAGATCGCCGTCGACATGGCGCGCGAAGGGCTGATCGGCGAGGTCGAGGCCATCCAGCGCGTGAACCCCGCCGCCCTCGACCAGCTGCTGCATCCCACGCTCGACCCGAAGGCGAAGCGCACCGCGGTGGCCAAGGGGCTGCCCGCGTCACCAGGTGCCGCCTGCGGCGTGATCGTGTTCTCGGCCGATGAGGCCGAAGCCCGCGCCGCCAAGGGCGAGAGCGTCATCCTCTGCCGCATCGAGACCTCGCCCGAGGACATCCACGGCATGCACGCCGCCAAGGGCATCCTCACCACACGCGGTGGTATGACCAGCCACGCCGCCGTTGTCGCGCGCGGCATGGGTCGGCCCTGCGTCGCCGGTGCCGGTTCCATCACCGTCGACTATGCCGCCCAGGCACTCACCGCCGGCGGGCGCATCCTGCGGGCCGGCGAGACCATCACGCTCGACGGTGCGACCGGCGAAGTCTTCGCGGGCACCGTCCCGATGATCGAGCCGCAGCTGTCGGGCGATTTCGCCACGCTGATGGAGTGGGCCGACAAGGTGCGGCGCATGAAGGTGCGCGCCAACGCCGAGACCCCGCTCGACGCTGACACCGCACGCAAGTTCGGCGCGGAGGGGATCGGCCTGTGCCGCACCGAGCACATGTTCTTCGACCCCGAGCGCATCGGCGCCGTGCGCCAGATGATCATGGCCGAGACCGAACACGGCCGTCGCACCGCGCTCGCCCGCCTGCTGCCGTTCCAGCGCGACGACTTCGTCAAGCTGTTCCGCATCATGGCCGGGCTGCCGGTCACCATCCGCCTGCTCGACCCGCCGCTGCATGAATTCCTCCCCCACGGCGAGCACGAGATCGCCCAGGTCGCCAGCTCGCTCGGCACCGACCCCGAAGCCATGACGCGCCGCGCGGCGGAACTCTCCGAAGCCAACCCCATGCTCGGGCATCGCGGCTGCCGCCTCGGCATCACCTACCCCGAGATCTACGAAATGCAGGCGCGCGCCATCTTCGAGGCCGCCGTCATGACCGCCCAGGAAACCGGCGCGGCACCGGTGCCGGAAATCATGATCCCGCTCGTCGCGACACGCCGCGAGCTGGAGATCACCCGCGCCATCGTCGACAAGATTGCGCAGGAAGTCTTCGCCGAGATGAACTACCACCTGGTCTACCAGGTCGGCACCATGATCGAACTGCCGCGCGCCGCGCTCACCGCCGACCACATCGCCGAAGCCGGTGACTTCTTCAGCTTCGGCACCAACGACCTGACGCAGACGGTGTTCGGCCTCTCGCGCGACGATGCCGGCAAGTTCCTGCAGTTCTACATCGAGAAGGGAATCTTCGCGAAAGACCCCTTCGTCTCCATCGATGTCGAAGGCGTGGGCGCCCTCGTCCGCATCGCGGCCGAACGCGGCCGCAGCGTCAAGCCGGATCTCAAGCTCGGCATCTGCGGCGAACATGGCGGCGACCCGGCCTCGATCCAGTTCTGCGAGAGCGTCGGGCTCGACTACGTGTCCTGCTCGCCCTACCGCGTGCCGGTCGCCCGCCTCGCCGCGGCGCAGGCCGCGCTGGCGAGCGGCGGCGGTGACCGCACCGCCTGAGGATCAGCGCGCCGGACGGCCCTTGCGCGGGTCTTTCGGTGCCGCCATGTCGCGTGGGCTGATCCACGCGGCAGGAATGGTGGAATGGTCGTCGAATACATCCGCTATGACCTCGGGCAGAATTCGGCCGAGGCGCTGATCGCCGCCTACGCCGTGGCGAGCGAAAGCCTGCGCGCGGCGCCGGAATGCCTCGGCTACCAGCTGGCACGCTGCGAGGAGGCGCCGTCCAGCTTCATCCTGCGGATCGACTGGCGCTCGACGGAGGAGCACCTGCAGGGGTTTCGCAAGGGTCCGCATTTCCCGGCTTTCCTCGCGGCCATACGTCCGTTCATCGGGGAGATCGCCGAGATGCGCCACTATCTCCCGACACAGCTGGAATGGACCCGATGAGCGACGCCGCGCCGGTGCCGAGCCTGGTGGAATGGGCCGGCGGGCCACCGGCCTTCCATGCGCTCGCGGAGCGCTTCTACGCCAAGGTGCCGCAGGACGCGCTGCTGGCGCCGATCTTCGCGTCGATGAACCCGGAGCACGCCCATCACGTCGCGGATTTCGTGGCCGAGGTGTTCGGCGATCCCGCACGCCCCTACAGCGCCGCAGGCGGGTCCCACGCCAAGATGATCGCCCATCACCTGGGCCGCCATCTCACCGAGGCGCAGCGCAAGCGCTGGATCACGCTCATGCTCGAGACCGTCGATGAGGCGGGGCTGCCCGATGATCCGGAGTTCCGCGCCGCGCTGGTCGGCTATCTGGAATGGGCCACGCGCCTCGCGGTGCTGAATTCCCAGCCCGGCGTGGTTGCGCCGCAGCCCGACATGGCGATGCCCGTGTGGGGCTGGGGACCGCCCGGCGGTCCCTATCGCGGACCCGCCTGACCCCTCACCCCAGGCTGAGCGTCATCACCACCCGTGCGATGAGCAGGCTCAGCGCCATGTCCAGCAGCACGAAGCCTGCGGCATTGCGCCCCTCGATCCCGAGCGCGGTGCGCGCGACGAACCAGCCCAGCCACAGCCCGTAGCCCAGCACGACGAGCGAGATCGCGCTCGCGAAGCCCGGCGATGCGCCGAGCAGGCTCGGCACGGTGAGGGCGAGCATGAGGACGTATTGGATGGCGTTGCACCAGTTCCACGCCGCGATGTAGCGCGGCCACTGCACGGCACGGCCGATGCTGGTCGCCAAATGACGCGCGAACAGCGGGAACAGCACCCAGGACAGGGCGTAGCCGATCAGCTCGGCGACAAATCCGCGGCCCGATGCGGGTGCGGAGTCCGTGTCGAGCAGTCGCAGGGCGATGAAGATCGGCAGGCAGAGTGCGGCGACCCAGAAGCTGCGCCCGGCGCCTTCGGGGGTGGATTCCATGTCGCGGAGCCCGTCGGCGTGCCCGCGCGCGAGGCGCGTAGCGCCGCGCAGTCCGGCGCCGATGACGATGCCGGTCGAGAGAGCGGTCATGGCAGTAACTCTTCGAGGACGGCGCGATAGAGGCTGGCGAGGTCGCGCAGCTCCGCCACCGGAGCGTGTTCATTCACCTGGTGCATCGTGGCACCCACGGCGCCGAGCTCGGCCACCGGGCAGTAGTCCGCGATGAAGCGGGCATCCGAGGTGCCGCCGCCGGTGTCGAGCCTGGCGTCCCGCCCGGTCGCGCGATGGATGGCGCGCTGGAGGCCTTCGACGAAGGCGTCGTTGCGGGTGAGGAAGCTCTCGCCGGAGACGGAGATGGCGAGGTCCGCGCGGGCATCCTCGGCGTCCAGCGCCGCCTGGATGCGCGCGGCGATATCGGCGCTGGTGTGCAGGTCGTTGAAGCGGATGCTGATCATCGCGCGCGCCTCGCCGGGGATGACGTTGGAGGCTGCGTTGCCGACATCGAAGCCGGTGACCTGGAGGGTAGAGGGTTCAAACCATTCGCTGCCGGCGTCGAGCGGTTCGGTCGTCAGGCGGTGGAGCACGCGGATGAGGCGGTGGATGGGGTTGTCCGCCTTCTGCGGATAGGCGCTGTGCCCCTGGGTGCCGTGCAGGGTGATGCGCGCAGTCATGGAGCCGCGCCGGCCGATCTTGAGCGTGTCGCCGAGCGTGACCTTGGAGGTCGGCTCGCCGACCAGCGCCATGTCGGGGATCTGGCCGTTGGCCTGCATCCATTCGAGCACCTTGGCGGTGCCGTCGATGGAGGGCCCTTCCTCGTCGCCGGTGATGAGCAGGCTGATGGAGCCGCGCGGGTGCGGGTTGGCGCGGAGGAAATCGGCGAGACCGGCCAGGAAGGCGGCGATGCCGCCCTTCATGTCGCAGGCGCCGCGGCCATAGAGCAGCCCGTTGCGCACCAGGCCGGAGAAGGGGCTGTCATCCCAGCCGCGCTCGCCGGGCGGGACGACGTCGGTGTGGCCGGCGTAGCAGAAATGCGGCGGGCCATCGCCGAGCCGGGCGAACAGGTTCTCCACCGCCGCGTCGGGCGGGCCGAAGCGCAGCCGTGTGCAGGTGAACCCCATGGGGCGGAGCAGGTCTTCGAGAACCGTGAGCGCGCCGCCTTCCACCGGCGTCACGCTCGGGCAGCGGATCAGCGCCTGGGCGATCGGGATCGGATCGGCCGGCGCGTTGTCAATCACGCAGCAGCTCGTTGATCGCCGTCTTGGCCCGCGTCTGGGCGTCGACCGTCTTCACGATCACGGCGCAGTAAAGCGAGGGGCCGGGCGAGCCATCGGGCAGCGGCTTGCCGGGCAGGTTGCCGGGCACGACGACCGAATAGGCCGGCACGCGGCCGACGAAGATCTCGCCGGTCGCGCGGTTGACGATCTTGGTGGTGGCGGAGAGGAACACGCCCATAGACAGCACCGACCCGCGCTCGACGATCACGCCCTCGACGACTTCGGAGCGCGCGCCGATGAAGCAGTCATCCTCGATCACGACAGGGTTCGCCTGCAGCGGCTCGAGCACGCCGCCGATCCCGACGCCGCCCGACAGATGCACGTTCTTCCCGATCTGCGCGCAGGATCCGACGGTCGCCCAGGTATCGACCATCGTGCCCTCGTCGACATAGGCACCGAGGTTCACGAAGGAGGGCATCAGCACCACGTTGCGCCCGATGAAGGCGGAGCGGCGCACGACGGCGCCCGGCACCGCGCGGAAGCCGGCTTCGCGGAAACGGTTCTCGCCCCAATCGGCGAATTTCAGCGGCACCTTGTCATAGGCGCCGGCGGCGGTGTCCATCGGGGCGGAATCGCTGAGGCGGAAGCTCATCAGCACGGCTTGCTTCAACCACTGGTTAACGCGCCAGCCGCCCTGCCCATCGGGTTCGGCCACCCGGGCCTGGCCACTATCCATGAGCTCGAGCGCCGCTTCGATGTCGGTACGGTCGGCACCGGTCGTCGCCGGCGACAGCGCGTCGCGCTTGGCCCAGAGCGCCTCGATGCGCGGCTGCAGACGTTCGGTCTGGGACATAGGCGAATCCTGCGAAATCACGATGCTGCAAGGTGTGCTGCGGCGGGGGCTCGCTTGTCAACGCGGCGATGCGTGCCCAATCGCCCCGTCATGGCAGGGTCGCAAGCCCCGGCGGGTCGGCAGCGATCCGTGATGGCAGCCCGCTTAACCTTTCCTTTTCCGGCGATGGTGTTGCCTGGGATTCATGCCGGCCATCATCCGCGACCTGCCTGCCCCGCGCTTCCCATCGGCCCGGGATATCCGAGCGCCATCAGGCAGCGCCGCGGCCTTTCCCGGTGCGGCACATAGGCCTGCGGGGCGCATCAGGGCCGAACCGGTCGAACGCGCGACGCTCGCGGCGCGCATGGCGTTGCTGGCAACCGCTAGCCTGAGCGACAGCCAGGAGGCGCAGATCCGCGGCTTCCTCGAACGGCTGGGCGACGATGCGGAGCTGCTAGTCCGCGCCACGATCGCGCTGGCGGTGCAGCGCAGCACCACCGCGCCGAGGCAGGTCATCCGGCGGTTGGCGCGCGATGCGCAGGCTTCGGTCTCGGGCCCCGTCCTGCGGACATCGCCGCTGCTCGCCGAGGCGGAGCTGATCGAACTTGCCCTGGCGCCACCTGGCGGCGCGACGCGGGCGACCATTGCGGCGCGGACCGACATCGGTCCTGGCCTGGCGGCGGCCATCATCGCGACGCAGGACCGCGATGCCGTCGCGATCCTGCTCGGCAATCCTGGCGCACGGATCGATGCGGACGCCCTTCAGACCGTCGTCGAGGCGGCGCGGCGTGAGCCCAGCTGGCAGGCGGCGCTGGTCACCCGCGCCGGCCTGCCGCGCGAGGCGGCGCTCGCGATTGGCGAATACGTCACCGGCGAGCGCCTCGCGGCCCTCGCGGCCCGGCTCGACCTGCCCCCCGACACGACGGCGGCGCTGCTCGAGCTCATGATCCGGCGCCTCGGCACCGCGCCACCCCAGGGCGAGGACGACGCAGCGGCGTTCGAACGCGCCTGGGTCCTGCACAATGCGCGCCTGCTATGCGACGCCCTGGTGCAACAAGCCGCCCTGCGCGAGGAAGATCGCTTCGTCATCGCCGCGTTGAAGATCCGCAGCGGCGTGGACGTCCGCGTCATCGACCGCGTGATCGAGCGCCGCGACGCGGAGGCGGTGGCCGCGCTCGCCGCCAGGGCGGGCTTCGGCTTCGCCTGCACGCAGGCGGTGGTCGCGCTGCTGGGTCCATCGGAGCACCGCCGCGCCGATCCCGAACGGCGCACCCGGCATCGCTACCTCGCCACGCAGGCGGGCTGAGCGCGGCCTCAGGGCCGGATCAGCGTGCCCGCGCCGGCATCGGTGAACAATTCCCGCAGTACGGCGTGGGAGACCCGGCCATCGAGGATGACCGCGCCTTTGACGCCACGCTCCACGGCGTAGATGCAAGTCTCGACCTTCGGGATCATGCCGCCCGAGATCCATCCGGCCTCGATGCCGGCGCGCACCTGGGCGACCGTCATCTCGGGGATCAGCTTCCCGTCGGCGCCCAGCACGCCCGCCACGTCGGTGAGCATGAGCAGGCGTTCCGCCTCGAGCGCGCCGGCGACCGCGCCGGCCACCGTGTCGGCATTGATGTTGTAGGTGTGCCCGTCGGCGCCGACGCCCACGGGGGCGACGACCGGCACGATATCGGCGCCGATCAGCAGCCGCAGCACGCGCGGGTTGACGCTCTCGGGCTCGCCCACGAAGCCGAGGTCCAGCACCTGCTCGATGTTCGAACCCGGGTCGCGGATGGTGCGGGTGAGCTTGCGCGCGCGGATGAGGTCGCCATCCTTGCCGGAGATGCCGACCGCGGTGACACCAGCGCGCGTGATCGCCGCGGCAACCTGCTTGTTGACGGTCCCGGCGAGGACCATCTCGACCACGTCGACCATCTGGGCATCGGTGACGCGCAGGCCCTGGACGAAGTTGGACTGCACGTTCAGCCGCTTCAACATGGCGTTGATCTGCGGCCCGCCGCCGTGAACCACGACCGGGTTCACGCCCACCTGCTCGAGCAGGGCGATATCGCGGCCGAAGCGCAGCGCCCCGGCCTCGTCGCCCATCGCGTGGCCACCGTACTTCACCACGATGATCTGATCGTCGTAGCGCTTGAGGAAGGGCAGCGCGCCGGCCAGTTGCTGCATTGGGTCGAAGGGCGTGTCGGTCATGGCCTGTCCAGCGATCTCAGTTACGCGCTTGTGCGCGGCGGTGGGCGACCGGGTCAAGCGCCTGCGATTGTGATCGAACGCCCAAGGGTTGAATACGTGTAGTCTCGCAAATAGCATTCGCGTCAAAGCTGTGAAAACGGATCTCGAATGCATTGACTCGGTATCGGGGTCGCAACTATTCTGCTCGTGTCAAATTTGAGGTTAGCATCATGAACCGCGGCGCACTTGCGAAAAAGCTGAGTTTCGTTGCCCTGGCCGGGCTAAGCCTTTCGGGCTGCCTCGGGTTTTCACGACCCGATGCCACCTTCCCCCAGGCGCTGCAGGCGCCCTCGCCCCGCGGCGGCGCTGCGGTCACCATTTCCGGACGCGTCGAAGCCGCCAAGATCGCCCTTGGCACGCTCGAGCGTCGCGTTGTCATCAGCGCGAACGGCGCCGATGTGGGCCGCGGCACCCTGCCCGATGCCCGCAGCCCGGAGGCGGCCGCGACCCCGATCGCAATCAACGGCGACTACCAGGGCACGCCGATCGCCGCCCGCTGCGAGAACCACGAGTTCAGCGAGCCGCCGGGCGAGCGCCGCGGCATCATCCATCGTCTGACCTTTGCTGAGATCAACTGCCAGGTGAATTACGGCGGCCGGCCGCTCGGCACGCTGACGATGCAGCACAATCCGGCCGGCTCGGTCGTCAATGCGCCGGTGGTTGTCTCGGCGCGCTGAGGCCCACCGGCTTCAATCTTGGAGCATCGCCGCCGCCGCGCTGAACGCGGTGATGCTGTTCTGGATGTCGCGCGCGTCATGCGCGTGCGAGATGTAGAACTTGCTTTCACTCTTGAAGACGCCGTGCTGCCGGAGCCCGGCATTGAATGCCTGGCTTCGCGCCTTGTCGACATCGAGCGATCCGCGATAATCCGTCACGCGGTCGCGCGTGGTGAACAGCGCGTCGAACATCACTGGCTCGCCCAGGATCAGCGCCGGCAGGCCGGCATTGACAAGCGCTTTCTCGAGCTCTGCCATCAGCGAACGTCCGGTCGCGAAGATCCGCTGATACGCGCCGGGGCGCTTCAGGATCGCGAGGGTCGCCAGGCCCGCGGCCGCGGCGATCGGGTTGCCGCTCAGGGTCCCGATCTGCGGCATGAATCCCGCCGCCCCCACTTTCGCCCGGTCGAAATGCGCCATGATGTCTTCGCGCCCGGCAATCGCCGATAGCGGGTAGCCGCCGCCGATTACCTTGCCCAGCGTGCAGATGTCCGGCGTCACGCCGTAATATGCCTGCCCACCGCCATAACTCAGCCGGAACCCGGTGACGACCTCGTCGAAAATGAGCGGAATGCCGTACTCCGCCGTGATGGCGCGCAATCCCTGCAGGAAGCCCGGCAGCGGCGGAATCAACCGCTGCATCGGCTCCACGATCACCCCGCCGAGCTCGTCGCGATGGGCATGGATGATCTGCTCGGCGGCGGGGAGGTCGTTGAACGGCGCGACCAGCATCTCCGCCTGCACGCTCTCCGGGATGCCGGCGGAGTCGGGCATCGCCTGCTCGGCATTGCCGGGGCGCGCGGGCCACAGGCTCATCAGCCCGTAGTCGCTCATGCCGTGGTAGCCGCCCTCGAACTTCAAGATCCTGGGCTTGCCGCTGAACGCGCGCGCGAGGCGCATGGCATAGGCATCGGCCTCGGTGCCGGTGCTCGCGAAACGTACCTGCTCGGCGCAGGGCACCGCGTCCACGATCTCGGCGGCGAGGCGAATGCCGGGCTCGTTGTTGGCGAAGAAGGTGGACCCGCGCGCGACCTGCGCGATGACGGCGGCATTTACCTCGGGATGGGCATGGCCCACCAGCATCGGGCCGGAGCCGAGCAGGAAATCCACATACTCGCGCCGGTCGGTGTCCCAGACGCGGCCGGCGCGCCCCTCGCGGATGATGGTGCGGTCGGCCATGTTGCCGAAGCTGCCGGCGGGCAGCACGCGGTTGGCGATCTCGGCCAGGGTCGGCGCGATGGTGTCGGGCATGGCGGGCGCTCCGCAGTGAGCGGTCAGGCTATGGGTGGCGCCTCAGCGTGACAAGCGCACGCGGAGTCAGTCCTCCTCCGCGTAGGGGTTCACCGTGCCGCGCGTCTGCAGGCGGATCGGCACCCCGGGCATGTGAAACACCTCGCGAAAACTGTTCACCAGGTAGCGGCGATAATCCTCGGGCAGCATCTCCGCGCGGCTGCCGAACACCAGCACCGTGGGCGGCCGCGCCTTGGTCTGTGTCGCGTAGCGCAGCTTGATCCGCTTGCCCTCGACCAGCGGCGTCGGATGACGCGACAGCGCCGTCTCGAACCAGCGGTTCAGCGCCCCGGTCGGCACCCGCTTGTTCCACAGCTCATGCGTCGTGCGCACCACCGGCATCAGCTTCTCGACACCCTTGCCGTTCGCCGCCGAGAGCGGCACGACCGAGACGCCGCGCGACTGGGTCAGCGAGGTCATCAGCACGTCGTCGATGGCCTTGCGCGAGGCCACCCGATCCTCGACCACATCCCACTTGTTGAAGGCGATCACCACCGCCCGTCCCTCGCGCTCGGCAAGCCGCGCGATGCGGAGGTCCTGCTCATCCATCCCCAGCAGCGCATCGACGACGAGGATCGCAACCTCGCAGTCCCGCAGCGCCTCGATCGACGCGCCGGTGCTCATCTTCTCGAGCTTCTCCTCCACCCGCGCCTTCTTGCGCAGGCCGGCCGTGTCCACCACGCGGACGCGCCCCTCGGCGTCGGAGAACTCCACCGAGACGGAATCCCGCGTCAGGCCCGGCTCCGGCCCGGTGATCATGCGCTCCTCGCCGATCAGCGTGTTCAGCAGCGTGGACTTCCCGGCATTCGGGCGGCCGACGATGGCGATGCGCAGCGGCTTGTCGCGCGACTCATCCTCCGCCTCGCCCTCGGGCAGCGTGTCGAGGATGACGCCGATCAGGTGCGTTACCCCCTCGCCATGCTCGGCGGAGACCGGGATGGGCTCGCCCAGGCCCAGCTCATAGGCCTCCAGCGCCGCGGTCGCACCGCCCTTGCCCTCTGCCTTGTTGGCCACCAGCAGCACCGGAATGGAGGCGCGCCGCAGCCATTCGGCGAAGCCGCGATCGGTGGGCGTCAGCCCGGCGCGCGCATCGACGACGAAGATCGCGATGTCCGCCTCGCGGATCGCGGCCTCGCTGCTCGCGGTCATGCGGCCCGCCAGCGTCGTCGGCGCCGCCTCCTCCAGCCCGGCGGTGTCGATGAACCGCAGGCGGCGGCCGCCATAATGCTGAAACCCCTCCTTGCGATCCCGCGTCACGCCGGGGGTGTCGTCCACCAACGCCAGCTTCTTGCCGACGAGACGGTTGAACAGGGTCGATTTGCCGACGTTCGGTCGGCCGAGGATGGCGATGGTGCGCATGGGAAAAAGCCTAAAGAAAGCATGGGGGCTCTGCCCCCAAACCCCCACCGGGGATCGTGTCGATCCCCGGACCCCTCCATTTGTGGTTCTGAATAGGGAGGGTCTGACATTCACGGAAAAGCGCCAGGTTTGGGAGGGGGCGCGTCAGGCCCCCTCCCAAACCCGGCTCGCCTCCGGCGAACCTCAACACCCTCCGCCATCCAGGAACCAACAGATGGTGGGGTCCGGGGTATGCCTCCATACCCCGGTGGGGGGTCTGGGGGGCAAAGCCCCCCGGTCTTTACGCGCTCGCCCGCAAAGCGACCAGTGTCGCGTCGTCCGTGGCCACGAACATCGTATCCCCCGCGATCGCCGGCTGGATGGTGACACCTCCCGGCATCCGCCGCCGCCCGATGATCACGCCGTCGATCGGGTTCAGCGCGACGAGCTCGCCCGCGCCGGTTCCGACATAGAGCTGCCCGGAGGCGAGGATCGGCGGGGCGAGGAGCCCGGGCGCGCGGTTCGCCGCGGCGGCGGGCGTGATCGCGGTCACCCAGCGGACGCGTCCGTCGTCGCGGCTCACCGCCGCGGCCTCGCCGGCATCGGTCACTGCGAAGACCCATTCCCCGGCGACGTAGGGCGAGTTCGGACCGCCGAGTTCACGCTCCCACAGCCGCCGGCCGGAGCGCAGGTCGATCGCGACCGACAGCCCGCCCATGCCGACCGCCACGACGCGCCCGTCGGAGATGACCGGCAGCGCGCGGATACCCGACACCTCCGCGAGGCTGATGCGCCCTGCCGCGGCCAGGCTTTCCGTCCACAGAACGCGCCCGTCGGCGACGCGGATCGCGACAACCTCGCCCGAGGCGAAGCCGGCCACCGCCACATCGCCCTCGACCGCCGGGGAGGGCGTGCCGAGCGGCGCGGTGGCCGCGGCACTCGCGCGGTAGGACCAGACGCGACGGCCATCCTCGACCGAGAAGCCGAACAGCTGGTCCATGGTCGGGATCAGCACGCGGCCACCCGCGACGGTCATGCCGCCGCGCGACGGCGCGGGCAGGTTCACGCGCCATTTCACCGAGGCGTCGGCGGGGTCGAGCGCGATCAGCTCGGCCAGGCCCGTCGAGACGTAGAGCACGCCGTTGTCAAAGGCGATGCCGGCGCCGACCGCGCCGTCGCTCTCGTTCTCGCGGCTGGAATCGAACCGCCAGCGGCGCCGGCCGTTCGCAGTCGCGAATGCCGAGACGGCGCCATAGGCGTCCGAGACGAACACCGTGTCGCCGGCCACGATCGGCGCACCGGTGATGCGGCTGCGATAGCCCGAGCCCGAGCCGAAGCTGCTGCGCCAGGCCTCGGCGAGATTGGGTGCGAGTGCCACATGCCCGGGCGAATGGCCGAGCGTGCCGCCCGCCTGGGGCCAGTCGGCGCGCGCGACCGGCGGCGGCAGCGTGATGGCGGCGTTGAAGTTGCGGTCGGCCGAGACGCGCGTGCGCTCATCCTGTGCGAGCACCGCGATGCGGGTCCCGGGCAGCGGCCGGCGGCTGGTGCCGAAAAAATCCTCGATCGTCTCGCAGCCCGAAAGCAGGCCGGCGCCGCCCAGGAGGGCCACGCGGCGCGAAAATCCCTGTCGCATCATCCTCACCCTTCGATGCTGCGCGAGAGGCGCAGCGCGCGTTCGCGCACGCCCTGCGGCGCCGCCGCGTCGTTGGCGAGCGCTTCGAGCGCCCGCTTGGCCTCGGCCGGATGGCCACGGCGGAGTTCCACGAGTGCCGCCAGCTCCTGCGCCGAGGCGCGCCAGGCCGAACCCGGCGCGGTCAGCGGCGTGATGCGCGCGGCGAGCACCGCCGGGTCGACGTCGTCGAGCCCGTGCAGCACCCACAGCAGGTTCGCGAGATCGCGGTAGATCGGGTCCGCGCCGGTGTCGCCGGTGACCTGGTCGAGCGTGGCGCGGGCGAGGTTGCGCTCCCCGGCCTCGGCCTGCAGCGCCGCCGCGCGAAGGCGCGCCAGCGTGCGGTAGCCGGTCGGCGACTGCGCGGCGAGCAGGGTGAAGCGCGCGGCCTGGTCGGCGGGCGAGCTACCCTCCACGCCCTGCGCGGCGAGGAAGGCCATCGCGCTGGTCTGCGCCTGGCGGTTCTGCCACCAGGCATAGCCCTGCCAGCCGGCGACACCGCCGATGCCGAGCACCAGCACCACCGCCATCAGCGGGCCGAAGCGGCGCCAGGCGCGGCGGGCGCGTTCGGCACGAAGCTCTTCCTCGACCTCGTCGAAGATATCGACCACGGGCATTCCTTACTTTTTGCGACGCTTATCTCAGGCTGGGCACTCGGGTGGGGGGCTACATACAGGCCCGGTGGCAAAGCGTTAAGCCCACCCGGTCCAGGATCGGCGGATGCGATGGATCACCCTTTTGCCGGGGCTGCTGCTGGGCGGCTGCCAGGCGCTGGCGCCGGTCGCCGTGGCGGGCGGTGCCACGGTCGCAGCGATCGGGCGCTCGCCGGTCGATGTGCTGGCCTCCTACGCGACCGGACGCGATTGCTCGATCGTGCGGCTGGACCGGCGGGAGAGTTATTGCGCGGAGGTGGAACCCTCGCCGGCCGCCGAGCCGTTCTGCACCATGAGCCTTGGCCGCGCGGATTGCTGGATCGTGCCGCCGCTGGCCTATCCGGCCTATGTGCCAGTGGGTGACGGCGCCCGGCCGCTGAACGCGGCGCAGGAGGCAAACCGCACCCGTTTCGGACCGGGCATTCCGCTGCCGCAGCCGCTGATTGTCGTGGAACCGGCGACCCCGCCGTTGATCATCATCCCCGCCACGCCGGCGGCGGGAATGGAACCGGTGGACAGCGCGCCTTCGGCGCGTCGGCCCGGCTGAAGCCCTCAGACCAGGGCGGCGCCGGGCATCGCCGCGTCGGTCAGGCGACGATGGTTCTCGCTCACCTGGCGCTGCGCGGGCAGCAATGCGGCTTCGGCAACCAGGTCGGGACGGGTCCCGATCATCACCGCCTCCCAGGCCGCCATCGCCCCCTCGGAGAAGGCGCGCTGCTTTTCCAGCACCATGTCGGACAGGCGGAACCCGGCATCGGCGGGGTTCTGCGCGAGGCCCAGGCTGCGGCGTGTGAACACCTCGCTCGCCTCGAAGGCGAAGCGCGCGAAGGCGGCGACGTCCATCACAGGACGGCCAGGACCGCTTCGGCCTTCGAGACTTCGAACCCGCCTGCCGCCTCGACCGCGACATGGGTCACCACGCCCTCCTTCGCGACGAGGACGAAGCGCTGGTTGCGCATGCCCAGGCCGCGCGCGGTCAGATCCAGCTCCAGCCCGAGCGCGGTCGCAAGCTTCGCCGAGCCGTCGGCGAGCATCACGACCTCGTCGGAGATGCCCTGGTCCTTGGCCCAGGCGCCCATCACGAAGGCGTCGTTCACGGCGACGCAGGCGATGGTGTCCACGCCCTTGGCGTGCAGCGCGGCAGCCTGCGTCACGAAGCCCGGCAGGTGCTTGGCCGAACAGGTGGGCGTGAAGGCGCCCGGCACGCCGAACAGCACGACCGTCTTGTCGGCAAACAGCGCGTCGGTGGTGATCTCGCGCGGCCCCTCGGCCGTCGCCTGCATCAATGTAACGGAGGGGATTTTGTCGCCTACCTTGATCGTCATGGGTCTCTCCAGATCGTCGAAACTGTTTACGCCGGGCGACCGACCCTGTCACGCAGGGGCGATCTTGCCGGCGCCGGCCGCACCCTCCATGTCCTTTGCATGGCACAGCGCAAACCGCGGATGAAAGTTGCGAAGACCCTGGCCCAGGGGGTGGACTGGCTGGGCGGTGAGCTGCTGGTCGCGATGCCGGGGATGACCGATCCGCGCTTCGCCCAGGCGGTGATCTGCCTGTGCTCGCACTCGCCCGAAGGCGCGATGGGCATCATGCTCAACCGCCCGATCGAGGGCATGAGCTTCGATGTGCTGCTGCGCCAGCTGGGCCTCGCCCCCGTCCCCCCCGCACGGCGCATTCGGGTGCTGGAAGGCGGCCCCGTCGAGGGTGGGCGCGGCTTCGTGCTGCACTCCGACGACTGGTCCACCGAGGGCAGCCTGCCGGTGCGCGGCGACCTGGCGCTGACCGCCAATGTCGAGGTGCTGAAGGCCATCGCCGAGGGTGGAGGCCCGCGAGTGGGCGTGCTCGCGCTTGGCTACGCCGGCTGGGCGCCGGGCCAGCTCGACGACGAAATCCAGCGCAACGCCTGGCTCAGCGTGCCGGCCGACGAGGCGCTGCTGTTCGACCCCGATGCGGAGGGGCTGTGGCGGCGGGCGCTGGCGAAGCTGCGCATCGACCCGCTGATGCTGTCCGACGTCTCCGGGCGCGCCTGAGACAAGTAAGGCAGCAAGGCGCCCTTGCGCCGCGCAGTACCAAGCCATTGATCCGGCGCGTCTCTCGGTAAGGGTACCTTACTTTCGGTGAATCTTACCGACTTGCGCAGTGACCGGCCGCGAACCTGACACCGATTGAAGGATTATAATCCTTTTAGCCCTGGGACGGTACCGCCAAATTACCCGGCCCAGACCAGCGACCGCACCGCCGCGATCGGCGTTACCCCGTGATGCGCCGCCTCCCGGTCCAGCAACGCCGGATGCGGATCCGGCCCGTAGGCATCCCCGGCCAGGCCCGTCATCGCCCAGAGGCAGTCGATGCCGGCGGCCTTCGCGCCGGCAAGGTCGGTGTGCGGCGTATCCCCCACGGCCAGCACGCGGGACAGCGCCGGGTCGCCAAGAGCGGCCAGCACCGGGCCATAGACGGTGGGATCGGGCTTGCCGATCTCGAGCACGCGGCCGCCGCCCTGCCGATACACGTCGGCGAAGGCGCCGGCGCAGAGCAGGCGCTCGCCGGCCACCATCACGGCGCGGTCCGGGTTCACGCAGATCATCGGCAGCCCGGCGGCGAGGCAGGCCTCCAGCACCGGGCGATAGGGTTCGACGGATTTCGGTCCGCGATCGGGGTCGGGGCCGGTGTTGAGCAGGAAATCGGCCTCTCCAGGCGTGGCCACTAACGTGGCCACGTTCTCCTCGATCACCGAGAGGTCGCGCTCCGGCCCGATATGGAAGGCGCGGCCGCCGAGCCCGGCGAGGAAGGGATGCGTCCGGTCGCGCAGCACCCGCCAGGTGACCTCGCCCGAGGAGAGCGTCTCGTCGTACAGGCCGCGCTCCACACCCATCTTGGCCAGCATCGCGTCGATGAACCAGGACCGGCGTGGGGCATTGGTGAGGAAGACGATGCGCTTGCCGCGGGCGCGCAGCTGCGCCAGCGCGTCGAGCACGCCGGGATAGGGCGCGCGCCCGTCATGCACCACGCCCCAGAGGTCGAGGATGAAGGCGTCGTAGTGCTCGGCGATGCCGGCGATGCCGTCGAGGATCTTCAAGGGGTCGACCTCACTGCTTGTTCCTGGCCTCTCGGTTCCTGGGCGCCCTGCCCCTGCGGGGCAACGTCGCGCGTCTCGGGCATGCCCAGCCAGAACAGCGCCAGACCGCCGGCCGCGACACCGGCCAGGAACAGGAACGCCGCGCCGTAGCCATACCCCACGACGATCACGCCCGCGACGCCCGCCGAAAGCGCCGCGCCGATGCCCTGCGCCGTCGCGATCGCGCCCTGGCTCACATTGAACCGCCCGGTCCCGCGGGTGAGGTCGGCGACGATGAGCGGGAAGAGCGCGCCGAAGATCCCCGCGCCAACGCCGTCGAGCAGCTGCACGCCCACCAGCCAGTAGGGGTTGTCGGAGAACGGGTACAGCGCCCCGCGCAGGGCAAGGACCGCGAGTGCGACCAGGAAAATCGGCTTGCGGCCCCAGGCATCGGCCTTGGCACCCGTGATCATCGCGACCGGCACCATCACCGCCTGCGCGGCCACGATGCACACCGACATCAGCGTGGTGGCCAGCTCCTGGTTCACCAGGGCGAGCTTCTGGCCGACCAGCGGCAGCATCGCCGCATTGGCGAAGTGGAACAGCGTCGTGCAGGCCGCGAAGATCATCAGCGGGCGCGAGGCGATGATGGCGCGCCAGCCCGAGGGCTGGTCGTGGTGGCTGGGATCGGCGGCGTCCTCGGCGAGGCCGCGCGCCAGCTCATGGTCGATGGCCTCGGCGGGGATGGACAGCGTGGCAATGATGCTCGCGATGGCCATGGCGGCCATCAGCCAGAACACCGCGATGGGCCCGAAGAAATAGGCGGTCACACCGGCGATCGTCGCCGCCGTCGCGTTGCCGGCGTGGTTGAAGGCCTCGTTGCGCCCGACCCGGCGGCCGAACGCCTTGGGGCCAACGATGCCGAGCGTGATCGCGGCGACGGCCGGCGGGAACACCGCCGCGGCGACCCCGGTGGCGGCCTGGGTGGCGGCGACGAACCAGAAGCTGTCGATGAAGGGCAGCACCAGCGACCCCGCCGTCACCGCCAGCGCAGCGACCACGATGGCCGCGCGCTTGGCAGTGGTGCCGTCGATCAACGCCCCGGCCGGCGTCTGCGCCACGATGCCCGCGATGGCGGCGACCGACATCACCGTCCCGATCGCCGCCGCGTCCCAATGCTGGACGACGAGGAGGTAGATCGCGAGGTAGGGCCCGAGCCCGTCGCGCACATCGGCGAGGAAGAAGTTCAGGGCATCGAGCGGGCGCGCGGTACGCGGGCTGTCCGCCGCCATCACAGCGGCCCCTTGAAGATGAAGAAGGCGCCGAGCGCGATGAAGCCGAAGCCGACCGCGTGGTTCCAGCTCAGCGTCTCACCGAGATAGGCGACGGAGAAGATCGCGAAGACGGAGAGGGTGATCACCTCCTGCATGGTCTTCAGCTCGGCGGCCGAATAGGCGCCGTAGCCGATGCGGTTGGCCGGCACCGCGAAGCAATACTCGACGAAGGCGATGCACCAGCTTGCGACGATGGCCATCCAGAGCGGCGAGGTGCGGTACTTCAGATGCCCGTACCACGCGAAGGTCATGAAGACGTTCGACGCCACGAGCAGAAGGATGGGCAGGACCTTCGGCGAGGACCAGAACATGGTGGCGCTCCTGGGGCTGAGGCCGGTCAAGGACGGGCCGGTTCGCGCACCTCAACGCCGATGGCGTCCGTGACGTTGCCGAAACCCTCGCGCGAAAGTGCCTCGGAGAGCTCGCGCTTGAGGCGCGGGATCAGCGCCGGCCCGTCATAGGCGAAGGCGCTGTAGAGCTGCACGAGCGAGGCGCCGGCCTTGATTTTTGTCAGTGCATCCGCCCCGTTCGCGACGCCGCCGACGCCGATGAGCGTGAGGCGGCCGCGCGCGATGCGGGCGACCCGGCGCAGCATCTCGGTCGAGGGAGCGAGCAGCGGGGCGCCCGAAAGACCACCGGTTTCGCCGCGATGCGGACTGCGCAGCGTCTCGGGCCGCGAAAGGGTGGTATTGGACACGATCAGCCCGGCGACGCCGCGCGTGAGGCAGGCGCTGACGATGGGGGCGAGCGCCTCCTCGGCGAGGTCGGGCGCGATCTTGACCAGGATGGGCGGCGTGCGCGGCAGCCTGGCCCGCGCCGCACCGATGGCGTCCAGCACCTCGCCCAGGCTCTGCTCGCCCTGCAGGTCACGCAGGCCCGGGGTGTTGGGCGAGGAGATGTTGACCGTGACGAGGTCCGCATGCGGGGCGAGGGCGGCGTAGAGCAGCGCATAGTCGGCCGCCTTCGCCATGCTGTCCTTGTTAATGCCGATATTGGCGCAAAGCGGTGCGGGCAACGGGCGCGGCAGCGTCGAGATCCGCGCGAGGAAGGCCGCGAGCCCTGCATTGTTGAAGCCCATGCGGTTGATCACCGCGCGGTCCTCGGCAAGCCGGAACAGGCGCGGCCGCGGATTGCCCGCCTGAGGGCGCGGGGTGACCGACCCGGCCTCGACCGCGCCGAACCCCAGCCGCATCAGCGGCAGGATGGCGCGGGCATCCTTGTCGAACCCCGCCGCGAGCATGATCGGGTTTGCGAAGCGCAGGCCGAGCGCGTGAGAGACCAGGCGGGGGTCCTCCGGCGCGGCGTCGCGGCCCGCCAGACCCCATTCCAATGCCGAAAGCGCAAGCCCGTGTGCGGTTTCGGGATCGAGGGCGCGCAGCAGTGGCGTGAGCGCGGAGGCAAGGGCGGGGGTCATCGCGGGCGCTTGTGCCCGAGCCGGCCGGTGAGCGGAAGGGGCGGCGCGTTGACCCGCCACACCACCGGCGGCAGAACCGCCCCGTCGCACGGGAACAGGAAAAGCGCGTGAACGGACCGGCCTGGCTGCTGGCCGCCATCGGGATGTGGTCGGTGCTGGATACGAACTCCAAGCTGCTCGCCGCCGGCTTCGGAGCAGGGCAGGTGCTGTTCCTGCGCCACGCGGTGATGCTCGCGCTGTTCCTCGCCGCGCGCGCGATCCGACCCGGCGCGGGCGGCACGCTGGCCTCCGCGTATCCCTGGCTGCAGGGGCTGCGGGCGATGGCGATGCTCGGCTCGGCCGCGGGGTTTTTCCTGGCCCTGCGCAGCCTGTCGCTCGCCGAGGGATACCTGGTGCATTTCACCGCGCCCTTCATGCTGCTCGGCATGGCCGCGCTGTTCCTGCGCGAATCGCTGCCAGGCCGCGCCTGGGCCTGGACGGCGGTGGGGTTCTGCGGCGTCGCCTTCGCGATCGTGCCGAGCCTCGGCGCCGGCGGCGCCTGGCAAGGCTATGCCTGGGCCTTCTTCGGGGCGTTCAACTACGCGGTCATCATGACCATCAACCGCCGCCTGCGCGCCGAAAGCAGCCTCGCCGGCGTGATCCTGTGGCCGAGCCTGCTGGGCGCGGCCGCCACCCTGCCCTTCATGCTGGCGGAATGGCGCACGCCAGGCCCGGCCGACGCAATACTTCTCGGCCTGAACGGCATAGTCTCCGCCGGCGCGATGGTCGCGATGTCGCTGGCCTTCCGCCACGCCAACGCAGCGCGCCTTGCACCCTTCGAATACGCTGCACTCATCTTCGCGGTGGGATTCGACATCACGATCTGGGGCGTGGTGCCCGCCTGGCAGGTGCTCGTCGGCGCAGCGGTGGTGGCGGCCGCGTGCCTGGCAAGCGAACGGGCGCGGCGTGAGGCGGCACTGCGGATGGCGTGAGGCGAAGCAAGCATGGGGGCGCTGCCCCCAAACCCCCGCCGGGGATCGCGCCGATCCCCGGGCCCCTGCATGTGTTGGTCCTGGGCTTGGGGAGGGGTGTTTCATCGAGATGCGCCGGGGTTGGGAGGGGGCGCGTCGCGGGCGCTCCCGTGGAAATGGCACCGCCGGCGCCCCCTCCCCACCCCGGCTCGCCTCCGGCGAGATCCCCTTTCCAATCCCAAGAACCAACAGATGGAGGTCCAGGATCGACACGATCCTGGTGGGGGTTTGGGGGCAAAGCCCCCATGCTTTCTTCCTCCGCTACCCGCCGACCAGCTTCGCGATCCCGTACGCCACGCTCGCAGCCAGCCCGCCGATCGCCAGCGTCTGCGCTGCCCCGCGCGTGGCCGGCAGTCCTGTCGCGCGCGCCTTCAGCCAACCGAAGCCGGTCAGTGCCAGTGCGGTCACGCAGGCCGAGACGATCAGCGCGCTGACGGTGTCGGTCATGACGATGTAGGGCGCGAGCGGGATCATCCCGCCCACCACATAGGCGCCGCCGATGGTCACGGCCGATTGCGCCGCGCGACCTGGCTGCGGCTCCTGAAGGTCGAGTTCGAAGCGCATCATGAAGTCCACCCAGCGGCGGCGGTCAGCGCAGATGCTGTCCACCGCCAGGCGCAGGGCGTCTCCGCGCACGCCGTAGCGGTGCAGGATCGCAGCCACCTCCCAGCGTTCGCGGTCGGTGTAGTCGTGGGTTTCCTGCTCCTCGCGCTGGCGCTCGGCGACGTAGTGCTCGGCATCGGTGCGCGCGGCGAGATAGCCGCCGAGGCCCATGGCGACGCACCCGGCGGCGATCTCGGCGAGGCCCGCGGTCACGATCAGGGTGTTGCCGGCGACCGCGCCGGTGAGCCCCGCGGCCAACGCGAAGGGCACCGTCAGGCCATCGGCCATGCCGATCACCAGGTCTCGCACGGTCTCGGAGGCGGTGAAGTGGTGCTCCTCGTGCGGCGGGCCCGGCGGCATCGGCCATAGCCCGTCACGGGTTGGGCTTTCCTCGATGGTGTCGGTCGCGGCTGGGTCGGATGGGGGCATGGGCGCAGTATAGGCGGCGCCGCCGCCGCGCGCGACCTTCAGCGCGCGGCGGCGGCCGGGTGGCGGGAGCGGCGCCGCCATTCGGGACGATCTTGGCGGGCGGCAGGGCGGGGACGCGGCAGGGCGCCTGATTTGCCGCCGCGGCGCGGGAGTTCTATAGCGGCGCCGCCCCTGACATCCCCGAGGTCCATCGCCCCTTGGCCACCACCGAACCCGATTCTCTCCCGTCGAACACGGCGTCGGCGCAAGCCAGGAACCCGGCGCTGGCGCACCAGGCCGCCATCCTGGCGCGTCCTGCCGGCGAGGCGCGGCGCATGGCCGACTGCATCCGCGCGCTGGCCATCGACGCCGTCGAGGCCGCCAAATCCGGCCACCCCGGCATGCCGATGGGCATGGCGGACGCCGCGACGGCGCTGTTCGATGGCTTCGTGAAGTTCGACGCGGCGGACCCGCGCTGGCCCGACCGCGACCGCTTCGTGCTCTCCGCCGGGCATGGATCGATGCTGCTCTACGCGCTGCTGCACCTGACCGGACATGCCGGGATGGGCGTCGAGCAGCTCAAGCAGTTTCGCCAGCTGCATTCCCCCGCCGCAGGGCACCCCGAGTTCGGCGAGCATCCGGGCATCGAGACCACGACCGGCCCGCTCGGCCAGGGCCTGGCGACCGCCGTGGGCATGGCGATGGCGGAGCGGCTGCTGGCCGCGCGTTTCGGCAAGTCCCTGGTGGACCACCGCACCTGGGTGATCGCCTCGGACGGCGACCTGCAGGAAGGGATCAGCCACGAGGCGGCGTCGCTGGCGGGGCACCTGGCCCTGGCGAAGCTGACGGTACTTTGGGACGACAATTCCATCTCCATCGATGGCGATACCGCGCTGTCCTTCACCGATGACACGCTCAAGCGCTTCTCCGCGTATGGCTGGTCCACGCGGCGGGTCGACGGGCATGACCCCACGGCCGTCGCCGCCGCGCTGGCCTGGGCGCAGCGCTCGCGCCGGCCGACGCTGATCGCCTGCCGGACGATCATCGGGTTCTCGGCGCCGTCCAAGGCCGGCACCGCCGGCAGCCATGGCGCACCGCTCGGTGCCGCCGAGGCGGAGGGCGCCAAATCCGCGCTGGGCTGGAACCACGGCCCCTTCGAGATCCCCGAGGGCCTGCGCGAGCGCTGGGAAGCCGTCGGCCGCCGCGGCGCCGGCACCCGACGTTCCTGGCTCAAGCGCCTCGCTAACCACCCGCAGCGCGAGGAATTCGAACGCGCCATCGCCGGCAAGCTGCCGGAGGGCTGGCACCTGCCGCTCGCCGCGCTCCGCGCCCAGCACGCCGAGCAGAAGCCCAAGATCGCGACCCGCATCGCCAGCCAGAAGGCCCTCGAAGCCCTGGTGCCCGCGATCGCGGAGATGGTTGGCGGGTCGGCGGACCTCACCGGGTCGAACAACACCAACGTGAAGGGCGTGGCCTCGGTCACGCCGGGCAACTTTGCCGGCCGTTACATCCATTATGGCGTGCGCGAGCACGGCATGGCGGCTGCGATGAACGGCATGGCGCTGCATGGCGGCATCATCCCCTATTCGGGCACCTTCCTCGTCTTCTCCGACTACATGCGCCCGGCCATTCGTCTCGCCGCACTGATGCGCCAGCGCGTGATCCACGTGCTGACGCATGACTCCATCGGCCTGGGCGAGGACGGGCCGACGCACCAGCCCGTCGAGCACCTGGCCAGCTTCCGCGCCATGCCCAACGTCTTCGTCTTCCGCCCCGGTGACGCGATGGAGACCGCGGAGTGCTGGGAACTTGCGATAAAGCGCGCCGACGGCCCTTCCCTGCTCGCTCTCTCGCGGCAGAACCTCCCCGCACTCCGTTCCGACGCCGGCGAGAACCGCTGCGCCCGCGGCGGGTATGTGCTGGAAGAAGCGAGCGGCCCGCGCCGCGCCACGCTCATCGCCACGGGGTCCGAGCTGCATCTGGCCGTCGCCGCCCGCGTGACACTGGAAGCCGAGGGAATCGGGACCGCCGTGGTGTCCCTGCCGTGCTGGGAACTCTTCGCGCTGCAGGACGCGAGCTATCGCGAGGACGTGCTCGGCTCGGGGTTGCGCGTGGGGGTCGAGGCGCTGATCGGCTTCGGCTGGGACCGCTGGCTGGGGCCGGAGGGGGTCTTCATCGGCATGGCAGGCTTCGGTGCGAGCGCCCCGGCCGAGGCCCTGTTCAAGCATTTCGGGATCACGGTGGAAGCGGTGGTTGCCGCGGTGAAGAAGCGGGTCGAGTAAGGCTGGGAATCCCCCGGGTCCTGGCTGCCGAGCCAGCGCCGCCCTGAACCACCGCCGCTGACCTCCCAGCCCGAACCAAAAATCAAAAAAGAAGAATGGGGGTTTGGGGGAAATTCATTTCCCCCATGCTGTCGTCCGAACGGCCTTCCGCAATAGTATAGCCCGCCCCTGCATCCCCATTCTTCCATCCTGGATACGGGAGCCAATGCGATGGCGGGTTGCGGGCATCATCACGACACGACCTTCGACGGTGTGTCCGCCGACTATCGGCGTCGGCTTTGGCTCGTCATTGCCATCAATGCCGGCACGTTCGGCGTGGAGGTGGTGGGCGGCGCGCTGGCGGGGTCGCTCGCGCTCCAGGCGGATGCGCTGGATTTCGCGGCGGATGCGGCGACCTATGGGTTGTCCCTCGCGGTGATCGGCGCGGCGGCGGCCATCCGGTCGCGCGCGGCGATGGCGAAGGCGGTGAGCCTGTTGCTGATGGGGGCCTGGGTGTTCGGCGCGACGGCCTGGGCGGTGTTCGGCACCGGCGTGCCGCGGGCGGACATCATGGGCGGCATCGGCGTGATGGCGCTGGCTGCGAACCTGCTGAGCGTGCTCGTGCTGGCCCGCTACAAGGATGGGGATGCGAATGTGCGGTCCGTCTGGCTGTGCTCGCGCAATGACGCGATCGGCAATGTGGCGGTGATGCTGGCGGCGGTGGGCGTGTGGCTGACGGGCACGCCCTGGCCGGACCTGGTGGTGGCGGGGATCATGGCGGGGCTGTTCCTGACCTCCTCGGTCTCGATCCTGCGCCAGGCGAGCCGGGAGCTGCGCACGGGAATCGTCGACCCGCACGCAGGGCACGCTCATTAGAATTTGGCCATGCGCCCTGCGCATGACCGCCACCGTGGACCGGTTTCGCCCGCGGCGCTGGTTGCCGCCACCTTTCGCCTGCGCCATCTTCCCGCCGGATTCGGACTGTAGCGCGCCCGTCATGAGGATTGCCCGGTTATGGGCGTCATGACGGTCGCGCCACGGATGCGCGGGACAACACAGAGGATTTGCAGGCCATGGCCGTGAAGGTCGCCATCAACGGGTTCGGGCGCATCGGGCGCCTGGTGCTGCGCGCCATGATCGAGAGCGGGCGGACGGATGTGGAATGCGTCGCCATCAACGACCTCGGCTCGGTCGAGGCGAATGCGCATCTATTCAAGTATGACAGCGTGCATGGCCGCTTCGACGGCACCGTGACCGTCGAGGGCCAGACCATCACCATCACCCGCGGCGGGCGCACCTATGGGCCGATCACGGTCAGCGCCCAGCGCGACCCGTCGCAGGTGCCGTTCCAGGGCGTGGATGTGGCGCTGGAATGCACCGGCATCTTCACGAGCAAGGAAAAGGCCGGGGCGCTGATCAAGGCCGGTGCACGCAAGGTGCTGATCTCCGCACCCGGCGAGGATGCGGACGCGACCATCGTGTTCGGCGTGAACCACAAGGCGCTGACGCGGGACATGACCATCGTGTCCAACGCGTCCTGCACCACGAACTGCCTCGCGCCCCTGGCCTATGTGCTGGACAACGCCTTTGGCGTGCTGCGCGGCTACATGGTGACAATCCATGCCTATACCGGCGACCAGAACACGGTCGACACGCTGCACAAGGACCTCCGCCGCGCGCGCGCCGCGGGCGTGTCCATGATCCCGACCAGCACGGGCGCGGCGAAGGCCGTGGGCCTGGTGCTGCCGCAGCTGAACGGCAAGCTCGACGGCACCTCCATCCGCGTGCCAGTGCCGGACGTGTCGGTGGTCTCGCTCGACGTGAACCTGCGCACCGAAGGCGTGACGAAGGACATGGTCAACGCCGCGATGAAGGCTGCTGCCGAGGGCGAGCTCAAGGGCATCCTCGACTACACGACCGAACAGCTGGTTAGCGTGGACTTCTATACCAACCCGGCCAGCTGCACCTTCGATGCGACGCAGACGCAGAGCCTCGATGGCGGCGCAATGGTCCGCGTCATGGGCTGGTACGACAATGAGTGGGGTTTCTCGAACCGCATGAGCGACACCGCGGCCTTGTTCGGCAGCCTCTGAACCCCAAAGCCTGAGATCGAGTGGATAGAGATGCCGCAGTTCCGCACGCTGGACGAGCTTGACCCGCGCGGGCTGCGCATCCTGCTTCGCGCCGACCTCAACCTGCCGGTCAAGGATGGCCGGATCACCGACCGCACGCGGATCGAGCGGCTCGTGCCGACGATCAAGGAGCTGTCGGAGAAGGGCGGCCGCGTGGTGGTGTGCAGCCATTTCGACCGGCCCAAGGGCAAGGTCGTATCGGAGATGTCGCTGCGTCCGATGGTGGAGGCGCTCGCTTCGGCGCTGGGCCGGCCGGTCGGTTTCGCCGAGGACTGCATGGGGCTGGTGGCGGAGTCCGCCGTCGCGGCGCTCGCCGATGGCGACGTGCTGCTGCTGGAGAACACCCGCTTCCATCCCGGCGAGGAAGCCAATGACCCGGCCATGGCGGCGGCCCTCGCACGGCTTGCCGACGCCTATGTGAACGACGCCTTCTCCGCCGCGCACCGCGCGCATGCGAGCACCGAGGGCGTGGCGCACCTGGTCCCGAGCTACGCGGGGCGCCTGATGCAGGCGGAGCTGGAGGCGCTGGACGCGGCCCTGGGTAATCCTGCACGCCCGGTGGTCGCGATCGTGGGCGGGGCCAAGGTCAGCACCAAGCTCGACCTGCTGGGCAATCTGTCCCGCAAGGTGGACGTGCTGGTGATCGGCGGGGCGATGGCCAACACCTTCCTCGCCGCCCAGGGCCACGCCATGGGCAAGTCGCTGCAGGAAGCGGAGATGCACGACACCGCCCTGCGCATGCTCGCCGAAGCGGCCGAGGCGCATTGCGAGGTGGTGCTGCCGGTGGACCTGGTGGTGGCCTCCGAGTTCGCGGCGCACGCGTCGTCCCGCACCGTCGGCATCGATTCCGTGCCGGAGGGCATGATGGCGCTCGACGTCGGGTCCGAGACGGTCGCGATGGTGGAGCAGCGGCTGCGTGGCGCCTCGACGGTGGTGTGGAACGGGCCGTTCGGCGCGTTCGAGATCCAGCCCTTCGACGCCGCGACGGTCGCGGTGGCGGCGACGGTGGCCGGGCTCACCACCTCGGCAGGGCTGAAATCCATCGGCGGCGGCGGCGATACCGTGGCAGCCCTCAAGCACGCGGGCGTGGTGGAGCGGATGACCTACGTGTCGTCGGCCGGCGGTGCCTTCCTTGAGTGGCTGGAAGGCAAGACGCTGCCGGGCGTGGCTGCACTCACGCGGGACTGATTCAGCCGCACGCCAGCTTCGTTGCCTGTCGGGGTGGCGGTGTGGCAGTCCACCGCAATCGCCCGGAGGCAAGGTCGATGCCGAATATAGCGACCATCGAGGTGAAGGCGTTCGTGCCTTCGCGGGATTTCGCGTTGTCGAAGCGCTTCTATAACGATCTGGGCTTTGCCATCGCCTGGTCGCACGACCACGTCGCGGAGGTCCGGCATGGCGAGGCGCGGTTCCTGCTGCAGAACTTCTACAATGCGGAGCACGCCGCCAACTTCATGATCCACCTTTTTGTCGCGGACCTCGACGCTTGGTGGGACCACGTGCAGCGCTAAGGCATCGCGGCCCGATACGGCGTCCACACCGCGGCGCCCACCGATCACGGGACCACGCGCGACTTCATCCTCGTCGATCCGACCGGCGTGTTGTGGCGCATCGGCCAGAAGACCGCTCCACCACGCGACCACGCACAGGGGCCCTGAAGCCGCGTTGCGTTACGCGCGTGCCGGGATCGAATCCGCCTGCCCCATCGCGGCCAGCGCCGCAGACACGATCTGCGCCGCGTTCAACCCGGCCTCGTCGTACTGCTTCATCGGGTTGTTGTGGTCGATGTAGCGGTCGGGCAGCACCATCGGCCGCATCTTCAGCCCGGTCTCCAGCAGCCCCGCCCAGGCGAGGTGCTGCATCACGAAGCTCCCAAAACCGCCGACCGAGCCTTCCTCCACCGTGATCAGCACCGCGTGCTCGCGCGCGAGGCGCTCGACGAGGACGGTGTCGAGCGGCTTAGCAAAGCGCGCATCGGCCACCGTGCAGGATAGCCCGCGCGCGGCGAGGTCCTCGGCCGCCTTGAGGCATTCGGCCAGGCGCGTGCCATAGCTCAGCAGCGCGATGGAGGTGCCTTCCTTCAGCACCCGTCCGCGCCCGACTTCCAAAGGTGTCCCGCGCGCCGGCAGAACCAGGCCCAACCCCTCACCGCGTGGGTAGCGGAAGGCCGAGGGACGGTCGTCGATCGCCGCGGCGGTGGCCACCATGTGCATCAGTTCCAGCTCATCGGCGGCCGCCATCAGCACCATGTTCGGCAGGCAGCCCAGATAGGCGACGTCGAAGCTGCCGGCATGGGTCGCGCCATCCGCACCCACCAGCCCGGCGCGGTCCATCGCGAAGCGAACCGGCAGCTTCTGCAGCGCGACGTCATGCACCACCTGGTCATAGGCGCGCTGGAGGAAGGTGGAATAAATCGCACAGAAGGGCTTCATCCCCTCCGTCGCCATCCCGGCGGCGAAGGTCACCGCGTGCTGCTCGGCGATGCCCACGTCGAAGGTGCGCTTGGGGAAGCGCTTTCCGAAGCTGTCGAGACCGGTGCCCGAGGGCATCGCGCCGGTGATGGCGACGATGCGCTCATCCGCCTCGGCTTCCGCGATCAGCGCATTGGCGAAGACCTTGGTGTAGGAGGGCGGGCCGGGCGGGGCCTTCACCTGCTCGCCGGTGATGACGTTGAATTTCTGGACGCCGTGGTACTTGTCGGCGGATTGCTCGGCGGGACCGTAGCCCTTGCCCTTCTGCGTCACGACATGGAGCAGGATCGGCTCGCGCTCATCGGCGTCGCGCAGGTTGCGCAGCACGGGAACCAGGCTGTCGATGCTGTGGCCGTCGATCGGGCCGACATAGTAGAAGCCCAGCTCCTCGAACAGCGCGTTGCCGGTGATGACACTGCGCGCGTATTCATCGGCGCGCTTGGCGACACGCTCCAGCGGGCGCGGGAAGCGCTTGGCCAGGCGCCCCATCATCTCGCGCATCGACAGGAAGGGGCGCGACGAAATCAACCGCGACAGGTGGTTGCTCAGCGCGCCCACGGGTGGGGCGATCGACATGTCGTTGTCGTTGAGGATGACGATCAGGCGCGACTTGCGCGCGCCGGCATTGTTCATCGCCTCATAGGCCATGCCTGCGGACATCGCGCCGTCGCCGATGACGGCGATCACGTTGCGCTCCTCGCCCTTCAGCTCCGACGCCACGGCCATGCCCAGGCCCGAGGAGATGGAGGTGGAGGAATGCGCCGCGCCAAACGGGTCGTATTCGCTCTCGCTCCGCCGCGTAAATCCCGACAGACCGCCGGGCTGGCGCAGCGTGCGGATGCGGTCCCGCCGCCCTGTCAGGATCTTGTGCGGATAGGCCTGGTGCCCGACATCCCAGATCAGCCGGTCATGCGGCGTGTCGAACACGGCATGCACCGCGACGGTGAGTTCCACGACACCGAGCGAAGCGCCCAGATGCCCGCCGGTGACGGAGACCGCGTCGATCGTCTCCGCGCGCAGCTCGTTCGCGACCTGCTTGAGCTGGTCGAGCGAGAGGTTGCGCAGATCGGCCGGCTCGCGGACCCGGTCGAGCAGGGGGGTTGCGGGACGGGTCATCAATTCCTCCGCTCGATGGCGTATTGGGCGAGGGTGCGCAGCAGATCGGCGCGTTCGCCGAAGGGGGCGAGGTGGGCCTGGGCCTGGTCCACCAGGCGTTCGGCATGGGCGCGGGCGCGCTCCAGGCCCAGGGTGCCGATCAGCGTCGCCTTGTTCAGCGCGGCATCCTTGCCGGTGGCCTTGCCGGTCTGGTCGGGCGTCGCGGTGGCATCGAGCAGGTCGTCGGCGATCTGGAAGGCGGCACCGATCTCGCGGCCATAGGCGGCGAGCGCGTGGCGCTGCGCCGAGGGCGCCTTGCCCAGGATGGCACCCGCCTCGGCGGAAAACTCGATGAGCTTGCCGGTCTTCAACAATTGCAAGCGACCGATCGCAGTTTCATCGAGGGGAGATGTGGCGAGTTCGGCCAGGATGTCCAGCATCTGCCCGCCGCACATGCCGCGCGGCCCGGCGGCGCGCGCGAGGCACCGGCACAGCTCGGCGCGGACCCAGGGGTCGGCATGGGCGTCGTCCTCGGTCATGGCGAAGAAGGCGTTGGCCTGCAGCGCGTCGCCGGCGAGGATGGCGGTCGCCTCGTCGAAGGCGATGTGCAGCGTGGGCTTGCCGCGGCGCAGCGCGTCGTCATCCATGGCCGGCAGGTCGTCATGCACGAGCGAATAGGCGTGCATCATCTCGATACCGGCCGCCACACGCAGCGCGGCGGAGCGCCCGACGCCGAACTGGCGCGCGGATTCCAGCACGAGGAAGCCGCGCAGCCGCTTGCCGCCGCCGATGGTGGCGTAGCGCATCGCCTCGAACAGCCGCGCCTCGTCGCCCTCGACAGGCGGGAGCAGCATATCCAGGGCTTCATCGATTTCCTGGGCCGCTTCGGCCATCGCTTCGGAGAGAGTCATCAGCGGCACATCATTCGACGTCCCGCAGCGTGATGCCGCCCGGGCCCTCGGTGATCGCCTGCACCTTTTGCTCGGCCTCGGCGAGCTTGGTCTCGCAATGGCCTCGCAGCGCCGCACCGCGTTCATAGGCGCGGACCGATTCCTCGAGCTTGCCCTGGCCACCCTCGAGGGTCTTCACGATGGCCTCCAACTCGGCCAGCGCCTCCTCGAAGCTGAGCCCGGCAACTTCGGCGGGCTTCGTGTCAGGCAAGGCCATCTGGATCGCTTCCAATAGTGTCAGGTCTTCTTAACACGTAACCAAGCAGACACACGGCGCCGGGTCCAGAACTGCCTTGCGTCACGCGTCGCGCAGCGCCCGGACATGGGCGGCCGCCGAAGTGGCGAGCGCGTCGAGGTCATAGCCGCCTTCGAGCAGGCTGACGACATGGCCCTGACAATGCCGCTCCGCGATCACGCAGATTTCCGTGGTAAGCCAGGCGAAATCCTCCTCCAGCACCCGCAGCTGGGCGAGCGGATCGCGCGCGTGGGCGTCGAAGCCAGCCGAGACGATGACCAGCCCCGGCGCGAAGGCGTCGAGCGCGGGCAGCAGATCGCGTTCCCACAGCGCCCGGAATGCCGCGCCATTGGCCCCGCCCGGCAGCGTCCCGTTCACGATGTTGCCCACCCCGGTCTCCGACACCGCCCCGGTGCCGGGGTAGAGCGGCCATTGGTGGGAGGAGATGTAGAGCAGGCTGGGATCGGCCTCGAAGCAGGCCTGGGTGCCGTTGCCGTGGTGCACGTCGAAATCCACCACCGCCACACGCGCCACCCCATGCGCCACCTGGGCGTGGCGCGCCGCGATCGCGGCGTTGGAGAACAGGCAGAACCCCATCGGCTGGCTCGGTTCGCAATGATGGCCCGGCGGGCGCACCGCGCAGAATGCGCGGCGGATGCCGCCCGCCAGCACCGCATCCACGGCTGCGACGCCGGCACCGGCGGCGCGCAGCGCGGCCTCGGCGCTGCCCGGCGACATCAAAGTGTCGGCATCCAGCGCGACGCGTTCGTCGGGCTCGGGCGTGATCCCCAGGATCGCGTCGATGTGGCGCGCGGGATGGATGAGCATGAGCTGTTCGCGCGTCGCCCGTGGCGCCTCGTCGCGCACCAAGTCGGCGAATTCCTCAGCGTCGAGGGCGGCGAGCACGGCGCGCAGGCGGTCGGGACATTCGGGATGGTAGGGACCCGGATCATGCGCGAGGCAGGCGCGATGGGTCAGCAGCAACACGCTCATGGGCCGGACGTTCCCTCTCAGGAGGCCGAGCTTACCGGCTCCTCGCGCTTTTTCAGCACGAATCGGAACTTGCCCTGCGCTTCGCTGAACGCCACGAGAGCGTGGCCGGTCTCCCGGCTATAGGCATGGAAATCCGCGACACTGGCAGGGTCGGTCGCGAGCACGGTGAGACGGTCCCCGGCGGCCAGGCTGCGCAGCGCCTTGTTTGCCTTCAGCACCGGCAGCGGGCAGGTGAGACCTTGGACATCGAGGGTTGTATCAGCCATGGCGCTATATTCCACCATGGCCGGTCCCGGCGCAAAGGAGAGGGTTGGCATGCGGCTCGGCGTGGATCTCGGCGGCACGAAGATCGAAATCGTGGCGCTGGCGAAGGATGGGTCGGTGATGCTGCGGGAACGCTGCGCGACACCCACGGGCTATGACGAGACCGTCGGGGCCATCGCCGGGCTGGTGGAAGCCGCCGAGGCGCGGCTCGGCCTGCGCGGCAGCCTTGGCCTGGGCATTCCCGGCAGCCTCAGCCCGGCGACCGGGCTGGTGCGCGGGGCGAATTCCCAGGCGTTGAACGGCCGCCCGCTGCGCGAGGACCTCGCGCGCCGGCTGGAGCGCGCGGTGCGCATCTCCAACGACGCGAACTGCCTGGCGATGAGCGAGGCGGCCGATGGCGCGGGGGCGGGGTTCGACACCGTCTTCGCGGTCATCATCGGCACCGGCGTCGGCGGCGGCATCGTCACGCGCGGGCGCATCCTGGACGGGCGCAACATGGTCGCCGGCGAATGGGGCCACACGCCGCTGCCCTGGGCGACCGCTGCCGAGCATCCGGGCCCGACCTGCTGGTGCGGGAAGCCGGGGTGCCTGGAGACCTGGCTCTCCGGCCCTGCGCTCGCCGCCGACGCCGATGGCCCGGGCGCGCGCGATGCCTCGGCGCTGCCGGCGCGCGCGGCGGCGGGGGACCAGGTGGCGGCGGCGGCGCTCGCGCGGCACACGGACCGGTTGGCGCGGGCTCTGGCGATGGTGGTGAACATCCTCGACCCGGACGTGATCGTGCTCGCAGGCGGCCTGTCCAACATGGCGCATTTGTACACCGAGTTGCCGCGGCTGATGCCACGCCACGTCTTCTCCGACCACGCGGAGACGCCGGTGCTGCAAGCCATGCATGGCGATTCGAGCGGCGTGTTCGGTGCGGCGCGCCTGTGGGATTCGGATTGACGCGGGCGGCCCTCGCCGGCGCGGCCTATGGCCTGGTCCTGTTCGGGCTGAGCTTCGGGCTCGGCGCGCTGCGGGTGATGGTGGTCGCGCCCCGCATCGGGGTGGTCGCCGCGACGGCGCTGGAGGCGGTACCGATGCTGGCCGCGATGGCGTGGGTGGCGCCGCGCCTCGCGCATTGGCAGGCCCTACCGCCACGCGGCGCCGGTCGCATCGCGATGGGCGGCATCGCGCTCGCGCTGCTTGTGGGCGTGGAGATCGGCCTCGGCGCGGTGTTGAACGGCGCGACGCCGGATGCCTGGGTCGCCAAATTCGCCACGCCCGAGGGCATGATCTACGGCGCGCTGCTGCTCGCCTTCGCGGCCATGCCATGGCTGCGGGCGTGATGGGCGCGCTCTGCCGCGACTGCTTCTGGACCGGCGCGGCCGGTGCGACCGGCGCGGCTTGTGCGACCGGCGCGACCGCCGCCGGCCCCTGCCCCGTCTGCGCCGGCCGGCGGGTGGTGCGCCATGCCGAGGTGCTGACCCTCGCCCTCGCTCATGTCGATTGCGACGCCTTCTACGCCAGCGTCGAGAAGCGCGACCGCCCAGAACTGCTCACCCGCCCGGTCATCGTCGGCGGCGGCACGCGCGGCGTCGTCGCGGCCTGCTGCTACATCGCCCGCACCCGCGGCGTGCGCAGCGCGATGCCCATGTGGAAGGCGCTCGCCGCCTGTCCCGATGCCGAGGTGATCCGCCCCGACATCGGCAAGTACGTCCGCGAGGGCCGCCGCATCCGCGAGCTGATGGAATCCCTCACGCCCATGGTGCAGCCGCTGTCGATCGACGAGGCGGTGCTCGACCTGCGCGGCACGGAAGCGCTGCACGGCGCGCCACCGGCCGCCGTGCTCGCGCGCTTCGCCCGCCGGGTGGAGCAGGAGGTCGGCGTCACCGTCTCGGTCGGGCTCGCGGCCAACCGGCTGATGGCCAAGCTCGCCGCCGAACGCGACAAGCCGCGCGGCTTCTCCGTGATCGGCGCCGCGGAGGCCGCGGGCTGGCTCGCCCCCCAGCCGGTGGGGCTGCTGCCCGGCATCGGCCCGGCGATGGAGAAGCGCCTGGTCGGAGCCGGCTTCGCCACACTCGGGCAGCTCGCCGCGCTGGATGCGCGCGAGGCGGCCAGGCGCTTCGGCGACGAGGGCCCCGCACTCGCCGCCCGCGCCCGCGGCGAGGATGCGCGCAGCGTGGACCCGGCGCGGGGCACGAAATCGGTGAGCGCGGAGACCACCTTCGACGCCGACATGACCGATCTCGAAGCCCTCGAGCGCCCGCTGTGGCGCATGTGCGAGAAGCTGGCCCGGCGGCTGCGGGAGAAGGGGCTCTGCGCCGGCGGCGTGGTGCTGAAGCTCAAGACCGCCGCCTTCGCCTCGCGCACCCGCACCGTGCGGCTGCCGGGGGCGACGCTGCTGCCGGAGGTGATCTTCGCCGCCGCGCAAGGCCTGCTCCGGCGCGAGGCGGATGGCACCGCGTTCCGGCTCATCGGCGTCGGCGCCCAGCCGCTGCTGCCGGCCGACCGGGCCGACCAGGCGGACCTCGCCGACCCCGGCGCGCCGCGGCGGGTGGCGAAGTGGCGCGCGGTCGAGGCGCTGCGGGCGCGCTTCGGCGATGACGCGATCGGCGCGGGGCGGGGATTTCCGCCCAAGCGCTAGCGGTTTGCTCGCCGGATCGTGACGAAAGAGTGACACTCCGATCACCATATCGTTGGCATCTCCTTAGAAGGTCGCTCGCTTGTCCCTGCCTCCTGCCCGCCGCGCGCCATGGTTCGCGTGGCTTCCCGTTCTTTTCGGCCTGATCGGTCTTGCCTCGCCCGCGCGCGCCACGGACGCGGTGTCCGAATGGGCCGCGGTGGTGGACCGGTTCGATCATGGTGACATGAGCCGCTACACCATCTCCATCATGTTCCCCGCGATGCATGACGCGCTCAACGCCATCCAGCCGCGCTATGCGCGCTGGAACCCGGCCGCGCCCGACGAGCCGCGCGGCGCCGGCGCATCGCCCGAAGCCGCGGTCGCCGCCGTGGCGGAGACGGTGCTGGCGGGTCTCGCGGAAGGCAGCGTGGCGGAGCGCGCGGCGCTGCTCGCCACCGCGCTCGCCCGGGTGCCGGCGGGCGATGCGCGCGAGCGGGGCCTGGCCCTCGGGCGCAGCATCGCGCTCGCCGCGCTGCGCCGGCGGGAGGCGGATGGCTTTGCGCCCTTCGTGCAATTCTCCTCGGCGACGCGGCCGGGGCGCTGGCGCCCGACGCCGCCGTTGTTCGGCCAGGACGTGGTGCCGACCAGCACGCCGCTGCTGTTCTCCCCCATGGCCGCCGCCGCGCTGACCCCGCCGCCGCCGCCGCTGGGCAGCCCGGTCTATCTGCGCGATGTCGAGGAGGTTCGCCGGGTCGGCGGCCGCGCCAATGCGGAGCGCAGCGCGGCTGAGGCGGCCTCGGCGGCGTTCTGGGCCCAGCAGGTCTCCCATCGCGGCTTCGTCGACGCCGTGGTCGCGCTGCTGGATGCGCGCCCCGCACCCGATGGGCTGTGGGGCACCGCACGCGGGCTCGCGCTGCTCTCGATCGGGATGGATGATGTCGGCGTCATCATCTGGCAGGCGAAGGAGCGCTACAGCGTCTGGCGGCCGGTGACCGCGCTGCAGGAGGGCGGCTTCGGCGTCGCTCCCGACCCGGAGTGGATGCCGCTGGTGACGACGCCGGCGTTTCCCGAGTACCCTTCCGGCCACGCAGCGGATTGCGCCTTCGGCGGTGCGCTGCTGACCGCGCTGTTCGGCGACGGCGTGCCCTTCACCTACCGCTCGCTGGGCACGCGCGCGATCCTGTCGCAGCGCTTTGCGTCCTTCCGTGCGGCCGCGGCGGATTGCTCGGCCTCACGCATCTGGGGCGGGGTGCATTTCCGCCACACCGAGGAGGTGTCGGAGGCGATCGGCGCGGCGATCGCGCGCGAGGCGCTGCGGCATCTGCAGCCGGTGGGCGGGCGCGGCCGCTGAGGCTGAGCTAAGGGGCGTAGAAGCCGTAGATCGCCGCGTAGCGCATCCGCGCCACTTCGCCTGACGTGCAGGCGCCGGGGGGTGGGGCGCCACCCACCGTGTCGAAGCGGCGGATGAAGCCCACGCCGCGCAGCTGCCCCGGCGTCTGGTCGGGCGTGGCGCGCAGCAGCAGCCAGGGGATGGCGCCGGCCACGGGCGCAGGCGCAGAGCCGGCCACCACGCCGGTCACGCGCGAGCCATCGGCGAGCACCCAGTGCGGCCCCGCACCGTGGGTCCCGAGTTGGCGGCCATTGCCTTCGAACAACGCCGCCTCCGGTGCCTGGAACACCCAGACCGGCCGGCCCTCGCGCGCCTGGCAGGCGTAGATCTGCACGCCGTCGGCGCCGAGGTCGAAGAGATGCGCGCTGCCCGCCGGCGGCGCCACCTGCGCGATGGCGAGGCTGGCGGCGAGGGCCAGCGGCACCGCGCCGAGGATCGATCCAAGCGCGTGCCGCATGGCTTTAAGCTCCCGTCGTCAGGCCTTGGCTTCCTTCACCGCCGCCTTGGCGGCCGCGACCATCAGCCCGACCTCGTTGGCGATGGTGACGAGCTTGAAGCCCTTCTTGATCATGCGGTTCGCGTAAGCCGCGGTGCCGTTGTGCAGCCCCGCGGAGATGCCGCGTGACGCGCATGCGGCGAGCAGCTTGTCGTAGATCTCGAGGATGAAGGGGTCCTCGACGTCGAGCTTCGGCTCCTTGCCATAGGAGAAGCTGAGGTCGGACGGGCCGACATAGATGCCGTCGATGCCGGGGACGTCGAGAATGGCGTCGATGTTCTCGATCGCCTGCTTGGTCTCGATCATCGGGATGACCAGGATCTCGTCATTGGCGGTCTTCTGGTAGCCGCCGGACGAGCCATAGGCACCGGCGCGGATCGGGCCGTTGGAGCGCGTGCCGGCCGGCGGGTACTTGGAATACTGCACCAGCGCGCGGGCTTCCTCGGGTGTGTTCACCATCGGGCAGATGACACCGTAGGCACCCGCGTCGAGCACCTTGCCGATGATGCCCGGCTCGTTCCACGGCACGCGCACCATGGGCGTGACGCCGGAGGGCTGCATGCCCTGGAAGCAGGCCACGCAGGAGAGGTAGTCCTGCACGCCGTGCTGCATGTCGACCGTGACGGAATCCCAGCCGCACTGGCTGTACATCTCGGCGGAGAAGGCGGAGGGGATGGCGAGCCACCCGTTCACCACGGCCTTGCCGGATTTCCAGGCTTCCTTGACCTTGTTTGCCACGTGTTTTTCCCCTCGGGTGTTCTTGGATGTCGCGCGACGCTAGGCCGCGTGCCGAACAGCGTCAAACACGCGGACTTTACGCAACGGGGCCTTCGCGGCAGGGTCGTGCGCATGGCGGATTGGGCGGTCGCTTCGGAAACCGGCGTGCTGACGGACGTGCTGCTCTGCGCGCCGGACCATTATCGCTGGCTGCCGACCAACGCCATCGCGCGCCGCACCCTGGCGGAAACACGCCAGGTGCCGACCGCCGCACAGCTTGCCGCGCAGCATGGCGAGCTGACCGCCGCGCTGGAACAATGCGGCGTCAGGCCGCACTGGCTGCGCCCGGCGCCCCACCTGCCCTACATGGTCTACACGCGCGACCAATCCGTGATGACGCCTTGGGGCCCGGTGCTGTGCCAGTTGGAGCGGCCGCAGCGGCGCGGCGAGTACGCGGCGCTGCTGGACTTCCACGCCGGCGGCTTCTGGCGCCTGGCGAGCGCCGGCACGCTTGAAGGCGGTGACATCCACATCCTCCGCCCGGGCCTCGCCGTGGTCGGCGCCTCGGGCGGGCGAACCGATGATGCGGGCGCGGAAGAGTTCGCCGGCTGGCTGCGCGAGCAGGGCTGGGAGGTGCGGGTCGAGACCTTCGACGAACATTTTCTGCATCTCGACGTGCTGTTCTGCATGGCCGCCGATGGGATCGCCGTCGCCTGCCGCGACGTGCTGGATCCTGGTTTTTTGGCCTGGCTCGCGGCGCATGGCATACGCTGCCTCGATGTGCCGTACCGCGAGGCGATGGCGCTCGGGTGCAACATCCTTGCCCTTGGCGAGGGTCGGGTGATTTCGGCGCGCGAGAGCACGCGCCTGAACGCCGCGCTGCGCGCCGAGGGCTTGACGGTGCTCGACCCCACGCTCGGCCTGTTCGCGCAGGGCGGCGGCGGGCCGCATTGCCTCACCGGGCCGCTGCGCCGTTTGGAAAGGATTGTTGGGTGAACAGCATCACGCCGCGCCCCGTCGATACCGTGATCTCGGCGGCCCGCGACTTCCTCGGCGATCGCATCAGCACGAACAACGCGCTGCGCGAACAGCACAGCCGCGGCGAGGACACCACCACGCCGACGCTGCCCGATGCCGTGGCCTTCGTCGCCACCACCGAGGAGGTCAGCCGACTGCTGACGCTGTGCCACGCCCACGGCGTGCCGGTGACTGCCTTCGGCGCCGGGACTTCCCTCGAAGGCCATGTGAACCCCGTGCGCGCGGGCATCTCGCTCGATCTCAGCCGGATGACCGCCGTGCTGGAAGTCAATGCCGAGGACATGGATTGCCTGATCGAGCCGGGCGTGACGCGCCAGCAGCTCAATGACCACCTCCGCGACCAGGGGCTGTTCTTCCCGGTCGATCCGGGCAGCGTCTGCACCATCGGCGGCATGTGCGCGACGCGCGCATCGGGGACCAATGCGGTGCGCTACGGCACCATCCGGGAGAATGTGCTGGGCCTCGAAGTGGTGCTCGCCGATGGGCGGGTCATTGATACGGGCGGGCGCACGCGCAAGGCGGCCAACGGGTATGATCTGACGCGGCTGATGATCGGGTCCGAAGGGACGCTCGGGATCATCACGAAAGTGCGGCTGCGCTTGCACGGCATTCCCGAGGCGACCAGTGCCGCCGTGTGCCAGTTCCCCACGCTGGCCGCGTGTGTGGAGACGGTGATCACCACGCTGCTGAGCGGCATTCCCATGGCACGCATCGAGCTGCTGGACGAGGTGCAGATGGGCGCCTGCATCGCCTATTCGAAGCTCGAAGGTTTTTCCCCCACGCCGACCCTGTTCCTCGAATTTCACGGCACGCCCGCCAGCGTCGAGGAACAGGCGCGCGCGGTGGAAGCGATCGCCGCCGATTGCGGCGGCACGGGCTTCGCCTGGGCTACCGATGAGCAGGCCCGCAAGAAATTGTGGCAGGCGAGGCACGACGCCTATTGGGCGGCGATCGCCATGCGCCCCGGCGCGCGAGGGATCGCGACCGATGTCTGCGTGCCGATCTCGCGCCTGGCCGAGGCGCTGCTGGGTGCCAAGGAGGATATCGAGGCCTCCGGCCTGATCGCGCCGATCGTGGGCCATGTCGGCGACGGCAATTTCCACACGGTCATCCTGGTGGACCCGAACGACCCGCAGGAATTCGAGCGCGCCTGGGCGCTGGACAAGGCCATCGTCGCGCGCGGCCTGGCGCTCGGCGGCACCTGCTCCGGCGAACACGGCGTCGGCTTGGGCAAGCGCGAGTTCCTCGAACAGGAGCATGGCGCCGAGGCGCTGGCGGTGATGCGCGGCATCAAAGCGAGCCTCGACCCGAAGGGCATCCTCAACCCGGGGAAGATGTTCCGGAACTGATCGTGCTAGCCTCGCTCCAGGCCCGCAAAGAGGCCGAGGAGGAGAGACACCATGCCATCAACCCGTCGCGGCGCGCTTGGCGCCGCAGCCGGACTGCTTGCGCTGACATCCGCCGCGCGTGCGCAGCCGGTGGAGCGCTACCCCGATCCCGCCGTAATAACGCTCGACCCGTCCTTCAACCGCTACCGCATCGGGCTCGCGAGCGTGGAGCGGCTGTGGACCGGGGCGCGCTGGAGCGAGGGGCCGGCCTGGTTCGGCGACCAGCGCTGCCTCATCTGGTCCGACATCCCCAACAACCGCCTGCTGCGCTGGTCCGAGGCGACCAACCGCGTCGACGTGTTCCGCAACCCGGCGAACAATGCCAACGGCAATACGCGCGACCGCCAGGGCCGCCTGATCACCTGCGAGCACCTCACGCGCCGCGTGACGCGCACGGAGTATGATGGCTCCATCACCGTCATCGCCGACCGCTTCGACGGCAAGCGGCTAAACAGCCCCAATGACGTGGTGGTGTCCTCCGATGGCAGCATCTGGTTCACCGATCCGCCCTTCGGCATCCTCGGCTTCTACGAGGGCGAGATGGCGACGCCGGAACTGCCCACGAACATCTATCGCGTCGATGGCCGCACCGGGCAGATAACCGTCGCGACCGGCGATATCGGGCGACCGAACGGCCTGGCCTTCAGCCCCGACGAGACGAAGCTCTATGTGGTGGAAGCGGCTGCGACGCCGCGCGTCATCCGCGTGCTCGACGTGGATCTCGCGAGCGGCCGCCTATCCAACAATCGCGTCTTCTTCCAGTGCCGCGACGGCGAGACGCCGGACGGGTTCCGCGTCGATGTGGATGGCAATCTCTGGTGCGGCTGGGGCATGGGCACCGCGGAATTGGATGGCGTGCGCATCCTCAACAAGGATGGCGGGGCGATCGGGCATATCCGCCTGCCGGAGCGCTGCGCGAACCTCGCCTTCGGCGGACGGTTCCGCAACCGTCTGTTCATGCCAGCGAGCAAGTCGCTTTATGCGGTATATGTGAATACGCAGGGGGTGACGGGTGGGTAAGAAAGACTGGGGGAAAAGAATTTCCCGTCGAACGTATACGTTCGACCCCCAATCTTTCATTTTTATCTGTTGGGTGCTGGCTGCGCAGAGAGCACCAATACATCAAAAATAAAAGATGGGGGTTTGGGGGAATTCATTCCCCCATGCTTTCTTCAAGGCGCCGGAACCTCCGCAGCCAAAACACTTCCCGACTGACTCTCCGTGATCAGCAGCGTCGTCCCATCCGGCGCGAAGCAGCAATTTGTGGGCGTCCTTCCGAACGCCGTGCAGTCGATGACGAACTTCGCCACGCCGTGTGCGTCAACGCCCCAAACCAGCCCATGGCCTGGGTTCGCGATGAACAGCCGGTCATGGCCATCGACGGCCATTCCGTCGGGGCCGGAGATGCCCGCGGGAATGCGGAAGAACAGGTTCGCCTTGCCGATCTGCGCATCCGGGCGCAGCGGAAAGCGCCAGATCTCGCAAGACCGCGTCATCGCCACGTAGGCGTGCGTCTCGGCGCGGTTCAACGCCACCCCGTTCGGGCTCGGCCCGTTGCGGATCAGCGTGTCGATGCGGCCATCCGGGTGCAGGCGCAGCACGCGCCCGGTCGGGTCCTGCAGGCCGGTCTGGCCCTGGTCTGTGAACAGCACCGCACCGTCGCGCGCATAGGTGCAGTCGTTGAGGCCACGAAAGCCTTCGCTCAGCAGCGTCTCCAGCAACGGCGCGATCGCACCCGTGGCGGGGTCGAGCGTGAGCAGCCCGTGGCGATAGTCGGCGATGGTGAGCGCGCCGCCTGGCGCGAGCGCCAACCCGTTCGGCCAGCCATCATACTCGGCAAGCACCTGCCACGAGGTCGGGCCACCGATGATGAAAATACGTCCATTCGGAATGTCGGTGACGAGCAGCCGCCCCGCCGCGTCGAAGCACGGGCCTTCGAGGAAACTGTCGATCGCCTGGCCATTGCGGTTGGCCGCACTCCAGCTGGTGTGGCGCGGCGTGCGAAACTGCTGCGGCAGCGAAGAAAACAGCCGGGCGGTGATCGTGACAGGAGCGGGGAAGTGCATGCGGGGACACTGCATGGGCGGCCGCCAACCGGCAAGGCAGCCGGTTCACGGCTTCGCGAGATGCACATGCCCAGGGCATTCCGTGGTTCAATGCTTGACGCAACGCAGCACGAACGCGACATGCCGTTGCGTGATCTGGAGACGGGATCGTATGGCGCGCCTTCCGCTTGCTGCCACTGGCGCAGCAATCCTTCTGCTTGCGACCCTGGGCGACGCCGCGGCGCAGTTCGGCCCGCAGGGTCCACCGGCCGTGGGCATCGTCACCGCCGACCGGCGGCCGATCACCGAGACCTCCGAATTCGTGGGCCGCATCGAGGCCATCGAGCGCGTTGTCATCCGCGCCCGCGTCTCCGGCTTCATCCAGGAGATCACCTTTCGCGAGGGGCAGGAGGTGCAGCGCGGCCAGGTGCTCTATCGGCTCGAACGCGCGCCCTTCGAGGCGGAGCTCGAACGCCAGCAGGCGACGATCGCCTCTGCCCAGGCGAACCTGGTCAACACCCGCATCAGCCTCGACCGCGCGCGCGAGCTGGTGCGCACCGCGACGGGGACCCAATCCCGCCTCGACGACGCGATCGCCGCCGAGCGCACCGGCAACGCGCAGCTGCTCAGCGCCAATGCCGGGCTGCGCGCGGCGCAGATCAACCTCGACTACACGGTCATCACCGCCCCCGTCAGCGGGCGCATCGGACGGACCAACTACACCGAGGGCAACGTCGTGGGCCTCGATGCCGGGGCACTCGCGACCATTGTCAGCCAGGACCCGATGCGCGTCGCCTTCGCGATCAGCCAGCGCCAGGCGCGCGAGCTGCGCAACCGCTTCGAAGGTCGCGGCGGACCCGATGCGGTGCGCGTGCGGGTGCGGCTGACCGATGGCACGGTCTTCCCGCAGGTTGGCCGCGTGGTGTTCATCGACACCAGCGTCGATCGCAACACCGACACGCTGCTGGTCCGCGCCCTGATCCCCAATCCGGCGCGCGAGGTGAACGGCCAGCGACCCGATGTCGGCGACCGCGAGCTGGTCGACGGGCAGTTCGTTTCCGTCATGGTCGAGGGCGCGGAGCCGATCCAGGCCATCGCGGTGCCGCGCACGGCGGTGCTGCAGGACCAGCAGGGCAGCTACGTCTTCATCCTCGATGGCGAGAACAAGGCGCAGCGGCGCAACGTCACCCTCGGCCGCAGCCCGGGCAACACCGCGGTGGTGGAACAAGGCCTCGAAGGCGGCGAACGCGTCGTCGCCGAGGGCGTGCAGCGTGTGCGTCCCGGCCAGCCGGTCAATCCTTCCCCCATGAGCGCGCCTCCGCCGGCGCCGCCGCCGGGCAACGCGCAGCGAGGCTGATCGAGCATGTTGTCATCGGTCTTCGTCGACCGCCCGCGCCTCGCGGTCGTGATCGCCATCGTCATCGCGCTGGCCGGTGGCCTCGCGATGCTGCGCATCCCGGTCTCGCAGCTGCCCGACATCGTGCCCCCCCAGGTCTCCGTCACCACGCGCTATCCGGGCGCTTCGGCGGCGGTCATCGAGCAGACGGTGGCGCAGGTGATCGAGGCCTCGGTCAACGGCGTGGACCGCATGCTGTACATGCGCTCGAACTCGGCCAATGACGGCACCTACACGCTGTCGGTGTCCTTCTCCCTCGGCACCAACCCCGATATCGCGACCGTCAACGTGAACAACCGCGTGCAGGCCGCCCTCGCGCGGCTGCCGCAGGAGGTGCAGCGCAACGGTGTCACGGTGCGCAAGCAATCCGCCGCCATCCTGCAGTTCATCTTCGTCTATTCGGAAAGCGGCGAGCACACGCCGCTGTTCCTGTCGAACTACACCACCATCAACATCCTCGACCGCCTCGCGCGTGTACCCGGCGTGGGCCAAGTGAACCTGTTCGGCGCGCTCGACTATTCCATGCGCATCTGGTTCGAGACCGACCGGCTGATCAGCCTCAACCTCACGCCGTCCGACATCGTGGCCGCGATCCAGGCGCAGAACGTGCAGGCGCCGGTCGGCCGGCTCGGCGCGCGACCGACCGGGAACGACCAGCAATTCCAGTTCAACCTCGAGACGCGCGGCCGGCTCACCTCCGCGCAGGAATTCGAGGATATCCTGATCCGCGCCAACCCAGATGGCTCGACGCTGCGCGTGCGCGACGTCGCGCGGGTGGAGCTCGGCGCGGCGAGCGAGGATACCGAGAGCCGCTACAACGGTCAGCCGGCGGTGTCCTTCGGCATCTATCTCGCCCCGGGTGCCAATGCCGTGCAGGCGGCGACCGCGGTGCGCAACACCATGCAGGAGCTGAAGGGCCGCTTCCCCTCGGGGATGAACTACCGCGTCTTCTTCGACACCTCGGACTTCGTGAGCGACACGATCTACGAGGTGATCAAGACGCTGCTCGAAGCCTTCGTCCTCGTCGTCATCGTGGTCTACCTGTTCCTGGGTAATTTCCGCGCCACCATCATCCCCACCATCGCGGTGCCGGTGAGCCTGGTGGGCGCCTTCGCGATCCTGCTGGGGCTGGGCTATTCGGCCAACACCATCTCGCTGCTCGCGATGGTGCTTGCCATCGGCATCGTCGTCGACGACGCCATCGTCGTGGTCGAGAACGTCGAGCGCGTGATGGAGGAGGAACCCGACCTCACCCCGGCCGAGGCGACCAAGAAGGCGATGGCGCAGATCACCGCGCCGATCATCGCCATCACGCTCGTGCTGCTCTCGGTCTTCGTGCCCATCGGGTTCATCCCGGGCCTGTCGGGCGAGCTGTTCCGACAGTTCGCGGTGACCATCTCGGCGGCGATGGTGATCAGCGCCATCAACGCGCTCACCCTCTCGCCCGCGCTGTGCGCGGTGCTGCTGAGGCCGCATCACGGGCCGCGGCGTGGACCGATCCAGTACGTGCTGCGCAGCATCGACTGGACGCGCGACAAGTATGCCGGCGCCGTCACCCGGCTGGTGCGACTCTCCTTCCTCTCGATCCTGCTTACGGTCGGCTTCGCCGTGGGGGTGTATTTCCTCTCCGCGCGCACGCCCACCGGCTTCCTGCCGCAGGAGGACCAGGGCGCCTTCTTCGTGCAGGTGCAGCTGCCGCAGGGCGCCTCGGTCACCCGCACGCGCGAGACGGTGGTCCAGGTCGAGGAGATCCTGCGCAACATTCCCTCGGTCCAAGGCACGCTCGCGATCGTGGGCTTCTCGCTGATCGATGGCGGCGCGCAGTCGAACTCGGCGTTCCTGGTCGCGCGGCTGAAGCCCTTCGCGGATCGCGCCGACGCCTCGATGTCGGTGCAGGCGGCGATCGGGCGGGTGTTCGGCGCGGGGGCTGGGATCCGCACGGCCAATGTCTTCGCCTTCAACCTGCCGCCGATCATCGGCCTCGGCACCGGTGGCGGCTTCGAATACATCCTGCAGGATTACGAGGGCCGCTCGACCCAGGACCTCGCCGCCGCGATGCTCGCGATGATCGTCTCGGCGAACCAGGACCCGCGGCTGACGGCGGTGTTCTCGACCTTCAACGCATCGAACCCTTCGCTGTTCCTCGACCTCGACCGCGAGAAGGCGCAGGCGCTGGGGCTGTCCATCGCGCAGGTGTTCAACACGCTGCAATCCACGCTGGGCGGCTTCTACGTCAACGACTTCAACCTGTTCGGCCGCACCTGGCAGGTGAACATCCAGGGCGAGCCGTCCGACCGCAACGACATCGAGGACATCTTCCGCATCCACATCCGCAATTCGCAGGGGCAGATGGTGCCGCTCGGCGCGGTCGCGTCGCTGCAGCCGGCGGTCGGGCCGCAGACCATCTTCCGCTACAACAACTACCGCGGCATCTCGATGAGCGGCGCCGGGCGGCCAGGCGTCTCCTCCGGCGATGCGCTGGCCGCGATGGAGCAGCTCTCCGCGCGCGTCCTGCCGCCGGGCTTCGGCTATGAATGGACCGGCGTCGCCTTCCAGGAGAAGGCGGCGGCAGGGCAGACGGTCTACATCCTCGCGCTATCGGTGCTGTTCGCCTACCTGTTCCTGGTCGCACTGTACGAAAGCTGGGTGATCCCGATCCCGGTGCTGCTGTCCGTGGCGGTCGGCGTGCTCGGGGCCTTCGTGGCGTTGCTGATCACCGGCCTGCCGCTCGACGTCTATGCGCAGATCGGCCTTGTGGTGCTGATCGCGCTCGCGGCCAAGAACGGCATCCTGATCGTGGAATTCGCCAAGGAGAAGCGCGAGGAGGGCATGCCCGTGCGGGAGGCCGCGATCCAGGGCGCGCGCCTGCGGTTCCGCGCGGTGATGATGACGTCCATCGCCTTCATCCTGGGCCTGGTGCCGCTGGTCTTCGCCTCGGGCGCGGCCATGCTCTCCCGTCGGGCCGTGGGTACCGCGGTGTTCGGCGGCATGCTGGGGGCTGCGATCATCGGCATCTTCATGATCCCGATGCTCTACGTGGTGTTCCAGTCCATGCGCGAGGCCACCAAGCGCCGCTTCGCCGCGAAATCGCCCGAGCCGCAGATGCACCCTTCCCCAATCGGGGAATGATCGCAGATGATGGACGGCAAATCTTGAGGGAGAAGTGTCATGGCCAAGTTCGGATTGAGCCAGCCGGTGCGCCGCGTGGAAGACCCGCGGCTGCTGCAGGGTCACGGCCTCTACACCGATGACATCGGCACGATGGGCGCGGCGCACGGCATGGTGCTGCGCAGCCCGCACGCCCATGCCCGCATCCTGAGCCTGGACACCGCCGCCGCCGCCGCCATGCCCGGCGTGCTCGCCGTCATCACCGGGGCCGACATGCAGGCGGCGGGCCTGGGCGAGGTGCCCTGCGTCATTCCGCTGAAGAACTCCGACGGCACGCCGCGATCCGAGACGCCGCGCCTGGCCCTGGCCACCGACATGGTTCGCCACGTAGGCGACCCGGTCGCCTTCATCGTCGCCGAGACGGAGCAGGCCGCGCGCGACGCCTCCGAAGCCGTCGAGGTGGAGTACGAGATTCTCCCCTCGGCGACCGACCTCGCGACCGCCCATGAGCCGGGTGCGGCCAAGGTGTGGCCTGGCATCACGAGCAACATCTGCTTTGACTGGGACGCCGGCGACAAGGCCAAGGCCGACGCGCTGTTCGATCAGGCCGCCCACATCACGCGTCTGACCGTGGTGAACAACCGCGTGGTCGTGGCCAGCATGGAGGCGCGCGCGGCCCTGGCCGAATACGACGCCGCCACCGACCACTGGACGCTGACGACGAACACGCAAGGGTCGTGGCTGCTGCAGAAGCTGCTGGCCGAGGTCGTGTTCAAGCAGCCGGCGACCCATTTCCGCGTCATCACGCCCGATGTCGGCGGCGGCTTCGGCATGAAGCTCTACCTGTATGCGGAGCATGTGATGGTGTGCTTCGCGGCACGGCTGCTGAAGCGTGCGGTGCGCTGGGCCTCGGGCCGCACCGAGGCCTTCATGGCCGACACGCACGGGCGCGACAACATCACGCGCGGCGAACTGGCTCTCGACAAGGACGGCAATTTCCTCGCGCTGCGCACCCGCAATCACGCGAACATGGGCGCCTATCTGTCCACCTTCGCGCCGTTCATCCCGACTGGCGCGGGCACCAAGGTGCTGGCCTCGGTCTACAACTTCCAGGCGATCCACGCGCATGTGCTGGGCGTGCTGACCAACACCACCCCCGTCGACGCCTATCGCGGCGCGGGGCGCCCGGAAAGCAACTACCTGGTCGAGCGGCTGATCGACGCTGCTGCGCGCGAGACAGGGCGCGACCGCATCGCGCTGCGCCGGCAGAACATGGTGGGTGCTGCGGCCATGCCCTACACCTCCGCGATGGGGCAGCGCTACGACAGCGGCGAGTTCGAGCGGCTGATGGACACCGCACTCGCCAAGATCGACTGGGCCGGCTTCCCCGCACGACAGGCTGCGGCGGCCGCCAAGGGCAAGCAGCGCGGCATCGGCATGGCCTACTATCTCGAGGCCACCGGCGGCGCGAATTCCGAAAACGCCAAGGTGGTGTTCGCGGAGGACGGTTTTGTGGACGTCTATGTCGGCACGCAGTCCACCGGCCAGGGCCATGAGACCGCCTACGCCATGCTCACCAACCACGAGCTCGGCGTGCCTATGGAGAAGATTCGCATCCGCCAGGGCGATTCATCCTCGCTGCCCTCGGGCGGCGGCACCGGCGGGGCGCGCAGCCTCTACTCCGAAGGCCAGGCGATCCTGGTGACGACCGCGAGCGTGGTCGAAAAGGGCAAGCAGGCCGCTGGCGAAATCCTGGAAGCCTCGGTCGCCGATATCGAATTCACGACCGGCCGCTTCGCGGTCGCCGGCACTGACCGCGGCATCGCGATCCTCGAACTCGCCGCGACGCAGCGAAAGCGCGTGGCATCCGGCGAAAGCGCCATCCTGCTCGACGCCGAGGAGACCGCCGAGATTAAGGCGCACACCTTCCCCAATGGCTGCCACGTGGCCGAGGTGGAGGTCGACCCCGACACCGGCATCGTCACCATCCCCACCTACATCGTCATCGACGATGTGGGCCACGCGCTTAACCCGATGATCGTGCGCGGGCAGGTCCATGGCGGCGTAGCCCAGGGCATCGGCCAGGCGATGCTGGAACGTACTGCGTATGATCCCGAAAGCGGCCAGCTGCTCTCTGCGTCCTTCATGGATTACGCGCTGCCGCGCGCCGATGACCTTCCCAATATCGACGTCGACTTCATCGAAGTGCCCTGCGAGACGAACCCGCTCGGCGTGAAGGGTGCGGGCGAGGCAGGGTCGGTGGGTTCGCCGCCGGCGCTGATGAACGCCATTGTGGATGCGCTGGGTGGGCGTGCGGTGGATATGCCGGCGACGCCCGAGATCGTGTGGAAGGCGCTGCGGGCAGCGTAGAAAGCTTGGGGGGAAGAACTCCCCCCAATCCCCTCGTCTTTTATTCATATTTATTGGTGCTGTTTGGAAAGCCAGTGCAGAGCTTAAAATTTTGGTGCTGAGTGTGTGGCCAGTCCCAGAAAATCATTGTTGGCTTGCTGCGCGGCCAGCGTCCATTCGGTAGCGTTTCGCGTCCCGCCGACCAATGCCAAAAAGCCAAAAATAAAAGAATGGGGCCCGGGGAAATTCTTTTCCCCGGCCTTGCTTCCTACTGCCACGGGCTCCTGAACCCCGCCCGCGCCACCACCGGCGCCTGAAATCCCCCAACCATCGCCTGCAGCGCCGCCACCCGGTTTTCCGTCTTGGGATGCGTCGAAAACAGCCCATCCATCCGCAGTCCGGACAATGGGTTGATGATGAACATATGCGCCGTCGCGGGGTTCGCTTCCGCGGCCTGGTTCACCCGTCCATGTGCGTAGTGTTCCAGCTTCTGCAGCGCGTTGGCGAGTGCGAGGGGTTCGCCGCAGATCTCCGCACCCACGCGGTCCGCCTCGTATTCGCGCGACCGGCTGATCGCCATCTGCACGATCATCGCGGCCAGCGGCGCGAGGACCACCATCAGGATCATCCCGATCGGTCCGTAGGGGCTTTGGCGTCCCTGACTGTCGCGACCGCCGAACAGGAAGCCGAACTGCGTGAGCATGCCGATCGCACCCGCGATGGTCGCGGTCACCGTCATGATCAGCGTGTCGCGGTTCTTGATGTGCGCGAGCTCATGCGCGATGACGCCGGCGGCCTCGGGCTCGCTCATCAGTTCGAGCAGGCCGGTATTCACCGCCACGGCCGCGCGTGACGGCGAGCGGCCGGTGGCGAACGCGTTGGGCTGGTCTTCGTGGATGACGTAGAGCGCCGGCATCGGAATGCCCGCGCGCGCCGCGAGCCGGGCGGTGATGTCGTACAGCCGCGGCGCATCCTGCGGGGTGATCGGCTGCGCGTTGTGCATGCTCAGCACCATGCGGTCGGAATTCCACCAGGCGAAGACGTTCATCGCGCAGGCGATCGCGAAGGCCACCGCCATGCCGGTGCGCCCGCCCATCACGTAGCCGATGCCCACGAACAGCGCGGTCAAGCCGGCGAGCAGCAGGACCGTTCGGAAATAGCCACTCATGTTGAAGACACTCTCCCGGAAGCGACTCAGCGACCCCAGATGTGGGTCATGACGCCCGAAGAAAAAACACCCCCTGCCCTGCCGCTTGCATCCGTTGTGGAGAAGCCCAAGGCGCCGCCGCTGCCCAAGGAGGTTGACGGCCCGAAGGGACCCGAGCCGACCCGCTACGGCGATTGGGAGCAGAAGGGCCGATGCACGGATTTCTAGCCCTGTCCGAAGCGCGAACGTGCTTGTGTTCCGCCCGCGGGATCAGCCACCGTCTCTTGTAACACTCTCGCCGATTCGCGGCTCGAGTCGCGCGTCAGCTATTTGTTCGCGCGACTCGGCGCAAGGCGTTGATTTGGCGCGTTTCGAAACTCGCAACCCACGAGCGATGTTGGCTCTCCGTTCCCATCACGCCGGACGCCGTCCGATCAGGATGCTGACGCCGACCAGCCCAAGCCCCGCAAGCAGCAGCGTCGGCGCGACGCCGAGCCCGCTCAGCGCCAGGCCGTAGAGGATCGGTCCCAGGCTCTGCCCGCTGAAAAAGCTGAAGGCGTGCAGCGACACGGCCGAAGCGCGCGACTGCGGCGCCACCTCGCTTACCCGCGTCTGGATCGAGTTGTGAATCATGTAGAACCCGACGCCGAGGATCAGCATCGCCGCGATCGCGATGGCGAGGCTCGGCGCCACCCCGAAGCCGCCCAGGCCCAGCAGGCACAGCGCGCCGCCCAGCATCACCATCCGCCCCTGCCCGGCGTGGCGCAGGATGGGCGGGGCGATGATGGCGAAAACGATCCCGCCCAGCCCGAACCCGCCGATCGCGAGGCCTGATTCCGCAACGCCGCCAAGCCCGCGCTCGAGCAGCAGCCAGGCCACATAGGGGAAGATGCCGTAGATCAGCGCGCCCTCGATCGCGACCATGATGTAGAGGAAGCGCGCCGCGGGGTTGCCGATGATGTCGCGGTAGCGCTCCAGCGCGACCACCGGGTCGAAGCGGCCGCGTGCCTCCCGCATGCCGCCGCGCCAGGCCTCGTTGAGCACGAAGATCCCGGCGGCCAGCGCGACGGCTGCGCAGCCCAGGATCACCCCGCGCCAGCCGACGAACCCCATCAGGAAGCCGGCCAACGCGCCGCCGGCGATCTGCCCCGTTATGGCGAAGACCAGCAGGCGGCTGATCGCCACCTGGCGTTGCGCCATCGGCACCGCGTCGCCGATGATGGCGATGGTCACCGGCATCACCCCGCCCGCCGCCGCCCCGGCGAGGATGCGCGCCACCATCAGCCACCCCAACGTGGGTGCCAGGGCGCACAGCGTGAGCATCAGGGCCAGGATCAGCAGCGCGAAGGCAACCATCCGGCGCTTGCCGGTGGCGTCTGCCACGGGGCCCAGCACCGGCTGGATCAGCGCAAAGGGCAGCGAGAAGGCGGTCGAGAGCAGCGCGATCCGGTCGGCCGTGACCGCGAATTCGCGCCCCAGCTCGGCCGCCGCCGGATCCAACGCGCGGATCGCCAGCGCCCCGGAAAAGCTCGCGATGCCGAAGACGCAGGTGAGGCGGAGCACGGAGGGGGCGGGAGGCAACATCTGAAGCGGAGTCTGGACGCCCTGACCGCCCCTGCCCAGGGGGTGCGGCCGCATGGCGGGGTGGCGTGGGACGGGATGGCGTGAAATTTCGGCAGATCAGGCGCCGCGCTGGCGCATCCGCGCGCAGCTAGAACAGTGCGCCCCAGAGTGCCGCCAGCACCGCGACGCTCAGCGCCGTGAAGGTCAGCGCCATGCCGGTGACGCGGAAGACGAAGCGCTCCGGCTCCCGGCGGATGCCATAGGCGTGCACCGCGCGCCCGATCAGCGTCGCAAGGCCGATCGCGTGGATCACCGGGCGCGGCGTGCCGGTGGTCTCGGCGAGCGCTATCAGCAGCAGGATCAGCGGCACGTATTCGGCGAAGTTGCCGTGCGCGCGGCTGGCGCGCAGCAGCCGGCGATCCTCCCCGGTGCCGACCGCGATCTTGGCGTCGCGGCGTGCCGCGATGACCCGCAGGCTGATCGCCAGGAACAGGATGCCGAGCAGCGCGGCATAGAGCGCGGTGGTGCGGGGCTCGATCATGGCGCGCCGTCGCGAACCCGCTCGCACTGCCCCTGCGTCATGCGCCACCTCCCGCTGCCGCGCCCAAGATGGGCAAGCGGGCGGGCGATGCAAGCGCGGCGCGCTGCAATGCCGTGGCCTTGGCGCCCCTGCGCGCCTACATGCGGCGGATGGAACCGCTCGCCCTCTACATCCACTGGCCGTTCTGCGCCTCCAAATGCCCCTATTGCGACTTCAACTCCCATGTGCGGGACGGGGTGGACGCGGCGCGCCACGGCCGCGCGCTGCGGCGCGAGCTGGCGCATGAGGCGGCGCGCACCGGGCGGCGGCCGCTCGCCTCCATCTTCTTCGGCGGCGGCACACCGAGCCTGATGCCGCCGGAGGTCGTGGCCGACCTCGTCGCCGATGCCCGCGCCCTGTTCGACGCCGCCCCCGACATCGAGGTCACGCTCGAGGCCAACCCGACCAGCGTCGAGATCGCCAAGCTGCGCGCCTTCGCCCAGGCCGGGGTGAACCGCGCCTCGCTCGGCGTGCAGGCGCTGGATACGGAGGCGCTGCGCTTCCTCGGCCGCCAGCACGATGCGGGGGAAGCGATCGCCGCGCTGGAGGCCGCGCGCGCCATCTTCCCGCGCCTGTCCTTCGACATGATCTATGCCCGCCCCGGCCAGGGCGAAGCGGCGTGGCGGGCCGAGCTGCGACGCGCGCTGGCCCTGGCCGCCGACCACCTCTCGCTCTACCAGCTGACCATCGAGCCGGGGACGAAGTTTTCGACGCTGTTCGGGCGTGGCGAATTCACCCTGCCGGAAGGCGATGCGGCGGCGGCTCTCTACGCGGCGACGGCCGAGGAGGCGGGCGCATTCGGCCTCGCCGCCTACGAGGTCAGCAACTACGCGCGGCCCGGTGCGGAAAGCCGGCACAACCTGCAATACTGGCGCTATGGCGACTATCTCGGCATCGGCGCCGGCGCGCACCAGCGGGTGCTCGAACCCGCGGGCATGCGCGCCGCCCGCCGCCACCGCGCGCCCGAGGAGTGGCTCGCCCGCGTCGAGCGCGACGGCCACGCCGTGGTCGAGGAGGAATGGCTCACCCCGCGTGACCGCGCGCGGGAGGCACTGCTGATGGGCCTGCGCCTGGCCGAGGGCGTCGAGCTCGCGCGCATCGAGGCCCGCAGCGGCCTCGCCTTCGACGATTGCATCGACGCCGCGACGCTGCGCGACTGCGTCGAGGCCGGCTACCTCGAACAATCGCCCGGCCGGCTGCGCGCCACCGGCGAGGGACTCATCCGGCTCGACGCGCTGCTGCCGCGCCTGGTCGCCTGACGTCAGCGCCCCAGCGCGAGGGCGGCCTGGTAGACCTGCTTGCGCGGCAGGCCCATCGCCTCGGCCACCGTCGCCGCGGCATCGCGCAGGCTGAGCCCGGCGGCCAGTGCGGCGCGCAGCTGGTCCTCAAGCGCGCCTTCGACCGCGGCCTCCTCCGGCGCCGGGCCGACCAGGATCACCACCTCGCCGCGCGCCGCGTGGTCGGAGTAGTGCGCCGCGAGGGTACCGAGCGTGTCGCGGCGCAGCTCCTCGAACAATTTCGTCAGCTCGCGTGCGACCGCGGCCGGGCGTGCCTCACCAAAGGCCAGCGCCATGGCGGCGAGGCTCTCCGGCACGCGGTGCGGTGCTTCGTAGAAGATGAGCGTCGCGGCGAGGCCGGCCCGCTCGACGGCGCGGATACGCTGCAGCTCGGCCGCGCGTGCGCCCTCCTTGGCGGGCAGGAAGCCCAGGAACAGGAAGGGGTGCGGCGGCAGGCCGGAGAGCGTCAGCGCCATCACCGCCGCGTTCGGCCCGGGGACCGCGTCCACCCGCACCCCCTCGGCGATGGCGGCGCGGACCAGCCGATAGCCCGGGTCGCTCACCAGCGGCGTCCCGGCATCCGAAACCAGCGCCAGACGGGCGCCGGACTTCAGGCGCGCGATGAGGTTGGGGGCTTGCGCGGCCTCATTGTGGTCGTGCAAAGGGATGAGCGTCACGGAAACACCATGCCGTGCCAGCATGCCGCCGGTTACCCTGGTGTCCTCGCAGAGCACCGCATCGGCGCTCCGCAGCGTGTCCAGCGCCCGCGGTGAGAGGTCGCCGAGGTTGCCGATCGGCGTGGCGACGAGAACAAGACCCGGCATCGATGCCGGCCGCAGTGGAGGGTCCGTTGCCTGAGTTTCTTCGTCTTCGGCCAATGCGCAGGATCCTTGTGCCGCTGCTGGCCCTTGTGGCGCTCGCGGGTTGCGTGGCGCAACCCCTCACCCGGGTGGGCCTCGCCACCGCGCCTGGCGGCGCCGAGCCGCCGCGCACCCGCGTCGCGCTGCTGCTGCCGCTGAGCGGGTCCCAGGCCTCGCTCGGCCGCGCCATGCAGCGCGCCACCGAGCTTGCCCTGTTCGACGCCGGCAATCCAGAGGTGGATTTTATCCCAGTGAACACGCAGAGCACGGCGGGCGGTGCCGCCGATGCGGCGCGTGGCGCCATCACCGACGGCGCGCGGGTGATCGTGGGGCCGCTCACCGCCGCCGAGACCTCGGCCGTGTCCGTCCCGGCGCGGACCGCGCGCGTGCCCGTGCTGGCCTTCACCAATGACGCGGCGCAGGGCGGTCCGGGCGTCTGGCCGCTCGGCGTCACGCCCGCGCAGCAGGTGCGCCGCGTGGTCGCGATCGTCGCCGGCGCCGGCATCCGCCGCGTGGCCCTCGGCGCGCC
>NZ_JAAEDH010000007.1 GCF_018128965.1 Plastoroseomonas arctica
GGACAGGACCATCACAAGCATCAATATCAGCCACACGAATACACCGTGACCAATACTTCCAAACCAGATGCAATTGTCAAAGAACCCCCCGACCTTCAGGGACGAAAACACCCCCCGAGAAACTCTTCTCGGTTGGCGCTCTGTCCCGTCTTTCGGGGCACTGCGTGGGAGCCTGCGTCAGACCCTCGTGCCCGGCGCCTTACTCCTCGGCGGTGGCGGGCTTTTATGTCCCTGCCACGGAACCGTCAACACCCATTTTTCGCCAATCGCGAAACCAGGCGGCGAATTGTGGAATTCCCGCCTCGATCGGTGTCGTCGGCGCATAGCCGGTGAGTGCGGAAATGGCGTCCACATCGGCAAAAGTCTCGCGCACTTCGGTCGCCGGGCGGGGCGCAACCTCGATCACGGCGCGCGTGCCCAGCGCATCCTCCAGCACCGCCACGAAGCGTGACACCAGCTCGCTGCGATGATTGCCGATGTTGAGGATCCTCGGCGCCTCGACAGGCGCCGGGCGGTCGAGAACGCCCACCACGCCGGCCACGATATCAGTCACATAGGTGAAATCGCGCTTCAGATTGCCGCCCTCGTAGAGCGTGATCGGACGTCCCGCGAGGATCGCCTCCGCGAACAGCCACGGTGCCATGTCTGGGCGCCCCCAGGGGCCGTAGGCGGTGAAGAATCGCAGTCCGGTCTGCGGCAGGCCGAACAGGTGCCCATAGGCGGCGCTCATCAGCTCCCCCGCCCGCTTGGTGGCGGCATAGAGCGATACCGGCGTATCCACCCGATCCGACTCCGCGAATGGCAAGGCGGTATTGCCCCCATAGACCGAGGATGAGCTCGCATAGACCAGGTGCCGCAGCCCAGGGAGCCGCCGCGCCAGCTCCAGCACCACCAGGTGCCCCATCACGTTCGCATCGACATAGGCGTAGGGATCGACCAGCGAGTGCCGGACACCCGCCTGTGCGGCCAGGTGCAGGATGCGCGTGATGGCCGGCACCTCCGCGGCGAGTGCCAGCATCGCACCCCGATCGCTGACGTCGATCGGGCGGAAGCTAAACCCCGCCCTGCCCTCCAGCCGCGCGAGTCGCGCCCGCTTCAGCCGCACGTCGTAGTAGGCGTTGAGCGAATCGATCCCGATCACCTGCTCGCCGCGTGCGAGCAGCGCCTCGGCGGCATGCATGCCGATGAAGCCCGCCACGCCCGTGACCAGGATCGTCACGGGATCAGCTCAACTGTCGGCGCGGATGTTGTTGCCGCGGATGACCTCGCCCCACTTGTCGATCTGCTGGGCGAGAAAGGCGCGGCAGGCATCGGCGCTGGAGGCGACAACGTCGCAGCCCTGCTCCTCGATTTTGCGCTTCACCTCCGGGTCCGCCAGCGCGAGGGCCATCGCCTCCTGCATGCGGCGCTGGATCGGCTCGGGCGTGCCGGCGCGGCCGACGAAGGCCCACCAGGTCGGCGCTTCGAAATCGCCCACGCCCTGTTGCGCGAAGCTTTGCACGCCGGGCACGTGATGGCTCTCCGTGCGCGTCGTGACACCCAGCGGGCGCAGCGTGCCGGCGCGGATGTGCTGGGAGATGATCACCACGTTGGACATGAACAGCGGCACGTTGCCGGCCACCGCATCCTGCAGCGCCGGGCCACCGCCGCGGTAGGGCACGTGCACCAGGCTCATCCCCGACCGCGCCGAGAGCAGCACCGTCGAGACATGGGCGAGCCCGCCGACGCCCGAGCTCGCATAGCCGATCGTGTCCGGCGCCGCCTTCGCCGCATTCACCACATCGGCGAAGCTCCGGTAGGGCGTTGACTGATGCGCCACCAGCGCGAGCGGGCCGGTCGCGACCAGCGTGACAGGGGCGAAGGCCTCGAGCGTGCGGTAGGGCAGGCGCATGACGGTCTGATTGGTCGCCTCGTTGTCGTAGGCAAGCATCCAGGTGTAGCCATCGGCCGGTGCGCGCGCGGCCTCGGCCGATCCGATGGAGCCCGAGGCGCCGCCGCGATTCTCGATGATGATCGGGCGGCCGAGGATCTCGGCCAGCTTGGGCTGGAACAGGCGCGCAACGGTGTCGGTCGACCCGCCCGGCGGCCAGGGCACGATGATGCGCAGCGGCCGGTCCGGCCAGGCGCCGGATTGGGCATTGGCGATGTGCGGGGTCGCGAGCGCGCCGGCGGTGGCGGCCAGGAGTGTGCGGCGGAACATGGACGGATCCTCGGCGGTTTCTGGCGCGTTTGCGCGGGCGGTCTTCTTGTGCGGATCTTGACCCGATACCAGGTCGGGCGCCGTCCCGCGATGAACGGCTTTGCCATGCGGTGCGGCACGCCTCAAGCCCCCCGTAAAATGGCCTTGTTTCCTTACCGCCGCCGCGGCCCGAACCCATTGCAAAGACACGTATTTTTACAAGGAAATCGGAATTCCTTACCACCTTACCGCCCTGGCAAGTGTCCAGCTTACGCGCTCACTCACCGGGTCAGTCGGTGCGGACCATCGCATAGCCTGCCGTCTTAGGCACATGGGTTCATAATACGTTCTTAGTTCATACCGCCCGCCGAAATGCAAGGAATGCTTGCTCAAACCAACGGGCGCGATCATCGTTCAGGTGGACCAACCTTCTCAACCGAGACCTCCGTGACCTTCTTCCACCTCCACCGCCAGCGCGGCCCTGTCTTCGCCCTGCAGATGCGTTTGCAGGGCTGATCAGGTCACGGACCCAAGCGTCCTTCCTCCCGGTCGGCTCATCCCCGAAGCCTATCTCCCGTGCCTGGACATCGCGTCCCGCCGGGAACGAGGAAGCCGCCGCCGTGACCCTCCTTTCAGCCCATTCGCTCGGCATCACGCTGGGCACGCGCCTGTTCTCCAACCTCGAATTCAGCATCCAGAAGGGCGACCGCCTCGGTCTCGTCGCCGCCAATGGGCGGGGCAAATCCACCTTGCTTCGATGCCTCGCCGGGCTGTCCGACCCGACCGAAGGCGGCTGCCGCACCGCCCGTGGCATCCGCGTCACGCTGATGGTGCAGGATCCCGACCCGGACCTCCTTCGCCTGCCCATGCGGGATGTCGTGCTGGCGGCGCTGCCGGCCGGAACCCGTGATTGGGAGGCCTGGCGGGCGGACGTCGTGCTCGATGCGCTCGAACTTCCCGAGGGCCTGCGCGCCAACCCCTTCGGCGAACTCAGCGGCGGGTGGCAGCGCATGGCGCTGCTGGCCCAGGCTTGGCTGACCGAACCCGACATCCTTCTGATGGATGAGCCGACCAACCACCTCGACCTCCAGCGGATCGGGCAGTTGCAGCGCTGGACGGCGGCATTGCCGAAGGAGACGGCGCTGCTGATCGCGAGCCACGACCGCGCCTTCCTTGACGAGACCACCAGCCGGACCCTGTTCCTTCGCCCCGATGTCTCGGTGGCGTTCGCTCTGCCCTATTCGGCGGCCCGCGCCAGCCTCGACGCGCTGGACGCGGCGACGGCCCGCGAGCATGCGAATGCGCTGCGGCAGGCGGACCAGCTGCGCCGCCAGGCGGCCAAGCTGAACAATATCGGCATCAACTCCGGCTCCGACCTGCTCACGGTCAAGACCAGGCAGTTGAAGGATCGCGCCGAGCGGATCGAGTCCGCGGCCCGTCCGGCGCATCGCGCCGCCTCGGCCGGCAAGATCCGGCTGTCGGATGGCGGCACCGACGCAAAGACGCTGCTGGCGATGCATGAGGTCCGGGTCACCACGCCCGATGGGCGGCCGCTTTTCGGCACGGGGAAACTGTGGGTGCATCCGGGCGACCGGGTGGTCGTGCTCGGCGGCAATGGTGCGGGCAAGTCGCGCCTGCTGCACCACGTCACGCGGGTGATGCGCGGCGAGACCCATGCAGGGTTCCGTATCAACCCCTCGATCATCCCCGGCATCTGCGACCAGACGCTGAGCCACCTGAGGCCGGGCGAGACGCTGCACCAGGCGATCGCGGACCGCTTCGAGGTCGGCGAGCAGCGCATCCGGGCGCTGCTCGCCGGCGCAGGCTTCGTGGTCGAGCGCCAGGGGCGGATGGTCTCCACCCTGTCCGGCGGCCAGAAAGCGCGCCTGGCAATGCTGATCCTGCGGCTGGAGGAGCCGAATTTCTACCTCCTCGATGAGCCGACGAATCACCTGGACATCGAGGGCCAGGAAGCGCTCGAAGGCGAACTCAACCGCGGCGAAGCGGCCTGCATTCTGGTCTCCCATGACCGCCGCTTCGTGAAGAGTGTCGGCAACCGCTTTTGGCTGATCGAGCGCGGACGGCTCGTCGAGATCGATGCGCCGGATGCCTATTTCGCGGCGGCGATGGTCAGGTAGCCGGAGCCTTGCCACCGCCAAGGATTCAGGGATCGCCGGGTTGCATCCAGGCGGCGCGCGAAGGCGCGGCGCGGATCATTGGGCCTCTTCCACCGGGCAGCCCATCGTCGCCGCCAGGCGTTGGGCGAGCGCCTCCACCTCGGCGACGCACCCGCCGGCTGGCAGCATGACCCGCGGGCGGTCGAGCACGTCGATCGCCAGTCCGGGTTCCTCGCTCATCTTGAACACCGCCACGCGGCGCACCGCGGCCAGCGAGAGGACAACCGGGTCGGCGACGCGAGTGCGCAGGATATCGGTGTAGGCCAGCCCGCGCAGCGTCACCGTCCCGGCCACATGGTCGACGACCACCGCCTGCTCGCGCGCAGCCTCCTCCCATGGTTGCTGGAGGCGCATGGTGGCCAGCCCAAGGACGATGACGCCCAACCCACCCAATCGCATGAAGGCCGGCGCGCCGCTCATCAGCAGCAGGAACAGACCGCACAGCACCACGAAGCCGCCCACCCAAAGCGCCATCCGCCCGGCCGCGACGGGGTTCGGGCTGAGCGGTATATGCTGGGCATGGGGCGGGTCCGGCACCTCCGGTGGCGGGTCGGGATTGGCGACCGGGACATCCGGCACAGCCACGGTGAGCGCAGCCATCGGGGCGGTCGGGGCGGCATCGCAGGGAACACCGAGCCGGCGCGCGAGCGCGGCCGCCGCCTCCTGCGCAGCAGCGGGTGCCAAGGCGCCCGAGATCAGCACGTCCGGCGCGTCGCGCCGCCTGACCATCACATGCGCCCCGTCCGCGAAACGCCGCACCGCGACGGCGCCGAGCGCCCCGAAGGGAAGGTCGATGTCCAGGCCGCTCTCGGCATTGGCAACGCGCAGGACGCCGCGCGCCGGGTCGACGTCGATGAAGGTCCGTGCCCGCCTGGCGGCGCGACGGCCGGCGTCCCCCCAGACCAGCCAGGCGGCGATTGCGAAGAACACGATGGCGAGCAGGCGCTCCGCCCCCGACACACGGAAGGCGATCACGAGCCCTGCCAGCGCGGCGCAGATCGCGCAGAGGACCAGTTCGACAGGCATGCGCGCGAGGTCGTCGGGCAGCCAGGGCAGCCGCACCGGTCCGCGCAGCCCCTCGTTGGTCCAGGCAGCGAGCCCCGGCGTCGGTCGTGGCGGCATCGGCGGTGGTGGTGGTGGGTCGGCCGGCGGCATCGGTGTGCGCATGACGTAGCCTCAGCAACCAGGAAGGGTCACCCGGGCGGGCCGCGTCGCGCATCATCGTCGGGCGGCTCATTCACGCCGGCCATGCACCCAGACTCAAGGGAAAACCGCAGCGGCGCGGCGCGCCGTCAGACCTCGCCGAACAGCGCCGCGATATCCGCCTCATCCAGCGGCGCGCCGCCCGACTGCGCGCCGCCCAGCACGGTCGCCACCAGCGCCCGCTTCTTGTCCTTCAGCACCTCGATCTTCTCCTCGATGCTGCCCAGCGTCATCAGCCGGTGCACGAAGACCGGCTTGGTCTGGCCGATCCGGTGCGCCCGGTCCGTCGCCTGGTCCTCGGCCGCGGGGTTCCACCAGGGGTCGTAATGGATGACGGTATCCGCCGCCGTCAGGTTCAGCCCCACGCCGCCCGCCTTGAGGCTGACCAGGAAGATCGGCACCTCGCCGGCCTGGAAGCGCTCCACCGGCGTCGCCCGGTCCTTCGTGGAGCCGGTGAGGATCACGTAGTCCATCCCCGCCGCCTTCAACCGCGCCTCGATCAGCGCCAGCATGGAGGTGAACTGGGAGAAGACCAACACCCTCCGCCCCTCATCGGCCAGTGATTCCAGCAGCTCCATCAGCCGTTCCAGCTTGGCCGATCCGGCTTCGGCCTTCTGCGCCGCCGGTAGCTCCAGCAGCCGCGGGTCGCAGCACGCCTGGCGCAGCTTCAGCAGCGCATCGAGGATGATGATGCCCGACCGCGCGAGGCCCCGCTCCGCGATCGCGTCCTTCACGCGGCCATGCATGGCCAGGCGGATGCCCTCATAGATCGCGCGCTGCGGCGCCTCCATCTCCACGGGCTCGACGATGTCGGTGCGCGGCGGCAGGTCGGAGGCGACCTCGGCCTTGGTCCTTCGCAGCAGGAAGGGGCGCACGCGGCGGGTGAGTGCCACCTGGCGCTCGGCATCGGCGTGCTTCTCGATGGGCGTTCGGTAGCGGGCACGGAAATCCCGCTCGGCGCCGAGAAAGCCCGGCGTGAGGAAATCAAACAGCGACCACAGCTCGCCGAGGTGGTTCTGCAGCGGCGTGCCGGACAGGCAGATGCGCTGGCGGGCCTTGAGGCGCATCGCCGCGCGCGTGGCTTCCGCCTTGGGGTTCTTGATGATCTGCGCTTCGTCCAGCACCACCATGTGCCAGGGCTGCGGCACCAGCGCCTCATGGTCGCGGGCGAGCAGCGGGTAGGTGGTCAGCACCAGGTCGTGCTGATCAATACTGGCGAAATGCTCCCGCCGCGTCGGGCCATGCAGCGCCAGCAGTTTCAGGTGAGGGGCGAAGCGCGCGGCCTCGCGCGTCCAGTTCGGGATCAGGCTGGTCGGGCAGATGATCAGCGCCGGACGATCCAGCCGCCCCGCCTGCTTCTCGATGGCGAGGTGGGCGAGGGTCTGCACCGTCTTTCCCAGGCCCATATCGTCGGCGAGGATGCCGCCGAACCCAGCCTCGCGCAGGAATTGCAGCCAGGCCACGCCCTCCGCCTGGTAGGGCCGCAGCGCGCCCAGGAACGCCTCGGGCAACGCCACCGGCGGCACCCGGCCCCCGGCCTGGGCCAGGATGCGGCCCAGCGTGCGGATCTGCTCGCCGCCCGACCAGGCGAGGCCGGTGGCTTCCTCCAGTGCTGCGGCCTCGGCGGCGTCGCGGCGGGTGAAGCGGACCTTGCCGCCCTGGGTGCCGCCACCGGCGTGGAAATGCGCGAGCGCCATCAGGATCGGGCGCAGCCGCGCCATCGGCAGCGTCAGCAGCCGGCCATCGTCGAGGGGGATGAGGAAGGGCTCGTCGTCGTCATGGTGCTCGACGAGGGAGACGCCACGGCCACCCTCGATCATGCGCAGCAGCAGCGGCACCAGGTCCAGGCGCTTGCCGTCGACGATGACGCCGAGTTCGAGGTCGAACCAGTCGATCGCGCCGGTGCCCTGGCCTTCCTGCAGCCGCGCATCCACGTCGGAATCGGGCAGCACGATGCGCAGCGGGAAGTCGGTGGCGACCTCGACCTGCCAGCCCTCCTCGCGCAACGCCTCGACCCCCGCGGTCACGATGTCGAACCAGTCCGCGCCGGCATTGTCGGGGTCGAGGATGTACGTCCCCGGCACCTCGCGGCCGAGATGGCCGGGGATGATGGCCGCGACGTCGACCAGGCCGAGCGCATCCAGGCGCAGCATCGCGGCGCGCTCCGCCTCGCGCTCGCGGGTGACGCGGTAGAGCCGCCCGCCCTGCGTGACGGTCGCGACGCCGAGCGGGGATCCGGGCGGCACCACCACCGGCCCGTAGCCGAAGGACAGGCGCGCGGCCGGTGTCTCGGTCACGCGCGGTGCGGTCTTGAACAACGGGTCGGCAGCGGCCGCGGCGGGGTCGAAGGGCAGAGAGGCGCGGGTGAGGCGCAGCCGCGGCGAGGCCGGCGCTTCCACATCCTCGGCGGCGCCCGGCGCGAAGGGGGGCGGGGCACCGGGCAGCCGGCGCGCGAGTTCCGCAGCGACCCGTTCCACATGCGCGGCTGGGATCGGCGGTGCGGCGAGCAGGGTCCGCACCATGGCATCGGGCAGGCCGGCCTCGACCGGACCGAAGGTGGCGCTCGCCGGGTCGAAGTACCACGGCATCGGCAGCGACAACCCGACCAGTGGGGGGTCCAGCGGCAGCCCCGCACGCTGGCTGCCGTCGGTCGCGACCTCCCAGGCGATGGCGGCCGCGCATGGCGGGCCTTCGCGAAGCTGCGGGCCCGCCACGTCCTGCCAATGGGCGCGGCCGGTGGCGAGGATTTGGCGCAACAGACCGGCCGGGTCGTCATCCTCGGCCAGGCCACGGCTGTCATCCGACAGCCGGCCCAGGCGGCGAAGGATCAGCCGGTCGCCCGCGCCCACATGGGCCATCGGCAGCTCGACCGTGCGGACATTGAACGGGCGCGGCTGCCCGGCGGTGCCATCCTTGCGGATGCGGCAGACCGTGGCGACGGCGTGCAGCGCCATCCCGCCGCGGAAGCTCGGGACGATGTCGAGGATATAGCGCAGCTGCGTGCCTTCGACGCGCGACGCCGCCTCCGCCGCCACGCCGGCGTCGAGGCTGTCGAGCCAGAGCGCCACGTCCGAGGGCAGGCGGCCATCCGGCACCGCGGCCGGGGTCGATGGCCGCGCGGCGAGGCCGCCCTGCATCGCGATCAGCACCGCGGCCACGTGCTTGCAGTTGAAGTTGACCGGGCAGGTGCAGATGCCCTCGAGCACCAGCTTGTGCCGGGGCCCGCGCGAAAACACGATGTTCTGCGCATAGGGGCGCTTGGCGGTGCCGGCGGTCTCGGCATCGATCACCCAGCCGCCGCTGCTGATGCGCCGCGACAGCACGCGCCCTTCGGCGGCATAGGCGCGGCCAGCGTCGCGCACGCTGGGCATGAACTCCGCCATGACGGCGCCGCTGCGGATGTGATCGAAGACGGCGCGGTCGAGATGTTCAGCCATGGGGGCGGCGGTTACCCGCTGGGCGGGTCCGCGCCAACCCATCAATCACTCAGGAGCCCACGCGCTCGCGCTGCGCGACCTCGGCGCGGAGCAGCGCCACCTCGGCCCGCAAGGCCGCGAGCTGCTCGCCGACCGGGTCTGCCTCGGGCCGCGTCAGGCCATAGCCGATGCCGGGATCGGAGCAAGGATCGTCGCCGGGCGGGCGGGCCGGGATGCCAACCACCGTCTGGTCGGCGGGTACATTGCGCACGACCACGGCGTTGGCGCCGATCCGCGCCCCGTCGCCCACCGTGATGGGCCCGAGCACCTTGGCCCCCGCGCCGATCGTCACGCCATTGCCGATCGTCGGGTGGCGCTTGCCGGTGGCGGTGGTGAGGCCGCCCAGCGTCACCCCGTGATACATGTAGACGTCGTCGCCCACCTCGGCGGTCTCGCCGAACACCACGCCCATCCCGTGGTCGATGAACAGCCGCCGGCCGATCTTCGCGCCGGGATGGATCTCGATCCCCGTGAGAAACCGCGACAGGTGGGAGATGCAGCGCGCCGGCGCGCGCATCCCGCCACGCCACAGCGCGTGCGCCATGCGGTGCCACACCACGGCGTGCAGCCCGGCATAGCACAGGATGGTCTCCGGCCAGTTCGGCTTGGCCGGGTCGCGGGCGCGGATGTTGCGGGCGAGTTCGAGGAGTTCCATGGCGTCTCTCAGGCCTCGAGCCAGGCGGGGACGGGCAGGCCCTTGCCGCGCAGGAATTCGGGATTGAACAGCTTGGACTGGTAGCGCGCCGCACCGTCGCACAGGATGGTCACGATGGTGTGGCCCGGGCCCATCGCGCGCGCGACGCGGATCGCGGCCGCGACGTTGATGCCGGCGGAGCCGCCGACCGAGATGCCTTCCTCCGACTGCAGCGCATAGACCTGCTCCAGTGCCTCGGCATCGGGGATCGATTCCGCGTCGTCGATCGGCGCGCCCTCGAGATTGCCCGGAACGCGGGCTGCCTGGCCGATGCCCTCGGTGATGGAATTGCCCTCCGACGCCTTCACCTGGCCAGTCTTGACCCAGGCATACAGCCCGCTGCCGAGCGGGTCGGCGAGCACGATGCGCACCGATGATTTGCGCGACTTGAGCGCGCGCGCGACGCCGGCGAGCGTTCCCCCCGTCCCGCAGGAGCAGGTAAAGGCATCGACGCCGCCATTGGTCTGGTCCCAGATCTCCGGGCCGGTGGTCGCTTCGTGCGCGTTGCCGTTGGCCGGGTTGTCGAACTGGTTCGCGTGCACCGCGCCCATCTCGCCGGCGAGGCGGCGGGAGGCATGCACGTAGTTGCCCTGATCCGAATAGGGCAGCGCCGGGACCAGGCGCAGATCGGCGCCGATCATGCGCAGGAAGTCGATCTTCTCCCGGCTCTGGGTCTCGGGCATGACGATGATGGAGCGATAGCCCCGCGCATTGGCGACGAGCGTGATGCCGATGCCTGTGTTGCCGGCCGTGCCCTCGACGATAACGCCCGGCTTGCCGGGCGTGAGGCGGCCGTCGCGCTCCGCGGCCTCGATGATGCCGAGGGCTGCGCGGTCCTTCACCGACCCGCCGGGGTTCATGAATTCCGCCTTGCCCAGGATCTCGCAGCCGGTCGCCTCGGAGGCGCGGCGGAGGCGGATCAGGGGCGTGTTGCCGACCGCGCCGGCGAACCCCTCCACGATATGCGCCGGCATGGTAATCTCCTTGATCGTGCGGTGAGATTCGGTTGCATTGGTCACGCTTCAAGAGGCATGCCCGCGCTGCTGCCATGCGGGGGAACGACATGCCGGGCGGCCCTGAGAAGAACGTGGTCCAGGAGTGCGCGTTCGGAGAACCTGATACTCCCTGCTGGATGTCTTGGGCCAAATACGGCTTCGCGTCGCGCTACAGGGAGAAAGCGATGTCGCGCTTGGCCAGACCCGCGTTGAGCCCCGGCGGCACTGGATCATTGACGCAAGCCGCGCTTAGTAAGAACATAACTGGAACATGGACCTCGCCCCCCCTCCCGCCATGGACACTGCCGCCGAGGCGCCTCCGGCCATGGACCGTGCCGCGACGCTGGCCGCGCTCCGCGCCCGCGTCACCGCCATCGAGCGCGGCGGCGCGGCCGAAGCGCTCGAGCGCGGCGATGGCCGGGCGATCAAGCTCTCGCCTTCCATCGACGCCGCACTGCCCTGGGGCGGGCTGGCGCGGGCTGGGCTGCACGAGATCACCGGCCCCCACATCGGCGCGACCACCGCCTTCGCCGCCCTGATCCTGGCGCGGACGGAGACCACCGTGCTCTGGATTGGCCCCGACCCCGACGCCTGGCCGCCGGGCCTCGCGCGCTTCGGGCTGCGGCCGGAGAACCTGGTCTTCGTCCATGCCGGCACTGCGCAGGACGGGCTCTGGGCGATGGAGGAATCGCTGCGCTGCCCGGCGATCGGCGGCGCGCTGCTGGAATTGCGGGAGATCGACCTCACCGCCGCGCGGCGGCTGCAGCTCGCGGCGGAATCAGGCGGCCCGATCGGGCTGCTGCTGCGCGGGGATACCGGCGCGGGGCAGGCCTCCCCGGCACTGACCCGCTGGCGCGTCTCCCCCATTGCCGGCACCGGCTCGCCGCACGACCTCGGCGATCCTGGCTGGCGGCTGGAGCTGCTGCGCTGCCGCGGCGGCAGGCCGCAGAGCTGGGAGACGCGGTGGCGAGCCAGCACGGACAGCCTCACCACCGAGGAGGACGATATTGCGAATCATTCTCATCTGACCTAGCCTGCCGGTCTCATCGGCGGAGTCTTCAGACAGCATGGCCACACGCGGCATCCCCCTCTGGCCCTGGCTCGACCAGGCGGCCGACGACCTGCCCGGACCCGAGCGCCTGCTGCTCGACGCCGCGCGATTGTGGCAGGAGGAGGCGAAGGCGGGGCGGCCCCCCGCCCCGGCGCTGCGGATGCTGCTGGCCAGCGCCGATGCCGGCGCGGCGCTGGAACCGCTCGATGCGCTGCTGCGCCTCAGCCCCTGGGGTACTGCGCCCTTCGCTTGCCGGTTCTGCCCCGGCATCCACCCGGCCGAGGGAGGGCTGTTGCTCGCGACAGCACTCGCCCAGCGAGGCGCGGAGCGTGAATCCCTTGCCATCTGGCTGCGCTGGCTGCCCCTGCTCGGCGCCTGCCAGGCCCTGTCGCTTGGCGCCCGCCTTGCCGCGGCATTGCGCGATGCAGGGCATGCGCTGCGCGAGCCCTGGGCGGCGGGCGGACCGCGCTGAGCCGGGAAAGGAGCGAAACCATGCCCCAATGCGGCCATATTCCTGCCCTTTTGTGCATTGCAAGAACATAACCTTTCCAGGTGCTTATGCGGTAATATCTCGAAACATGGATTGAGTGGCTTCTCCGTCCCCACGCGGCCATCTTGGCCTGGGATCACCAACACCTTTGAACGGGTGAGATGATCCGGTGACGGCTCCCTTCATGGGCCATCGCGCGAAAGCCGGGCAACCTGCCCGGCCCATTTGGGTACAGGGGTCTCATGGACGGTTCCATCCAAGCTGAGCACGGGCGACGCCGCACGCTGAAAAGCGCGATCGGCTGCACCGGCATTGGCTTGCACACCGGCCGTCGCGTTTCGCTCATGCTGCGTCCCGCCGCGGCCGGCACTGGCATCGTCTTCCGGCGCACCGACCTCGGCGGCGCGACCATCGCCGCGCGCTTCGACCAGGTGGTCGATACTCGCCTGTGCACCGCCATCGCGTCGGACGAAGCACCCGACCTGCGCGTCGGCACCATCGAGCACCTCATGGCCGCCTTCGCCGGCGCCGGCATCGACGATGCCGAGGTCGACGTGGACGCCGCCGAGCTGCCGATCCTGGACGGCTCCGCCGCCCCCTTCCTGTTCCTGATCGACTGCGCCGGCATCGTGACCACTGCCGCGCCCCGCGCCGCGATCGAAGTCCTGCGCCCCGTCCGCGTCGAGGACGCCTCGGGCGCCTTCGCCGAGCTGCTGCCCGCCCGCGAGGGTGGCTTCGAGGCCGAACTCGAGATCGACTTCCCGAACACCGCGATCGGCCGCCAGCGCCTGTCGATGCGGGTGACGTCGCACGGCTTCCGCGACATCCTCGCCGATGCGCGCACCTTCACCCTCGCCGAGGATGTGGCCCGGTTGCGCAAGGCCGGGCTCGCCCGCGGCGGCAGCCTCGCCAATGCGGTTGTGGTGGACGGGCCGCTGGTGCTCAACCCCGGCGGGCTGCGCAGCGCGGATGAGTTCGTTCGTCACAAGATGCTCGACGTGGTGGGCGACCTGGCGCTCGCCGGCGCCCCGCTCAAGGCGCGCTTTCGCGGTAACCGTTCCGGTCATGCGCTGAACAACCGCGTGCTGCGCGCGCTGTTCGCGGACCAGACCGCTTGGCGTCGCGTGGGCGCCTCCGAAATGGCCTATGACGGCGTCGGCGCCCGCCTGCCGGCCGCGGCCTCACCTGCACGCGACTGAGCGCCGGCGACTGAGGATCGGGGCCGTCGCGGGCCCGGCTTGGCGTTGCCGCGCCAAGCCATGATATAGAACGGCACCAGCATCACGGTCCGCACCATGCGATTCAAGCTTGTCACGCTGCTCCCGATCCTCGCCGTCACCGCCGGGCTCGCCGCTTGCGGTGATTCCAACCCGCGCCCCTGGGACGGCACCAATGCCGGCCGCATCAGCAACTCGACCACACGCAGCAGCAGCTCCGGCACGACAGCCGCCAGCGAGGCGGCGCCTGAGGACCTGTATGCGGAGGGCATGCGCCAGCTGCGCGCGCAGAACTTCGCGACCGCCGCGCGCGCCTTCGACGCGGTCGAGCGCGAGCACCCCTATTCGACCTGGGCGACCAGCGCGAAGCTGATGGCCGCCTACACCGAGTATCAGCGCAACCGCTACACCGAGGCGATCGGCGCGCTCGACCGCTTCATCCAGCTCCACCCGGCGCATCGCGACATCGCCTACGCCTACTACCTGCGCGCGCTGTCGCAGTACGAGCAGATCAACGATTCCGAGCGCGACCAGCGCCAGACCGAGATCGCCATGGCCGCGCTGCAGGATGTGGTGAGCCGCTTCCCCGACACCGCCTATGCCCGCGACGCACGCCTCAAGATCGACCTTGCGCGTGACCACCTGGCGGGTCGTGAGATGCACATCGCGCGCTTCTACCAGCGCCAGGGCCTCTACACCGCCGCGATCGGCCGCTACCGCCGCGTGGTCGAGGAATTCCAGACCACCAACCACGTGCCCGAGGCGCTGCACCGGCTGACCGAGATCTATCTGACGCTCGGCCTGCGTGATGAGGCGCGGCGCACGGCCGCCGTGCTCGGGCACAATTACCCGGGCAATGAATGGTACCAGGACACCTATGCGCTGGTGGGCGACGGCGTCTCGCCCAGCGGCGAGCGTCCGGGGCTGCTTCGTCGCGCGGTGGGCTGGATTTTCTGAGAAGGACGGGGCGCGCTTCATGCTCGCCACGCTGGCCATCCGCGATGTGGTGCTGATCGAGCGGCTGGACCTCGCATTCGGTCCCGGACTTACCGTGCTCACGGGCGAGACCGGCGCGGGCAAGTCGATCCTGCTCGATGCGCTGGGCCTCGCACTCGGCAATCGCGCCGAGCAGGGCATCGTGCGGAGCGGACAGGCGCAGGCGAGTGTGGCGGCCGGATTCGCCCCACCGCGCGCCCACCCGGCCTTCGCGCTGCTCGCCGAACACGGCATGGCAACGGAGGAGGAGATCGTGCTGCGCCGCGTGGTGCAGGCCGATGGCCGTTCGCGTGCCTTCGTGAATGACGAGCCGGTGGGCGTGGCGCTGCTCAAGCGCCTGGGCGCCCTGCTGATCGAGGTGCAGGGCCAGCATGACCAGGTGGGCCTCGCCGACCCCACCACCCATGCCGGACTGCTCGATGCCTTCGGTGGGCTGGAACCGTCGCGCGCAGCCGTCGCCGCAGCCTGGTCGCAATGGCGCGGGGCGGAGCGCGCGCTCGCCGAGGCCGAGGCAGCCATCGCCGCCGCGCAGCGCGACGAGGACTGGCTACGCCACACGATCGGGGAGCTGGTGGAACTCGCGCCCAAGGATGGCGAGGAGGCCGAGCTCGCCACCGACCGCCAACGCCTGCAACAGGGCGAGCGGCGCGCGGAAGCGATTGCCTCCGCGCTGGCGGAACTGACACCGAAGGACCGGCGCAGCGCTTCGCCGGCGCGGGCCTTGCGGGAGGCGGCGCGCGCGCTGGAACGTCTGCCGCCGCCCAATGAGGAAGCCCAGCCGGCGCTGCTCGCGCTCAACACCGCGCAGGAGGCGATGGCGGAGGCCGAGAGCGCGCTGTCGCGCCTGATGGCCGAAGCCGGCCCCGACCCGAAGCGGCTGGAGCAGGTGGAGGAGCGCCTGTTCGCGCTGCGAGCGGCTGCGCGGAAGCACCAGATCCCGGTTATCGAATTGCCCGCGCTGCTGGGATCCCTGCAGGACCGTCTCGCCTCGCTCGATGCCGGCACCGGGCGCGTCGCAGAACTGGCCCGCGCGGCCACAGCGGCGCGCGTCGCCTACCTCGCCGCGGCCGCCGCGCTGAGTGCCGCGCGTCGCGCCAGCGCGGAGAAGCTGGAACGCGCCGTCGCGCGCGAATTGCCACCGCTGAAGCTGGATCGCGCGCGCCTGGTGATGGACATCGCTGCGCGCGAGGAAGCGCAGTGGGGATCCGATGGCCAGGACCGCGTGGCCTTCCTGGTCGCGACCAATCCGGGGCAGACGCCGGGGCCATTGGCGAAGATCGCCTCGGGTGGCGAGCTGTCGCGGCTGATGCTGGCGCTGAAGGTGGTGCTCGCGCGCGGATCGCCGGTGCCGACGCTGATCTTCGACGAGGTCGATGCCGGCATCGGCGGCGCCACGGCGGCCGCCGTGGGGGAGCGCCTCGCGCGCGTGGCGGAGCGGCTGCAGGTGCTGGTGGTCACGCATTCGCCGCAGGTGGCCGCGCGGGGCGCCGCGCATTTCCAGGTAGCGAAGTCGGTCCGCGCGGGGCGCGCCGAGACGCGCGTCATCCCGCTGCCCGAAAGCGCGCGGCGCGAGGAGATCGCACGCATGTTGGCGGGCGAGATCGTGACGGATGCCGCGCGCGCCGCGGCCGAAAGCCTGCTCGCCGCGCCATGACCTGCCGTGCCGCCCGCGCGGAGGACGCCCCTGCCCTGCTCGCGCTGGTGCGCGCCCTTAACTCGGCGGAGGGCAACCCGACCGGGCTGATCGATGCCACGACCCTGGCCCGCGACGTGATCGGCGGGGACGCCACGATGGTGATGGTGGCCGAGGCGGATGGCGCGCTGATTGGCTACGCGACCGCACACCCGACCTATGAGACCGGCCATGCCGAGCGCGGCGTCTATGTCGGCGACCTCTACGTGGACCCGGCGCATCGGCGCCGTGGCGTGGCGCGCTCGCTGCTGGCCGCCCTCGCCCGCGCCGGCCAGGCGCAGGGCGCCCGCCACCTCTGGCTCACGGCGGCCGGGGACAACCACGCCGCGCACGCGCTCTACCGCCGCATCGGCGGGCATGGCGAGCGCATCCTCGCCTTCGCCAGCACCGGGGAGGATTTCCTCGGCCTCGCCGCGGAGGCACCCCGGTGAGCCGGGTGCGCGCAGCGCGGCCGGAGGAAGCGGGGGCGGTCGCGGCTCTGATCAACGCAATCAACAGCCTCGACGGCAACACGCCGCGCGTACCGATGACGGACGCCATCGTCCGGCGCGACCTGTTGGGCGATGCGCCGCTCGCCTGGCTGCTGGTGGCAGTGGAGGCGGAGCGGCTGGTGGGCTTCGCCACCGCCGGCCTCGTCTATGACGCTGAGCGCGCGGCACCCTGCGCGATGCTGCTCGACCTCTACGTCGAACCCGCCACGCGAAGGCGTGGCCATGCCCGCGCGCTGATGGCCGCCCTCGCGGCGCGCGGCCAGGCCGAGGGCGTCGGCTGCCTCTGGTGGGGTGTCGATGACGGCGACGAGGAGGCGACGGCGTTCTACCGCGCGATCGGCGCGGAATTGGAGGGCGGCTTCACCGGGCTTCTGCTCGAGGGCGCTGCCCTCCGCCACCTTGCCGACGAGGCCCAGCGATGAGCGAGACCCTGACCGAGGCCGAAGCCGCCGCCGAACTCGAACGCTTGGCCACCGAGATCGCGCGCCATGACGCGCTCTACCACCGCGACGACGCGCCCGAGATCACCGACGCCGAATACGACGCGCTGGTGCGCCGCAACCGCGACATCGAGGCGCAATTCCCCGACCTGATCCGCGCCGACAGCCCGACGCATCGCGTCGGTGCATCCGCCGCCGAAGGCTTCGCCAAATCGCGCCACGGCGTGCCGATGCTGAGCCTGGACAACGTCTTCGAACCCAATGATTTCGCCGATTTCGCCGCGCGCATCCGCCGTTTCCTCGGCCTTCCCGCGGACCAGGCGCTGCCGCTTGTCGCCGAGCCCAAGATCGATGGCCTGTCCATCAACCTGCTCTACGAGAATGGCCGTTTCACCCGCGGCGCCACGCGCGGCGACGGCCTCGAAGGCGAGGACGTCACCGCCAACCTGCTCACGCTGGCCAGCCTGCCACGCAAGCTCGCTGCCCCCTGCCCCGCCCGCATCGAGATCCGCGGCGAGGTCTACATGACGCGCGCGGATTTCCTCGCCTTCCGCGCGCTCCAGGTTGCCGCACTTGCCGCCCGTGACGCGCGCCGCAGCGCGGGGGAAAAGCTCGGCGACAACATCGTGGTCCCGGTAAACCCGCGCAACGCCGCCGCCGGTTCGCTGCGCCAGAAGGATGCGCGCGTGACCGCCGGGCGCGCGCTCAACCTCTTCGCCTACGCCATGGGCGAGGCGAGCGAGGCGCCCGCCGCCACCCACGCCGAATTCCTCGACCGCCTGCGTGCATGGGGATTTTCCGTGAACCCGCTGTCCCGCCTGCTGCCGAATGAGGATGCCGCCGCCGATTTCCAGGCCGAGATCGCCACTGCGCGCCCGGCGCTCGACTACGAGATCGACGGCGTCGTCTACAAGCTCAACGACCTCGCCTGGCAGCAGCGCCTGGGCTTCGTCGGCCGCGCACCGCGCTGGGCGACCGCGTGGAAATTCCCTGCCGAACAGGCGCGCACGGTCCTCCTCAACATCGACATCCAGGTTGGCCGCACCGGCGCCCTCACCCCGCGCGCCATCATGGAACCCGTTGCCGTCGGCGGCGTCGTGGTGCGCCACGCCACCCTGCACAACGAAGACGAGATCGCGCGCAAGGACATCCGCATCGGCGACACCGTCATCCTCCAACGCGCCGGAGACGTCATTCCGCAGATCACCGGAATCATCGACGACAACGCGCACCAGGCCCGCGAACCCTACGCCTTTCCCACCCGTTGCCCGATCTGCCACAGCCACGCCATTCGGCCCGAAGGCGAGGTCGTGCGCCGCTGCACGGGCGGGCTGATCTGCGCCGCCCAGCAGCAGGAGCGCCTGATCCACTTCGCCTCGCGCAACGCGATGGATATCGAAGGGCTCGGCGCCGAGAACATCATCGCCCTGCACGCCGCAAAGCTGGTCGCCACACCCGCAGACATTTTCCGCCTGGCAAACCACCGCGATACGCTCGCCACCTGGGAAGGTTGGGGAAACCGCAAGATCACCAAACTGCTCGACGCCATCGAAGCCCGCCGCGGCGTTGCGCTCGAACGCTTCCTCTTCGCCCTCGGCATCCGCCGGATCGGCGCGCAGAACGCCAAGCTCCTCGCCCGCCACTACGGCAGCTTCGAACACTGGCGCGCCCGCATGGTCGACGCCCGCATCATCGGCTCCGAAGCGCGCGAGGAACTCGGCGCCATCCAAGGCATCGGACCCGCCATCGCCCAGGAACTCGTCGAGTTCGCGGCCGAACCGCGCAACCTCGAAGCCCTCGATGACCTCGCCGCAGAAGCTCGCCCCGCCCCCGCCACCACCACCGCCACCACCAACACCGCCTTCGCCAACAAGACCGTGGTCTTCACCGGCACACTCACCACCATGACGCGCGACGAAGCCGAAGCCATCGCCGAACGCCTCGGCGCCAAAGTGACCAAGAGCGTGTCGAAGAAAACCGACTACGTGATCATCGGCGAAGACGCCGGCTCCAAAGCCGCGAAAGCCACGGAACTCGGAGTCGCGACCCTGACGGAAGCCGAATGGCGCGCGATGGCGGTGGGGTAGGGAAGAAAGCAAGGCCAGGGGCTCTGCCCCTGGACCCCGCCAGGATCGTGTCGATCCTGGACCTCCGTCTGTTGGTTCTTGGGTTTTGGAGGATGGTTCTCGACCCTTGTCGAGAATGCCTGTCATCGGGAGAGGGTGGCCGGAGGATCGCTCACCAATGGTGAGCGCTTATCGGCCACCCTCTCCCGATGACAGGCGCTCCTAAAAGTCCAGAGCCAGCTCCCAGAACCAGCACCAACACATGCAGGGGCCCGGGGATCGGCGCGATCCCCGGCGGGGTCTGGGGCAGCGCCCCAGCCTTGCCTTCTCCTACCCCAGTGCCTCCAGCGCGGCCTTCAGTATCCCGACCGGGTCGCGTCCCTGTCCCTGGCTCACGCAGGCGATGTGGCTGCCTTCGCGGATCAGGCTTGGGGCGCCGGGGATGAGGGCGCTGCTCAGCGGCACCAGGCCGTCGCTGGGGCCGGCGCCGCGTTGGCGCATCCATGTGGCGGCGATGGCGTAGGCGCGATCGCGGCCGTGGGCGGCGCGGGCGGGGATGGTGGTGGCGACGCAGAGGATGGGGATTTGGTTCGTCAGGGATTGGATGGCGGCGGCGTGGGTGGTCATCCAGGCGTGGCGGCGTGTGGTGGTGAGGTCTCGGATGCCTTCGCCGCTGCCGATGCGAAGCAGGTGCGCGAGGGTGGTCGCGGTGGCGTCCAGCGCGGGCGTCGCGGTGACGAGGTCTGCGACGGGGCTGCCGAAGAAGGGCGACTGCAGGGCGATGAAGCCCGCGCAGCGGTCGGCGGTTCCGGGGTCGATCAGTGCAGTCAGGGCTTCGAGGCCACCCTTGCTGTGCGCGATGACCAGCGGCGGGCGTGGCTCGGCGGCAATGGCGGCGCGGAGTGCGAGGCCGTTGCGGATGATGGGTTCGGCGGTCGGCAGCTTGACGACGCTGACCTCGGCGCGTTCCTCGCGCAGCCATGCGGCGAGGCTTTGCATGTAGTCGATACCGATGGGGCGGAGCGCCGCCATCACCTCGCCCATCAGGCCGTGGACGAGGAGGATGCGCCGGCCGGGCAGCGTCACAGCGGTGCGCAGGCTGTGTCGAGCCAGGCGAGGGTGGGCGCGTCGAGAAGCGGGCCGATCTCGGCGAGCACGCGGGCGTGGTAGCCGTCGAGCCAGCAGCGTTCGGCGGGGGTGAGCAGTGCGGGCTCGATCAGCGCGCGGTCGAAGGGGGCGAGGGTGAGGGTTTCGAAGTCGAGGAAGGGGCGGTTCGCACCGGGACGTTCGGCGCGGCGCACAAGGATTAGGTTCTCCAGCCGGATGCCGTATTCGCCCACGGCGTAGAAACCGGGCTCGTCGGACAGGATCATGCCCTCGCGCAACGGCACGGGGCGGGCGGCGCGGCTGAACGCGACAGGGCCTTCATGGACGGAGAGGTAGCTGCCGACGCCATGGCCGGTGCCGTGGTCGAAATCCTCCCCGGCGTCCCAAAGCGGGCGGCGGGCGATGGCGTCGAGGTGGGGGCCGGCGACACCTTCGGGGAAGCAGAGCGAGGCGAGCGCGATATGGCCGCGCAGCACGCGGGTGGCGCGGGCACGGAGCAGCGCCGGTGCGGGGCCGGGGCCGGTCCAGAGAGTGCGGGTGATGTCGGTGGTGCCGTCCGCGTATTGGCCGCCGGAATCGAGCAGGAAGACCTCGTCCGGCGCGATGGCGCGGTTGCTCTCGGGGCTGACGCGGTAGTGGACGATGGCGCCGTGGGGCCCGCTGCCGGCGATGGCGGGGAAGCTTTCGCCGCGGAACATCGGGTCTTTCGCGCGTTCGGCGAGCAGGGCTTCGGCGGCGGATATTTCGGTCAGGGCGCCGCCTGGCGCGGTGGCCGTGAACCAGGCGAGGAAGCGCACCATGGCGGCACCGTCGCGATGGTGAGCGTTGCGGGCGCCGGCCTGTTCGGTGGCGTTCTTGCAGGCGCGCGGCATCCGGCACGGGTCTTCGGCCAGGTGCAGCACCGCACCGGCGGCGCGCAGGTGCCGGGCGATGGCGGCGGGCGTGGCGTCGGGGTCGATCCGCACGCGCTGCCCGCCCAGCGCGTCGAGCGCCGCGAGGAATTCGCCGCGCGGGCGCAGGCGCACAGCGTTTCCGAGATGGGCGCGGGTTTCGGCATCGGCACGGTCGGGGTCGATGAACAGATCGACCGCGCCGCTGGACTTCGCAATCGCGAAGGCCAGCGCCAGCGGCGTGAAGGGCACGTCCTGGCCGCGGATGTTGAGCAGCCAGGCGGACGATGCCGGGTCGGCCAGCACCACCGCATCCTGGCCGGCGGCGGACAGCGTGGCGGCGAGCTCGGCGCGCTTCTCGGCCGCCTCGCGACCGGCGAAGCGGGTGGGATGGGCGATGAGCGGCGCGCCGGGCGGCGCCGGACGGTCCGCCCAGGCCGTGTCGATCGGGTTCGTCTCGAGCGGGACGAGCGTGATGCCGGCGGCTTCGAAGCGGGCGAGCGCGGGCTCGGCGTAGAGCCAGGGATCGAATCCGATGCGCAGCCCCGCGGCGTTCGCGCGCAGCCATTCGGCAGGCGGTTCCTCGGTGAGGTGGCGGCGTTCCCACAGGGCCGGGTCGGTCTGCTGGGTGACCTGGAGCGTGTAGCGCCCATCGGTGAAGATGGCGGCGCGTTCCCGCAGCACGATGGCCATGCCCGCGGACCCCGTGAAGCCGGTGAGCCAGGCCAGGCGCTCGGCAGAGGCGGGGACGTATTCGCCCAGATGCTCGTCGGCGCGCGGGACGAGCATGCCGTCAATGCCGACGGCGGCGAGGCGGGTACGGAGCGCGGCGAGGCGTTGGTCAGCAGTCACGTGGGTGGCGTCCTCACGAGGTGTTACCAAATAATTGCATGCATCCACAGGAAGCCATGCGGTACGATCGCAGCTCCAATGCTGCATTGCCGCATCGCTCAGCTCATAAGCGTACCTACATTCCGGAAGCGGACAATGCTCCGGCGCCGAGGTGGTGATCGCCATCCGGCGCGGACAGGGCATCCCGCTTCTTGAGGAACACTACCATGGACGCCCGTATCACCCAGAGTGAGCTGACTGCCCTCCGCCCCACCATCGGCATGCGCGATGCCGCCGAGCGCGAGGCCCTGCGCGTCGCCGCGACAACCCAAGGCGATGCGCTGTTCGCACAGAACCTTCGCCAGGGGCTGAAGGCCACCGCCACCGCCGTCGCGACCCTGGTCCGCGCGGTCGTGACCTTCCCGGCCAAGCGCCGCGCCTATAGCGACCTGCTCGCGCTCACGTCGCGCGAACTCGCCGATATCGGGCTGACCCGCGCCGACATCCCGCGCGTGTTCGACCCCGACTTCGTCGCAGCGAAGCGCAAGGCGCCGGTCGCCCTGCGCTCGGGCCGCCCGCAGCACGCCTGAATGCCAGGCGGCGGGCTAGGCACCACCTCGCCCGCCGCCACGCATGGCTGCCCCGCGCAGCCGCTGCTTCTCCCGTCGCCGTGTAACATTGCCCTATGGCGAAATGACACGCAGCGCCTTGACCGTGATCTTCGCCGCCGCCCTGTCGGTGAGCCTGGCGCTGGGCATCCGGCAGACCTTCGGGCTGTTCCTGCTGCCGCTCGGCGTCGAGCACGGCGTGACGGCGACGGCCATCGGGCTCTCGGTCGCGACGCATAATCTTCTGTGGGGCCTGAGCCAGCCCTTCACCGGGGCGATGGCGGACAAGTTCGGCGCCGGGCGCATCGCGCTGATCGGTGCGGGGCTATACGCCTGCGGCCTGTCGTTGGTGGCCGCTTATCCTTCCGCGATCACGGTGTTCATCGGCATCGGCATCCTGACCGGGCTGGGCGTGGCCTGTGCCGGCGCGGGCACGGTGCTCTCCGCCGTCGCGCGCGCGGTACCGCCCGAGCAGCGCGGCAATGCCATGGGGCTGGCCTCCGCCGGCGGGTCCTTCGGGCAGGCGGCGATGGTCCCGCTCGCCATGGGCAGCATCAACGCGTTCGGCACTCAGACCGCCCTGCTGATCCTGTGTTCGACCCTGCTGCTCGCCTTCATCGCGGCACCCCGGCTGGAATGGCGCCCCGCCGCCCGCCTGGGGCCGCCGCCGGTAGGCCTGGCCGGGCTCCCGGCACTGGCGCGGACCGCCTTTGCCGACAGGGGCTTTGCCCTGCTGACGCTGGGCTTCTTCGCCTGCGGGTTCCAGCTGGCCTTCCTGACTACGCATCTGCCGGCGCACCTCGCACTCTGCGGCCTGCCGCTGTCGCTCGGGGCCACGGCGCTGATGCTGGTGGGTCTGTTCAACATCCCCGGATCCTGGCTGTGCGGGCGGCTTGCGGGCATCGTTCGGCCGGAGCGGGCGCTGGGCGTCATCTATCTGATCCGCACAGTCGCGATCGCGGCCTTCGCGTCATCCGCGCCGAGCGAATGGGGAACGATGATCTTCGCCGCGGTGATGGGCTTCGTCTGGCTTGGGACCATCCCGCTGACCTCGGCGGCGATCGCGCGGCGGTTCGGGGTGCGCGATCTCGGGGCGCTGTATGGACTGTGCTTCTTCTCGCACCAGGTGGGCGGGTTCCTCGGCGCCGGCACCGGCGCGATCCTGGTGGATATGAGCGGCAGCTACGCGGCGTTCTGGCTAGTGATGGTGATCGTCGGCTTGGCGGCGGTGGCGTTCAACTGGTCCATCCGAGCGCCGGGGCGGGCCGTGGCGGCCTAGACATACTTGAGCCATCCAACCACCCGCTTCACCGCCGGGCTCAGCAGCTTGGGCGTGTAGAAATCCCCCGCCGCGCGCTTGCCCATCTCCGCCAGCGTCGGATAGGGCAGCACGACCCCCGCCAGAGCGGAGAGCTTCAACTTCCGCCCGATCATCAGCCCATAGGTCCCCGCCATCTCCCCTGCCCCGGGGGCGAGGATCGACGCGCCCAGCAGCACCCCCTTCTTCGTCGCGACCAGCTTGATCAGGCCGCCCTCGATCCCCTCCGCCACGGCGCGGTCATTCTCGACCAGCGGCCAGCGCAGGATGGCAAGCTCCGTATGCCCCGCCGCGCGCGCCTCCGCCTCGGTCAGCCCGATCTGCGCAATCTCCGGGTCCGTGTAGGTCACACGCGGCAAGGCGGCGTAATCCACCTTGGCGGGCAGCTTGAAGATCATCCGCCGCGCCAGCACCCCGGCATGCTGGCTCGCGACGTGGGTGAAGGCGCGCGGGCCGATCCCGGCTGGGTCCGCGATGTCGCCACAGGCGAAGACCCGCCTGTTGCTCACGCTGCGCAACCCCGCATCGGTGGTGATACCGCGCGGGCTCGCCTCCACCTGCCCCGCCACCAGGTCGAGGGCCGCGAGGCGCGGCGCCCGTCCCGTCGCCAGCAACAGGTGCGACGCCGTGACCCGTCCGCCATCACCCAGCATGATCGTAACGCCCGCGCCATCGCGCGCCACGCGATCCACCTTCACGCCCTCATGGAAGGCCACGTCCTCGCGCACCAACACGTCGCGCAGCGCCGCGACCAGCTCGGGGTCCTCGCGGCTCGCGATGCCGGCGGCGGCCTCGATCACGCTGACCTTGCAGCCCAGGCGCACATGCGCCTGCGCCATTTCCAGTCCGATCGGGCCGCCGCCGATGATCGCCAGATGCTCGGGCGCTTCCTCCAGGTCGAACAGGGTCTCGTTGGTGAGGTAGAGCACTTCGCCCAGGCCCGGGATCGGCGGGATGATGGCTGCACTGCCGGCGGCGATCACACAGCGGCGGAAGCGGATGCGCCGTGTGCCGGCCTCGACCTCGTCCGGGGCGATGAAATGGGCCGACGCCTCGATCACGTCGATCCCCATGCCGCGAAACCGCGCGACGCTGTCATTGGGGGCGATACGCGCGATGGCGCCCTGCACATGCGCACGCACGCCGGCCCAGTCGATCTCCGGCTCGGACACCCTGACCCCAAAACGATATGCGCCGCGCGCCTGGGCGGCGGCGTGGCCGGCGGCGAGCATCGCCTTGGAGGGGACACAGCCGTAGTTCAAACAATCGCCGCCCATCTTGGCGCGCTCGATCAGCACCACCTTCAGGCCCAGGCCGGCGGAGATCGCCGCGACCGAGAGACCGGCGGCGCCGGCGCCGATCACAACCACGTCGACAAGATCGGGCATGCAGCCTCCAGAAACAAAAAGACGGGGGAAAAGAATTTCCCCCGGACCCCCAATCTTTTCTTTTTATCACTTGGCTCCCGGGCGCCCAAGGTTGACGCCCACGCCACAGGCTCCCTATACGTCCGGGCCTCGCTACCAGGTGCCCTACGGGGCGTGGGGCGAGGTATTCAGGAGATTGCGTCGTGAAGCGTACCTACCAGCCCTCGAAACTCGTCCGGAAGCGCCGCCACGGCTTCCGCGCCCGCCTGTCCACCGTCGGTGGCCGCAACATCCTGGCCAATCGCCGGTCCAAGGGCCGCAAGAAACTCTCCGCCTGAGCAGGCGACGGCCGGACATGCCCCATGGCGCAACGGCCCACACGATTGAAACGCCGGCGCGACTTCCTGCGAGTCGCCGGTAAAGGCAAGCGCGCGGCCCGGCCCGGGCTGGTGCTGCAGGCCCTGTGCGCCGCCTCCGACGAAACCCGCATCGGCTTCACCGTGACCAAGAAGGTCGGCAACGCCGTGGTCCGCAACCGCGCCAAGCGCCGGCTGCGCGAGGCCGCGCGCCTCGCCATCCCAGCCCTCCTCGCCGAAGGTGCGATGGACCCGGGTTGGGACCTGGTGCTGATCGGGCGCGACGCCACCGGCAAACGCGATTTCGCGACACTCCAGGGCGACCTTCGCGGCGCGCTGCGCCAGGCGGGCGTGACCCGATGAGCGCGGTCCTCGGCCAGGTGGACAAGGCCGCCGCACTGGTGCTCAAGGGCTGCGTCCATACCTACCGCTACACGCTGCGCGGCATCATCGGCCCGCATTGCCGCTTCGAGCCGCACTGCTCCGCCTATGCCGTCGAGGCCTTGACCGAACACGGCGCACTGCGCGGTAGCTATCTCGCCGGCCGCCGCATCCTTCGCTGCCACCCCTGGCACCCGGGCGGCTACGACCCGGTGCCCACCCCCCAGTCGCCGAAAGGCTGATCCGCCCGCCATGGACCAAAAGAACCTCATTCTGGCGATCGCGCTTTCGATCGGCATCCTGCTCACCTTCAACCTGCTGGTGAAGCCGAACGCGCCGGTGACGACCGCCCAGGCACCGCAGAGCCAGACGGTGCCGACGCCGGCTACCCCCGCCGCCCCCACGACCCCGCCCGCCGCCGGCCAGAGCGTGACGGCCACGCCAGGCGACACCACTGTCGCCGCGGCTCCCCGTGGCCCGGCGCCTCGCATCCCGGTGCAAGGCCCGCGCGTGCAGGGCAGCCTGAACCTCCGCGGTGCAATGCTGGATACGCTGGAACTCTCCGGCTACCGCGACACGCTCGCACCCAACTCGCCGCTCGTGCAGCTCTTCGCACCGCGCGAATCGACGGCCGGCTATTTCGCCCAATGGGGCTGGAGCGCCGCGGACGGACGCACCCGCATCCCTGACGGCAACACTGAATGGAGTGCGAGCGCGGCGCGCCTCGCGCCCGATAGCCCGGTGACGCTCACCTGGGACAATGGCCAGGGGCAGGTCTTCACCATCGCGCTGACGCTCGACGAGCGCTACATGGTCTCGGTCACGCAGGCCGTGCGCAACACCGGCACCGAGGCGGCCTCGGTGCTGCCCTGGGCCCGCATCCGCCGCGAGCACACGCCCACGCTCGCGGGCTTCTACATCCTCCATGAAGGCTTCGTCGGCGTGCTCGACGGCCGCCTGCAGGAATGGAGCTATTCCTCGGCCAAGTCCGAAGCCGCCAAGCGCCCCGGCAGCCCGGCCTTCGAGGTCGCCTCCTCCGCCGGCGGCTGGGCCGGCATCACCGACAAGTACTGGCTCGCGGCCCTCATCCCCTCGCGCGACATCGCCATGCGCACCGCCTTCCGCCACGTCTCGGAGGGTGGCGTGGATCGCTGGCAGGCGGACCTCGCCGCCGCCGCACCGGTCGAGGTCGCCGCGGGTGCCACGGCCTCCATCGCAACGCGTCTTTTCGCCGGTGCCAAAGAGGTCGCGACGCTCGATTTCTACGAGCGCACGCTCGGCATCACCGATTTCGACAAGGCGGTGGATTTCGGCTGGTTCTACTTCCTGACCAAGCCGTTCTTCTACGCCATCGACTTCCTCTACGACCTGTTCGGCAATTTCGGCGTCGCCATCCTGGTCTTCACGCTCGGCATCAAGCTGTTGTTCTTCCCGCTACAGAACAAGGCCTATCATTCGATGGCCAAGATGAAGCTGGTCGGGCCCAAACTCACCGAGATCAAGGAGCGCTACCCGGACGACCCGCGCAAGGTCCAGTCCGAGATGATGGCGCTGTACAAGACCGAGAAGATCAACCCGGTCTCCGGCTGCCTGCCGATCCTGATCCAGATCCCGGTCTTCTTCTCGCTCTACAAGGTGCTGTTCGTCACCATCGAGATGCGCCAGGCGCCCTTCGTGGGCTGGATCCGCGACCTCTCCGCGCCGGACCCGACCAATTTGTTCAACCTGTTCGGGCTGCTGCCGTTCGATCCCATGCAGCTGTCCTCCTTCCTGCACCTGCCGGCCTGGGCGCTGATCATGGGTGTCACCATGTTCGTGCAGCAGAAGCTGAACCCGCAGCCGACCGACCCGATCCAGGCGAAGCTGTTCACCTACATGCCGGTGCTGTTCACCTTCATGCTCGCCTCGATGCCGGCGGGCCTCGTGATCTACTGGAGCTGGAATAACCTGCTCTCGATCGCGCAGCAGGCCTGGATCACCAGGCAGGAGCGGGCGGAGCGGATGGCGGCGCGCAGGACCCTCGCGCTCGCCAAGAAGGGGTGAGCGCGCCCCTTCCAGCCGGAGGCCTGTCCGAAGCGCGCGACGATGGCGAGCGGGCGGCCCTGATCGAGGCCGGGCGTCTGCTGTTCGCCCGCCCCTGCACCTTCTTCTACGCGGCCCAGAAGCTCGATCAGCTGCCACCGACGGACAAGCTGGAGATCGCTTTCTGCGGCCGCTCCAACGTGGGCAAGTCCTCGCTGGTCAATGCGCTGACCGGGCAGAACGCGCTGGCGCGGGTGTCCAACACCCCCGGCCGCACCCGGCAGCTGAACTTCTTCGACCTGGGCGAGCGCATGACGCTCGTCGACATGCCCGGCTATGGCTATGCGCAGGCGGCGAAGAGCGTGAAGGCGGACTGGCAGGGGCTGATGTTCGGCTTCCTGCGGGGCCGGCCCACGCTGCGCCGGGTGTTCCTGCTGCTTGATGCCCGCGTCGAGACCAAGGCCGCCGACAACGCCGCGATGAAGCTGCTCGACGAGGCCGCGGTCACCTTCCAGATCGTCATCACCAAGGCGGACGACTGCAAGCCCGCGCGCCTAGCCGCCCGTCAGGAGGAGGCGGCGGCGATCGCCCGCAAGCACATCGCCGCGCACCCGCTGGTGCTGACCACCAGCAGCGAGACCGGCGTGGGTATGCCGGAACTCCGCGCCGAGATCGCCGCGCTGCTCGGCTGAACACGGCTAACCCCGTGGCACGGGATCGGCGGAATTCCCATATCCTGAGCGCATGAGCTCGCCACGCCCCCTCGCCGACCGCGTCCGTCCCGCAACCCTCGCGGAGGTGGTGGGGCAGGCGCATCTGCTCGGCCCTGGCGCGCCGCTGGGCCGCATGGTGGCCGCCGGCGCCGTCACCTCCATCATCCTCTGGGGGCCGCCAGGCACCGGCAAGACCACCATCGCCCGCCTTCTCGCCCAGCAGAGCGGGCGGAACTTCGTCGCGATCTCAGCGATCCAGTCCGGCGTCGCCGAGCTGCGCCGCGTCTTCGAGGACGCCCGCAAGGCCCGCGCTGCCGGCACCGGCACGCTGCTGTTCTGCGACGAGATCCACCGCTTCAACCGGGCCCAGCAGGATGGCTTCCTCCCTGTCGTCGAGGATGGCACCGTGGTGCTGGTCGGCGCGACCACCGAAAACCCTTCCTTCGAGCTGAACGGCGCGCTGCTCTCGCGCTGTCAGGTGCTGGTGCTGAAGAAGCTGGACGAGCCCGCCCTCGCCCAGTTGCTCACCCGCGCCGAGGCCGAGGAGGGACTCCCCCTGCCCCTGGAGCCCGAGGCGCGCACCGCGATGATCGACCTCGCCGGCGGCGATGGGCGCTACTTGCTCAACATGGCGGAGCTGATCTTCAGCGCCGAAGACGCCGCGCCGCTCACCCTCGAGGCCATGGGCCAGCTGCTGCAACGGCGCATGCCCACGCACGACAAGGCCGGCGACGGGCACTACGACCTGCTGAGCTGCTTCCACAAGGCTCTGCGCGGGTCCGACGTGCAGGCCGCGCTCTACTACGCCGCGCGGATGATGGTCGCCGGCGAGGCGGGTGAAACCGTGTTTCGCCGCCTCGCCTGCGCGGCCGCGGAGGATATAGGCATGGCCGACCCTCAGGCGGTGCCGCAGGTGATCACGGCATGGGACGCCTATCTCCGCATCGGCTGGCCAGAGGGCAAGCTGTTCATGGCCCAGGCCATCACCTACGTGGCGACGGCGCCGAAATCCAACGCCTCCTACATGGGCTTCGCAGCGGCGCTGGCGGAGGCCGAACGCACCGCACACCTGCCGCCGCCGCTGCACATCCTCAACGCACCCACGCGGATGATGAAGGAGCTTGGCTATCACGCGGGGTACAAGTACGACCACAACCAGCCTGACGCCTACGCCGGGCAGGAATTCTTCCCCGAAGCCCTCGGGCCGCAGGAATTCTATGTGCCGAATGAGCGGGGGTTCGAGCGGGAGGTGAAGAAGCGGCTGGAGTACTGGGCCGGACTCAAGGCGAAAAGGAAGTAAGGCGGGGGAAAAGAATTCTCCCCACGTATACGTTTGCGCCCACTCTTTTATATTTAATTTATTGGTGCTGGCCGTCCGGAAGCACCAATAACAAAAAATAAAAGAATGGGGGTTTGGGGGAAATTCATTTCCCCCATGCTGTCGTCCGAGATCACCGCATCGGCGGCGGATAATGCAGTCCACCCCGGTTCCAAAGGTTGTTGATCCCGCGTTGGATCCCAAGCGGCGTGATGTTGCGCTCCCACATCTCCGAGAAATTGCCCACTTGGCGCACGATCTGCACCGCCCAGTCATTGTTCACGCCCAGCTGGCGCCCGAGCTCGCCGGTGCGGCCGAGGAAGCGCTGCACATCGGGGTTCGTGCTGTCGTTGAAGGTGCCCATGTTCTCCGACGTGATGCCGAGTTCCTCCGCCGTCAGCTGCGCGAACAGCGACCAGCGGACGATGTCGAAGAAGCGCGGGTCGCCCTTGCGCACCACCGGGCCCAGCGGCTCCTTCGAGATAATCTCGGGCAGCAGCAGGTAGCGCTCGGCGTTGGGACCCTCGCCGGCGCGGAAGGAGGCGAGCGATGAGGCGTCGTTGGTATAGACGTCGCAGCGCCCGGAGCGGAACGCGTTGCGAAGCTCCTCGACATTGTCGATCACGACGGGGGTGAAGCGCATCCGGTTCGTGCGGAAGTAGTCGGCGAGGTTCAGCTCGGTCGTGGTGCCGGGCTGCACGCAGACCGTCGCGCCATCGAGCCGCGTGGCGGTGGTCACACCCGAATCGCGACGCACCAGGAAGCCCTGGCCGTCATAGAAATTCACGCCCGCGAAGCTGAGGCCGAGCGAGGCTTCGCGGCCGAGCGTCCAGGTGGTGCTGCGCACCAGCATATCGATTTCGCCCGATTGCAGCATGGTGAAGCGCTGCTGCGTGCTGGCGGGCACGAAGCGCACCTTGGTCGCGTCGCCCAGCAGGGCGGCGGCGACGGCGCGGCAGGTGTCGACATCGATGCCGCGCCACTCGCCGCGGCTGTCGGGTGCGGAAAAGCCCGGGGTCGAGGGGGCCACGCCGCACAGCAGCGCGCCGCGCGCGCGAATGGCGGCAACAGTGTCGGCCGGTGCGGGCGACTGCGCCGAAGCGGGCAGCGCGGCGGCCAGGAGCGCGAGCGCGCCGGCCGCGAATGTGAACAGACGGGTCATCGGTGTGTCCTTCTCCCTTGTTTTGCAGGCGATGGCCGCGCGCCATCCTTCTTGCCCGGCGGGCGCAGTCTCGGCGGCGGCGCGCGCCTGTGTCTAGCGGGATGGGCCGGTCATCGACCGCGTCCACGCCCTCGCCTGCCTGGTTTTTAGGCGCCAGGCCGGAAGAACTGCCTTGCGGATAGGACCCGAACAACGCGAGGATATCAGCAACAAGAAACTGGGGAGAAGTTCATGCAGGGCATCACGCGCCGCGGCGCGCTTCTGGGCACGCTTGCGGCCCCGGCCATCATCGAGCGCGCCAACGCACAGAGCGCCTTCGACTGGCGGCGCTTCCGTGGCGAACGCATCGAGGTTTCGGTCCAGACGTCTCCGCGCGGGACGCTCCTGCAACAGCACAATCGCGAATTCGAGGAGCTCACCGGCATTCGTGCGGGTGTCGAGGTGGTGCCGGAGCAGCAGCACCGCCAGAAGATCATCATCGAATACGCATCGGGCCGGCCCTCCTTCGACGTGGGCGAGGTGAGCCTGCATGTGAACAAGCGCCAAGTGGGGCGCGCGCGGTGGAACACCGACATCCGCGCGCTGATCGCCGACCGCACTTTGACCGCGCCCGATTTCGACTTCGATGATTTCGGCGCGGGCATGCGCAGCTACGCGACCCAGGCCGATGGCCGCATGGATACGCTGCCGGCCTTCGCCGACTACTTCATCCTCTACTACAACAAGGAATTGCTGGCCGCGAAGAACGTCGAAGTGCCCACCACCTGGGACGCAATGTTCGAGGGTGCGAAGCGCATCGAGGATCGGTCGCGGCAGGTCTATGGCCATGTCGGCCGCGGCGTGAAGAACGCCAATGTGGTGCTGTGGTCGTCCTTCCTGCTCGGCACAGGGCAGCGCGACATGATCAACGCCGAACGCCAGCTCATCACCGACACGGACGAGGCGATCTGGGCGACGGTGCAGTACCAGCGCTTTCTGCGCGATGCGTCCCCGCCAGGCTCCATCGGCTTCAACTGGAACGAGTGCCAGACGACCTTCATGCAGGGCCGTGCGGCGATGTGGGTGGACGGCATCGGCTTCGCCGCACCGCTGGAGAATGCGCAGCGCTCCCGCGTCGCCGGCAAGGTCGGCTATGCGGTGGTGCCGCGCGGGCCGGCGAACCATCACTGCGCCCTGTTCGGCGCCGGCTACGGCATCCCCGAGGCGAGTGCGAAGAAGGGCCCGGCCTGGTTCTACCTGCAATGGGCGCTGGGCAAGCAGATGCAGACCCGGATGCTCTCCGCCGGCGCCGGCGTGCCGGCCCGCGTCAGTGCGCTGCGCGACGAGGCGGCGATTTCCGGCAGCCCCTTCCCGCGCGAGTTTTTCGCCACTCTGCTCGCCAGCGCCCCCATCGCTCGCGCCGGCCTGCCGGAGATCCTGCCGGTGACGGAATTCCGAGACACGATCGGCACCGCGCTGACCAACACCATCGGCGGTGCGGATCCGGCGGCCGAGATGCGCGCGGCGACCGCGGCGTTCCGCCCCATCCTGGAGCGGAGCGAGCGCGAGAGTTGAGCAGCGCCTCCGCCATCGAAGCGGCCGCCGCCACCATCGAGCGGCGGCGGCGGAACTATGCGCGGCATTACATATGGTTCGTGGTGCCCGCCGCGATCGCGGTGCTGGGTACCATCCTGTTTCCGTGGGCCTTCACCTTCTACATCAGCGCCTTCGACTGGCGGCTGGGCAGCACGCGCGAGTTTGTCGGCTTCGCGAACTACACCAAGCTGTTCACCGATGAACGCTTCGGCTGGGCGCTGCTGCGCACGCTCTACTACACCACGCTGTCCGTGATCTTCCCGCTGATTCTCGGCCTCGCGGCCGCGCTGATCTTCAATCACAAATTCCCGCTGCGCGGCCTGGCCCGCACCATCTTCATCCTGCCGATGATGGCGACACCCGTGGCGGTCGCACTGGTGTGGACGATGATGTTCCATCCCCAGCTCGGCGTGCTGAACTGGCTGCTGCAACAGGTCGGCATCCCACCGAGCATGTGGGTCTATCACGCGGACAGCGTCATCCCGACGCTGGTGCTGGTGGAAGTCTGGCACTGGACGCCGCTGGTGATGCTGCTTCTGCTCGGTGGCCTGGCCGCGCTGCCCATCGACCCCTATGAGGCTGCGAAGATCGATGGCGCAACGCCGTTGCAGGTGTTCCGCTACATCACTCTCCCACTGCTCGCGCCATACCTGGTCGTCGCGCTCATCATCCGCACCATCGACGCGTTGAAAGCCTTCGACACCATCTACGTCATCACGCAAGGCGGACCCGGAAGTGCTTCCGAGACCATCAACATCTATCTCTATCTGCAGGCCTTCGCCTTCTACAACATGGGCTACGCCAGCGCGGTGGTCGTGGTGTTCTTCGCCCTCATTCTCACACTCGCCGCGCTGCTGATGTGGACGCGCGAGAAGGTGCGGCCGTGAAGCGCATCTTGGGCAAATTGGGCTTTGCGCTCTCCGTCGTGCTGCTGATCTCGCCAGCGATCCTCATTTTCCTGTGGATGCTGTCGCTCTCGCTGAAGAACGAGCTCGACAACACCGCCTTCCCACCCGTCTTCATCCCCTCCCCGCCCACGCTCGACAACTATGCCGAAGTCTTCGCGCGCAACGACTTCCTGCTCTACGCGTGGAACTCCGTCATCGTCAGCTTCTCGGCCACCGGCATCGCGCTCCTGCTCGGCGTCCCCGCCGGCTACGGCATCGCCAAGATGCGCGCCACGCGCCTGGCCGGCCTCATCCTCATCGCCCGCATCACGCCGGGCCTGTCGTACCTGATCCCGCTGTTCCTGCTGTTCCAATGGCTGGGGCTGACCGGAACCCTCGCACCCATCATCATCACCCACCTGGTCATCACGCTGCCCATCGTGGTGTGGGTGATGATCTCCTTCTTCGAAGGACTGCCAGGCGAACTCGAAGAAGCCGCCCTCGTCGATGGTGCGACCATCTGGCAAGCCTTCCGACACGTCGCCATGCCCCTGGCACGACCCGGCATCACCGTGGCCTGCATCCTCAGTTTCATCTTCTCGTGGAACAACTTCATCTTCGCCGTCGTCCTCGCCGGGCGCGAAACCCGCACCTTGCCCGTCGCCGTGAACAACATGCTGACCTTCGAACAAATCTCCTGGGGCCCGCTCTCGGCCGCGGCCCTGTTGGTGACCGCTCCCGTCCTCCTACTGACCCTCCTGGCGCAAAAGCAGATCGTCGCCGGGCTGACGGCGGGCGGAGTGAAAGGGGCGTAGGAGAAAGCAAGGCCAGGGGCTCTGCCCCTGGACCCTGCGAGGATCGCGTCGATCCTCGACCTCCATTTGTTGGCCCTGAGTTTTGGAGAGGGCTTTGAGCCCGCCGGAGGCGCGTCTGGTTGGGGAGGGGCGCGAGGCGCTCCCGCTCAGCGGGCGTTCCCGCGACTCCCCAACCAGACTCATTCAGCAAGCACATCCCTCCCCAAACTCAGAACCACAAATGGGGGTCCAGGCGCCACAGGCTCCTGGTGGGGATCGAGGTGGCAAAGCCCCTCACCTTGTTTTCCTCTCCCTACACCCCCAGCCACGCCCGCGCGTTGCCGGCCAGCAGCGTTGCTTGTGTCGCGGGGTCGGGCGTGGCCGCGGCGATCTCGGCGACGCCGGTTTCGGTGCCCATGTCGAAAGGGTAGTCGGTGCCGAAGATGATGCGGTCGGCGCCGACGTCCTTGAGGAGGAATTGGAGGGCGCCAGTGGCGTGGGTGATGCTGTCGTAGAGAAGTTTGTTCAGGCTTTCGGACGGGTGGCCTTTGAGGGTGACGTGGGGTTCCTTGCGGACCTCCCAGCCATGGATGAATCGGCCGGCCTGGTAGGGCGTGAAGCCGCCGCCGTGGGAGAGAACGAAGCGGATATCGGGGTGGCGCTCGATGACGCCGCCGAAGACCAGCGAGGCAGCGGCGATGGTGGTCTCGAGGGGGTTTCCGATGAGGTTGGTGAGATAGTAGCTGTGCATGCGTTCGGCGCCGACAACGCGGTGCGGGTGGACCAGGACAAACAGCTTGTGGGCTTGCATCACGGCCCAAACGGGATCGAGCGCGGGGTCATCGAGATTGCGGCCGCCGACGTTGGAGCCGATGTGGACTCCGCGCAGTCCGTGCTGGGTAATGGCGCGCTTCAGCGTGGCGGCGCCACGGACGGGGTCCTGCATGGCCACGCCGGCCAGGCCAATGAACTTGTCCGGGTATTGGCGGCAGAGCGCGCCGATCGCGGCGTTCTGGATCTCGGTGACGGCGTCCGCGGCGCCGGCCTCGGCCTCATAGAGGAAGGTCTGCGGCACGTTGCAGATGACGTGCATGTCGACGCCTTGCTTTGCCATGTCGGCGAAGCGCCGTTCGAGGTCCCAGGCGCCGCGCGGGAAGGGGTTCTGCTTCACGCCGAGCAGTTCGAGCGCGCTGTTGTCCGCATCCACGCGGGTGAGTTTCGGCGCGAGCGAGGGGACTTCGCGCGCGATCGCGTCGATCATCGTCTCGGTGAAGATGTGGGTGTGCGCGTCGATGACGGTCATGCGGGGGGCTCCTGTGCGTACGCATCGAACACGGGCGCGCGGGCGGCGGCAAGCGGTGCCGGCGCGCTTGACACGGTGGTGGGGCGCCTGTCCCCTGCCGGCAACGAAAGCGCGTGCGGGGAGTAAAGCAATGCGGCGTCTGGTGCTGGCCTGCGCTCTGGTATTGGGGGGCGTCGCGGCCGCGATGGCGCAGGCGCCCTACCCTGACCGTCCCATCCGCGTGGTGATGCCGCTCGCCGCCGGCAGCGCCGTGGATGTGGTGTTCCGCATCGTGGCCGATCCGGTGGAGCGCGCGCTCGGGCAGCGCCTGGTGATCGAGAACCAGACGGGGGCTTCAGGCATCGTGGGCATGCGCACGGGGGCGCGTGCGGCGCCGGATGGCTACACGCTGCTGGCGACGAACGACGCCGTTCTGACCATGCTGCCGAACCTGAATTCGCAGGCGGGCTACGACCCGCTGCGCGACTTCGCGCCGATCGGGCAGATCGTGCAGATCCGCTGGGCCCTGGTGGCGCATCCGGGTTTCGCGGCGACGAACGTGGCGGAGGTCATCGCGCAGGCGCGCGCACGGCCGGGGGCGATCGACTACGCCTCGGGCGGCGCGGGCAGCCCACAGCATGTGGCGATGGAGATGTTCCTGCAGCGCGCGGGTGTGCGGATGAACCACATCTCCTATCGAGGCGCAACGCCGGCGCTGACGGGCGTGGTCGCGGGCGATGTGAGCCTGGGCTTCTTCGGCCTGCCGACGCCAAACGCGTTCATCGGTGAGGGCAGGTTGCGGCTGATTGCAACGGCGGGCGTCGGGCGCGAGGCATTTCCGGACAGCCCGACCATCGCGGAAGCAGGGCTGCCAGGCTTCGCCTTCTACACCTGGGCGGCGCTGCTTGCCCCGGCCGGGACACCGGCGCCGATCGTCTCGCGGCTCAACACCGCACTCCGCGAGGCCCTCGCCCTGCCCGCGATCCGCGAACGGCTGGAGGGGCTGGGCTACGGCATCGTCGGCAACACGCCAGAGACCTTCGCGCAGAACCTGACGCGCGAGCACGCGGCGATGGCGGCACTCATCCGCGACGCCGGCATCCGGATGGAGTGACGGGCGATGCAGGCCACCCGTCGCACAATCCTCGCGCTGCCGCTCGCCGCCCCTGCCCTAGCCCAGGGCTGGCCGACCCGGCCCGTGCGCATCATCCTGCCGCTGGTCCCAGGCGGCACCACGGACCTGATCGCGCGCGTGCTCGCGGAGCCGCTGTCGCGCGCCCTCGGCCAGCCCGTCGTGGTGGAAAACCGCGCCGGTGCCAATGGCTGGATCGCCAATGACGTGGTGATGCGCGAACGCCCCGACGGGCACACCCTGATCGTCAACAACGTCTCCACCCACGCGATCAACTCGGCGATGGCGGGTCCGGACCGGCCGCTGACGCCGGCGCGCGGCCTCGCACCCATCACCAACCTGATCGAGGCGCCGCAACTCATGCTCACGCCGACAAGTGTGGCGGCCACCAGCCTCGCGGAATTCGTGGCCCTCGCGCGGCGGTCGCCGAACCCGCTGGTCTTCGCCTCGGCAGGGGTGGGATCCTACCAGCACATCGACCTCGAGACCTTTGCGCGGCGGGCCGGCATCGCACTCACGCACCTTGCACTGCGCGGCGCGGGAGAGATCGTGCCGGTGATGCTGCGTGGCGATGCGCAGATCAGCGAATTCAACCTCGTCACCGCGCTGCCGCATATCCAATCGGGGCGGATGCGCGCGCTGGCGGTGGTCTCGCGCGAGCGCATCGCGCAGCTGCCGGACACGCCGACGACGCTGGAGGCCGGTTTTCCTGACCTCACCACCACCTTGTGGAACGGGCTGTTCGTGCCCGCCGGCACTCCCGCCGAGATCATCGCCACGCTGCACGCGCACACGATCCGCGCGCTGCGCGAGCCGGCGGTGCTGGCGAACCTCGAAGGCCAGGGGCTGCGCGTGACGCCGAGCGAGAGCCCGGCGGAATTCGCGGACTATCTCGCGCGCGACGTCGCCCGCTGGACGGCGCTGACGCAGGAATTCGGCATCACCGTGAACTAGCCGCGGTGGCCGGAGACCTCGGCTGCCGCATCCCGCGCCAGGCCCCAGGCGAGCGGTATCGCCAGCAGCGCGACCGCCCCCGCGACCCAGAACCCCACCGCGAAATCCGCCAGCCCACCAGCGCCCCGCCCGGCCAGCGCCGCGCTCACGCCGATCGCGGCACTCGCGAGCACCACGCCCAGCGCCTGGGGCAGCTGCTGCGCGGTGCCATAGAAGGATGTGCCGGCCGAGAGCCGCTCCGGCGGCAGGTCCGCGAAGGCAAGCGTATTGTAGGCGGTGAACTGCAGCGACCGCGACAGCCCGCCGATCGCCAGTACGATGAAGATCGCCACCGCCGGCCAGGCGGGCGAGAACAGCGCGCCGACGCCCAGGCCCACGGCGGCGACCAGGCCATTGCCGAGCACCACGTTGCGGAAGCCGAACTGGCGCAGCAGCGGCCGTGCCAGCGGCTTCATCGAAAACGCACCCAGGGCCGTGGCGAAGGCCACCAGCCCGCTCTGCGTCGCACTCCACCCGAACCCGATCTGCAGGGTGAGCGCGAGCAGAAAGGGCGAGGCACCGGCCGCGATGCGGAACACCGTCCCCGCCACGGCCGCGACATGGAAGGTCGGTACGCGCAGAAGTGTGAGGTCGATCGCCGGCTGCACCACACGCTTCAGATGCCGCACCGCGGCGATGCCGAGCACCGCGCTCAGTGCCAGCGCGACCAGCCAGCCATAGTCGGGCAGGATGTGGCGCCCCGCTGTCTCGATGCCGATCATCCCGCTGGCCAGCGTCGCCCCCACCAGCAGCAGCCCCACCGCGTCGAGCTTGGGTGGCGGGCCCTGCTCCGGGCGCGGGATCAGCCGCCAGGCCGCGATCAGGCCGATGATGCCGACCGGGATGTTGATCCAGAACACCCACCGCCAGGACAGTGCGTCCGTCAGCAGCCCACCCAGTGGCGGCCCGATCACCGGCCCCAGCACGGCGGGCGTGGTGAGCCAGGCCGTCGCCGTCAGCAGCTGGTCCTTGCGCACGCCCCGCAGCAGCAGCAGCCGGCCCACCGGGATCATCATCGCACCCCCCACCCCCTGCAGGATGCGGGCTGCGACCAGCTGCGAAAAGCTGCCGGCGGCGCCACACAGGATCGACGAGCCGACGAACAGCACGATCGCCATGAGGAAGATGCGCTTCGCCCCGAACCGGTCGGCGACCCAGCCCGAGGCCGGGATGAAGACGGTGAGCGAGACGAGGTAGGCGGTCACCGCCGCGCTCATATGCGCGGGCTCGGTCGCGAATTCGCGCGCCATGGCCGGCAGCGCGGTGTTCACGGCCGAGCCGTCGAGATTCTGCATGAACAAGGCGCTCGCCACGATCGCGGCGGTAAGCCGCGGGTCGCCGCGATGGATCATCGGAGCAGCATGACCCCGAGCAGCGCGAGCCCCGAGATGAACAGGGAGCTACCGACGCCCAATGCCATCGGCCGCACCCCGCGCGCCCTAAGCGCGCGCAGGTCGGTCGAGAGGCCCAGCGCCGCGACCGAGGCTGCCATCATCAGCGGCACCAGGAAGCGGCTGGCATCCACCGCCTCGCGAGGCACCAGCCCGGTGCTGCCGAGCACGACGAGCGCGAGGAAGCCGAAGGCGAACCACGGCACCGGCGCCTTCACCTGTCCCGCCCCCGCCCCGCGCGAGACCCACCAGCCCAGCGCGAGCAGCGCCGGGGCGAGCAGGAAGACGCGCGCCAGCTTCATCACCGTGCCACTCTGGGTCGCGGCCTCGCCACCGGCGGCCGCGGCACCCACCGCCTGGACCACCTCATGCACCGAGGCGCCGGCCCACAGCCCATAGGCGCCGGCGTCGAGGCCGAGCGGGCCCGCCAGGCCCGGCAGGATCAGCATCGCCCCGGTGCCGCACAGGGTGATGACGGCGAGCGCATAGGTCACATCCTCGCCCTTGCCGCGCACCACCTGATTGGCGGCCACGATCGCCGAGGCGCCGCAGATCGCCGTGCCCATCCCGATCAGCTGCGACAGCGCCCGGTCCACGCCCAGGACGCCGCCAAGCCAGATGGTGAAGGGCAGCGTCAGCGCCACCACGGCCAATGCCAGCGCCAGCGCGCCCGGCCCGAGTGCCACAAGCTGCGGCAGGGTCACCTGCAACCCCAGCAGCACGATCGCGGCGCGCAGCACCGGGCGCACGGCATAGGCGATGCCCGGTGTCAGCACCGCCATCGGCCCCGTCGCGGCGCGGATCCCGATGCCCACGACGAGGGCCACGACCACCGGGTTCAGCGCCGCCACCCCGGTCTGGCCACGGAAGACGATGGCGGCCGCGGCGATGGCGAAGGACAGCAGCAACCCGGGCGCGAGCACGCGAAACCTGTCCATGCGTGATGCGGGCGCCGCGGCGCCGGAGGGAGCAGCCATGATGGTTGGGACGAGTCCTGAATGCCGGACGACGCTCGCCCCGGGGCTGGCCGCCGTCAACCCGCGCAATGCGTCACAGGCATTCCGCGGATTGCGCGGTGGCGGCGCCCGCGTCCATGATCCCGGAACCAGAACAAGGAGTGCCCGCCATGTCCGCCACCCGCCGTGCCGTCCTCGGCGCCGCTCTCGCCATGCCCTTCATCCGCGTGGCGCAGGCGCAGACCACGGTGGAGTGGGTAGCGGGCTCGCTCGGCGGCGGCTGGTACACCATGGCCGCCGGCGTCTCCGCCCTGGTGCGCGACGAGAACTCCGACCTGCAGATCCGCGTCGTCCCCGGCGGCGGGCTGGCCAATTCCACCCGCGTGAACAATGCGACCTCGATGATGGGCTGGGGCATCGACGCCTTCGCCGCCGCCGCCGCGCGCGGCGAGGACCCCTATTCGGCCAAGCACGAGCGGCTCAAGAGCCTCGGCACCGGCTATTCGCCGACCGAGCACAACTTCCTCCGCGCCACTAGTGCCTCCGGCCCCAGCGACATGCGCGGCATCCTGACGCAGCGTGGCCTACGCATCGGCGCACCGCAGCGCAGCTCCACCGACGAGATGACGCTGCGCCGCATCCTGCGCTTCCTCGACACCTCGCCCGAGAAGATCAACGCGGAGGGCGGACGCTACCTGATGGGCAGCTACAACGACATTGCCTCGGCCTATGCCGATGGCCAGGTGGATTGCCTCTACGTCGCACTCGCCAAGCCCGCGGCGATCCTGACCGAGATCTCGCAAGGCCGGCGCACCTCGCAGCTGGTCGCCTTCCCGCAGGATATCCGCACGCATCTGGAGACCACCTACGCCTATAGCCAGGGCGTGCTTCCGGCCGGAACCTACCCGCAGCTGCAGACGGCGGATGTGCCCGTGACGACGATGGACACGGTCATCATGGTGCACGACACGCTGCCCGACGACATCGCCTACCGCGTGACGCGCACGCTGATCCGCAACAAGGGTCCGCGCCTGGTCACCATCCACCCGAGCATGGGAGCCTGGGACCCTGCGGCGGCGTGGCGTTATGCGGGGCTGCCGTTGCATCCGGGGGCGGCTCGGGCGTTTCGTGAGGCCGGCGTGATGCCGGCGGCTTAAGAAAGGCTGGGGGAAAGAATTCCCCCAGACCCCCATCTTTTATTTTTGTGTTTTGGATGCGGCCGTGAGGAAGCACCAATAAATCAAAAATAAAAGAATGGGGGTTTGGGGGAAATTCATTTCCCCCATGCTGTCACATGAGAACTCTCACCCCACATCTTCGCACCGCGATACTGGCTCTGATGGCCTGCGCAGCCGCCGTGCACCTGTATTTCGGCGGAACCGGGTTTCCCGAACCCATCCGCATGCGCGGCTTCCACCTGCTGGTCTTCGTCCCACCCCTGTTCCTGCTCTACCCGGCGCGAGCTGCCTCGCCGCAGCATCGTCCGAGCCTGCTCGACTGGATCTGGGCCCTGGCCGCGGCGGCACCGCACGCCTGGGTGCTTTGGAACGCCGACGCGGTCAGCGACCGGATGGAATATGTCGACCCCTTCTCGCCCCTGATGATGGCGCTCGGCATCATTTGCATCATCACGCTGCTCGAGGCGACGCGACGCGCGGTGGAACCGGGTCTCGCCTGGATGGTGGCCGGGTCGCTCGCCTACATGTGGTGGGGGCATCACCTGCCCGGCGTGCTGAACAGCCGCGTCTTCACCCCTGCGGAAATCGTGGAATCTGCCTGGCTGGTCCCGACCGCGGGCGGCGTCTACGGGCCGCTGACGGGCATTGTGGCCACGACGATCGCGGTGTTCATCATCTTCGGCGCCTTCATGCAGGGGAGCGGGACCGGGCGGCTGTTCCAGAACCTCGGGGCCGTCGCAGCCGGGCGCTACACCGGCGGTCCGGCGAAGGTCGCCGTCATCACCTCGGGCCTGTTCGGGACCATGAGCGGATCCTCCGTCTCCAACGTCATCACCACGGGCGCGATGACCATCCCGCTGATGATCCGCATCGGCTACAGCCGGACGGTGGCGGCGGGCATCGAGAGCGCGGCCTCGGTCGGCGGCGCGCTGATGCCGCCGGTGATGGGGGCGGCCGCCTTCGTCATGGCCGAGATCACGAACATTCCCTATGGCGAGATCCTGATCGCCGCGACCCTGGGCGCGATCCTGTACTATTTCGCCATCCTCGCCGCGGTGCATTTCGAGGCCAAGCGCCTGGGCATGAAGCCCATGGCGGTCGCCGACATCCCCGCCGCGCGCGAGGTGCTGGCGGACCTGCATCTCGTCATTCCCATCGTCGTGCTGGTCTGGCTGATGACCGAGCGGTGGTCGGGCAATTTCGCGGCCTTCTGTGCGACCATGGCGATGATCGCCATCGCGATGCTGTACCGCCGCACGCGGATGTCGCCGCGCGCCATCTTCGACTCCCTGGCCAATGCGGGGCTAACCATGGCGCCTCTCGCGGTCTCCATCGCGGGGGCGGGCATCGTGGTCTCCGCGCTGACGGCGACCGGGATGGTCGTGGCGTTCGGCGGCATCATCAAGGAGATGGCCGGGGGCCAGCTCTGGCTGCTGCTGATCCTGCTCGCGACCACTGTGCTGGTGCTCGGGCTCGGGCTGCCGACCACGCCCTCCTACATCATCGCCGCCGCGATCGGCGTGCCGCAGCTTCTGGCCCTGGGCGTGGACCTGCTGCCGGCGCACATGTTCCTATTCTACTTCGCGGTCATCGCGGATGCGACGCCGCCCGTCGCGGCCGCAGCCTTCGCCGCGGCCGCCATCGCGCGCGCCAGCCCCACGATGAGTTCCGTGCACGCGACTCGCTTCGGCATCGCCGGCTTCACCGTGGGCTTCGCCTTCATCTACGATCCCGGCATCATGATGCGCGGCAGCCTGGTCGAGATCGTCACCGCCTTCCTGATGCAGGTCGCGGCCCTCACGCTGGTGACCTCCGCCTATGCCGGCTTCCTGCTCGCGCCACTCAACATCGCGCTGCGCGTGTTGCTCGGCGCCGCCGGTCTGGCGACCGCGTTTGCGCACATGCTGCCCGACCCGGCGCGGCTCGCGGTCGGAATGGGCGCGCTCGCGCTCGTCGCGGCCTGGCAGAGTTTGCGACCGACGACACCGCGAACCGCCTGACCGGGCGCCGCCGCGCCCGATATCAACAACGAGGGGAACCCCCATGCTTCGCCATCTCATCGCTGCCGGCCTTCTCACGCTCAACGCCGCTTCCGCGCTGGCCCAGGCGGTCGCACCCGGGCCCACGCTCGCCACCGTGCGGGCGCGCGACGTGCTCGCCTGCGGCGCGCATCCCGGGGCGCCAGGCTTCGGCGTTATGGACAGCCGCGGAGTCTACCGCGGGCTGGATGCGGATTTCTGCCGCGCCGTCGCGGCCGCGACGCTGGGCGATGCGGAGAAGGTGCGCTTCACCATCCTCACCTCCCAGGCTCGGCTGCCGGCGCTGCAATCGGGCCAGATCGACGTCCTCGCGCGCACCACCACCTGGACCCAGACGCGCGACACCGCCAACGGGCTCAACTTCACCGCGGTGAACTTCTTCGACGGCCAGGGTTTCCTGGTCCACCGTCGCGCCAATGTCGAACGCGCTGCCCAGCTGGATGGGGCCACCATTTGCGTGACCTCCGGCACCACCAACGAGCTCAACCTCGCCGATTGGGCGCGCAGCAACGCCATCCGCATCAACCCCATCGTCTTCGAACAGAATGACGAAACGCGGCTGGCCTATCTCTCGGGGCGCTGCGACGCCTTCTCGACCGATGCCTCGCAGCTCGCCGGCATCCGCTCCACCGCCCGGGTGCCTGGCGACCACGTCATCCTGCCCGACATCATCAGCAAGGAGCCGCTGGCGCCGGCCGTGCGCCACGGCGACGACCAGTGGTTCGACATCGTCCGCTGGACGCTGTTCGCGCTGATCGAGGCGGAAGAACTCGGCGTTACCCAGGCCAATGCGGAGGCGATGCTGGCGAGCCCCAACCCCGCCATCCGCCGCCTGCTCGGCGTGGCCGGCGACCACGGCCCGATGATGGGCGTCGATCGGCGCTGGGCCTATACGGCGATCCGCGCGGTGGGCAATTACGGCGAGATCTACGACCGCCATTTCGGCCCGCAATCCTCCGTCGCCCTGCCGCGCGGGCTCAACAATCTCTGGACCCGTGGCGGTCTGATGTACGCGATGCCGGTGCGCTGACGACGCGAAGCATCTGTTGCCTCTGGGCTCTCGCGCCGCTAGATACGCGGACGTAAAGATCCTTCGCAAGGAGTTCGGTGATGGCCTTCTCTCCCCTGCCGGCGAAGACCTTCCCCGAGCTGATCGACTACATGCATGGCGAGATGGTCATGAATGCCAAGTCGCCCGACGCCCTGATGATCAAGCGCTACAACCAGGCCGGCACGAGCACGCTACGCGTCGCGTTCTCGCTGACCCAGGTACTGCCGCTGTCGATGCGCGCGCCCGTCACCGCCGGCTCCGCGGCCGCCGCCGAGGTGAGCGGCTCGGCCGCGGCGATGGTGCTGTGGTACAACAAGGTCGCCGCCGGGCGCGACTGGGACCACAAGGGCCGGCTCAAACCACACAATGCCTGGGTCAGCGATGGCGACACCGCCTACCGCTTCGATATCTGGTCCAACATCCATTACGGCTTCGTCGGCCGTGCCGTGGGCTTCTCCGCCTGGACGCTGAAGGCCGGCGCCGGAGGTGCCCAGGTGAAGGACAAGACCGTCCCGCCCGGCTATTGGGACCGGCGCTTCAACACGCTCGGCGATGCGGATTTCCTCGCCGCCTTCGACGACCCCGACGACCAGGCCGCCATCATGCTCGGCGTGGACCTGTACAACGCCAAAGGCCTCGCGATGCTCGCGACGGATCTGAGCGACGATGTCCGCGCGCGGAAATCATCCCTTGCGACGAAGCCAGCCGGGACCCCTTGAAGGCCATTTTCCGGCTTCCTACCTCCTGCATGCCAGCGATGCCCTGATGGGGTCGCCGGCCCGGCGCCAAGGCCCGGGTTGCCCGCACGGGGACCCTCCACGCCAAATCGCCGGCCCACATCGGACCTTGCTACAGCAGGAGGTTCTTCATGAACGCCATCGATTTTTCGCCCCTCTTCCGTTCCGCCATCGGCTTCGATCGGCTCACCAGCCTGATGGAATCCGCCCGTGGTGCGGCGGACAACACCACCTATCCGCCCTACAACATCGAGCGTACCGGCCAGGACGGCTACGTGCTGACCATGGCGGTCGCTGGTTTCGGCCCCGATGACATCGCCATCACCGCGGTCGAGAACACGCTCACCATCGCCGGTCGCGCGCAGGAACAGCCCGAGACCCAGGGCCGCTACCTGCATCGCGGCATCGCGGCACGTGCGTTCGAGCGGCGCTTCGTGCTCGCCGATCACATCCTGATCGAGGGTGCGTCGCTGGTGAACGGTCTGCTGCACGTGACGCTGAAGCGCCAGGTGCCCGAGGCCCTGAAGCCCCGCCGCATCGCGATCCAGGGTGCGGCCCCGCAGGCGCAGCCGGAGGGCCAGCCGCAGCTCGCGGCCTGACCACGGCAGACGGAACCGGTCCGGGGGCTAGCCCCCGGACCACCCCTCGAGCTTGAGCGATGAAAAGCGGTTGTCCATGTGTTCGATCTGCAGCCAGGCCATGTTGCGGCCGTAGGATTTGTAGATCGGGAAGGTCTTCAGCATTCCCAGCGTCGCCGCACTTTCGAGCGGGCCGATGAAGCGGCAATCCTCGTCACCGAAATGCGGCTGCGCGATCCAGTGCTTGAGCTGAGCGCCGGTGATGGCGAAGAATCCCGCATGCGGGTTGCCGGGCCGCCGGTGCTTGATGGTTCGCCCCAATGCCGGCTGCTCAAGGGTGGGTACATCGGGCAGCGCCGCCTCGTAGGGCTCGATCAGGCCGCGCCGCAGATCGCCATCGATGAAGGTCTTGAGGCGTTGGGCGCGTGGATTCCATTCGAAGCGGTTGGGCACCAGGATGCGCCTGGGGCCGAAGGCCTCGGTGAAGCCAAGGATTTTGTCGAAGAAGGACGGGTCGGAGACACGCAGGTCGTCTTCGCTGAAGCAGAACAGGTCATACGCGTCGCGCAGATCCGCCATCAGCCGGTGCGCGGCGAATCCCAATCGGCGCGGATCGGCGGGCTTGGCGTCGATCAGGCTGGCGCCGAGGCGCGCCGCCTCATCCGCCGGCACCAGGTGGTTGTCGCGATCGGTGAGCAGCACGATGTCGAGCGTATCGACGCTGGCAAGCACCGGCACGAAGCGCCGGGTGGCGACGTCGATGACCTGCGTCGGCCCGAATTGCCCGCGGTAGGTTGTGATCACGCTGCGGATGATCTGGGCGCGCTGCTCCCGCCGACGCGCATCGGTCGACGTGTGACGGGAATTTTCCTCCGCGCGGAAGAAATGCGCGATCGCGACCAGGATGCGCATCAGCGCCCGACCGCGTATCCCTGCATGCCCCGCGGGTTGGCACCGGCGAAGATCTGGCCATCGGCTTCCCGCCGCACGCCGCTGAGCCGGCCTTCCGACCATTCCCCGCCGATATCGACCAGATGCCCGCGTGCGCGCAGGGCGGTGGCGACATCCGGCGCATAGCGGCCCTCGATCACCAGCTTCCCAGGCTTGGCGACACGCGGCCAGAAGCTCGACGGCCAGTGTTCGGAATGGAAGGCGGGAAGGTCGATCGCCTGCTGGATGTTGAGCTTGTGGTTAACCATGCGGGCGAACATCAGCGGCGACCACTGGTCCTGCTGCTCGCCGCCGGGCGTGCCGAAGGCCATCCAGGGCTTGCCGTCCTTGAGCGCCATCGAGGGCGAGAGCGTGGTGCGCGGCCGCTTGCCGGGCTTGAGCCCGTTGGGCAGCGATTCATCGAGCCAGAACATCTGCCCGCGGATGCCCAGGCAGAACCCCAGCGCCGGGATCGCCGGCGAGGATTGCAGCCAGCCTGCCGAGGGCGTCGCGCTGACCATGTTGCCCCAGCGATCGATCACGTCGACATGGCAGGTGTCGGCACCCGAGACGCCCATGCGCGACACGGTGGGTTCGCCCACGCCCGGCGCGAGGCGGCCGGCGCGCGATGCCGCGTTGTGGTCCACCCAAGGGCTGCGGCCATCGATGCTGCCGGGGCGGAGTTCGAGCGATGCGCGATCGGTGACCAGCTTGCGGCGCTCGACGTTGTAGGCCTCCGACAGCAGCGCCTGCATCGGCACGTCGGTGAAGTCGGGGTCGCCATAGAACGCCTCGCGGTCGGCGAAGGCGAGCTTGGCGCATTCCACCACGGTGTGAACGAGCTCCTCGCCCACCGGATCCATCGCGGCAAGGTCGAAGCCGGCGAGCAGGGCCATCTGCTGGAGGAAGGCGGGACCCTGGCTCCAGGGGCCGCACTTCAGAATGGTGTGGCCGCGGTATTCATAGGTGAGCGGCGCCTCGATGGGCGCCTTCCACTGCGCCATGTCCTGCGCCGTGATCAGGCCGGTGTGGCGGCGGCCGGAAGCGTCGAGTGCGGCGAAGGATTTCGCGAATTTCTCGACCTCCTCGGCAACAAAACCGCGGTACCAGGCGTCGCGCGCGGCGTCGATCTGGCGTTCGCGGCTGCCGCCGGCGGCCTCGGCTTCGCGCAGCACGCGCTCATAGGTGTCGGCGAGGACGGGATTGGCGTAGAGGCAGCCGGCCTTGGGGCCGCCATCGCGCAGCCAGATGGCGGCCGAGCTCGTCCACTCGCCCTGGAACAGCGGCGTGACGCCGGCGATGGTGGAGACCACGCGGGGCACCATGTGGGCGCCGTTCCGCGCGTAGCCGATGGCGAATTCCAGCACATCGCGCAGGCCCCAAGTGCCCCAATCGCGCAGCATCACCGTCCAGGCCTCGAAGGCGCCGGGGACGACGGCGGGCAGGAAACCGGTGCCGGGAATGAGATCCAGGCCCAGATGGCCCTTGATCTTGGCAACCGTCATGGCGGCGGGTGCCACGCCCTGGCCGCAGATGACGCGCTGCATGCCGGTCTTCGCATCGTGCAGGATGAGCGGGCAATCGCCGCCGGGTCCGTTCAAATGCGGCTCCACGATCTGCAGGGTGAAGCCGGCCGCGGCGGCTGCGTCGAAGGCATTGCCGCCGCGCTCCAGCACGGCCATGCCGACCTGGGAGGCGATCCAGTGGGTCGAGGCGACGGCGCCGAAGGTGGCTGCGATCTCGGGGCGCGTGGTGAACATGGAGCCTCGCTGAAACGGGTGGCGGATGGCAAAAGGCGGGGATGGTTCTGGGGGAGATTCATTCTCCCGTTCTGGCATCGGGTCAATCATATGCTTATCGCGGTGGTCGGCCCGTCGGGCGCCGGCAAGGACACGCTCATGGATCGCGCGCGCGCTGCGTTCGCCGACGACCCGCGCTACGTCTTCGCGCGCCGCGTCATCACCCGCCCGGCCGATGCCGGCGGCGAGGCGCATGAGGCGGTGAGCGAGGCGGAATTCGACGCCCGCCTGCCCGGCTTCGCGCTGCACTGGTCCGCGCATGGGCTGCGCTACGCGATCCCTGGTTCGATCAAGACGGCGATTGCAGCGGGACGCGTCGTCATCGCGAATCTCTCGCGCGGCGTACTGGCCGAAGCGGCCGCGCGCTACCGGCTGAGGGTGCTACTGATCACGGCGCCGGTCGCGGTGCGCGCCGCGCGCCTCGCCGCGCGGGGGCGGGAGGAAGCGGCCGACGTTGCCGCGCGCCTGGCACGGGAGGCCCCGTTGCCGGAGGGGCTGGACGTGGTCACGGTGATGAATGACGCGACGCCGGAGGAAGGTGCGGCGCGCGTGGTCGACGCCCTCAACCGCGCAGCGGAAGACGCTCGGCGATGAGGAAGGGCGCGCCAGGGGCGGCCTGGGTGAAGAGGCACAGCTCGCGGACAATTCGCGGCACAGCGGGAAGATCGCCGAAGAACGCGCCGGCCAGAGGTTCGAACACCGCGCGCTGATCTTCGGTGAGGCGCCCGGTCAGCGTGGCGTGGAACTGGAAATCCTCGAAGACCAGGTGGTAGCCCCAGGCTTCGAGGTTCGCGCGCTGACGCGCCGACAGCCGCTCCGGCCTGCGCCGGGCGATCTCCTCGGGCGTGAGCGGCGCGCGGTGCGGATCGAGCGTGCGCACGCAGTCATCGGCGAAGGCCGCCAGCGCCGGGCAAGGCTCGCTCTCGATCATCGCGAGGAAGCCGCGCAGGTCGCGCAGCACCAGGGGCGGCAGGGTAAAGGGCGCGGTGCGCTCGGCGAGAAAGCCGCCCGCGGCGCGCGCCTCCTCATAGGAAGTGGAAAGGCGGAGTGGCGCCTTCAGCGTGGCGTGGAAGCCGTACAGGCGCGGGTCGGCGGTGGCCTCGGCAATGCCGGGGATGTCCGGCTGCGACAGCATTGCACCCGTCTCCGCGTCGCGCCCCAGCCAGGCGCTGGCGCGGGCATGCAGCGGGTCCGTGACCTCCGGGGCCCAGTAGAGCGCGAGGCGCATCAGCCGGCGCGCGCGCCTGCGACCCAGACGCCGCGCAACACCGGCAGCGCGCCAAAGGGTTTGAGGCGCACCACATCGGCGCGCAGGCCCGGCGCGAGATGGCCGCGGTCCGCGAACCGCGCCATGCGCGCCGGCCGGTCGGTGACCAGCGCGATCGCCTCGGGGATCGAGAGTGTGTCGCGCGCCGCAAGCCCCCACGCCGCTTCGAGCATCGACGCCGGCACATAGTCGCTGGCGAAGGCATCGATCAACTCGGCCTCGATGAGGTCGGCCGCGTTGACATTGCCGCTATGGCTGCCGCCGCGCACGATGTTGGGCGCACCGGCGATCACCTCCATGCCGCCTGCCCGTGCAGCGCGGGCGGCGACCATGGTGACCGGGAACTCGCTGATGCGGATACCGTCGGCAAGGTTCTCGGCGATCGTCGCCTCGGTGTCGTCGTCATGGCTCGCAAGCGGCAGGTTACGGTGCGCCAGGCGCTGCAACATCCATTCCCGCTGCGGGCGGCGCAGGCGCTCGCGGCGTTCGAGCAATTCGCCGATGCGGGTCTCGACCTCGGCATCGGTCATGCGCGTCTGCCGGATGCGCATCGCGCGGTAGCGCGTGAGGTCGCGGTACTGGCCGATGCCAGGCGAATGATCCATCAGCGACGCCATCACCACGCGCGGATTCTCGGCGACGCCGTCGAGGGCGGCGGGCATGTCAAGCGCGGGGATCTCGCAGCGCAGATGCAGGTAGTGCTCGGCCTTGAGCACGCCGGCGCCGGCAAGCTGGTCGAGGTCGCGCACGCCGTCGACAAACGTCTGGTTGCGCTCGGTGTCGAAGCCGAGGTCGCCCAGGCACAGGGCGTCCAGCACGGTGGTGACACCCGCCGCGATGCATTGCGCGTCATGCGAGAGGTAGGCGGACACCCCCGGCCAGCGCGCGTTGGAGCGCGGCAGCACCTGGCGTTCGAGATTGTCGGTGTGCACGTCCACGAGGCCCGGGATCAGCAGGTCGCCCTCGCAATCGATGGCGCCGGGCAGCGCGCTGCGGTCCTCATCGATTGTGGCGATACGGCCATCGCGAAGGGTGAGCGTGCCCTCGATCACCGCGTCTGGGGTGACGATGCGCGCATTGGTCAGGATGGTCTCTTGCATCAGGCGGCGTCCGCGATGGGGAGAACGGTGAAGAGGCGATCGGCAACGCGGTCGCGCACCTCGGTGTCGTGGAAGATACCGATGATCGCGGCTCCGCGCCCCTTCGCTTCGGCGATGAGCGTGATGACGATCTCGCGGTTGGCAGCGTCAAGGCTGGCGGTGGGTTCGTCGAGCAGAAGCACCGGGTATTCGGCAGCAAAGCCACGCGCGAGGTTCACGCGCTGCTGCTCGCCGCCGGAGAAGGTCGCGGGCGGCAGGGCATGCAGGCGCGGGGCCATATTCAGGCGCGTGAGCAGGGACGCGGCGCGCGCTTCGGCCTCGGCGGGCGCGACGCCGCGGGCGATCAGCGGCTCGGCCACGATGGCGAGCGAGGAGACGCGCGGGATGACTCGGAGGAATTGGCTGACGTAACCAATGGTCTCGCGCCGCGCCTCGATCACCACGCGGGCCGGGGCGCTGGCAAGGTCCAGCATCTCCCCGCGATGGCGAAGCAGGATGCGGCCACGCTCGGCGCCGTAATTGCCGTAGAGGCAGCGCATGAGGGTGGATTTACCCGCGCCCGATGGGCCCGACAGTGCGACGCATTCGCCAGCCGCGACGGAGAGGTCCACGCCCTCCAGCACCGGGATGGCAGTCGCGTTCTGCAGATGCAGCGTGAACGATTTGCCGAGACCTTCGGTCGCCAGGGAATAGCTCATGCCGCGAGCACCGAGCTGACCAGAAGCTGCGTGTAGGGATGTTGCGGGTCGTCCAGCACGCGGTCGGTCAGCCCTTCCTCCACCACCTGGCCGTGGCGCATGACCACGATGCGGTGCGCGAGAAGTCGCGCCGCGGCGATGTCATGCGTGACGATGATGATGGCGAGGCTCAGGTCGCGCGCCAGCGCACGCAGCATGTCGAGCAGCTTCGCCTGCACCGAGACATCGAGGCCCCCGGTCGGCTCATCCATGAAGACAAGGCGCGGGCGCGTGACCAGTGTGCGCGCAATCTGCAACCGCTGCTGCATGCCGCCCGAGAAATTGCGCGGCAGTTCATCGATGCGCGCGGGGTCGATCTCGACGCGCGCGAGCCAGTCCTTTGCCTGGGCGCGGATATCGCCGTAGTGGCGCGCGCCGTTGCTCATCAGCCGTTCGCCGATATTGCCGCCGGCGGAGATCGCCATGCGCAACCCGTCGCGCGGGTTCTGGTGCACAAAACCCCAATCGGTGCGGGAAAGGCGGCGCAGGGCGGCCTCGCCGGCTTCGTGGATATCGGTGCCGTCGAAGCGGATGATACCCGCTTCGGGCCGCTGCTGGCCGGAGAGCACGCGCAAAAGGGTCGATTTGCCGGAGCCCGATTCACCTACAACCGCGAGCACTTCGCCGGGCCAGATGGCGATGGCCACGTCATCAAGCGCGCGCACGCGGCCGAAGCGCAGCGACAGGCCCTGGGCTTCCAGCAGCGCGTTCATGCCGCGCGCTCCTGTTCGGTGCGGCAGAAATCCGTGTCGGAGCAGACATAGACGCGCCCGCCCTGGTCATCCGTCACCACCTCATCGAGATACGACGCGGTGCTGTTGCACAGCGTGCAGGCGTGCGGTGCGCGGATGGCGCGGAAGGGATGGTCCTCGAAATCCAGGCTGCGCACAGGCGTATAGGGCGGCACCGCGTAGATGCGCTTCTCGCGCCCGGCGCCGAACAATTGCAGCGCGGGCATGCGGTCCATCTTGGGGTTGTCGAAGGCGGGGATGGGCGAGGGCGACATCAGGTAGCGCTCATTGACCATCACCGGATAATTATACGCGGTGCCGATGCGTCCCAGGCGCGCGATATCCTCGTACAGCTTGGTGTGCATCAGCCCGTAATCGGCGAGCGCGTGCATGCGCTTGGTCTCCGCGATACGCGGCTCCAGGCGGAACAGTGGCTCGGGCATCGGCACCTGGTAGACCAGAATCTGATCCTCGCGCAGCGGCGCCTCGGGGATGCGGTGGCGGGTCTGGATGATGCTGGCGTCTTCCGTGCGCTCGGTGGTCGCGACATCGGCGACGCGGGCGAAGAAGCGGCGGATGGAGATGGCGTTGGTCGTGTCATCCGCGCCCTGGTCGATGACCTTCAGCGTGTCCGCCGGCCCGATGATCGACGCCGTCACCTGGATGCCGCCGGTGCCCCAGCCATAGGGCAGCGGCATCTCGCGCGCGCCGAAGGGTATCTGGTGGCCGGGGATCGCCACGGCCTTGAGGATGGCGCGGCGGATCATCCGCTTCGTGGCCTCGTCGAGATAAGCAAAATTGTAGCCGGCTTCCATCAGACGGCATTCCGGCGCATGGCGCGGATGTTTTCCAATTCGGACTGGAAATCGACGTAGTGCGGCAGCTTGAGGTGTTCGACAAAGCCGGTCGCCTCGACATTGTCGGAATGGTAGAGCACGAACTCCGCATCCTGCGCGGGCGCGGTGATGTCTTCGCCGAGTTCGGCGGCGCGCAGTGCGCGGTCCACCAGCGCCATCGCCATTGCCTTGCGCTCGCCGCTGCCGAAGACCAGGCCATAGCCGCGGGTGAATTGCGGCGGCTCGGTGAGGCTGCCGTGGAATTGGTTCACCATCTGGCATTCGGTGACGTCGATCTCGCCGATCTCGATCGCGAAGCCCAGTTCAGGGGGCGTGAATTCCACCATGACGCCGCCCTGGCGGATCTCGCCCACGAAGGGGTGCGCGTTGCCGTAGCCGCGTTGTGTGGAATAGCCCAAACCGAGCAAGAACCCCTCATCGCCGCGAGCCAGATTTTGCAGCCGCGCGCTGCGGTCCGCGGGAAAGGCCAGCGGCTCGCGGGTGAGGTCAGAGGGCTCGGCTTCGGCGGCTTCCTCGCGCTGCATCAGCCCTTCGCGGGCGAGCAGTTCGGAGACCCGCGGAATGGCCGCCTCGTCGGCGGCACGTTCGGGCACCGCGTCGCGCGTCACGCCCTCGGCGGCGAGCGCGAAATCGAGCAGGCGGTGCGTGTAGTCAAACGTCGGCCCCAGCACCTGCCCACCTGGCAACTCCTTGTAGGTCGCGCTGATGCGCCGCGTGATGCCCATCGCCGCGGTGTCGAGCGGCGCGGCGTGGCCGAAGCGCGTGAGCGTGGTGCGATAGGCGCGCAGCAGGAAGGCCGCCTCGATGCCATCGCCACGCGCCTGCTTGAGCGCGAGTGCCGCAAGGCCGCGGTCATAGCAGCTGCCCTCCGCCATCACGCGATCCACCGCGAGCGTCATCTGCTGCTCGATCTGTGCTGTGGTGAGCTCGGGTACCGCCGCATCGCCGCGCCGGGCATCGGCGAGCCAGGCATGGGCGGCATCGATGGCAGCTTCGCCGCCTTTGACCGCGACATACATCGCTCAGCCTTCCTCGATCGTGACGCTGCGCGGGAGTGCGGCGAGCCGGTCGCCGGCGCAGAGCACCACATCCACGCCACGCGGAAAGCGCGCGCGCTGCGCCTGCCATTGCGACAGGAAATCCTCCGGCAATCCGTAGACGCGCAACCGGTGCTCGCTTTCGATGCCCGGGCCAGTCAGGCGCCAGCCCTCGCCGGCGGCCAGCGCCTCGACCTGCACGATCAGCGTCGCTGAGGTCTGCGGTTCCTCCTCGGTTCCGGCGTCGAGCACGGTGAGCGCCGGCGCCGCACCGGTCGCCAGCACGAAACGTGCACGGTCCGGTGCGGGCGTGAACGGACAGCCGGCATGAAAGCCGAGCCATCCGGCGACCGCGTCGCCCGCATCGCTGCACACAGGCGTCTCGGCATCGGCGAGTGTCAGCAACACCGCCGCGGCCGCCGTGTTGAGCGGCGCCGGCGCGGGTGCCGGCGTGGTGATGGCGATGATGCGCCCCGGCCGGCTCATCGCCTCCAGCACGGCGCGGAAGCTCGCCTGCGCATCCAGCACGGGGTCGGCGAAGCCGGGTTGCAGCGCGCTCATCGCATCGTTGCCATGGCAAGGAAATCCACCCGCGTCGCGGCGGCGCGTCGCGCCCGCAGTGCGTGGCGCGCGCGCTCAGCAGCGTTCAAAGGCTCGATCACCGCCGCCATCATCGCATCATGCCAATCCGCATCCTGCAGCAGCGCGTCCAGCAGCGCGGCCAGCTCCGCCTGGCGACCATCCCGCCCCGCCACATAGGCATGCCCCACCTGCCCCGCCGAAGTGCGGATCGTGCAGCGCGTAGTCGTCATCTCGCCCAGGTTGAAGGCGGCGCCATCACCGCCGGCGCGCCCGCGCAGCATCACCAGCCCCGTCTCAGGACCGCGAATGCGCGTATGGGTGGGCAGGTCGATCCCGGCGACGAGCGCGGCGATCGCATCACCCTTGGCGCGGGCGAGCAGGCCCATCCAGCGGCGGCGATCTTCGGTTTGAACGGCGAGGGAATGGTCGGGCAAGACGGCCGGTCCAGAGGATACGTCTAGACAACTAGATGCTCGGCAGGGTATCGGTCAAGTCCTTCGATGCCACAACGCGAGTGCCGCATGGTTGAAGCTTTGGTGACAGGGGAACGGACCACGACCGCCACGCTCGACCGTGGGCGCGGCGTATCGCTGTGGCACCAGATCGCGAGCGCCATCGAGCGCGACATCATCGCGGGCCTGTGGATACCGGGCGCGCGGCTGCCGACCGAGGCCGAGTTCACCGCGCGCTTCGCGGTCAACCGCCACACGGTGCGCCGCGCTATGGAATCGCTCGAATCGCGCGGCATGATCCGCATCGAGCAGGGCCGCGGCAGCTTCGTCGCCGAGGACGTGCTGGAATACCCACTCGGCACGCGCACGCGTTTTTCAGAGAACATCCGGCGCCAGAAGAAGGAGCCGCAGGGCCGCATCCTGGGCATCGAGACCATCGCCGCCGAAGGCGCGGTCGCGACCGCACTGGGGCTGCGGCGCGGACGCCCGGTGCTGCGGGTGGAGCGGCTCGCAATGGCCAATGGCACGCCGATCGTGATCGGCGCGCACCATTTCCCCTTGCCCCGCTTCGAGGCGATGCCGGCCGCGCTCGCGCAGCAAGCCTCGATCACGGTGGCCCTCGCGGCTTGCGGCCTGCCGGACTACCACCGCGTGCGCACGCGCGTCACCGCACGCATGCCGACGGCGGAGGAAGCCACGCTGCTGCACCAGGCGCGCATCCGCCCGCTGATCGTGGCCGAGGCGCTCAACGCCGACCCCGAGGGGCGGCCGGTGGATTTCACGCTCTCCCGCTATGCCTCCGGGCGCGTGCAGATCGTGGTGGAGGGCGAGTGATGGCGTGGAACATCGAAGGCGGCCGGGTGCTGCAGGGCACGGCGCTTGTCGAGGGCGACATCGGCCTCGCGGAGGGGCGCATCGGAGAGGCCACCGCCGGCGCGCGGCGCTTCGATGCGCGCGGGCTGCTGGTGATGCCAGGGCTGGTCGACATCCACGGCGATGCGCATGAGCGTCAGCTCGAGCCGCGCCCCGGCATTGGCTTCGCCGCCCCGCTCGCGTTGCGCGACTGCGCGGCGCAGATCCTCGCCGCCGGCATCACCACGGCGTATCTCGGTGTCACGCTCTCCTGGGAGCCGGGGCTGCGCTCCATCGCTGCGTGGCGAGCACTGCGCACGGCCCTCGCGACCCTGCCGCCAGGGCCGGATCTGCGCGTCCATCTGCGCTTCGAGGCGGATAATTTCGACGCGCTCGAGGAGGCGCTGGAAGATATCGCCGCCCGCCACGTCCACCTGCTCGGCTTCAACGACCACACGCCCGGCATCCTGAAGAAGCTCAGTGACGATACGCAGACGGTGAAATATGCCGCGCGTGCCGGGATGACGCTCGACGGCTTTCGCGCGCTCGCCGAACAGGTCGGCGCGCGGCGCGGCGAGGTGCCGGCCGCCCGCGCCCGCATGGCTGCCGCGGCACGCAGGGCCGGGGTGACCATGCTCAGCCATGATGACGCGACAATCGGGTCCCGCGCGGCGTTCCGTGCGCTGGGCGCGCGCATCGCGGAATTCCCGCTCAACGAGGCCATCGCGGAGGATGCGCGCGACGCCTGCGAGGCGGTGGTGATGGGGGCGCCCAACGTGGTGCGCGGCGGCAGCCATCTCGGCTGGGCCTCGGCCGCACCGCTCGCGGAACGCGGCCTCGTGACCATCCTGGCGTCCGACTATTATTGGCCGGCGATGCTGGAGGCCGCCTTTGTGCTCGAAACGCGCGGCATGCTGGCGCTGGGCGAGGCCTGGGCGCTGGTCTCCGCCAACCCCGCACAAGCGCTGGGACTGGACGACCGAGGCCGCATCGAACCGGGCTTGCGCGGCGATGTCGTGCTGGTGAACGCGGCTTCGCGCGCCCCGGTCGCGAGCTTTGTCGCTGGCGAACTTGCCTGGGTCAGCACCGCGGGTGCCGCGCTCATCTCCTGATCGGGGGAGCGGCCCGGGGGATCAAGGTCCCCCAGCCGGCGTCAGAAGCCTTCGCGTTCGATGCGCTTGCGCTCGACCTTGCGGGCGCGGCGGACAGCCTCGGCGGCTTCGCGGGCGCGGCGCTCGGAGGGCTTCTCGTAATGACGGCGAAGCTTCATTTCGCGAAACACGCCTTCGCGCTGCAGCTTTTTCTTGAGCGCCTTGAGCGCCTGATCAATGTTGTTGTCACGGACGACGACCTGCACGCGGCTCGAACTCCTTACGAAGATTGGGTTGAATACGACGACAAAGGAGAGGGACGGCGCGCCACCCCTCTTCCAGGAACGCTGCGTTAGCACAAAGCCGACCCGCGCCGGAAGCCCCCTTGCGCATCGGACGGCCGGCATTATCCAACCAGCACAATGAGACACGCGCCATGGCCCTGCTGAAGATCGCCCGCCTGGGCCACCCGGTGCTGCTCGGCCGCGCCGAGACGGTGCCCGACGCGACCGCGCCGGAGATCCAGCGCCTGATCGCCGACATGGCCGAGACCATGGCCGATGCGGGCGGGATCGGGCTCGCCGCACCCCAGGTGCATGTGCCCCTGCGGCTGTTCGTCTTCCGCGCCGGGCCCGGCGCGCCCCAGGTGCTGATCAATCCCGAGATCGAACCGCTCGACGAGGAGATCGAGACCGCCTGGGAGGGCTGCCTCTCGATCCCCGGCCTGCGCGGCGCGGTGCCGCGCGCGGCGAAGGTGCGGTTCCGCGGCCTGGACCAGGATGGCGAACCGGTCGAAGGCGAGGCGGAGGGCATCGTTGCCCGTGTCATCCAGCACGAGAATGACCATCTGGACGGCGTGCTCTATCTGAGCCGGATGCCGGACCTGACGCTGCTCGGCTTTACCGAGGAACTGGCGCGGCGCGAGAAGGAGAACCTGTGATGCCCATCGAACAGAGCCCCGAACGCGACGCCGCGCTGCGTGCCGCCCTGCCCCATGTCGCGCGACTCGGCTGGGGGCGCGCAGCGCTGCGTGCGGGCCTTGCCGATATCGGTGCGGATCCCGAGAGCGAGGCGTGGCTGTTCCCACGCGGCGCGATCGGCGCCATCGAGGCCTGGCTCGACCTCGCCGACCGCGACATGGCGGCCTCCGCAGAAGCCGAGGGGCTTTCGGCCATGCGCGTTCCGGCGCGGATTCGCCGGTTGGTGCTGCTGCGCCTGGAACAGGCGACCCCGCACCGGGAGGCGGTGCGCCGCGCCCTTGGCCGGCTTGCGTTTCATCCCGGTGTCGCGATCCGCGCCGCGGCACGCACGGCCGACGCAATGTGGAACGCCGCCGGTGACGCCTCGGCCGATTTCTCCTGGTACACGCGGCGTGCCAGCCTGGCCGGTGTCTACGGCGCCACGCTCGCCTACTGGCTGCGGCGCGAGGACCCCGACCTCGCCGAGACCGCCGCATTCCTGCAGCGCCGACTCGACGACCTCGCGCGGCTATCTCGCCGCCGCAAGCGCGACGAGCCACTGCCGGCCTGAAACCCGCGCCCCGAGACAGCGTTCTAAAAACCGGACCGGCGCGATTCCCGCCCGGACATGGAGGTTTGAGCGATGTTGCGTGGCGGGTTGCTGTGGCTGATCGGGATTCCCCTGCCGATTATCCTCGTCCTCTACCTGCTTGGCTGGCTCTAACGCCAAGACACTGTAACGACACGGGATTACGTGACTTCCGGCGACGCGCGCAGCCGTGTATAAGCTGCGCAGTTTCTCGGAAAGAACGATCGCATGAAGAAATCCCGCATCTGGTTGGCCGGCGTCGCGGCGCTCGCCCTCGCTGCTCCGGCAATCGCTGACACCTGCGCCTTCCCAGGCGAGCGTGCAGCGCTCGAGTTGAACGCGCTGCAGAGCCATCTGGCCGTGGTCGCGATCCGCTGCCAGCAGGACGCGACCTACGCAAGCTTTGTCCGTCGTCACCAGGCTGACCTGACCGCGGCCGGCCGCACGGCGCAGACCCATTTCCGCCGCGCCTATGGCGGCCAGGGCGCGGCGCGCTACAACATGTACTCGACCGAACTCATCAACGCGCATGACCAGGAAGCCCAGCGTTTCGAGGGCTTCCTGTGCCGCGACAACGCCGCGCTCTATCAGCAGGCTGTTGCGGCCCCAAATGCGGCCGAGCTCGTGCGCATGGCCAATACGACGAATATCCTGATGACGTATGAGCCGGCGGTTTGCCCGGCGACGCCCGCGCGTGCCGCGCGCCCGGCGCGCCGCCAGCGCTGATGTCCTAAACGGCCGGGGCACTTGACGCCCCGGTCGACCACTCCGCCGCGCTCAGCGCAGCAGGATTTCGACCCGCCGGTTCTGCGGCTCGCGAACGCCATCAGCGGTCGCGACCAGCGGCCGGGTTTCCCCGAAGGCCGTAACCAGGATATCACCGCGCGCGACGCCGTTGCGCACCAGTTCGGCCGCGACCGCATCGGCGCGGCGCTGCGACAGGCCCTGGTTGTAGGCTGGCGTCCCGGCCCGATCGGTGTGGCCGGAGACTTCGAGTCGCGTCTCGCCGCCTGCGCGGCGGGCGTTGAGCGACGCCTCGGCGACAATCTGCCGGGCGCGCTCCGTAAGATCCGCGCGGTCATAATCGAAGAAGACAAGGAAGGTGCGTACCGTCGAGGGTGCCGGCGCAGGGGCGGCGGCGGCTGGTGCGGGCGGCGCCGGGTTGAAGGCGTAGCGGATGCCGACCAGCAGCGAATGGTTGTAGGTCTCGGTCTCCACCCGGCCGCTTGCGATCGTCGCACCGGTGGTGCGGCTCTCGGCGCGGATCGGGATGGAGGGGTTCTGCGTCCCGAGGAAGCGGTATTCGGCCGTCACCGCCGCGCCGGGCAGGAAATCGAGCGGAAAGGCCAGGCCCGCAATGCCCTGGAAGGCGAAGCGGCCGTCGCTGCCGGTGGCGGTCAGACGCACATCTGTGGCGTTGCCCGAGAGCCGAAGCTGGCGCCAATCCGTCACCACATAGCCTAGGCCGGCGCCGACGTAGGGCACCACAGGGCCGAAGCTGCCGAGGTCGAGCAGGACATTGCCCATGATGCCGTAGCTGTCCTGCTGGCCGGACACGCCGAGTCGCCCCGCGCCGGCGAAGCCCGAGGCGCCATCGGCGTCATTGCGGCGGAAATTGCCCTCGACCTCGGCGCGGAGCCCGTTGCCGAAACCCCAGCCGAGGCTGAGCACGCCGGCGAAGCCGGGGTTGAAGGTCAGCGAACCGGAAGGGTTGATGCCGATGCCGCGCAGCTGCGTCGCCGTATTCCCCTCCGGCGAAAGCGAGGGATCCTGCAACAGGTTGAGCCCCGCGCCGCCGGCCACATAGGGACCGGTGATCGCATCCGAGGGTCTCAGGACCTGTGCGGCGACAGGGCTCGCTGAAAGAACAGCGACGGTGAGAAGAAGCCACGAACGGGAGGTCAAGACAAACTTCCAACCTGGCGCGGCCGCACGCGCGCGATCTGCGGGATTGCGGTGCAACATACCACACCGCCGCGTCTCGCCAAGTTGCAATATTCTCAGGTCACGGGCGAGGCGGGGTGCCCGGTTGCCCGGGCACCCCCTTGTTTCGCTTAGCGCAGAACGATTTCCACGCGGCGATTCTGCGGCTCACGCACGCCATCGGCGGTCGGCACCAAGGGGCGGGTCTCGCCGAAGGCGCTGATCGAGATCTGGTCGCGCGCGACGCCACGGCTCACCAGCTCGGCGGCCACGATGTTCGCGCGGCGCTGCGACAGGCCCTGGTTGTAGGCGGGCGTGCCGGAGCGGTCGGCGTGGCCGGCCACTTCGATGCGCGTCGCCTGCAGGCGCGGCGCGGCGGCGGCCGCCTCGCCGATGATCTGGCGGGCACGATCGGTCAGGTCCGCACGGTTCCAGTCGAAGAAGACCAGGTAGGTGCGGGCCGTCGCCGCCGGCGGCGGCGTCGGGGCGACCTGCGCCACCGCGCGCTGGCCGAAGGTGTAGCGAAGGCCGGCGAGCACGGAGTGGTTCAGGTTCTGGTAATCGTACTGGATGCCACGGCCGGCGAAGGTCGCGCGCTGGTCCTGCGCGAGCGTGCCGAAGAAGCGGTATTCGGCCGTGATCGCGAGGCCCGGAACGGCCTCGATCGGGAAGGCGAGACCGGCGATGCCCTGGTAGGCGAAGTTGCCGCTGTCGTCATCGATGCGGAAGCGGCCGGGGCCACGGTTGCCGGGACCGGTGTTGCCGTTGATGTCCGTGGACTGGATCGCGTAGCCCACGCCGCCGCCGATGTAGGGGCGCGCGAAGGGAATGGCGATCGGCAGCTCATAAAGGACGTTGAACATCGCCGCGTAGGTGCGGGTCTCGCCCTCGAGGTTGCCGGTGAAGCCGGTGCCGCGCACGCGACGGCCGTCGTTGGACCGGGCGCTGCCTTCAACTTCGAGGCGCAGGCCGTTGCCGAAGCCGTAGCCGACCGAGAGCACGCCGACATAGCCAGGATTTTCGTGCTGGATCCGGATGCCGTTATCCTTGGAGTCGAGCATGTAGTTGATGCCGGCGCCGGCACCGATATAGACCCCGGCAGTCGGCGAATATGCCGGCGGCGGGAAGAGCTGGGCCTGGGCCGCCGTGAGCGGGGCGGCCAACATGGTGGCGGCCAAAAGGCCGGTCCTCATCCGCATAACAATCTCCTCGAGACTTCTCAGTCGATGTGATCATCCACACCGCACATGAAGAACGTCGTGGAATGGGTTTCGTTCACCCCCCGCACGAGAAGTTGCACTTCTATGAAGGAAACCTTTCGGAAACGCAGAAAGGCGCCCGGTTTTCCGGACGCCTTCCTCAGCGATTGGCCGTGAGGCCCTGCGGTATTTAGCGCAGGACGATCTCGACGCGGCGGTTCTGCGGCTCGCGCACACCGTCGGCGGTCGGGACCAGCGGGCGGGTCTCGCCGAAGGCGCTGATCGCGATGTTCGAGCGGTTCACGCCGCGGCGGACCAGTTCGGCCGCCACGGTGTTGGCGCGGCGCTGCGACAGGCCCTGGTTGTAGGCGGGCGTGCCCGAGCGGTCGGCGTGGCCGGCCACTTCGATGCGCGTCGAGGCGACGGAGGTCGAGGCGGAGGCGGCCTCGCCGATGATCTGGCGAGCGCGCTCGGTCAGGTCCGAACGGTTCCAGTCGAAGAACACGATGTAGGTGCGGGCAGGACCCTGCGGCGTGACGATCGCAGGCGGAAGAACACGCGCAACCTGGCCGAAGTTGTAGCGCAGGCCGGCGAGGATGGAGTGGTTGTAGTTGTCCGCGTCGAAGGTCGAACGCGTGGTCACGTTGCCGACGCGCTCGGTGCGCTCCAGCTCGTGGCCGAGCGTGCCGAGGAAGCGGTACTCGGCCGTGATGGCCAAGCCGGGGACGGCGGCGATCGGGAAGGCGAGGCCGACGATGCCCTGGAACGCGAAGTTGCCCTCGTCGTCATTGATCGTGGTCGTCCGGGTCGCGGTGCGGCCGCGCACGTCGTAGTCGTGGATCACGTAGCCGACGCCGCCGCCGATGTAGGGCTGCACGGGGCCGAGCGGGAATTCATACAGGATGTTCGCCATCGCGCCGTAGCTGCGGATGGTGCCGCCGGAGCTGAAGCGGCCGCCGGTGCGCGACGAGATGCGGTCGGCGTCGTTGATGCGGAAGTTGCCTTCCACTTCGAGGCGGAGACCGTTGCCGAAGCCATAGCCGACGCTGAACACACCAGCGAAGCCGATGTCGCTGCTCACGCGGGCGCCGTTGTCCTTCGTGGTCTGAAGGTAGTTCAAACCGGCGCCAGCGCCGATGTAGATCCCGGTCACAGGCTGGGCCTGCGCCGCGAGCGGCAGCGCCAACATGGTCGCGGCCAGAAGGGCCTTCTTGAGGCTCATTGCGTCTCTCCTCACGTTCAAACGTGCTATCTGTTCACAGGGCCGCCGCGCACTCCCCCGAGCGCACTGAATCCGACACTGCGTGGGAGCACCCTAGCACCGCTTTTCGGCAAAGACAGCCACCCGCGAGGCATTTGCGCCGCATGTGGCCGATAAGTCACAGCCAGTGCTGGCAAATTGGCCACAGGCGCGTGAGCAGCCCCGTCAAACGCCCGAAAATCCGCTCAAAGCCTCTTCATCCGCCATCGTCGCCAGAGTTCCGAATGGCAGGATCCACGTCGCATGGCCCATCTTGCGGCCCGGCCGCGGCTCCGCCTTGCCATAGAGATGCGGGACGATTCGCGGCGCAGTGAGCAGGCCGGACCAGAGCGCCATACCCTCCGGCCCCACCAGGTTGCGCATCACGGCATCATGGTGACGGCTGGGATCGGCAAGTGGCAGACCTGCCACCGCCCGGATATGCTGCTCGAACTGGCTCGCGCAGCAGGCTTCGATGGTCCAATGGCCGGAATTATGCGGCCGCGGCGCGATCTCGTTGCCGAGCAGCGTCGCGTCGGCCAGCAGGAACAGCTCGAGTGCGGCCACCCCGACGAGGCCGAGCGCCTCGGCAAGCCGCCGCGCATGCGCCTGCGCCTCCAGCGCCACCGATTCGGGAATGCGGGCGGGGGCGAATGTGATGTCGAGGATGTGATGGTGGTGCCGGTTCTCGGCGATGTCGAACACCGCTGTCGCGCCATCCGCGTCGCGGGCCACGATGACCGAAAGTTCCATCGCGAAGGGAATGAAGCCCTCCAGGATCAGCGGCCGCGGCGCGAGCCGGGTCCAGGCAGGGGCGATGTCGGCCTGGTCGCGCAGCACCGCCTGCCCCCGCCCGTCATAGCCCAGCCGGGTGGTCTTGAGCACGGCCGGCAGACCGATCTCGGCGACCGCCTCCGCTAGCTCGGCCGCGCTGTCGACGCTGCGCCAGGGCGCGGTCGGGATGCCCGCCGCAGCCATGAAGCGTTTCTCGGCGACGCGGTCCTGGCAGATCGCGAGGACTTCGGCGCTCGGGTGGCACGGGGCGAGCGGGCCCAGGATGTCGAGCGTCCGCGCCGGCACGTTCTCGAACTCGAAGGTCACGGCGTCGACGGCGCGGGCGAACTCCACCAGCGCCGCCTCGTCGGTGTAGTCGGCCACGCTGTGGCGCGTGGCGACCTGCATCGCCGGCTGATCGGCCTCGGGCGCGAAGACATGGGTGCGGTAGCCCAGCCGCGCCGCCGCGAGCGCCGACATCCGCCCGAGCTGGCCACCGCCCAGGATTCCGATGGTGGCATTCGGCGGGAGGCCGGTGGGCTTCATGCGTTCTCGCCCGGCTGCTCCGGCACCGCGGCCGTCTGCGCGGCACGCAACGCGTCGAGCCGGGCGGCCAGCGCCGCATCCGTGGTGGCGAGGATGGCCGCGGCGAGCAGGGCGGCATTGATCGCCCCCGCCTTGCCGATCGCGAGCGTGCCGACCGGGATGCCCGCCGGCATCTGCACGATCGACAGCAGGCTGTCCTGGCCGCGCAGCGCATGGCTCTCGACCGGCACGCCGAGGACCGGCAGGCGGGTGAGCGCGGCCACCATCCCCGGCAGGTGCGCCGCACCCCCTGCGCCGGCGATGATCACACGCAGGCCACGCTCCACCGCCGTCTTCGCATAGGCGATCATACGGTCGGGGGTCCGATGCGCGGAGACAACCTGATATTCGAAGGGGATGGCGAGTTCGGTGAGCATCGCCTCGGCATGGCGCATGGTCTCGTGGTCCGAGCGGCTGCCCATGATGACGCCCACCAGGGGCGTCACGCGATGATGTCCGGCACCAGGCGGCTTTCCAGGCGGATGATGTCGTCCTTCAGCTTCAGCTTGCGCTTCTTCAGCCGCGCCAGCTGAATCTGGTCGACCGGCATGCCCTCCATGCGGGCGATCACCGTATCAAGGTCGCGGTGTTCGCTGCGCATCTCATGCAGTTGCCGCAGCAGCGAATCGCGATTCTCGATCATACCAGCCTCTCCGCAAGCCTCGCCGCCTTGGGCAAATAACAATACGCGCCCGGCCGGCGCTGCGCTAACATGTCCTTTCGCGCGCGTCCCCGGGACAACGCCGGGGAGGCCTGCGGCACGACGGCCGGGCTGGTCCGGGCCGTCACATGACGGAGGATGTCCGCTCCATGCCGACTGAGGCCCGTATCTCCACCCTGGAAACCCGCCATGGGGCGCTCGACCGCCGCATCACCGAGGAAGGGCAACGCCCTGCCCCGGACCCGCAGGCGCTGAACCGTCTGAAGCTGGAGAAGCTGCGCCTGAAGGAAGCGATGGAGAAGCTGCGACAGACCACGCACTGACCGCGTATCGGCAGGCTTAGAAGCAACCCGGGGCATCGAAAGGCGCATTGGAGCGAGGCGACGCCTAGGCGGCGTCCTCCTCCGCGGGCAGCGGGGGCAGGTGCGAGGGGCGCTCGCCGGCGGCCATCACCGCCGCGTTGAGGTCGCCCTGGCTGCACAGGCCGAGGATCACCGGGTCACGCGGCTTGATGTTCGCGCTGTTCCAATGGGTCCGGTCGCGCACCTTGGCGATCGTCTCCTTGGTGGTGCCCAGCAGCTTGCCGATGACCGCCTCCCCCAGATGCGGGTAGTTGCGCAGCAGGAAGGCTATGCCGTCCGGCCGGTCGTTGCGCTTGGCCACGGGCGTGTAGCGGGCACCCTTGCCGCGCATCTTCGTGGTGGGCAGCGAGGTGTCCATCAACACCAGGCGCGCGGCGGGGTCGGCCTCGGCTCGGGCGATCTCCTCGCGCGTCAGCTGGCCATTGGCGATGGGGTCGTAGCCGACGATGCCCTGCGCCACCTCGCCATCGGCGATCGCCTGGATCTCCAGCGGGTGCATGCCCACGAAGTCAGCGACCTGGTCGAAGGTCAGGGACGTCTTTTCGATCAGCCACACGGCGGTGGCCTTCGGCATCAGGGGCTGTGGCATCGGAACCTCAAGGGGCGCGGGGGCGCGGTGCGCCCCTGGCAAGTTGGGCCGGGATATAAGCGCGAGACGGGGGGCGGTCAAAGCCCCAGAGAGGAGATACCCATGGAAAACGACGACAGGCCGCGCCCGGCCAACGGTTTCGTGCCGCCGGACTTCAACGGCTGGTCGGTGGCCGACCTGCGCGACCATATCGCGGCGTTGCGTGCCGACATCGCCCGCGCCGAGGCGGTGATCCTGGCGCGGGAGGGCAGCCAAAAAGCCGCCGCCGGCTTCTTCAACCTGCCGAAGGCTCCGCCGGAGGACTGACCCGCACCGGCAGCGCGACCCGCTTGCCGGTACCCCCGGTCGCCGCGGCAGCGAACCGTGCCGCCACGTCGGCCGGCCATTCCGCGACGCGACGCCGCGCGAGGTCGACGCAAAGGTAAAGCACCTCGTTCTCCGCGACCTGCCAGCCTTCCTCGGCGTGCACCATGACGTGCCGGAGCAGCAGACGCTTGGCGTCATGGGCGAGGACCTCGGTCGTGCAGGCGAGCGGCGCGCCCTCGACCACCTCGCGCGTGTAGCCCTGCCAGCTTTCGGCGGCGAAGGTGCCGAGCCCGCGCGCGCGGAACGCCGGACCCAGGCCCAGGCCTGGCCAGACCACGTCGGTCGCAAGGTCGAAGACGACCAGGTAGTAGGCCAGGTTCATGTGCCCGTAGTGGTCGACCCATTCGGGCTTCACATGGGCCAGAGGCATCAATGGATGTCGTCTGCCTGGCGGAACGCCTCGCGCAGCATCGCGGCGGAGAAGCCCTCCGAGCGCGCCATGGCGAGAACCACCGCCTCCTTGCGGGTCAGCAGGTCGATCACGCCGGGGATCTTCTTCACGCTGTCTGCCGGGATGACCACAGCACCATGGCGGTCGGCATGGACCACGTCGTCGGTTGCGACCGCCATGCCGTGGACGTTGACCGGCGCGCCGAAGGCAACATTGTGCACATGCGCATGGGAGGGGTTGATGCTGCCCGCGATGAGCTGGAAGCCCGGCGCCAGCATGTCGAGATCACGGATGGACCCCGAGGTGACACAACCCAGCGCGCCGAGGCCCTTGTGGACATTGCTGTTCACCTCGCCCCAGAAGGCGCCGATGCCGGGCGTGGGGTCGAGGTCCTCGAGTACCACCACCGTCGGCAGCGCGGCATCGCCGACATATTCGTACCAGCCCAGCCGCACCGCGCGATCTTCTTCCTTCGTCCGGCCGGACGGGGCGGCGGCGCGGATGGTCCCCACCCGGGCGAGGCCGCAGATCGGCGGCAGCGTCACGTCGGCAATCGCAAATTGCCGCACCGTGAACCCAAAACCGCGGCGCTCGGGGTTGGTGACCTCGAGCGCGTTGCAGATGGTGGGCGTGTCCCAGGCGCAGAGCGCCTTGAGGTCGGCGGCGTCGAAAGGGAAGCTGGTCATGGCGCGGTTCCTCGGGTTTTCGGCAGGATCGGCCAGGCCGCGGCGGGGGTCAAACCTGGGATGAGCCCCTCTCGCACGCGCCGATGCGGTATTCACGCAACCGCCATGGACAGCGGGGCAGTGCCGTGATGACTTTAGCCGATGCTAAGGTTTCTAGCTGCGACTGAGTCGCAGGAACGCTAAACCACTGACCGAGGCCCCGCCATGCGTCGCACCACCACCCTTCTCGCCCGGCTGCTGCTCGGTGGCGCCATGCTCGCGGCGGTGGCCGTCGCCCCCCGCGCCCAGGAAGCCGCCGCACCGCCCGAAGCGCTGTTCCCCGAACTCGAGGCGAGCCGCGTGCGCCTGGAGGCAGCGGGCTGGCTGCTGCGTGGTTCGGCCACATTCATCGGGCAGTTCCACCCGGGCTTTCGCTCCCGCTACGAAGGCCCCTCCAGCATGGCGCCCGGCGCGGTGCAGGCGAACACCTTCTCCGCCGACCTGGTGATCGGGCGCCGGCTCTGGTCGGGGGCCGAGATCATCATCGACGGGCAGATCAGCCGCGGCTTCGGCTTCTCCAACGCGCGCGGTGCCGCGGCCTTCCCCAATGCCGAAGCCTTCCGGCTCGGCAGCGAGGACATCAAGGGCTATGTGCCGCGTGCCTTCTTCCGCCAGACCATCGCGCTGGGAACCACCATGGAGGAGGCCGACGACGACCCCTTCCGCTTCGCCGGCCCCCTGCCCCGCGAGCGGCTGACCATCACGGCGGGCAAGTTCAGCATCTGGGACATCTTCGACGACAACCGCTACGCCCATGACCCGCGCACGCAGTTCCAGAACTGGGCCCTCGTCGGCGCCGGCGCCTTCGACTTCGCCGCCGATGCGCGCGGCTACACCAATGGCCTAGCCGTTGAATACGATGACGGGGTTTGGGGCGTGCGGCTGGGCGCGCTGCAGGTCGCGCGCGACCAGAACGGCCTCGCCCTGGACGCGACGCCGGGGCGCGGCTTCCAGGCGCTGGTCCAGCTCGACCGCTTCTGGCGCATCGACGACCGGCCCGGCGCGGTGCGCCTGCTCTACGGCGCCTCGCGCACCAACTCGGCCAATTACCGCGACCTGATCGCGGTGAATTTCGACGAGGCCGCCTCCGAAGCGGTCCGCAATTACCGCGTGAAGCACAATTTGCTGCTGAATTTCGAACAGGCGCTGAGCGAGGATCTCGGCATGTTCGGACGGCTGTCCTGGAATGACGGGCGCAGCCAGAGTTGGATGTTCACCGAGATGGACCGCGCGGTCTCGCTCGGCCTGTCGCTGCGCGGCGCGCGCTGGGGCCGGGCAGACGACACGGTGGGGCTGGCAACAAACGTCGGCTGGCTCAGCGGCGCACATCGCCGCTATCTCGCCGCGGGCGGGATCGGCTTCATCACCGGCGACGGGCGGCTGCGGTATTCGCCGGAGGTGGCGACGGAGCTCTACTACGACATCCGCGTCGCACCTGGAGTGAACTTCTCACTCGGCTACCAGCTGCTGGTGAACCCGGCCTACAATGCGGATCGCGGGCCGGTCTCGGTATTCGCGGTGCGGGCGCGGCTGGCGGTCTGAGTCAGACCGACGAATTTCACGCGGGTGCGCCCTCAGGGTGTTGCGGCAGCCCGTCATCGAGCACTAGCCAGGCCTGCTTGCTCGATGTCCAGACATGCTCGGTCGGCCGGAAATCGGCGGGCGAATCCAGGCTACCGCAGGTCAGGCCAATGACGCCCGCACCTGCCCGCTCGGTGAACAACGAGGTCCCGCAAACCGTGCAGAAGCCCCGGACAAGCTCAGGGGAGGAGGTGCGGCGGCCGAGCGGACCGGTCATCGTGACGCCATCGAGCGGCATGAGCACGCGGGCATTGAACGCGGCACCCAGTGACCGCTGGCATACGCGACAGTGGCAGACGCGCACATTGATTGGCTCGCCAACGGCGACATAGCGCGATGCGCCGCAGAGGCAGCCTCCGCTGAACATCGCCAAGCCGCCATCCTCCCTATGCTGACCGGCGCAACGCGCGCCAGACCCGCTCCGGCGTCAGCGGCATGTCCACATGCGCCACGTCCAACGCGTCACACAGCGCCGATACGATCGCCGGCGGCGCGCCGCAGGCACCGCCCTCCCCCGCGCCCTTCACGCCGAGGTCGTTCGACGGGCACGGCACCACGTTCAGGCCCAGCTTCAGGTCCGGCGCGTCACCGGCGCGCGGCATGCAGTAATCCTGGAAGGTGGCGGTCATGAACTGGCCGCTTTCGCTGTCATAGACCGCGTGTTCCAGCATTGCCTGGCCGATGCCCGAGACGATGCCGCCATGGCATTGCCCATGCACCAGCTTGGGGTTGATCACCACGCCGACGTCGTCGACGGCGGCGTAGTTCACCAGCGTGACGACGCCGGTGTCCGGGTCCACCTCCACCTCGGCGACATGGGCGCCGTTGGGGAAGTTGCACTCGGTGTCGCGCTTGTAGACCAGCTGCTCATCGAGCCCCGGCGTCTCGCCCGCCGGCAGCCTGGCTCGGTCGAGCGAGGCAGCGATCACCTGCGCCCATCCGATCGCGCGATCGGTGCCGGCGATGGTGAAGCGGCCATTCGCCGCCTCGATATCCGCCACACCCGCTTCCAGCAGGTGTGCCGCAATGCGCCTGGCCTTCTCCAGCACCATCCCTCCGGCGCGCTTCACCGCGACGCCGCCCATCTGGGAGGAACGCGAGCCCCCGGTGCCGCCGCCATTCTCGACCAGGTCGGTGTCGCCCTGCACCAGGTCGATGCTCTCATAGGGAAAGCCCAGCGTCTGGGAGAGCACCTGCGCGAAGGCCGTCTCATGCCCCTGGCCGTGGCTGAAGGTGCCGACATGGACCTTGGCGCGCCCCTCCGCGGTAATGTGCACACGCGCCCATTCGAAGGGCTGCCCGCCCGAGGCCTCGATGAAGTAGCCCAGCCCAATGCCGCGCAGCTTCCCGCGCGCTGCCGCCTCCGCCTTGCGCGCCGGGAAGCCGGCCCAGTCGGCCAGTTCCAAGGCCAGCCCCTGGGTTTCGGCGAAATGGCCGCTGTCGATGTGGTTGCCGGCGGCGTTGGTGTAGGGGATCTGCTCGGGCTTGATGTAGTTGCGCCTGCGGATCTCGTCGCGCGCCAGGCCCAGCTTGGCCGCCCCCTGGTCGAGCAGGCGTTCGATCACATAGGCCGTCTCCGGGCGCCCGGCGCCGCGATAGGCGTCGGTGGACACCGTGTTGGTGAAGACGCAGCGCACTTGCACGTTCAGCACCTGGATGTCGTAGACGGTGCCGTTGATGCGCCCACCGGCCAGTGTGGGAATGCGCGGCCCGAAATCGAGCAGGTAGGCGCCCATCGCCGCGGTGGTGCGCACCCGCATCGCGGTGATCCTGCCGGCGGTGTCGAAGCCCATCTCGGCATGGGTCACATGGTCTCGGCCGTGCGGATCGCAGACGAAGGTCTCGGCGCGGTCGGCACGCCACTTCACGGGGCGGCCGAGCCGGCGGGCCGCCCACAGCACCATCGCCGATTCCGGAAACAGCTTGCCGCGCAGCCCAAAGCCGCCGCCGACATCGGGGCTGATCACCCGCAGCTTCTCCAGCGGCATCTTGAACACGATTTTCGCCAGTGATTCGCGCACCCGGATCACGCCCTGCGTCGGGGAGTGCAGGGTGAAGCGCTCGCCATCCCATTCGGCCAGGGCCACCCGCGGCTCCATTGGGTTGCCGACCAGGCGGTTCTGGATCAGGTCGATGGAAACCACCGTCTGGGCGGCGGCGATCCCGGCATCGGCCTCGGCGGCGCGACCGCTATCCCAGTGGACGCACAGATTGGTGCCGTTCTCCGGCCAGATCACGGTCGCATCGGCATCCAGCGCTCGGGCGGTGTCGGTGACCGAGGGCAGGATGTCGTAATCCACCATCACCGCTTCCATCGCCTCGATGGCGGCAGCGCGGGTCTCGGCGATGATCAGCGCGACCGGGTCGCCCACGAAGCGGACAAACTCGGTCTGCAGGATCTGCCGCGGCGGGGCAAACATCTTGGTCCCCGCAACACCCGGCACGTCGACCTGCACCGGCAGCAGGCCAAGCTGGTCCTCCGCCACTTCCTTGCCTGTCAGCACGGCGACGACGCCCGGCATGGCGGCCGCCGCGGTGGTGTCGATGGAAAGGATCCGCGCATGCGCATGCGGGCTGCGCAGAATGGCGGCATGGGCCTGGCCGGGCAGGTTGATGTCGTCGGTGTAGGTGCCGCCGCCGGTCAGAAGGCGCTTATCCTCCTTGCGGCGCACCGGCTGGCCGATGCCGAACTTGTCCATGCCGTCCATGTTCATGCCGTCCATGGGTGGTCTCCGCTCAGGGGTTCGGGGGTCAGCCGCGGCCGACGAAGGGCATTTTATCGGCCATCACCGTGACGAACTGCACGTGGGCGTCCTTGGGCAGGCTGTCCATGTAGAGCAGCGTGGTCGAGACCGCCTCCACATCCATCGTCGGCTCGACCTTCACCTCGCCATTGGCCTGCTTGACGCCCTTCTGCATGCGCTGGGTCATGGGCGTGGCGGCATTGCCGATGTCGATCTGCCCGCAGCAGATGTCGTACTTGCGCCCGTCGAGGCTGATCGATTTGGTCAGCCCCGTGACCGCGTGCTTGGTCGCCGTGTAGGGCGCGGAGTCCGGGCGTGGGGCGTGGGCGGAGATCGAGCCATTGTTGACGATGCGCCCGCCCTGCGGCGACTGCTCCTTCATCATCCGGAAGGCCGCCTGGGCGATGAGGAAGGTGCCGGTGAGGTTCACCTGCACGACCTCGGCCCATTTCTCGTAGCTGAGATCCTCGAACAGGGTGCCCGGAGCGTTGGTGCCGGCATTGTTGAAGACCAGGTCCAGCCGGCCGAAGCGGTCCCCGATGGCCTTGAACAGGGCGGTGACGGCAGTGGGGTCGCCCACGTCGGTCGCGACGGCGAGGGCATTGCCGCCGGCGTCGCCGGCGAGCGAGATCGTCTCGCTCAGCGTGTCCATCTTCCGCCCGGCGAGGGCGACCGCATAGCCGTGGCGCAGCAGGCCCAGTGCGCAGGCGCGCCCGATTCCCTGGCCGGCGCCGGTCACCAGCGCGACTCGGCCTGATCCTTGTTGGCTCATTGGATGCTCCCCACTTGCGTCATGCAGACACAACATGTCGCGCCACGCGGGACGCTTGTCCATCCGGCATGAACCACAGCGTCTTTCCGGCCACGTGGGGGGGCGAAGAATCAGGGCGCGACGGAAAGCCTTGAATTTGACACCAGCGCCCGATCTACAATGTCCACTCGCCGGCAGAACGCCGGCAGCCTGCACGATGGTTTGAGAGAGTTTGGCTCGAGGGGGAGAAACGAAACTGGTCGTGCGGGCGTAGTCAATAGACGCCTGGATTTTTGGCGAGGAGCTATCGCATGCATCCGTCCGACGATGTTTTCGTCCAGTATGCCCGAGGCTACGACCAGCGACGCGACGCCGACATGTCGCTCGACGATTTCCTGCAAGGTTGCCGGCAGGATCCGATGATGTTCGCTACCGCTCCCGAACGCATCCTCGCCGCGATCGGCGAGCCGGAATTGATCGACACTGCCAAGGATCCGCTCCTCGGCCGCATCTTCCTCAACCGCACGATCCGCCGCTACCCCGCCTTTGCCGAGTTCTACGGCATGGAGGAGACAATCGAGCGCATTGTGGGCTTCTTCCGCCACGCGGCGCAGGGCCTCGAGGAACGCAAGCAGATCGTCTACCTGCTCGGCCCGGTTGGGGGCGGTAAAAGCTCGCTCGCCGAACGGTTGAAGGCGCTGATCGAGGTGCACCCGGTCTATGCGCTCAAGGCCGGCGACGAGATCAGCCCCTGCTTCGAAAGTCCGCTCGGTCTCTTCGACCCCGAGAAGTTCGGCCCCCTGCTGGAGGATCGCTATGGCATTCCTCGGCGGCGCCTCACGGGCTTCATGAGCCCTTGGGCGGTCAAGCGCCTTGATGAGTTCCGCGGCGACATCTCCCGCTTCCGCGTGGTGCGGCTCAGCCCCTCGCGCCTGCGTCAGATCGCCATCGCCAAGACCGAACCGGGCGACGAGAACAACCAGGACATCTCCTCGCTCGTCGGCAAGGTCGACATCCGGAAGCTCGAGCTGCACGCGCAGAACGACCCGGATGCCTACAGCTTCTCGGGCGGGTTGAACCGCGCCAATCAGGGCATTCTCGAATTCGTCGAGATGTTCAAGGCGCCGATCAAGATGCTGCATCCGCTGCTGACCGCGACGCAGGAAGGCAGCTACATCGGTACCGAGAATATCGGCGGCATTCCGTTCCAGGGCATCATCATGGCCCACTCGAACGAGGCGGAGTGGCAGGCCTTCCGCAACAACCGCAACAACGAAGCCTTCATCGACCGCATCTACGTCATCAAGGTGCCCTACTGCCTGCGCGTGACCGAGGAAGAGCATATCTACGAAAAGCTGCTCAAGGGCAGCGAGCTGGCGCAGAACCCCTGCGCGCCCGGCACGCTCGAGATGCTGGCCCGCTTCTCCGTCCTCTCCCGCCTACGCAAGCACGAGAACAGCGGGCTGTTCGCGAAGATGCGCGTCTACGACGGCGAAAGCCTGAAGGAGACGGATCCGCGCGCGCGGTCCTTGCAGGAATACCGCGATGCCGCAGGCGGCGATGAGGGGATGGACGGGATCTCCACCCGCTTCGCCTTCAAGGTGCTTGCCGCCACCTTCAACCACGATACCAACGAGATCGCCGCCGACCCGGTCCACCTGATGTACGTGCTGGAACAGGCGATCCGGCGTGAGCAGTTCGCCGACGAGACCGAGAAGCGCTACCTCGAATTCATCAAGGGCGAGCTCGCGCCGCGTTATGCGGAATTCATCGGCAACGAGATCCAGAAGGCTTACCTCGAGAGCTACCACGACTACGGCCAGAACCTGTTCGACCGCTACGTGAACTACGCCGATGCCTGGATCGAGGACCAGGACTTCAAGGATCCCGACACCGGCCAGCTGCTCAACCGCGACGCGCTCAACCAGGAGCTGACCAAGATCGAGAAGCCCGCGGGCATCGCGAACCCCAAGGATTTCCGCAACGAGGTGGTGAAGTTCGCCCTTCGCACCCGAGCGGCAAACTCCGGGCGCAACCCATCCTGGACCAGCTACGAGAAGCTGCGCGAAGTCATCGAACGGCGCATGTTCTCGCAGGTGGAGGAGCTGCTCCCCGTGATCAGCTTCGGGTCGAAGAAGGACAACGAGACCGAGCGCAAGCACTCCGAATTTGTGGAGCGAATGACGTCGCGCGGCTACACCGAACGCCAGGTGCGGCGCCTTGTTGAATGGTACATGCGTGTGAAACAATCGGGCTGAGACGAAGACAGCCGGAACAGCGCCAATGCACATCGTTGATCGCCGCCGGAATCCCGGCGGCAAGAGTCTCGCGAACCGGCAGCGTTTCCTCCGCCGCGCGAAGGAGCAGATCCAGGACGCGGTGCGCGACAGCATCTCCGGCCGCGGCATGAAGGACATGGAACGCGGCGGAGAGGTCTCGATCCCTGCCTCGGGCGTCAAGGAACCGGGGTTGCGCCGCGCGGGTGGTGGCAATCGCGAACACGTGCTGCCGGGCAACAAGGAGTTCGCCGAGGGTGACCGCATCCCACGCCCCAAGGGAGGCGGGGGCGCGTCAGGCAACGAAGGAAACGACCAGGGCTCGGGTGAGGATGAGTTCCGCTTCGCGTTGACGCAGGAGGAATTCCTCGACCTGTTCCTCGAAGACCTGGAGCTGCCCGACCTCGCCAAGAAGCGCATGGTGGTGGGCGAGGTCTCCGGCTTCCGGCGCGCGGGCTACTCCTCCTCCGGCTCGCCGGCGAACCTGGCGCTGTCGCGCACCATGCGCAACGCGATGTCACGGCGCATCGCGCTCAAGCGCCCCAAGCCCGAAGCCTTCGACGCGCTGGAGGACCAAGCGCGCCTCGCCGAGGAGGCGGGCGCCGTTGAACGCGCGGAAGCTCTTCGCATCGAGATCGCGCGGCTGCGCACCCGCGCCCTGCGCATCCCCTATATCGACCCGCTCGACGTGCGTTATCGGCAATTCGCGCCGGCGCCGCGCCCGATCGCCCAGGCAGTGATGTTCTGCCTAATGGATGTCTCGGGCTCCATGACCGAAGGCATGAAGGACCTCGCGAAGCGCTTCTACCTGTTGCTCTACGTCTTCCTGAAGCGCCGCTACAAGCATGTGGAAGTGGTCTTCATCCGCCACACCCACGAGGCGAAGGAGGTCGATGAGGAGACCTTCTTCCGCAGCCCCGAAACCGGCGGTACCGTCGTCTCGACCGCACTCGTCGAGATGCAGCGCGTGCTCAAGGCGCGTTTCAGCCCCGAGGACTGGAACATCTATGCCGCGCAAGCCAGCGACGGCGACAACACGGCGTCGGACAACGACAAGACTGCGGGGCTGCTCGCCTCCGACATCCTGCCTGCCTGCCAATACTACGCCTATCTCGAAGTCGGCCGCGAAGGCGACCACGGCCCCATCGGCTTCATCCCGCGCGAGACGGATCTGTGGCGCCTCTACACCTCGCTACGCGGCGACGGCTTGCCGATCGCAATGCGCAAGGTGCGCCACCGCAAGGACATCTACCCGGTCTTCCGCGACCTGTTCCGCAAGGGCGGCGCGACCGCCGAGGCCAGCCCGTGAGCGACCCCCTCTTCAAGGGCGCGGAGTGGGATTTCGACACCATCCGCCGCGTTCACGACGCCTGCGAGGAAATCGCGCGCATGGAGCTCGGCCTCGACACCTACCCCAACCGCATCGAGGTCATCTCCGCCGAACAGATGCTCGATGCCTATGCCGCCAACGGCATGCCGGTGCTGTACAAGCACTGGTCCTTCGGCAAGCGCTTCGCGCGCCACGAAGGCCTGTACCGCAAGGGTTTCCAGGGCCTCGCCTATGAGATCGTCATCAACTCCTCGCCCTGCATCTCCTACATCATGGAAGAGAACACGGCGCTGATGCAGACGCTGGTGATCGCGCACGCGGCGTTCGGGCACAACCACTTCTTCAAGAACAACACGCTGTTCCGGCAATGGACGGATGCCTATGGCATCCTCGACTACCTGGAATTCGCCCGCGGCTACGTCGCCGAATGCGAGGACCGCTACGGCGCCCCCGCCGTCGAACGCATGCTTGACGCCGCGCACGCGCTGCAATCCCACGGCATCTTCCGCTCGCCGCGACGCCGAGCGCCCGACCTCGCTTCCGAGGAAAAGCGCGCCCGCGAACGCCGTGCGCACGAGGCCGCGATCTACAACGACGTCTGGCGCGCCACCATCCCCGCCGCCGGCACGCCCGCGCGCCGCGCCGAGGAAGAACGCCGCCGCGCGCTGCTCGAACTGCCGCAGGAAAACATCCTCTACTTTCTGGAAAAATCAGCGCCGCGCCTGGCACCCTGGCAGCGCGAAATCCTGCGTATCGTCCGCCAGGTCTCGCAGTATTTCTACCCGCAGATCCAGACCAAGGTGATGAACGAGGGCTGCGCCACCTACGTCCACCACCGCATTCTCACCCGCCTGCACGAACAGGGTCGCATCACCGACGGCCACTACCTCGAGTTCCTGCAAAGCCACACCAACGTCGTCTTCCAGCCCAACTACGACGACCCGCGCTACGGCGGCTTCAACCCCTACGCGCTCGGCTTCGCGATGATGAACGACATCCACCGCATCGCCGAAACGCCCACCGCCGAAGACCGCGACTGGTTCCCCGATTTCGCGGGCCGCGGCGACGGCATGGGCATCCTCCGCGAAGGCTGGGCCGCCTTCCGCGACGAAAGCTTCATCTCGCAATACCTTTCGCCCCGGCTGATGCGCGAGCTGCGCCTGTTCCACCTGGCCGATGACGAGGATGAGGACGCCATGCGCGTCGCCGCCATCCATGACGAGCGCGGCTACCGGCGCCTCCGCCGCGCGCTCGCCCGCCAATACGATATCGGCCGCATGGACCCTGACATCCAGGTGATGGATGTTGACCTCGCCGGCGACCGGCGCCTCATCCTCCACCACCGCGTGTTGGAACGCCAACTGCTCCACGCCGAGGACGCCAAATCCGTGCTGCAACACCTGGCCGATCTATGGGGCTACGACGTGGTGCTGAAGGAAGTGGACGCCACCGAAGACCGCATCCTGAAAGAACACCACGCGGCGGCCCGGCCGGGGATTGTGGGGGGGTAGCAAGGCCAGGAGCTCTGCCCCCTTCGACGTATACGTCGAAGCCCGCGAGGATCGTGTCGATCCTCGACCTCCATTTGTTGGTCTTGAGTTTGGTGAGGAGTACTCGCCGGAGGCGAGCCGCGGTGGGGAGGAGGCGCGTGGAGCAACCTTGATGAAGGGAGCGCTTGCGACGCGCCTCCTCCCCACCGCGGCGCTTCAAGCAAGCACACCCCTTCAAAACACGGGACCATCACATGCCAGGGTCCAGGGATCGGCGCGATCCCTGGCGGGGTCGAGGGGGCGGAGCCCCCCGCCTTGTTCCCTCCCCTCAATACACCGCCCGGCCGCCGGTGACGTCGAAGACCGCGCCGGTCGCGAAGGAGCAGTCTTCGGAGGAAAGCCAGCAGCACATGGCGGCGATTTCGGTTGTTTCGACGAAGCGCCCCATCGGGATTTTCGACAGCATGTAGGCGATTTGCGCCTCGGTCATTTGCGCAAAGAGGTCGGTTTTCGCGGCGGCCGGCGCGATGGCGTTCACCAGCACGCCCTTTGTGGCCAGCTCTTTGCCGAGGGATTTGGTGAGGCCGATGAGTCCTGCCTTCGAGGCGCTGTAGTGGGATGCGTTTGGGTTGCCTTCCTTGCCGGCGACGGAGGCGATGTTGACGACGCGCCCGTAGCCGGACGCGATCATCGCGGGGATGACGGCGCGGCAGACCAGGTAGGGCGCGATGAGGTTAACCTCGATGACACGGCGCCATTCGGCGACGGGCAAATCCCAGGTGGGCGCGTTGCCTCCGGTAATTCCGGCGTTGTTCACGAGGATGTCGCAGCGCCCGTGATGCTGGAGCGTGGCCGCCGCGGCGGCGTCGACGGCATTCTGGTCGGTGAGGTCAAGGGCGTGGCTGCTGACGGTGGCCCCCTTCCCTTCGAGCATGGCTTTCGTCTCGGCGAGCTTGGCCGCGTCCATGTCCCACAGCGCGAGGGCGGCGCCGCTGGCGGCGGCTCGTTCGGCGATGGCGTAGCCGATGCCGCGGGCGCCTCCGGTGATGATGGCGACGCGGCCGGCGAGATCGATCTGGTTCATGGAGGCCTCCCTCGATTGGGTGCGATGCTAGGCGCCCCACGGGCATCCGATCCAGCGGCAGGGCCGAGCATTCAGGATTTGATAATATTCATCGCTTCGGCGTGGAACAGTTGTGAATACATATTTGACGTGACGCAATGATCATCGATTTCCTCCGTTAATCGGCCTGACATTGCTTGACGGGGCATCGCGCAGACGGCAGGTTCGGCATGACCTTCTACAACCCTTGCGCGAGTTCCCCTCTCCCATGTCCTCCCCGCGCAGCCCCCGCATCTTCCTCGACGGCTACAATCTCGCGCTGGAACAAGGGACGGGCGTGGCGACCTATGCCCGCAATCTCTCCTTCGGCCTGCGCGACCTCGGCGCCGAGGTCGGGGTGCTGTATGGCACGGTCAATTCGACGGTCAGTCTGCAATCGCTGATCCGGGAGATCGGTTTTTTCGATCCCATGGTCGGCCGCCCGGGCAAGTGGATGCGCATCCTGAAGAACGTCCAGCGCGCGCTCACCACCCCTTTCGGCGAGATCGCGACACAGGTGCCGATGACGGGGCGTGTCGTGCAGGAGACCTACCGTTCCCGCCTTCCGTATTTCGACAGTATCTGGAACGTCCAGCGACTATTCGACTCGCAGCGCATGCATTTCAGCCTCTATCGCAGTCGCCTGCAGGTGTATTTCCGCAAGCCCCCGCAGATCATGCACTGGACCTACCCGCTGGCGCTGAAGGTCACCGGGGCCAAGAACATCTACACCATGCATGACCTGGTGCCGCTGCGCCTGCCCTACACCACGCTCGACAACAAGCGGCTCTATTTCTCCCTCGCCCGCCAACTCGGCCGCCGCGCCGACCACATCTTCACCGTGAGCGAGGCGTCCAAGAAGGACATCGTGAACCTGTTGGGCGTGCCCGAGGAGCGGGTCACCAACACCTACCAGGCGGTCGAGATCCCCGCGAAGCTCCGCAACAAGCCGATGAGCGACGTGGCCATGGAGATCGAGGGCACCTTCGGCCTCAAGCCCGGGCGGTATTTCCTGTTCGTGGGCGCGATCGAGCCCAAGAAGAACATCGGCCGCATGATCGAGGCGTATCTCGCCTCGGGCGTGACGGACCCGCTCGTCATCGTGGGCAAGAAGGCCTGGAAATCCGGCCAGGAACTGCGCCTCATTTCCGACAACGCGCATGTGCGCTATCTGCTGACGCAGAACGGCGTCACCGAAACCCGCTACCGGGTGCAGCAGATCGACTATGCCTCCTTCCCGCTCCTCGTCAGCCTCATGCGCGGCGCCAAGGCGCTGCTGTTCCCCTCGCTCTATGAGGGGTTCGGCCTTCCGGCGCTCGAAGCCATGCTGCTGGGCACGCCGGTGATGACCTCCAACACCGCCTCCATGCCCGAGGTCGTGGGTGACGCCGCGATGAAGGTGGACCCCTACGACACCGCCGCGATGGCCGAGGCGATCCGCACGCTCGACACCGACGAGGCCCTGCGCGACCGATTGGCCGCTGCCGGCCCCGTGCGGGCGGAGCTGTTCTCGCCCGAGCGGTACAAGCTCCGCCTCGCCGAGGCCTATGCAAAGGTCGGGGCCAAGTGGCAGAGCTGAACGCCGAAGCGCCCGAGGCACTGCTTGCGCGTGCCGATCGCCTGCGTGACCAGCGCCTGTGGGACGCCGCGGCGGAGGCATATGGCGCCTACCTGGACGCAGCACCCGGCGACTGGCGCGCCATGGTCCAGCGCGGCCATGCCGTGAAGGAAGCGGGGGACACCGCCGGCGCGCTCGCGCTGTACCGCGCGGCGGATGCGCTGGCGCCCGACGTGGCGGACACCAAGCTGCACATCGCGGGCGCGTTGAAGCGGCTAGGCGATGCGGCCGGCGCCTTCGCCGCTTATGCCGATGCGCTTGCGCTCGATCCGCAAAACCCCTTCGCGGGTCCGGAGCTCACCGCGCTCGCGCCTTTCGCCGATGCCGGGCCGGCGCGGCGGCGGCACGCCAGCGCCGACCTGCTGATCGTGTTCGACGCTTCGGACCTGCTCGCCTGGTTCCGCGGCAACCGGGCGCCAACGGGCATCCAGCGCGTGCAGCTCAACATCATCAGCCGAGCGCTGACCAACCCGGCCGAGGGCACCGCGACCGCCGTGGCCGCCTTCGATGCGCGCGGCGGGTTCTGGCGCGAGGTCAGCGCGGCGCTGTTCCTGCGCCTGTATCGCCTCTCGCGCCTCGGCGCCGACACGCGCGACGCGGTGTGGGTGGAGGCGGTGGACGAGGCGCGGCGCCAGCTCAGCGAGGGTGCCGATTTCCCCTTCGCGCCCGGCGCCTGCCTGGTCAATCTGGGCACGTCGTGGTGGATCGCGGACTATTTCCTGCGCGTGCGCCATGCGCAGCGGCGCTTCGGCATCCGCTACATCCCCTTCATCCATGATTGCATCCCGCTGATTCTGCCCGAGCATTGTTCACGCCCGCTCGTGCTAGAATTCGCGCAATGGTTCGCGGGCCTGGCCGCCCATGCCGATGGCTTCCTCGCCAATTCCGATTGCACCGCGGCGGATGCCACGCGGATCCTGGCAGAAGTGGTGCCCGGGGCGGCGATGCCGCACGCCGTGATCCGCCTGAACGCCGCGCCTGACGCGGCCCCGGATTCCCAGGCGCTGCCGATCCCGGATGACGAGCCCTTCGTCCTCGTCGTCGGCACCATCGAGGCACGCAAGAACCACCTCCTCGTCTTCCAGGCCTGGCTCGCCCTGTTGCGCAAGCATGGGCCGGCCGCCGTGCCGCGCCTGGTCTGCGTGGGCAAGCCCGGCTGGCTCGCGGAGCCAGCGCTGCACCTCCTGGAAGCCTCGCCGCTGCTGGCCGAGAAGGTGACCATCCTGCACGGCATCTCGGACCTCGTGCTGGCAACGCTGTACCGGCGCGCGCTGTTCTCCATCTACAACTCCTTCTACGAGGGCTGGGGCCTGCCGGTGACGGAGAGCCTCGGCCATGGCCGCGCCGTGGTGCTGCCGCGCCATTCCGCACTCATCGAAGCGGGCGCTGCGGGCGGGATCTTCTTCGAGCCGCAAAGCGAGCCGGACCTGATCGCCAAGGTCGAGAAGCTGATCTTGTTCGCCGAGGCCCGCGCCGCAGCCGAGGCGACCATCGCCCGCGAGGTCCATCTACGCGATTGGGGCGCCATCACCGCGGAAGTGCTTGCCGCCATCGCCCGCTTCGCAGCCACCGACGCGCCGCCCTCCGAAACCCGCCTGCCCGCGCCTTTGGCGCGGGCCATGCCGCTGCGCCTGCTCGGCCGCACCCAGCCCGATCGCGCGATGGCACTCGCCGACCTGCTGCGCGACGGGCTCGGCTGGCACCCCCTCGAGGATTGGGGCTGCTGGACCGTGCCTGGCCGCGCCCGGTTGCGCCTGCCGCTCGCGCAGCCCGAGGTAGAGCCGCTGCGGCTCTACCTCGGCCTCGTGGCGCCGCCCGGCCGCGCGCCGGTCACGCTGCGGCTCCGCGCCCGGCCGGGCGATGCCTGGGCGAGCCTCACCCTCGCGCCCGATGCGCGACAGACCGCGTTCCTTGAGATCCCCGCCGGCTCCGGCGATGCGCTGGCCATCGAGATCGCGGCCACCGTCCCGCAGACTCTGCCGAACCGTCGCCGTGGCGAGGCCGCGCGCCTGGTCGGGATCGGCGTCACCGAGGTGATGCTCTGCCGCCGCGAGGATTTTTCCGCGCGGGTCGATTTCCTCGAGCGCCAGCACTTCGCAGCCGTGGAAGTCACCGCCGGCACCTGACGCGACACGCCCTCGCTCGCCTGCTATAGGCAACGAAAATCGAGGGAGAGAAACACCATGACCATCATCGCACCGTCGCGCCGCGCGCTGATCGCGGCCGGCCTCACCGCGCCGCTCGCGGCCCCGCACGTCGCCCGCGCGCAGACCGCCTATCGCGGCGAGTACAAGATGACGGTCGTTGGCAATCGCCCCATCCCCTTCGCCGAGGGCGCTTTCAAATGGGCCGAGCTCGTCACCGAGCGTACCTCCGGCCGCATCAACGTGCGCACCTATCCTGGCAGCCAGCTGGTCGGCGGCGACCAGACGCGCGAGTTGCTGGCCATGCGCCAGGGCGTGATCGATTTCGGCGTCTTCTCGACCATCAACATCGCGCCCCAGCTGCGCGAGGTCGGCATCTTCCAGCTGCCCTTCCTCATGCGCGACCACCGCGCCTTCGAAGCACTCATCCGCGGCGTGGTCGGGCGCGACATCTTCTCGGTGGTGGAGCGCCGCGAAATCGTGCCGCTGGCCTGGGGCGAGAACGGCTTCCGCGAGATCAGCAACTCCAAGCGCACCATCCGCACGCCCGAGGACATGCGCGGGTTGAAGATCCGCTTCGCCGCCGGCGCGATCTTCAACGAGATTCTCACCGCCATGGGCGCCAACCCCGTGCAGATGAGCTTCGCCGACCTGCAGCCGGCGCTGTCGACCGGTGCGGTGGACGGGCAGGAGAACCCGATCAACCTCTTCCTCGCGCTGCGCATGGACACGCTGGCGCAGAAACACCTGACGGTGTGGAACTACGTGAACGACCCGCTGATCTTCGGGCTCTCGCGCACGGTGATGAACAGCTTCACACCGGCCGACCAGGCGCTGGTGCGAGACTGCGCGATCGAGGCGGGACGCTACCAGATCGAACTCACGCGGCGCGGCCTGGGGTTGGATGGCGGCGATGATGCGTCGATGCGCGACCTGCGGACGCGCGGTGTGGAGGTGACGGTGCTGACGGATGCGGAGAAGGAAGCCTTCGCGCGGATCACGCGACCTGTGTACGACCGCTGGGCGGCGACGATCGGTGCAGAGCTGGTGCGTAAGGCGGAGGCGGCGGTGAGATAGAAAGACTGGGGGAAAAGAATTTCCCCCAGACCCCCGATCTTTTATTTTTGTCGATTGGTGCTTCCTCACAGCCGCATCCAATGGATAAAAATAAAAGAATGGGGTCTGGGAAATTCTTTTCCCCAGCCTTTTTTGCCCCCATGAAAATCGAAGAACCCCTCGTCGCCGCGACCATGGCCGCCATCGCCCTCATCACCGCGGCGAACGTCGTCACGCGCTACCTCTCCAACGTCTCCCTCGCCTTCACCGAGGAGTATTCGGTCGCGCTCATGATCGGCCTCGCACTGCTCGGCACCGCGCTCGCCGTCGCGCGCGGCACGCATATCCGCATTCCCTTTTTCGTCGAGAAGCTCTCTCCGCGCGGCCAGCGCATCGCCGAGGCGGTGGCGATGGCGCTCACCATTCTCTGCTTCGGGCTGCTCGCGCTGCACGGCGCGAAGCTCGCCTATGACGAGTGGGATTTCGAGTTCGTCTCCTCCGGCCTCGGCCACCCGCAATTCCTCTACACGATGTGGCTGCCGATCCTGTCGCTGGTGGTCATCGCGCGCGCGCTTCAGCGGATGATCCGCAGCCTGCGGGGGCACGGCCCATGATCGGCGTCATCCTGTTCCTGGCCTTCACTATCCTGCTATTCGGCGGCGTGCCGATCGCGGTCGCACTGGGCCTCGCCGGCGCGCTGGCGATCCAACTCGCCGACCAGTCGATCATGGCGATGCCGACGAACGTGTATTCCGGCATCGCAAAATATCCGCTGATCGCCATCCCGATGTTCGTCCTCGTGGGCTCAGTGTTCGACCGCACCGGCGTGGCGCTGCGGCTGGTGCGCTTCGCCACCGCCATCGTCGGCGCCGGGCGCGGCGCGCTGGCCTCGGTGGCGGTGCTGGTGGCGATGGTGATCGGCGGCATCTCCGGTTCCGGCCCGGCGACATCCGCCGCCGTCGGCCATGTGGTGACGAAGTCCATGGTGGCCGACGGCTACCCGCGCTCCTTCATTGCCAGCACGGTGGCGGCCGCCGCGGCCACCGACATCCTGATCCCGCCCTCCATCGCCTTCATCATCTACGCGGTGATGGTACCTGGCGTGTCGGTTCCCGCCATCTTCATGGCCGGGATGTTCCCGGGGATCCTGGCCGGCTTCGCCATCATCATCCCCATCGTCATCATCTCTCTGGTGATGAATTTCGGCGGGAAGAATCCGTCGCGCCACGCGCTCTCCATCTGGCAGACCTTCAAGGAGGCGTTCTGGGGCCTGATGGCGCCGGTGGTGATCCTGGGCGGTATGCGCACCGGCGCCTTCACGCCCACCGAGGCCGCGGTGATGGCCGTCGCATATGGGCTGATCATCGGCTTCTTCGTCTATCGCACGCTGACCATACGCGACCTCTACGAGATGCTGGTCGAGGCCGGCGAGCTATCGGCGGTGATCATGATCGTGGTGGCCCTCGCCTCCGTCTTCGCCTGGTCGCTCAGCACGCTCGGCATCGTCCAGCCGGTCGCGGACTGGGTGGTGGGCCTGGGCCTCGGCGAATACGGCACCATCGGGCTGCTGATGATCGTGCTGATCATGATCGGCATGTTCCTCGACGGCGTGTCCACCTTCCTCATCCTGCTGCCGGTGCTGATCCCCATCGCGAATGCCTTCCACTGGGACCTCACCTGGTTCGGCGTGATCCTGACGATGAAGATCGCGATCGGTCAGTTCACCCCGCCCATGGCGGTGAACCTGATGGTGAGCTGCCGCATCGCCGGCGTGCCCATGGAAAGCACTATCCCCTGGGTGGTGTGGATGATCCTGGCGATGTTCGTGGCCCTCGCGATGGTCGTCGCGGTTCCGGATATTGCACTGTGGCTGCCGCGCGTGATGGGGTTGTGAATGCTGGCGATGCGGACCTCACCCGGTGCTATCATGCGGCGATCGAGCCAAGTCATGGCCGATGATCTGGGCGATGCGCGAAGCCGCGACGAGAACAGGCGGTTCCGCGACATGGCCGAGCGAACCAAATCCGAAAACCCGGTCTATGCCTATGCGCCGCGGTGGGTGCCGACCGGGAACTGGCGCATGTCGGTCTTCGATCTCATCGTCTACACCTTGGGGATCGGCGTCATCCTGATGGTGCTGGGCATGCGCCTGTTCGGGTATATCGGCGATTGATCAGCGCGCCGGATACAGCATCTGCCACTGCCCGTTGGGCAGCATGACGTACTGATTGCCCTGCTGGTCGCGCGTGAAGCGCTGGCCGGTGGATGGGTCCACGTAGCCATTCGGGCCCATATAGGGAAGCACCACGGGCTGACCCGTGCGCGGGTCCACATAGGTCGACTGACCCTGCATCACCCGGCCCTGCTCCCGCTGACCCTCGCGGTAGCGCTCGGCGTATTCGCCCTGGGCGCGCCCGCGCGCCTCCTCGGCGCGACGCAGCTCATCCCGCCGCAACTGCTCCTCGCGCTGGTTGCGCACTTCGCCCTCGCGGTAGCGGCGCATGCCCTCGGGCGAGAAATTCGCCGTCGCCGCGCATTGATAGGCGAAGTTCGGAAACGGCATCTGCCCGCCGCGCTGCAGGAAGGCACGGTAATGCGCCTGGCATTCAGGGTCCTGCATGGCGCGGGCGATGGCCTGCTGTTGCGCAGCCTGCATCTGCGCCGAGAGCTGCGCGCTGCCGCGCTGCGACTGCTCCAGCATGGCGCCGAAATCAGGGCCGATATCATAGCCGCGATACATGGTTTGCGCGCCGGCCGGCGCCGAGGCCAGCACACCCAGGAGCATCACCAGACGCCGCATGACCGGTCCTCCGCAAACACGGGAACACCATAGGCCGGCGCGGCCCACCCGGCTATGTCGTTCCGCTAACGATCCAGCTAGCCGCTATCCGTCGAGCCGCACATTCGCCACCCGCGCCACCTCCCGCCACTTCGCGATCTCGCTGGCAAGGAACCGCCCGTACTCGGCCGGGGTGCCCGGGTCCGTGAGCATCCCCAACTCGCCGATCCGCGCAATGACCGAGGGCTCCCGCAGGATCGCCACCACATCGGCATTCACCTTGCGCAGGATCTCCGCCGGCGTGCCGATGGGCGCGACCAGCCCGCTCCACCCCGCCGCCTCGTAGCCAGGCAGCCGCTCGGCGATGGTGGGAGTCTCGGGCAGCTGCGCAACCCGCGCACGCACCGTCACCGCGATGGCTCGCGCTCGCCCGCCGCGGATATGCGGCAGCGCGCTCGCGACTGAATCGAACATCACCGGGATATTCCCCGCGATGAGGTCGGTCACCGCCGGCCCGCTGCCCCGATAGTGCACGATGTTCAGCTGGATCCCGGCCTGATGCGCGAACATCTCCGCCGCCAGGTGCTGCGACGTCGCCGGGCCCGCCGAGGCCACGTCGATCTTCCCCGGCTCCGCACGCGCCTTGGCCAGCAACGCATCGAGGTCGGCCGCCGCGAAGGACGGGTGCGCGATGATCAGCAAGGGCACCATCGCCACATTGGTGATCGGCGCGAAATCCCGCAGCGGCTCATAGGGCAGCCGCTGGATAACTCCCGGATTGATGCCCAGCGTGCCTGAAGTCCCGTTGATCAAGGTGTAGCCGTCCGGTGCCGAGCGCGCGCCCGCCTCGATCGCCGGCACGCCGGCGCCGCCCGCGCGGTTCTCGACCACCACGCGCTGCGGCCAGCGGCGCGACAACTCGTCGGCGATCAGGCGGGTGATGATGTCGGCCGCCTGCCCCGGGGGGAACGGGACGATGATGCGCACCGGGCGGTTGGGGTAGTCGGTTTGGGCGCGCGCCGCGAGGGGCAACAGCGCCCCGGTGGCCAGAAGCGTGCGGCGTGCGAACATGGACATCCTCCCGAAGCAAGGAAGCGCTGGGGAAAGAATTCCCCAGACCCCTTTTTTTATTTTTGTCTATTGGCTCCGGGCAGGAAAGTCACGCTGGGCGACGAGGCGTCAGAGCGCCGGCAGCGCGCCCGTGCGAGCCTCGATACGGCCGGCCAGGCGCGCAAGGCGCACCGCCTCGGCGGCGCCGATGGCGGGATCGCCCGTGTCACAAGCCTCGGCGGCGCGCGCGAAGGCAAGCCCGATGGCCGTGTCCTCCTCCGCACTCGCGTGCACGCGCAGCGGCATGATGACCGCCACGGCGGGGTCAAGCGCAGCGCGGCACACCGTCGTCAGATGCGCGTTCAGCTCGTCGGGGTCGCAGGCCCGCGCGAGCGGCGGTGCGAACAGGAAAACGACCAGGGCCAGGATATGAAAGCGCATCTCAATTCCCTCCAACCGGCCGAGGTGCGACCACCCGAAGCGTCGGCGCCGGATAACGGTAATCCGTCACGCGCCGGCCCGCTTGCGGAATCTCCACCCAGGCGGCGGTCGCGCCCCCCGCGCAATGCTGCGTCACCGGCCAGTGCAGCGTCTCCCCCGCGCGGTTCGGCACCTGGAACATCACCACGAACTCCCCGTAATACTCGTCCGGCAGCGATCCACCCTCCCAGGTGATCCCGGTGATCCTCTCGCGGATCAGCCCGCCATGGCCATTGTCCACCGGCGGATCGAGCGGGGCGCGCGCGATGGAGATCCGCCAGCCCGCGACCGGCATTGGCCGCGCCATGACGATCCCCTCGGGGAACTGCACCACCAGGCGCTCGGTGGCCGCCGCCCCACACCCATGCGGCACCCGGAAGGCGGCGCGGAGATAGCTCCCCGCCACCGCCTGCGGGGGATCGAGCGTGACATGCGCGGCGGCGGGCGCGCTGAATAGAGTAGCCGCGAGGAACAGGCGCTTCATGGCAAGCCTCCTTCAGAAACGGAGCTGCAGGCCGGCATAGACCGCGCGGCCCGCACCAGGTTCGAACAGCAGGGAATTGGCCGTCGCCGTGGGCGCGACGCTGGCACTCGCGACGTATCGTTTGTCGGTCAGATTGCGCGCATCGGCGAAGACGGAGACGCGGTCGGAGAAGTTCCAACCCGCGCGCAGACCCAGCAGGGCATAGCTGCTGGTCCGCGTCGTGTTGGCACTGTCCACGAGGAAGCTTTCCGGCAGGAAGGTCACGTTTGGCGCGATCCAGCCGCCGGCGGGGTGGCTGTAGCGCCCCTCCGCGACCACAAAATGCCGCGGCGCGCCGGGCAGCTGGTTGTTGCGGAACCGCGCATCGCCGTCGAAGCGGAAATCCGAGAAGGTGTAGGCGCCGCGCAGGGTCAGCGCGTCGCCCTCGCTGATCCCGTTCGCCAGCGCCGTCCATTCCGCGCCCAGCTCCACGCCCTGATGGATCGTGCGGTCGAGGTTCAAGGCGAGCGACGTCGAGGGCCCCGTGCTGATCAGCTGGATCTCGTCGCGGATCCAGGCGCGGTACAGTGCCGCCTCGAACCGCACCGGACCGATCGTGCCGCGGGTACCCACCTCCAGCGTCGTGGCCCGCTGCGCCTTCAACCGCGAGAAGCCACCCACCGGCACCAGCGGCGTCAGGTCCGACAGGGTCGGCGGCTCGGTCGACCAGGAGAGGTTCGCGAACAGCTGCGCCGTCGGCGCGTAGTCCCAGATTACCCCGACGCGCGGGTTGACCCACTGCCAACGGCCGCTGCCGCTGCCATTGCCATCCTGGAGGAAACGGTCGCGGCTCGCGCGATACGCCTCGCCCACCTGCGCGCCCGCGATCAGCCCGACGGTGTCGGTGATGCGCAGCGTGTTCTCGACATAGGCGTCATTGGTTCGGGCGCGGTCCTGCGAGCTCGCGGTCAGCTGCGCCGTCGGGCGGCCGTTGAGATTGACGTAACGGAGGCTGTCGGTCTCGCCGATCGCGCTGTTCACGCCCGCCCGCAGACGGTTCTCCAGCCCGAACACCCGGAAGTCGAGCGTGGCGCGCAGGAACAGGTTGAAGTCGTCATTGCGCTGGTCGATGTACTGGAAGATCGGGTGGTCCAGCTCGCGGCGGACGAAGCCGCCGCCGGCCTCGATCACCACGCCCTCCTGCACGCGCCAGGTGGTGATGCTGCCCAGCCGCGTGCTCTCGATGTTGCGCTGGTAGTTGTTGAGCAGGTTCGCCGGCGCCGCGACCCGGGGCGTGTTCAGCGCCGAGCCGCGCGTGACCACGCCGGGGATCTGCTGGAAGATGTTGTTGTAGGTGACGTAGACGCGTGTCTCGACATCATCGGTGATGCGGTAGCCGACATTGGCGTTGATGCGGACGTTGCGCGCCGCCGAATGGTCGCGCACCCCCTCCGAGCCGAGCCCGGTGACGCTGATGTAGGCGTCGCTCGCGCCGTTTGCGTAGCCATAGGCGAGCTGGCCCCGGACGAAGCTGTTGCTGCCGGCCTCCAGGCGCACCAGCCCGCCTGGCGAGGTCCGCCCGGTCGGCGTGACCGCGTTGATCGCCCCGCCCAGGGCATTGGCACCCAGCGCGAAGGCGTTCGCGCCGCGATAGACCTCCAGGCGCTGGAGCGTCAGGGGGTCCAGCTCCTGGAAATCCCCGCTGCCATCGGCTTGGTTGAGCGGCACGCCATCCTGCAGCAGCCGCACCCCGCGCAGGTGGAAGTTGCGCGCGAGGCCGGAGCCGCGGATCGACAGCCTCGTATCCTCGCCCCATTTCGGCGGCGCGAAGACGCCGGGGGTGAATTCCAGCGCATCTTGAAGGGAGCGCACGCCGGCGCGGTCGCGGAAGCGCTCGGCCGGCACGATCGAGACGTTGCCGGGGTTCTGGCGGGCGATCTCCTCGGCGGCCGCATTGTCCGGCACGGTTGCCACGGGGGGCACCGCGGTGACGGTGATGGGTGGGATCGCGGTGAGCGATTGAGCAAGGGCCACGCAGGGCAGCACTAGGGCGGCGGATGCAAGCAGCCGGGCACGAAGGGTCATGGGAGGCAGGCTTTCCTGAAGGTCTAGCGTCACGGCGGGGGTGTTCGGCCCCGCGCGCGCGCACGGGACGTCAGGCCAGGAAGGGTGGTGCCTGGGCGCCGAGCGGCGGGCCGCGAATGGCCGGTGCCGGGTGCGCGGCAATCCGCGCGGGGATGGCGAGCGCAACCCGCACCCAGTGCGGCGTCACCGGCTCGGGGCCGACCGCGAAGCTCGCATCGGGGATCGCGTGACAGGCAAAGCAGAAGCCGCCCGGCATCGGCGCCGCATCCTGCACCGGGTCGCCATTCTCATTGAGGCGGATGGTCTGCAGACCCTCCGGCCCGCAGATCTCGACGCTGTGGCCGCCGCCGGCCCGCGCCGCGGCATGCGCGAGGCACAGCGCGGGTGCGACCACCGCCTGCATCAGCAGGAGCAGCGCGATCAGGGGCAGCAGGGCGGGGCGCCGGAGCATCTCAAAACCCCTATGCCGGAACGACCGCGCCCGGGCAACCCGCCATCGCCGCGATCGCCGCGCGCCCGTGCAGCGACGGCACCGCGCCATCGCGCGTGCAGGCGAGCGCGCCAGCTGCCAGTGCGAAGGGCATGGCGGCGTCGATCGTCGCCCCCATGGCCAGCCACGCCGCGAGGCAGCCGGTGAAGGCATCCCCCGCCCCAGTCGTATCCCGCACCGCCACCGCGAAGGCCGGCCAGGCGCGCACCGCACCGTCACGCGCGATACGCGTCGCACCCGCCGCGCCCTGGGTCACGATGACACCGAGCGCATGCCCCGCAGCCAGCGCGGCCAGGTCACCGCCAAGCGCCGCCGCCTCGCCCTCATTCACCACCAGCAGGTCGGTTGCCGCCAGCAGCGCCGCCGGCACGACCCCGGCGGGCGCCGCGTTCAGCATCGTCAGCGCCCCCAAAGCGCGCGCCGCATGGAACCCCGCGAGAATGGCCGCATCCGGCACCTCGCGCTGCGCCAGCACCACGCGCGGCGCCACATCCCGCACCGCGCCCGCCACATAGGCGCTGGCGAGGGCGCCATTGGCCCCCGCCACCACGGCGATGCAGTTCTCGCCGGCGGCATCGACGAAGATCACCGCCTGCCCGGTCGCTGCCGTGCAATCCTGGACGTACGCGTCGATCCCCTCCGCCGCCCACAGCGCGCGTGCCGACTGCCCGGCCCCGTCGGCGCCGAGTGCGCCCACCATGGTCACCCGCACCCCGCAGCGCGCCGCCTGCACCGCCTGATTGCTGCCCTTGCCGCCATCGAATTGCGCGACGCCAGCCGCCGCCACGGTCTCCCCCGCCGCAGGCAGCTGCGCCATCGTCAGCACCAGGTCTCGGTTGTAGGACCCGATCACCAACAGCATCGTCACCTCCCCGGGTTGCGTCATTGGCCCAACACCCTAACCTCTATCGCAACGCAGCGAAGAGCCGAGATCCCCATGCCCGACACCAACCTGGCCGACCCCACCCTGCTGAAATTCGGCATCGGCCAGCCGGTGAAGCGCCAGGAGGACCCCCACCTCCTGCGCGGCGAGGGCCGATACACCGATGACATGGCGGTCTCCGGCCAGGCCTGGTGCGTCATGGTTCGCAGCCCCTACGCGCATGGCGTCATCAACGGGATCAATGCCGAGGTCGCGCGCGCCATTCCCGGCGTGCTGCTGGTGCTGACCGGCAAGGACCTGGTCGAGGCCGGCTACGGGCCGATGCGCTGCGTCCTGCCGTTGAAGAACGCCGACGGCACGCCGCTGATCAACATCGAGCGCCCCTCGCTTGCCACGGACAAGGTGCGCTTCGTCGGCGACCCGGTGGCTTTCGTCGTCGCCGAGACCAAGCTCGCCGCCCGCGACGCCGCCGAGGCGGTGGAGCTCGACATCGACAGCCTTGATGCCGTGACCCTGGCCTCCGCCGCGGCCGCGCCGGATGCGCCGCTACTCTACGACCACATCCCCGGCAACCAGGTGCTCGACTTCCACTACGGCGACAAGGACAAGACCGCCGCCGCCTTTGCCGCCGCGGCGCATGTGACCAAGCTGTCCATCCGCAACAACCGCCTGGTCGTCTGCGCGATGGAGCCGCGCAGCGCCATCGGCGAGTACGAGGCCGAGACCGGCCGCTTCACCCTCCATGTCGGCAGCCAGGGCGTCTTCGGCCTGCGCGCCCAGATGGCGAACGACATCCTCAAGGTGCCCACCGACAAGCTGCGCATCCTCACCGGCAATGTCGGCGGCAGTTTTGGGATGAAGGCATCCGCCTACCCCGAATACCTGTGTTGCCTGCACGCCGCAAAACTCCTGGGACGCGCGGTGAAATGGACCGACGACCGCTCCGGCGCCTTCATGTCCGACCAGCACGGCCGCGACCATGAGGTGATCGCCGAACTCGCCCTCGACGCCGAGGGCAAATTCCTCGCCGTGCGTCTGACCAGCTTCGCCAACATGGGCGGGTACCTGGCGACCGTCGCCCCCCTGATGGGCACCGGCAATTTCGTGAAGAACGTGCAGTCGAACTACGCCACGCCTCTGATCGAGGTCGCGACGCGCTGCATGGTGACCAACACCACGCCCGTCTCCGCCTATCGCGGCGCCGGCCGCCCCGAGGGCAACTACTTCATGGAGCGGCTGATCGAGACAGCCGCGCGCGAGACCGGTCGCGACGCCGTTGCCCTGCGCAAGCTGAATTACATCCGGCCCGACCAATTCCCCTACGCGACCGCCTCGGGCTCCACCTACGACGGCGGCGATTTCTCCGCCTTGCTCGACGAAGCGCTGAAGGCCGCCGATTGGGACGGCTACCCGGCTCGCCTCGACGCCAGCAAGGCGGCTGGCAAACTCCGCGGGCGCGGCATCGGCAACTTCCTCGAATGCACCGCGCCCCCGATGAAGGAACAGGGCGAGCTGCGCTTCGAGAAGGACGGCACCGTCACCATCATCACCGGCACGCTCGACTACGGCCAGGGCCACTGGAGCGCCTTCGCCCAGGTGCTGCATTCCAAACTCGGCGTGCCCTTCGACGCCATCCGCCTGCAGCAGGGCGATTCCGACCTGCTCATCGCTGGCGGCGGCACCGGCGGCTCCAAGTCGCTGATGGCATCCGGCGCCGCGATCGCGGAAGCCTCCGCCCTCGTCATCGAAAAAGGCCGCGCGGCGAGTGCGGACATCCTCGAAGCCGCGCCCGTCGACATCGAATTCAACGCCGGGCGCTTCACCATCGCCGGCACCGACCGCGGCATCGACATCATGGACCTCGCCGGCAAGCTGCGCGACGCGGAGGGCATCTCCGCGCTCAACGTCCGCCACGTCTTCGACCAGGCGCCCATGGCCTTCCCGAATGGCTGCCACATCTGCGAAGTCGAGATCGAACCCGAAACCGGCATCGTCACCTTCGACCGCTACATCGCGGTCAACGACTTCGGCGTCATCGTGAACCCCATGCTGGTCGCCGGGCAGGCCCATGGCGGCATCGCCCAGGGCATCGGCCAGGCACTGCACGAGCGCGTCGCCTATTCCGACGACGGGCAGCTGATGACCGGCACCTACATGGATTACGGGCTGCCGCGAGCGGACAACCTGCCGAGCTTCGGCTTCGTCAGCCATCCGGTGCCGGCCAAGACCAACCCGCTCGGCGCCAAGGGGTGCGGCGAGGCGGGGTGCGCGGGGTCGCTGCCGGCGGTGATGAACGCGATCTCCGATGCGCTGGGCGGCCGGCATATCGATATGCCGGCGACGCCGGAGCGGATCTGGGAAGTGCTGAGCAAGTAAAAGGCCGGAGAAAAGAATTTCCCCGGACCCCAATCTTTTATTTTTGGCTACTGGAGCTGGCGGCGTAGGCGGCGCTAATAAACTCACGCAAACTCCTGGGAAAATCGGGAGGAAGCAAATGATTCAACGCCGCACACTCGGGCTCGCCATGCCCGCGCTCCTGGGCACGGGCGCGAGCGCGCAAACACCGTGGCCCAACCGGCCTCTGCGCATGGTTATTCCCTGGCCGCCGGGGCAGGCGACGGACCTCATCGGGCGCCTCGTCGCCTCCTTCCTCTCCGAACGGCTCGGGCAGCCCGTGGTGCCCGACAACCGACCGGGTGCCACGGGGATGATCGGCACCGACCTCGTCGCCAAGGCGCCGCCCGATGGCTACACGCTCCTCTCCGCCTCGGGCGGGCCGATCACCTTCGCGCCGCTGGTACAGCGCACCCCCTACGATCCGGAGCGCGACCTCTCACCCATCATCACCTTCGGGGTCTCGCCCTACCTCCTCGTCGTGCGCAGGGATTTCCCGGCAACCAATGGCCGCGAATTCCTCGCGCGCCTGCGGGCGGAGCCGGGCAAGTACACCTTCTGCTCCTCCGGCACGGGCGGCACCCAGCACCTGGTTTGCGCGGTGTTCAACGCGATGGCCGGGGTGGAGGTGCTGCACGTGCCCTACCAGGGCAGCGGCGCGGCGATGGCCTCGCTGCTCAACGGCACGGTCGATTTTGGCATGGAGACGCCGGCGGGCGCGGGCGCACTTGTGCAACAGGGCTCCATCCGCGCGCTCGGGCAGAGCCTGCCGCGTCTGACCGCGCTGCTGCCGGGCGTGCCGACCGTGGCGGAGGCGACCGGTGTCGCCGGCTATGGGATCGGTGGCTGGAACGGCCTGATGGGGCCGCCGAACCTGCCGCCCGCCATCACCCAGCGCCTGATCACCGAGATGGAGGTTGGCCTGGCCACCCAGCAGATGCGCGACCGCCTGGCACCCATCGGCATCGAGGTGGAACCGCGCCGCCCGGAGGCCTTCTCCGCCCTGCTGCGCGAGCAGCGGATCCTGCTCGAACCGCTGGTGCGCCAGCTCGGCATCCGCGCCGACGGTTGAAACGCGGAGGGCCAGAGGCGTGTGCCCCTGGCCCTCCGGATCACGCTCGTGGCGTCATCAACCCGCGTTGATGACCGCCCGCTTCGCCATCACTGTCACGAGGTGCGCGCGATACTCGGCGCTGCCATGGATGTCGGCGTTCAGCCCATCCGCATCCTGCTTGATCGCCGCCACCGCATCGGCCGACCAGTTGGACGACAACGCTGCTTCCATCGCCGCCTGGCGGAACACGCAGGGGCCGGCGCCGTTGATCGCGACGCGCACGCCCATCGGCCCCTTCGAGACGAGCGCGCCCGCCATGACGTAGCGCGAGGCCGGGTTGCGCATCTTCGCGTAGCCGGCCTTCTCCGGGATGGGGAAGGAGACGCCGGTCAACAGCTCGCCCTCCTCGAGTGCGGTGGTGAACATGCCGAGGAAAAACTCATCCGCCGCGATCCGCCGCTTCGAGGTGATGATGGTCGCCCCGAGCCCCAGCACCGCCGCGGGGTAATCCGCCGCCGGGTCGTTGTTCGCAACCGAGCCGCCAATCGTGCCGCGATTGCGCACCTGCGTGTCCCCGATCACCGTCGCCATGTAGGCGAGCACCGGGATCGCCGCCTTCACCTCGGCGGAGGTCGCCACATCCGCGTGGCGCGTCATGCCGCCGATAACGATCGCGTCGCCCTCGCGCTTGATGCCCTTGAGCTCCGCGATGCCGGAGAGGTCGATCAGCGCCGAGGGCTTGTTCAGCCGGTGCTTCAGCGCCGGCAGCAGCGTGTGCCCGCCCGAGATCGGCTTCGCATCCGGGTCGGCGGCCAGGAGTGCGACCGCATCCGCGACCGAGGTCGGCTTGTGATAGGTGAAATCATACATCGCGGTATCTCCTACTCGGCCGCCAGTTTCTGGCCGCCCTGGATGATGGCAAAGATCTTGGGCGCTGTCGCGGGCATGTCGAGGTGCCGCACGCCATAATCGCGCAGAGCATCGACCACGGCGTTGATCACCGCCGGCGGCGACCCGATCGCCCCCACCTCCCCGCACCCCTTCACGCCCAGCGGATTGTGCGTGCACAGCGTCACATGCGTCGCGACGCTGACCGGCGCGATGTCCTCCGCGCGCGGCATGGCGTAGTCCATCATCGAGCCCGAGACGAGCTGGCCCTGGTCGTCATACAGGCACGCTTCCATCAGCGCCTGGCCGATGCCCTGGGCGACGCCGCCCTGCACCTGGCCCTCGACGATCATCGGGTTGATGACGCGCCCCACATCATCAACGGCGGTGAAGTTCACCATCGCCACATGGCCGGTATCGGTGTCGATCTCCACTTCCGCGATGTGACACCCGCCGGGATACGTAAAATTCTTCGGGTCGTAGAAGGCGGTCTCCTCGAGGCCCGGCTCGATCTCGTCGATGGGGTAGTTGTGCGGCACGTAGGCCGCGACCGAGATGTCCACCAGCGCCTTGGTCTTGTCGGTGCCCGCGACGCGGAAGGTGCCGCGGTCGAATTCGATATCCTCGACCGACGCTTCCATAAGGTGCGCCGCGATGCGCTTGCCCTTGGCGATAATCTTGTCCATCGCCTTCATCATCGCCGAGCCACCAACCGCCATTGACCGGCTGCCATAGGTCCCCATGCCGAACGGCACCTTCGCCGTGTCACCATGCACGATATCCACCTGCGCCGTCGGCACGCCGAGTTTGTCCGCCACCAGCTGCGCGAAGGTCGTCTCATGCCCCTGCCCATGGCTGTGCGCACCAGTAAGGACAGTGACGCTTCCCGTCGGATGCACTCGGATCGTGCCCACTTCATACAGCCCCGCGCGCGCGCCTAGCGATCCCACCACGGCGGACGGCGCGATCCCGCAGGCCTCGACATAGGTGGAAATCCCGATGCCACGAAGCTTGCCGCGCCTGGCGGCCTCAGCCCGCCGCGTCTCGAACCCGTCCCAATCCGCCGTCTCGAGGCCGGCCGCGAGCGTCGTCTGGTAGTCGCCGCTGTCGTACTGCAGCGCGACCGGCGTCTGGTACGGGAAGGCGTCCACCGCGATGAAGTTGCGCCGGCGCAGCTCGACCCGGTCGATGCCCAGTTCCCGCGCCGAGACATCCATCAAACGCTCCAGCAGATAGGTCGCCTCCGGCCGCCCGGCGCCGCGATAGGCATCCACCGGCACCGTGTTGGTGAACACCGCCTTCACCTCGGCATAGATCACCGGCGTCGCGTAGCAGCCCGCGAGCAGCGTGGCGTAGAGGTAGGTCGGCACGCACGGCGCGAAGGTCGAGAGATAGGCGCCCATGTTCGCCTGCGTCGCGACCCGCAGCGCCAGGATCTTGCCCTGCGCATCAAAGGCGAATTCCGCGCGGCTCACATGGTCGCGCCCATGCGCGTCCGACATGAAGGCTTCCGTGCGGTCCGCCACCCACTTCACCGGCCGCTTCACCTGCGCCGAGCCCCAGCACACCAGCGCTTCCTCGGCATAGTGGTAGATCTTGGATCCGAAGCCGCCGCCCACATCGGGGGCCACCACGCGCACCTTGCTCTCCGGCAGCTTCAGCACGTGAGCGGACATCAACAGTCGGATGACGTGCGGATTCTGGCTGGTGGTGTAGAGCGTGTAGTCGCCGCTGTAGCGGTCGAACTCGCCTACCGCCGCGCGCGGCTCCATCGCATTGGGCACCAACCGATTGTTGGTGAGGTCCAGCCCCACCACCTTCTGCGCCGCGGCGAAGGCGGCATCCACGATTGCCTTGTCGCCGATATGCCAGTCGTAGCAAAGGTTGCCGGCCACACCCTCGTGGATCGGCGTCGCACCTGGCCTAAGTGCCTGCGCCATCGTCACCGAGGGCTCCAGCGTCTCGTAATCCACGTTGATCGCCTCGGCGGCATCGCGCGCCTGGGCACGCGTCTCGGCAATCACCAGCGCGACGGGGTCGCCCACATGACGCACCCGCTCATGCGCGAGCACCGGGTGCGGCGGCTCCGCCATCGGCGAGCCATCCTTGTTGTGGATCTGCCAGCCGCAGGGAATGCCGCCGAGGCCGGCAGCCTGCGTGTCCGCGCCGGTGAACACTCCGACGACGCCGGGCATGGCGCGAGCGACGGCGACGTCGACGGACCGCAGCAGCGCATGGGCATGGGGGCTTCGCAGGATCCACGCACAGACCTGGCCGGGGCGATCCATATCGTCGACGTAGTTGCCGTGGCCCTGGAGAAAGCGGGAATCTTCCTTGCGGCGCAGGCTCGCGCCAATGCCCTCGAAGGGTGCCACGACGTTCATTGGAGTCTCCCTTGAAGGAAGCATGGGGGAAATGAATTTCCCCCAAACCCCCATTCTTTTATTTTTGATTTTTTGGTGCTGACCCCTCAACCGGAGCCAATAGATAAAAAAGAAAGAATGGGGGTTTGGGGGAAATTCTTTTCCCCCATGCTTTCTTACTCGGCCGCGCGGGCAAGCTCCGAAACCCGCCCATGCATCACGTCCTGCGCCGCCGCGATCGCTTTCACGATGTTGTGGTACCCCGTACAGCGGCAGAGATTGCCCTCCAGACCCTCGCGTATCTCGTGCTCGCTCAGGCCCTGCGGGTTCTTCTGCACCAGGTCGATGGCGCTCATCACCATTCCCGGCGTGCAGAAGCCGCATTGCAACGCGTGGTACTCGCGGAAGGCTTCCTGCATCGGGTGCAGCGTGCCATCGGCGGCGGCAAGGCCCTCGATGGTCGTAACCGAGGTGCCCTCCGCGGCGACCGCCAGCACGGTGCAGGCCTTCGCGCTCTCGCCATCAATATGCACCACGCAGGCGCCGCACTGGCTGGTGTCGCAGCCGACATGCGTGCCGGTCAGGCGCAGCGTCTCGCGCAGCAGCTCGACCAGCAGCGTGCGGCCCTCGACCTCCGCAGTATGGCTCTTTCCATTCACCGTCAGCGTGACCTGCGGCATGAGCGTCTCCCAATTCTTCTGGCCGCGCCTCATGGCGCTGGTCCCTCGCGCGGAGCCTCGCCCCGCTCCCCCATCCTCGTCAAGCGGATCAATGCGCGGCGATGAGATCCGCGCCCTTGGCACCCGCCATCGGGTTCTCCGCCGCCGGACGGTCATGGAGATGGCACGCCGCCCAATGGCCCGCATCGGTGATCTTGAGCACTGGCTCATCGACCCGGCACCGGTCGAAGGCGTAGCCGCAGCGCGTGTGGAAGCGGCAGCCCTTGGGCGGGTTGATGGGAGACGGCACATCACCCTTGAGGATGATCCGCTCGCGCGCCGCCCCCGGCATCGGCACCGGCACGGCGGAGAGCAACGCCTCGGTATAGGGATGCTTTGGGGCCGAGAACAGGTCGCGCTTGGTCGCGACCTCCACGATCTTGCCCAGGTACATGACCGCGACCCGGTGCGTCATGTGCTCCACGATCGCGAGATCGTGGCTGATGAACAGCATCGCGAGACCGAGTTCCTTTTGCAGATCCTGCAGCAGGTTCACGATCTGCGCCTTGACCGAGACGTCGAGTGCCGAGACCGCCTCGTCGCAGATGATGATGTCGGGTTCAGCGGCGAGCGCGCGGGCGATGCCGATGCGCTGGCGCTGGCCACCCGAGAACTCATGCGGCCAACGGCCCACCGCATCGCGAGGCAGCCGCACCTTGTCCATCAGCAGGGCGACCCGCTCCTCGAGTTCGGCCTTGTTCTTCGCCAGGCCGAAATTGCGGATCGGCTCGGCGAGGATGTCCCGCACCCGCATGCGCGGGTTGAGCGAGCTGTAGGGGTCCTGGAACACCACCTGGATCCGCCGGCGCAGCGGCCGCAGCGTGCCCGCGGGCATGTCGTCGATGCGGGTGCCGTCCAGCACCACCTGGCCGTCGGTCAGGCCGAACAGCCGCAGGATCGCCTTGCCAACGGTGGATTTGCCGCAGCCCGATTCACCCACCAGCGACAGCGTCTCCCCCTTGTCGATCGAGAAGGAGATGCCGTCCACCGCATAGACCTTGGCCGTGACGCCACCGAAGAAACCGCCATGGATCGGGAAATGCTTCTTGAGGTCCATGACCTCCAACACCGGGCGGCTCATGCGGCGATCGCTTCCTTCATGGCGTAGTGGCAGGCGGCGACGTGGCCGGGCGCTTTTTCTTCCAGCGCGGGCGCGAGCTTGCGGCAAAGGTCGGTCGCATAGGCGCAGCGCGAGGCGAAGACGCAGCCATCGATCTTGCGCTTGAGGCTCGGCACCAGGCCCGGAATTTCGGCCAGCCGCGTCTCGGTGCCGGTGAGCGAGGAACCGAGCTTCGGCACCGACCCCAGCAGCCCCTGCGTGTAGGGATGGCGCGGGGTGCGGAACAGCGCGCCGACCTGCGCCTCCTCCACCTTCTTCCCCGCATACATGACGATGACGCGCTCCGCGACCTCGGCCACCACGCCGAGGTCATGGGTGATGAGCACGATGGCCGCACCGACCCGGTGCTTGAGGTCGCGCATCAGGTCGAGGATCTGCGCCTGGATCGTGACGTCGAGCGCCGTGGTCGGCTCGTCCGCGATCAGCAGCTTCGGATTGCAGGCGAGCGCGATGGCGATCATCACACGCTGCCGCATCCCGCCCGAAAGCTGGTGCGGATACTCCCGCACGCGCCGCGCCGGCTCAGGGATGCCCACCAGCGTGAGCATCTCGATGGCCTTGTCCTCCGCCTGCCGCGCCGAAAGTCCTTGATGCAAACGTAAGGTCTCGCCGATCTGCCGCGCCACGTTCAGCACCGGATTGAGCGATGTCATCGGCTCCTGGAAGATCATGGAGATCTCGTTCCCGCGGATCGCCCGCATTTCCTTCTCGGAGAGTTTCAGAAGGTCCTTGCCCTGGAACTTGATCGACCCCGCAATCTTGCCCGGCGGTTCCGGGATCAGCCGCAGCATGGACATGGCGGTGACGGATTTCCCGCATCCGCTCTCCCCCACGATGGCCACGGTCTCGCCGGCGCCGACATGGAAGGAGATGCCGTCGACGGCGCGGTTGATCCCGTCCGGCGTCCAGAAATGCGTCTGCAGCTGCTCGACCTGGAGGAGCGGTTCGCTCATGGCATCAGACCCTTTTCGCCATGCGCGGATCGAGGCTGTCGCGCAGCCCGTCGCCCAGCAGGTTCACCGCCAACACGGTGATCGACAGGAAGATCGCCGGGAAGAACACGATGTAAGGTTTCACCTGCCACAGCGCCCGACCCTCGGCCATGATGTTGCCCCAGGACGGGATGATCGGCGGCGTGCCGGCGCCGATGAAGGACAGGATCGCCTCGGTGATCATCGCGCTCGCACAGATGTAGGTCGCCTGCACGGTCAGCGGCGCGAGCGTGTTGGGCAGGATGTGGCGGATGATGATGCGCGGCGTGCGCGTGCCCGACGCCACCGCCGCATCCACATAGGGCTGCTCGCGCAAACTCAGCACCACGCCGCGCACCAGGCGCGAGACGCGCGGGATTTCGGCGATGGTGATGGCGATGATGACGTTCTGCACAGATCCCCGCGTGAGTGCCATCAGAGCGATTGCGAGCAGGATCGGCGGAATGGACATCAGCCCATCCATGCAGCGCATGATGATCGTGTCTGCCACCCGGATGAAGCCAGAGACCAACCCGATGGTCAGGCCGATCACCGACGCCAGGATCGCGACCGAGAAGCCCACCGTCAGCGACACCCGTGTGCCGTACAGCACCCGCGAATAGACATCGCGCCCGAGCATGTCCGAGCCGAACCAGAACTGCGCCGAGGGCTCGCGCGTGCGCAGCGCCGGCGCGAGTGCGGTCGGGTCGCGGGTGAAAAGGAAGGGCGCGAAGATCGCGACGCAGACCATGGCGAGGACCAGCCCGCCGCCGATCGCGATCGTGGGGTTGCGGCGGAGATAGCCCAGGAACCCGCCGCGTGGTCGTACTGGCGGCAGGATGTCCGGCATGGGTGGCGCCACGGCGACGTTGCCCGCGTTGCGGTCCATCGCGATATGGGCGGCGTTGCGCTCCGAAATCGTGGCTGTGTCCATCAGTACCGGATCCTCGGGTCGAACAGCGTGTACGCGAGGTCAATCGCCAGGTTGACCAGCACATAGACGAAGCTGAACAGCAGCACGACGCCCTGGATGACCGGGTAGTCGCGCCGCAGGATGGCATCCACCGTCAGCCGGCCCAGACCGGGAATGGCGAAGACGCTCTCGGTTACCACCGCACCCCCGATCAGCAGCGCGATGCCGATGCCGATAACGGTCACGATCGGCACGGCGGCATTCTTCAGCGCATGCAGGAACAGGATGCTCGACTGGTTCGCACCCTTCGCGCGCGCGGTGCGGATGTAATCCTGCTGCAAGACCTCCAGCATCGTGGCCCGGGTAATGCGGGCGATCAGCGCGATATAGACGCCACCCAGCGCGATGGCCGGCAGGATCAAATTCTGCAGCCACGGAACGAAGCCTCGCGCAAAAGGCGTATAGCCCTGCACCGGCAACCAATCGAGCTCGAGCGCGAAGATGTACGCGAGCACATACCCAACCACGAACACCGGTACCGAGAAGCCCAGCACGGCAAATCCCATCACGGCGCGGTCGATCAGCGTGCCCTGCTTCCACGCCGCGATAACCCCCATCGGGACGGCGATGCTGATCGCCAGGATCAGCGTCAGGATCATCAGCGACAGCGTGGGCTCGATACGCTGCGCGATCATCGTCGTGACCGGCAGGTTGGTGAAGATCGACAGGCCGAGATCACCCTGCAGGATGCGGAAGAACCACTCCCCGAAGCGCACCAGGTAGGGTCGGTCGAGGCCAAGCGAGGCGCGGATGCGCTCCACATCCTGCGGCGTCGCCTGGTCGCCGGCGATCACCGCGGCCGGGTCGCCGGGCGCGAGATACAGCAGCGAAAACACGAACAGCGCCACCAGCCCCATGACGGGGATGGTGGCCAGCACACGACGAACGACGTAGGCGAACATCAGCTCTTCGCCACGCCCCAGAAGAAGGGCAACGGTCCCTTCTGGATCCCCGTCACGTTGCGCCTCCAGGCCTGGTAGGATTTGAAGAACCCAGTCGGCGCGTAGACCACGTTCTCCACCGCCTCGCGGTTGATCTTGTCCATGGCGATCTTCTCGGCGTCCTCGTTGGGCGCGTCGAACCATTCGGTCACGCCCGCCTCCACCGCCGGTATGCTGGGCCAGCCGAACCAGGCCTGCTCGCCATTGGCGCGCAGCGCGTTGTAGGCGGCCGGGTTCACCGTATCGGCACCCGCGTGCCAAGTGTGGAACATGGACCACCCGCCCTGCCCGGGCGGGTTGCGCATCGCACGACGCTGCCCGACGGTGCCCCAGTCGGTCGCGACAAAATCGACGTTCATGCCGAGACGGCGCAGCAGGTCGGCAGTGACGTCGCCCATCGCCTTGGTCAGCGGCTGGTCCTGCGCGACCAGGCAGATCACCGGCTCATTGGCGTAGCCGGATTCCGCCAGCAGCTGGCGTCCACGCGCGAGGTTCTTGGCCTTCAGCGCCTCTCCACCCGCCTCGGTATAGCCCGAGGTCCCGGGCGTGAAGTAGCCGCCGAGCACGCTCCAGAGGTTGGTGTCGTCGCCGACCAGCGCGCGCATGTAGTCTTCCTGGCTGAGCGCGGTCAGCACCGCCTGGCGCACCTTCTTGTTGTTGAAGGGCGGGTGAAGGTGGTTCATGCGGAAGCTGCCAATATTGCCGAGCGGATCGGCGATATCCACAGCCACGTTGCGGTTGCGCCGCATCAGCGGGATCAGGTCGCTGATCGGGCTTTCCCACCAGTCGACCTCGCCATTCTGCAGCGCGGCCGCGGCCGTCGCAGGGTCGGGCATCACCACCCATTCGAGGCGATCCACCAGGATGCGCTTGGGCCCCGCCATCCAGCTCGCGGTGCCTTCGCGCGGCACGTAGCGGTCGAATTTCTTGAACACGGCCTTTGCACCGGGCACCCATTCGCCGCGTTCGAAGGTCATCGGGCCGGAGCCGACATATTCGGTGATCATCGTGGTGCTGCCGGTGCCGGCGGCGATGCGCTCGGGCATGATGAAGCAGCAGGGCGTCGCGGTCTTGCCCAGCGCGTATTTCAGCTTCGGGTAGGGGCGCTTGAGCTTCCAGCGGAAGTGGCGGTCATCGACCGCGACCAGTTCGTCCTGGATGGCGCTGATCATCTGCCCCATCGGGTCTCGCGGCATCCAGCGCGTGATCGAGGCGACGACGTCCTTCGCCAGCACCGGCGCGCCGTCATGGAACAGCAGGCCCGGACGCAGACGGAAATCCCACACCAGGCCGTCGGCGGACATCGTCTCGCCCTCGACCATCTGCGGCTGGGGGACAAGCTGGTCGTCGATGCCGTAGAGCGTGTCCCACACCGCGGCGGCGGCGTTGCGCACCACGTACTGGGTGCCCCAGATCGGGTCGAAATTGGCGAGGTTCGCTTGCGGCACGAATTTCAGCGTCCGCGCCGCCGCACCCTGGCTCAGCGCCGGCGCCGAGAGCAGCGTAGCGCCCGTTGCGGCCAAGAATGTCCTGCGTTCCATCCGACTTTCCCCTTCTTATTGCCGTCACACTGCCCGAATTTTAGGCGATGCGCCATGCCATACGGCCATCCCGGACCGGGCTTGCACGCACCGTGCCAGACGCCCTCCTCAGGCCCGCCGCACGCCCCAGAACAACGCCGGGCCGCCCTTGACCACGCCTGTGATGGAGCGCCGATAGGCCTGCGGCGGCAGCACCTGACCCAGCGGGATGAACGGCACCTCGTCCCACGCAATCGCCTGCATTTGCCGCGCGATGACCTGTTCGGCGGCAATGTCGGGTGCTTCGAACCAGGCGTCGCGGAGTGCCTCCAGCCGCGGGCTTTCCGGCCAGCCGGACCAGGCATTCGCCCCATTGCCGCGCAGCGGCTGGTGGCTGCCGGGCACCGAGACGTCCAGACCCTCCCATGTGGTGCAGAAGGCGGACCAGCCGCCCTGGTCCACGCCGTTGCGGCTAGCGCGGCGCTGGATCTGCGTGCCCCAATCCATCGCCTGGAAGTCGACGTTGAAACCGATGCGCCGCATCATATCGGCGGCCACTTCGGACAAGTTTTGCAGCACAGGCAGGTCGGAGGCGGACATCATCGCGACCCTTTCCCCGCGATAGCCCGAAGCTGCAAGCGCGGCCTTCGCCGCATCGAGGCTGCGCGGCCCGGTGAGCACGGACAGGCCCTCGTCATTGGCCAGCGGCGATCCCGGCGTGAAGCAGCCGGCCGGGACATGGCTGAGCGCCGTGTCCGTGCCGATTGCCGCGTCCATGAAGGCGCGCTGGTCGATCGCCGGCAGCAGCGCGCGGCGGACGGCGACGTTGTTGAAGGGCGGGTGGAGGAAGTTGAAGCGCAGCACGCCCAGATTGCCGAAGGCGTTGACCCGCTCGACGATGATCTCGCGATGGCGGCGCAGCACCGGCAGCAGGTCCGGCAGCGGGGTCTCCCACCAATCGGCCTCGTTGTTCTGCAGAGCGGCCGAGGCCGTGGCCGGGTCCGGCATCACCCGCCATTCGACGCGGTCGAAATGCACGGGCTTGGCGCCGGCGAGGAAATCCGAAGGCTCCTCGCGGCTCCGATACCCGGCGAAGCGCTCGTAGACCGCAACGTCGCCAGGACGGAACAGGTCGCGGCGGAAGCTGTAGGGGCCAGAGCCCGTGGCATCCGTGATCTGGGTGAAGGGGTCGGTCTGCGCGACGCGCTCGGGCATGATCGCGCACATGTTCGCGGAGGGTTTTCCGAGTGCCCAGGACAGGCCGGCCCAGGGCCGCTTCAGCCGGATGGTGAAGCGCGTGTCGCTCTCGGCGCGCATCTCGTCGAGCAGCGTGCCCAGGCGCTGGCCCAGCACATCTCGCTTCGACCAGCGGTTGATCGAGGCGATGCAATCCGCACTCCGCACCGGCGCGCCGTCATGGAAGCGCAGGCCCTCGCGCAGGCCGATGGTCCAGGTGAGCCCGTCGGAGGAGACCTCATGCCCGGCTGCCATCTGGTGGCGCGGCTGCAGTGCGGCGTCCAACCCGAACAGCGTGTCGTAGATCATCAGCCCGTGGTTGCGCACGATGACCGCCGTGGACCAGACCGGGTCGATGCTCGCGAGGTTCGACTGCGGCACGAAGCGCAGCGTGCGCGCGGCGACCTGGGCCGAGGCGATGCGCGGCGCGGCCAGCACCGCACTCGCGGTTAGCAGCGAACGCCGATCCATCAGGACTTGCCCATGTTCCAGAACACGGTGGCCGGTGCGCGGAACACGCCGGTGACGTTGCGCCGCCACGCACTCGGTTGCCAGTAATAGCCCAGCGGCAAATAGTGCATGAACTCCATCGCCCGCCGGTTCAGCGCCTGCGCGATGTTCAGCCGCTCCGACTCCTCGGCACTCTCCACCCAAGCGCCGCGCAGCCGTTCGATCTCGGGATCGTCCGGCCAGCCGAACCAGGCATTGGCGCCATTCGCGCGCAGGAACAGGTGATAGACCGGCAGGGTCAGCGACTGCCCCGACGACGTCGTGTGGATAATGCTCCACCCGCCCCGCTCCACCGGCTCGCGCGAGGCGCGGCGCTGCACCAGCGATCCCCAATCCGTCGCGATCAGGTCGAGATTCATGCCCATCCGCTGAAGGATATCCGCGGTCACCAGCGACAGCGCGTTGATCTGCGGATAATCCGACGGTGCGATCAGCACCACTTTCTCGCCATTGTAGCCCGAGGCGCGCAGCGCTTCCTTCGCGCGTTCGATGTTGTGGGTCTTCAGGATCTCGCTGCCCACCTCATTGGCCATCGGCGTGCCGCAGGTGAACACGCCCTCGCATACGCCCCAGCCATTGGGCTCGTTGCCGGCGACGGCGCGGAGATAGTCGCGCTGGTCGACGGCCATCGCCACCGCGCGGCGCACCGCGACATTGTTGAACGGCGGGTGCAGCGTGTTGAACCGCGCGATGCCATAGGTGCCTTCGAGCAGGCGCTGCTCCACCACCACCTCGCGGTTGCGCCGGATCAACGGCAGCAGATCGTGCAGCGGGTATTCCCAGTAGTCCTGCTCGCCCTGGGTCATGGCGTTCGCACTCGTCGCGGGGTCCGAGATGACGGTCCATTCGACGCGGTCGATGCGCGGAACGCGGCCGCCCGCCAGGCCGTCCACCGCCTCCGTGCGCGGCACATAGCGCTCATTCTTCGACCACACCGCGCGCTGGCCGGGGTTCCACTCGCCGGGGACGAACTTGAACGGGCCGGATCCCACCGTGTCCCGGATCTGGGTGAAGGCGTCGGTCGCCGCGATGCGCTCGGGCATGATGAAGCAGGGAAACTGCGTCTGGCCCAGCGCTTCGAGCAGCAGCGGCACCGGGCGGTGCAAGCGGAAGCGGAAGCGGCGGTCATCCATCGCCTCCACATCCGCGACACTTGGCCACAGCACCTGCATGAAGGGGTCGCGCCGCGCCCAGCGTTTGATGGACGCCACCACATCCTTCGACGTGACCCGCTCCCCATCATGGAAAGCCAGGCCCTCGCGCAGCGTGAAGGTCAGGCTGAGCCGGTCATCGCCGAGCACCCAGCCCTCGGCCATCTGCGGCCGGATCACGCCCGCCGCATCCTGCGCGCAGATCTGGTCGTAGATCATGAAGGCGTGGTTGCGCGTCACCACCGCCGTGGTCCAGACCGGGTCCACGGAGGTGAGGTTCGCCTGCGGGATCACCCGGATGGTGCGCGCCACCGCCCCCTGGGAGAAGGCAGGCAATGGCAGGGCGGCCGCGGCGGCGCTTGCGAGAATGGTCCTGCGCTGCATCATGCCCTCCGCAAATTCCAGAACAAGGCCATGCCCTTCACCCGCCCCGTCAGATTGCGCCGTAGCGCCGTCAACGACTTGTATGCACCCACCGGGATGTAGGGCAGCTCATCCATCGCGATGGTCTGCATCTGCCGCGCGATGCCCTTCTGCGCATCGAGATCGGGGGCCACGAACCACGCGTCGCGCAGCTCCTCCAGCCGGGGAATGTTCGGCCAGCCGACCCAGGCGCCGGCGCCATTGCCGCGCAGCGGGAAATGGGCGGAGGGGTCGAGAAAGTCGAAGCTGGAGAAGCTGGTGAACAGCATCGACCAGCCGCCATTCTCCACCGGCTCGCGCGAGGCGCGGCGCGTCACCACCGTGCCCCAGTCGGCGAAGACATTGTCGGAATTGAAGCCCAGCCGGCGCACCAGATCCGCACCCACCTGGCTCATCGCCGAAGGGGCGAGAATATCCGTCGGCGCGATCAGGCGCATGAGCTGGTTCGTGTAGCCCGCCTCGCGCATCAGGGCACGCGCCCGCTCCACGTTGCGCTCACCCAGCAGAGGGGCCATGCCCGCGTCATTCGCGAGCGGCGTGCCCGGCGTGAACATGCCCACCTTGTCGTCGTAGATGGAGGGGTCGGGGCCCACCACCGCGCTCATGAAATCCGTCTGGCTCACCGCCGGCAGCAGCGCCTGGCGCAGGCGCTTGTCGTTGAAGGGCGGATGCAGATGGTTGAACCGCAGCACGCCGGTGAGCGGCAGAGGGTCGATCTCCTCGATCACCACGCCGCGGTTGCGTCGCAGCAGCGTCTGGTATTCCGGATTGGGCTGCTCGTACCAGTCCACTTCGCCGGTCTGCAGCGCCGCCGCTGCGGTCGCTGCATCGGTGATGATCTGCCACTCCACCCGATCGAAATACGGCACCTTCGGCCCGGCCGTCAGGCTCGCCTCGCCGCCCTGCACCGGCACATACGCCGCGTTCTTCTCATAGACGACCACGGAACCCGAATTGAACTCGTCCGCCTTGAACTTGAACGGGCCGGACCCGACGGCTTCGCGGATCTGCGTGAAGGCATCCGTGCGCGCGATCCGCTCGGGCATGATGAAGGGCGGCGAATTGCTCACCTGGGCGAGCGCGTTGATCAGCAGCGGAAAGGCCTGCTTCAGGCGGAACACGATGCGCCGGTCATCGGCGGCCTCCACCGCATCGACGAAGCTCTCCAGCTTCTGCCCGATCGGGCTGCGCTTCATCCACCGCGTGATCGAGGCCACGCAATCAGCGGCGCGCACCGGCTCGCCATCATGGAACCTCAGCCCCGTGCGCAGCGTGATCACCACGCGCCTGCCATCCTCCTCCACCACATGGCCCTCGGCCATCTGCGGCGTGGCACGGAAATCCGACGTCATGCCGTAGAGGGTGTCGAACACCATGTAGCCGTGGTTGCGGGTGATGTTCGCGGTGGTCCAGATAGGGTCGAGCGAGGTGAGGTTCGCCTGCGGGACCATCTTCAGGACGCGGTTCGCAGCGGGCTGGGCAATCGCGAACCGCGGCAACGCCGCTGCACCCGCCGCAAAAAACACATCACGACGCTTCATGCGAAACCCTTTCCCGACGAAGAGCCGGGGAAAGGAATTTCCCCGGACCCCATTCCTTTATTTTTGGCGACGAAGCATCAGCACAAAGCGATCACGCCTTTTCCACGTTCCAGAACAAGGGCAGGCCCTTCAGCACGCCGGTGATGCCGCGACGATAGGCGGTCGCCTGGAAATACTGGCCGAGCGGCAGGTAAGGCACCTCCTGGAAGGCAACCTCCTGCATCTGCCGTGCCACGGCCTGCTGCGCCTCCAGATCCGGCGCATCGAACCAGGCGCCCCGCAACTCCTCGATGCGCGGGATGGTCGGCCAGCCGAACCAGGCCTGCTGACCATGGCCGCGCAGGCTCTGGTGCACGCCAGGGTTGAACATGTCCACGCCCGACCAGAAGGTGCAGAACATGTTCCACCCACCCCGCTCCGCGACCTCGCGCGAGGCGCGGCGCTGCACCACCGTGCCCCAGTCGGTGGAGACGTATTCCACATTCATCCCGGCCCGCCGCAGCATGTCGTTCGTCACCTGCGCGAGCGCGTTCAGGGAGGGGAAATCGGACGCCGCGATCAGCACCACGCGCTCACCATTGTAGCCCGCCGCGGCGAGATCGCGCTTCACCTTGTCCATGTCCGGGGTCGAGGTGATCGCATCGAGCCCCGCATCGGAGGCCATCGGCGTGCCGGGCGGGAAGAACCCGACCCCGTCGCGCCAAAGGCTGCGATCCGTGCCGATCACCGCGGTCATGAAGTCGGACTGGTTCACGGCGCCCAGCAGCGCGCGACGCACCGCAGGCTTGTCGAAGGGCGGGTGCAGATGATTGAACCGCGCCACACCCAGCAGGCCCGTCGGGTCGGGGATTTCGAGGACCACGTTGCGGTTGCGCCGCAGAACCGGCTGGAGGTCGCCGGTCGGCTGCTCCCACCAGTCCATCTCGCCGCTCTGCAGCGCGGCCGAGGCGGTCGCCGCATCCGGCGTCACATGCCATTCGACGCGGTCGAGGAACACGCGCTTGGGGCCCGCCGTCCAGCTCGGCGTGCCATCCGCCCGCGGCACGTAGCCGGCGAATTTCTCGTAGACCACGCGGGCGCCGGGCACCCGCTCATTGGCGAGGATCCGGAACGGGCCCGAGCCGATCATGTCGGTGATGGCGGTCGTGGGCGGGGTGTTTGCGATCCGCTCCGGCATCACGAAGCACACCGGCGTCGAGGGCTTTCCGAGCGCCTCGAACAGCATCGGGAAGGGGCGGCGGAAGCGGAAGACGATGGTCTGGTCGTCCGGCGCGGAAAGTTCCTCCAGCACCGAGTTCATCACCTGGCCGAGCGCGTCGCGCGCCGCCCAGCGCTTGACCGAGGCGACCGCATCCTTGGCCAGCACGGGCGTGTTGTCATGAAAGCGCAGACCGGTGCGCAGCTTCATGGTGACCCGCTTGCCACCATCCTCGACGGTGTGGCCCTCCACCATCTGCGGCTGCGCCTTGTACTCCTCGTCGAAGCCGTAGAGCGTGTCGTAGATCATGTAGGCGTGGTGGCGCGTCACATAGGCGGTGGTGATCACGGGATCGACCACGGCGAGATCCGCCTGCGGGATGAATTTCAGCAGCTTCGGCGCCTGCGCCAGCGCCGGCCGCGCCAGGGCCAGGGCCCCCGCGCCGATCAATACGTCACGACGTTGCATGATCCCACATCTCCCGGTTCTCGAAGCCGGGGCAGCATCGCCATAGAGGCGGGCCCACGCAAGCATCCTGCGCAAGCGCGCGCCGCGCGTGCCAAGCCGCGGCAGGTGCGCTATGGGGCCGCGCATGTTTCCTTCGCTGCAACGGCTGATCATGGAGTTCCTCCGCTTCGGCGTGGTGGGGCTCGCGGGATTCGTGGTCGATACGGCGGTGCTCTATGCCGGTCTTGCCGCCGGGCTCGGACCCTACCTAGCGCGCATCCCGAGCTACCTTTGCGCCGCCACAGCCACCTTCGCGCTCAACCGCGCCTGGACCTTCCGCGACCGCCGGGGCGCCGTCGCTGTGCATCGTCAATGGGCGGCCTTCGTGGTGGTGAACCTCGTGGGCTTCGCGCTCAACTACGGCACCTATGCGGCGCTGGTCGCGACGGTGCCGCTGGTCGCGGCCCACCCGGTCATCGGCGTCTTCGCCGGCGCGCTCACGGGCATGGGCAGCAATTTCTTCCTCTCGCGCCGCCTGGTGTTCCGCCCGACCGCGCCATGAAGCCGCCACACGCCTCGATCATTCCTGGAACCGCATGACAGAGCCACGAATCGCCGTGCTGATCCCCTGCTACAACGAGGCGGTGGCCATCCCCCGCGTCGTTGCGGCCTTCCGCGCCGCGCTGCCCGCGGCCGCCATCCATGTCTATGACAACAACTCCACCGACGGCACGCGCGCCGCCGCTGAGGCCGCCGGTGCCCTGGTCCGCACCGAGACGCAACAGGGCAAGGGCAACGTCGTCCGCCGCATGTTCGCCGACATCGAGGCCGACATCTATCTCCTCGTCGATGGCGACGACACCTATGATGCCGCCGCAGCACCAGCCATGGTCGCGATGCTGCAGGATGACCGGCTGGACATGGTCACCGCCATCCGGGTGACCGAGATCGTCGCTGCCTACCGGCCCGGCCACCGCTTCGGCAACCTAATGCTCACCGGGATGGTGCGGCTCATCTTCGGCGACCGCATCACCGACATGCTTTCGGGCTACCGCGCCTTCTCCCGCCGATTCGTTAAATCCTTCCCCGCCCTCGCCCACGGCTTCGAGACCGAGACGGAATTCACCGTCCACGCGCTGGAGCTCCGCCTGCCGGTGGGCGAGATCGCCACGCCCTACAAGGACCGGCCGCCGGGGTCTGTCTCCAAGCTCAACACCATCCGCGACGGCATCCGTATCCTGCGCACCATCCTGGCCTTGATCCAGCGCGAGCGGCCACTCGCCTTCTTCGGCCTCACCGGCCTCGCCCTGATGCTCGTCGCCGTAGGGCTGTTCATCCCGGTGCTGGCCGAATTCCTGCGCACCGGGCTGGTTCCGCGCCTGCCGACCGCCATCCTCTCGGCCGTGCTGGTGCTGGCGGGGCTGCTCTCGCTCGCAGCCGGCCTGGTGCTCGACACCGTCACCCGCGGGCGGCTGGAGGCCAAGCGCATCGCCTACCTGGCCATTCGCGGGCCGGGCTGAGGCACCCAGCTTTCCCCCTCGCGCCGCTGCCGGGATTGTCATAGTTTCGCCCGCAGACAGCGCGGCACCGTCGTGCCAAACGGCGCGACCTAAGGACTTTGCTAACGTAACCCGGGTTCCTATCGCCCCAGGGCCTGCCCGGCCCCTGTCATCGAGGCCCAATGTCCCAGTCGCTCCGCAGCGCCCCGCCCACCAAGACACCGCTCCAGCGCGCGCTCGCCGCCTGCCGCTCGGAATTCCTCTCGGTCGGCGTCTTCAGCGGCATCGTCAACGCGCTGCAGCTGACCGTCTCGGTCTATATGATGCAGGTGTTCGACCGGGTGCTGGGCAGCCGCAGCCTGGACACGCTGCTCTACCTCACGCTCATCACCATCGCCGCCATCGGGCTGCTGGCCGTACTTGAGGCGGTGCGCAGCCTAGTCATGCAGCGGCTTGGGCAATGGGTGGAACGCCGCGTTGCGCCGGAGGGCTTCGCCCGCGCTCTGGAAGCCCAGCTGCGCGGCCGCCCCTACCGGATGGAGGCGCTGCGCGACCTCGCGGTGCTGCGCGGCTATCTCGGCTCGCCGGGCATGCTCGCGCTGTACGACGTGCCCTGGGTGCCGGTGTTCCTCGCCGTCATCTTCCTGCTCCACCCGATCATGGGCTGCATCGCGCTTGCGGGCGCGGTCATCCTGTTCGGCCTGACGCTGCTTTCCGAGCTCGTCACCTCCTCGCTGCTCAAGACCGCCGGCTCGGCGTCCATGGTCAGCCAGCGCCGCGCCGAGGCGATGATGCGCAACGCCGAGGTGATCGACTCGATGGGCATGCAGCCCGCCATCATGGCGCGCTGGCACGAAAGCCAGGCGGAGCTGACCCCCGCCCAGGCGAAGGCCGCCGACCGCGCCGCGGTGCTGCTCGCGCTCACCAAGTTCTTCCGCCTGACCGTGCAGATCGCGATCCTCGGCGTTGGCGCCTACCTGACCTTGCAGCAGGAGCTGACCGCCGGCGCCTCGATCGCGGCCTCCATCATCATGGGCCGCGCGCTCGCCCCGGTGGAGCAGCTGATCGGCGGGTGGAAGCAGCTGGTCCAGGCGCGGCAGAGCTGGATGCGCCTCGATGGCTTCCTGCAGCAGCCGCGCATCCGCCCGCAGGGCATGAAGCTGCCCGCCCCCGTCGGCCATGTCGCGGTCGAGCGCGTGTCCTACGCCTTCCCCGGCCAGCAGGCGGCCATGATCAAGGGGGTGAACTTCACCCTCGACGCCGGCGAGAGCCTGGCGGTCATCGGGCCCTCGGCGGCGGGCAAGACCACGCTGATCCGCATGCTAATCGGCACGCTTCAGCCTTCTGTCGGCAATGTCCGTCTCGACGGTGCCGACGTGTTCACCTGGATGCGCGAGGATTTCGGCCGCCATGTCGGCTACCTGCCCCAGGATGTGGAATTGTTCGACGGCAGCGTGAAGATGAACATCGCCCGCATGACCGAGGGCGACCCCGAGGCCGTGTTCGAGGCCGCCCGCATCGCCGGCTGCCATGAGATGATCCTGCGCCTGCCCAATGGCTACGACACCGAAATCGGCGATGGTGGCCAGCACCTGTCGGGCGGCCAGCGCCAGCTGATAGGCCTCGCGCGCGCCGCCTATGGCCGCCCCCGCCTGGTCGTGCTGGACGAGCCCAACTCGAACCTCGACGGCGATGCCGAGGCCGCCCTGGTCCGCGGCCTGGGTGCGCTGAAGGAGAGCGGGTGTACCGTGGTGCTGGTCTCGCACCGGCCCTCGCTCGTTCAGGGCGTGGACAAGGTGCTGCTCCTCAAGGATGGCGCAGTCGAGATGTTCGGACCCCGCGCGGAGGTGCTGAAGAAGCTGATGCAGCCCCGCGCCGCCGAGGTCGCCGGTCCCACACCCACGCCGCCGCAAAGGGTCGCACAGTGAGGGTCGCGGCATGAGCACCACCCTGTCGCCGACCAACGCAAGCGTTCCGGCTCTCGCCGATGCGCGCGCCGCGATCCCGATCGAACTCGCCGGGCGTCCCCGCACCGGGGGGCTGATCCTGTTCGGCATCCTCGCCATCGCCGTGTTCTTCGGCAGCTTCGTCGCCTGGTCGCTGATGGCGCCGCTGTCGGAGGCCGCCGTCGCGCCGGGCATCATCAAGGTCGAGGGCCAGCGCCGCACCATCCAGCACCTCGAAGGCGGGATCGTGCGTGAGATCATGGTACGCGACGGCGACCGGGTGACGCGCGGGCAGCCGCTGATGCGGCTCGACGACGTCCAGTCCGGCGCGACGCTCGAGACGCTGCGCAGCCAGCTGTGGTCGTTCCGTGCCCAGGATGCGCGGCTGACCGCCGAGCTCTCGCGGGCGGGTCGCATCGACTTCCCCGCCGAACTCGCCGAGAGCACGGACCCGCGCGCCCGCGATGCCATCGCCGGCCAGACCGCACTGTTCGAGGCGCGTGCCACCGCACTCGCCAGCCAGATCCAGGTGCAGGAAGCGCGCATCGCGCAGAGCCGCTCCACCATCTCCTCCGCCGAGGGCCAGTACCGCGCCACCATCGCGCAGCTGGACCTGATCCGGCGCGAGGAGGAGATCACCCGCGGCTTGGTCCAGCAGGGCCTGCAGCGCCTGCCGCAGCTGCTGGCCCTGCAGCGCAGCGCTGCCGCCCTGGTCGGCACCGACACCGATCTGCGCGGCCAGATCGAACGCTCGCGCGGTGCCATCGTGGAGGCCGAGAGCACCATCCGGCAGATCCAGGACACCCGGATGCAGGATGCGAGCACGGAGCTTCGCGACCTCCGCACCCGCCTCGCCGAAGCCGAGGAGCGGATGCGCGCGGCGACCGACATCTCCACCCGCCGCGACATCCTGGCCCCCGAGGACGGCACCGTTCTGGGCCTGCGTTTCTTCACCATGGGTGCGGTGGTGCGCGCCGGCGACCCGGTCATGGACCTGGTGCCCGCCCAGGACCGGCTGATCGCGGAAGTGAATGTGCAGCCCAACGACATCGACGTGGTGCATGTGGGCCTGCAGGCCGAGGTGCGGCTGCCCGCCTTCAAGCAGCGCCTGGTGCCCTTCCTGCACGGCCACGTCACCTTCGTCGCTTCCGACGTCACCTTCGACGAGCGCACGCGGGCCACTTACTACCGCGCACAGATCATGATCGACCGCGATCAGCTCGCGCGCCTGCAGGGGGTGACGCTGGTCCCCGGAATGCCGGTGGAGGCCATGGTGCAGATCGGCCAGCGCAGCTTCGCGCGGTACATGGTCCAGCCGGTGCTGGACAGTTTCCACCGCGCCTTCCGCGAACAATAGGACACGCCGCCATGACCGCCACCGCCAATATGATCTTCGCTGACGGCATGTCCGACATCGCGATCGCCAACGGCGTCGCACGCATCACGCTGGCGCAGACGGGTGCGGAGGGGAAAACCGTGCCCGTGGCACAGCTGTGCGTGCCGGTGACGCAGCTGCCGGCCCTGGCGAACGGGCTGGTGCAGATGCTCAAGCAGCTGCAGGAGAAGGCGCAGGCTGCGGCCGCCGCGGCCGTACCGACCGCGCCGCAGCAGGAGAACCCGCCCCAGCTGGGTGGCCCGACGCTCTCGCCGGGCGCGTTCCGCTTCGGCGACAAGAACTAGGCGACCGCCTCCAGCACGAAGGCCGCGCCGCACCCGGCCGCGATCTCGCGCACATGCGCGACCAGCGCGTCAGGCAGCGGGATGCCCTGCGCGAGCCGGCGCGCACGCTCGCTATCCTCGGGGTCGCCTGGGATCATCACCGGCACGCCCTGCTCCGCCGGCCGCGTGCCGCGCAGGACCGCGATCTCGGCGGCCATCTGCGCCTCGAAGGCTCCCTCCTCGCGGATCGCGCCAGGGTTCAGCGCCATGACGAAATGGCCGATGTCGTCGCCCTCGCCCGGCGCGCGGCGCGCCTTGTGCACGGCAGGGAAAGCCGCGCCCGGCAGCGTCGCGGCCAGGACATGCGCCATCATGGCAAGGCCATAGCCCTTGTGGCTGCCCATTGCCGCCGTCCCGCCCAGCGGCGAGATCCCGCCGCCCTTCGCGTTGAACAGCCGATCATAGCCCTCATGCGGATCGACCACCGGCGTGCCGGCCTCATCGAGCACCCAGCCCTCCGGCAGCGGCTTGTCCTTGAGGTGGTAGACCTTGACCTTGTTGCCTGCGACCGTCGTGGTCGCCATGTCCAGCACAAAGGGACGCTCGCTGGCCGCGGGGGCCGCGAAGGCGATCGGGTTGGTCCCCAGCATCGGCTCCGCGCCCCGCGTCGGCACCATCAGCAGGTTGCGCGCCGAGCTCGTCACCAGCCCGATCATCCCGGCATCGGACGCCATGCGCGCGTAATACCCCGCCGCGCCGAAATGATGCGAGTTGCGCACCGCGACGATGCCCACGCCATGCGCCCGCGCCTTGCCGATGGCGAGGCGCATCCCGCTCCAGCACGCGAAATGGCCCAGCGCCGCGCCGCCATCCATCAGCACCACCGCGCCCGCATCGCGCTCCACGATGGGCCGCGCGTCGAGCTTCAGCTGCCCGTCACGGCGCATGCCGTCATACATCATCACCATCGAGATGCCGTGGCTGTCGATGCCCATCAAGTCGGTCTCGACCATCACCTCCGCCGTCACCGCGGCGATGTCCTGGGGCATCCCCCAGGCGCCGAGAATGGCCAGGATCTGCGCCCGGACCGACGCTTCGCTTGCGTGCATCGCCATCAATCCACACTCGCCCCAGTTGCCCGCACAATCGGCACCCAGCGCTCGATCTCGCTGCCGATGAACGCCCGCGTCGCCTCGGGGTTCATCCCCTCCGGAATGGTGTTGCCCACCGCCACCAGGCGGTCGCGTACATCGGGCAGCTTCAGCACCTCCGCGATCTGCTCATAGAGGAACTGCCGCACCGGGAGCGGCGTGCCGAGCGTGGCCGACCACGGCGCCCACGTCGTCGCCTGGTAGGCCGGCAGGCCTGCCTCGGCGCTCGTCGGAACCTCCGGCGCCATCCGGCTGCGGACCGGCGTCGCGATCACGATGCCCCGCACCGTTCCGGCGCGGATGTGGTCGGAGAGAAAACTGATCGTGTCCGCCTGGAACGAGGTCCGCCCACCCGCGAGATCCGTGAACGCGGCCGCCGAACCGCGATACGGCACATGCACCGCCTCCACCCCCAACAGCGACACAAGCATCGCGCCGGCGATATGGCCCGTCGTCCCGTTCCCCGAGGACCCGTAGGTGAACTGTCCTGGGCGCGACAGAAGCACCGCCCGGAACTCGGCCAGCGTCGTCACACCAAGCGACGGATGCACCGCCACCGCGATCGCCGAATGGCTGCTGATGGTGATGTGGTCCACACCCGTCAGCGGATGAACCGCGAGCGAGCGATACAACCCCACATTCAAGGCGTGGCTACCGAGCGCACCCACCAGCAAGGTATGCCCATCCGGCGCCGCACGCGCCAACTCGCCGAACGCCACGATGCCGCCGCCTGACGGGCGATTCTCCACCACGAATTGCTGGCTGAGCCGCGCAGACAACGCCGTCGAGATCAGGCGCGCATTGATGTCCGCATTGCCGCCGGCCGCCAGCGCCACGAGCACCCGGACAGGGCGCGCGGGGTACTCGCCCAGGCGCGGCTGCGCCGATGCAACGCCCGAAAGTAGCAGCAAGACAGCGATCAGGCGAACCATGAAGCCCCTCCCCCAAGGAAGACTGGGGGAAATGAATTTCCCCCAGACCCCCAATCTTCTATTTTTATCGATTGGTCCACGGCACTAGGCGATTCCGTGATCCAGGACGCCGATGCCCTCGACCGAGAGAGCCATCCGATCGCCGCTGCCCAGATAGCGCGGCGGCTTGCGGAAATGCCCGCTGCCGCTCGGCGTGCCGGTCGCGATCACGTCGCCCGTCCGCAACACCAGAAATCGCGACAGATATGCAATCAGCGCGGCCACCGAGAAGATCAGGTCGCGCGTATTCCCCTCCTGCACCACCTCCCCGTTCAGGCGGCACTCCAATCCAACCTGCCATGGCTCGCCGAATTCATCAGCCGTCACGATCCACGGACCTATCGGGCAGAACCCGTCGAGCCCCTTCGCGAAACTCGTCATGGGCAAGGGCTGGTCGAACTGGAACTCCCGCGCCGAGACATCATTCAGCACCGTATACCCCGCCACATGATCCAACGCCTGGCTCTCCATCACCCCCGACGCCTCGCGCCCGATGACGACCGCCAGCTCCACCTCCCAATCCGGCTTCGTCACCGAAGGCGGGATGTGCACCAGCGTCCCCGGCCCACACACCGAAGAAGACGGCTTGAGGAAGATCCGTGGCGCCTCCAGCTTCGGCCCACCGACCTCCGCCGCATGCGCCCCGTAGTTCCGCCCCACTCCCAGGATCTTTCCCGGCACCAGCGGCGCCAACAGGCCCGCGATTGGCCGCCGCAACGCCGCATTCTCCGGCCGTGCCGTGAAGGCCAGGGCCCGCGCGCAAGCCGTCATGGCCGCTTCGTCGTCCAGCAGCGCGACCATGTCCGTCGGCAACACCGCGGCCCCCTCGCCCGCCGCTGCATCCAGAGCCGCCTGCAACGGCACCAGCGCCTCGCCGAGGATGCCACACAGCCCAGCCTCCGTCCGCGCGAGCCTCACGCCGCAAGCGCCGCGTAGTCGAGGCTCGCCATCACCTGCACGCGGAGGATGAAGCGTGGCTCATCCTCCGCGTAATCGGCCACCGCGTTGTGGGTCGTGCCGATATTGTCCCACATCAGCACGTCGCCCTCGCTCCACAGGTGGCTGTAGAGAAAGCGCGCCTCGCTCTGGTGGCGGAACAGGAAGCCCAGCAGCGCGTCGCTCTCGGCGCGCTCCAGACCCTCGATGTGCATCGCGTAGCCGGGATTGCAGTACAGCACCCGCCGGCCGGTGACCGGATGCACCCGGAAGATGGGCTGGCGCACGGGCGGCTTGGCCGCCTTCTGCGCCTCGGTCAGCGCCTTGCGGATGCTGCCAGGCCGCGCGCGCATGACATCCCAGAACTTCTCGAAATCATGCACCGCGAAGCGACCCTCCAGCCGCTGCCGCACTTCCTCCGGCAGCGTGTCATAGGCGGCGTGCTGGTTGCGGAACTGCGTCGCCCCCAGCACCCGCCCGTCGCGCCGCGGCACGCGCTTCGCATGCAGCACGTTGGCTAGCGCGATGTCGTGCGAATAGCTCATATCGGTGTGCCAGCCCTGCCCCGCATCGGACAGGCCCACGGGCTTGCCCGCCGCATCCCGCTCATTGGACAGGATCATCACCTCGGGGTGGCCCGGCGCGTGGAACATGTTCGCGACGTTGACCTCGAGGTCGCCGAAGCGCGACCCGAAGGTGCTCACCGCCGGAGCGTCCAGATCCTGGTTCGGAAAGCACAGCACCCCGTAATGGCCCAGCGCGCGCAGCACATCGCGCCGCGCCGCGTCGCCCAGCGGCTGTGCGAGATCGATCCCCTCGACGCGCGCGCCGAGCCCGGCATTGTTCGGTGTGATCTCCATGGCCGTCCTCCTGTTCTTGGAGGGAAGGGTCTGCCGGCCACACTGCGCCGTCAACTGCGCCCGGAACCCTTGGAATCCTTGGCAAACAATCGACGTTTCGGTATGGAAATCCCATGCGCATCCTCCGGTCCCTCGCGTTCGCCCTCGCGCTCTGCGCGCCCGTCCTGCTGCCCGCCACGGTGCGCGCGCAAGGCACCACCCTGGCCGCCCCGCAGGCCGGGCTCGCCGCCCTCGCCGCCCGCCTTCGCGCGTTGGACGCGGATGGCCTGGACCCGCGCCACTACGCCATTCCCGAGGAGGCGCTGGCCACGTCCGACCCCACGCTCTACCGCGCCATGCTCGCCAATGCCGCCGACGCGGCCATGGTCGACCTGCTGCATGGCCGCGCGCGCGCCATCGGCGGCCGCCCCGACATCCGCCGCGACGCGACCGCGCACATGCTGGAACCCTGGCGCGCCGAGCTCGCCAGCACCGCCAACCCGGCCGCCACGCTCGAACGTGCGGCCCTGCACCACCCCGAGATCGCCCCGCTGCGCGCGGCCCTGGCCGAGGCGCGTGCCATCGTCGCCCGCGGCCCCGCCCAGGCCATCCCCACCGAGGGCCCGCACACCATCGAGCCCGGCAGCACCGACGCCCGCCGCATGCCCCTGCTGCGCGCCCGCCTCGCCATCGAGGAGCCGGCACTCGCCGCACTCCCCGCTCCGGACCCGGCGCTCTACGACGAGCCCCTCGTCGAGGCCGTCAAGCGCTGGCAGGCCCGCGAAGGCTATGAGGCCGATGGCCGCATCGGCCGCATCACCCTCGCCGCGCTGAACCGCCCGCTCGATAGCCGCGTGATGCAGCTGCGCGCCAATATCGACATGCGCCGCGGCCTGGCAGCGCCGGAGACGCATCGCCGCATTGAGGTGAACCTGCCGCACCAGCGCCTGCAGTTGCTCGAAGGCAGCACGCCCGTGCTGGACATGGCGGTCATCGTCGGCCGGCCCGATCGCGCCACGCCGCTGATGCGCGTGCGCATGAACGCGGTGCAGTTCAACCCGAGCTGGGGCGTGCCCGAGCGCAACGCGCGCCAGGACCTGCTGCCGCGCTTCCAGCGCGACCCGGCGGGGATGCAGGCGCGCGGCTTCCGCCTCTACGGCAATGTCGACGGCGTGCGGACGGTCGTGGACGCAACCACGGTCGATTGGACCGCGATGAACCGCAACAACTTCCCCTATTTCATCCGCCAGGACGCTGGTGACACGAATGCGCTCGGCCGCATCAAGTTCATCATGCCCAATGGCGAGGACATCTACATGCACGACACGCCGGACCGGCATCTGTTCCGCCGCCCGGACCGTGCCTTCTCCTCGGGCTGCATCCGGCTCGAACGGCCGATGGAAATGCTCGACGCCGCTCTGTCCGGCACGCCGGGCTGGGACCGGGCGCGGGCCCAGCGCGTGCTCGACAGCCGCGCGACGTCCGGCACTGCCATCACGCGGACCGTTCCGGTGGCGCTGATCTACACCACCGCGATCGTGAGGGATGGCGGGGTGGTGCTGCGCCACGATTTGTATAATCACGACGCGACCTACGTTCGTGCGATGGATGCCGCATCCACCCGCACCCGCACCGCGAGTCGTTGACCCTTATGCGTTTCATCGAAGCCTGCCCCTGCTGCGCCGACGCCCAGACCGACACCGCGCCCGCCCTGCCCCGCCGCGCCTGGCTGCGCGGCGCGGCTGGCCTGCTCACGCTGAGCGCCGCCGCCTGCGCACCCGACGCTTCCACCAGCCCCGGCCCGACCACGACCTCGGCCGGGGCGGATTCCTATCGCCGCGGCCGTGATCCCGGGCCGGCCTCGCTCGCCTCCGGCCCGCCGCGCAGCTTGCGCGTGCGCCGCGGTGCCACCGGCGACAGCTTCTCGGGCGTCTATTGGCAGAACGGCCGCTACGACCGCGAGGCGATGGCGAAGCTGAACGCCGTCTTCCGCGATCCTGGCCGCGACGAGGCGACACCGATGGACCCGCGCCTGTTCGACATCCTTGCGCGGCTGCACGGCGTCATCGGCAGCCAGGAACCCTACGAGCTGCTCAGCGGCTACCGCACGCCCGAGACCAACGCCGCCGGCGCAGCGCGCTCGCGCCGGGTCTCGCGCGTGTCGCTGCACATGTCCGGCATGGCCGCCGACGTGCGCCTCGCGGACCGGCCGCCGCTCGCCCTTGCGCGCCTGGCCGCCGAGCTGCAGACCGGCGGCATCGGGCTGTACAGCTCCGGCTTCGTCCACGTGGATTGCGGGCCGGCGCGGCGCTGGTAATGCGGCGCGCGCGGCAACCAATCACGTCCAGGGATTGCGCGGCTTTTCGCTGAAGGCGCCGGTCCATGGTGGGACGGTGGTCGCCGGCGCCGCCAGGTCATGGCCGCCGGCATAGCGCACCAGTGCGGCGACGCGCGCCGCGATCGGGGGATGCGTCGCGGTGAGCGAGGCGAGCCATCCCTGCCCCGGTGGATCGTCAAGGAACATCGCGCGCACTTGCCCGGGGATCGCCGGCATGGCGCTCTGCCCCTCGATCCGGCGCAGTGCGGCGATCATTCCGTCGGCGTCCTGCGTCAGCTCAACCGCACCAGCATCGGCGAGGAATTCCCGCCGCCGCGACAGCGCGAGCTGCAGCACGAAGCCCAGCCCCCAGGCGAAGGAGACCACCACGAAGCCGATGATCGTCGCCGCCATGCTGCCGCGCCGGTCGCCGCCACGGAACCGCATGCCGCGGAACAGCATCTGCGCCACCAGCGAGATCACCCCCGAGAACACCGCCGCGATCACCAGCAGCCGCGCATCGCCGTTGCGGATATGGGTCAGCTCATGCGCCAGCACGCCGCGCAGCTCGGCCTCGTCGAGTGCCTGCAGCAGGCCCCGCGTTACCGTCACGGCGCCCTTGTTGCGTGACAGGCCCGAGGCGAAGGCGTTGCGCTCCGGCGTCTCGATCACCGCCAGGCGCGGCATGGCGATCCCGCGCGAGATGCACAGCGCCTCGAGCGTGTTCCACAGCAGCGGCTCCTCGCTGCGGGTCACCCGGCGCGCGCCGGTGATACCGTCGATGATCGCTTGGTTCGCGACCCAGGCGATGGCGAACCAGATCAGCGCGCCGATGCAGGCGAACCCGAAGAAATACGGCCACTGCGCCGCCGAGGAGCGCAGTGCCGAGGCCAGCCCGCGCGGGTCGTCGTTGAAGATCAGCGCGAGCCCATAGGCCATGATCGCGAGCAGTACGGGAAAGCCGGCGAGCAGCAGGCCGGATTTCCACAGGTTGTTCCAGATATGCGTCCGCAGCCCGTAGGCGCCCACGACCCTGCCTCAGAACTTCACCGACGGCACGACCTGCACCGCGGCCTTGTCCGCCTCGCTCAATTCGAAGAAGCCGCGCTCCTTGAAGCCGACGGAATTCGCGAAGGCGACCGCAGGGATGCTCTCGCGCATGGCGTTGTATTCGGAGACGGCGTTGTTGAAGAAGCGCCGCGCCGCCGCGATCTTGTTCTCGAGGTCGGAAAGCTCGTTCTGCAGGCCGAGGAAGTTCGCATTGGCCTTGAGGTCGGGGTAGTTCTCGGCCAGCGCGAAGATCTGGCGGAGCGAGGCGTTCAGCGCGCCCTCGGCGACACCCGCCGCCGCCGGCCCATCGGCGCGCACCGCCGCGTTGCGCGCGGCGACCACCGCCTCAAGCGTGCCGCGTTCATGCGCGACATAGCCCTTCACCACCTCGACCAGGTTCGGCACCAGGTCGTGGCGCTGTTTGAGCTGCACGTCGACATCCGACCACGCCTGGTTGGTGACCTGGCGGAGCGAGACGAGGCGGTTATAGGCGAGGAAGAGCCACAGGATGATGGCGCCGACGACGCCAAGGACGATCCATTTCATGCGGGCACCTTGGGGATGATCCGCCAAGGCTAGAGCAATTCCTCACCGGATGACATTGCCCGCCTGTCGGTGCGCCGCCGCGGCATCGCCGCGCCAAACTGGGCGCGGGCCTCAGCCCTCGCGCGCAATGACGATCAGCGCGTCAAGCCGCTCGCAGATCGCGTCATTGACGGTGTTGAGCTGCAGCATCGGCACGACCTCGGCGTCGATTCGCTGTGCGGCGGCAGGGTTGGTCTGGATCAGGGCGGGCATCAGCTCTGCGAGAATGGCGACCTTCTGGCCGGCGATTTCCGTCGTGCATTCCGCCCGCGCCGCGCCGCAGGCCAGCAGCGCCACGACCAATGCCATCGAGGTTCGAATCATCGCCAAAGCTCCGTCCGGTCCGCCGAGAATCGGCTCCGAGAGCGCAACGATGACACGGCGCCGGCGCTGCAGCCAGCCGGCCGTCGCGGCGCCGTGATGACATTCGCGGGGCACCCTGAGAGGCTGCACCGCCGTGTTCCCGAGGTGCCCTGACTTTCCTACGCGCTCGCGACGCGGCCGCGCATCGCCTGCCAGCGCACCAGCCCCAGCGCCACGGCCAGCGCCGGCAGTAGCATCAGGTTCAGCATCGCCCAGCCCGCCTGGGCATGCAGTGCGCCCGAGAGGAAGGCAGTGCAGGCGACCGTGCCGAAGACGATGAAGTCGTTCGCCGCCTGTGCGCGCACCCGTTCCTCGGGCGCGTGGCTGGTGGCCAACAGCGCCGTCGCGCCCACGAACATGAAGTTCCACCCCAGCCCCAGCAGCGCCAGCGCCACCCCGAAATGGGCGAAGCTCGCACCCGCGACATTCGCCACCACGCACCCCGCCGTCAGTACCGCGCCGGCCACGATGATGGTGCGCACGCCGAAGCGCTGGATCAGCCGGCCGGTGAAGAAGCCAGGGGCGAACATCGCCAGCGCATGGATCTGGATGATCGTCGCCGAGGCATCAACGCCAAAGCCGCAGAACATCATCTCGATCGGTGTCGAGGTCATCACCAGGTTCATCGTGCCATAGGCGACGAGCCCCGCGCCGGCGGCCGCGATGAACGCCGGGCGCGCGATGATCTCGCCGATCGGGGTGCTGATCTTCGGCCGCGCGGGCGCGGGCGGCAGCTGGGCGAAGCTCAACAGCAGAAGGACCAGCGGCGGCAGGCAGGCGATGGTGAGATAGGTGCCGAGGAACAGCACGCCGCCCACCGCCTCGCGCGTGTGCTTGACCAGCTCGGGGCCCACCACCGCCGCGATGACTCCACCCGCCATCACCAGCGAGATGGCGCGCGCGCGGTAGTCCGGCCGCGCCACTTCGGCGGCGGCGAAACGGTAATGCTGGGCGATGCCGAAGCCGAGCCCCGCCGGCACCGCGCCCAGGCAATACAGCGCGAAATCGCCGCGCCACACGCCCGCGGCGAAGACCAGGGAGCCGACGATCGAACAGCACGCCCCAACCATGAAGCCGAACCGTCGCCCGAGCCGCGCGAACAGCATGCTGGCGGGGATGGAGGCGGCCATCACCGCCGTCATCTGCACCGCCATCGGCAAGGTCGCGAGCGTCTTGTCCTCGGCCAGAGTGTGCCCGATCAGCGCGCCCATCGCGACCTGGCCGACCATGGTCGAGTTCATCAGCGCCTGGCAGCAAAACAGCAGCCAAACGGTCACCCGGGAGTCCTGCGCCATGGCGTTAGAAGTGGCTCCATCCCCTGGTCGGCAGGTCGATCGCGCCCCCCGTTGCGTCGAGCAGCCTAACCCCCTGCTCCGCATCCACAACCCGCCCGATGCGCGTGACGGGCATGCCCAGCGCCAGCACCGCGGCGTCTTCGGGCGCGGTGAAGATCAGCTCGTAGTCGTCGCCGCCATGGAACGGGAGCAGCGCGTGCTCGCCCGCCGCCGCCGCGCGCGTGGGCTCGGAGAGCGGCACCAGCGCGGCCTCGATCACGCCGCCGACGCCGGATTCGCGGCAGATATGGCCAAAATCCTGCACCAGCCCGTCCGACACATCCATCGCCGCATGCGCCACACCGACCAGCGCCTGGCCGAGTGCGACGCGCGGTTCAGGCAGCCGGTAGCGGCCGGCCAGAAACCCGGCGTCATCCGCGACCTGCCCGCGAATGGCACGCAAGCCGAATGCGCCGTCGCCGATGGTCCCGCTCACCCACACGCCATCCCCTACCCGCGCACCACTGCGCCGCAAAGCACGGCCCGGCGCCACATGGCCGAGGATGGTCAGCGAGAGCGTCATCGGACCCGGTGTGGAGACGGTGTCGCCGCCCAGCAGCCCCACCGAGAAGAGCCCCTGGTCCAGCGCAAGACCCTCCGCGAAACGCGCGATCCAGCCATCGTCGATGCCCCTGGGGAAGGCAGTGGTCATGAGGTAGCCGAAGGGAGTCGCGCCCATGGCGGCTAGGTCGGACAGATTCACGCGCAGCAGCTTGCGACCCACCGTCTCCGGCGGGTCGTCGGGGAGGAAATGCACCCCGGCCACCATGGCGTCGGCGGCGATCACGAGCTCGCGGCCGAGCGGCGGTGCGAAAACCGCGGCGTCGTCGCGAAGGTCGAGCGCGCCAGGCGCCGCGAGCGGTCGGAAGTGGCGGTAGATCAGGGAGAATTCGGGCGGGATCGTCATGGCGACAGCATGGAGGACATGAATTTCCTCCACGCAACGCACTGCGTTGCGCCCATTCGTTCTTCTTTGAATGTTTGATGCACGTCGGACGGTGGCATCACCGCGGTGATGTCCGTGCTGGCTGCGCAGCCAGCACCAATGGCCAAAAACAAAAGAGAGGGGGTCTGGGGGAAATTCATTGCCCCCAGTCTTCTACGCCTTCGAAAATTCATCCGGTCGCAGCGCATGCGCCAGCGCATCCAGCACGCCATTCGCAAAGCGCGCCCCCTGCTCGTCCATGAAGCCGCGCGCGACATCCATGTACTCGTTGATCACCACGCGCGCCGGCGGCTCCTTGGGCGTCAGCATCTCCGCCGCAGCTGCGCGCAGCAACGCGCGCAGCACCGGGTCGAGGCGTTCCAGGGTCCATTCCTTTGCCAGGCGCTCGCGGATCAGTGCGTCCACCCGCGCGCCATCGGCGGCGGCGGCGCGCACGATCGCCGCGAACAGCGGGATCGTCGCCTCTGGCACGCGGCCATCCTCGTAGCCGCGATCCTCCAGCGGGCCGATGCGGTGACGGATGAACTGGTCCATCACCGCCTCGGCGCTCTCGCCATTCTGTTCGCTCTGGAACAACGCCTGCACCGCGGCGACGCGCGCCCCGGTGCGCGGACGGCTCACTGCAACCCCCACAGCCGCGCGAGCTTGATCTGGCCCACCACGGCGGCCGCACATTCGATGCCCTTGTTGTGCTGGTCATCGGCCGAACGCGCCTCGGCCTGGGCGAGCGTATCGACCGTCAGCAAGCCGAAACCGATCGGCGCGCCTGTCTCGGTCGAGATGTCCATGATCCCCTTGCACACCGCCTGGCAGATGAAGTCGTAATGGTCCGTCTCGCCCTTCACGACGCAGCCGAGCACGAGAAACCCATCCCATTGCGGCCCGTCCTCGACGCCCTGCGCTTCCAGCGCGAGGCGCAGCGCTGCCGGCAGTTCGAAGGCGCCGGCGACTTCCGCCACCTCGACCTCCGCGTTCAGCGGCGCCAGCGCGCGCTCTGCACCCAGGCGCATGCCCTCGACCACAGTGCGGTAATACGGCGCCTGGATCACCAGGATGCGCGGCGCGGCGCCCATCAGCGCCAGCGGCTTCGCCTCGCCCTCGGTCCTCATGCCGGATCTCCGACCGGGATGGGGCGCGTCTCGATCACGCTCAAGCCGTATCCCTCCAGCGCGATCAGCGGGCGCGGGTTGTTCGACAGGCGGATGATGTCGCTCAGGCCGAGATCGGCGAGGATCTGCGCGCCGATGCCGTGGTCACGGATGTTGGTCTGCATCACCTTGCGTTCGCGCCGCGCGCGCACCTGCTCCGACAGATGTGTGAGCTTCCATTCGCGCAGGATCACCACGACGCCGCGACCGGCCGCGTCGATCATGTGCATCGCGCCGTGCAGCTCGGCCACGCCGCGCCCGGCGATCTGGTCGTTTAGCAGCCCCGCCGCGTGCATGCGCACCAGAACCGGCCCTGGCCCGGACAGGTCGCCCTTGACCAGCGCGATATGCTCACCCTCCTCGACGGCCGAGGCATAGACGATCACCTGCCATTCGCCGCCGACCGCCTGCTCGATCACCCCTTCCTCGACGCGCTTGACCAGCCGCTCAGTCCGCCGCCGATGCGCGATGAGGTCCGCGATGGTGCCGAGCTTGAGGCCATGGTGCTGCGCGAAGGCGACCAGGTCGGGCATGCGCGCCATGGTGCCGTCATCGTTCATGATCTCGCAGATCACGCCCGAGGGGTTCAGCCCGGCGAGGCGCGCGAAATCCACCGCCGCCTCGGTGTGGCCGGCGCGCACCAGGGTGCCGCCTTCGCGCGCCACCAGCGGGAAGACGTGACCAGGCGTGACGATGTGCTCCGCGCCGAGGTCGGGGTTGATCGCGACCGCGACGGTGCGCGCGCGGTCGGCGGCGGAGATGCCGGTGGTGACGCCGTCGCGCGCCTCGATGCTGACTGTGAAGGCGGTGGAGTGCCGCGTGCCGTTCGCCTGCGCCATCAGCGGCAGGTTCAGCTGCTCGACGCGCGGCTTGGACATCGCGAGGCAGATCAGGCCGCGCGCATGCTTGGCCATGAAGTTGATCGCATCCGGTGTCGCGAACTGCGCCGGGATGACTAGGTCGCCCTCATTCTCGCGGTCCTCGTCATCGACCAGGATGAACATCTTCCCCGCGCGCGCTTCCTCGAGCAGCTCGGCGGTCGGCGTGATGAAATCCGCCAGGTTGGCCCGCGTGGTCTCGATGGAGGAATTCACGCTTCCGTCTCCCGCAGCCGCGCCACGTAGCGCGCGAGCATGTCGATCTCGATGTTGACGCGCGCGCCCGGCCGCAGCGTGCCGATCGTGGTCATCGCCGCGGTATGGGGAATGATATTGACCCCGAAGACCGCATCGTCAATTTCATTCACCGTCAGCGACACGCCCTCGATGGCGATGGAGCCCTTCGACGCGACGAACCGTTCCAGCCCCGGCGGCAGCCGGAAGCGCCAGCGCACGGACGCATTCTCCGCCTCGGCCGAAACAACCTCAGCCACGCCATCGACATGGCCCGAGACGATATGTCCGCCCAGCTCGTCGCCCACGCGCAGCGAGCGTTCGAGGTTCACCCGCGTGCCCGCGACCCAGGCCCCGATCGTGGTCTTGGACAGCGTCTCCGCTGAGGCGTCGATCGCGAATTCATCAGCGCCGATGCGCACCGCGGTGAAGCAGACGCCCGAGCAGGCGATGGAGGCGCCGATCACCACCGGCTGCGGCTCGGCCAGGAATTCGGGCGAGACGCCGATCACCACCCGCATGTCGTGACCGCCGCCGATCGGCTGCACTTCCCGCACCGTGCCCAGCGCCGTGATGATCCCGGTGAACATCGCCTCAGCCTCCCTCGCTCACGTATTCGGACAGCATATCGGCGCCCAAGGCCCGATGCGCCACCCGCAAAAACCGCGGCATCTCGGAAAGCCGCGCCAGCGGCAGCGGATAGGCGGCCGGCAGCCCATCCCCGCCCATCACGCCCGGCGCGTGGAACCAGGCGAGCCGGTCGACCAGGCCCTCCCGCACCAGGGCGGCGGCGATGCCGGCACCGCCCTCAGCCAGCACGCGGGTGACGCCGCGCCGGGCGAGCGCACGCAACAGCTCGCGCAGCAGCAGCCCGCCCTCGCCGCGCGCCACGGTCAGCACGTCCACCCCGGCTTCCTGGAATGGCGCCAGCGCGCTCGGCGGATGGCCAGGGACCGTGACCAGCCAGGTCGGGATATCACGCGCCGTCGCGACCAGCCGCGCCGTCGCTGGCATCCGCAGCCGCGCATCGGCGACCACGCGCAGGTCGGCCACCGGCTTGGTGCCCTCCAGCCGAGAGGTCAGCTCCGGATCATCCGACAGCACCGTCCCCGAGCCCACCAGCACCGCATCATGCGCGGCCCGCATCCGGTGCACGGCCCGGCGCGCCTCCGGCCCGGTGATCCAGCGGCTTTCGCCCGAGGCCGTCGCGATCCGGCCATCGAGCGTGGTCGCGAGCTTCAGCGTCACCATCGGCAGGCCCAGCCGCACGCGCTTGACGAAGCCCAAATTCAGCGCCTGCGCCTCGGCCTCGCACAGCCTTTCCTCCACCGCGATGCCCGCCTCGCGCAGGCGCGTGAAACCGCGCCCATCCACCCGCGCATCGGGGTCCCGCATCGCGCACACCACCCGCGCAACGCCGGCGCGCACCAGCGCATCGCAGCAGGGTGGCGTGCGGCCGAAATGCGAGCACGGCTCCAGCGTCACATAGGCCGTGGCCCCGCGCGCGAGATCACCCGCGCGGCGCAGCGCCTCCGTCTCCGCATGCGGCCGTCCGCCCGGCTGCGTCCAGCCGCGCCCGACGACCCGCCCGTCCCGCACGATCACACAGCCCACCGCGGGGTTCGGCCAGGTATTGCCCAGACCCCGACGCGCCAGGGCGAGCGCCGCCCGCATATGGAGACCATCATCCATGCGCTTCTCTACCCGGTCACATCGCCGCCCGGCAGGGGGTGCTCAGCGGAACAGCCTTGCGAGCCGCGCGACATTGAGCAGCGACATCAGCGCCGATGCCACATAGGTGAGTGCGGCCGCACGCAGCACCGACCGCGCGGCGGGCATGTCCTTCTCGGAGATGTAGCCGGTCGCCAACGCCGGCAGCGCGCGCCGCCAGCTTGCATCGAGCTCCACCGGCAGGGTCACCAGGTGCACCGCGACGGACAGCGCCATCATGCCCACCAGCAGCGCACCCTCCGCCAGCACGATCACCGGTGCGCGCAACGCGATTGCGCCGAGCCCGCCCACCAGAAACAGCACATCCACCACCCGCTGCACCGGGATCAGCACCCGAACCAGCCGGATGCGCCAGCCGAACGCCGGCATTCCATCCCGGTGCTGCACCGCATGCCCGACCTCATGCGCGGCGACCGCCACCGCGGTGACCGATCGGCCGTTGAAATGCGCCTCTCCGAGCCGTACCACCCGGTCCACCGGATCGTAATGGTCGCCCTTGTCTGTAAGCTCCACCGGCACCTGGTTGAGCCCGGCCTCATCGAGCAGGTGCCGCGCCAGCTCGCCGCCCGTGCCGGGGAAATCCGCCCGCTCCGCGCCGTGCCGCGCCATCGTCCAGCGCACATACAGCATCGGCCCGAACACCAGCAGCAACAGCAGCGCCGCGCCGACGACGTAAGGCACGACTCAGCCCTTGCCGGGCTTGCCGAGCTCGCCGAGAAAGCTCTGGAAATCCTTGGCCTCATTGAAATTGCGGTACACGCTCGCGAACCGCACGTACCCCACCTGGTCCACGCCGCGCAGCGTCTCCATCACGATCTCGCCGATCTGGCGCGAATTCACCTCCGCCTCCATCTCGGTCTCCAACCGGCGCTGGATCCCAGTCACCAGGCGCTCGATACGGTCCTCCTCGACCGGGCGCTTGCGCAGCGCGACACGGATGGAGCGCGACAACTTCTCCCGGTCGAACGGCACCCGGCGGCCATCGGTCTTGATCACCGTGATGTCGCGCAGCTGCACACGTTCGAAAGTGGTAAAGCGGCTGCTGCACGAGGCACAGAAACGGCGGCGGCGGATAGCGGCGCTGTCCTCGGCAGGGCGGCTGTCTTTCACCTGGGTGTCTTCGACGCCGCAGAACGGGCACTTCATGAAGGAAGCAGGCCGGGGAAAAGAATTTCCCCGGACCCCTTTCCTTTATTCTTGGCTAAGGGCACCGGCCCCATCAGGCGGGATAGATCGGGAAGCGTGAGCACAGGGCCAGCACGCGGGCGCGGACCGCGTCTTCGACGGCGGTGTTGCCGGACGCGTCGTTCGCGCGGGACAGTCCATCCAGCACCTCGCCGATCAACGCGCCGACCTCGCGGAACTCCGCCTCGCCAAAACCACGCGTCGTCGCGGCCGGCGAACCTAGGCGCACGCCTGAGGTGACCATCGGCTTCTCAGGGTCGAACGGAATCGCATTCTTGTTGCAGGTCAGATGCGCGCGGTTCAGCGCCGCCTCGCCGGCCTTGCCGGTCACACGCTTGGGCCGCAGATCCACCAGCATCAGGTGATTATCCGTACCCCCCGTGACGATATCCAGCCCCTGCTCCTGCAGGGACGCGGCAAGCGCCTGCGCATTCTTGACCACCTGCCGCGAATAGGCTCGGAACTCCGGCTTCAGCGCCTCCCCGAAGGCCACCGCCTTGGCCGCGATCACATGCATCAATGGGCCGCCCTGCAATCCCGGGAACACCGCCGAGTTGAACTTCTTGGCCAGCGCCTCGTCATTGGTGAGGATCATCCCGCCCCGCGGGCCGCGCAGTGTCTTGTGCGTCGTGGTCGTCACCACATGCGCATGCGGCAAAGGCGACGGATGCGCCCCCCCCGCCACCAACCCCGCGAAATGCGCCATGTCGACCATGAAATACGCACCGACCTCATCGGCGATCGCGCGGAACCGCGCGAAATCCCACACCCGCGAATAGGCGGACCCACCGGCGATGATCAGCTTCGGCCGGCTCTCCCGCGCGATGCGCGCGACCTCGTCCATGTCGATGATGCTGTCCTCGCGGCGCACCGTGTAGGGAACCACCTTGAACCACTTGCCCGACTGGTTCGCCGGCGCGCCATGGGTCAGGTGCCCACCCGCCGCCAGGTCCAATCCCATGAAGGTGTCGCCCGGCTGCAGCAGGGCGAGGAACACCGCCTGGTTCGCCTGCGCCCCGCTATGCGGCTGCACATTCGCGAACCCGCAGCCGAACAGCGCGCAGGCCCGCTCGATGGCCAGGGTCTCCGCGATATCCACCGCCTCGCACCCGCCGTAATAGCGCCGCCCCGGATACCCCTCCGCATACTTGTTCGTCAGCACCGAGCCCTGCGCCTCCAGCACCGCCCGACTGACGATGTTCTCAGACGCGATCAGCTCCACCCCATCCTGCTGGCGCGCCATCTCCTGGCCCACGGCGGCGAAGATCGCGGGGTCGGTCTCCGACAGCGAGGCCTGGAAGAAGCGCGCATGGGTGAAGGCGGGGGTCTGCTCGTTCATCGTGTTTCGGTCCATTCAGGGCTCAGCTTGACGACGCGCTGCGAATGGCGGCCGCCGGCATAGGGTGTTGCCAGAAATACCCGCAGCGCCTCCAGCGCCACCTCGGTCCCGATCATGCGGGCGCCCAGGGCGATGATATTGGCGTCGTTATGCTCTCGCGCCAGTCGCGCGCCGGTGGCGTCTTGCACCAGGGCACAGCGGATGGCCGGGTTCCGGTTGGCCGCGATGGAGATGCCGATCCCCGACCCGCAGACCAGCACGCCAAGCCGCGCCCGGCCGGAGGCAACCGCATTCGCCACAGCCACCCCGAAATCCGGGTAGTCGACGCTGTCCGGCCCATGCGTGCCGAGGTCCAGCACCGGCCCATCCACCGCCTCGCGCAGCAGGTCCTTGAGCGCGACGCCGGCATGGTCCGCGCCAAACGCGATCGGGAGACTCGTGTCCATGCGCGGGTTTATCACGCGGCGGCCGCCCGGGACAAAGCCTGCTTGGGCGGGTCTGCCCCCTACGGCGCGGGAGCCAGCCCCGCGATGAAGGCCGGCACGATCGCATGCACCGCCTCGCGCGCCGCCGGGTTGGGGCCGATCGTGGCCACGCCCCCGCCCCGCGCCGTGAAGGCCAGCCCGGTCATCTGCCGCACCTCGCCCGTGGGCGCGTCGAAGCCGTGATGCGCGCCGGGAAACACCTGGACCCGCACCCGCGCCGGATCGCGCGCCGCCAGCGCCTCGCAATGCCGCGCGGGGGTCCAGTCATCCTCGGCGCCGAGCAGCATGATCATCGGCACGTTGGGCTGCCAGCCGCCCACCTGGCGCAGCCGGTAGCAGCCCGGATAGAAGCCGATCACGCCGCGGATCAGCCCCGGCGGCGACCCGGCCGCGGCCGCCGTCACAGTCGACCCGCCATGCGACCAGCCCAGCAGCACCACACCCCCTGGCGCCGCCCAGGGCTGAGCGGCCGCCCAGGCCGCGGCCGCATGGGCATCGGCGCGGCGGATGGTCTCGGCCTCGATCCCCACGCTGCCGCCCCGGCAGGCCTCGGTGCGCCCGCGGCTGCCAAAGCTGTCCACGAACAGCACGGGGTGGCCGAGCGCGTGCAGCCTGTCCGCCCAGTCCCGCTCTCGCGAGGGCAGACGGATGCCGCGTTCCGGCCCACCAATCCCGCCGCAGCCATGGAAAGCCAGCACCGGTACGCCGCGACGGCCATCCTCCACCGGCACCAGCCGGGCGCGGAGCTGCACGCCCTCAGGCCCCGGGATCATCATGTCGCCGGCCCCGAGGGTGATCGGTCCCTGCGCCTCGGCCGCGCACCCGGACAGCAGCAGCATCGCCAGGATCAGGCCGCGCATGGTCAATTCCTCTCCCGTCCGGTGCGATCACGTGCCATTGCACGCGACGCTTGGCGCTCCGCGCGCCGCCGCCTAGCATCGCCCGCAAACGAGCGGAGAGAAACCCATGTCCACCAACCCGGAAACCCAGGTTCTCCATGCCGGCTGGCGCGCCGACCCCTCCACGGGCTCCGTCGCCGTTCCCATCCACCAGACCACAAGCTTCCAGTTCCAGGACACGGGCCACGCGGAGCGCCTGTTCGGCCTGGCCGAGATGGGATTCATCTACTCCCGCATCATGAACCCCACGGTCGATGTGCTGGAGAAGCGCATCGCCGCGCTCGAGGGTGGCGTCGCGGCGCTCGCGCTGGGCTCGGGCCAGGCGGCCACGGCCTTCTCGATCCTCACGCTCACCCAGCCTGGCGACAACATCGTCAGCTCGACCGACCTCTACGGCGGCACCTGGAACCTGTTCGCCAACACGCTCAAGCAGATGGGGGTCGAGGTCCGCTTCGTGGACCCGGCCGACCCCGAAGGCTTCGCCCGCGCCACCGACGCCCGCACCCGCGCCTGGTATGCCGAGACCCTGCCCAACCCGAAGCTGCAGGTCTTCCCCATCGCCGAGGTCGCGGCCATTGGCCGCAAGCTCGGCATCCCGCTGATCATGGACAACACCGCTGCGCCCATCCTGTGCAAGCCGCTGGAACTCGGCGCCGCCGTGGTCATGCACTCCACCACCAAGTTCATCGGCGGCCACGGCACCTCGATCGGCGGCATCATCGTCGATGGCGGCAATTTCGACTGGGAGGCCGGCGGCGACCGCTTCCCCACCCTCAACCAGCCCGACCCGAGCTATCACGGCGCCGTCTGGACGCAGGCGGTGAAGCCGCTCGGTCCCATCGCCTATATCATCCGCACCCGCACCTGCATCCTGCGCGACCTCGGCGCGCCGATGGCCCCGTTCAACGCCTTCCTCACCCTCCAGGGCCTCGAGACGCTGCCGCTGCGCATGGAACGGCACTGCGCGAATGCGCTGCGCGTCGCCGCCTTCCTGTCCTCGCACCCGGCGGTGGAGCGGGTCATCCACCCCTCGGTCCAGACCGGGGAGGCCAAGCGCCGCGCGGACGCCGCGCTGCGCGGTGGCTATGGTTCGCTGATGGGCTTCGAGCTGAAGGCGGGTGCCTCGGCCGGCCGCGCCTTCATCGAGGCGCTGCAGCTGTTCTACCACGTGGCCAATATCGGCGACGCCCGCAGCCTGGCCATTCACCCGGCCACCACCACGCACAGCCAGCTGGAGCCGGCCGAACAACTGGCTTCGGGCGTGACGCCGGGCTATGTGAGGCTGTCGATCGGCATCGAGCATATCGACGACATCCTGGCCGATCTCTCCCAGGCGCTCGATGCAGCAACCAGGGCCTGACGCATGAGCACACCCAGCTTTCCCGGCACCCGCCTGCGCCGCAACCGCACGGATGCCTGGACCCGCCGCCTCACCGCCGAAAACGTGCTCTCCACCGGCGACCTGATCTGGCCGATCTTCATCATGGATGGCGAAAACACGATTTCGGCCGTGCCCTCCATGCCCGGCGTCTCGCGCGTCACGCTCGACCGACTCGTGGGCCATGTGGAGCACGCGGCGAAGCTCGGCATCCCCGCGCTGGCCTTGTTCCCGATGACCCCGCCCTCGCTCAAGGACGCCGAAGGCACAGAGGCCAAGAACCCCGAAAACCTGATCTGTCGCGCCGCCCGCCTGCTCAAGCGCGAATTCCCCGACTTCGGGCTGGTGGGCGACGTCGCACTCGACCCCTACACCGACCACGGCCATGACGGCGTGATCCGCGGCGACTACGTCGCCAACGACGACACGCTGGAGATCCTGCAGATCCAGTCCGTCATCCAGGCCGAAGCCGGCATCGACATCATCGCGCCGTCGGACATGATGGATGGCCGCGTCGCCCGCATCCGTGCCGCGCTGGACGCGAAGGGCCTCATCCACACCCGCATCATGTCTTACGCTGCCAAATACGCGTCCGCCTTCTACGGACCGTTCCGTGACGCGGTGGGATCGGGCAAGGCGCTGCGCGGGGACAAGAAGACCTACCAGATGGACCCGGCCAATTCGGACGAGGCGCTGCGCGAGGTGGCGATGGACATCGCCGAGGGCGCGGACATGGTCATGGTCAAGCCGGGCATGCCCTATCTCGACATCATCCGCCGCGTCCACGACACCTTCAAGGTGCCCACCTTCGCCTACCAGGTGTCCGGCGAATACGCGATGATTGCGGGGGCCGCCGACCGCGGCTGGATCGACCGCGAGCGCGCCATGATGGAAAGCCTGCTCGCCTTCAAGCGCGCGGGCTGCGCCGGCGTGCTCACCTATTTCGCCGTGGAGGCAGCCGAGGTTCTCCGCCGTGGCTAGCCTCATCGAGGAGGAGGAGCGCAGGCGCGGGCGCAACATGCGCCCGGGTTTCACGCGCCCCTGGGAGCCGGCGATGTCCGCCGGCGACCCGCGCGACATCGACGCGCTGCGCGCCCAGCGCGCCGAGGTCGATGCCATGCTTGGCTTTCGCTATGCCGAGGACGCGCACCAGAAGGCGCGCGCATGGTGGCGCCTGGTGCAGGCGCGGCGCGCGCGCAGCGCGATCCAGGTGACCGAGTTGCCGCCACTGCCCGCACCGCCGCCGGGCGCTCTCACCTTTGCGCAGAAGATCCTCGCGCGGTTCGGCCGCTTCCGCCCCGAACGGGCGACGGTGCCGCCCTACCTCCGCTGAGACGCCAGCCGTGCCTGCCGTGACCCGGCTGCCGGAGACGCATCGGGCGAGCCTTGCCTTTGACGTGACGGTCGCGGATTTCGAGGCCTTCAACCTCCACCAGGTCAACGCGGCGGGCCGAAAGGCGAGGCGCCTGCGCAACCACGCCATTTTTCTCCTCGTCATGGCCGGCATCCTGACCGCCTATTATGCGGCGACCGACGTCCTCCATGCGGCGGACCTGCCGCTGCTCTATGGCGCGCCGCTCGGCTTCGCCCTGGCGGGGCTGGTGGCGCTGGAGGCGCTGAGGCCCTGGTTCATCCGCCGCCAGATCCGGACGCTGCTGGGCCGCGCCCCGCGGGACGCCTTCCTCGGCCATAAACGTCTCGAAGCCAGTCCGGAAGGCCTGACCATCACGGCCACGACCAGCACCACGCAGTGCGAATGGGCAGCGATCACCCATGTCGACGAGACTTCGCAGCACCTGTTCCTCATGCTCGGCAATGCGAGCGGCATCATCATCCCCAAGCGCGGGCAGCCTCAGGCGGCGCTGGACGCACTGCGCGCCTGCCTCGCCGCGAAGGCCGCCGCGACGGGCGCCGTCGAGGTACCCGCGTAGGCGCGTGCGATCGCCGATCAGGCCGGAGGGAAACCGCGCCCCGTCATACGCGTTGCCGTCGCATCGGACGGAGTGGTTTCACTATGCGGTTCAGGCGATGGATGGTGGTGGTGGCGGTGCCGCTGCTCGCGCTCGGCGTTCTTGCGGTGCTGTTTTCCTGGTCCTGGTTCATTCCCATGGTCGAGGTCCGCGCCTCCGCGGCTCTTGGGCAGCCGGTGACGATCGGCGGGCTCGGCGTTCGACTTGGCCGGGTGACCGAGGTGCAGCTGCGCGACGTCGTCGTCGCCAATCCGGCCGGGTTCCAGGGCGATGCACCCTTCGCACGGGTCCGCGAACTCACCGTCCGTCTCGACGTCATGGCCTATCTGCGCGGCGACGGCATCGTGCTGCCCGCAATCGCGGTGCGCGGCGGCGACGTCCAGGCCCGGCTGAGCGCGGATGGGGTGAGCAACCTGGCACTCGCCGCCCCCTCGCCGGCGCTGGGAAATCCGGCGACGCCGACCCCCGCGCCCGCACCGGGGCCGCGCGTCAGGATCGGTTCGATCCGGGTGGATGAGACGACGGCGCATGTCGTCTACCCGGAGCTGCGCGGCGACGTCACCGCCCAGATCGAGACGCGCGAGATGCCGACTGCGGGCTTGGTGGTGACCGCCGAGGGCCGCGGCACCTATGCCGGGCAGCCGCTCACGGCCAGCTTCATCGGCGGGACCATCGCCGACCTCAACACCAACGAACGCCCCTGGCCGATCGCGCTCAGCATTCAGAACGGCCGCACCGAGGCGACGGTCGAGGGCCGCCTGCGCGACCCCTTCGCGCTCGCCGGCGCCGACCTCCGCCTCAGCCTTGCCGGGCCCGACCTCGCGATGCTGACGCCGCTCACCGGCGTGCCGATCCCGCAGACGCCACCCTTCCGGGTCGCCGGCCGGCTCGACTACAGCGAGACCCACTACCGCTTCACCGAGATCGACGGCCTCGTCGGGCGCACCGATATCGGCGGCACGCTCACCATCGATCCGCGCGGGCGGGTGCCGGACGTGACCGCCGCCCTGCGCTCGCGCCGGGTCGACCTGCGCGACCTCGCGGGCTTCATCGGCGGGCAGCCGGTGCGCGGCACGCCGGTCCGCCCCGATGCCGCCGCCAGCGGCCGCGTGCTGCCGAACGCGCCGGTGAACGTGCCGAAATTCGAGGCGGCGAACGTCCACCTGCAATACGAGGCCGGCCAGGTGCTGGGCAATTCCACCCCGCTCGACAATCTGCGGGTCTCGCTCGAGCTGGTGGATGGAATCGTCACCATCCGGCCGCTGCGCTTTGGCGTCGGCAGCGGTGCGATCGAGGCCGACATCGTGCTCACGCCGCAGCCCGAAGGCACCGTACAGGCGGTGGCCGGCATCAACTTCCAACAGGTCGACATCGCCCGGCTGATGAGCGCCGCGGGCTCGCGCGGCGGCGGCGCGCTGAACGGGCGGGCCCGGATCGAATCGACCGGGCGCTCGCTGGCCGAGCTTCTCGCGCGCGGCAACGGCAACCTGTTCCTCTCGACCGCGGGCGGCAATCTGAGCGCTTTCCTGGTCGACATCTCCGGCCTTCGGTTGGGCAATGCGCTGCTCTCTGGCCTGGGTCTGCCGGACCGCACCGAGCTGCGCTGCTTCGTCGCCGATTTCGTGCTGCGGCGCGGCGTGCTCGAATCCCGCGCGACGCTGCTCGAGACCGCCGATGCGCTGATCTCCGCCTCGGGAACAGTGCGGCTGTCCGACGAGCGGATCGATATGCGGCTGCGCAGCGAGTCCAAGCGCCCGACGGTCGGCGCCCTGCCGACCGCGCTGCTGCTGACCGGCAGCTTCTCCGATCCCTCCATAGCGCCGGAGGTGGTGGAACTCGGCGTGCGTGGCGGGCTCGCGGTGGCGCTGGGCTTTGCCGCGCTGCCGCTCGCGCTGCTGCCGACCATCGAGCTCGGCATCGGCGACGATCCGCGCTGCGCCGACATGCGGGCGCGGGTGCGGCGGCGCTAGGCGCTCAGCCGCGCAGGAAGCCGGCGACCAGTGCCACTTGGTCCGCCGCCATCAGAGCCGGCGCGTGACCGGCATCGCTGATCTCGACCAGGCGCACGCCGTCGCGCGTTGCCATGCGGGCCGCGACATCGGCCGGCAGCAGGTCGCTCTCGGCGCCGCGGATCAGCAGCACCGGCACGGTGATCGCCTCCCACATGGCCCAGAGGTCCAGCGCCTCGACGGCCGCATCCTGCATCGGCTTCGCGATGGCCGGGTCATAATGCAGCGCGACCCCGCCTTCGACCCGGCGGTTGGAGTGGTCGGCGAGGTGACGCCACTCGGCGTCGCTGAGCGTGCCGAAGCTCGCATGCACGCGGCGCAGATAGGCCTCGAGCGCCGCCACGTCGGCGAAGACGTGGTCCGTGCCGACATAGTCGCGGATGCGCTCGAGCGAGTCCTTGGGGATTAAAGCGCCGACATCGTTGAGCACCATCCGCCGAACGTGATGGCCGGGGATGTTGGTCGCGAGCATGCCGCAGATGCCGCCCAGCGAGGTTCCCACCCAGTCGACCCAGGGCGCGTCGATGCGCGCGAGCAGATGGGCCAGCGCGCCGACATAGACGGGCGGCTGGTACAGCGACGCCTGCGCCAGCCAGTCGCTCTCCCCCCGCCCCGGCAGGTCGGGGCAGATCACCCGGCGGCCCTCGGCCGCGAGCGCCTGAGCGAGGATGTCGAAATCCCGCCCGTTGCGGGTGAGGCCATGCACGCAGAGCACCGGCGCGCCATCCTCCGGCCCCCATTCCACCCAGCGCATGGTGTGGAACCCGGTGGCCGATAGCCAGCGCACCGCCCTGCGCTTCACGTCAGACGACCCCTTGCGCGCGCAGCCCGGCGATCTCGGCCTCGCTCAGCCCAAGGCCGGTGAGCACCACGTCGGTATGCTGCCCCAGCACCGGCGGGGCGGAGCGGTAGGTGGGCGGCGTGGCCGAGAGCCGAACCGGATTGGCGATCACCTGCACCCGGGTGCCGCTCGCATGCTCCATCTCGACCACGCATTCGCGAGCCATGACGTGCGGGTCTTCGAACACGTCCGAGAGCCGGTTGATGGGACCACAGCCGATCTTGGCGGCCTCCAGAATGCCCACCCACTCCGTCGTCGTGCGGGTCTGCATCACCGGCGTCAGCGTCGCGGTGACCAGGTCGCGGTTGGCGACCCGCGTCGCGTTAGTGGCGAAGCGTTCGTCGGCCGCGATGTCCTCACGCCCCACCGTCTGGCAGAAGCGGAGGAAGGTCGGGTCGTTGCCCACGGCGAGGATGATGTAGCCATCCTTGGTCGGGAATTCCTGGTAGGGCGAGATGTTGGGGTGCTGGTTGCCCAGGCGCGGCGGGTTCTCCCCGGTGGCCAGGTAGTTCATCCCCTGGTTCGCGAGCCAGGCGACATGCGTGTCCAGCATCCCGATATCCACCTGCTGGCCCTGCCCGGTCGCGTGGCGGTGGTTCACCGCCGCGAGCACGCCAATGCAGCCATAGAGGCCCGCGAACAGGTCCGCGACGGGCACGCCCACCTTCTGCGGTGGGCCGTTGGGCTCGCCCGTCAGCGACATCACCCCGCCCATGGCCTGGATCAGTGCGTCATACCCAGGTCGGGGCGCGTAGGGTCCGGTCTGGCCGAAGCCGGTGATCGAGCAATAGATCAGCGCCGGGTACTGTGCATGCAACTGCTCCCACCCCAGCCCGTACTTCGCCAGCGCCCCGACCTTGAAGTTCTCGACCAGGATGTCGCAGCTGGCGAGCAGCTTGTGGATGATCGCCTGGCCCTCGGGCTTGGCGATGTCGAGCGTGACCGACTGCTTGTTGCGGTTCACGCCGAGGAAGTAGGCGCTCTCGGTCGTGCCTGGCCAGACCGGGGGCGCGAAGCCGCGGGTGTCGTCGCCAGCTTCGGGGCGTTCGATCTTGATGATCTCGGCACCGAGGTCGCCCAGCATCTGCGTGCAGGTCGGCCCCGCGAGCACGCGGGTGAGGTCGAGGACGCGAAGCCCCGTGAGGGGCCCCCCGGCTTGGGTCACGGCGGGCTGGGTCATGGCGGGGTGTCTCATCGATGCGGGTGGCGCGGCCAGCCTTACGCACCCTGTCCGTGGCTGTCCATGCACGCGGCTGAGCGGCCGGCCTGCCATGCGCTTGCCGAAGGCCGCGTCGCGCCGCATCGTCGCCCTGATGCCGCGCATGGTCGAGATCGCCACCCCACCCCCGCAAGACAGCGCGCCATGAGCGATGGCCCGGCGTCCGGCATCGAGATCCGCCTCGATGCCGGGTTCGATCTCGCCGGATGGGTGAACATCGCGCCGGGCAAGGCCTGTGCGCAGAGCACGCTGTCGCGCTGGTCGCACATGGGTGGCGCCGCGGCGCTGGTAGACCCGCCGCGCCAGGCGGATTTCGCGATCCATACCGAATTCGAGGCGAATCCCTGGTGGTCGATCGACCTTGGTGGGGGCCATCGCGACCTGGTGCTGCGGGTCTACAACCGCGGCCAGCGCAGCAACGCAAAGCAGGACAACCTGCGTGGCCGGGCGCTGCCGCTGGTGGTCCAGCTTTCTGAGGATGGGATCGCGTGGACTGCATTGGTCGACGTCGCGCAGGAATTCGGCGACGTGGCGTCCGGCGCGCCGCTGAGCATCCGGCTGCACCGGCGCGATGACCAGCCCGCCATCCGCTTTGTGCGCCTCGCGGTGCGCCAGCCCCGCACCGCGCTGCACCTGCAACTGGTGCAGGTCTTCGTTCCCGAGGCCGTCACGGGCCCGCATCCGCCGGCGGAGGAGGCGGACCTGCAACGCGTCTTCCACGAACGCGTGGCACCGTTCGGGACATTCGAGGATGCCCGGCGGCGATATGACGGCGACCGGCTGAGCTTCTTCCCCGGCCACGCCTTCGGCGCCATCGATGCCGTCCAGACGCTGCGCATCGGCCGGCTGGGCAATCGCATCATCGGGACAATGAACGCGCTGCTCTTCGCCCAGGTCCACGGGATCGGCCGCGTCTATCTCAGCGTGGATGATTTCCGCGACGCGTTCGGCGTGCCGGAGAGCTTGCGCTACGGCGACATCGAGATTCTGGTGCGGAAGCCCGAGGCCGGGGAGAACGCCTTCCTGATGATGTCGCGCTTCTACTACGGCCACTACGTGCCGGCGGCCGTGGAACGCGACCCCATTCGCCTGGCCGCCATCCTGCGCGACGCCGTGCGGCCGATCCTGCTGCCAGGCCTTGAGGATGGCGCGCTGGATGCCGGCACGGTCGTCATCCATATCCGCTCCGGCGACGTGTTCCAGGGCGTGGGCGGGCATGTCGGGTATGTGCAGCCGCCGCTATCCTACTACGTCGCCGCCCTGGAACACGCCGCGCGGGAGCACCCGGTCGACCAGGTAGTTGTGGTGCACGAGGACCGCGCCAACCCCACCATCGCCGCGCTGGAGGCCTACCTCTCGGCAGCGGGGATCGGCTGCACCATGCAGAGCAGCACGCTGCGCGAGGACACCGCCACGATCTTCGGCGCGCGGCGCATCATCTCCGGCCACGGCACGTTCGTGGCTGCCGTCATCGCGCAGTCCGTGCGGGTGGAGACGCTGTATTTCTTCCGCAGGGTGATGCTGCCGCAGCTGTTCGACGCTCAGTCGCCGCGCATCTTCGTGGCGCACGACACCGCGCGCGGCTTCACCCGCTATGGCGACTGGGCCAATACCGCCGAGCAACGGCAACTGATGCTCGACTATCCCAGGACCGGCCTCACGATCCGCCCCTACCTCCCCAAGCGCTGACGGGAAATGAAATCCCGGCCCGCTTGCCCCGGCGCCCGGCCGGACGCATGGTCCGCCACGATCCCAAGGGAGGACCAATTCCATGCTCGACACCCCGCGCCACACGCCCGACGCGCCCAGCGCCGACCCCTTCGCGCTCGCCACCGCGCTCTCCGGCGTGCACCTGATCGGCGGCCAGTTTGTGCCGTCGCGCAGCGGCAAGACCTTCCCCGTGGTGAACCCCGCGACCGGTGCCGAGGTCGCGACCGCCGCCTTGGGCGACGCGGCGGATGTCGATGCCGCCGTCCAGAATGCCGCCGTCGCGCAGAAACTCTGGGCCAAGGTGCCCGCGCGGAAACGCGGCGCCCTGGTCTACCAGTGCGCCGCGTTGCTCAAGGCCCATGCCGATGAGCTCGGCCGCCTGATCGCACTCGAGACCGGCAAGGCGCTGCGCACGGAATCCCGCGTCGAGGCCAACGTCGTCGCCGACATCTTCGAATTCTTCGGCGGCCTCGGCGGCGAACTGAAGGGCGAGAGCGTGCCCTTCGCGCCCGACGTGCTCAGCGTCACCGTCCGCGAACCGCTCGGCGTCGTGGGTGCGATCATCCCCTGGAACGTGCCGATGCTGCTGATGGCGCTGAAGATCGCGCCCGCACTCGTCGCCGGCAACGCCGTCGTCGTGAAGTCCGCCGAGGAAGCCCCCCTCGCCGTCCTGCGCATCTGCGAATTGCTCAACCGCATCCTGCCGCACGGCGTGTTCAACATGCTCTCGGGCTTCGGCCCGGATTGCGGCGCGCCGCTGGTCGAGCACCCGCTGGTCCGCAAGGTGACCTTCACCGGCAGCGTCGAGACCGGCAAGATCGTGGCCCGCACGGCGGCCGAGAAGCTGATCCCGCTGACGCTGGAACTCGGCGGCAAGTCGCCGATGATCGTCTTCGCCGACTGCAATTTCGACAAGACCGTCGCCGGTGCCATCACCTCGATGCGCTTCACCCGCCAGGGGCAGAGCTGCACGGCCGCGAGCCGCATCTATGTCGAACGCCCGATCTTCGACCGCTTCGTCGCCGCCATGAAGCAGGCGGTGGACGCCATGGTCATGGGCGACCCGCTCGACGAGAAGACGGATATCGGCACCATCGTGAGCCCCGGGCAGATGGAGAAGGTGCGCGCCTACATCGCCGAGGGCACCGCCACCCCCGGCGCCACTGCCCTGACCTGCTCCGCCATGCCGACCGACCCAGCTCTGAAGAAGGGCCTGTTCATCCAGCCCGTCATTTTCACCGGTCTCACCGCCGAGTCGCGCCTGGTGCGCGAGGAGATCTTCGGGCCCGTGACGGTGGTGCAGCCCTTCGACGATGCCGAAATCGTGCTCGCCGAGGCCAATGACAGCGAGTACGGCCTTGCGGCGAGCCTGTGGACGAACAATCTCAAGATCGGTCTCGATCTTGCGCACCGCCTCGAAGCCGGGCTGGTCCAGATCAACCAGAATTTGGTGGTTCAGGCCAATCTCAGCTATGGGGGCGTGAAGTCGAGCGGTCTCGGCAAGGAAGCATCGCTCGAAGCCATGCTCGAACACTTCACGCACAAGAAAACGATCATGGTGAATATGTCATAATGGATATTTCGACGAAGAGCCGCAAGGAACTCGAAACCCTCGCGCAGAATGCCGAACGCATCCTGGCCGACGCCAAGCGATCGAAGCACCATGACGCCGCCTCGGCCATGGCCGAGGCGGTGAAGACCGCCCTCGCGGCACTGCCGCCGCGGCCGGGATTCCGCGCCGCCGGCCCGAAGCCCGAGACCGCGACGACGCGCGCGATCGGCGCACTCACCGAGGCCGCCGCGGCCCTCGCGCTGGAATTCGACCTCTCGCCGCCGCCGCAGACCTCGGCGCCGCACAAGCTGGTGGCCGCCGACGGCTCGCCCAAGGTGGGCGGCGATCAGCGCAACCGCGCGGTCAAGGTGTTCCGCTATCTCTCCCACCGCCGCGGCACCGGCATCGCCATGGTTGCCTGGATCGCGAAGGAAGACGAGGAAGAGGGCGGCTGGCAGGTCACGCGGCGCAGCGTCAGCGAGAAGCAGGGCCTGGAGACGGACCCGGCCCTCGATGCCGAGGCCGCCATCACCGCCTTCCGCGCGCTGCTCGCCGCGATGGGCACGCCCCGGCGCGCCTGAACCGGCCGGGGGCTCCCGCCCCTACTTCGGCCGCGATCACTTTCCCCATGCATGCCACCGCCGCCCCGACGCGCCGGAGGCGTCGCTTGACCCTGCAACACTGCGCGAGCATGTTCCGCGCGCCCCAGACCAAGAGGACCGATGTCAAAAGAAGATATGATCGAATTCAGCGGCCAGGTCGTTGAGCTTCTCCCCAATGCCATGTTCCGCGTCAAACTCGACAATGAGCACATGGTGCTCGCCCACACCTCCGGCAAAATGCGCAAGAACCGCATCCGCGTCCTCGCCGGCGACCGCGTGAATGTCGAGATGACGCCTTACGACCTCACCAAGGGCCGCATCACGTTCCGATTCAAATGATCCGACCGCCGCTGGTGCTCGCCTCCGCGAGCCCGCGCCGGATGGAACTGCTCGCGCGCCTCGGCATCATCCCCGACCGCGTCGTCGCCACCGACATCGACGAAACCCCACGCGCCGCCGAGCTGCCGCGCCAGCTGGCCGCACGCCTGGCACTCGCCAAGGCCGAAGCCGCCGCCACGTCCGATGCGCTGACGCTCGCCGCCGACACGGTGGTGGGACTGGGTCGCCGCATCCTGGGCAAGCCGGCCGATGCGGCGGAGGCGGAGGCGTTCCTCACGCTGCTCTCCGGGCGACGCCATCGCGTGATCACCGGGGTGGTCCTGGCGCTGCCCGATGGCCGCCGCCTCAAGCGCGTGGTCGAGACCACCCTCGCCTTCCAGCGCCTAACCGGCCAGCAGATCGCGCATTACGTCGCCGGCGAGGAGTGGCGCGGCAAGGCCGGCGGCTACGCCATCCAGGGCAGCGCCGAAGCCTTCTGCCGCTTCCTCTCGGGCTCGCATTCCAACGTCGTCGGCCTGCCGCTGTTCGAGACGGCCCAGCTGCTGCGCGGTTCCGGCTGGTTGCGGCCATGAAGCGCGAGATCCTGGTCGCCGCCGCCCCCGGCGAGCACCGCATCGCGCTGCTCGAGGACGGCCGCGCCGCCGAGTTCCGGATCCACCGCCCCCACGGCCCCGATGGCGTCGGCGACCTCGTGCTCGCGCGCATCCTCACCCATGCCGCCCCACTCGCCGGCAGCTTCTGCGCCTTGCCCGACGGCGCGACGGGCTTCCTGCCCGACAGCGAGGCCAAGCACCTCGACAAGAACGCCCGCTCGGAAGGCATGCTGCTGCCGTTGCGCATCACCCGCGCCGCCCAGGGGTCGAAGGGCCCGCGCCTGACCGCCCGCGTGAGCGAGGAGGAGGCGCGCCTCAACGGCCCCTCGCCCGCCCTGCTCTGGCGCGCGCCGCACCTGGCGTTGCGCCTGGCCGCGCGTCACCAGGCACCGATCCGCACCGACAGCCGCGCGCTCGCGGCGAGCCTGCGCGCCGGCTTCAGCGAGACGCCGGTGTTCGACGACGCCATCGAGACCGCCTTCGAGGAAGCCTGCACGCCCACCGTCGCGCTGCCCGGCGGCGCCAGCATCTCCATCCACCCGACGCCGGCCCTCGTCGCCATCGACATCGACTCCGGCCCGCTTGGTCCGGCCGTGAACGCGGCCGCGCTCGAGACCGTCGCGCGGCAGATCCGGCTGCGCGACCTCGCCGGCGCGATCCTGATCGACCCCGCCGGCCTGCCCGCGAAACAGCGCGCCGCCCTGGCACCTGGCTTTGCCGCCGCGCTCGACCCCCTGGCGCGGCTGGTCGGCCTCACCGGGCTCGGGCTGATCGAGGTCCAGCGCGCCCGCATCCATCCGCCGCTGTACGAAGCCATGACGGGACCCCTGGCCCTCGCCCTGGCCGCCCTGCGCAAGGCCGCACGCGAGGCCCGGCACCGGCCGGGCGCACGCCTCACCCTGCACGCGGCGCCGCGCGTGGTGGATGCGCTGCAAGCGAATCCGGTGCTGTTGGAGGATTATACGGCGGAGACGGGGGCGGCGCTGACGCTCGTCGCCGATAAGCACGAAACGCGGTTCAGCATCGGGTAAAAAGGCCGGTAAAGGAATTTCCCCGGACACCATTCTTTTGTTTTTGGCTACTGGTGCGGTGAAGAGGGCAGTCGCGAAGCTAGTGGGACTCGACCGGCGACAGCCGGTCGACCGCGCGCAGCACCGTCTGCGTGAAGCGCCAGATGGAGCCCAGGCCCACGAACAGCTCCGTCGGCGCGGCGACATCGCCGATCTGCAAATGAAACCCGTTGGTGTGCACCGTGATGCCGATGCGCATCGTCTCGGTGATGGCGTTCTGCGGACGCGCCTGGTAGACGGCATCGACCAGGCGGCGGCCGAACTCCCGCGCATCGTCCAGCTCCAGCACCATGAACCGCGGCGGCGTCCGGGCCTCGTTGAAGGCGAAGACCGCGTCGAAGGCGATGCCGCCCTCGGCCGCACTCATGTTCACCCGCGTGATGCTCTTGCCCGCCGGGTACAGCACGGCGCGCTCATCCATGTCGACCGCGAGCGTGAAGTCGACCGGCACGCTCGCCGGCCGCTCCGCGATGCGGGCGGGCACCACGTTCGTCATGCTGCGCGCTTCGCGACGTCGTCCGGGCTCATGTGCACGAGCGCGGAGTAGTCGGTCATCAGCGTGCGGGTGATCTCGCCCGGCGTGTAGGTGCGGCCCGCGATCTCGCGCACCGGCGTCACCTCGGCGGCGGTGCCGCACAAGAACACCTCGGTGGCGCGCGCGAGGTCGCTCTCGGGGATGATGCGCTCGACCACCTTCATCTGCCGCGTCCGCGCAAGGCCCATCACCGTGCGCCGGGTGATGCCGTCGAGGAAATTGTCGGGCTTGGGCGTGTGGATCTCGCCGTCGATGACCAGGAACACGTTGGCCCCCGTCGCCTCGGCCACATCGCCCTTCCAGTCCAGCATCAGGGCATCGTCGTAGCCCGCATCCATCGCGGCGTGCTTGGACAGCGTCCCGATCATGTAAAGGCCCGCTGCCTTGGACGCGGTGGGGGCGGTGTCCGGGTGCGGGCGCTTCCACGGCGCCATCGACAGCCGCACGCCGGCCATGCGCTGCTCGACGCCGAAATAGGCACCCCACTCCCAGCAGGCGATCGCCATGTGGACCTTCGTGTGCTTCGCCGCCACGCCCATCTCCTCCGGCCCGCGCCAGGCGATCGGGCGCAAATAGGCGTCGGTGAGGTTGTTGGCCGCGAGCGTCGCGTTGCACGCGGCGTCGATTTCCTCGGCCGACCAGGGCAGGTCGAAGCCCAGGATCTTCGCCGAGGCGATCAGCCGCTCGGTGTGCTCGCGCAGCTTGAAGATATGCCCGCCATAGCAGCGCTCGCCCTCGAACACGGCCGAGGCGTAGTGCAGCGCGTGGCTCAGGACGTGGAGCTTGGCGTCGCGCCAAGGCACCATGGCGCCGTCCATCCAGATCCATCCGTCGCGGTCATCGAAGGGCACGAGGGCCATGGGGCGATCCTTCCTTGCGTTTCTGTCGCTATACTCTCGGCCGATGCGGATGTCTTCCTGGGCCACTGTGGAGATCTCCGCAGCCCAACTTTCGGAAAGCACCATCATCTCGCCATCATGCGCAACAATCATGCGTCTGATGGCCGGAGATTAGAATGAGCCGCCTATTTGCGTCAATGATACTGACCCATCATGATGGCAAGGCAGCCATGCGGCAAGGACGGGAGGATGGCGCGGATGAGCGCTGAGCAGGAGGCCGCGCAACGCGAGGCCAAGGCCGGAACCGAGGCACGGCGCCGCGCCGCGGCGGACAAGGCCGGCAGCGACCCCGGCGCGCATGACAAGGGCGGTGGCCCCACCGCCGGGCGCAACCTGCTGTTCCTGCGCGAGGAGGAGCTGCGCCTGGCCCAGGACCTGCTGTTCTTCGGCTACCGCGACTTCACCGCCGGTGCCGACGCCATCCTCGCCGAGCTCGGCATGGGACGCGCACATCACCGCGTGCTGCACTTCGTCGGCCGCCGGCCTGGCATCACCGTGGGCGACCTGCTCGCGATCCTGTCGATCACCAAGCAATCCCTCGGCCGCGTGCTGCAGCCCATGATCGAGGAGGGCTACGTGGTGCAGATCGCGGGTGCCGCCGACCGCCGCCAGCGCCTGCTGACGCTGACCGAGCGCGGCCGCGACCTCGAGCGCCGCCTGTTCGACCGCCAGCGCGAGACCGTCATGGCCGCCTACCGCGAGGCCGGGCCGGGCGCGGTGGAAGGGTTCCGCCGCGTCATGCGCGGGCTGATGGGGCCGGAGGCGCGCGGCCTGCTGCGCAGCATCGAGGATGAGCCCACGATCCGGGAGCGCGGCCGATGAGCGAGATCACCGCCGACACGCCGCACATCCTGGTCGTCGATGACGACGCGAGGCTGCGCGCGCTGATTCAGCGCTACCTCGGCGAACAGGGCTTCCGCGTCTCGGTCGCGGCCGACGCCGCCGCCGCCCGCAAGGCGCTGTCCTCGATGGCCTTCGACATGCTGGTGCTCGACGTGATGATGCCGGGCGAATCAGGGCTGGATTTCACCGAAAGCCTGCGCCGGGACGGAAAGGAGGTGCCGATCCTCATGCTCACCGCCCGCGGCGCGCCCGATGACCGCATCGCGGGCTTCGAGAGCGGGGCCGACGACTATCTCCCGAAGCCCTTCGACCCGCGCGAGCTGGCGCTGCGCATCCGCACCATCCTCAAGCGCGCGGCGCCACCCGCGCCGCCGACGACGCCCGTCGCCCATGCCGTGCAGATCGGCCCGCAATGGTTCGACCTCGAGCGCGCCGAGCTGCGCGGACCCGACGGCCCTGTGCGCCTGACGGGCGGGGAATCCGCCTTGCTTCTGGCGCTGGCCCGCAAGGCCGGCGAGGTGCTCAGCCGCGAGGAGATCGCCGACGCCCTGGGCACCCCCGAGGCCGGCGAGCGCGCCATCGATGTGCAGGTGACCCGCCTTCGCCGCAAGATCGAGCCTGACCCGCGCGAACCGCGCTTCCTGCAGACCATCCGCCACCGCGGCTACATCCTGCGACCAGGCGCCTGAAACCGCCTTCCCCGGGCCGGCGTTGAACGGGCTTCACCCTCAGGAGGTCCACCATGTCCGACGCCTATGAGATCGCGCAGCAGCGCATCGAGGAACGGGCCCGGCAGCTGTGGGAGGAAGCGGGGTCGCCCGAGGGCGGCGCCCACCGCTTCGAGGCCCAGGCCAAGGCGGAGATCGCCGAGGACGAGGCCAAGCACGATGACACCGTCGACGACAGCTTCCCGGCTAGTGACCCGCCGGCATCCTCGGGTGTGACCGGCCCCACCGGCGACCACCCGGCGGTGCAGCCGAAGGACGACTAGCGCCGCGGGGCTTGACGGTCTGGATCGCTCGTTTTATAGGAAGTTAAGCATAAGCAAGGCGCCGCCGCTTGGTTCCGCCGAAGGCGATGCCGAAAGTAAGCGGGTAAGGTGGCCTTCCTCGGCGGGCAGTGAAATCAATCGCTTACATCCGCATGCCAGGGTAAGGAAATCAGACTTCCTTACTCGGGATCGAAGCCTTCATGCGCCTCAGCCGCATCTTCCGTTTTTTCGCGCCGCGGGGTCTGCTCGGGCGCGCGCTGCTCATCATCCTGCTGCCGCTGGTCATCCTTCAGGCCATCGCGCTGCAACTGTTCTACGGCAACCACCTCGACGTCATCTCGCGCCGTCTCGCCGCCGGTGTCGCCGGCGATGTCGGCATGATCGGCGAACTCATCACCCGCGACGCCAGCGCGGAATCCCAGGCGCGCATCTTCCGCGAGGCGGCCTGGCGGCTGGAAATGGCCCTCGCCTTCGAACCCGGCGCGCGGCTGGAGGCGCCGCAATCCCGCCGCGCCTCTCTGCCCCTGCTGCCGCTCGAGGATGACCTCGCCACAGCCATGCGCGAACGCGTGGCGCTGCCCTTCGACACGGATTGGCAGACCGACCCGCGCAGCGTGATCATCCGGGTGCAACTGCCCGGCGGCGTGCTGCATGTCGAAGCCCCGCGCAAGCGCCTGTTCACCAGCACGCTCTACCTGTTCATGATCTGGCTGGTGGGATCCGCGCTGCTGCTGTTCGGCGTGGCGGCGGCGTTCATGAAGAACCAGGTCCGTGCCATCCGCCGCCTTGCCGGTGCGGCCGAGGCCTTTGGGATGGGCCGCGACCTCGGTGCGATCAAGCCCGAGGGGGCCGCCGAGGTGCGCCAAGCGGCAGCCGCCTTCAACCGCATGCAGGAACGCATCCGCCGCTTCGTTGCCCAGCGTACCGACATGCTGGCCGGCATCAGCCACGATCTGCGCACCCCGCTCACCCGCATGCGCCTCGCCTTGGCCCTGCTGCCGGCACCGGCGCAGGAGGATGCGGCCGCCCTTACCCAGGATGTCGAGGAAATGGAGCGCATGGTCGCCGCCTACCTCGCCTTCGCGCGCGGCGAGGGCCAGGAACAGCCGGTGCCGACCGATCTGGTCGCCCTGGTCGAGGATGTCGCTGCGCGCGCCCGACGCGACGGCGCGCGGATCTCGGTCGAGGCGCCCGAGGCGCTGACCATGCCGCTGCGCGCCGACGGCTTCCGCCGGTGCCTGGGCAACCTGCTCGATAATGCGCGCAAGCACGCCCGACGCATCGCTGTGGCGGTGGAGCAGGTCGCACGGCCCGAGGGCGGCGGCTGGGCCACAGTGATGGTCGATGATGACGGGCCGGGGATTGCCGCGGACCAGCGCGAGGAGGCCTTCCGACCATTCGCGACGATGTCGGCCGGCGGGACGGGGCTGGGCCTCGCCATCGCGCGCGACATCGCCCGCGCCCATGGCGGCGACATCCTGCTGGAGGACAGCCCGCTGGGCGGTCTCAGGGCGCGCGTGCGGCTGCCGGTGTGACAGGAGGCGGTGTGACGGCCGCCGGTGTGGCGGCGGTCGGCGCGGCGTGCCAACCGGGCGCGAAGACGGTGATGCCATCGATCTCGGCGAAGAGATCCCGGTCTTGAATGGCGGCCGCGCGCATGGCATCGTGCATGGCTGTCTGCACAACGTAGAGCGTGCCCGCTTCCCAGTCCCGTTCGGCGATGCGTCTGCGCGTCTCCGCCCATAGTCGCGCACGGGCTTCGGCCGCGACCCGAGCGTGGTAGGACACATCCGTATCCCAGCCATTGTCATGCGCATAGCGCGCCAGCATCGCCCAGCCATCCTGCCCCGCCGGATCCATGAAGGTCGGCTGCCCGGTGGGCATCACCTGCCGCAGCCGCCGGTACCGCCCGCGCGCCTCGGCCCAGAACGGCGCGACGAGCGTTGTTGTCCACCCCGCAGGCTCCGCGGCGAGCGTGTTCCGGTTCGGTACCCACCAGTTCGCCGTGTCGCCGACCTGCAGCCCTGCGGCGAGCATCAGCACCCGCGCCGAGACCGCCTTGGGCAGCACCCGAGCCACAAGCACCACGGCCAGCACCAGCACGGCATAGAGCCCCGGCCAGGCGAAGCGATTGGATGAGCGCAGCGGTTCCAGCAGCGCCAGCGCCCAACCCGGAATCGGCAGCTCGAACGCGAGTTGTCCCGCGACCATCACCCGATGCGTCACCGCAATCGCGAACAGCGCCAGGATCGCAAGCCCCAGCGCCCAGAATCGCTCGAGCCCGCCCAGCGCCGCAGGCCGCCAGGCGAGCGCGGCGGCTGCACCCAACAGCACCACCAGTCCCCCTGCCCCCAGGAACACCGCCCTGCCCTCGTGCAGGGGCTGGGGCGGCCAGTCGGGCAGCAGCAGCGAGCTGTAGCCGGCGGTCAGCGGTCCCAACAGATCCATCCCGATCGCGCCATAGCCGTCGCCCCACGGAAGTCCCGCGGCGATGAAGAAATACCCGCCCAGCCACACCCCCGCGACCGCGATCAGCGGCATCGCCATGGCCTCGGGCAGCAGCGCCCAGCGCGGACCCGCGGCGAGCCGGCGCAGCCAGTCCGCCGCCCAGATCGCCGCCACCATCACCAGCAGGTAGGCGTTCAGCAACGAGCCCAGCGCCACCAACGCCGCCCATGGCAGCGCGCGCCGAGGACGCTCCGGCCGCAGCGCCAGCCACAGCGCGGCGAGCACGATCCACTGCGCCACCAGCGAGACATGCTGGTAGATCCGATAGACCAGGAACGGCGCGAACAGCAGCAGCACGCAGCCGGCGACCCTCGCGGTCCGGTCCACACCCGGGCGCGCAAGAAGCGCCCAGGCGAACACGGCCTGCAGCACGAAGCACACCAGGAACCAGGCGCCCACGAATTGCCCGACCGGCAACACCTGCGCCAGCGCCTTCATCGGCATGGCGATCAGCGGCACCAGGTCGCCGTAGAAGATGCTGCTGCCGAGTTCGATGCCGTAACGCGGATTGGCCGCCGGCGGCCAGGACCAGGGCGTGTCGCGGTAGTACATCCAACTCAGGTGGAAGGTGGCGAAATCGCGGTCGGTGGTCAGCCAGCCGTCGCGCCAGGGCGGCAGGACCTCGGGGCCGAGCAGGATGAGGAAGGCGACGGCGCCAAGAAGAATGGGAAGGAAGAATTCTCCCCTAACCTTCTTTCCTTGATTCTCGGTTATTGGCGCGAATGGGGGTGGCATCAGCGAGGCGGAAGAAGGCGCTAGCGGGCGCGGCAGCGAGAAGGAACGCGCGAACAGCGGATGGGCCGCCTGCCATACAGCTCGGGCTTGAACAGGGGCGCGTCCAAACCGACGGCCCCTTTCACCGTAGCGCCCGACGCAGGCCTCACTTGGTGGGCGGCACCAGCGCCTTGGCCTCTTCCATCGCCGCGGCGAAGCGCTTGTTGAGCAGGCCCAGAGCCTCGCCGCTCGACTTCTGGATCAGCTCGGCGAGCTCCTGCATGTTCGCCACGGCGCGCTCATAGGCGCCGCGCATCATCTCCGCCTGGCGCTGCGCCTGGGCCTGCGGGGCCTCGCCGTCGCCGGCCTTGCGCATCGCCTCGGTCATGTCGCCGATCGACTGCTGCACCATTTCCATGTGTCGCTTGGCCACCGCCTGGGCGCCTTCGAGCGCGGTGCGGTTGGCCTCGGCCAGCGCCTCCATGTTGCGGCGCTGCGCGGCGGCGAGCGCCTCCATGTCCGGGAAGCCGGGCATGCGGAACATCTTGGTGAAATCCATCTCGCTGGCCATTGTTTTATCCCTTTTTCCTGGACGTTCGGATTCAAGAGGGCGGCGGGGCCGCGTCCTCCGGCTCGGCATCGGCGATCGGCAGGCGCAGGCTCCGGGCGACACCCTCGGCGCGATCGAGCGCACGGTCGAGTGCCGCCATCGTCGAACCAAGGTCGGGGCTGTCGTCGGCGCGCCAGGCACGCACGGTCGCGAGCCAGACCACGGCGAGACCCGGGGCGCGCCAGGCGCCGGCGGGAAAGCTGCTGTCGAGCTCCGCGGCCTCCAGCATCCAGCCCATGGAGCCCAGGATGCGCGGCCCGAGGAACAGCGCGAGAAAGGGATCGCGCCGGACGTCGTCGAGCAGCCGCTCGATGCCGGCGCGGTGCGGCTGCATGGTGTCCAGCCGGCGCATCAGCACGTCGAAAATGCGGTCGCGCGACGTGCCGCCCTGCCCCGCGATGGTGCCGGCGAGCACCGCCTGGTCCGCCATGCGCCCATGCAGTCGCAGCAGATCGAGCGGGGTGGCGAAGCGGCCGCGCAACGTGGCGAGCGTGGTACCGGCCTCGGCGGCGACGCGGGCCATGGTGACGCCGTGCCAGCCACGTAGCGCCACCACCTGCCAGAAACCGGCGATGAGCTTGCTTTCGGTGAGGTCGGGGCTTGTGTCCATGGCCTGATTATGGGGTGCGCGCGGCCAGATGCCAGCCATGATTTGCTGACACTTGGGCCCCGTCCCGCAAGGGTGGCGCAGGCATGGGGAGCGTTTTATGCGGCATCGCGCAGGCGCCGCTCAGCCAGCCAGCTCGCGCGAGCGGGCAGTGGCAGCCGCTATCGCCCGGCGCATCAGCTCGGGCAGTCCGCCCTTGGCCATCAGCACCGCGAGCGCACGCTCCGTCGTGCCCTTCGGGCTGGTGACGTTGATGCGCAGCTGGGCCGCGTCCTCGGGGCTCGCGGCGAGTAGCGCGCCGGAACCTGCGACCGTGGCGCGGGCCATGCGCCGGGCGAGGTCGGGCGGCACGCCCTCGGCCAGTGCCGCCTGCTCCAGCACCTCGGCGAGGAGGAAGACATAGGCGGGGCCGCCGCCGGACACGGCCGTCACTGGGTTGAGCTGGTCCTCATCCGCCACCCAGGCGACCTCGCCGATCGCGCCCAGCAGCCGGTCGGCCAGCGCCCTTTGGTCCTCGGTGACGCCGGGGCCGGCGAAGGCGGCCGAGAAACCCTGGCGAATGGCGGCCGGGGTGTTCGGCATGGCGCGAATGATGGCGGCCTCGCCGCCCAGCGCTGCGCTCATCGCCGCAACCGAGCGCCCGGCCATGATCGACAGGAACGGCGCGCGGCCGGCATAGCGCGCATAGGCCGGCAGGGCGCCAGCGGCCTCCTGCGGCTTGATCGCCAGGATCACCGCGCCGGGCTCGAAGTCAGCTGGGATCGCGTCGGCACCCGCGACGACCTGGACGCCGCCAAGCTCCGCCAGCGCAGCCGCCGGGTTGGGTTCGACCACCACCGCCTCGGCCAGCCCCTGCTCCCGCCAGCCGGCCAGCATCGCGCCGCCCATCTTGCCGCAGCCGATGAGCAGGAGCGGGGGAAGGCCAGCGTGCATGGGCGTCATCCTCGGGGCCGGTCGCGGCGCATCGTTCTGCCGGGTTTTTGAGCATGGTTCGGCGTGCGGCGGCAAGGCAGCGCTGCCTCTGGCCCGCGCCGTGCCGGCGGAGTATGACCCGCGCCATGCTCGAACAGCTTCCCGCGGTCACTGCCCTGTACCAGGTTGATGCCGCCAACCCGCAGCGTCGCCAGCGCGCCATCGCCGATGTGGTGATGGGGATGGCGCGCTGGCGCCTTGCTGTCGCCCTCGCCTGGCTCGACATCCGCAACCGATATCGCGGCTCGGTGCTCGGCCCGTTTTGGCTGACGCTGTCGACGGGCGTGATGCTGCTCGGCATCGGCATCACCTATTCGGCGCTGTTCCGCCTGACGCTGGTGGAATACCTGCCGCACCTGGCCGTCAGCCTGGTGGTGTGGAACTTCATCTCGCAGATGGTGACGGAGGCCACGACCAGCTTCGTGCAATCCGAGGCGATCATCCGCCAGATGCCGCTGCCCTACACCATCCACGCGCTGCGCTGCATGCTGCGCAACGCGCTGATCGGCGCGCACAACCTGCCGCTGATCGCGCTGGTCTTCCTCGTCTGCGGCACCTGGCCGGGATGGGAGGTGCTGCTCGTGATCCCGGGGCTGATGCTGATCGCGATCAACGGCTTCGCGCTGGCGCTGCTGCTGGGGATGGTGTGCGCGCGGTTCCGCGACATCGGGCCGATCGTGGGCAGCATCATGCAGCTGTTCTTCTTCCTCACCCCGATCATCTGGAAGCCACAGCTGCTGGGCGAATGGGCGGCGCTGCTGCCGCTCAACCCGTTCTACTCCATCCTCGAGACGGTGCGCGGCCCGCTCATCGATGGCGGTGGCGCGCTGATCGCCTGGGTTGCCGCCTTCGCCTACACCATCATCAACGTCGTGCTCGCGGCGGCCTTCCTGGTGCGGTTCCGCAGCCGCGTCGCGTTCTGGGTCTGATCGAAACACGCCATGGCCCTGATCGAAGCCCACGGGCTCTGCCTGGATTTTCCGTATTATCACCTCGGCGCGCGGTCGCTGAAGAAGCGGCTGCTGGGCAATGCGCGGCTGCACACCGACCCTTCGAATCGCGTGGTGGTGACCGCGCTGCGCGACCTGAGCTTCACCATCCGCGACGGCGAACGCGTCGCGCTCATCGGGCATAACGGCGCGGGCAAGACCACGCTGCTGCGCATGCTGGCCGGCGTGTACGAGCCGGTCGCAGGGCGGCTGACGGTCGCCGGTTCGATCGGCGCGATGATCGACGTCAGCGCCGGGGTCGATGCGGAATCGACAGGCCGGCAGAATGTGCGCCTGCGCTGCCTCTACCGCGGCATGGAAGAGGCGGAGACCGCGGCGCTGACCGCGGAGGTCGAGGCCTTCGCCGACCTGGGCGAGTTCTTCGACGTGCCAATCCGCACCTATTCGGCCGGCATGGGCGTGCGCCTCGCCTTCGCGATGGCCACCGCGATGCAGCCCGAAGTCCTGCTCATGGATGAGTGGTTCCTCGCCGGCGATGCGGGCTTCCTCGCCAAGGCGGAGGAGCGCCTCACCCGGCTGGTGACCGGCGCGGACATCATGGTCGTCGCGACCCACGACACGTCGGTGGTTCGGCGCTGGTGCACGCGCGCGATCCGGCTGGAGGGCGGCGTCATCACCGGCGACGGGACGGTCGACGAGGTGCTCGGACCGGTTGAAGCGTAGGAGAGGCTATCCCGCCGCCTGTCCCACCGCGCCGCAGAAATCCGCCGTGGTGGAAACCCAGCCGAAGAAGGTCTCGATGTTGTAGATCGCCGCCTTTTGCGCGAAGTCCGGCCCCGCCGCGTGGGTCGCGTCCTCCAGGACCACACAAAAATACTCGAGGTGGAAGGCGTCCCGCAGCGAGGATTCCACGCAGACATTCGTCGCGATGCCGGTGAAGACGATGTTGCGGATGCCGCGCGCGCGCAGCAGCGAGTCGATGTTGGTGTTGAAGAAGCCGGAATAGCGCGTCTTGGGCACCACCAGGTCGGCCGGCTCCGGCTTCAGCGCATCGACCAGCGCATAATCCCACCCACCCTTGGACAACAGCGTGCCGGCCAACTCCGGCTGCTTGCGCATGGTCTTGAGCGCGTTCGACTTGTGGAAATTGGGCGACCCAGGCCCGCCCGCCTCGGCATAGGCTGGGTCCCATCCATTCTGGAAGAAGATCACCGGCATCCCCGCCGCGCGCGCGGTCTGCGCGACGGTACCAATGCGGGCGATCACCTGCGACGTGCCGGAGATGTCGAAGCCGGCGATGTCGATATACCCCCCCGGCGACGCATAGGCGTTCTGCATGTCCACGATGATCAGCGCCGTCTCGGCCGCGACCAGTCGCAGCGCCTCGGGGCGTGCGGGCAGGATGAAGGGCGCCCGGCGCGGCGCCTCGGGAGCGTAGCCGGCCGGGCCGTCCATCAATGCCCCGCGCGCACCAGCTTGCCCGGCCGCGCGCCGGTCTCCACGCCATGTTCGAACACCGGCACGCCGGAGACCATGGTCATGTCGTAGCCCTCGACCCGCTGGACCAGACGCCGCCCGCCAGCCGGAAGATCGTAGATCATCTCGGGGTGATGCATGCGCAGCGCCTCGTAGTTGATCACGTTGATGTCGGCCTTCATCCCCGCCGCGAGCCGCCCGCGATCCTTGAAGCCGAAGAAATCCGCCGTCTCGCTGGTCTGGCGCTTGATCACGAATTCCAGCGGCAGGCGCTCGCCACGGCTGCGGTCGCGCACCCAGTGGGTGATCATGAACGTGTTGAGCGAGGCGTCGCAGATGACGCCGCAATGCGCGCCACCATCGGACAGGCCGAGCACCGTGTTCGGGTCGGTGATCATCTCATGCACCACGTCCAGGTCGCCATGGACGTAGTTGGTGACCGGGAAATACAGCATCCGGCTGCCATCGCCGCCGACCAGGTAGTCGTAGCAGAATTCCTCCGCACTCATCCCGGCCTTCTCCGCCATGGCGGCGATGGAACGCTCCGGCGCCGGCTCGTAATCCGGCGGATCGCCGAGCAGGTACATGCGGTCCCACCGCGTCGCGATCTGGCGCGACAGCGGCGGCAGCACTTCCAACAGCCGCGGCGAGGCCTCCTCGGCCAGGATCGCGCGCTTGAGCGCCGGGTCGCGCAGCCGCTCCAGCTGCGCCGCCGGGCTGAGCTTCGCGAGATCGGCAAAGCTCTCGCGCAGCGCGAAGGGATTGAGCGAGGTGGTAAGGCCCAGGATCAGCCCCACCGGCCGCCCCGCGACCTGCGCCGACATCGGCAAGCCGCGCGCACGCGACGCGCGGACGCCATCCATCAGCCGGCGCCAGCGATCCGGATCGTAGCTGCGGTCGGTCAGCAGGAACCACATGGGCAGGCCGTTCTTCTCGGCGATGCGGTTCAGCCAGGTGAACTCCGCCGCCTCATCCTCGAAGTCGGACAGCATGCCGAAGGTGCCGTGGCCCGCGCGCCCCAGCGCGTCGCCGATGGCGATCAGCTCCTCATGCTCGGCATAGCGGCCGGGGACCAGGTCGCCCGCGAGCGTCTTATGCTGGTCGGTGCGCGATGTGGTGAACCCGAAGGCGCCCGCGCGCATCGCCTCCTCGGCCAGGCGCGCCATCTCCGCGACATCCTCGCCGGTGGCCATCTCGCGGTTGATCGCGCGCTCGCCCATGACGAAGACGCGCAGCGGGTGGTGGGCGAGCTGGGCCGCGATATCGATGGTCCGCGGCAGCTTCTCCAGCGCGTCGAGATATTCAGGGAAGGAGGTCCAGTCCCACTTCAACCCTTCGCTCAGAGTGATGCCGGGGATGTCCTCGACGCCCTCCATCAGGTCGATCAGCGCCTGGCGATGCGGCGCCTGGACCGGGGCGAAGCCGACGCCGCAATTGCCGAACAGGATCGTCGTCGCGCCATGCCAGGAAGAGGGGGCGAGCACCGGATCCCAGGTCGCCTGCCCGTCATAGTGCGTGTGCACGTCGACCCAGCCGGGGGTAACTAGCTTGCCGGTCGCGTCGACGTCGCGCTTCGCAGGGCCTGCCTCACCGCCCACCGAGGTGATGACGCCATTGTCGATAGCAACATCGCCGACGTAGGCGGGGGCGCCGGTGCCGTCGACGATGGTACCGCCGCGGATCACTGTATCGTGCATCTTGTCTTGCTTCCTCTTACGACAGTCGGATGCCGCGGGTGCGGATGACATCGCCCCAGAGCGCGGTATCCGCGCGCTGATGTGCGGCGAAGGCGGCGGCATCGCCATTCAGCGGGATGAAGCCCGCATTGGTGACGGCGGCGCGGGTCTCGTCGCGCCGCGAGAAGCGAAGCACGGAAGCCGTGATGCGGTCCAGTACCGGTTGCGGTACGCCGGCCGGTGCCATCATGCCCCAGTAGGTGGCGCTCTCAAACCCCTCGACACCGGATTCCTGCAGCGTCGGGATATCGGGAAACAGCGGCGAGCGCTGCGCGGTGGTGATGGCCAGCGGCTTGATGTTGCCCGTGCCGATGAGCGCACGGACGAAGGCGGCTTCCATGAAGTTGCAGTCACACTCGCCGGCGAGCAGCGCCTGCGTCGCCGGCGCGCCGCCGCGATAGGGCACGTGCAGCATGGAGACGCCCGTCTTGGCCATGAACAGCTCGGTGGCGAGGTGGCTCGTGAAGCCGATCCCCGCCGTGGCGAAGGTGATCGCCTCGGGCCGGGCGCGGCACAGCGCGATGAATTCGGCGACGGTATTGGCCGGCACCGAGCGGTGCAGGGTGAGGAAGCTCGGCGCGACCGCCAGCAGCGCGAGCGGGGCGAAGGCGCGATCATTGTCGTAGGGCGTCTGGTAGAGATGCGGCGCGATCGCGTAGGTGCTGTTGCTCGCCAGGATGATGGTGTGGCCATCGGGTCGCTGTCTGGCGGCGAAATCCATGGCGATGGTGCCGCCGGCGCCGGTGCGGTTGTCGATCACCACGGGCTGGCCAAGTTCGGCGCTCAGCGCGGCAGCCAGCGGGCGGCCGAGCACATCGCCGGGACCACCGGGTGCAACAGGCATGATGATGGTGATGGGGCGGGCGGGGAAGCTTTGCGCGATCGCGGGGCGCGCGAGCGGTGTCGCGACCGCAAGGCCCATAAGAAGACGGCGTTTGATCATGGCGCACTCCTGGTCGAGTGGCGCTTCCCACTCGAAGGCTAGGCGCCGCATCGCAGTCTTGGCAACCCGGGCCGGGATGGGGGCCCGTCGCGTTTGCGGGATGGAGCCGGTGACCCGAACGTGTTCGCCGCTCCGCCAAGGGAGGCATCGCCATACCCGCGCCAAGCGGCTAGGCGGTAATCTACTTCAATTCTTCCGCGATTCGCCCATTGACCATCCGGGCCGAAATCGGAAATCTTCCTCGTCTGCAACGACCCTTTAGGAAAACGCCATGAACCATCGCATCCTCCTCGCGCTTGGCGCGCCGCTCGCCTTCGCCGCCTGCGCCAGCACGCCGCCGCCGCCGCCGCCGCCGGTTGCCCCGGTCGTGCAGGCTCCGCCGGCCGCGCCGGAGCCCGCCGCCGTGGCGCGCGAAGCCTGCGAATCCGCGGCGCGTCCGATGGTCGCCCGCCAGTTCCGCGGCGCCGACCAGATCACCTTCAACGATCCGCTGGCGCGCGCGGCCTCGCCCACGACCACCAGCATTCGTGGCGGTGGCCAGTTCACCACGGCGCGCGGCCCCGCGAACTTCTCCTACCGCTGCACCTTCAACATGCGGAACAACACGACCAGCGCGATCCGCATCACGCGCCGCTGATCCGGTCTCCGCGCCGGTCACGCGACCGGAGCGGGCGAACGTCGTTTCGAATGCAGGTCGCCAGCCTCGTCTGGCGGCCTGCAACCGAGTTTAGGCCACCGCGCGAGAGACTTTCGGTCCGCGGGGCAGCGTGGCGCCGTTCACCCCTCCAAGCATCGGTTCGAGCAGTCTGGCGAACCCGTCGCAGGACGATGCAATGCTCCCCGCTGCGTCGCTGGAGCGGTATTCCAGTATTCTACCGCCGTCATTGCACTGCGACATTTCTTCCACCGCAGCCCACGAAGATATGATGCAGCAGCGATCAATCGCACTTCAATTTGTTTCGATTCGTTTGACCGAGCGATGCGATGAACGTTCATCAGCGCTCCCGACACTTCCGCAATTTTGATTTCAGTGGCAGCAAACGACCATTTCCCGTATCGCAAGAGAAATGACGCAGCGAGTTAGCAACCCGAATCGCCAACGGATCCGCGAAACTTGTCCGGATCCCGCTGGTGGAACTGAAATTCCAGCATGAACGACCGGGCACCACGATGCCTGCCATGACCAGCGTCCTGCGATGGCCCGGCGCGGCCCTTCGCAGCGCGCCGGACAAGGCCCCACGCTCCTCCCGTTGGCTGGTAGTGGCGGCGGCGTCCTTCGTTCTGTCCGCGATCCTCGCGGCCGGTCTTCTGCTCGGCCACCTCTATCGCCGCGACATGGCCCGGGCCGAGCGGGAGATCGAGAACCTCGCACTCGTGCTCGCGAACTACACCGAGAATACCTTCCGCTCCGTGGAGCTGCTGCACCAGGGCCTCATGCAGCTGGTCACCATCCTCGGCGTCGAGAACACCCGCGAATTCGACGAGCGGCTGAGCACCCAGGCGGTCAACCTCGAACTGCGGTCCATGATCAGCGCGTTGCCGCAGATCGAGGCGCTGTTCCTGACCAATGCGCAGGGGGTGACGATCGCATCCTCGCGGGCCTGGCCGCTGCCGGTCTTCTCCATCGCCGACCGTCCGCATTTCTCGGTGCTACGCGATGATCCCCAGCTCGCCACCTATCTCGCCCCGCCGGCACGCAACATCCAGACCGGCACCTGGAACATCTATCTCTCGCGCCGGCTGGAAACTGCGAACGGAGAGTTCCTCGGCATCGCCGGCGTGGGCATCGGGCTGACCGATTTCGAGGAGTTCCTCGGCCGCATCGATCTCGGCCCCACAGGCGTGATTTCGCTGTGGCGGCGCGACCTGGTGCTGATGGCGCGGTTCCCGCACCCGGAGCCGGGCCAGAACAGCTCGGCCGATGCCGACGCCATCCGCTTCGCGCAGATCGCCGGCGCCGCGTCGGGCCTGACCTATCACTCCGAGAGCCCGCTGGACGGTGTCGAGCGGATCATCGCCGCGCGCGCCCTGTCGGACTACCCGGTGATCGTGACCGTGTCTCGCAGCGTCGACGACGTGCTGGCCTCATGGTGGCAACATGTCCTGACCACCAGTATCGCCCTGGTTCTGGTGACGCTGACGGCGATCGGCGGCGCGCTGCTCGGCATCCGCCACCTGCAGAGCCGGGACCAGCTCGCCACCGCGCGCACCGCCCTGAGCGTGCTCGAGGAGCAGCGCAAGGGGGCGGCGCGGATCGACTTCCTCGCGCATCACGACGCGCTCACCGGGCTTGCGAACCGCGCGCTGCTGCGCTCGGTGATCGACGGGGCGTTGGTCCGCGCCAAGGCGGGGGGCAAGCCCTTCGCCGTGCTCTATCTCGATCTCGACCACTTCAAGGATGTGAACGACACCCTCGGCCATGGCGGCGGCGACACGCTGCTTCAGGCCGTCGCCGGGCGCTGCATGGGCCAGGTGCGCCAGATCGACACGATCGCGCGCCTGGGCGGGGATGAATTCGCCTTCGTGCAGATGGAGCTGGACCAGCCCAAGGATGCCGGCCTGCTGGCCCAGCGCCTGGTGGAGGAATTGCGCGCACCGTTCGAGATCGACGGGCACAGGGTCGTCGTCGGCGCCAGCATCGGCATCGCCGTCGCACCGCGCGACGGCCTCGACGCCGATACGCTGCTGAAGAACGCGGACATGGCGCTCTACCGCGCCAAGGCGGCCGGGCGTTCCCGCTTCCGCTATTTCGAGCAGGGCATGCACGCCCAGGCGCAGAAGCGGCGCCGCGATCAGTTCGACCTGCGCCGCGCGCTCGAGAACCAGGAATTCGAGCTCTACTACCAGAAGCAGGTGACGCTGCCGGCGCGGCGCCTGATCGGCTTCGAAGCGCTGCTGCGCTGGCGCGACCCATATCGCGGGCTGATCCTGCCCGACCAGTTCATCTCGCTGGCCGAGGAGATGGGTCTGATCATCCCCTTGGGCGAATGGGTGCTGCACCAGGCCTGCGCCCAGGCGGCCGCCTGGCCTACGCCTTGGCGCGTCGCGGTCAACCTCTCCCCGGTGCAGTTCGGCGGTGGCCGCCTCTATGAGGCGGTCAGGTCCGCGCTGGCGCTATCCGGCCTCGACCCCGCCCGGCTCGAGCTCGAGATCACGGAATCGGTGCTGCTGCGCGAGACCGAGGAGACGATGGCGAGCCTGCACCGGCTTCGCGAGCTCGGCGTCGCCATCGCGCTCGATGATTTCGGCGTCGGTTATTCCTCGCTCGGCTACCTGCAGCGCTTCCCGTTCGACCGCGTGAAGATCGACCGGTCCTTCGTCGCGAGCCTGGGCTATTCGCGCGAGAGCAACGCGATCGTGCGATCGGTGGTCACGCTCGGTACCGCGCTCGACATGTCCATCACGGCCGAAGGCGTCGAGAACGAAGCCCAATGCGCGCTATTGGCTGAGATCGGGTGCCACGAGGCGCAGGGGTTCCTGTTCGGCAAGCCTGAGCCCGCCGACACGGTCAGCCTCGCGCCCTCGTGCTAAGACCTGGCGCCGCCGGCCTCAGAGCGCCGCCTGGCGGACGCCCGGCCTGCCCGCCTGCCCCGGCCCCATCAGTGCGAAGGGCGCCCAGAACGCCGGGTGAGACCCGCCGCGCAGCCGGAAGATGCCAAGCTGCGCCTTCTGCAGCGCCTCGGCACTGCCGTCGCCGTTGCGCATGTTGAGCAGCATGACCGCGCCGGTCCGTGCCGCGGCGATGTCGTTCACATACCAATGCGTCAGCAGCAGACCGCGCGCGCCGGAATAGAAGAAGCTGCGCGCGAGCGTGGAGAGGCTCTCGCCGGCGGCGCGCCCACCGCCGGAGTTGCACGCGGAGAGCATCACCAGGTCGGCGTCGAGGTCGAATTCCAGCACCGTGCCGGAGGTCAGCAGCGCCTGCGTCGCATCCGGCCCGTTGGCGGCGGCCGAGGCGATGATCGCCGGCTCGGTGAGGCAGGCGAGGTCCGAGGGCAGCACGCCATGGGTCGCGAAATGCACCACGCGGTAGTCGCGCAACCGGGTCCGGCGCAGCGCGTCGAGGGTGAAGGCCGCACCCAGGCGCTGCTCCGACGCATTCGCCCCCATGATCTGCCCGGCGACCCGCAGCTCCAGCGCCGCACCGGGCAGGGCCGCGAGCGAGGCGAGGCCGCGCCCGCAGGAAGGCTGTGCGGGGAAACTGCGCGCGGCGTAGCTCGCCGGCACCGGCACCGGCGCACCGAACCCGACCCAGGCCTGCCCGGCCGCGGAGTTGCCCGAGCGGCGGAGCGCGATAAGGCTGGCCGGCGAGGGCAGATGCGTCACGGGCATGGCTTCGAGCAGAAAGCGCGCGCCCTCGTGGCTGCGCGCGTCGGGCGGCGGCGCGGTGACCAGCATCGGGAAGGGCAGCGACAGCAGCGCGCCCTCGGCCACCACGAGCAGCGCCCGCGCCTCGCCGACGCGCGCGCCATGCACGCCGATCAGCGCCTGGTACAGGGCATGCGCGGTGCCCGCCATGAACGGCTTCTCGCCATTCCCGTCCTCGACGCTGGCGCGAAGCTCGGCCACCAGGCGGTTGATCTCGGCGGTGTCGGCGCCGATCCGCGCGACAGTGATCCGCCCCTCCTGCGCCCAGAAACTCCAGCCGCGGCCGCCTTCGGGCTCGGTCACCAGCAGCAGCGCCTCGCCCGGTCGGAGTGCGGCCATCGCCTCGGACGCCGTCGCCGAGGATTGCACCAGCTGCGCGAAGCCGGGTGCGGCCGATTGCAGCGCGGCGTCGGCATCAACCGCCTCCGCCTCGGCGGCGCCGATGCCGCCATCGAGCGCGGCGAGCTCGCCACGGTTCGCGCCCGCGGCGATGGCGGCGTCGCGCTCACGGTACTTGGCGGCCAGTGTGCGCTCCGCCGTCTCGCGCCGGCGGAAGGCACCGGCGACGGCCGGGTCGCGCGCCGATTCCGTCAGCCGTGCGGCGGCGCGTCCGATCTGGGTGGTCGTCACCAGCCCCTGGCCGAGCTGCGCCGCCTCGAAGGCGGCATCGACCTGGCCGGCCAGAGCGAGCGCATCGACGCAGGGCGCGATGCGCCGCGCCTCCACGCCCTCGCGCAGGGACCGCAGCACGCTCACCGCCTCGCGGCAGATCCCGGCGGTCTCGCCGGCCGTGGGCCCGATGGCGGCGGCACGGAGCAGCAGCGTCTCCGCATAGGGGCGCGAGCGCGGCACGCCGAGCGCGAAGCCGCGGGCGGAGGCGGCGAAGCGCGCATCGGCGAGCCCGGTCTCGCCGGTGCCGGCCGCAAGCGCACCGCTGGTCCGCGCGAGGCGGGCCGAGATGAGGTTCGCCCCCGACAGGCCCGGCACCGCGGCGACGATGCGCTGCGCATCCGCGACCGCCACCTGCGCCTCCGCGCCCCGCCCTGCGGCACGCAGCACGGCGGCGGCGTTGCGCCGCGCCTCGATGAGCCCGATCGTCGCGCGCTGCGCGAGCGGGTCCGGCACCACGTCACGCGCGACCAGCAGGGGCGCTAGCGCCGCGCCGCTATCGGCCGGCAGGGCGGCCCCGCCCTCGCGCAGCTCCGGCGGCAGGAAGGGCCGGTAGAGCGTGGCGGCGCGCGCGAAGCCGGCGAGTGCGGGCTCGGTGCGGCCGCGATTGGCGTCGGCCAGCGCCCGGTAATGCGCGAGGGCCGCCGGCGCCAGCGGGTCCGCAGCGCGGGCCGCGAGCGGGGTCGCGCGGTTGAACAGCGCATCCGCCTCGGGATAGCGGCCCTGGTTCGAGAGCTGCAGCGCGAGCAGCATCATCGTCTGGGCGCTGTTGGGATTGTTGGCGCCGAGCGCGCGATCCTGCAGCGCGAGGGCGGCGCGATAGGCGGTCTCGGAGGCGGGAAAGCGCTCGGCCTGATTGGCGTCGCGGCCGATCTCCATCAGCGCGTCGAAGCGACCAATATCGCCGCTCGAGATCGCCTCGCGCGAGAGGCGCTGCGCCAGCAGCGCGATCGCGTCCGAGGAGAGCGGCGCCGAGGCGGTGCCGCTGCGCCCCGCCAGCACGCCGATCGCGCGGTCGGCCGCCGGCAGCGCGGAGAGCACGCCCTCGGCGAGCCAGATCCGGCCCTCGCCGGCGGCGAGCACGAAGGCCGGCCAGCCGCCCTGACGCCGGCGGCACTCCATGAGCGCGCCGTTCATGCCGCCGCTGGTCGCCGGCCTCGGGGCGTCGCAGTCCAGCCGCGCCGCGAGGGTCGTGCGCGCCGCCTGCGCCGCGCCCATGGCGGTCGCACCATCGCCGCGGCGGATGCGCACCGCGGGGCTTTCCCAGGTGCCGCACCAGATGTCGCCGCCATCATTGGTGCGCGCCATCCGGCAGGGCTCGCCGGCGGCACTCGCACCGACCTCGGTCACCGCGCCGCCGGAGGAGACCGGCACGAAGGCACTCTCGGGCGGCCGGGCGCAGGCGGCGAGTGCCAAGCCCAGGATCAGGATGGTGGCGCGCATGTCAGAAATCCTCCGCACGCACGTTGGGGGGGGCGAGTTCGCGGTCTTCGGTCGTGTCGCGCCCGGGGCGCACCACGAGGGACACGCTGGGGAAGCGCACCAGCCCGGCGGGCTGCCCGGCCGGGTCGAGCTCAGCCTGCAAGCCGCGCGGGTTGTCGGCGACGGTATAGCTCGGGACGTCGGGCCGCGACTGGTCCCCAGGCTCAGCCTGCGCGGGCGGCGTCGGCGGCGTCGGCGGCGGCGGGGTCACGACCGGAGGCGGCGGTGCGCAGAGCCCGGCCACGGCGATCGCGCAGTTGTTGAACAGGAAGCTCAGCGCATTTGGCGGCGGGGAAGGCTCGGTCACGCCCTGCGCGTTGCGCCGTTCGCCCAGTGCGGCGGCACTCTCGCCCGCGACGCCCGCGATGGTGCCGTTCAGCAGCGTACCGCGGCCACCGAGCACCGCGAGCTGGCGGGTATTGATCCCACCCGAGGCGAAGCCGCCGGTGCCCAGCGAGAGACGGGTGAGACCGGCCACGTTCAGCCCGCCGAAGGTCACGGCGGGCGCGCTGACCACCAGCAGCGGCGTCTGCGCGGTGCCCGCGAGCGATGCGCTGCTCGTCCCCTGCACGGTCACCTGCACCGGGGAGGAAACCAGCCCGTTCACCGCCACCGCATCGCCGGCGAGCAGCAGCGCGCCGGTGGTGGCGATGGCCGAATTGCCGTTCACCGCGACCGTGCCCGACGGTGCCGACAGGGTCAGGACCGGCGCGCGCACGGTGCCGTTGACCGTGATGGAGCCGGTGGTGGCGCGCAGCACCGCCTCATCGGCCGCCTGCACCGTCGCACCGGCCGGAATTTCCATCAGCGGCCCGGCATTGACGATCTCGAGCGTCCCGACCGAGCGGGTTTCGCCCAGCCGGTCGAGCAGGTTCGCACCGGCGAGCTCGATGTTGCCGTCCGAGTTGCTCACCCGCAGTTCGGCGGCGGTCACGCGGCCGGGGCCGGTGGTCGAGACGGACCCGCTCGCGACCAGCGTCACGATCCGGCCCGGCGCGGAGACCAAGCCCGCGAGCACGAGCTCCCCCGCACTGAGGAAGAAATTGTCCCCGGCGGAGAAATCGCCGAGCTGCCCGATGGAGACGTTGGGCAGGTTCACGCCGCCGCCCGCGCTGCCGGTCAGGATGTCGGCGCCCAGCAAGGTGCCCGCCGCCTGGGTGATGGCGCCGAGGCTGCGAAGGTCGAGCGTGCCCACCGCCAGCGTCGGGCCGCCGGCGAAGTCGAAATTATCCTCGATGGTCAGCGCGGTCGCGGTCGTGCCGCCCGCCGTGGTGCCGCCGATGCGCAGCGTGTCCGTCGCGTTGATAAGAGCCAGCGTCTGCTGGTTCAGCGCCAGCGTGCCCGGCGTGGGCGTCGTCGCATCGGGCAGGGCGAACTGAACGGCGCGCGGGGTGGCGGGCGCGATCTCGACGGTGGCGGCATTCACGCGCGGTGTGGTTGTGGGTCCTGCCGGCAGGTTCAGGCCGTTGACCAGAAGAGATATGGTGCCGCTGGGCGAGGTGAGCAGGCCAGATGGAAGAGTTCCAACGCCGGCAGCAATCGTCAGGGTGCCTTCCGTCGCAATCCGGATGGACGCCGCCTGGATCGTACTTGCGGTCGTAACCGTGAGATTTGTAATCCCGTTATCAAGGCTGAAACGCCCCGGAATGTTCACTGAGCCAATGTTGGCCACGGCATTGGGCGCACCACCGCCGGCGCCATGGTCGAGCAGCGCATCCGCGCCTGACGCGACCCCGAGCGTCCCCCCCGGGACAACAATCTGCCCGCCCTGCTGGGAAATTCCACCAGTCCCAGCGCCGAAGGTAAGGTCGCCCACGTGGTTTATTGTGCCGTTGAGTCGCAGCGCGCCCGGAAGCGCCGGATTACGGGTGCCCCCCGTCGTGGCCGCGGCAATCACACTCAGCCCTTCAAATACTGATCCTGAGACGCTCGATCCAGGATTGAGCGTAACGTCGCCATTGGCCGTGAGGACGAACTGATTGACGCCCGCATTGACGGAGCCGTTGACCGTGAGGTTCCTGGCCGTGGCGCCGCCGTCCGCGATGATTCTGATGTTTCCGCTCCCTGCGCCGGCCAGCAGGGATACCGGTCCCGCCACGGTCAGATCCACGATATTGTTGACGATGATGCCCTGCTGCGCGGTCAGCGAGCCGAGCGTCGCGATCTCATTGGCGCCGCTGAGCGTGATGGCGTTGAAGGACAGCGCCCCGGTCTGTGTCAGCGTCGTCGCGACGATCCGCCCATTGGTGCCGGCGGTGACGTTGCCGGGCGCCGTGCCGCCGGTATTCTGCAAGGTGACAGTGCCGCTCGCCTGGGCCAGCGCGTTGAAGGCGATGGCGTTGCCGATCAGCGTGAGGTTGCCCGCCTGGATCACCACGTTCGCATTGATCTGGATGAGGCCATTGGCCGCGGTCTGCAGCGTCAGGCTGCCCTGCGGCTTGGTGACCGCATCCTGCACCACGATCGAGCTGGTGGCCTGCAGCAGCAGGTCCCCGGTCACGGCGGCGATCTGCGTGGGTGTGACCACCGCGTCGGTGGGCGGCGCGCCGAAGCCGAGCGAATCGCCGGCCGGGTTGAAGTCCGGCACGCCGGGCAGCGTGAAGCCGTTATTGGCGATCAGCAGCGTGTTCGGGTCGAACAGCACGGTGCCCGCCTGGCCTTGCGGCGCCCCGGCGTCGATGCTGCCGGGCACGCGGAAGCCGCGCTCGCCCGAGACCTCGACGAAGCCGCCATCCCCGCCCTGCGGCCCGCCGCGCGCGCTGATCGCACCCGCCATCTCGGTCGCCTCGGTGGAATGGACGATGATGCTGCCGCCCTGCCCCAGCACGGTCGCGTCGGCGCGCAGCTCCGCACCCGGGGCCACGCCGGTG
>NZ_JAAEDH010000008.1 GCF_018128965.1 Plastoroseomonas arctica
GGCGGGCGGCCGCGCGGCAGGCGCTGGCGTCGGTGGCGTCGGTGGCGTCGGTGCGGCCGGGGCCGGGGTAGCGCTTCCGGGGCGCTGCGGCGGCGGCAGGGCGTTGGGGGTGCCAAGGCTCGACTGCGCTAGCGCGGGCGCCGCCACGGCGAGACAGAGAATCATGAGCAGGGCTGCGCGCATGGCTATCGTCTCGCCCGCGCGGCCCGCCCCGGTCAAGCGGCGCGCCGTGACGAAACCCGCGAGGGCGCCGAAAACCGCCCGGCGTGGCAGACCCGCGCCGCCGGCCCTCCCGCAAACCCCGCCCGTGGGTGAAGATGGCCCATGAACACCGCTCTCGCCGGCGTCGCGCTGCAACTCGCGGCGTTGGCCGTCTTCGTCCTGATGGACACGCTGATCAAGTTGCTGACGGCCGGCTTCGCGGTGCCCCAGCTCATGTTCGCGCGATTCGCCTTCAGCTTCGCCACCGTGGCGGTGTTCTTCTGGGCGACCACGGGCGGGCTGCCGTGGCGGTCGCGTGCGCCGTGGCTGCAGACGCTGCGGAGCCTGCTGTTGTGTTCCTGCTCGCTGCTGTTCTCGACCGCGCTCGCGCATATCCCGCTGGCCGACGCCACCGCGGTGGGATTCGCCTCGCCACTGTTCACCGTCGCACTCGCCGCGCTGCTGCTGCGCGAACGGGTCGGCTGGCGGCGCTGGCTGGGCGTGGCGATCGGGCTGTGCGGCGTCATCATCGTGCTGCGGCCGCCCTTCCTGATGGGCGGTGCTACGCCGCACTGGGCGACGATGCTGCCGCTCGGCACCGCGATCCTGTTCGCCTTCTACCAGATCCTGACCCGGCGTCTGGCCGCCCTCGATGACCCGCGCACGACCATCCTGCACACCGCCTTCGCCGCCTCCATCGTGGTCTCCCTGGTCCAGCCCTTCGTCTGGATCTGGCCCAGCGGTGGGCAATGGGCGGTGCTGGTGCTGCTCGGCGCTCTCGGCGGGGTCGGACACGGGATGCTGGTGCTGGCCTATGCGCGCGCGCCGGCCAGCATGCTGGCGCCGATCTCCTACACGCAGCTGGTCTGGGCGGTCCTGGCCAGCCTGCTGGTGTTCGGCGACCGGCCCGACCTCGCCACGCTGGCCGGCATGGCGGTGATCGCGACCGGCGGCGTGCTCGTTGCCCTGCCCGCGCGGGCGCGCACGGGTTCGTGACACTTGCGTGAAAGCGCGCAAGGGTCTAGCCCCGTCGCGATCAACGGGGTGCACATGGCGCATATCGATCGCGTGGAAGGCGGGGTGGCCGTCAAGGCACACCCCAGGGCGGCGCTCGACGCGGACGGCGTCCGCGACGCCTATCGCCGCTGGGCCAACGTGTATGACGCCGTCTTCGGCGGCGTTTCGGCCTACGGCCGCCGCCGCGCCGTCGCCGCGGTCAATCGGCTGGATGGTCCGCGCGTGCTGGAAGTGGGCGTCGGCACCGGCCTGGCGCTGCCGCATTACCGCCGCGGCCTGACCGTCACCGGCATCGATCTCTGCCACGAGATGCTGGAGAAGGCGCGCGAGCGCGTCGCCGCCGACCAGCTCGTCCAGGTCGACGGCCTGCACGAGATGGATGCCGAGGCGATGGAATTCGAGGATGGCCGCTTCGACGTGGCCGTCGCGATGTTCACCGCGAGCGTGGTGCCGGATGCGAAAAAGCTGTTTGCCGAGATGAACCGCGTCGTCCGCCCCGGTGGGCACCTGCTGTTCGTGAACCACTTCGCGGCCGAATCCGGGCCGCGCTGGTGGATCGAGAAGGCCATGGCGCCGCTGTCGCGCGTGCTCGGCTGGCACCCGGATTTTTCGCTCACCGACCTTCTGGATCCGGATCAGGCGCCCGCCCTCAGCCGGGAGAGCTGCCCGCCCTTCGGGTTATTCACGCTTGTGCAGGTGCGCAAGCTGGGCTGAATTGCGCGCCATGCGCACCCTGACCCTGCTTGGCTTCCTTTTCCTCGCCGCACCCGCCCTGGCGCAGCCGGCGCCGGAGCGCACGCTTGCCGCCTTCGGCGACTGGGTGGTGCGCTGCGAGCGCGTGGCCAGCGGCCGCAGCTGCGAGATGGCGCAGACCATGGCAGACCAGCGGCAGCAACCGGTGGCCGTCGTCGCCTTCGCGCGCGGCACCCCGCTGCGCATCGTCGTGCAGGTGCCGGTGAACATCGCCGTGGCCGAGCCGGCGCGACTGACCGTGGAGCCGGCGCTGGTGCTGCCGTTCCGCAGCTGCGTGCCGCAGGGTTGCTTCGCCGAACTGGCGCTGTCCGACGCCGCCGTGGTCACCCGGATGCGGGCGCGCGCGGCCGATGCCTCGGCGCGGCTGGAATGGCGCGATCCGGCCGGGACGCAGCAGATGGTGCCGGTGTCGTTCCGCGGGTTTTCAGACGCCCTCGACGCGCTCAACCGCGAAGCGCCCTGAGGCGGCTTCGCGGCCATCCTCGATGGCCGCTCGCCTCAGAACAGCAGGCCCTTCTTCAGCTTGCCGTGCACGCCCTTCTCGCCGTTCACCGTCTGCGTCACCGCGAAATCCACCGCCAGTGAGCAGAACTGGTAGGCATCCGCATCCGACAGGTTCGAACGCGAGCAGATGAAGGCGATCATCTCGCGCAGCGCCTGCTTCATCGCGAGGTCGAGGTCCTCGTTCAGCCCCATCGTGATGTAGTGCGTCGGCGTCTCGGCGCGCGGGAAACGCAGGATCGGGTCATGCGCGCCGCCGCCCTTCACCACGGACAGCGTGAAGGTGCCGGTGAGGTTGATCTCCAGCGCGTTGATGCAGACCTCGCCATCGCCCTGCACGCCATGTCCGTCGCCAGCCGAGAACATCGCGCCCTCGGTGAAGACCGGCAGATACAGCGTGGTGCCCGCGACCAGTTCCTTGTTGTCGAGGTTGCCGCCATGGGCGCGCGGCTCCTTGGTGTTGATCATCCCCCACTCGCGCGGCGGGGCCACGCCCATCACGCCGAAGAAGGGTGCCAACGGCAGTTCCATCCCGCCCTCGGCGGGGCCGAAGGGCAGGCGGCAGACCATGCGCTCGCGGTCGGCAGGGATGTGCAGGGTGCGGCGATAGGGGAAATCCTCGGGCAGCGTGCCGAACAGCGGGCGGAAGCCGCAGAAGCCCCAGTCGGAGCCCAGTTCGATCTTGTCGATGTCCACGCGCAGCATGTCGCCCGGTTCGGCGCCGTTGACCGCGACCGGGCCGGTGATGACGTGCGCACCCAGGCGCGGCGTCTTGGCGTGCACCTCACGCAGCACCGGGTGGACGGCCATCATGCTCTCGCGTGGCGGCATCACCTCGGGGCCGCCGGAGAGGCATTCCAGGACCACCGTATCGCCGCTGTCGATCTCGGCCACGGTCGGGAAGCTGGCGTCGAAGGCGCCCCAGCGGATGACGTCGACGCTGGCATCGACACGGGTGGTCTTCGGCATGGCGAGGTCCCCTCTTGCTCGGCCGACCTCAACCGCCGCGCGGCCGCGCGTCAAGACGCTACGGGCAGGGTTTCAGCGCACCGGCGGCAGGCGGCGCTGATCGCCTGGGCAGATGCGCGCAAGGCGGTCATATTCGGCGACCGTGTCGATGCGGGCATGGCCCTCGACGCGGGCCCGCCGCATCGTCGCGAGGTGCGGCTCCACCGCCTGGCGCAGGCTGGCCTGCAGCACGCCGGTGGCGGCTTCCGCATCCGCCGCGCGCGCGCTCGCGCGGCGCGCCCATTCGGTGACCGCCCCACGCAGCGCCTGTTCCGCCTGGGCGAGCGTCGCGCGGTTCACCGCGACATGGCGCTGCTCATGCACAAGCACCTCGCGCCAGAGGCACCCTTGCGGCGGGATCTCCTCGGCGATGCGGATCGCGTGCTCGACATGCGCGAGCACGATGGAGACCCGGTCGGCCACCGCGCAGACCCGACCGTCGGGCTCGCGGAGGTAGCGCGCGGCGAGTTCCATGCGCCATTCGACGCGGGAGGCGGTGACGCCCAGATGGTCCCCATGGGTGCGCTGGGCGGCGGCCTGCATCTGGTTGCGCAGCGCCGTCATCGGCGCGGTGCCGATCGCGGGCTCGGGGTCGTCGCGGGCGACGCTGACCGCGGCGCCGGTATCGGGGCAGGCGGCGCGCGCCGCGCCGCTCGCCAGCAACACGCCCAGGATGAGGGCGAGCCGCAGCACCTGCGTCACAGCCAGCCTTTGCGCCGGAAATACAGCACTGGAAGGATCGCGGCTGCAAGCATCAGCCCGATCGCCATGGGGTAACCGTACTCCCACTGCAGCTCCGGCATTTCCTTGAAGTTCATGCCGTAGATGCTGGCGATCAGCGTCGGCGGCATCAAGGCCACGGCGGCCACCGTGAAGGTCTTGATGATGGAGTTCTGCTCGACGTTGATGATGCCGAGCACGGCATCGAGCAGGAATTGCGCCTTGTTGTTGAGGAAGTTCGCGTGCTCGACGAGGGAGCGCACGTCGCGCACCAGCGTCTTGATCAGCACTTGGTTTTCCTTGCGCACCGCGGTGCCCTTCTCCGCGCCCACGAAGGTGAGGATGCGCGACAGGCCGAGCAGGGTTTCCGAGGCGCGGGTGGTGACCTCGCCGACCTGGCCGAGGGTCAGCAGCGTCTCGCGCAAATCGGCATCGCGGCGGTTCGCCTTGACCTTGCCGCCGGCGCGCGCGCTGGCGAAGGCGCTGTGGCTGGCGCGGTCCATGTCGGTGCTGACGCGCTCAAGGATATCCGCGAGGCGGTCCACCACCTGCTCGAACAGGTGCAGCATCACCGCGTCGGCGGAGGCGAGCAGCGTGCTCGGCACCCGCTGGGCGCGGGCGTTGAAGACGGTGAAGGCCTTGGGCGTGGCGTAGCGCACCGTGATCAGGTGTTCGGGCGTGAGGACGAAGGTGATGGCGGTGGAGCCGTATTCACCGCCATCGACGCCGTAGAGGAAGTTCGCGGTGAGGAACAACGCCTCGCCTTCGCGATACAGGCGCGAGGAGCTCTCGATCTCCTGCATCTCCTCGCGCGTCGGGATCTCGAGGCGCAGGGCGGTCTGCACCGCAGCCTCTTCCTCGGGCGAGGGGTTGAGCAGGTCGATCCAGACGGCGCCGCGCAGGCTGTCGGGATCGACGACTGCCGCCGCGGCCCGGCTCTGCGCCTCCGGCAGCGCGACCGTGATCTGCGAAACGGCGCCCTCGCGAACCAGACAATGCCCGTCCTTGACGCTCCAGCTGGTCAGCATCGTCAGAGGGCCTCCGCCTGCATGGATGGGCTTCTAGACGCGGCCAGCGTGGCTGACCAGCGACAGAACCGCGTCGCATGACGGGACTGTAAGATGTGGAACCCGGCGCACGCGCCGCGCGCGAAACCGCCGCGGCCGATGCTGATAGCGGGCCTGGTCGTCGCTTCGGCGCTGCGCTCAGGCCGCCGGGCGCGAGGAGGTCGACGCGGTATGCGGCGCGGCGGTCGCAGTGCTGCTCGCGCCCGCGGGACCGGGGATGGTGCCCGTGGCGGCCGTAGGCGGCGTCGCCGGCGGGGTCATGGAGGCGTCGGGCTCTTCCTCCTTCATGTTGTTCTTGAAGGACTTGATGCCCTTGGCCAGATCGCCCATGAGCCCGCTGATCTTGCCGCTGCCGAACAGCAGCAGGACCACGAGCAGCACGACAAGCCAGTGCCAGATGCTGAAGGAACCCATCGTGACGCCTCGATAATGTGTGACGGACCGCCCCGGCGGCGGTCGCGCTTCAATGTCGCAATTCGGCGCACCCTAATCGTGGAGCGCGCGTGGCGCAAACGGCAGGTGGGGGGCCGCGCCGCCGGCTGCAACCGGGGTGCGCCGGTTCTGCGATCTTTCGATGGAAAACCGGCCTCAGCCTTCCGCCCGGATACCCAGCCGGCGGATCAGCCCGCCCCAGCGCGCCGCCTCGGCGGCGAGGAAGCGTGCGGCGGCGTCGGGATCGCTTCCGACCACCTCGAAGCCGGCGCGCTCCAGCCGCAGCCGCGCCTCAGGTTCGCCGAGGGCCGCGACCGCGGCCGCGTGCAGGCGGGCGATGCGGTCGGGCGGCGTCGCGGCCGGTGCGACCATCACCTGCCAGCCGTAGGAGTCCGCCTCGGCCAGCCCGAACTCGCCGAGCGTCGGCGTCTGCGGCAGCCCGGGGAAGCGCGCCGCGCCTGTGGTGGCCAGCGCGCGGAGCTGCCCGGCCTGCAGCGGCGCCAGCACCGCCGCGGCCGTCACCATCATCGCCTGGATTCGCCCGGCGACGAGGTCGAGCGTCGCCTCGGGGAAGCCGCGATAGGGCACGTGCAGAAGCTCGAGCCCGCCGAGCCGGTCGGCGAGGTCGAGCATCGCCAGGTGCCCGCCGGAGCCGGCCCCGACCGAGCCGAAGGCAATGCCGCCCGGCCCCGCGCGCGCCGCCTGCGCGAAGCCCTCAAGGTCGCGCGCCGGCACGTCCGGATGCACCACCAGCGCCTGTGCCCCGCGCACCAGCAGCGACACGGGCGCCAGGTCGCGCGCCGGATCATACGGAAGGGTCGGGTAGAGCGCCGGGGCGGTGGAGAGCGGGCCGTTGATCGACAGGCCGAAGCCGTGCCCGTCGCTGGCCCTGGCGATCGCATCGGTGCCGATGTTGCCGCCGGCGCCGGTGCGGTTCTCCACCACGCATGGCTGACCCAGCGCCGAGGCGAGCCCGGCGGCCACGATGCGCCCGGTCAGGTCCGGGGTGGAGCCGGCCGGAAACGGCACGATGAAGCGCAGCGTGCGATCGGGCCAGGCCGGCTGCGCCCGGGCAAGACCCGGCGCCGCGAGGGCGGCGCCCAGCAGCGCGCGCCGGGGCAGGCTCACGCCCGCGCCGGGTGGATGAAACCCCAGGCGGGGAAGGGGGTGACGCCGTACTGCCCCACGGGCGGGTACCAGACACGCAGCACCGACCAGTCGCCGGCGTCGGAGATGTCCTGCACCGGCTGGTCGCGCGCGATCATGCCGCGCGCGCTGGTGCCGGCCGGCGCCCAGTTCGCGTGGTCCACCAGGATTTCGCGCCCCGACACCACGCGCGAGACGACCGAGAGATGCCCCGTGCGCAGCCGCGCGGTGCGCGCGAAGACCAGCACGCTGCCATGGCGCGGGGCGTTGCCGCGCGCATAGCGCCCCTCCGCCTCGCTCCACCATTGCCAGGCGTCGCCGCGCAGCGTGATGCCGGAGCGCTGCCGCGCGAAGGGTACGCAGGATTGCCCGCCGCCGCCCTCATAGCCCGGCACCGCGCGGCCCACACCGCGCGTGCTCGAGCATCCCGCCGCGACCAGCGGCAAGCCAATAACGAACAGGCTGCGTCGCAGCATCCCCCGATGCCCCCCGCGTGAATCCCCTGCGATTCTTATGCGCCGCGCCCGATGAATTTTTCAAGCACCGCACATGGAGAGATCAAAGGTGCTGGTTTTCGGATACACCCCAGTCCATGGCCCTCGTCCCATCCTGCGCGTCGTCGGCGGCTCGCATGGCCTGCCTGCTGTCGCTGCTGGCGCTGGGCGGATGCATCGCTGGCACCATCCACGTCATCGGCCGGGCCACCGGGCTCAAGCCGCCGGCCTGGGACGGCTATGTGCAGGTGGCGACGGAGCCGCCGGGGCAGCGCTGCACGGCCGAGCGCGACGGCCAGGTGCTGGCCGTCCTCGCCGCGACTCCGGGGCGCCTGGAGATCCCGCGCTCCGCCTTCCCTTATGAAATGCGCTGCGTCGGCCCTGGCACGCTCGAGACAGTCCACGTCTTCCGCCCGGAACCCGACCCGGGCGCTTTCGTGCCGCTGCCGACCGGCGTGGTCGGCATCGCGATGCTGACCGCGGCGGTGGCCAGCGGCTCCATCAACCGTTTCCCGCCCGAGGTCGCGATCGTCTCGCCCCCCGCCGAGTTCGATGACGCGGCGGCGCGCGATGCCTGGTTCGCGCCACGCGCGGCAGCGATCGCCGCCCGCTTCGGCGAACAGGAGCGCGAGGCGCGGCAGCCCTGCCTCGGCCAGCCGGAGAGCACCGTGTGCGAGCCGCGCCTGGCGCAGATCGCGCTGCGCCGCGCCGACGTGGAGGCAAGCCTCGCCGCGCAACGCGCCGCCGTGCGCCTCGCCTCGGGGCCGGAACTGGCGCGCGCCGACTAAGGCGCCGGCGCCGCGGCGGTGCTGGTGGGTGCGGGCAGGTCGTTGTCGCGCGGGATCTCGAGGCCGCGCACCGGCGTCGCGGCCGCCCTGCCGTCCCGCCGCTCGGGCATGCCGCCGGCATTGCTCACCACGCGCTGCACGCCGCCCGCCGCCTCCTGTGCGGCAGCGAAGGCCACATCGCCCCAGAACCGGTCCAGGCTGCCCGACGGGATCTCATTCAGCTGCAGCACGCGGCCCAGCTCCTCGCCGTCGCGGCGGGAGACAACCCACAGGATCTCCACGCGCTGGACGCCCTGCGTGCCGCTCGGTGCCACGCTCACCAGCCCCTGGACGGCGAAGCTTGCCGCGGTGGCGCTGTCGGAGATCAGGAAGCCGGCCTGGGTGAGGAAATCGCTCATCCGCGCGGTCAGCGCCGAATTGCCGTCCCCCGGCGCGCCGCCCACCGGCACCAGTCGGATGCGCGGCGGCCCGCCGGCCGCGAGGGCCGCAGGATCGGTCGCCTTCCGCGCCGCCTCGGCGCGCAGGATCATGGTGGCGAGGTTGCGCGCGGCGACCCGCGTCGCATCGCGGCGCATCTCGTCGGATTGCTCGGCCCAGGTGGCGCGCGTCATCGGCGGCACCTCGGCGCTGCCGAGCTCGCCGCCATCCGCGTCGCGCAGGGTGTAGCGGAGCACCACGTCGCTGCCGCGCCGCGTCACGGCCAGGCCCACGCGCCAGTCGAGCGGCAATGGCTCGGCCGCCACCGCCGGCACTTCCGCCACGCGCAAGGCATCGGCCATGGTCTCGGCGAAGCGGTCGGCGCCGATGGTGTCGAGCATCAGCGCATCGGAGCGCGGCACCGCGACGCGCACGCCCGGCGGTGCGGCGAGCTGCGCCGCGTTGCCCCCCGCGCGGCCGCGAAAGGGCTGCGGCAGGTCGCCGCAGGCGCCGAGCAGCACCAGCATCGCCACGAGCAGAACTCTCATCACGCGAAGCAGCTCGCGAGCATCGTCAGCAGAATCAGCACTATGAACATCACCATGTATGGCATCGGTCATCCCAACCCCGCGATCGCGGAGATCTGGTGCCCGATCGCGCCGCCGCCAGCCAGCGTCCGCCGGCGATGGGAGAAGAACAGCGCCTCCTCGGCCAGGGTATCATGCGCCACGATCCGCACGTTGACGCCGCATGCCGCAAGCCGCGCCGCGCAATAGCCCGCGAGGTCGAATTGCCACCGCCCCGCCCGAACGCCATCGGCGAAGAACCGCGCATCGTCGGCATCGCGCGCCAGCACCGCGTCACGCAGATCGGCCGCGACCTCATAGGAAGGCTGGCGGATGCAGGGGCCGACCACGGCCATGATGCGCCCCGGTTCAGCACCAAGCCCGACCATCGCCGCCACCGTCGCCTCCAGCACGCCATCCACCGCGCCGCGCCAGCCGGCATGTGCGGCCGCAACCACGCCCGCCGCGGAATCGGCGAACAGCACAGGCCCGCAATCCGCGGTCACCACGCCCAGCGCCACCGCCGGCAGCCGGGTCGCCAATGCATCCGCCTCCGGCGGCGTGTCCCAGGGCGCCTCCAGCACCGCGCAGCGCACCCCATGCACCTGGCGCACGCCGAACAGCGCCCCCGGCGCCACGCCCAGCGAGGCCGCCACGCGGGCGCGATTTTCGGCTACACGCGACGGATCATCCGCACCGCTCGTCGAGCAATTCAGGCTCGCATAGCCACCCTCGGACACCCCGCCCTGCCGGGTGAAGAACCCATGCGGCGCGCCCAAATCCTCATCAGCGATGCGTGGCAGCGTCATGCGTCAAACCCCGGCGGTGTCGGCAGCGCGGCATCGCACAGCGCCAGGGCCTTGAACAGCCGCCCCATTGCCTCCGGCGCCAGCAGCCTCTGCGCCGCCGCCAGCTGCCGCCCCGCCCCCGCCGGGTCCGCCCGCGCCAGCATCGCCGCCCGGCTCGCCAGCCCCAACCGCTGCAAGAACACGCCCTGCGGCAAGGGCCCATGCGCCGCGGCACCCACGCCGCGCGCCGCCTCCGCCAAGGCCGCGAAATCCACGTGCGCCGTCACATCCGCATCCCCCGGCGCCACCAGAGGGTCCACCGCCTCCCCTCCCCGCATCGCCTGCAAACTCTCCCCCACCCCGCTCTCCGCCGGCCCGTAATCCAGCATCAGGGCCACGCACCCGCCCCGCCGCATCAACGCCCGCACCACGTCAGCACCCGCTTCCCCCACCTCCCGCACAGCACCCTCCGGGGCGTCCCCCAACGCCACCTCAGAGCCACGCTCCACAAACACCCCGTCCGCCACAAACCGCTCCACCCACCCCGCCCCGCGCCGCACGAACTGCCGCACCGGCAATGCATCGAAAAACTCGTTTGCCAATACCACCGCCGGCCCCGCCGGCAGCCCCGCCACCCCATCACGCCAGGTCACATCACCCCCCAGCCGCGCCGCCTGCTCCGCCCGCAACCTCGCGGACGCCTCCACCAGATGCACCCGCGCCGCCCGAGCGAAATCCGGCGCCACCTGCGCCACCGCTCGCCGCGCGTCACTCATGAGCGTCCCCCGCCCCGGCCCCAACTCCGCCCACACCAGCGGATCCGGACGACCCATCCCCTCCCAAACCACCGCACTCCAGACTCCCAGGCATTCGCCAAACGCCTGGCTGATCTCCGGCGCCGTCACGAAATCCCCATACGGATCCTGCCGCGCATAGTAGGCAGCCACCGCCCGAGCCATGAACGCGTCCAACCGCTCCATGGTCAGGAGAAAGCAAGGCCAGGGGCGCTGCCCCTGGACCCCGCGAGGATCGTGTCGATCCTCGACCTCCCCTTGTTGGTTCTTGAATTTCGGAGGGGTGCGCTTGTCGAAGGGGCCGGGTTGGGGAGGGGGCGCGTCGTGGCCCCCCCCGAGAAGCACGCATTCCGTGCGCCCCCTCCCCAACCCGGCACGCCTCCAGCGAGGCTCAAACCCCTCCAAAACCCAGGACCACGAAGGGGGGTCCAGGGGCCACAGGCTCCTGGCGGGGGTCGAGGGGGCGGAGCCCCCCGCCTTGCTTCCTCCCTGATCATGCCACCGGTCGGGCGCGTGCCATGAGCCAGGCGCCGGCCGCGAGCATCGGCAGGGAGAGCAGTTGGCCCATCGTGGCGCCGGCGAAGAGGAAGCCGAGGTGGGCGTCGGGCTGGCGGAAGAATTCGCCGATGATGCGAGCGCAGCCGTAGCCGAAGAGGAAGGCGCCGGCGATGAAGCCGGGGCGGGCTCGGATGGATGGGCGGGACATGAGGAGCATCAGGAGCGCGAAGAGTGCAAGGCCTTCCATGCCCGTCTGGTAGAGCTGGGAGGGGTGTCGCGGGTCGGGCCCTGCGCCGGGGAAGACCATGGCCCAGGGCACGTCGGGCGCGACGCGGCCCCAGAGCTCGCCGTTGATGAAGTTGGCGATGCGGCCGAAGAAGATGCCGATCGGCACGACGGCGACGACGCGGTCGCCAAAGGCGAGGAGCGGCAGCTTGTTGATGCGGCAGAAGATCCAGGTGGCGATGATGACGCCGAGCATGCCGCCGTGGAAGGCCATGCCGCCCTGCCAGACGGCGAAGGCTTCGAGCGGGTTCTCCAGGTAGTAGCCGGGCCGGTAGAACAATACGTAGCCCAGGCGCCCGCCGAGGATGATGCCGAGCGTGACCCAGGTGACGAAGTCGTCGATCTGTTCGGTTGTGGAGACGACGGGAGTGAGGCGCACTAGGTATCGTGCCAGGCGCCAGCCGAGCACGATGCCGGCGATGTAGGCGAGCGCGTACCAGCGGATGGCGAGCGGCCCGATTTCGACCAGCACCGGGTCGATGACCGGGAAGGGGATGACGAACATCGGCGTATGGGCCTCTCAGCGATGCGGGTCGCCGCTCGCGAGATGGTCCCGCACGTAGTGTGCGACGCCGTCTTCCAGCGGGATGGTGGCGGCGTCGTAGCCGACGGCGCGCAGGCGATCGAGCTTCGCCTCCGTGAAGTATTGGTATTTGCCCTGGAGGTCTTCGGGCATCGGGATGTAGCGGATATCGGGTGCCTGGCCGAGCGCGGCGTAGATGGCCGTGGCGAGGTCGGCGAAGCTGCGCGCGATGCCGGAGCCCACGTTGAACAGGCCCGAGACGCGCGGGTGGTCGGCGAGCCAGAGGCAGACATTCACGACGTCGTCGACATGGACGAAGTCGCGCTGCTGCCCGCCATCGGCGATGCCGGGGCGGTCGGAGGCGAACAGTGTCGCAGCCTCGCCCTTGGCGATCTGCGCGTATTTGTGTGCGACGACGCTCTGCATGCGGCCCTTGTGGTACTCGTTCGGGCCGTAGACGTTGAAGAAGCGCAGCCCGGCCCATTGCGGCGGCGCAGGCATGCCGCGGCCGAGCATCTGCGCCACGCGCCGGTCGAAGGCGAGCTTGGACCAGCCATAGAGGTTGAGCGGCCGCAGCACGGACAGCGCTGCGGGGGTGGCGTCATCGTCGAACCCCAGAGCGCCGTCGCCGTAGACGGCTGCGGAGGAGGCGTAGATGAACGGCACGCCCTTCTTCGCGCACCAGGCCCAGAGCATCAGCGGAAGGGTCAAATTCGAGGCGGCCACCCAATCGCCATCGGTCACCGTGGTGTCGCTCACCGCGCCCATGTGGAACACCGCCTCGATCGGGCGGCCGCGGTCGAGGAATTGTTCGAGATCATCGGGCGGGAGGATGCCGGCGATGGTGTGTTTGGCGAGGTTGCGCCACTTCTCGGCGCCGGGCGTCCCCTTGCGCAGGCGGTCCACCACCATCACCTCGCCGCCACCCGCGGCCAGTGCCGCCGTGAGGTTGGAGCCGATGAAACCGGCGCCGCCCGTGACCAGATACATCGCATGACCTCTCGCTCATCGCGGGATATACGGCGCGGCGTGCGCCTTGGGAAATGGAGAGCGACATGACCGAGACCGGCACCGGCCCCAGCGGTGGCAAGCGTTCCTTCCTCGACGATATCGCCGGCATGGCAGGCGGCGCCTTCTCCGCGTTGAACGGCATGAAGGCCGAGGCGGAGGCGATGATGCGCGCCCAGATGGAGGCGATGACCCAGCGCCTGGACCTGGTGAAGCGCGAAGATCTGGACGCCGCCATGGAGGTCGCCCGCCGCGCCAGCGAGGCGGCCGAGACCCTCGCCGCACGGGTGACCGCCCTGGAGGCCAGGATCGCAAGCATGGATATGGCGGCATCTCCTGCGGTTTCCGGGGCTTATCTCGAAGACCCTAAATTATGAATTGAAGAAACCGGCCCAAAGGGTCGTTTTGACGAAGGCATGTCTTGCGCCCGGCTTTGGCGCTTGAGTAGTCTACCTCTAGTGTTCCGATACCGTGGCGGCCTACCAGACTCGGTATCGAAGCATGGGGAGCGGAGGTGCTTGGCCGGGGGGGCCGGGTGCCATGCCGCCCCTCAACCCCAGGCGGGGCAGCACGCCCCGCGGGAAGGAGGTCCGCATGTCCGCCTCACTCAGCGTCCGCAGCACCCGGGCGCAAAATCCCCTCGACGTGGTCGAGCAGATCGTCATCGCCAATGATTGGGCGTTCGACCGCCGCTCGGATGGCGAGATCGCCGCCGAGGCGCCCGGCAAATGGTGCGACTATGGGCTGCATTTCGCCTGGTCCTCCGAGATCAGCGCCATGTCCTTCACCTGCGCCTTCGACCTCAAGGTGCCGGCCGAGCGCCGCGAGAAGCTGTTCGAGCTTCTGAGCCTCGCCAACGACAAGCTCTGGATCGGGCATTTCGGTATCGACGTGGATGAGGGCATGCCGGTGTTCCGCCACGCGGTGTTGCTGCGCGGCACGCCCGGCGCCTCGGCCGAATCGCTCGAGGACATGGTCGACATCGCCATCACCGAATGTGAGCGCTTCTACCCGGCCTTCCAGTTCGTGCTCTGGGGCGGCAAGTCGCCGGCCGAGGCGCTGCAATGCGCCATGCTGGAATGCGTCGGAGAAGCCTGACTTGCCGCTGACTGGCACAAGACTGGCATAGCCCCGCGGCCAGAACCCGCCGGGAGGCCCCCATGTCCCTCACCCTATCCCGCCGCGCCCTCCTCGGCGCCGGCGTCCTGACACTTGCCGCCCCACGCATCGCCCGCGCCCAGGCCGTGACCCTCGCCGCGCTGCGCGCCTCGGGTAAACTCCGCATCGGCATCGAGGCCACCTACCCCCCCTTCACCATGCGCGAATCCGGCGTCATCACCGGCCACGACATCGAACTCGGCACCATCATGTGCCGCAGCCTCGGCATCACCCCCGAATACGTCGACGTCGTCTGGTCCGGCGTCATCCCCGCACTCTACGCCGGCCGCTTCGACATGATCATGTCCGGCATGAGCTACACCCGCGCCCGCATGGAGCGCGTCAGCTTCTCCATCCCCTACGCCGAAGCCGGCCAATCCCTCCTCATCCGCAACCGCGACACCAACACCATCCGCGCCATCGAGGACATGTCCGGCAAGGTGCTCGGGATAAAACTCGGCAGCCCCGGCGAAACCCTCCACCCCCGCCTGGCCGAGCGCATCACCGCCGCCCGCGGCCGCGGCTTCGCAGACGTAAAGATCTACGACGACCACCCCGCCGCCTACCTGGCCCTCAACCAAGGCACCGTCGACGGCGTGCTCAACACGCTCCCCACGCTGGCCTACGTCATCCGATCCCAACCGACACGCTTCGCCGTCATCCGCGGCATCGGCGCCGACAACTACGCGGGCTTCGCCTGCCGCAAGGACGACACGGAGATCCACGCCTGGATGGACGAACAGCTGCGCACGCTGCGCGCCAACGGAACGCTGCGCGAACTGCAACTCAAATACTTCGGCCTCGAGTTCAACCTGCCGGAGACCATCCCAGAGCCGGTGGCGTGATGGGAGCAAGCATGGGGGGCTTTGCCCCCCAAACCCCCTACCAGGATCGTGTCGATCCTGGACCTCCATCTGTTGGTTCTTGGGTTCGGGAGGGCAGTCTCGCCGGAGGCGAGCCGGGTTGGGGAGAGGGCGCGTCAAGGGAGCAACCGTGCCGCAGCGGCGACCCCGCGCCCTCTCCCCAACCCGGCGCTTCCAGCAAACTCACCCTTCCCCAATCCCAGGACCAGCACACGCAGGGGCCCGGGGATCGGAGCGATCCCCGGCGGGGGTTTGGGGGCAGCGCCCCCATGCTTTCTTCCTTCTCCGCCCCCCGGCACTAGGCGATGGAATTCGACTGGTCGGTCGTGCGTTATGCGGCGCCGTTGTTGGCGGCGGGCATTGTGATGACCTTGAAGGTCAGTGTGGTGGCGTGTGTGTTGGGGTTGGTTTTGGGGCTGGCGGCGGGGTTGGCGTCGTTGTCGTCCAGCCGGGTGCTGCGGTTCCTGGTGCGGGCCTATGTGGATTTCATTCGCGGCACGCCGCTGTTGATCCAGATTTTTCTGGTGTTCTTTGCATTGCCTGTTGTGGGGGTTCGCCTGCCCGAGTTTTGGGCAGGCGTGGCGGCTTTGGCGATCAACTCGGGGGCCTACATCGCGGAGATCACGCGCGGGGCCGTGGGCGGGGTGGAGCGCGGGCAGACCGAGGCGGCGCTATCGATCGGGATGACGCAGCGTGGGGTGCTGTGGTGGGTGTTGTTGCCGCAGGCGTGGCGCCCGATGATCCCGGCGCTGACGAATGACTTGATCACGCTGACGAAGAACTCGTCCCTGCTCTCGGCGATCTCGGTTTATGAGCTGACGCGGGCGGGGCAGGCGGTGATCTCGACGCATTTTGCGCCGTTCGAGATCTATCTGCTGCTGGCGCTCTACTATTATCTGCTGATCACGGCGCTGTCCTTCGCGTCGCGGCGGATCGAGCGGGCGCTGCCGACATGGTGAGCGACGAGCTGCTGGTCGCCACGCACATCAGCAAGTCCTTTGGCGAGAAGCTGGTGCTGGACCGTGTCTCGCTGACGGTGCGGCAGGGCGAAACGGTGACGATCATCGGCGCCTCGGGGTCGGGCAAGACGACATTCCTGCGCTGCCTCAACCGGCTGGAGACGCCCGATGCCGGCAGCATACGGCTGGGCGAGGAGGTGATCGGCGGACCGCCCGCGACGGAGGCGAATCTCGCGCGCCAGCGGAGGCTGTTCGGTTTCGTGTTCCAGCGTTTCAACCTGTTCCCGCATTTGACGGCGCTGCAGAACGTCGCGCTCGGCCCGCGCCGGGTGCTCGGCCTGCCGCGCGCAGCGGCGGAGGCGCGAGCGGCGCGCGACCTCGACCGCGTGCAGCTCTCCGAACATGCGCACAAGCGGCCGAGCCAGTTGTCCGGGGGGCAGCAGCAGCGCGTCGCCATCGCCCGCGCGCTGAGCATGGAGCCGCGCATCATCTTGTTCGACGAGCCGACCAGCGCGCTCGATCCCGAGCTAGTGCAGGAGGTGCTCGACACCATGCGCGCGCTGGCGGCGGATGGCATGACGATGGTGGTGGTGACGCACGAGATGCGCTTTGCGCGCCATGTCGCGGACCGCGTGGTGTTCATGGCCGACGGCCGCATCGCGGAGGAGGGCACGCCGGCCGCGCTGTTCGACACCCCGCGCGACCCGCGCCTGCAGCGTTTCCTCCGCCACCTCGAACCCGCCGTCTGACCGGAGAGCGCCGATGACGCCACCCATCGTTTACGACCTGCTGGTCGAGGGCTGCATCCTCATCGCCTCCGCGCACGAGGCGCCGGTACTGGACGCGGCGATCGGCATCACCGGCGGCCGCTTCGCCTTCGTGGGCCGCGCGGTGGATTTGCCGCCGGGTGCGACGGCCGCGGAGCGGCTGACGCTGCCCGGGCATCTCTGCCTGCCCGGGCTCATCAACGTGCACACCCACACCATCCTCTCCATGGTGCGCGGTAGCGCGGAGGATATGGGCTTCGCGCCCGCCTATACCCCCGGCGTGCCGCAGGGTCACATGGTCACCGAGGACGAGGCCATCGCGCTGGCCCGGCTCGGTGCGTGCGAGGCGATGCTGTTCGGCTCGACGCTGATCAACGACACCTATGTGCACACGGATCTGACCCTGCCGGCGATGGCCGATCTCGGGCTGCGCGTCTTCTCCTGCAATCGCATCCACGACGTCGATTTCTCCGGCATCGCGCATGGGCGGTGGGAGTACGACGCGGCCGCCGGCGACAGGCTGCTCGAACAGGCGGAGGCGCTCGCCCAGCGCTTCCACCACAAGCCCGGGGCGCGCACCGGCGTACAGCTCGCCGCCCACGCGCCGGACACCTGCTCGCCCGCGTTCCTGCGCCGCATCGCCGCGCTGTCGCGCCGCCTCGACATCCCGGTGCAGACGCATCTCGCGCAGAGCAAGGTGGAGGTCGCGCATATCCGCGAGCGCGACGGCATGACGCCGGCGGAACTGCTCGACGATGTGGGGCTGCTCGATGACGGCCTGGTTGCCGCGCACTGCATCCACGTGACGGAAGGCGACATCGCTCGCATCGGGCGTGCGCGCGTCAATGTCGCGCACATCCCCAAGGGCAACGCCACCGGCGGCACAATCGCGCCCACCCGCGCGCTGACCGAGGCTGGCGCGCGCCTCTGCCTCGCCACCGACAACATGCATGCCGACATGGTGGAGGTGATGCGCTGGGCGCTGTGCATGGGCCGCATCCAGCGTGGCGCCGTCGAGGACAGCTGGGCGCCGGAGCACATGCTGGAAGCGGCCACGCTCAACGGCGCCGCGGCGATGGGCATGGCGGGTGAGCTCGGCGCGATCCGCACCGGCTGGCGCGCGGACCTGGTGTTGGCCGATCTGCGCCGGCCGCACCTTACGCCGCATCAGGATCCGTTCGGCAGCTTCCTCCACACCGGCCATGGTCGCGACATCACCCATGTCGTGGTGGAGGGCGAGGTGATCGTGCGCGATGGCCGGCCGGTGCGCGCCGATCTCGAGACCATCTGCCGCGAGGGTGCCGCCGCCGCCGCGGCCCTCTGGGCACGCGCGGGCACCGGTCGGTAGTCTGGGCGTCCTGATGCGGTTTCGCTCACCGGCTCCCGACGATCGGCAGGTGCCTCGCATACGCCCCGGTCAGTCCCGGCGCGGATGCTCCAGGAAGAAGCGCAGCATCTCGCGCGACGCATCCGGTCCGCGCGGATCCGTGTAGGTCCCGGCCGGGCTGCCGCCGGACCAGGCGTGGCCGCCGCCATGCACCAGCCATTGCTCCAGCACCGCCTGCCCCGACGCATCGGCGTGGATGGTGCGGCGATACGGGTGGCCGCCCGCCACCTGGCCTTCCACGACCTCGACCCGCAGCGCGCCGGCTGTCGCCGATTGCGCGATCACCTGGTCGCCGTTGCGCGGATGCACGGTGGTGTCCTTGTCCGCGTGGAAGACGATGGTCGGCACGATGCGACGCCCTTCCTCGGGCTGCACCAGCACCGTCGCGCCGCGGCGCATCGCCGCGAAGGCGGAGGGCACGTCGCGGGCCGCGCCGCAGGCGAGGCCCGAATGCACGCCGACCGCCGCGTAAAGGTCCGGGTAGGCCTGCGCCATGATCGCCGCGGCCGCACCGCCCGCCGAGAGCCCGGCGACGTAGACGCGGCGCGGGTCGACGCGGTGCTCGGCCATGATGGCGCGGGTGATGCCGGCGATCAGCGCCGGCTCGCCCATCTCGCGATGCTGGTCAGCCGGGCTGAACCAGTTCCAACATTTCTGCGCATTTGCCGACTTCTCCTGGGCCGGGTAGGCGACGAGGCAACCATGCTCCTCGGCCAGCGCGTTCATGCGGGTGCCGGCGGCGAAGTCATCGGGTGACTGCGTGCAGCCATGCAGCATGACGAGGAGCGGCGCCGGCGCGTCGCGCAGGGTGCTCGGGATATAAAGCTTGTAGCCGAGCCGTCCGGCCGCGCCGGCATAGCTCCGGGCCAGGAACTGCCCGCCGATCGGCGGCTGAGCGGCATCGGGCGCGCCTGCCCGGGCGCGCACGGGCCGGCGCCAGCCAAGGGGTGGGGCGGCCGGCGTGGTCGGTGACGCGGTGTCCGGCATCGACGTGGCTTCGCCGTCGATCACGTTCGGTGGCGTGTCGCGCGCGGCCTTGCCGGCCAATCCGCCGAGCACGCAGCGCAGCAGTGCCGTGGCTTCGCCGAGGCGGCCGCCGCGGGTCAGGCGCGTTGCCTCGCGCATCGCGTCTTGGGAGAGAGGGGTCATGGTACGAACTTTCAGGGCAAGGAGAGACAGACCCGCCGGGGGGATGGCCGGTCGCGGATGTTGGTTTGTGGGGGCTGGGTCAGCGCATGCGATCGGCGAGCGCGGATTTCACCGCGGCGCTCGCCTGGAACGCGCCGAGCACCGAGACCGTTGCGATGGTCGCCGCCGCCAGTTCGGGTGTGACGTCGGCGGCGATCGAAGCAAGGCCAAGCACGCGGATATCGAGGCGGTGTCCCGCGTCGCGCACCGCCTCGAGGTCGGCGCGGGTGAAGTGGCGCAGGCCGAGATCGAGGTTCTGGCGCGCGACCGAGCGCTTCGCAGCCTCGGCGTGGCGCTCGATCTGGTTGCGGATGGCGGTGCGGATGAAGTCGGTGCGGTGCGTGTAGAACCCGTCCTGGACGAGCAGGTCGATATGGCCGAGGTCGACATAGCCGAGGTTGATGGTGATCTTCTCGCTGTCGGCGCCGGACTTGGGCCGTAGCTCATGAACGTTCCCTACCATCTGATTACCATCTCCTGACCATCTGCGTGGATGGTAAATGGGGTGGCAGATTGAGGATTCAAGTCGCTCCGTGCGTGATCCTCAGCGCGATCCGGCGTTGTGCTGCCTGAGCTTCGTTAAGCCCGCCGCCGACGGTAAAGAAGCAGGAGCCCCCTTGCTTCCGCACAATTTTAGAAACGAATAGAGGGACTTGGCATCCAGGGCCCGATAAGGTGCCCTTGTTCGCTTACTCCGAGGCTGCCAGCAGCCTCAGCGCCTCGTCGAGCAGCGCCGCGTCGCCCACGGCCAACACATGGCCCGCGGCGCCCAGGCACAGCGGGGCGCCCGTCCAATCCGTCACGCGCCCGCCGGCACCCTCGATCACCGGCACCAGCGCCGCCCAGTCCCAGGGCTTCAGGCCGCTCTCCGCGACGACATCCACGAGCCCGAGCGCGACCAAGCCATAGCCATAGCAATCGCCACCCCAGGTCACCCGCCGCGCGGCCCGCCGCAATCGGTCGAAGCGGGCATCATCGCCCGGCGCGAAGAGGTCCGGCGCAGTGCAGGACAGCTCGGCCTCGGCCAGGCGCGCGCACGGCCGGCAGCACGGCGTCCCGCCCATGGGGGAGGTGAAGCGCGTCGGCTCGCCCACCACACCGGTCCAGCGTTCGCCGGTCACCGGCTGGTCGATGATTCCCAGCACCGGGACGCCGCGATGCAGCAGCGCGATCAGCGTACCGAACAGCGGCCGGCCGGTGAGGAAGGCGCGCGTCCCATCGATCGGGTCGAGCACCCAGAGCCATTCGGCATCGGCGCGCTCGGGCCCGTATTCCTCGCCCCAGATGCCGTGGTCGGGAAACGCGGCCGAGATCAGGTCGCGCATGGCGCGCTCGGCGGCGCGGTCAGCCTCGGTGACGGGGCTCGCATCGCCCTTCGCCTCGACCAGCAGGGCGGAGCGGAACAGCGGCCGGATGACGGCGCCCGCCACCGCCGCCGCCTGTTCGGCGATGGCGAGGAAGGCCGCCGGCACCGCCCCCATCAGGGCGCGGGCGCGTTCGGGCTGATCGAGCGCAGGTAGGCGATCACGTCGGCACGCTGCTGCGGGCTGTTGATGCCCGCGAACGCCATGCGGGTGCCGGCAATGGCGCGAGCCGGGGCCGCGATGAAGGTATTGATGTCCTCATAGCCCCAGGGCTCGGCGGACTTCGCACGCAGACCGGCCGAGTAGTTGAAGCCCTCGATCGACGCGTGATTGCGACCCACGACGCCGTGAAGGTTCGGACCGACGCCGGCGCGCCCACCCTCGTTGAAGCTGTGGCAGGAGGAGCAGAGACGGCCGGCCAGGGCCTGGCCCGTCTGCGCGTTGGCGGCGGCGAGCAGCGGACCGACCGGTTCGATCGCCGGGGCGGCGGGCGCGGCGGCGGCGGCCGGCGCGGCGGCACCGGCGATGTTCAGCACCGGGTGGTGCAGGCGTTCGGGCGAGACGAGCAGCTTGCCCGCCAGCCCGGTGAGCCCGAAGACGACCCCTGCCGCCAGGATCGAGGCGTAAATCTTGGTGGGACCGAGACTATCCATCCGACAAGCCCTTCGCGAACCGAAGCCACCGCAACGCCGCCTGGGCGCCTGGGTCTTCATCCAAGCCAAAGCATCGCGCCGGCGCACGGGAACCCCGCCGGGGTTCCAGCCTTGCGTCGGCTGCTCTAGAACGGCGCGGACCATACTGGCCATGGTGCATTGCGGCAACCGATTTGCCGCGCCTTTCGCGTTCGGATCCCTGCCCGTGAACCCCATCATTCTGATCCCGGCCCGCATGGCCTCCACCCGCCTGCCGGGCAAGCCGCTGGCCGTTATTGGCGGGCGCCAGATGATCCTGCACGTGCTGGACCGCGCGCGGGAAGCTGCGATCGGCCCCGCGGCGGTGGCCGCCGGCGAGCCCGAGATCGTGGCCGCGATCGAAGCCGATGGCGGCACGGCCGTGCTGGTCGCCGACGACGTGCCGAGCGGCACCGACCGCATTCACCTGGCATTGCGCGCGCTGGACCCCGAAGCGCGCCACGACGCGGTCATCAATCTCCAGGGCGACCTGCCGACCCTGCCGGCGGCGCTGCTGCGCACGCTGCTCGGGGCGCTGGAGGATTCCAACGCCGACATCGCGACCCTGGTCGCACCGATCACCACGGATGCGGAGGCCGCCGCGTCGCAGGTGGTGAAGTGCGCCTGCGCCTTCCCGCCCGGCGTCGCGGTCGCACCCGCACTGTACTTCTCCCGCCTGCCGATCCCCTGGGGGGATGGGCCGCGCTACCACCATATCGGCGTCTACGCCTATCGCCGCGCCGCGCTCGAGCGCTTCGTGACACTTCCCGCTTCCCCGCTGGAGTTGCGCGAGAAGCTCGAGCAGTTGCGCGCGCTTGAGGCCGGCATGCGCATCGTCGCCGCGCTGGTGGACCATGCTCCCTTCGGCGTCGATACGCCCGAAGACCTCGAACGCGCCCGAACAGCGCTGGGACAGCATCCGTGAGCATCATCGCCTTCCAGGGCCTGCCTGGCGCCTATTCCGACCTCGCCTGCCGCGCCGCCTATCCCGGTTGGACCACCCTGCCCTGCCCGAGCTTCGAGGCCGCGATGGCAGCGCTGCGCGACCACCGCGCCGACCTCGCCATGCTGCCCTGCGAGAACTCGCTCGCCGGCCGCGTGCCCGATATCCACCGGCTGCTGCCAGAATCGGGTCTCTCGGTGATCGGCGAGCATTATGAACGTGTGGAGCACTGCCTGATGGCGCCGGCGGGTGCCACGCTGGACACGATCAAGCGGGCCCACAGTCATCCCGTGGCCCTGGGCCAGGTGTTGAATATCCTGCGCGAGCGGAAGCTCACCCCGGTGATCGAGGCCGACACGGCGGGTGCCGCGGCGCTCATCGCTGAGCGCGGCGGTGTGGAGGACGCGGCCATCGCCAGCGCGCTCGCTGCCGAGATCTACGGCTTGGAAATCCTCGCCCACAACGTCGAGGATGCCGATCACAACACCACCCGCTTCTACGTCATGGCCCGCGACCGCCAGGACCCGCCGCCCACTGCACCTGACACCGTCACCACCTTCGTCTTCCGCGTGCGCAACATCCCCGCCGCCCTGTACAAAGCGCTCGGCGGCTTCGCGACCAACGGCGTGAACATGACCAAGCTCGAGAGCTACATGGTCAATGGCGCGTTCACCGCGACGCAGTTCCTCTGCGACGTGGATGGTCATCCGGATCATCCGGGCCTGGCGCGCGCGCTCGAGGAGCTCACCTTCTTCTCGGCCGAACTGCGCATCCTCGGCGCCTATCCGGCGCACCCGTTCCGCACCGCGTCGCGCTAGTCTCAGGCCGCCGGCGCCGGGCGTTTCTCCTGGCGATGGGTGCTGTTCGGCGTGGCGTGGCCGCTCATCTCGAACAGCTCTGCCGTGCGGGTCTCGATCACGTTCTCCATCATCGTCATCATCGCCTCGCGCCGAAGGCCCGCGGGCAGCGGCGGCAGGATGGAGACGGTGATCGTCCCAGGCGTCTTCCAGAATGCGCGCCGCCCCCAGAGCCGGCCGCTGTCGGTCGCGGCCGGCACCACGATGGCCCCGGTCGCCGTCGCCAGCGCCGCGACGCCGGGCTGATAGGCCACGCGCTCGCCGGGCAGGGTACGGGTGCCTTCGGGGAAGATCACCACCGCGCGTCCCTCAGCGAGCACCTCGCGCCCCTGCTTGACCAGGCCGCGCAGGGCCGAGGCCCCGGCGCCGCGGTCCACGGCGATGATTCCCGAATGCCGCGCCAGCCCGCCCCAGAGCGGCAGGTCGAGCAGCTCCTGCTTCAGCACGTAGCAAGGCTGGCGCAGCACCATCAGCCAGATCATCGTGTCGAAGGCCGATTGATGCTTCGCGGCCAGGATGAAGCCGCCATCGGGCAGGTTCTCGCGTCCCTCGATGCGGATGCGGATGCCGCATACGATGCGCACGATCGCCATCGCCCCCATCGCCCAGTAGCGGACATACAGGCGCGTCCAGTGCGGCCGGCCCAGCCGCAGCGGCTGCCCGAACAGGCAGATCAGCGCCGTGAAGGGGAAGAAAAACAGATTGAACACAACCGAACGCAGATACGTCATCGACCAAATCGTCCCACCAGCCACGCGTCGCCACGCAACCTATCGTTCGCGCGCGTCGCCACGCATACTATCGATCGCGCGCGTCGCCACGCGCGGGCACCAGCGCGGAAATCCCCGCCTGCGCCGCGAGCCATTTGCCATATTCCGAGGCCAGCAGCGACATCCGCGGCCACGCGCCATCCCGCGCCTGCACCGGGTGCGGCACCACGCGCACGCCCTCCGGCAGGGCACGCCAGACTTCGAGCCTGGCGCGTGGCATGTGATAGCCCGAGGTCACCAGCCGCACCGAGCCGAGCCGTTCGGCGACAACCCAGGCGGCGATCTCGGTGGCATTGCCGCGCGTGGTCGCCGCCGCGCGCCCGAGCGTGACGCGCGCGGCGAGCGGCGTGGCATCGAAGCCGGCCGCTCCCAGCACCTCGGCCAGGCTCGCGCCGCGATGGGCGCCGGTGACCAGCAGCACCCGCGCCTGCCCCGCCGCGAGCAGGCGCAGCCCGGTCTCCACGCGCTCGGCACCGCCGGTCAGCACCGCGATTCCATCGGTCATGGCGAGTGGCTGCTCTGGCACCAGGCGCGCCTCGCCCAGGAACCACGCGAAGCCGGCGCCGGCGGCCAGCAGCGCCGCCAGCGGCACGCTCAGGAGGATGCGCCGTCTCACGGCAGGCGCGCGAGCCAGACCCGCACGACCGCCTGCGCGGTGAGCCAGCCGATGGCGCCGGCCGCGACCGGCACCATTGCGATGTCGCGCCAGGGCAGGCTCGCCCAGGGCAGGCCTGATAGCGCTTCGGCCATCACCTCGCCGCCGAAGGGCTGCGCCAGCCGGGCGAGCAGGAAGAAGGCCGGCACCGCCACCAGCACCCCGGCGACGCCGCCGCCCAGCGCGAGGATCATCGCACGGCCGGAAAAGCGCCCGGCGATCTCGCGATCCGTCGCACCCAGCTGGTGCAGCACGGCCACGGAATCCTGCCGGGCAATCAGCGCCGCGCGCGTGGCCACCGCCACCACCGCCACCGCGATCAGCCCCACCAGCACGAGCGCCGCGTAGGCGACGCCCTGCACGGCGGTGGCGAGTGCTGCAAGACGTCCGACCCACAGCCCATGCGCCTCAGTCACCGCGCCCGGCACCGCCTCGGCGACGCGATCGCCGATCAGGGCCACGTCGGCGTCGAGGTTGCGCAGCCGCACCTCGATCACGCCGGGCAGGGCCAGGTTCGGCTGCTCGCCGAGCCAGGGGCGCAGCAGCTCCGCCAGGCGATCGGGGTCGACGGGGTTGGCATCCGCCACCTCGGGCAGCGTCGCCAGCACGCCGAGCGCGAGGGCGATGCGGGTGCGCGTCGGGTCGGGCACTTGGATCGTGACCGCGGCTTCCGCGCCCTGCCGCCAGCGCTCGCCCAGCGCCTCGACCCCGCGCGCGGCGGCGAAGCCCAGGCAGGCGAGCAGCGCCATCGCCGCGATCAGCGCCTGCAGCAGCCGGTCCGACATGGCCCGGCGCAGGCCCAAAGGGTCGCGGCGCGTGCTACCCGCCATGCGCGCTACTCGTCATGGTCGAGGATCCGCCCGCGTTCGAGCCGCATCATCGGCGCCGGAAACCGCCCGACCAGATCCTCGCTGTGCGTCGCGATGACGATGGTGGTGCCGAGCCGGTTCATCTCGGCGAACAAAGCCAGCAGCCGCCGCGCCTGCGCCGCATCGACATTGCCGGTGGGCTCGTCGGCCAGCAGCAGGGCCGGGCGCGAGACCACGGCGCGGGCGATGGCGGCGCGCTGTTGCTCGCCGCCCGAGAGCTCCTCCGGCCGCGCCTGTGCGCGGTGTTCGAGGCCGATCCAGGTCAGCATCTCCGTCACCTCCTGGGCGACGCGCGCCTCGGGGCGGCGGGCGAGGCGTAGTGGCAGGGCCACATTGTCGAAGGTGGACAAATGCGGCAGCAGGCGGAGGTCCTGGTGCACCACGCCGATCTTGCGGCGAAGCACGGGCAGCGCGCCGCGTGCGGCCGGGCCCGTCGCCACACCGAGCACTTCGACCGCACCTCGCGTGGGCCGCAGCGCGGCGTGCATCAGCCGAAGCGCGGAGGTCTTGCCCGCGCCCGAGGGTCCCAACAGCCAGGTAAAAGAACCGTCATCCAGCGCGAGCGACATGCCGCGCAGAACTTCGGGGCCCCGCCCGCCGCCGGGGGCCGGATAGGCAAAACCGACCTCATCGAATCGGACAACCGTGCCGGATGGCTCCATGCGCATTGGCATGGCATGGGGCAGGGCATCCGCTCAACCTCTGACAACGCTTGTTCGAGCCATGAGGCGGGGCCATGTCCCGGCCATGCACCTCTCCTGCCCCGCCTGTGCTGCCGTATACGAGGTGCCGGAGGCTGTCCTTTCGGGGCTGCACCGTCCCATGCGCTGCGCCCGCTGCCAGCATGTCTGGACGCCCGATCAACCCGCCCCTGCCGCGCCCGTGCGGGAGGAGCCAGTCGCCTCCACCTGGACCGAGCGCGCGGAGCCGGAAACCCGGCTCGCATACGCCGCCCCGCCGATGCGCGCCGGACTCGGGGTCGCGTGGTTTGCCACCATCGTGGTGGTGCTGGGGACGTTGATTGCCGCTCTCACGCAGCGCGAGGCCGTGATGGCGGCCTGGCCGCCGGCGGCGCGCGCCTATGCGGCGCTGGGCCTGCACTGAGCATTCGGCGCCGGAGCATCGTCGCGCGATGCGCCGGCGCCGGGATCCATCCTAGCTGCGCAGATCGTCCGGTACGTTGCCGCCATTCTCCGCAAGCTTCGCCATGACCTGCTCGTGCAGCCAGATGTTCATGCGCGCCGAGTCGGAGACGTCGCCGGCATAGTGCAGCTCGCGGGCCAGCGCCTGGCGCGCCTGCAGGCTGCTGTCGATGCCGACCAGCTTCATCAGGTCCACGATGGAGGTCTGCCACTGCAACTCCTGACCATGCGCTGCGGCGAGGCTGGTGAGCAGCGCGTTCACGTCGAAGGGGTTCATCGCGGGCGCCTGGCCGGCGGCGATCTCGGGCTCGGCGGGGGCGGAGAGAACGGCGGAATCGGGGTGCGGGGTCGGCGCGGTGACCGGGCCGCGGCCGAACACGCGCGACAGGATGGAACCGAAGATGCTCATGACGTTGCCTCCAAAGGTGAGCCCCTGGAACGGCTCGCACGCCGGTTCGTTGCCCGCGCCGTGCGTGTTTCGAGCAAGTCGGCAGGTACGGGGCAGGCCCCGTACCCTGCCAACGCGGTTGCTCAGCCGTGCAGCTCGGCCGGCACGCGGCCGCCATTCTCGGCGAGCTTCTGCATGACCGCCTTGTGCAGCCAGACGTTCATGCTCGCGGAATCTTCGAGGTCGCCGGCGAAGTGCAGCTCCTTGGCGAGCTCCTGGCGCGCGTGGAGGCTGCTGTCGATGTCGAGCAGCTTCAGTAGGTCGACGATCGAGGTCTCCCAGCGCAGCGTCTCGCCATGGTTCGCGGCCAACCCGGCGAGCATGGCGTGGACGTCGACGGCCTCCATGGTGGAAGCCGGCGCGGCCAGGTCGGCGGCGGGCGTGCCGGGGGTGGCGGCGGCCGGGTGGGTGCCGAAGATGCGCGAGACGATGGAACCGAAAATGCTCATGGGCAAGCGATCCTCACAGGGGTGAAGCCGCTTCCTAGCCCGCCGCCGGCCCTGCACGGTGTGACGTCTTGACGCAGGCCGCGCGTCAGAAGCGGCGCAGCAGCCGCTCGATGTAGTCGAGCTCGGCCGGGGCGCGCTCGCGCTCGCCGCCGCGGCGGCGCAGCTCATCCTGCAGGCGACGGGTGCGCAGCAGCTCCGCCTCCTCCGGCACCCGGGTATCGGAGCCATTGTCCTGGGCGCCGGTGTTCTCGCGCTGGCGGCGGCCGAGAGGGTCGCGACCCTCGCCCTGCTCCTGGCCCGGGGCCTCGCCCTCGCCGCCTGGCTGGCCCTGGCCGGCGCTGTCCTGCGGTTCGCCTTCGCCCTCGCCTTCCTGGCTCATGCCCTGGCGCTGCATCTGCTGGGCCATCTGGCGGCCGCCCTCCATCAGCGCGCGCATCGCGCGGCCCTGCGCATCCCGGGCATCACGGCCCTCGCCGAGCGCCTCGCCGGCCTCGCGCATCGCCTGGTCGGCGCGGCCGAGGCCCTCGGGCACTTCGCCAGTGAGGTCACCGAATTGCTGCATCATCTCGCCCAGGGCGCGGCGCAGAGCACGCTGGCGCCGCGCATCGGCGGCGGGGTCGGCACTCGCCTGCGGCTGCGCCTGGGGCTGCGGCTGGGGCTGGGTCTGGCGCTGGTTCGAGCGGCGTTCCTCACCGCGCCGGCGGTCGGTATCCTCCTGGCGCTGGTGGCCGCGGTCGAGCATCTCGCCCTGGCGCTGAACCATGTCCTGCACGGCGCCCATCTGCTGGCGGCCGCGCTGCTGACGCTCCTGGCGCTGGCGCTGCTCGGGGCTGGCGGTGCGGCCCTGCTCGAGGTTGCGCAGCATCTCCTCCAGCTCGGCCAGTTCGCGCGCGGCATCCTCGGTACGGCCCTCACGCGCGGCGTCGCGCATGCGGTCGGAACGGCGGTCGACTTCGCGCTGGTCCATCAGCCGGTTGCGCGGGTCGAACGGCATCGCCTCGGCGTTTTCCTGCTGCAGCCGCTCGGCCATGGCCTCCAGGTGGCGGCGGATCGCTTCGCGCAGCGCCTGCACGCGGCGCTCCATCTCGGCGCGCTGCTCCGGCGTGGCGCCGGGGTCTTCGCGCTGCGCCTGCTCGATCGCCTCGCGCAGCGCGTCGCGCGCCGCGGCAAGTGCCCGGGCGGTGCGGTCGGCACGGCCTTCCTCGAGCGCTATGGCGATCTCCCACAGGATAGCCTGGGTCTCGTCGACGGCCACCGGGCGGCGGTCGCGGATCAACCGGTGGCGCGCCGAACGCAGCGCCAGGTAGGTGCCGGTATCTTCCTCGAAGGCTTCCGGCGCGGCGGCGATGACGTCGAGCGCGCGCAATGCCGGCTCGCGCGCCGAAGGGTCGAGCGAGAGCGCGCGGCGCACCGCGATCACCTGGCGCGCAACGGGGTGGTTGAAGCTGCGCTCCGGCAGCGTGAGTGTGACGCGTTCGGAGCGGCCTTCCTGCTCGGCGCCGTCGCGCGCGGTCAGCTGCAGCTCGACCTCGAGGCCGGCCCAGGGGTGGGCGGAGAGGTCCGGCTGGGCGGTGCCCTGTGCCTGGCGCGGATGGGTGCCGGGCAGCGGGATGTCGAGCCGGTGCGGCTCCGCACCCGGCCGCGCCCGCAGATAGAAGGCGCCATCGAGCGAGACGACGCCCCAGTCATCCTCGACCCGCCAGGGAATGCGGATCGCGAGGCCGCGCGCGGCGCGTGCCGGGGGTTCGGAAAAACTCACCCGCGGCGCGGTGTCGGCCTGCACCGTCAGCGTCCAGGCGGCGATGTCGCGACCTTCGCGGCGCAGCCGCAGGCGCCCGCCGCTGTCGAGCACCGCCTCGCCCGCATAGCTTGCGCGGTCGAGCGCGCGCATCGGGATGTCGGTGGCATCCAGGCTTAGCACCGGGGCCTCGCCGACGCCGCCGGAGACCGAGACCTGCAGCCGGCTGCCGGCCGGCAGGGTCACGGCACCACCACCGGCGGCGAGGAAGACCGGCGCCGCGCCGGTATAGGCGGGCGGCGTCGCCCAGGCTTCAAGCCGCAGCGCCGGCGGCAGGGCGGCGGCCGCGAAGCCGGGGGTGAAGGCCCGGCGAAGCCGCTCGCCGGCACTGTCGCCGGCGATGATGAAGCCGGCCAGCACCGCAACGCCCAGCCCGGCACGCAAGGCCCGGGGATCGCGCGCCGCGAGGCCCGGGCGAGGACGCGTCGTGCGGGTGGCGGCCAGTTGCGCCGCGGCGCGGATGCGATGCGCGGCCCAGACCGCGTTGTGCTCCGGATCATTGCCGGCCGGCTGGTCGGCCAGCGTCGCGAGCGGCAGGTGGCGCAGCCGGCTGTCGCGCTCGATCCGGCGATCCGCGTCGGCGGCGTCCGGCCAGCGCAGGCGGCGGGCGCTGCGGAGGATGGCGAAGGCAAGCGCCCCGGCAAAGCCCGCGAGAAGGGCCAGGTGCAGCGCCGGGTGCAGCAGGTTCGGGACGCCAGCCAGCGCCACGAGCAGGAACACCCCCAGCACCGCCAGCGGCGGCCAGAGCGCGGGCCAAACCGCTTCCCACAGCAGCGCCGCCCGCGCCGCGCGGCGCAGCCAGGCGATGCGGGGCGGCAGCGGCTCCGGGCTCATGCACCGATCCAGTCGGGTATCCGCTGGCCATGGGCGAGCGCGGCGTAGGATTGCCGGTCCCGCACCACCGCGAACCGGGTGCCATCCACCAGCACCTCGGGTGCAAGGGGCCGCGCGTTGTAGGTGCTGCTCATCGTCGCGCCATAGGCGCCGGCGTCGAGGAAGGCGATCAGCTCGCCCGCCGGGAGGGCCGGCAGGGCGCGGCCGCGGGCGAAGGTGTCGCCGGTTTCGCAGACCGGCCCCACCACATCGGCGGGCGAGAGCGGCGCATGGTGCGCGATGGGCGAGATCGGCAGGATGCCGTGCCAGGCGTCGTACATGGAGGGGCGGAGGAGATCGTTCATCGCGGCATCGGCGATGACGAAGCGCCGCGCGCCCTGCTTCTCGATCACGACGGAGGCCAGCAACAGCCCGGCCGGCCCCGCGATCCAGCGGCCCGGCTCCAGCATCACCGGAAGCCCCAGGCCGCCGAGCGTCACCTTGATCGCGCCGGCCAGGGCCTCGGGCATCGGCGCCGGCTCGTCGCGATAGGTGATGCCGAGGCCACCGCCGCAATCGACGCGCAGGATGGGCAGGCCCACGGCGCGGATCGCGTGCACCATCTCTGCGAGGCGCGCATAGGCGGTCCGGTAGGCGGCCATCCCTGCCGTGATCTGGCTGCCGATGTGGGTCGCGATGCCGACCGCCTCGATCCCCGGCGACGCGGCCATGCGGGCATAGAGGACGAGCGCGTCATCGATGGCGACGCCGAACTTGTTCTCGGCCCGGCCGGTGGTGATCTTGGCGTGGGTCCTGGCGTCCACATCCGGGTTCACCCGCAGCGCCACGCGCGCGGTGCGGCCGAGCGCGGTGGCCAGCGCCGAGATCATACCGATCTCCTCGGCGCTCTCGGCGTTGATCTGGAAGATGTCCTCGGCGAGTGCGAGGCGCAGCTCGCGCTCGGTCTTGCCCACGCCGGAGAAGACGATGCGCGAGGCCGGGATGCCGGCCGCGCGGGCCAGGCGCAGCTCACCCTCGCTCACCACGTCGACGCCGAGACCCTCGCGGTGCAGCAGCGCGAGCACCGCGAGGTTGTCATTGGCCTTCATCGCGAAATGGACGGAGGCGTCGAGCCCGGCGGCGCCGAGCGCACCGGTGAGCGCGCGCGTGCGCCGGCGCAGGCTGCCGGCCGAATAGACCCAGGCCGGCGTGCCCACCACCGCCGCGATGCGAGCGAGCGGCACGCCCTCCACCATCAGCCCGTCGCGGGCGTCCATGCGAATGTGCGGGCGCCCAGCGATCAGCTCGGCGAAGGTCGGATCGGGATCGTTCGTGACGGGGAGTGGCGCGGCCATCGCCCTATATTCAGGGCGGGGGCGGCGTTGCACAAGCGCGGCGTGCAGCGGTTATTTGGTGCGGGGGCCCAGCCGGTTTGTGGCGGTCAGGTCGCGGCACCGTGAGCGCGGGATCAGTCGGCGCCTTCGACGTCGGATAGTGAGATGGCGAAGCGCGGCCAGCGACCGGGAATGCCGGATCGATGGCCGCGCCTCTTGCGCTGCGGCTGTGGTTCAGCGCGCCTCGATGCCGGCCTGCGTCGCGGTGATCTCGCTCGTTGTGCAGATGTCGACGCGCATCAGCTCGGCCGTCTCGCCATTGGACCAGACGATGCGGAAGTCATGCGCACCCGGGCGGCCCGTTTCGAAGCGCGCGGTACGGCCGGCGGGCAGCACGTTCTCGCCAAGGCGGTCACGACCCCAGTTGGAGTTCGCCGAGGGACCGAAATAGAACTCGTTCACCTGGACAGAGGAGCGGTTGACGAAGTTGAAGCGGGTGTCGCACTGCGCCATGGCGGGCGCAGCGGCGGCGGCCAGGAAGGCAGAGGCGATGATCAGGCGACGCAACATGGGATGTTCCTTGTTCGACCAGGCCAGATGCCAAGCCGAAGCGGGTGCTAACGCGGAACGGTACGCCTTGGCAACCGCTGGCCGGAGCCGGTTTCAGCGGCTCGGATAAACGCGTGGGAAGGTGATCTCCTCGGGCGGACCAGGGGCGCGGACGGGACCCACCTTGCCGCAGGCCGTCGCGAGCAGGATCGTCGCCAGAAGCGCGCCGATGAGCCTCGTCATGCCAGCTTCTCCTGCCATTCGGCGGCCATGCGGGCGACATTCTCCGGCGCCGTGCCGCCGTAGGAGACGCGGCTCCGCACCGAGGACGCCACGCTCAGCACGTTGAACACATCCTCGGTGATGCGCGGCTCGACCGCGCGCATGTCGGCGATGGTCAGGCCGGCGAGGTCCACGCCCATCGATTCGGCCTTGGCGACCAAGGCGCCGGTCGCGTGGTGCGCGTCGCGGAAGGGCATCTTCAGCGTGCGCACCAACCAGTCGGCGAGGTCTGTGGCGGTGGAGAAGCCGGCACCGGCGGCCTCGGCCAGGCGGTCCACCTGGGGCTGCATGTCGCGCACCATGCCGCCCATGGCGGCCAAGCAAAGGGTGAGGTTCTCGGCGGCGTCGAAGACGCCCTCCTTGTCCTCCTGCATGTCCTTGAAATAGGTCAGGGCCAGGCCCTTCATGACGGTGAGCAGGCCGATGAGCGACCCGTTCAAGCGGCCGGTCTTGCCGCGCACCAGCTCCGCCGCATCAGGGTTGCGCTTCTGCGGCATGATGGAGGAGCCGGTGGTGAAGCCGTCGGACAGCTTCACGAAGCCGAAATAAGGGTTGGTCCAGATGACGATCTCTTCCGCGAGCCGCGAGAGATGCGTGCCGCACATCGCGCAGGCGAAGAGGAATTCGGCGGCGAAGTCGCGGCTGGCGACCGCGTCGAGAGAATTGCGCATCGGCGCGTCGAAACCCAGTGCCGTCGCGGTCATGTGCCGGTCGATCGGGAAGCCGGTGCCGGCCAGGGCCGCCGCGCCGAGGGGGCATTCATTCATGCGCGTGCGGGCATCGGCGAAGCGCGAGAGGTCGCGGGACAGCATCTCGACATAGGCGAGCATGTGGTGGCCGAAGGTGACCGGCTGGGCCGGCTGGAGATGGGTGAAGCCGGGCATTACAGTGCCGGCGTGCTCGGCCGCGCGATCGGCGAGCGCGCGCATCACGTCGCGGATCTGGCCCGAAAGGCCGTCGATGGCGTCGCGCACCCACAGGCGCACGTCGAGTGCGACCTGGTCATTGCGGCTGCGCCCGGTGTGCAGGCGCTTGCCGGCCTCGCCGATGCGCTCGGTCAGGCGGGCCTCGATGTTCATGTGGATGTCTTCAAGGGATTCGACGAAGCCGAAGCGTCCGGCCTCGATGGACTCCGCGATGTCGTCGAGGCCTTGTCGGATCGCCCTCTCGTCCTCGGCCGAGATCACCCCCACATGCGCCAGCATGGCGGCGTGGGCCAGGCTGCCGCGGATATCCTGTCGCCACATCTTCTGGTCGAAGCCGATCGAGGCGTTGATCGCGCCCATGATGGCGCTGGGGCCTTCGGCAAAACGCCCGCCCCATTGCAGATTGGCGGTTTTGGGAGTGGTTTCATGGCTGGACAAGGGTGAAGGACTTCCTCGAATGCGGGCCACGCGACGTGGTTTTTCTGCCCTGGCGATGGGCGCGACCCTAGCGGCGAGCCTCTTGCCCAAGCAAGGGCGCGCCGCCGGCGGAGCGTTGCGGCGCGGCGTGCAGGCGCTGCCCGAATTCGGCTTCACCGATGGCGACGGCGTCGCCCGGCGCGTCGCGGATTTCGGCGGCCAGGGGCTGCTGCTGAATTTCTGGGCCACCTGGTGCCCGCCCTGCGTCGCCGAGATGCCTGCGCTCGATCGCCTCCAGGCCGCACTCAAGCCAGAGGGATTTTCGGTGCTGGCGCTATCGTCGGATCGCGGCGGGCGGGCGCAGGTGGCACCCTTCTATGCCCGGGTCGAGCTCAGCCATCTGGGCATCTGGCTCGATCCGCGCGGCGCCGCCGGGCGCGCGCTCAGCGTACGCGGCCTGCCGACGTCGGTCATCGTGGACCGGGAGGGGCGGGAGGTCGCGCGGCTGGAAGGCGCAGCCAGTTGGGACGCGCCGGATATGGTCGCCGCCATCCGCGACCTGATCGGGCCGGCCGCGGCGCGGCCAGCGACCGACCGAGCCTGATCAGCCGCCCAGGCTCAGCATCCGCTGGAAGACCGGCAAGGCGCGCTCCAGCTCCGCCAAGGATACGCATTCGCGTGGCGTATGCGCGGTTTCGATGGTGCCCGGGCCCAGCACGACGCAGGGGGCGAGCTCCTGCAGCTCGGATGCATCGGTGCCGTAGGGGGCGGTGCGGGCGGGCGTGTTGGTCATCGCAACGGCGCGTGCGATCAGCGGGTGGTCCGATGGCAATTCCGGCGGCCTGCCCTCGGCACGCTCATGCAGCGCGATGCCATGGCGCTTTGCCGCCGCTCGCACGGCCTCGACGACCGGCTGCCAATCCACGTTCCGGCTGCGACGGAATTTGATGCGCGCAGTGGCCTTGGCGACGGTGACGTTCACCGCCGTGCCGTGGTTGTCGAGCACCAGGTTGAAATCGGAAAACGGCGGGTCGTAGGCGGGGTCCTGCAGGTTCGTGTCGCTGCGCAGCCGGGCATGGATCTGTTCGAGTTCGACCAGGAACGGGATCAGCGCCCAATTGGCGTTCTTGCCTTGCCCAGTCGAGGAATGCGCCTGCACGCCGCTCGCCACCGCGGTGAACTCGATCTGGCTGCGATGTCCGCGGACGGGGATGAGCCCGGTGGGCTCGGCGACGATGATGCCCTGGAGGCCGAGGGCCTTGGCGGCATCGGAATTGGCCAGGGCGATGGCGCCGAGCTTCGTCGTCTCCTCATCGGTAGTCAGCAGCAGGGTCACCGGGCAATCGGCCGGCATGCCGCGCGCGGCGAGGATGCAGGCGGCCACCTGGCCCTTCATGTCCACGCTGCCCAGGCCGTGCAGCACGCCATCCGCGATGCGGCCGGACCAGGGGTCCTCCGTCCAGCCGGTATCGGGCACCGTGTCCATGTGGCCGGACAGCGCATAGCCGCCGGGCGGGCCGCGATGCGCGACCAGGGCGCGCTTGGCGACACCGGCCGCATCGGCATAGTCGATGCGGGTGATGGCGAAGCCGGCGAGCTCCGCCTCGATCCGGTCGGCGACGGCGAGGTTGGAGACAAAACTGCGGCTGTCGATGGCCACGAGGTCGGCGGCGAGGCGGGCGAGGGCGTCGGTCATGCCCCATCCCTTGCAGGGGCGCGCACGGCGGGCAAGTGTTCGCGCCATGACCGAGTATCTCGACCCGCGCTCCGGCGCCACCTATCCGCTCGACGCACCGCGCTGGTGCGGGGATGACGGCGCGCCGCTGATGCTCACGCCGATGCCTGGGATCGGGCGAGACGCCATCGCGCGCGACCGGCGCTCCATCTGGCGCTACGCCGCCGCGCTCCCTTTCGCGCCCGAATCGCCGATCACGCTGGGCGAGGGCTGCACGCCGCTGGTGCCCGCGCGCATCGGTGGCGGGTCGGCCCTGCTCAAATGCGAATGGTTCATGCCCAGCGGGTCCTTCAAGGATCGCGGCGCCTCGGTCATGCTCTCCCTGCTGCGCGCCCAGGGCATCGACCACGTGCTGGAGGACAGCTCCGGCAATGGCGGCGCGGCGATCGCCACCTATGCGGCGGCCGGCGGCATGCGCGCCAAGATCCTGGTCCCCGACAGCACGAGTGCGGCCAAGACCGTGCAGTCCTGTGCCGCGGGAGCGGGCATCCAGCTCACGCCTGGTTCGCGCCAGGCCTGCGCGGACGAGGCGCTGCGCCAGGGCCGCGCGCGCGAGGACGGCATCTTCTACGCCAGCCACAACTGGCACCCCTTCTTCCTCCAGGGCACCAAGACGCTGGCCTATGAGCTGTGGGAGGACCTGGGCTTCCGCGCGCCGGACAACGTCATCGTGCCCTGTGGGGCAGGGTCCAACGTGCTCGGCTGCGGCATCGGCTTCCTCGAGCTGTTGCGCGCCGGCGAGATCACCCGCCTGCCGCGCATTTTTGCCGCGCAACCCGCGCATTGCGCCCCGATCGCGCGGGCCTTTCTGGGGCTGGACCCGGTTCCGGCTCGACCCACCATCGCCGAGGGTACCGCCATCGCGGAGCCGCTGCGCACCGCCGAATGCCTGGGCGTCTTCGCCGAAAGCGAAGGCGGCGCGGTGATGCTCGAGGAAGCCGAGATCGCCGCCGCCGCGCTCTCGCTCGCCCGTTCGGGCTTCTACGTGGAGCCGACCTGCGCCCAGGCGGCGGCGGCCTTCGAAAAACTGCTCGCCGCCGGCACCATCCGTGAGGGCGAGACCACCGTGATCGTGCTCACCGGCACGGGGCTCAAGGCGACGCCGCGCTTCGCGGAGATGCTGGGGGTGGCGCTGTGACGCTCGACGATCTGCCCACACCCTGCCTGGTGCTCGACATCGGCATCCTCAAGCGCAACCTCGCCCGCATGCAGGCGGTGGTCGCGCGCCATCCCGGCCTGGTGCTGCGCCCGCACATGAAGACCGCGAAGAGCGTGGATGTGGCGGCCCTCGCCGCGCCGGGATTCGGGCCGATCACCGTCTCCACCATCGCCGAGGCACGCTACTTCGCCGAGGCGGGCTGGCGCGACCAGATCTATGCCGTGGGCGTCACGCCGCAGAAGCTGGACCAGCTCGCCGCCATCGGCGGCGATATCAAGCTCATCACCGATGATGTGGAGGCCGCGCGCGCCATCGCGGATCATCCGGGCGGGCTGCGTGCCCTTGTCGAGATCGATGTGGGCGAAGGCCGCGGCGGCGTGACGCCGGAGAGCGACGAATTGTTCACCATCGCCACCGCCCTCGGCCAGCGCCTCGCCGGCGTGCTGGCGCATGCGGGGCATTCCTATCGCGGCCGCGACAACCCCACCATGGCCGCGACGGCGGAGGCTGAACGCGCCGGCGTGGTGCGCGCCGCCGACCGCCTGCGCGAAGCCGGACACGCGGTGCCGATCGTGTCCATGGGCAGCTCGCCCACCGCGCTGCACGCCGCGCACCTCGACGGCGTCACCGAGCTCCGCGCCGGCGTCTACATGTTCGGCGACCTGTTCCAGGCACAAATCGGCACCCACACGCTGGAGGATATCGCGCTGACGGTGCTGACCTGCGTCACCGGGCGCAAGCCGGCGCGTAACGCCGTGCTGGTGGATGCCGGTGCGCTGGCGCTGTCGAAAGATCGCAGCACCGAGGCCGCACCGCACGACTACGGTTTCGGCCTCACGCTCGACCGGCAGGGGCGGGATACGCTGGGCGGCGCGATCGTCGCCCGCACGCACCAGGAGCATGGCGAAGTGACCGGGCCGTCGCCGCTGCCTGATCTCGCGATCGGCGCGCGCCTGCGGATCGCGCCCAACCACACCTGCCTGACCGCCGCAGCCCACCCGCATTACTGGGTCGTCGACGGCAGCGATGCGATCATCGGGCAATGGGCCCGAGTGAATTTCTGGTAGCGGCAGTCCGCAACCAAAACGCGCGTATCAAAAATGGAATTCCTCCCTTGAGCGTATTTTAACCGCGCTCCGGCAGGATGGCGCCAGGCCGATCGAGGCCGATCGCCATGAGGAAAAGCCCCATGTTCCTGCACATCAGCAAAGCCCTGTTCTTTTCCGGCCTGCTCGCCTGGTCGGTCCATCACCTGACCGGCAGCGATGCCGTCGCCGGCATCGCTGCCCTCGGCCTCCTCGCGCTGCGCCTAGCCAACATGATCCCCTTCGCGACATCGGCGCTGCCGGTCCTGCTCGGTGGCCTGGTGCTTGCTAAGGTCGTGATCGGCGAGGCGCCGGTGCACGAGGCGATGCGTATGGTGCAGTCGCGCATCCAGGGCGTCAGCGTCGCCCTTGCGGCGCCGCTCGATCGCTGATCACGCGTGCGCGGAGGCATCGCGCGGAGCCGCCATCCGGTCTATCTCCCTCAGCCAAACTGAGGGAGTGCTGCGATGATCCAACGCCGATCGATGCTGGGTGCCCTGGCCGGAATGCCGCTCGCCGGGCGCGCGCTGGCGCAATCCGGCGATGCCTGGCCGAGCCGGCCGATACGGATCGTCGTGGGCTTCGCGGCGGGTGGTGCGACGGACATCACCACCCGCACCATCGCACCCAAGCTGCAATCGCTGCTCGGCCAGCCGATCATCGTGGAGAATCGCCCCGGGGGCGGCGGCAACCTCGCGACCGAGCTCGTGGTGCGCGCCGCACCCGACGGCTACACCCTGCTGATGGGCACCATAGGAGCGCTCGCCATCAACCCGACGCTGTTCGGCAACCTCACCTTCGACCCGCGCGCGGACCTCACGCCCATCGGCATGGCCGGCGACATCCTCAACATCCTGGTCGTGCCTGCGGACCGGCCCTGGCGCAGCGTCTCGGACCTCATCGCCGCGGCGCGCGCGCAGCCGGACACGCTCACCTACGGCTCCTCCGGGATCGGCGGTGCGGGGCATCTCGCCGGCGCGCTGCTCGATCGTGAGGCGGGCATCCGCACCATCCATGTGCCCTATCGCGGCGGTGGCCCGATGATGACGGACCTGATCTCCGGCAAGGTGGATTTCGCTTTCTCCACGGCGCCGACCGCGCTGCCGCAGATCGAGGGCGGCCGCCTGCGCGCCATCGCGGTACCGACGGCGCAACGCTCGCCGATCACCGGCACGCTGCCGGCGATTTCGGAAACCCTGCCGGCCTTCGAGGTGGCGAACTGGTACGCGCTTCTGGGCCCCAAGAACCTGCCCGTCACGATCGTCGCGCGCATGGGATCGGCCTTGCAGTCTGCCCTGCGCGATCCCGAGATCGTCGCGCAGATGGCGCGCCAGGGCACCGAGCCGCGGCCCGGCGCGCCGGAGGAACTCGCCCGCTTCATCCGCGAGGAAACGGAGAAATGGGCGCCGATCGTCCGCGCGACCGGGGCGACGCCCAACTAGACGATGAACGCCTTGGCGGCCGCGTCATACTCGCCATAACCAAGCGTGGTGCGCAGCTCCGCCGATGGCAGCGCGCTCGTGGCCTCGGCCTGGCCGGAAAGCAGGGCAGCAAGCCCTGCCTTCATCCCGGCGGCGGCCGGCGACAGCATGCCCGTCGGATAGGTGCCGATCTTGAAGCCGAGCGCCTCGGCCTGGTCGCGCGACGGTGTGGCGCGTGCCCCGCCAGGCGAGAGCACGGCGAAGGACGGTCGACCGGCAGCCGCCTCCACCGCGCGGCCGATCTCCGCATCATCGGCGGGGCTGTCGAGGAACAGGATGTCGGCGCCCTCCTCCACATACATCGCGATGCGGGCGACGGCCTCGTCGATCCCCTGGGTCGGGCGGCAATCGGTGCGCGCGAGGATCAGGATGCCGCTTTCCTTCGCGGCCTGCACGGCGGCACGGATCTTCATCCGCGCCTCGTCGCGCGGCAGGCACGGCTTGCCGGCCGCCGTCAGCGCGCGCGGCGTGATCTTGTCCTCGATAAGGATGGCAGCCGCGCCCGCACGGCCATAGGCGGCGACCGTCCGCATCACGTTCATGGCATTGCCATAGCCATGGTCGCCATCGGCGAGGATCAGCGTCGCCGGCGCGGCGTTGTGCACCATGGTGAAGCTGTCGAACATCTCGCCGAACGAAATCAGGTCGAGGTCCGGGCCGCCGAGACGGCTCGCCGCGACGCAGGAGCCGGAGAGGAACGCGGTCTGGAAGCCGGCGCCCGCGGCGAGCTTCGCGGACAACCCGTCCCAGACGGCGGGCATGGTGACGAAGCCAGGCTTGGCGAGCAGCGCACGCAGGCGTTCGGGTGCGGTCATGGCAGGTTCCCTCCTGGTCTTCAGGCCGGAGCCTAGAAGCGAATGCCCAGCGCGCCTAGGCGGCGGGCAAGCGGATCACGAAGCGCGCGCCGATGATCCGCCCCATGGCATCGCGCCGATTTTCGGCGCTGATCCGCCCGCGCAAACCCTCCACGATCTGCCGGCTGATCGACAGGCCCAACCCCGAATGCTGCCCGAACCGCTCGCCGGTCGGGCGCTCCGAATAGAAGCGCTCGAAGATGCTTTCCAGCTTGTGGTCGGGGATGCCGGGGCCCTCATCCTCCACGGTGATCTCCACCACCGCGCCAGTCGCGCGTGCGCCCACCCGCACCCGGCCATTCTCCGGGCTGAAGGACAGAGCGTTGCCGAGCAGATTTCTGAACACCTGCACCAGCCGCCCCTCCACGCCGCGCACGATCAACCCCTCCGGTGGCGCGTCCAGCAGCACCTGCGGGTCGGAATCATCATTGCGCGTCGCGTTGTGCAGTTCGGCCAGCGTGGCCAGGATCGGTGCCACGTCCACCGGCGAGGTCACCGTGCGCGACAGCTCCGCATCGACGCGGCTCGAATCCGAGATGTCGCCGATCAGCCGGTCCATCCGCACCGCATCATCCGAGATGATCGCCAGCAGCCGCTTCTGCTGCTCCGGATTCTCGATCCGCCGCAGCGTCTCGATCGCGCTCCGCACGCTGGTCAGCGGGTTGCGCAGCTCATGCGCCACATCCGCGGCGAAACGCTCATTCGCATCGATCCGCCCCCACAGCGCGCTTGCGGAATTCTGCAGGTCACGCGCGAGCACGCCAATCTCGTCATCGCGCGCCATCAGCGGCTCCGGCACAGTGTTCGCGCGCCCCTCGCCCTCGCGCATGCGGACCGCCGCGCGCGCCAGCTCCAGCATCGGCGTCGCGATCGTGCGTGCGAGAAAGAACGACAACGCCACCGTCAAGATCAGCGCCGTCCCGAACAGCGTCAGCACCGAGGCGCGGATTTCTTGCAACCGCTGGTCCACCTCCCGCGCCTCGCGCGTCAGCAGCACGATCGCCACACTCTGCCCCGCCCGCCGCGCCGGCTCCGCCACCGACACCAGCAACCGTCCATCGCCGGTCCGCCGGATATACGGCGTCACCCCGCCCTCCAGCGCGATGCGCAACTCCTCCCGCCGCTCCGGCCCCAGATCCGGCTGCCAATCGAACGAAGGCGGGTCCGGATTGGGATCAACCACACTCGGCTGCCCGCGAAACCCGCGCGGCAAAAACTGCAACAGCTGGTCGTAGATCCCCGTGACCGTCGCATTCACCACGCCCCGGGGCTCCGGCGGTGGCAAAGGCTCCGTCACGATCGCGCCGCCCGCATTCTCCCGAACTCGGCTATCGGCCACCACCAGCCCAGTGATGTCGAATATCTTCGCCTGCGTGTTCGGCGACGGCTCCACCAACCGCCGCAACAACGGCCGCGCCATCTCCGGCACCAGCACCGCGCGGTCATTCTCGATCCGCACCGCCGCCTCTCCAATGCCCGCGGCATAAATGCGCGCCTGAGTCCGCAACCCCTCGATCTCGGCCGCCATCAGCCCATCCTGATATTGATCAAGATAAAGCAACGACGCCGCCAACAACGCCGGCGGCAACGCATTGAGCAAAAGGATCCGCCGCAACAACCGCGAAAACCGCGGCGGCCGCCGTGCCGCAGCGGGGGTCCGGACGAGGAGCGGCGCTTCAGGCATGGGAAGACAGGCGGGGGGCTCCGCCCCCTCGACCCCCGCCGGGGATCGCGCCAATCCCCGGGCCCCTGCATGTGCTGGTCTTGGGTTTGGGAAGGAGTTGATCCTCGCCGGAAGCGAGCCGGATTGGGGAGGGGGCGCATGGAGCATCCTCGATCAAGGTTGCGTCCTCGACGCGCCCCCTCCCCAATCCGGCTCTCTCAGCAAGAACACCCCTCCCAATCCAAGAACCAACAGATGGACGTCCAGGATCGACACGATCCTGGCGGGGTCCAGGGGCAGAGCCCCTGGCCTTCCTTCCCACCCCGAGGCTCATGCTTCCTTGTACCGGTACCCGATGCCGTAAAGCGTTTCGATCTGCGAGAAGTCGTCGTCCACGACTCGGAATTTCTTGCGGATGCGTTTGACGTGGCTGTCGATGGTGCGGTCGTCCACGTAGATGTTTTCACCGTAGGCGCCGTCGATCAGTTGGTCGCGGTTTTTCACCATGCCTGGGCGAACGGCGAGGGCTTTGACCAGCAGGAACTCGGTGACGGTGAGTTGGACCTGCTGGCCTTTCCAGAGGCAGGTGTGCTTGGTCTCGTCCAGCACCAGATCGCCGCGGGAGATGATTCCGCCAGGCGGCGCGCCGCTGCCTTCGGCCCGCGCCCCTTCGTTGCGGCGGAGCAGGGCGCGGATGCGTTCGAGGAGCAGGCGCTGGGAGAAGGGTTTGGTGATGTAGTCGTCGGCGCCGAGGCGAAGGCCCATGAGTTCGTCCACTTCCTCGTCTTTCGAGGTGAGGAAGATGACCGGCATGTTGGAGCGTTGGCGCAGGCGCTGGAGCAGTTCCATCCCGTCCATGCGCGGCATCTTGATGTCGAGCACGGCGAGGTCGACGGGCTTGGCCATGAGGCCCTGGAGGGCGCTTTCGCCGTCGGTGTAGGTGCGGATGGTGTAGCCTTCCTGTTCCAGCGTCATGGAGACGCTGGTGAGGATGTTGCGGTCGTCATCCACGAGGGCGATGGTCTGGGGCATGGTCTGCAGTGCTCCGGTCAGGGGCCGATTGTGACGCAACGGGAGTGTCAGCGATATGGCAATGGACGTCGGTCGGGAGGAGGCGCTGGCCGGCGCCATTCGTGAATCACGCCATTTGATCCGCGGCGCCACGGCGGCGAGTCTTGCGACCAGCGCGGAGGGGCAGCCATTCGTGAGCCTGGTGACGCCGGCGACGGCGCCGGATCTGTCGCCGCTGCTGTGGATCTCGACGCTGTCGGAGCATACGCGCCACCTGGCCGCGGAGCCGCGGTGCTCGTTGATGGTGACGGGCGTCGCGGATGGTCCCAACCCACAGACCGCGCCGCGCATCACCCTGACCGGGTTGGCGGAGCCGGTGCCGGCGGCCGAGGTGGTCGCGCTGAAGGCGCGGTGGCTCGCGCGGCATCCCTACGCGGCGCTCTATGCCGAGTTCGCGGATTTTTCGCTCTGGCGCATTCGGCCGCAGGCGGCGCTCTATGTCGGCGGCTTCGCGCGCGCCTTGCGGCTGCGGCTGACGGAGTTCGCGCCGGACCCGGTGGCGGTGGCCGCGATCGCGGAAGCCGAGCCCGGCATCCTGGCGCATATGAACGAGGACCACCCGGCGGCCTGCGCGAACATCGCCCGCGTGTTCTGCGGCGGGGAGGCGGGCGCGTGGCGGATGGTCGCCCTGGACGTGGATGGCTGCGATCTTACGGATGGTAACCGGACTGTGCGTTTTGCCTTTTCGGAAGCGGTTTCGGATGTCGACGACGTCCATACCGTGCTGGTGCTTGCCGCTCGTGAGGCGCGTCTTGCTCTCTAATCCGTTGAATCCAAATTGGAATTCAGCTTGGGTACGCCTTTTGCCGCAGCGCACTGTCACGCTCTGGACATGCCCTAATTTCGCCGTCAGTTAAGCTGAAACAAAACCATCGCTAAGACGGCGACTTTTTTCGCGCGGAGACCACCCATGACCCATCCCGCCCTTGCCGGCACCGGCATCACTGCCACCGGTGCGCTGCGTGCCAACCTCGAAGCGGCAGCGCTGGTGGGCGAGGCGCTGCGTCGGGGCGAAGGTCGGCTGTCCGAGGATGGCGCGTTCATGGCCGTGACTGGCCAGCACACCGGCCGTTCGGTGCAGGACAAGTTCGTCGTCGACGAGCCCGCCACCACCGGCGAGATCTGGTGGGGCAAGATCAACAAGAAGATGCCGCAGGCGAGCTTCGCCGCGCTGATCGGCGATGTGCGAGGCTATCTTGGCAGCCGCGCCGAACTGTTCACCCAGGACCTCTATGCCGGCGCCGATCCCGCACACCGTATTCGCGTGCGCCTGGTCACCACCAACGCCTGGCACGCGCTTTTCGCGCGCAACATGTTCATCCGCCCGCCGGCCGATGAACTCGAGGGCTTCACCCCCGACTTCACCATCCTCCACGCGCCGGAGATGGAGGCGGACCCGGCCCGCCACGGCTGCCGCACGACCACCGCGATCGCACTCTCTTTTGCCGAGCGCATCATCTGCATCGCCGGCACCAGCTATGCCGGCGAGATCAAGAAATCCATCTTCACCGTGATGAACTGGCTGCTGCCGGCGCGCGGCGTGCTGCCGATGCATTGCTCCGCCAATGTCGGTGCGGCTGGCGACGTCGCGCTGTTTTTCGGCCTGTCCGGCACCGGAAAGACCACGCTTTCGTCCGACCCGGACCGCCGCCTGATCGGCGATGACGAGCATGGCTGGTCGCCCAACGGCGTTTTCAACTTCGAGGGCGGCTGCTACGCCAAGGTTATCGACCTCTCCGCCGAGGCCGAGCCGCAGATCTTCTCCGCCACCCACCGCTTCGGCACCGTGCTGGAGAATGTCGTGGGCGATGCCGCGGGCAAGCTCGATCTCGCGGATCGCACGCTGACCGAGAACACCCGCAGCTGCTACCCGATCCACTACATCCCCAACATCGTGCCCGAGGGCCGCGCCGGCCTGCCGAAGAACGTCGTGATGCTCACGGCCGATGCCTTCGGCGTCCTGCCGCCCATCGCCAAGCTCTCTTCGGCGCAGGCGATGTATCACTTCCTGTCCGGCTACACCGCGCGCGTGGCCGGCACAGAGAAGGGCATGGGCAAGGAGCCCCAGGCGACCTTCTCCACCTGCTTCGGCGCCCCCTTCCTGCCCCGCCATCCCGAGGTCTATGGCCGCATGCTGGCCGAGCGCATCGGCGAGGACGGCGCGGATTGCTGGCTGGTGAACACCGGCTGGACCGGCGGCGGCTATGGCACAGGCAAGCGCATGGGCATCCGCCACACCCGCGCCCTGCTGCGCGCCGCGCTCGACGGGTCGCTCGCCAAGGCGGAGTTCGTCCGCGATCCCTTTTTCGGGCTGATGGTCCCCAAGGCCGTCCCCGGCGTGCCGAGCGAGGTGCTGAATCCGCGCGAGACCTGGGCCGACAAGGCCGCTTATGACCGCACCGCACGCGATCTGGTCACTCGTTTCGAGAAGAACTTCGAGACGTTTGCCGGTGCCGTCGACGCCAGCGTGCGCGACGTGGCGATCCGCGCCGCGGCCTGAGGTCCCGCCAAAGACGATCGGACGGCGTGAGGCTTTCGGGCCCCGCCTGCGCTGGTCTAGGATGCCATGATGACCGAACCGATCGACTGGCTGCGCGGCAGCGGTGCCACCAACGTCCTGGGCGGCCCGTTGCTGCCATGTTCGGTTGCGCCACTCACCGGCTTCCTGCGCGACGGCTGTTGCAACACCGGGCCCGAGGATCTCGGGCTTCACGTCGTTTGCGCCGAGATGACGGCGGAATTCCTCGCCTTCAGCATCTCCTCCGGCAATGACCTCAGCACGCCCCGACCCGAGTACGGCTTCGCCGGACTAAAGCCAGGCGACCGCTGGTGCCTCTGCGCCGGTCGCTGGGAGGAGGCACGCCGCCATGGCGTCGCACCGCCGGTTCTCCTCGAATCGACCCATGCGGCGGCAATTTCGGTCTGCGCTCTCTCCGATCTGCGTGCCCACGCGCCGCCGGAAGCCTGAGGGCCGGCGCTGCAACTTTTTGCGCGCTCGTGCATTGCACCTGCACCGCCGGACCGCGCCTCGCGCGAGAACCCCGGTCGTGAGGAACACCCCATGCGCAAGCTCCTGTTCGCCGCCGCGGCTCTCCTCGTCACAACGCAAGTCTTCGCGCAGACCATCCCCAGCGGACCGAAGGGCGACACGCCGGCGCCGAGCCGGCCATCGGTCTCGCCTGGCGCGCCAATCGACCTGGGCCCCACTTCGGGCTCCGACCGCGCCTTCCGCGGCGGCGGCACGATCCTCGAAGGTGCGCCCGGCGCCCCGGCGCCCACACCGCGCGCCTTGCTGCCGGATCGCAAGCCAAACTGACACGATCGGGCCCAAACTGGCGTCGGTTGGACGCGGGGTGGCCTAGTCTGCGAAACTGCCCGTGACCCGCCCACAGAGGTGGACCAATTCGGGAGGATCATCGCGCCATGGATCGTCGTCGTCTTCTGCGCAGCGCCACCGCAGCACCATTGCTGCTCGCAGCGCCCTCGCTGCGGGCCCAGGTCTTCAACCAGCCCTTCCGGCTCATCGTTCCGAACGCCCCTGGCGGCACCAGTGACATTCTGGCGCGGTTGATCGCGGCGCCGCTCGCCGCGCGCATCGGCCAGAATGTCGTGGTGGAGAACCGCGCAGGCGCCGGTGGCAACCTCGGGGCCGATCTGGTCGCGAAAAGCCGCCCCGACGGGCAAACGATGCTGCTGCTCGACGTGTCGGTGCTCGCAACCAACCCCTTCCTGATGCCGAGCATGCCCTTCGACGCCGCGCGCGACCTCGCACCGGTGCAGATGCTCATCTATGCCCCCTACGTGCTGGCCGTGAACAACACGCTGCCCGTGCAGGACGCCGCCGGGCTTGTGGCCTATGCCCGCGCCAATCCGGGGCGTCTCAACGCCGCGAATTCGGGCACCGGCACCCTCAGCCATATCGTGGCGCTGTCGCTCGCCGCCGCCTGGAACAGCGAGATGGTGTCCGTCCCCTATCGCGGCGGCGCGCCGGCGCTACTCTCGCTCGTCTCCAACGAAGCCAACCTCACCGTGGTTGGGGCGACGCAATCCATGGCGTTCGTGACGAACGGCCAGATGCGCGGGATCGCGGTGACCGGGCAACATCGCCTCGCGACCTTGCCCAACCTGCCGACCTTCCACGAGCTCAGTTGGCCAGAGCCGGATTCCGGCACCTGGCAGGGGCTGCTCGTGCAGGGCCAGACGCCGCCAGCCACCATCGCGCGGCTGGAGGCCGAGATTGCGGCCATCCTGAACGAGCCGGCGATCAAGACGCGCATCGCGGAGCTCGGCGGCGAGGTTCGCGCCGATGGCGCCGGCCCATTCCGCGCGCGCCTGGCGGAGCAGACGGAGAGCTACGGCCGTATCATCCGAGCGAATAACCTGCGGGTGGAGTGAACTGCCTCACGGGTCGCCCGCCGCCTTGCGGGCCGCGAGCGCATCGAGGAAGCAGCCCAGCATCCGCCGCGGCTCGTCGCCGGCGAAGCTCGCCGCGAAGGCAGTGATGCCGGCCTGGATCGCGGCATCCATCGGCAATCCTTCCCATTCGCGGATCAGCGCCTTCTGGGCGCGGATGGCGGCGGGGCCAGCCTCCAGGATCATCGCGACCGCGGCCTCGACGGCGTAATTCAGCGCATTCTGCTGCGTCACCTGTTCCAGGAAGCCCCAGGCTTCCATGGTTCGGGCGTCCAAGGTCTCGCCGAGCAGCAGCAGGCGGCGGGTGCGGCCCCAGCCGATCAGCCCCGGCAGCAGCGCCGCCTCCACGACGGAGGGGATGCCGACCCGCACCTCGGGCATGCCGAAGCGCGCGCTATCGCTCGCGATGCGCAGGTCGCAGCTCGCCGCGACTTCCAGGCCGGCTCCGAGGCAGAAGCCTTCGATGCGCGCGATCACCGGCACGGGCAGCGCGCGCATCGCATCGCACACGCCATGGACCTTGCGGATGAAGGCCGCCGCCTCCGCCGGCGAACCGATCGCAGCCATCTCGCGGATGTCGGCGCCGCCGATAAAGGCACGCTCGCCGGCACCCGTCAGCACCGCGCAACGCAGCTCCCCGCGCCCGGCCAGTTCGGCCATGGCGGTAATCACCTCGCCCATGAGCGCGGCGTTCAGGGTGTTGAGCTTCGCGCGGTGATCGAGCGTCGCATACGCCACGCCGCGCTGATCCACACGCACGTCGAAACTACCAGCCACGGAAACCCTCCTGTTGACCAACGCCAGCTTACAGCGGGGCTTGTCGCCGCCCAGCCCCGGTCCGCATCATGGGCGCATGGCCCTCACGCCGATCCAGCCGCCGCTCTGGCCCGAACCGCGCGGCTACGTTCACGCGCTCGCCGGTCGTGGCCGCTTGCTGCTGCTCAGCGGGCAGGTCGGCGCCGACCCGCATGGCCGTTTCGCACAGGGCTTCGTGCCGCAGTTCCTGCAGACGCTGCGCAACATCGACACGCTGCTGCGCGAGGCGAGCGCCACCCCTGCGCATCTCGCGCGGCTCACCTGGTACCTGCCCGACCTCGAGCTGTACCGCGAGAGCCTGGGCGAGCTGGGGCCGGCCTGGCGCAGCATCATGGGCCGCCCTTATCCGGCGATCACCATTCTCGGCGTCTCCGCGCTGCTGGAACCGGCGGCGCTGCTGGAGATCGAGGCGACCGCGATCATTTCAGATTGAGTGGCGCGCCGTCTCGGCAACCATGACGCGCATTCGTCATCTCGTCGATCTGGCTCCGACCGAAGGGCGGGTGCTAGCCTCCGGGGAATAAGAAACCCGGAGGAGGATCGCCATGGCCACCACCACGCGTCGTGCGCTTCTGGCCGCGGGCGCCGCTGCGCTCGCTGTCCCGCACATCACCGCCGAGGCATTTGCCGCCGCGCCGCCGCGCGGCGAGGCCGCGCCCGCCTGGTACCGTTTTCGCCATGGCGGGCTGGAGATGACGGTGGTGTCGGACGGACCGCTACCCATCCGCCCGGCCTCGTCCGGCTTTATCGGCGTGGACCAGGCCGAGATGGAGGGCCTGCTGCGGGCCAACTTCCTCGCCACCGACCACCTCCCGCTCGAGCAGAACGTGCTGATCGTCAACACCGGGCGGCAGCTCATCCTGTTCGACACGGGGATGGGCAATTCGATGGGCGCGGCCAGCCAGATGTTCGGCCCGACCACCGGCCGCCTGCTCGCCAACATGCGCGCGGCCGGCATCGAGCCGGCGCAGATCGACCTGATCGCGCTGACGCACGCGCACTGCGACCATTGCTGGGGTCTGGTCGACGCCAATGGCGCGAAGGTCTTCCCCAATGCGCAGGTCGCCATCAGCGAGGCCGACCTGAACTTCTGGACCGACGACGCGAACAAGCGCGGCCCGGAATTCATGACCGCCTTCATCGACGGGGCGAAGAAGAACCTCAACGCCTATCGCGACCGCATGGTGATGGCGCGCGACGGTGCCGATATCGCGCCCGGCATCCGCGCCATGGCGATCCCGGGCCACAGCATCGGCCATACCGCCTATGCGATCACCGATGGTGGCCAGACGATCATCAATTCGGGCGACATCAGCCACCACCACGTGCTGCTGCTGCAGCGCCCGAACTGGAAGTTCGCCTTCGATGCGGACCCCGACCAGGCGGCGCGCACGCGCGTGCGCTTCCTCGACATGGTCAGCAACGACCGACTGGAAATGCTGTCCTACCATTTCCCCTGGCCGGGGAACGGGCATGTGCTCAAGGCCGGGGAGGGCTATGCCTGGGTGCCCTCGCCTGTGCGCACCTTGCTCTGACGCCTACCCGCACCAGTCCGCGATAAAGCCCGCGATGGTGAGCGTGCAACGGCGCAGATCCTCGAGCGAGGTGCGCTCGTCGAAGCCGTGATTGCCCTCGCCCTTGGGGCCGTAGCACAGGGCGGGGATGCCGAAGTCGCGGCCATAGAAGCGGGTGTCGTTGACCGCCGTGCTGCGCCGTTCGGCCATCGCCTCGCCATGGACGCTGGCATGCGCAGCGGCCAGCACCGCCTCGGCCTCCGTGCCGGGTTCCTGCACGAAGCCCTCGGCGCGGAAGCCGTGGAAGTTCAGCGTAGGCGGGTGGTTCGCGAGGAAATTGTCGCCGCGCGCGGCCTCGGCCACCACGCGCTCCACCGCCGCCATCGCCTCGGCCACGTCATCGCCGGGCAGCAGGCCGATGCGGCAATCGACTTCGCACCAGGCCGGTGTGCTGCTCGCCCAGTCGCCGCCGCGGATGATGCCGGGATTGAACTTGATCGGGTCGCGCACGGCGCCGAACCATTCATGGGAGCGCGCGGCTTCGTTCAACCGGGCGGTGTGGGCGGCGAGGGCCTCGACCAGCTTCATTGCGGAGAGGATCGCGTTCGACCCATCCTGCGCCACCGCGACATGGACGGGCACACCGGCCACGCGCAGGCGGAACCACAGCGTCCCGGTGTGGCAGCGCGTGATGGCGTGTCCGGTGGGCTCGGGGATCAGCACCGCGTCGGCGCGATAGCCACGTAGCAACGTCGCGAGCGCGCCATTGCCGGTGCTCTCCTCCTCGGTCACCGTCTCCACATGCACATCGCCGCGCAGCGCGACGCCGGCAGAAGCGACCGCGTCCATCGCGAAGACCATCGCCGAGACTCCCGCCTTCATGTCGTTCGCACCGCGCCCGTACAGCCAACCATCCCGCACCACCGCGGCATAGGGCGGGTGCGTCCACATCTCGGCCGGGCCTTCGGGAACCACGTCGATATGACCCTGCAGGATCAGGCTGCGCCCGGCGGGGTCGCTGCCGCGCCGCGTGGCCACAACCTGGCGGCTCGCGGCGGGGTCGGCATCGACCATGGGGCTCGCCTTGGCATGCGCGGGAAGCGGGACGTCGGCGAGCGAGAAGCGATCCACAGCCCAGCCGCGCCCGGCGAATTCGCGCGCGACCCAATCCTGAAGCGGCGCTTCGTTCCCGCGCAGCGAGGGGAAGCGCACCAGGGACTGCAGGAATTCCGTCTGGCGGCCGAAACCCTCATCCACGGCGATGCGCAGGCGGTCGAGCAGGGCGGCATCGGGCATGGAAGACTCCTCGGCGGGGTGCCGCCCAGCCTCGGGCACGCGTGACGCGACCGTCAAGCCGCCCCGCCGCCTTGCGCGGTGGGCGAAATTCCGTCTCGATGACCGTCCAGAACGCACGAGGCGGCACGCCCATGACCCAACCCACCCACCGCAAGGCCGCCGCAGACCTCCGCTCCGCCCGCTGGTTCGGCGATCACGGCCTGCGCAGTTTTGGGCACCGCTCCCGCGCCTTCCAGATGGGCCATTCACCGGAGGATTGGGCGAGCAAGCCGGTCATCGCCATCCTCAACACCTGGTCCGAGATCAGCCCGTGCCACGTCCACCTGCGCGACCGTGCGGCGGATGTGAAGCGCGGCATCCTCATGGCCGGCGGCTTCCCCATCGAGCTGCCCGCGCTGTCGCTGGCCGAGATCTTCGTCAAGCCCACCACCATGCTCTACCGCAACATGCTCGCGATGGAGGTGGAGGAGCTGATCCGCTCCCACCCCGTCGACGGCGTCGTGCTCATGGGCGGGTGCGACAAGACCACGCCGGGCCTGATGCTGGGCGCGACCAGCATGGATGTGCCGGCGATCTACGTCCCCGCCGGCCCGATGCTGCGCGGCAACTGGGCAGGCAAGACGCTCGGCTCCGGCTCGGACAGTTTCAAGTATTGGGAGGAGCTGCGCGCCGGCACGATCACGGAAGAAGACTGGCAGGGCGTGGAGGCCGGCATCGCTCGCAGCCACGGCACCTGCATGACCATGGGCACGGCCAGCACGATGACCGCCATCGCGGAAGCCGTGGGCATGAGCCTGCCAGGCGCTTCATCGATCCCGGCGGCCGATAGCGGCCACATGCGCATGTGCGCGGCGAGCGGGCGGCGCATCGTGGAGATGGTGTGGGAGGACCTCAAGCCGTCCCGCATCCAGACCCGCGCGGCCTTCCTCAACGCGATCGTGGTGGCGATGGCGATGGGGTGTTCGACCAATGCCATCATCCACCTGATCGCGATGGCGCGGCGTGCCGGGCAGGATATCGGCCTCGAGGATTTTGAGCGCGCCAGCCGCACCGTGCCGGTAATCGGCAATGTGCGCCCCTCCGGCACCCAATACCTGATGGAGGATTTTTTCTACGCCGGCGGCATCCGCGCCCTGATGGTCGAGATCGCGGCCTTCCTCGACCTCTCCTGCATCACCTGCACTGGAAAGACGCTGGGCGAGAACATCGCCGGCGCCAAGGTCTACAACGCCGACGTCATCCGGCCCGTGAGCAACCCCATCTATGCGGAGGGCTCACTTGCCGTGCTGAAGGGCAACCTCGCGCCCGACGGCTGCGTCATCAAGCCCGCGGCGATGGATGCGCGCTTCCTCAAGCATTCGGGCCCCGCGCTGGTCTTCGACGACTACGCAAGCCTGAAGAAGGCGGTCGATGACGAGACCCTCGACATCACGCCGGACCACGTGCTGGTGCTGCGCAATGCCGGGCCGCAGGGCGGCCCAGGCATGCCGGAGTGGGGCATGCTGCCGATGCCGAAGAAGCTTTTGAAGCAGGGCCACCGCGACATGCTGCGCCTTTCCGATGCGCGCATGTCAGGCACCAGTTACGGCGCATGCGTGTTGCACGTCGCGCCCGAAAGCTTCGTCGGCGGCCCGCTTGCGCTGCTGCGCACCGGGGATATCGTGGCGATTGACGTCGATGCGCGCTCCATCCGCATGGAGGTGTCCGACGAAGAGATCGCGCGCCGCCGCGCCGCCTGGGTGCCGCCGTCGCCGCGCTACGAGCGGGGCTATGGTTTTGCCTTCTCCAAGCACATCGAGCAGGCCGACCAGGGCTGCGATTTCGACTTCCTGCGCACCGATTTCGGGGCGCCGGTGGAGGAGCCGGCGATCTATTGACGGTCAGCGTGGAACGCGGCCCGCGATGCACTCGGCCATCGCGGCACCCGCCGCGCTGAGGCCGGTGGCGGAAAGCCGAAGCGCCTCGGCCCTGCCGGTGTCCAGGAACACCTCCCGCGAGCGCGCCCAATCCATGGAGAAATCGGTGGTGCTGACGGCGCGGAAGCCGCCGGGAAATGCGCTGGTGACCTGGAAGCCGAAGCTCCGCCCCTCCGCCACCAGTGCCAGCGGCGTTCCCACCGGCGCGCTGACGTGCACACCGCCGATATTCTCGGCGAGCTCCAGCTCCGGCCGCGCCGCCGCGGCGGGGGCGGCTTGCGGCCGCGCGCCCGGCCTGGGCGCCGGCGCTGCAGCCGAAGGCCGGACCATCAGCCGAACCTGATGCGCGGGCGCCTGGGTCGTCCCGGCCATCAGGCAGCGCCGGTCGGTGCCGGTCAGCGCCACCGACCAGTCACCCGAACGCCGCTCCCACACCGGAACCACGCTCCCCTGCGCCAATGCCGCGCCGGATGCGAGCAGCGCCAGCATCACCCCGATCCGAACCATGCGAGCCCCCAAAAAAGCAGCGGGCGCGGAGGTTTCCCCCCGCGCCCGCGGACCCTCGCCGGAAAGGCGCGATCAGGCAACCCGCTCACCATGCAGCGACACGTCGAGGCCCTCGCGCTCCTCTTCCTCGGCCACCCGCAGGCCGATGATCGCGTCTACGATCTTGAGCAGCACGAAGCTGCCCACGGCCGAGAACAGGATCGTCGCACCCACCGCGTAGCCCTGGATGATCAGCGTCTCCATGCCGCCCGATGTGCCGGCCGGCGATGCCGTGGTCGCCGAGAGCGGACCGTAGGCGAAGACACCGGTGAGCAGCGCGCCCACGATGCCGCAGATGCCGTGCACGCCGAAGGCGTCCAGGCTGTCGTCGTAGCCGAGCATGTGCTTGAGGCCCGTGGCACCCCAGAAGCCCGCGAGACCCGCGACAAGGCCGATGATCAGCGCCGGACCAGGCAGGACGAAGCCCGCCGCCGGGGTGATCGCGACCAGGCCCGCAACCGCGCCCGAGATGGCGCCGAGGACGGAGGGTTTCCCCTTGGTCGCCCACTCGCCGATCATCCACGCCATGGCGGCCGCACCGGCGGCCAGCTGGGTGACCAGCATCGCCATGCCCGCGCGCCCGCTCGCACCCACCGCGGAGCCCGCGTTGAAGCCGAACCAGCCCACCCACAGCAGGCTCGCACCGATGACCGCGAGGCCCAGATTGTAGGGCGCCATGTTCTCCGACCCGTACCCGACGCGCTTGCCGAGCACGAGAGCGCACATCAGCCCGGCAATGCCGGCATTGATGTGCACCACCGTGCCGCCGGCGAAGTCGAGCGCGCCGAGGGCAAAGATCCAGCCATTCGGATGCCAGACCCAATGCGCGACCGGCGCGTAGATCAGCACCGACCAGAGGGCAGTGAAGACCAGCAGCGCGGAAAACTTCATCCGGTCCGCGAAGGCACCGGCGATCAGCGCCGGGGTGATGATCGCGAAGGTCATCTGGAACATGACGAACACGGTCTCGGGGATGGTGGTCGCGACGGCGGCGTCGCCCGATCCCAGCGTAAAGGGCTTGTCCCAATTCTCGGCGATGCCGGCGAGCAGCACCTTCGAAAGGTCGCCGATGTAGGCGTTGCCCTCGCCGAAGGCGAGCGAATAGCCGATCACGGCCCAGAGCACGGTCACCAGCGCGGTGATCGCGAAGGACTGCATCATCGTCGCCAGCAGGTTCTTCTTGCGCACCATGCCCGCGTAGAACAGCGCCACGCCCGGCACGGTCATCATCAGGACCAGTGCCGTGGAGGTCAGCATCCAGGCGGTGTCGCCCGTATCGATCTTGGGCGGCTCGGCCTGGGCAAAGGCTGGCCCCGAGGCCAGCACCGCCATGGCGAGCGCACCGCGCGCAAGCATCCTCATGCTCTCATTTCCCCTGTTTTTCATGTCACGAGACGCCTCAGATGGCCGAGGCGTCGGTTTCCCCTGTCCGGATGCGCAGCGCGCGCTCCACATCCATCACGAAAATCTTGCCGTCGCCGATCTTGCCGGTCCGCGCGGTGACGGCGATCGCCTCCACAACGGCATCGACGAGCTCATCAGCGACCACGACTTCGATCTTCACCTTGGGCAGGAAGCTCACCTGGTATTCCGCCCCGCGGTAGATCTCGGTCTGACCCTTCTGCCGACCGAAGCCCTTCACCTCGGTCACGGTGAGGCCCTGGACGCCGAGCGGGGTGAGTGCCTCGCGCACCTCGTCCAGCTTGAAGGGCTTGATGATGGCAGTGACCATCTTCATGGCGCGGTCTTTCCTTTCTTGGCCTTGGAGCCTTGGCTATCCAAGAGCCGTGCCATGCTGCGAGACAGGCTGCGCGGGCGCCCCTCAGCCCGATCCGCCCGGAATACGATCAAACCAACTGCCTGTTTTTTGGGCGAACGCCTACCCCTGCCGCGATAATCGGGCGCTCCCATATGAGCTTGGCCCAGGAGACGCCCGCGATGCCGACCAACGACCACATCTTCGACGTCGCCATCATCGGCGCGGGCCCGGTCGGCGCAACGCTCGCCGCACTGCTCGCCGCCGAGGGCATCGCTGCAGCGATCGTTGACAGCGCGCCGCTGCCGCCCATGGAGCTCCCCGCCTTCGATGGCCGCTGCTACGCCATTGCGCTCGCCTCCCAGCGCATCCTGGTGCGCGCCGGCATCTGGGACCGCTTGCCCGAGCCGCCCTGCCCGATCCGGGATATCCGCATCGCCGATGGCCGGCCGGGCGAGCGCCCCTCGCCACTGTCGCTGCACTTCGCCGGCGAAGAGGTCGGCGAGGACGCCTTCGGCTGGATGGTCGAGGCGCGAGCGTTGCGGGTGGCGCTGAATGCGCGCCTGCCCTCGCTGCCGAGCCTCTCGGTGCATGCGCCGGCGACCGCGAGCGTTGCGCGCGACGAAGCCGGTGCCACGGTGTCACTGTCCGATGGCAGCCGCTTCCGCGCCCGGCTGGTGATCGCGGCCGAGGGCCGCGCCTCGCCGCTGCGCCGCCAGGCCGGCATCCGTGTCTCGACGCTGGATTACGGCTGCACCGGCATGGTCGGCGCCATCGCGCATGAGCGGCCGCACAACAACACCGCACTGGAGAAGTTCCTGCCCAACGGGCCCTTTGCGCAGCTGCCGATCAACGGCACCGCCGAGCACCCGCACGCCAGCGCCATCGTCTGGTCCGATCGCACGGCGATCGCGCAGAGGGCCCTGGCGATGGACGATGCGGGCTATGGGCGTGAGATCGCGCGGCGCATGGGCGACCATCTGGGCGCGATTCGGCCGATCGGGCGGCGCTGGTCCTATCCGCTGAGTGCGCTGCACGCCCATCGCTACACGGCGACGCGGCTCGCGCTGGTGGGCGATGCCGCGCACGGCATCCATCCCATCGCGGGGCAGGGGCTGAACCTCGGCTTCCGCGACGTGGGCGCGCTGGCGGCGTTGATCGCCGAGGCGCACAAGGTCGGGCGCGACCCGGGCAGCCCCGAGCTGCTCGCCCGCTACCAGGCGGCGCGGCGTCCGGATGCGCTGATGATGCTCGGCGCCACGCATGCGCTGGAGCGGCTGTTCGGCAACGACCTGGCCCCGGTGCGGATCGCCCGTCGGCTGGGCATCGCGGCGGTGGGACGCATCCCGCCGCTCAAGCGCTTCTTCATCCGTCGCGCGATGGGGACTGCCTAGTCGCCTGGGGCCAGTCCGAAGGCCTCGGCGAAGCCCGCCTCCCCGGCGCGCGTGACCCGCAGCGCGCGTGATCCGTCGATGCGCGTGACCCAGCCCAACTCGAAGCACCGGGCGCAAAGCGCCGCGCCGACCACGCCCGCGAGGTGCGGCCGCCGCTCGCTCCAATCGAGGCACGGGCGGCAGAACAGCCGGCCTTTCCTCGCATGGTCCGGGTGGGCCTGCACGCCGAGCGTTCCAAGCATGGCCTCGCCGCTCGCGGTGATCGCGCCCCCATCGGCGGAAAGCTCGAGCTCCCCACGCTCCAGCATCCGGTCCGCGATGCCGACGGCGAGGCGGCCGGCCAGATGGTCGTAGCAGGTGCGCGCCGCCCGCAGCGCCGCATCGGCTGGCCCCACGCGCACGGGCTTCGCCTGGCGCAGACCGATCCCGGCGACCGCCATGATCCCCTCGAGCATCCGTGCGACCGCCGGCGATGCCAGACGGTGGTAGCGATGCCGGCCCTGCCGCTCCACCGCCAGCAGGCCGGCTTCGACCATGCGGCCGAGATGCGCGCTCGCGGTCTGCGGCATCACGCCCGCCGCCCTGGCGAGTTCGGTGGCGGTCAGCGCCCGACCATCCATCAGCGCCGAGAGCATCGCCGCGCGGGCGGGTTCGCCGACCATGGCAGCGGTTTCAGCCATCGCAGCGGTGGTGACCATGGCGGAACCTCCTTCGTACCCACGCAAGCCTAGACCAAACCGCAGCCCGAGACTTCGATGCGGGCCGCAGCATCGTCCGCCTCCTTGCCGCAGAGTGCCGCGCATCATGGAGACACGAGACATGGCCGATCTTCCCTTTCGCGGCTGGCGCGTCGCCTGGGCCGCCTTCATCGTCGCGGCATTCGGCTGGGGCGTGGGCTTCTATGGACCGCCGGTCTTCCTGTTTGCCGTGCAGGAGAGCCGGGGCTGGTCCATCGCGCTCGTCTCCGCCGCCGTCACCAGCCATTTCCTGCTGGGCGCGGTGGTGGTCGCGAACCTGCCGAAAATCCATGCGCGGTTCGGCCTGGTGCTGATCACTCGGTTAGGCGGGTGCCTTGCGGGTCTCGGCGTGCTCGGCTGGGCGCTTGCCGCAGAACCTTGGCAGCTGTTTGCCGCGACGTTGGTGAGCGGCGCCGGCTGGGCGATGACCGGCGGGGCCGCCATCAACGCCATGGTCTCCCCCTGGTTCCAGCGGCTGCGGCCGGCCGCGCTCGGCACCGCCTATAATGGCGCGAGCATCGGCGGCGTGGTGTTCTCGCCCCTTTGGGTCGCGCTGATCGGGCTGCTGGGATTTTCCGGCGCCGCCGCGCTGATCGGCGTGGCCATGGCGATGGCGCTGTGGTGGATCGCAGGCCGGTATTTCGCCAAGGGCCCGGCCGCCTTCGGCCAGGTCCCCGATGGCGAGGCGGGCCCGCCCCCCGGCGCCCGCATCGAGCCCATCCATGCCGCGCTGCCTGGCCGCGCGCTGTGGGGCAACCGGCGCTTCGCCACCCTGGCCCTCGCGACCTCGCTGGGGCTGTTCGCGCAGATCGGGCTGATCGCGCATCTGGTCTCGCTGCTCGCGGGGCCGGTGGGCGCACAGAATGCCGGCTTCGGCGCGGGGCTCGCGACGGTCTGCGCCGTGATCGGGCGCACCGGGCTGGGGTGGCTGCTGTCGAAGGGTGGGGACCGGCGCGTCGCGGCGGCGGCGAACAGCCTGGTGCAGGTCGCAGGCTCGCTCGCCTTTCTCGCCTCGGGCGGGACGGATGTGCCGCTGCTGCTGCTCGGCATCGTGCTGTTCGGGCTGGGACTCGGCAATGCCACCTCGCTCGCGCCGATGATCGCGCAGCGCGACTTCTCGGCCGCCGATACGGGGCGCGTCGTGGCGCTGGTGACGGCGTGCAGCCAGGCCGCCTATGCCTTTGCCCCCGCCGCGTTCGGTCTGCTGCGCGGCGTCGAGCCCGGCTGGTTCTTCGGCGCGGCGGCGCTGATCCAGGTCGCCGCCGCGGTGGTCATCCTCGCCGGGCGGCGGGCTTCCTATGCGAGCGCGTCTCTCACGTCCGGGAAGACGCGCTGATAGGCCTCGCCCCACACGATCGGCTTGTCGGAATTGCGCGCGGCCTGGGCGCCGCGCTGCTGGCCGACGCGGGTGTAGTAGTCCCAAAGGTGCCCCTGCCCGGCCATGCATTCGATGGCGGCGCGCTTTCGGTCCCAGACGCTGCCGATATCGAGATAGACCTCCGGCACCCAGGAGCATTGCTCCGGCTGGTGCGGCTCGAACAGGAACACCTGCGGCGCACCCAGCACGGGTTCACCGGGATTGTGGCCGTGCGCCTGGGCGGTGACGCGGGCGTGCAGGGCGAAATCGGTGACCGCGGGGTGGTCGTGATTATAAGGATCGGCCTTGGAATGGGTCAGGATGAAGCCGGGGCGCACGCGGCGGTACACGTCGACCAGGCGGAACAGCGCCTGCTTGTCGAGGCCGATCGGGTAGTCGCCGAGGTCCCAGAACTGGATATCCGCCACGCCCAGCGCCGCCGCGGCGCGTTCCGCCTCACCCTGTCGTTCCGTCTTCACGCGCTCCAGCGTCATGCCTGGCTGGCGCCACAGTTTTGCGCTCTCGCCGCGCTCGCCGTAGCTGAGGCAGACCACCGTCACCGCCCAGCCCGCCGCCGCGTGCAGCGCGATCGCACCGCCGGCGCGCCAGACGAAATCCGCCGAATGGGCGCTCACCACCACTGCCGTCTTCATGCCTGCCGCTCCTCGCTCAGGGGCGCATCTTCCAATGAGGGCCCGCCGCCGTCGAGTGCGGGCGGCACTGGTTGACACGGGCGCCCCCAGGTCGGAGCCTCGCGGAAAATCGGGAGGTCGCGATGGCCGGCTCAGATCAAACCAAGAAGCACTTTCGCCTGCGCAGCCAGCGGTGGTTCGACGACCCCGAAGACCCTGGCATGACCGCGCTCTACATCGAGCGCATGCTGAACTACGGCCTGACGCGCGGCGAGCTGCAATCGGGCAAGCCCGTGATCGGCATCGCGCAGACGGGCTCCGACATCGCGCCGTGCAACCGGCACCACATCGAGCTCGCCGCTCGCACCAAGGCGGGCATCCGCGACGCCGGCGGCATTCCGCTGGAATTTCCAATCCACCCGATCCAGGAAACTGGCAAGCGGCCGACCGCGGCGCTGGACCGCAACCTCGCCTATCTTTCGCTGGTGGAGGTTCTGCACGGCTATCCGCTGGATGGCGTGGTGCTCACGACGGGGTGCGACAAGACCACGCCCGCCTGCCTGATGGGGGCGGCAACGGTGAACATCCCCGCCATCGTGCTCAGCGGCGGGCCGATGCTGGATGGGCACCACAAGGGGCAGTTGACGGGGTCCGGAACCATCGTCTGGGCGGCGCGCAAGCAGTTGGCGCAGGGATTGTTGGACTACAATGGATTCATGGAGCTGGTGGCCAGCAGCGCGCCGAGCGTGGGCCACTGCAACACCATGGGCACAGCGCTGTCGATGAACTCGCTGGCCGAGGCGCTGGGCATGTCCCTGCCCGGCTGCGCCTCAATCCCGGCGCCCTACCGCGAGCGCGGGCAGATGGCCTATGAGACGGGGCGGCGCATCGTCGCGATGGTCGCGGAGAACCTGCGTCCCTCGGACATCATGACGCGCGCGGCGTTCGAAAATACGATCGTCTGCGCTTCGGCCATCGGGGCATCGACCAATTGCCCGCCGCACATCATCGCCATCGCGCGGCACATGGGCGTGGAGCTCGCGATCGAGGATTGGCAGACCATCGGCCACGACATCCCGCTGCTGGTCGATTGCCAGCCCGCCGGGCGCTTCCTCGGCGAGGCCTTCCATCGCGCCGGTGGCGTTCCCGCGGTGATGGCGGAGCTGCTGCGCGCCGGGAAGCTCGACACAAGCGCCATCACCGTGACCGGGAAGAACATCGCGCAGGATCTCGACACGGCGGTGGAAGGCGACCGCGAGGTCATCCGCGCCTACGCCGCGCCGATGAAGGAGCGCGCGGGCTTCGTCATCCTATCCGGTAATCTCTTCGACAATGCGGTGATGAAAGTCTCGGTCATCGACGACGCCTTTCGCCGCCGGTTCCTCACCAACCCGCCCGACGTCTTCGAAGGCAAGGTCGTCGTATTCGAAGGCCCCGAGGATTATCACGACCGCATCGAGGACCCCACCCTCGGCATCGACGCGCAGACCGTGCTGGTGATCCGCAATTGCGGCCCCGTCGGCTACCCCGGCAGCGCGGAGGTGGTGAACATGCAGCCGCCCGCGGCCCTCCTTGCCCAAGGCATCGACGCGCTGCCGACCATGGGCGATGGACGCCAGAGCGGCACCTCCGGCAGCCCCTCCATCCTCAACATCTCGCCCGAGGCGGCCGTCGGCGGTGGCCTGGCGCTGCTGAAATCGGGCGACCCGATCCGCATCGACCTCAACACCCGCAAGGTCGACGTCCTCATCCCCGATGCAGAACTCGCCGCGCGGCGCGCCGCTTGGACGCCACCAAAACTGCTGCACAAGACGCCGTGGGAGGAGATCTACCGCTCCATGGTGGGCCAACTCGGCACCGGCGGCTGCCTGGAACCGGCGACGATGTATCTCGACATCCTCACCACGCGCGGCGAGAGCCGACACAACCATTGATGCGGATCGCAGCTTGAGGGTGGCTGCCCCCATGCTTTGTTCCATTCAACGCTAGGATGCTTGCCATGACCGGACGCCTTGCGGGTAAAACCTGCTTCGTCACTGCCGCCGCCCAGGGCATCGGCCGCGCCACCGCGCTGGCCTTCGCCCAGGAAGGGGCGCGGGTGATCGCGACCGACAAGAACGCGCCGCTGCTCGCGACGCTGGCTGCCGAAAACCTCACGACCCATCCGCTCGATGTGCTGGACGATGCTGCGCTCGCGGCCGCCGTCGCGGCCGCGAACCCGGACGTGCTGTTCAACTGCGCCGGCTTCGTCCACCAGAACACCGCCGAGACCTGCACCGACGCGGATTGGGATTTTGCATACGCGCTGAACGTGCGCAGCCAGTGGAAGGCGATGCAGGCGGTGTTGCCGATCATGCTCGCCAAGGGCGGCGGCTCCATCGTGAACATGGCGAGTGCCGCGAGCAGCATCAAAGGCGTGCCCAACCGCTTCGTCTATGGCGCGACGAAAGCCGCCATCATCGGCATGACCAAATCCGTCGCCGCCGACTACGTCACGCGCGGCATCCGCTGCAACTGCATCTGCCCGGGTACGGTCGATACGCCTAGTCTCGGCGATCGCATCGCTGCCAACGCCGCCGCCGCCGGCGGGCTGGAGGCAGCGCGCGCCGCCTTCGTCGCGCGCCAGGCCATGGGGCGGCTGGCGACCGCCGAGGAGATGGCGGCACTCGCCGTCTATCTCGCCAGCGAGGAAAGCAGTTTCGTCACCGCCCAGGCCGTCGTCATCGACGGCGGCTGGACCAACTGAACAAGGGATCCTGAGAGATGAAACTCCTCCGCTACGGCCCCAAGGGCCAGGAAAAGCCGGGCCTGCTGGATGCCTCCGGCGCCATCCGCAGCCTCACCGGCATCCTCCCCGACCTGGCCGGTGACGCGCTGTCGCCCGGCGTGCTGGCGAAGATCGCAGCCCTGGACCCGATGAGCCTGCCCAAGGTGGAGGGCAATCCGCGCCTCGGCCAATGCGTGACGGGGCTGACCAACTTTGTCTGCATCGGCCTGAACTACGCCGACCACGCGGCGGAGACGGGGGCCGCCATCCCGAAGGAGCCGATCGTGTTCCTGAAGTCGCTCGGGGCCGTGTGCGGGCCCAATGACGACGTCATCATCCCACGCAACAGCGTCAAGACCGACTACGAGTGCGAACTCGCCGTCATTATCGGCACCACCGCGCGCCATGTCAGCGAGGATGACGCACTCGACTACGTCGCCGGCTACGCCATCGCCAATGATGTGAGCGAGCGCGAATGGCAGGCCGAACGCGGCGGCGCCTGGGACAAGGGCAAAGGTTTCGACACCTTCGGCCCGCTCGGCCCCTGGCTCGTGACGAAGGACGAGATCGAGGACCCGCAGAACCTCGCGATGTACACCGACATCGACGGCAAGCGCATGCAGAACGGCTCCACCAAGACGATGATCTTCGGCGTGAAGACGCTGATCGCCTATGTCAGCCAGTGCATCACGCTGCACCCCGGCGACGTGATCAGCACCGGTACGCCGCCTGGCGTGGGCCTGGGCGTGAAGCCGACGCCCGTCTTCCTGCGCGCCGGCCAGACCATGAAGCTCGGCATCGCGGGTCTCGGCGAGCAGACCCAGAAGCTTGTTCCTTGGGCCATGTGATCCTCGCGATGGATTTCGCCACCGCGCCGCCCTGGGGACCGGGGCGGGTGTCGGCGTTGCGCGTCCTGGCGGAGTCCATCGCGCGCGATACGCCCGGACTGCTTTGGAAGATCTGGACCGAGGATGAGGCGGCCGGGCGCGCCGGTGGCCTCTACGCCTTCGGCTCTCGCCCCGAGGCGGATTCCTATCGCGCGATGCACACCGAACGCGCCGCCGCGCGCGGCGCGACCGATATCCGCGCCCATGTCTGGGACGTGAACGCCGAACTCTCCGCCATCACCCGCGCACCCCTGCCAGGAGAATCACCATGAGCTTCGCCTTCGACCACCTTCACCTGCGCAGCCCGGACCCGGTCAAGGCCGCGCAATTCTACATCGACATGCTCGGGGCCGAATTGACCGGCCAGGTGGAGACACCCAACGGCATTCGCATGCTGCTCAAGCTCGGCGGCATGACGACCTTCATCGAGCAGGTGAAGCCAGGCACCCATGCCGCGCCCGAGGCACCCTATGTCGGCGTCGAGCATGTCGGGCTGGTGGTGCCGGACCTGCACGCGGTGGTCGCCGAGCTGAAGGCGAAGGGCTGCCATTTCTCCACCGAGCCGCGCTCGCCGCGGCCCGGGACGACCATCGCTTTCGTCGACGCGCCGGACGGGGTGAAGGTCGAGCTGTTGGAGCGCAAGGCGGCCTGAGAACCGCGCGCGTGGGGGGCGTCTTGACCCCCCGCCCGCATGGCGCCAAGCCTTCCGCATGACGCCCGACACCATGCTGCCGCCCCCGCTTCTCGATGCGCTGCAGGCGCTGCTCGGCCCGCGCGGCCTGCTCACCGAACATGCGGATATCGCCCCCTGGCTCGCTGATTGGCGGGGGCTTTACCAGGGCGCTTCGCCGGCCATACTGCGGCCAGGCTCCACCGAGGAACTCGCCCAGGCGGTGCGCCTCTGCGCAGCGGCGGGCGTGCCGATGGTGCCGATGGGCGGCAATACGTCGATGGTCGGCGGCGCGACGCCCGATGAGAGCGGCCGCCAGGTCATCGTCTCGCTCGCGCGGCTCAACCGCATCCGCGCGCTCGACCCGCTCGACATGACGCTGGTGGCCGAGGCCGGCGTGGTGCTGAAGACCGCCCAGGACGCCGCCGCGGAGGCTGGCTGCCTGTTCCCGCTCAGCCTCGGGGCGGAGGGGACGGCCACCATCGGCGGCGTGCTCTCCACCAATGCCGGCGGCAACACCACCGTCCGCTACGGCAACGCCCGCGAGCTGATGCTGGGCCTCGAGGTGGTGCTGCCGGATGGCGGCGTGATTCACGGCCTGCGCCGGTTGCGTAAGGACAACACCGGCTATGCGCTGCGCCACCTGTTCGTGGGCGCGGAGGGCACGCTGGGCTTCATCACCGCCGCCGCCCTGCGCATGTATCCCCGCGCGCGGGAGCAGGAGGTGGCCTTCTGCGCCGTCGGGTCGGAAGACGCCGCATTGTCCCTGTTCCGCCGCTTCCGCGATCGCGACGAGGGCGCCGTGCGCGCCTTCGAATACATGTCCGGCACCGGCGTCGATCTCGCGGTTCGCCACATCGAGGGCATCGCCTGGCCTCTGGGCGCACGCGCCGACCACTGCGTGCTGCTCGACCTCGCCTCCTCCCGCCCCCAGGGCGGTCTGCGCGCACTCGCCGAATCGGTGCTCGAGGAAGCGCTCGACGCCGGCGAGGTGCTCGACGCGGTCATCGCCGAGAGCGATGCCCAGCGCGCCGCCCTCTGGCGCATTCGCGATGAGCACCCCGAGGCGCAGAAGCGCGAGGGCGCCTCGGTGAAGAACGATGTCTCGGTGCCCGTCAGCCGCGTGCCGGAGTTGATCCGCCGATCGTCCGTTGCCCTCACCGCGCTCATCCCCGGCAGCCGGCCGGTGCCCTTCGGCCACATGGGCGACGGCAATATCCACATGAACCTCGAACAGCCCGAGGCCATGGACCCAGCCGTCTTTCTCGCCCGCGCCCACGACATCATGGATTGCGTGAACGCGATCGTGCGCGACCTCGAAGGCAGCTTCTCCGCCGAGCACGGCATCGGCCGCCTCAAGACCGACATGATGGAGGATTGGCGCGGCGGCGCGGAGCTCGGCGCCATGCGCGCGATCAAATCTGCGCTCGACCCGCTCGGCCTGATGAATCCCGGAAAGGTGCTGCCAGGCCCAGCTTCATGAGGGGGCTCCTCGCCGCCGCGCTGGTGATCCTGACGACTTTATCCGCGCGCGCCGCGCCCGTGGTCGAGCTGCGCGTCGTCTTCGGGCCAGGCTGCACCGGCGTCGGCGTCGCGATCCATCTGGGCGGCGGCCTCTTCGTCACGGCCGGCCACCTGCTGGACCCCGGGCTCGCGCGGCGCGAGGGCTGCCCCGGCGCCGCGCTGGAGCCCGAGCGCCCGCCCACCCTCATCATCGATGGGCTGCCGACGCCGGCGGCGATCCTCCGCCGAGTGCCGGGCGTCGCCACCGGGGACGCCGCGCCGGGCTGGGCCTATCCGGGTTGGGCCGACCTCGCGCTGCTGCGGGTCGCCGTGCCGCCCTCGCTGCCGGCCGCGCGGCCGTGCCCGGGCGATGCCGCCGCCGGCGACCGGCTGCGCGTCGAGAGCCTGATGCGACGCGCCGAAACCCGCCTCGCGGGCCAGGAGCGTACCGGCATGCTGGGACCGGCGCGCATCGACGGCACCCTGTTGGTCCTCGACATCGTGCTCAACCCCGGCGAATCGGGTGGCGCGGTGTTGGGGCCCGCGGAATGTCTCGCCGGCATCGTCAGCGCACGGCAGGACCTGCCGGGCAGTCGTTACAGCTTCGCGGTACCGGCCGGCACCCTCCGTGCCTTTCTCGTCCGGCAGTGATAAAGGCGAGGGCGTGAGCAGGACCGATACCTACATCTTCCGCCAGCTGCTGCTGGCGCTCGTGGCCGTGACGGTGGGCCTCGCCGCGCTCGTGTGGCTCACCCAATCGCTGCGCTTCATCGAGCTGGTGCTGGACCGCGGCCTGTCGCTCATCGTCTTCCTCGAGCTCACCGGCCTGATGCTGCCGAATTTCTTCGCCGTGATCCTGCCGATCACGACGTTCGTGGTGACGCTGTTCGTCTATGTGCGCCTCGCCTCCGACCGCGAGCTCGTCGTGATGCGTGCCGCGGGGTTGTCGCAATGGTCGCTGGCTCGACCGGCGGTGGTGCTGGCGACCTTGACGGCGGCCCTCGTCCTGTGGCTGCAGCTCTACCTCGTCCCGGTCAGCCACACCGCCTTCCGCGCCTGGCAGTTCGAGATCCGCAACCAGATGGCCGGCCTGCTGCTCCAGGAGGGCGTGTTCAGCCAGGTCGGCAGCGACATGACCGTCTACGCGCGCGAGCGGGAGCGCGACGGCACGTTGCGTGGCATCCTCGTCCAGGATGGGCGCGAGGCCGGTGCGCCGGTCACCATCCTCGCCGAGAGCGGCCGCATCATCCAGACGCCAAGCGGGCCGCGCGTCACGCTGGTCAACGGCCAGCGCCAGCAGATCGAGCGCCTGGGCAATCCGCCGGTCGCCCGCCTGTCGGTGCTGAGCTTCGCCGAGAACAGCGTCGACCTCGCCCGCGCGACCCGCAGCGACGAGGTGCGCTCGCGCGACAGCCGCGAGCGCAGCATCGGCGAGCTGCTCGACCCCGATCCCGAGGAGCGCCTCCGCGACCGCGAAATCCGGCGGTTCAAGGCCGAGGCGCATCAGCGGCTCTCGGCACCGCTGACGGTGCTGTCCTTCGCCCTGGTGGCGCTCGCCGTGGCGCTGACCGGGGAGTTCCGTCGCCACGGCGGCGGCTTCCGGCTCGCGGTCGGCGTCGGCATCGCGGTGGCGCTGCTGGCGACGGGCCTGACCACCGGGACCCTGGCTGCGCGCGACAATGACTGGGTGCCGCTGATCTGGGTGCATGCGGGGGTTCCGGGCCTGCTCGCGGCCTTCTGGATCAGCGACCAGGTCCAGGCGATGACGCGGCGCCGCAGCGTGGTGCCGTCCATGACGACCGCGTCGTGATCGCCGCCACCCTCTCGCTCTACGTCGCGCGTCGCTTCGCGGTGATGGTGGTCTCCATGCTGGCCGCGCTCGCCGGCCTGATCGCGCTGTTCGACCTGATCGAGCTGATGCGCCGCGCCGCCACGCGCCAGGATGTAGGCTTCGGCCTCGTCGCGCAGATTGCCGGGCTGCGCGTGCCCTTCGTCGCGCTGCAGATCCTGCCCTTCGCGATCCTGATCGGCGGCATCATCGCCTTCTGGCGCCTGACGCGGTCCTCCGAGCTCATCGTTGCGCGCGCGGCCGGAATCTCCGCCTGGGGCTTTCTCGCCGGCCCGGTGCTCGTCGCGCTGGCCATGGGCGTGATCGCCACCGCCGCGCTGTCGCCGCTCTCCTCGATCCTGCTGGCCCGCGCCGAGCGGCTCGACGCGGCCTATCTGCGCAACACGGCAGGTATCACTGCGATCGCCGGCGGCCGGCTCTGGCTGCGCCAGGCGGATCGTGGGGCGGGCGAGGGCGGCGTCGCAATCATCTCCGGCCTGCCGGCGCCGCGTCGCGCCGGGGCGCTGGTCACCGCCGGCGGGTTCGAGCTGAACACGGTCAGCATCTGGCGCATCTCCGCCGCCGACCAGCCGCTCGAGCGGATCGAGGCGCCGCGCGCACGGCTGATGCCGGGCCATTGGGCGCTCGATGCCGCGATCGTGTTCCCGGCCGATCGGGCGGCGCTGCCCGCGCGCGCGATGGAGCTGCCGACCGAGCTCACCGCCTCGCGCATCGAGGACAGCTTTGCCAGTCCCGATACGCTGGGCTTCTGGAGCCTGCCGGCCTTCATCGGCCTGCTCGAGGAGGCCGGCTTCTCCGCCGTGCGCCACCGGTTGCGGCTGCAGAGCCTGCTGGCGCTGCCGCTGCTGGCCGCAGCCATGGCGCTGCTGGCCGCGGGCTTCTCCATGCGCCACACGCGGCGCGGCGGCGTGGGCGGAATGATCGCGAGCGGCGTCAGCGCCGGCTTCGCGCTGTTCGTGCTGGACCGGATCACCGGCGAATTCGGCCAGGCCGGCACCTTGCCGGTCACGCTGGCCGCCTGGGCGCCGGCCGCGGCCGGGCTGCTGCTCGCACTGGCCTTGCTCGTCCACCTTGAAGATGGTTGATCGCGGTCATGGCTGAGACGCCGGGGAGAGCCAGGGCAATGCGGCGGGATCGGGTGACGATGGCGGCGGCGCTCCTCGGGGCGTCATTCCTGGCAGCGGCGCAAGGCTGGGCACAGGGCCTGGTGCCTGAGATTCGTGGGCCCGAAGAGCTGCAACCGACAGCACCCGGCGCCCCACCCGCCACGCCGGGGACGCCTCCGCCGCCACGTTCGGCCACCATGCCCGGCCTGTCGCGCAGCGGCGCCGGCACGCCCTCCAATGCGCCCGTCACCTTCACCGCCGACGAGGTCGAATACGACCGCGACCGCGCGCTGGTCACCGCCCGCGGCCGCGTCGAGGCCTTTCAGGGCGAACGCATCCTCCGCGCCGATGAATTCACCTATGACCGCAACAGCGGCGTCGCGACCGCGCGCGGCAACGTCCAGCTGCTCGAAGCCGATGGCCAGGTGGTCTTCGCCGAGAGCGCGGTGCTCTCCAACCGCATGCGCGACGGCGTGATCGACGGCCTGCGCGCCCTGCTCGCGCAGAACGGGCGCATGGCCGCGACCGGCGCGCGGCGCACCAATGGCGAGATCATCGACCTCGCCCGCGTCAGCTACTCCTCCTGCAACACCTGCGAGCGGGACCCGCTGGAGCCACCGCTGTGGCAGCTGCGCGCCCGCGTCGCCACCTGGGATCAGCCGGCGCGGCAGATCCGCTACCGCGACGCTCGGCTGGAATTCGCCGGCGTGCCGCTGCTCTATTCGCCGTATTTCCAGCACCCCGACGGGTCCGCGCCAAGGCAATCGGGCTTCCTCAGCCCGACCTTCGGCGTCACCCGCTACCTCGGGGCCTTCGCCGAGATCCCCTACTACTGGGCGATCAACGACAGCGAGGATGTGAAGATCGCGCCGATCATCTCCTCGCGCCAGGCGCCCAACCTGGGCGCCGAATACCGCCGCCGGTTCAATACTGGGCAGATCGCGGTCAATGCCTCGGTGGGCTACCAGGTGCGTGAGGAAAGCGGCTCCGGCACGGGCTTCGCGGGCCACATTTTCGCGCGCGGCCGGTTCTCGATCGACGAGACCTATCGCACCGGCTTCGACCTGAACCGCGCCACTTCGGAAACCTATCTCCGCACTTGGCGCTACGAGCCGCGCCGCGTGCTCACCAGCTCCGCCTTCGTCGAAGGCTTCTGGGGCCAGGAAGGCTACGCGCGCATCGACGGCCGCGCCTACCAGGGGTTGCGCAGCACCGACGACGTCTCCTCCATCCCCTTCGTCCTGCCCAACATCTATGCCGACTACACGGCGCGCGACGGCATCGGTGGCACCTGGACGATCGACACCTCCGACTTCGCCGTCTTCCGCGGCACCGGCACCGATACCCGCCGCGGCGCGACCCGGCTGCGCTATGCGCTGCCCTATACCGAGACCACGACCGGTTCACTGTTCACCCTGCGCGCGCAGGGTGATCTCGCCATCTACTCCTTTGACAAGCTGGACGAGGCGCCGAACCTGGTCACCACCGGCAGCGCGAGTGGCAACTCCACCCAGCAGAACATCCGGGTCGGCCTCGACTGGCGGCTGCCCCTGGTCCGCGATGCCGGCATCTACGGCTCCCAGCTGATCGAGCCGCGGGTTCAGTTCGTGACCGGCCCCGTGACCGGGCTGCAGGCGCGCGTGCCGAATGAGGACAGCATCGACTACGAATTCACCGACGCGACGCTGTTCGAGCTGAATCGCTTCGGCGGCCGCGACCGCCAGGAAGGCGGCAGCCGGGTCGACGCCGCGCTGCGCGCCGCCTGGTTCTTCCCCAATGGCGGGCAGATCGAGGCGCTCGCCGGCCGTTCCTATCGCCTCAACACCGATGGCGGCCCGTTCTATGCCGGCTCCGGTCTCGAGAACCGCGAGAGCGACTGGGTCGGCCGGCTGCGCCTGTCGCCGGTGCCCTGGCTTACCGTGCTCGGCCGCGCGCGAGCGGACGGCGAAACCGGCGAGCGCCGGCTTGTCGATACCTCGGCCACGGTGAGCTATGGCACCGGGTCGTTCACCGCCGGCTACCTCTACTCGACCGCGGTCCCCTACATCACGCCGGTGCGGGAGCGTGAGGAGGTTGCCCTCACCGTCTCCCAGCGCTTCGGGGCGAATTACCGGGCCTCGGTCGGCGGCCGCTACGACCTCGGCATCCATCGCGCCGTGCTGGCCACTGCCTCCGCCGCCTATGAGGATGAGTGTTTCGTCCTCGAAGGCCGGTTTGTGCGCCGCTTCGCCGAGGACCCCGCGACGCGGAACCTCTATCCAGGCAACACGCTGTTCCTGATCCGCCTGACGCTGAAGACGGTGGGCGATTTCGGGTTCCGGGCGATCTGAGGCAGGTCCGGCGCCCGGCCATGCTGCATGGCACGGCTGTGGGCTGGTCGCGGGGCAGCCGGAGGCGCTAAGAACGCCCGCATGGTCCATATCCTCCGCCCGATTGCATTCCTCCTTGCCCTGATGGCACCGCTCGCGGGCTCGATGGCGCAGCCCGGCGGCGCGCAGCCCGGCGGCGGGACGCCCTCCCCCGGCAACACCAACCGCATCCTCGCCGTGGTCAATGGCGACATCATCACCCGCTCCGACGTGCAGAGCCGCCGGCGCCTCTTCGCGCTCAGCGCCGGGCTGCGCACCGACGAGTCCGCGACCGCAGGCCTCGACGCGCAGATCCTCCGCCTGCTGATCGATGAGCGGCTGCGCCTGCAGGAGGTGAACCGCCGCCGCATCGCGACCTCCGACCAGGAGATCGCCGAGGCGCTCTCCGGCATCGAGGAGCGCAACGGAATGACGCGCGGCAAGCTGCTGGAAGACCTCCGCCGCGCCGGGGTCGAGCCGCGGGTGATGTATGACCAGCTGCGCGTCCAGATCGGCTGGGGCCGGCTGCTGCGCGCACTGCTCGGCCCGCAAGGCGAGCCCTCGCCCTCCGAGGTGAACGAGGCGCTGACGGCCGCACGCGCCCGCATCGGCGAGGCCGAGTTCCAGGTCTCGGAAATCTTCATCCCCGTCGACAACCCGGCCCAGATCGCCGAGGCGCAGGCCTTCGTCGACGACGTGATCGGCCGGCTGCGTCGCGGCCTGGCCTTCCCCGTCGCGGCCACGCAGTTCAGCCAGGCGCAGACCGCGCTGCAGGGCGGCGACCTTGGCTGGGTGAAGGCCGACCAGTTGGACCCCGCGGTCGCCCGCATCGTCACCCAGATGCCGCCCGGCGCGGTGAGCAACGCGATCCGCGTGCCCGGTGGATGGCAGATCGTGGCCCTGCGCCAGAAGCGTGAGAGCGGGCGCGACAACGCGACGCTGCTGAGCGTGCGGCAGGTCTACATGCCCTTCACCTCGCCCTTGAACCCACAGGCACCCACGGCGCAGCAGATCGAAGTCGTCGAGCGTGCCCGCGCACTGCAGGCCAGTGCACGCAGCTGCGACGCGATGGAGGCCGCGTCGCGCGGCAGCCCGCGCCCGGCGGACCCCGGCCCGATCCGCCTCGAGCAGGTCAATCCGCCGCAGTTCCGTGAATTGCTCGCCGGGCTCGCGCCCGGTCGCGCATCGGAACCGATCATCGCGCCGGAGGGCATCATCGTGCTGATGGTCTGCGGCCGGGAGACGCGCAACCTCGCCGAGATCACGCCCGAGCAGGTCCGCACCCAGCTCGTGCGCGACCGCGCCGAGCTGCTCTCGCGCCAGGTGCAGCGCGACCTGCGCCGGCGCGCGCAGATCGAGATGCGGGCGACGACGTCGGCGCAGCAACGCGGCTAGTGGCGGCGCCGAGCGGAACACTGCCCTCGATCGCCGAGACGATTGCCCGGCATGGGCTGGACGCAAGAAAATCGCTCGGCCAGCACTTCCTGCTCGACCCGGCAATCTGTGCGCGCATCGCGGCGCAGCCAGGCGACCTCACCGGCCGGCACGTGCTGGAAATCGGCCCCGGCCCGGGCGGGCTGACGCGCGCCCTGCTCGACACCAAGGCAGCGAGCGTCACCGCGGTGGAGATCGACCGCCGCGCGATCGCGGCGCTGGCGGAATTGCAGGCCGCCTATCCAGATCGCCTTCGCGTCATCGAGGCCGACGCTTTGAAGCTCGACACCGCGACCTTGCTGCCGGCCCCGCGCGTCGTGGTGGCGAACCTGCCCTACAATATCGGCTCGCCGCTGCTGGTGCGCTGGATGCAGGAGGCCGCCTGCTTCAAGGCGCTGGTGCTGATGTTCCAGCAGGAGGTTGCGGAGAGGATCACCGCCGCACCCGATAGCGAGGGATACGGAAGGCTCTCCGTGCTCGCGCAATGGCGCTGCCGATGCGCGATGCTGCTGCGCCTGCCGCCTGGTGCCTTCACGCCGCCGCCCAAGGTGCACAGCGCCGTGGTCGGCCTGACGCCGCACCCCGATCCGCCGTCGCCGGCGTTGTTCGCGTCGCTGGAGCGTGTCACCGCTGCCGCCTTCGGGCAGCGGCGCAAGATGCTGCGCGGATCGTTGAAGAGCCTCGGCGAGGCCGATCGCCTGCTGGACGAGGCCGGCATCGCCGGCGACCGCCGCGCCGAGACGCTCAGCGTCGCCGAGTTCGATCGCCTGGCGCAAGGGCTGCTCGCCCGTTCACTGTGACTCCGGCGCCGCCGCAATCGCCGTCGTGTGCCCGAAGGCGGGGCTGACGATACCCGGCGCCGAACGCACGGCCTGCTGGATCAGCTCGGCGCCGACATGCTCGGCGTCCATCCAGGGGCAGATCGCGGGGCCTTCGCTGGGTGCCACGGGCAGGCAGAAGGCGCCAGCTGCCTTGAAGCGCGCGCGGCGTTCCGAACCGGCGACGACCTCGCAAGGTCCGTCGAAACGGCTGCACGCCCAGACCTCTGGATGCGTCGCGAGCGTGCGAGGAATCAGCCGCCACAACTTCAGTTCAGAGCTGGTGGGCATTGGACCTGACCGTCGCGGAAATACGCGCTGGCAGAAACTCTCCGAATTCGGTCGCGAGTTCAAGTGCGACGTCGCAGCGAATGCAACTATCACGAGAAAGACGCTCCAGATCGCCGTTGGCTCAAGCCAGCAGCATAGCCGCGAGCTCGGCGATGCCTTGGCTGCGCGCCGGGACGCTGCGCGCCGCCTGGAGAACGGCACGGGCCGCGGCCGTTGTCGTTTCGAAGTCGTCATTCACCAGCACGTGGTCGAATTCGGACCAGTGGCTGATCTCGGCGCGCGCGCCTTCCATCCGACGCGCCACTTCGGCGGGGCTGTCCTGGCCCCGCGAGGCAAGGCGTCGTTCCAGCTCCGCGAGCGAGGGCGGCAACAGAAACAGGCCCACCACATCACCAGGCAGTGCCGCCCGCAGCTGGCGGTGGCCCTGCCAGTCGATGTCGAACAGCACGTCGCGCCCGTTCGCCAGCGCCTGCTCCACCGGCGCGCGCGGCGTCCCGTAGCGGCGGCCGTAGATCTGTGCGTGCTCCAGCATCTCGCCGCCCGCGACCATGGCAAGGAAGGCGGCCTCGTCGCGGAAGAAATAATCCGTGCCGTCGATCTCGCCGAGGCGCGGCGCACGCGTCGTCGCACTCACCGAGAGCGTCAGCGCCGGCTCGCTGCGCAGCAGCGCGCGCGCGACCGAGGATTTTCCGGCACCCGAAGGTGCTGCGATCACCAGGCAGACCCCGCGACGTGAGTGCGCGGAGCCCGGCGCCTCATTCGACATTGGCGGCCTGCTCCTTCAGCCGCTCGATCGCGGCTTTGAGGTCAAGCCCGATGCGCGTCAGCGCGACGGTCGCCGATTTCGAGCACAGCGTATTGGCCTCGCGCACGAATTCCTGGGTGAGGAAATCGAGCTTTCGCCCAATCGCGACGCCCGAGCCGAGCAGCGCGCGCGCCTGCTCCAGATGCGCCGCGAGACGATCCAGCTCCTCGCGCACGTCGGATTTGCTGGCGAGCAGCGCCACCTCCGCGGCGAGCCGGTCATCGGGCACACGGCGCTCACCGTCGAGCAGCTGCGCGAGCTGTTCGGTGAGGCGGGCGCGCTGCGCCGCGGGCTGCAGCGCGGCCTCACCCGCAGCCGCGGCGCAGAGCTCGGCGATCTCGCCAAGCAGCGTGCCGAGGATGATGGCCAGCTTCGCCCCCTCGGCGCGGCGCGACTCCTCCAGACCCGCGAGTGCCTCGAGGAAGCCCGCCGCGACGACGTGCGCCTTGGCCGCTTCCGCCGCCTCGTCGACGACCGTCTCGGCGCCCTTGAGCACGCCCGGCAGCGTCAGCAGCGCTTCGGCGCGCGGCGGCGCGGCGCCGGGTATGCGCGCGGCGACATCGAGCGCCAGTGCCAGGAACTGGTCGAGCACGGCGACGTCCAGGGCAAGGCGCGGCGCCCGCTCCTCGCGCTTCAGGGTCAGCGTGGCGGAGACATTGCCGCGCTTGAGGCGCTGCTGCACGGCCTCGCGCAGGCTCGCCTCCAGCCCGTCCGAACCGGGCGGCAGGCGTAGCCGCACATCGAGGTTGCGGCCATTGACGCTGCGGATTTCCCAAACGTAGGAGGTGCCGTCGGCAAGCGGGCCCGAAGCGCGCGCGAAGCCGGTCATTGAGGCGAGGGTTTCGGTCATCAGCGGCTTTTCCGACGCCGCGCGGAGGGATGCAAGGCATGGTCTATCCATGGCGCTCGGTCGCCATCACGGGCGCCTCCTCCGGCCTCGGCCGGGCGCTGGCCGAGGCGCTGGCGGCACCGGGCGTGACCCTGCACCTGAGCGCGCGCGACCCGGCAAGGCTGTCCGCGAGCGCGGACGCCTGCCGCGCGTGCGGCGCGACCGTGCAGGAGACCATGCTCGATGTCCGCGACGCCGCGGCGACAGAGACGCATCTGCGCGCGGCCGGGCATCTGGACCTGGTCATCGCCAATGCCGGCATCTCGGCCGGCACCGGAGGCCTCGCCGAGCCGGCGCACCAAGCCCGCGCGATCATCGAGACCAATGTCCAGGGGGCACTCAACACCGCCATCCCCGCCCTCGCCATCATGGCAATGCAGCCGCCTGGCGCCGATGGCGTGCGCGGCCGCGTCGCGGTCATCGCCTCCATCGCCGGCTTCATCGCCGCCCCCGGCGCGCCGGCCTACTGCGCGAGCAAATTCGCCATCCGCGCCTGGGCCGAGGCGGCGGATCCCGGCGCGCGGCGCCAAGGCCTGCGCGTCCACGCCGTCTGCCCGGGCTACATCCGCACGCCGATGACCGCGCGCAACGCCTTCCCGATGCCGTTCCTGATGGAGCCCGCGGATGCCGCGCGCCGCACGCTGAGCGGCATAACGCGCGACCGGGTGCGCATCGCCTATCCCTGGCCTCTCTACGCCGCTGCCCGGCTGCTCGGCGCCCTGCCGCCGCGCTGGATCGGTGCGTTGATGGGGCGCTTCCCGGCCAAGGCGCAGGACGCGCGTTAGGCTTGGCTCAGGGGCGCGGCGGCCGCGCCCGCTCCACCTCGCGCCAGCGCGCCACGTTGCGGTTGTGCTCCTCGAGCGTGCGCGCGAAGACGTGGCCGCCGCTGCCATCGGCCACGAAGTAGAGGAAGTCATGCACCTCGGGCTGCACCGCGGCGCGCAGGCTCTCGCGCCCGGGGCTTGCGACGGGGCCCGGCGGCAGGCCGCGGTTGCGATAGGTGTTGAAGGGGTGGTCGCGGTCGAGGTCGGCGCGGGTCAGTGGCCGATCCAGCACGGCGCCATCGGCCGCGGCATAGGCGACGGTGGGATCGGATTGCAGCGCCATGCCGCGTCGCAGCCGGTTGATGAAAACGCCGGCCACGCGGGCGCGCTCCTCCGGCTTGCCGGTCTCGCGCTCGATGATGCTGGCCAGCACCAGCGCCTCGCGCGGGCTGGCGAGCGGCAGGCCGTCGGCGCGGGACGCCCAGACCTCGGCGAGCGCGCGTGTCATCGCTTCCTCAGCGCGGCGCAGGATCGCGGCGCGCTGATCTCCGTAGGCGAAGGCGTAGGTTTCCGGCAGCACCGAACCCTCCGCGAGGGAGGGCGTCTCGCCGCTGAGCGCCTCGGTGCGCTCGACGAGGGTGGCGATCTGGCGCGCCATCAGCCCCTCGGGGATGGTGAGGCGGCGCTGCACCGGGCGGCCGTCGCGCAGGATCGACAGTACATCCTCCAGGCTCGCGCCCGCGGGGATGGCGAACTCGGCGCTGCGGATCGGACCCTCGGCGCGTGTGACCCAGGCGGCCAGCGTGAAGGCGCGGGCGGATTGCACGACGCCCTCGCGCTCCAGCGCCTCGCCGGCGACCGAAAGCCCTCCGCGCGGTACCACCACCTGCATGGGTGCGGAGAGCGGACCGGCGGTGCGATAGGTGTGCAACGCCGCGCCGGCCGCGATCAGGCCGAGCAGCGCCGGCAGCAACAGCCAGGCCAGGAATTTCACCGGAAAGCGCCTGCGAAGGCCTTCCGCCATGACCGCCGCTACGGCGCCCCGCGGAACACGATGGAGGCGTTGGTCCCGCCGAAGCCGAAGCTGTTCGACAGCGCCACTTCGATCGGGCGTTGCTGCGCCTCGCGCGGCACCCGGTCGATGATGCTCTCGCGCGAGGGCTTGTGCAGGTTCAGCGTCGGCGGGGCAACCTGGTCGCGGATCGCGAGGATCGAGAAGATGCCCTCGACGGCGCCGGCGGCACCGAGCAGGTGGCCGATCGCGGATTTGGTCGACGACATCGCGAGCTTGGAACCCGCATCGCCCCAGAGCCGCTCGACCGCACCGAGCTCAAGGTCGTCGCCGAGTGGTGTCGAGGTGCCGTGGGCGTTCACGTACTGCACGCCCTCGGGCTCGACGCGGGCCGAGCGCAACGCTGCGCGCATGGAGCGGAAGGCGCCATCGCCGGTGTCCGACGGGGCGGTGATGTGGTGCGCATCGCCCGACATGCCGTAGCCAATCACCTCGGCGTAGATCTTCGCGCCGCGCGCCTTCGCGTGCTCGTACTCCTCGAGCACGACGACACCGGCGCCTTCGCCCATGACGAAGCCGTCGCGGTCCTCGTCCCAGGGGCGCGACGCCAGCACGGGGGTGTCGTTGTAGCCGGTCGACAATGCGCGCGCGGCGCAGAAGCCGGCGAGGCCGATATCGTTGACCGCCCCCTCGGCACCGCCGGCGACCATCACGTCGGCATCGCCGAGCGCGATCAGCCGCGCCGCGTCGCCCAGTGCATGCACGCCCGTGGCGCAAGCCGTCACCACCGCATGGTTCGGACCCTTGAAGCCGTACTTGATCGAGACATGCCCCGAGGCGAGATTGATCAGCGCCGAGGGGATGAAGAAGGGCGACAGCCGCCGCGCACGGCCAGCCGCCACGACCTGCGCCGCCTCGTAGATCGATTCGAGGCCGCCGATGCCCGAGCCGATCATCACGCCGGTGGCGCAGCGCGCTTCTTCCTCGTCCTCGCCCGGCATCCAGCCGCTATCCTCGACCGCCTCGGTGGCGGCGACGAGGGCGAGCTGGATGAAGCGGTCCATCTTCTTCTGGTCCTTGAGCGGGATCCACTCGCCGATGTCGAGCTTCCCCTCCGTCTTGGACCCCTGCGGCACCTGGCCCGCGATCTTTGCGGGCAGGGCCGAGACGTCGAAATTCTGGATCGCGGCGATGCCGCTCTCCGCATTCAGCATCCGTTTCCAGACATGCTCGACACCGATCCCGAGCGGCGAAGCGATCCCCATGCCGGTGACCACGACACGACGCGATGACGAACCATGCTGAAACACGCTGACCGAACCCCTTACGCCTTGTCGGCTTCGCCCTGCTGCGCTTCGATGTACTTGATCGCGTCGTTCACCGTGGTGATCTTCTCGGCCGCGTCATCGGGGATCTCGACACCGAAGGCTTCCTCGAAGGCCATCACCAGCTCGACCGTGTCCAGGCTGTCGGCGCCCAGGTCATCGATGAAGGACGCCTCGTTGGTCACCTTCGATTCCTCGACGCCGAGATGCTCGACGACGATCTTCTTCACCTTCTCGGCGGTCTCGCTCATCGGGATCACTCTCTCCATCTCGCGGGCTGGGCCCGCTTGTTCTGATCGGTCTCGCGGGGGGTTCTCGGCACGGCCGACCGATGGTGGAACCATCGGCCCCAGCGCGCATCCCCCCCACAGCGGGCGGCGCTTACCATGGAACGAAGGTGCGGCCTAGGCTGTCAGGGGGTACCGGGTCAAGGGGGGTGCGGGCATGGCGGACCGTCGGCCAGGCTTCAGATCATCGCCATGCCGCCATTGACGTGCAGTGTCTGCCCGGTCACCCAGCCCGCCTCAGCCGAGGCGAGATAGACCACGGCGGCGGCGATGTCCTCGGGCGTGCCCATCCGCCCGGTCGGGATGCGCGCCAGCAACGCCGTGCGCGGGCCTTCCCCCAGGGCATCCGTCATTGCCGTCTTCACGAAGCCGGGGGCGACCACGTTCACCGTCACCCCGCGCGTCGCCACCTCCTGCGCCAGCGACTTGCTCATGCCGATCAGGCCGGCCTTGGCGGCGGCGTAGTTGGCCTGGCCGGCATTGCCGGTGACGCCCACGATGGACGCGATGGACACGATGCGCCCGGACCGCTTCTTCATCATGCCGCGCAGCGCGCTGCGGGCCAGGCGGAACGGCGCCGTCAAATCCACGTCCAGAACCGCCTGCCAATCCGCATCGCCCATGCGGAGTGCGAGCATGTCGCGGGTGAACCCGGCATTGTTCACCAGGATGTCGAGGGCACCGCCCTCCTTCTCCACCTTTTCCACGAGTGCTGCCGGCGCGGCGGGGTCGGCAAGGTCGGCGGGGGCCACGATCACGCGCTCGCCCAGCTCGGCGGCCAGCGCGTCCAGTTCGGCGGCACGACGACCGGTGATGGCGACGGTCGCGCCGGCGCCATGCAAGGCACGGGCGACCGCGGCGCCGATGCCGCCGGTGGCGCCCGTGATGAGGGCCACTTTTCCGTCCAGGCGAAACATTGGCGGCAGCTCCTAAAAAAGCGGCTCCAGGGCGCGGCCCTGGGCCGGATGCCTAAAGCGTCTTGAGGAAGGCTTCGATGTCGGCCGGCGTGCCCAGCGCGCTGGCCGTCGCGTCGGGCGCATTGCGCTTCATCAGCCCGGTCAGCACGCGGCCGGCGCCGAGCTCCACGAAGCGCGTGACGCCCATCGCCACCATCGCGGCGATGCAGTCCCGCCAGCGCACATTGCCGGTGACCTGCTCGACCAGCAGGCGGCGGATCTCGTCGACATCGGTGACCTTCGCCGCGGTCACGTTGGCAACCAGCGGCACCACCGGCGGCGAAATCGTCGCGGCGCCCAGGGCATCGGCCATGGTCGCCGCGGCCGGCGCCATCAGCGCCGAATGGAACGGCGCGGAGACCGGCAGCAGCATGGCGCGGCGGATGCCGGCCGCGGAGGCTGCTGCGATCGCACGGTCGATGGCGCCCTTGTGGCCGGAGATGACGATCTGGCCGCCGCCATTGTCGTTGGCGACCTGGATCACCTCCTCCTGCTCCGTCTCGGGGTCCAGCGCGGCGCTTTCGCACAAGGCCCGCGCCTGCTCCAGATCCGCGCCGAGCAGCGCGGCCATCGCGCCCATGCCTTCGGGTGTCGCGGCCTGCATCGCCTCGCCGCGCGCCCGCAACAGCCGTGCCGCCGTCGCGACACCGAACGAACGCGCGGCGGTGAGCGCGCTATATTCGCCGAGGGAATGTCCCGCAACCAGCGCGACCCGTGCAGCAAGGTCGATCCCGCCCTCGCGCTCCAGCACGCGCAGCACGGCGATCGAGACCGCCATCAGCGCCGGCTGTGCGTTGGCGGTGAGCGTCAGCGCGTCCGGCTCGCCTTCCCACATGAGCTTGGTCAGGTGCTGGCCGAGCGCGTCATCCACTTCCTGGAAGACCTCCCGCGCGGCGGGGAAGGCAAGGGCAAGATCCCGCCCCATGCCGATGGCCTGGCTTCCCTGGCCGGGAAATACGAAGGCGAGGGCCATGACTATTGTGTTTCCGTCCCGATGACTGGCCGGCGGGCGTAGCGGCCCGCGAGCCGGCCTGTCAACGCTTCGCCACGGCGCCGGCACGCCGATACTGGCGCGCGGATCGAATGTCATGCAGGGTATTTCGTCAAGGAATGCTATCGTAATGACGTTGAGCCACGCTATCCAGACCGTGCAGCGGATCGATGTGGTGCCCGCCATCCTCGATACCGTCTGCCGCCTGACCGGGACGGGTTTCGCGACCATCGCGCGCGTCACCGCCGAGCATTGGGTGGCCTGCGCCGTGCATGACCAGGTCGGCTTCGGTCTCAAATCCGGCGGCGAGTTGCAGATCGAGGCGACATTCTGCGACACCGTCCGCCGGCACAACGAACCCGTGGTGATCGACGCCGCCTCGCTCGACCCGGTGTACAAGGACCATCCCATCCCGTCGGCCTATGGCTTCGAGAGCTACATCTCGGTGCCGATCATCCTGCCCGACGGACAGTTCTTCGGAACGCTTTGCGCCCTCGGCCGCGCGCCGGCGCGCCTGCGCAGCCCAGAGATCATCGGCACCTTCACCATGTTCGCCGGCCTCATCGCGATGCATCTCGACGCCATCGGGCGCACGGATGCGGCCGAGGCGCTCCTGGCCGAGCAGCGCGCCGAGGCCGAGGAGCGCGACCGCTTCATCGCCATACTGGGCCACGACCTGCGCAATCCCATCGCCGCCATGGTGTCCGGCACGCGCCTGCTGCAGGGTGCCCGCGACGAAGCCGAGGCGCAGCGCATCGCGGGCATGATGTTCGCCACGCTGGGCCGCATGGCGAAGCTGGTCGAGAACGTGCTCGACTTCGCCCACGCGAGGATGGGCGCCGGCATCGACATTCTGCCCGCGGCGACATCGGGGATGGAGCGTGCGTTGCGCCACGTCATCGACGAGATGCGCGTCATCGAACCGGACCGCGCAATCGAGGCGCGGTTCGACCTTGCCGCGCCCGTGGTGGCCGACGTCGCGCGCGTAACCCAGCTCTTCGCCAACCTGCTCGGCAATGCGCTGGTCCATGGCAAGGCCGACGCGCCGGTCGTCGTCGAGGCGCGCAGCGACGCCGGGGGATTCACGCTCTCGGTCGCCAATGAGGGCGCGTCCATCCCTCCCGCGGTGCGGCAGCGCATGTTCCGTCCGTTTTCGCGCGGCGAGGTCAGGGCCGGGCAACAGGGGCTCGGGCTCGGCCTCTACATCGCGGCGGAAATCGCGCGCGTGCATGGCGGGACGATCGACCTGGTCTCGGACGAGACCGTGACCTGCTTCACCTTCCGGCTGCCCGCATCGGCCGCGGCGCTGCCCGGCGCCTAGGCTCGCTCGAGCCGGCCCCGCCGGGCGCGGCGCGAGGCCGTGGCGTTCCTGCTGCGGCGATGCCGCTTTACTTGCCCGCGCAAAACTGCTCTACGCCCCGCTTCCCTGCCGGGGGCGAAGGCATCGCACCCGGCTATGTCCATTTGCGCCGCGCGGCATGTCGCCACGCGGCCCCAGGGCTGAGACAGCCGGAGGGAGCATCCATGCCGCTCTACGAAACCGTGTTCATCGCACGGAACGACGTCACGCAAGCGCAAGTCGAAGCCATTGCCGAAATGGCGGCCGCCATCGTGGCGGAAGGCGGCGGCGAAGTGAAGAAGCGCGAATATTGGGGCCTTCGCGGCCTCGCCTACCGGATCAAGAAGAACCGCAAGGGCCACTACATGCTGCTCGGCATGGAGACGCCCGCGCCCGCGCTCGCGGAGATGGAGCGCCAGCTCGGCCTCAACGAGGATGTGCTGCGCTCCATGACCATCCGCATCGACGCGATCGACGAGGCCCCCTCGGCGATCCTGTCCAAGCGTGGCGAGGAGCGTGAGCGCGACCGCGGCTTCCGTGGGCCACGTCCGCCCGGCCGCTTCGGCTCCGGCCGCACCGGCGGCGGGCGGGAGCGCGACGACCGCGAGGAATACCGTGCCCGTCCGCGCGAGGATGGCGACAACATGATGGGCGAGGATTGATCCCCAATGTCCGACACCACTGACATGACACCCGCCGCGCGGCGCCCCGCTGTCGGCGCCCGCCGTCCCTTCTATCGCCGCCGCAAGTCCTGCCCGTTCAGCGGGCCCGGCGCCCCGAAGATCGACTACAAGGATGTGCGCCTTCTCAGCCGCTTCCTGTCCGAGCGCGGCAAGATCGTGCCCAGCCGCATCACCGCGGTGTCCGGCAAGAAGCAGCGCGAGCTCGCCCAGGCGATCAAGCGCGCCCGCTTCCTCGCCCTTCTGCCTTACGTCATCAACGACTGAGATGACGGCCATGGCCGCACAACCGTCCGGACCGATCACGGCCGAACCCCGGTGGCTCGCCGCCGGCGCGGGGGGATTCCTCGCGGCCGCGGTGGCGCTGTGGGCGATGCGCGGCCTGCCCGGCGGCACGCTGATGCTCTGGCTGGCGCCCCTGCCGATCCTGGCGGCGGGGCTTTCGGCCGGGCCGCTCGCCGCGATCGGCGCGCTGCTGCTCTCGAGTGTCCTGCTATGGGCCTTCGCGAGCGGTCTTTCGGTGGTGTTCTTCCTCGCGATCATCGGCATACCGGCGGCACTCCTGCCGATTCTGGCGATGCGGCGCGACGGCGTCACGCTCGGCCTGCCGATGGCGGCACTCGGCATCTATCCGCTGGCCCTGCTGATCTGGGCCGCGCTCGCCTTCGCCGAACATCCCGGGGGCTTGGCCGGTGTGATGGAGCGCATGCTGCGCAATGTCATTGCGCTGCTCGACATGCCGGGCGTGGAGCCGATGGTCGAACTGCTCGTGCGCCTCAAGGCGGCGCTCATCGCCTTCTGGATGAGCGCGGTCTGGGTCGCGAATGCGGTGATGGCGCAGCGTCTGCTGACGCGCTTCGGCATGGCGGCACTGCCCGCACCTGGCTGGGGTTCGGCGCGGTTGCCGGGCTGGTACGCGGTCCTGCCGGCGCTGGCCGCCGGCTTCTGGATCGTGGCCCAGGACGACCCGCTGGCCTTCTCCGCCTTCCTCATCCTGCTGCTGCCCTTCTTCTGGCAGGGCCTTGCCGGCGTTCATCGCCGCGCGGCGGCGCTGCAGGGCAGGCGCTTCGTGATCGCCGGCTACTACCTCGCCATGGTGATCTTTCTGCAACTCATGGCCCCCGCCACCGTGGCGCTGGGCCTTTACGACCAGTGGGTGCCGCGCGCACCCCGCGGAGGCAAGCCCACATGATCGAAATTATCCTGATGCAGCGCGTCGAAAAGCTCGGCCAGATGGGCGAGCTGGTGAAGGTGAAGCCCGGCTACGCGCGCAACTTCCTGTTGCCCTCCGGCAAGGCGATCCGCGCGAGCAAGGCGAACATCGCCCGCTTCGAAAGCGAGCGCGTCCAGCTCGAGGCCCAGAACCTCAAGCGTCGCGCCGAAGCCGAGCGCATCGCCGAGCGCGTCTCCGGCCTCTCGGTCGTGCTGATCCGCACGGCCGGTGAGTCCGGCAGCCTCTACGGCTCGGTCACCGCGCGCGATATCGCGGCCGGCTGCACCGAAGGCGGCCTGAAGGTCGACCGCGACCAGGTGCTGCTGGAACAGCCGATCAAGACGCTTGGCGTAACCACGGTGCGCGTCGCACTGCACCCGGAGGTATCGATCCCGGTAACGGTGAACGTCGCGCGCTCGGTCGAAGAGGCCGAGAAGCAGGCGCGCGGCGAAAGCCTCACCGCGGCGGCGGAGGAAGAGGAGCGTTCGCTCGAGGCCGAGCTGGCGGCGGAGCTTGAGATCGGGGCGGCGCTGCAGGATTGAGGAAGACGGGGGAAGAGAATTTCCCCCGGACCCCCAATCTTTTGTTTTGGGTTCTTGGTGCTGGCTGTGCGGTCGGCACCACGCGGTGGCATTCCATCCCCGTGATCCACAGGGGGTGGCGCTCCAACGCCGGGCGCGATGCGCTACAATGCGGCGATGAACAGCATTGAACCTCTGGGGGGCCTCGGTCAGTCCCTCCGCATGCCGCCCACGAATACCCAGGCGGAACAGGCGCTCCTCGGTGCGCTCCTCGCGAACAACAAGGCCTATGAGCGCGTCAGCGAATTCCTCGCCGAGCACCACTTCGCCGATCCCATCCATGGCCGCATCTACCGCGCGATCCAGCGCCGACTCGAGGCCGGGCAGCTCGCCGATGTCGTGACGCTGCGCGCGGAGTTCGAGCATTCGGGCATTCTCGCCGAGGTGGGTGGCGCGGCCTATCTCTCGCAGCTGCTGACGGCCATGGTCGGCATCATCAACGCCGGCGAATATGGCCGCGTGGTGTTCGATGCCTGGCTGCGCCGCCAGCTGATCGACGTGGGCGAGGTCATCGTCAACAATGCCTTCGGTGCCGAGGCCGAGTTGGACGCCAAGGGCCAGCTGGAGAATGCCGAGCAGACGCTGTTCGAACTCGCCAAGGATGGCGGCAACGAGGGCGGCTTCGTCTCCTTCGAGAAGGCGCTGACCAACGCGGTCGAGCTTGCCGAGCGCGCGTTTTCAACGCCGGGCGGGGTCTCGGGATTGCCGACGGGGCTGCGCGACATCGACGCGAAGACCGGCGGGCTTCACCCATCCGACCTCGTCATCATCGCCGGGCGGCCGGGCATGGGGAAGACGGCGCTGGCAACCAAGATCGCCTTCGGCGCCGCGCGCGCGATCATGCGCGAGGCGCGCGACATCGATCCGATGGCGGTCCCCAAGCGCGGTGTGGCGATCTTCTCGCTGGAAATGAGCGCGGACCAGCTCGCCACCCGCCTGCTCTCCGAGGAATCGCGCATCTCCGGCGACCGCATCCGCCGCGGCGAGATCAGCCAGCGCGACTTCGACAAGTTCGTCGAAGTCAGCCGCGAGATCGGCTCGATGCCGCTCTACATCGACGACACGCCGGCGATCAGCATCTCGGCGCTGCGCACGCGCTGCCGCCGCCTGCAACGCACCAAGGGGCTGGACCTGGTGGTGGTGGACTACCTGCAGCTGATGCGCCCGGCCGCCGGCACCCGGCCGGAAAGCCGCGTGCTGGAGATTTCGATGATCACCCAGGGGCTGAAGGCGATCGCGAAGGAGCTGTCGGTTCCGGTCATCGCGCTGTCGCAGCTCTCGCGCGCGGTCGAAAGCCGCGAGGACAAGCGGCCGCAGCTGTCGGACCTGCGCGAATCCGGCTCCATCGAGCAGGATGCCGACATGGTGATGTTCGTCTATCGCGACGACTACTACCTGGCGCAGCGCACACCGAAGCAGATGGCGTTCGATTCCGAGGACAAGTTCCAGGACGCGCTGAACAAATGGCAGCAGGACATGGAGCGCGTGCACAACATCGCCGAGCTCATCATCGCCAAGCAGCGCCACGGCCCGACCGGCATGGTGCCGCTGTATTTCGAGGGTGAGTTCACCCGCTTCGCCAACCTCGACACAGAGCACAACGCGCCCGGCTATGGCGACTGATCCGCGCGGGCGGCTGATCGTCGATCTCGGCGCCATCGTCGCGAATTGGCGGGATCTCTGCGCGCTGCACGCGCCGGGCAAGGTCGCCGGCGTGGTGAAGGCGGATGGCTATGGGCTGGGGGCGGGTCCGGTCGCGCAGGCATTGCGCGCAGCCGGCTGCGACAGCTTCTTTGTCGCGCATCTGCAGGAGGGCATGGCGCTGCGCGACGCCCTTGGCCCTGGCCCGATGATCGCGGTGCTGAACGGATTCAGGCCAGGCGATGACGAGGATGCACACCTCACCCCGGTGCTCAACACGCTCGGCGACGTGCGCGACCATCGTGGCCGACGCGCCATCCTGCACCTGGATACCGGCATGGCGCGCCTCGGCCTCGACGCGCGCGAGCAGGCCGCGCTGGCCGAGGATGCGTCGCTGCGCGCGTCGCTCGACCTCGCTTATGTGATGACGCACCTTGCCTGCGCGGATGAGCCGGCGCACGCACTGAATGACACCCAGCGCGCCCGCTTCACACAGGCCGCCGCGATGTGCCCCGGTGTGCCGCGCAGCCTCGCCAATTCCTCCGGCCTGTTTCTCGGCGCCGGCTTCGTCTCTGACCTCGCGCGGCCCGGCTGCGCGCTTTACGGCGTCAACCCGACTCCGGGCGCACCGAATCCGATGCGCCAGGTGCTGCGCCTTGAGATCCCGGTGCTCCAGATCCGCGACATCGGCGCCGGCGAGACCATCGGTTACAGCGCGACTTGGCGTTCCTCCCGGCCCTCGCGCATCGCCACCATTGCCGCGGGCTACGCGGATGGCTATCTCCGCTCTCTCTCGGGCCGAGCATCCGCCGATCACGGCGGCAGGCCCGTGCCGCTGGTGGGCCGCGTCTCGATGGACCTGATCACGCTCGACGTCACCGACAGGCCCGAGATCACGGACGCCTCGCACATCACGCTGATCGGCGGGTCGGGATGCACGCCAGACGACCTCGCTTCCGCCTGCGGCACTATCGGCTATGAAATTCTGACCTCCCTCGGCGCCCGCTACGTGCGCGTCTACACGCCGGCATGAGCGCCGCCGCCGAGGCCGCGCCGCGCCGCAAGCCGCTCGACATCGTGCTCGACGGGGTGGCCGCGATCGGGCGCTCCGCGATCGGGATGGCGCGCGGCGTCGGTGCTGTCGCGCTATTCGCCGTCGAGGGTGTCTCGCACCTCGCGCGGCCGCCCTTCTATGGGCGCCTGGTGCTGCGCCACTTCATCGAGATTGCGTATTTCAGCCTGCCGGTGGTCGCGCTCACTGCGATCTTCACCGGCATGGTGCTGGCGCTGCAGTCCTACACCGGCTTCGCGCGCTTCAACGCGGAAGGCGCCGTCGCAAACGTCGTGGTGCTCTCCATCACGCGCGAACTTGGTCCGGTCCTCGCCGGCCTCATGGTCGCCGGCCGCATCGGCGCGGCTTTCGCCGCCGAGATCGGCACCATGCGCGTCACCGACCAGATCGACGCGCTGACCACACTCTCCACCAACCCGCAGAAATACCTGGTCACCCCGCGCCTGCTCGCCGGCACGCTCGCGATGCCGCTGCTGGTTATCGTCGCCGATGTGCTCGGCGTGATGGGCGGCTGGATCATCGGTACCGCGAAGCTGGGCTTCTCCTCGCTGACCTACCTCAAGGCGACGATGGACTTTTTGCAGTTCAGCGACGTGATGAGCGGGCTGGTGAAGGCCGCCGTCTTCGGCTTCATCATCGCGCTGATGGGCTGCTGGTGCGGCTACAATAGCCGCGGCGGCGCCCAGGGCGTGGGCGGGGCGACCACCTCCGCCGTCGTCACCTCCTCCATCCTCATCCTCGCACTCGACTATGTCCTGACCGAGCTGTTCTTCGCGCGATGAGCGAGCCCAAGATCCGCATTCGAGGCCTGAAGAAGAATTTCGCGGGCAAGCAGGTTCTCGACGGCGTCGATATCGACGTCCCCGCCCGCAGCTCCATGGTCATTCTCGGCGGCTCGGGCTCGGGCAAGTCCGTGACCATCAAGTGCCTGCTCGGCCTCATCACGCCCGATGCCGGCACGATCGAAATCGATGGTCGCAACATCCTCGCTCTGCCCGCGCGCGAGCGCGAAGCGGTGAATGATCGTATCGGCATGCTGTTCCAGAACGGCGCGCTGTTCGACAGCCTGCCGGTCTGGGAAAACGTCTGCTTCAAGCTGCTCGCGCAGAACCGCATCACACGCGCCAAGGCGCGCGACAAGGCCGCCGAGGTGCTCGCGCAGGTCGGCCTGGCCGCCTCCGTCGGCGACCTCTCACCCGGGGAACTCTCCGGCGGCATGCAGAAGCGCGTGGCGCTGGCCCGCGCCATCGCCGCCACGCCCGACATCATCCTGTTCGACGAACCCACCACCGGCCTCGACCCGATCATGGGCGCCGTAATCGACGGGCTGATCCGCGACTGCGTCCAGAAACTTGGCGCGACCGCCGTCTCCATCACGCACGACATGGCCAGCGCACGGCGCATCGGGGATGAGGCGGCCATGCTGTTCAAGGGCCGCATCATCTGGAACGGCCCGGCCGCGGAGCTCGGCCACACCGGCAACGCCATGGTTGACCAGTTCGCGAATGGCGAGCGCGAAGGCCCCATCCAAATGGAACTCCGCCGCTAGGCTTGACCACGCCGCGCGGGCGGTCGCACCCTCCTTCCAAGGAGGAAAACAACCATGCCCCTTACCCTCACGCCGCTGCACCCGCTATTCGCGGCCCGCGCCGAAGGCCTCGACCTCACCCGCCCACTCACCGCCGGCGAGGCCTCCGAAGTCCACGCGGCAATGGAAAAATACGCGGTCCTCGTCATTCCCGGCCAAGACATCGACGACGACCAGCAGATGGAATTCGGCCGCGCACTCGGCACCATCGAGGCCACCCGCGGCGTCGTGGACGCGCACCGCCACCGCCTCAAGCATGATTCCATGAACGATATCTCGAACATCGACACCGACGGCAAGCTGCTCGCCGCCGATGACCGGCGCCGCATGTTCAACCTCGGCAACCGCCTCTGGCACTCCGACAGCAGTTTTAAGGCCACCCCCGCCAAATACTCGATGCTCCACGCCCGCGTGATCCCGCCCGAAGGCGGAGAAACCGAATTCGCCGACATGCGGTCCGCCTGGGACGCCCTGCCCACGAAAATGCAGACGCGCCTCAAGCCGATGATCACCCACCACTCCCTCATCTACTCGCGCGGCAACCTCGGCTTCACCGACTACACCGACGAAGAACGCGTCAAATTCGCCCCCGTCCCGCAACGCCTGGTCCGTCGACACGCCAACGGACGCGTCTCGCTCTATCTCTCCTCCCACGCCGGCGCGATCGACGGCATGCCCATCCCCGAAGCCCGCGCCCTGCTGCGCGACCTCATCGAACACGCCACCCAACGCGAATTCGTCTACCGCCACAGCTGGACCCAACACGAGCTGGTCATGTGGGACAACCGCACCACCATGCACCGGGCGCGACCCTTCGACGACCAGGCCCACGCCCGCGACATGCGCCGCGTCACCATCGAAGACGACGCGCCCACCCTGGCCCAGCAGGCAGCGTAGAAAGCAAGGCGGGCGGCTCCGCCCCCTCGACCCCCGCAAGGAGCCTGTGGCCCCTTGACCCCCCTTTGTTGGTACTGGTTCTGGGAGGTGGGCTCTGGACTTTTAGCAGGGCCTGTCATCGGGAGAGGGTGGCCGGCATGCGTGTGCCGGCTGGGAACTCACCTCCGGCCACCCTCTCCCGATGACAGGCATACCGGACAAGACCCCAGACCATCCCTCCTAAAATCAAGAACCAAACATGGAGGTCGAGGATCGACACGATCCTCGCGGGGTCCAGGGGCAGAGCCCCTGGCCTTCCTTCACGCCGCCTTCCGGACCGGGTAAGCGCGTCATCATGGCGAAGTCGTCCTTTGTTTGTCAGGCGTGTGGAGCGGTGGCCCCGAAGTGGCAGGGCCGCTGTGATGCCTGTGGTGCCTGGAACACCTTGATCGAGGAGGCGGCGACGCCGCGCGGGCCGGGGCCGGCGTCCAAGGCGGGGGTGGGGCGTCGGCTGGAGTTTGTCGGCTTGAAGGGCACGTCGGACCCGCCGGCGCGGATTTTCACGGGCATTGCGGAGTTGGACCGTGTGCTGGGCGGGGGTCTGGTGGCGGCGAGTGCGGTGTTGGTGGGCGGCGATCCGGGGATCGGGAAGTCCACCATCCTGTTGCAGGCGGCGGCGCGCATTGCGGCGGCGGGACATCGGGCGCTGTACATCAGCGGCGAGGAGGCGGTGGAGCAGGTGCGGCTGCGCGCGGCGCGGCTGGGGCTTTCGGAGAGTCCGATGGCCTTGGCCTCGGCGACAGCGTTGCGCGACATCGTGGCTAGCCTCGAGCGCGAGCCGGATGCGGCGCTGGTGGTGATCGATTCGATCCAGACGGTGTGGCTGGACAGCCTCGATTCCGCGCCGGGCACGGTGGCGCAGGTGCGCGCTTGCGCGGCGGAGCTTGTGCGGCTGGCGAAGGCACGGGGGTTTGCGGTGATTCTGGTGGGGCATGTGACGAAGGAGGGCACGCTGGCGGGGCCGCGCGTGCTGGAGCACATGGTGGATGCCACGCTGTATTTCGAAGGCGATCGCGGGCATCAGTTCCGCATTCTGCGCGCCACCAAGAACCGCTTCGGCGCCACCGACGAGATCGGCGTCTTCGAGATGACCGATGCGGGCCTGGTGGAGGTCGCGAACCCTTCGGCGCTGTTCCTGGCGGAGCGGCGCGGCAATGTCTCCGGCAGCGCGGTGTTTGCGGGCATCGAGGGCACACGGCCGGTGCTGGTGGAGGTTCAGGCGCTGCTCTCGCCGTCTTCGGGCGGGTCGCCGCGGCGGCAGGTGGTGGGGTGGGATTCCGGGCGGCTGTCGATGCTGCTGGCGGTGCTCGAATCGCGCTGCGGGATGAGCCTTGGACAGAACGACGTGTACCTGAACGTCGCCGGCGGGCTGCGCATCCAGGAACCGGCGGCGGATCTGGCCGTCGCGGCGGCGCTGGCCTCCGCCGCGACCGACCGCCCGACCGACCCCGACCGCGTCTATTTCGGGGAGATCGGCCTATCCGGCGAAATCCGGCAGGTGAGCCAGCCGGACCAGCGGCTGCGGGAGGCGCAGAAGCTGGGGTTTGGGCAGGCGACGCTGCCCAAGCGCACCGCGCGGCCAGGCCGCACCAACGCCGCGCCGGAGGGCCTGGCGCTTGAGGAGATCGGCCACCTTGCCGACCTCGTCGCGAAGTTCGCCGAGGCCAGCGTCAAGAAACGGAAAGCGCCGGCGCCAGAGTGACGCCGCCCCGCGCCCCGTCTATACCCCCGGCCCATGACCTGGGTTGATGCCATCCTCCTCGCCGTGATCCTTATCTCGGCGCTGCATGCGTTTTTTCGTGGCCTGGTGCGGGAGGCGCTTGGTGTCGGGGCCTGGATCGGCGCCGCGGTCATGGCGCTGATCGGCCTGCCGCACGTCCGCCCGCTGATCCAGCCCTATGTCGAGCAGCCCTATCTGGTCGACGCGATCGCGGCGGGCGGCATTTTCCTCGCGGTGCTGATCATCCTCAAGATCGTCATCTCCTGGATCGCCGGGCTGGTGCAGGCCTCGATTTTGTCGGGTCTGGACCGCGTGCTGGGACTGGTCTTCGGCATCGTCCGGGGTGCTTTCGTCATCGTTCTTGCCTATATCGTGGGAACGCTGGCGCTCCCCGCCCCGGAGCGTTGGCCAACCCCGGTGCGGGAGGCACGTGCCCTGCCTTACGTCGCTGACGCGGCCGCACGGCTCGCGGCACTTACGCCACCGGCCTATCGCCCCTCCCTGCCGGAGCTCGCCGGCCCGCCGACACCGAGGGTCGAGGATTTGCTGCGCCCCCCCGCGCGCCCCCGCCAGTGAGGACCGCCTCGCCATGATGCCCAATGCCGATCCGCTGCTCCATGACGACGACAAGCCGCACGAGGAATGCGGGGTCTTCGGCGTCTGGAACACCACCGACGCCTCGGCGCTGACCGCGCTCGGGCTGCACGCGTTGCAGCATCGCGGTCAGGAGGCCGCAGGCATCGTCAGTCTGGACGAGAAAGGCATCTTCCACGCGCATAAGGGCCTGGGCCTGGTCGGCGAGAACTTTGGCGACGCGAAGGTGATGGCGGGGCTGCCGGGGCGCGCCTCGATCGGCCACAACCGGTACGCCACGACCGGCGAGACGGCGCTGCGCAACGTCCAGCCGCTGTATGCCGATTTCGAGTTCGGCGGCTTTGCAGTCGCACATAACGGCAACCTCACCAACGCCTTCGTGCTCAAGCGCGCGCTGGTCCGCCGCGGCTGCCTGTTCCAGAGCACGACCGACAGCGAGGTCTTCGTCCACCTCATCGCAATCAGCCTCTACACCACGGTGCTGGACAGATTGATCGACGCGCTGAAGCAGGTGCAGGGCGCCTATTCGCTGGTGGCCCTACACAACGGCGCACTGATCGGCGCGCGCGATCCGCTGGGCGTCCGCCCGCTGGTCCTCGGCCGCCTGCCCGCGAAGATGGGCGGCGGCTACGTGCTTGCGTCCGAGACCTGCGCGCTCGACATCGTCGGCGCCGATTTCCAGCGCGACATCGAGCCGGGCGAGATTGTCGTCATCGACGACACGGGCCTGCATTCCACAAAGCCCTTCGGCAAGGTCGCCAGCCGCTTCTGCATCTTCGAGTATATCTATTTTGCCCGCCCCGATTCCGTGACCGAGGGCACGCCCGTCTATGCCACGCGCAAGAGCATCGGCGCCGAGCTGGCGCGCGAGAGCCATGTCGAGGCGGATGTCGTCGTGCCTGTGCCCGACAGCGGCGTGCCGGCGGCGATGGGCTATGCAAGCGAGGCGGGCATTCCATTCGAGCTCGGCATCATCCGCAACCATTATGTCGGCCGCACCTTCATCGAGCCGACCGACCAGATCCGCAACCTTGGCGTGAAGCTGAAGCACAGTGCGAATCGCCCGATCCTGGCCGGCAAGCGGGTGATCCTGGTCGATGATTCGATCGTGCGCGGCACCACCTCGCGCAAGATCGTGGAGATGGTGCGCCAGGCGGGGGCGACGGAGGTGCATATGCGCATCTCCTCGCCGCCCACGACGCACAGCTGCTACTACGGCATCGACACGCCGGAGCGCTCGCAGCTGATGGCCGCACAGCACGACGTGGCCGAGATGGCGCGCATCATTGGTGTGGATAGCCTGGCCTTCATCTCGCTCGACGGGCTGTACCGGGCGCTCGGCAAGGAAGGGCGCGATCCGAAGAAGCCCGCCTATTGCGATGCCTGCTTCACCGGCGAGTACGCGATCCCGCTGACCGACTGGCAGGCCAATGAGGAGAAGCAGCTCTCACTTCTCCAGCCCGCGGCCCAATGACCTTGCTGGCTGGCCGCGTCGCGCTGGTCACCGGCGCTTCGCGGGGCATCGGCGCGGCGGTCGCAATCGAGCTTGCGCGGCGTGGCGCGCATCTGGTGCTGACGGCGCGCACCCAGGGCGGGCTGGAGGAGACGGATGACGCAATCCGCGCGACGGGCGGCACCGCGACGCTGCTGCCGCTCGACCTGGTCAAACAGCAGGACCAGATCGATGCGATCGGGCCTTCGCTGTATGAGCGGTTCGGACGCCTCGATATCGTCGTGCACGCGGCGGGTGCCATCAACCGGCTGACGCCGGTCGCGCATATCGAGCCGGGGGATTGGAACCAGGTGCTCGGCGTGACGCTATCGGCGGCCTGGCGGCTGATCCGCAGCTGCGACCCGCCGCTGCGCGCCTCGGATGCAGGGCGCGCGGTGTTCCTAACCGATGCGCGGGCGCGAACCCCCACTGCCTATTGGGGCATGTACGGCGCGGCGAAGGCCGGACTGGACCACCTGGTGCTCAGCTGGGCCGCCGAGACCACCGGGACGCGGCTGCGCGTGAACCTGTTCGCACCGCCGCCGACGGCGACCAAGCTGCACGCTCTCGCCTTCCCGGGCATCCCGCCGGAGAGCCTGGCGCAGCCGGCGGATGTGGCGGTGGCGGTCGCGGACCTCTGCGGGCCGGGCGAGACGCGGACGGGACTGACACTCTCGGGTCACGCCTGAGGCGGATCGCCGCGTCAATGAGAACGCGGCGTTCGCGGCTCACCGCTATGATTTCATCTGCGACATCGCTCCTGTCGCGAGCCTAACGACGCAAGCCGCTGGTGCTGCAGGTCAATCCCACGATGCCGGTGCACAGCGTTGCGGAATTCATCGCCTATGCCCGGGAAATCCGGTTCGTCTCAGCATCGGCAATTCCGGCACAGGCTCGGTCGCGCACCTGGCCGCCGAACTGCTCCGCCAGGCCGCCGGCATCGAGTTTTGTCAGCGTGCCCTATCGCGGCTCGGCGCCCATGTTCACGGACCTGATTGCCGGGCGCATCCAGGGCGCCTTCGAGAACATCCCGGCGTCGATCGAGCAGATCCGGTCGGGCACTGCGCGCGCGCTTGCGGTCACCACCGCCGCCGCATCGGAAAGCCTGCCGGAACTGCCGGCACTCAGTGCCGGTCTGCCTGGCGTCGAGGCCTTCGCCGTCGCGGACATCGGCGCGCCGAGGGACACGCCCGCTGAGATCATCGCCACGATCAACGCGACGATCAACGCGACGATCAACGCCGGGTTCGCGGATCCCCGGCTGCGGGCGAGGCTCGAGGATCTGGGTGCGACGATCCTCGCCGGGTCGCCCGAGGACTTCGCCCTGCTCATCGCGCGGGAGACGGTGAAATGGACGCGGGTGATCCGCAGTGCCGGGATTAGGATCACCTAGGGACTGGGCACAAGGGGTGGCACGAGGCCTTCCAAGGCGCCGGGGGTTCCGCTACTGAAGCACTGGCGTGGACCCGTAGCTCAGCTGGATAGAGCGCTGCCCTCCGAAGGCAGAGGTCGAAGGTTCGAATCCTTTCGGGTCCGCCAGTTCCCTCATTTCGACGGTTTACCGCGTGATGACCGCGGCTGCTTCCCCATCAACAAAGCCGCAGTTTCTCCCTTAGCTCCCAAACTCCAACTCGACGGCGCCCTTGAGCGGGACCACCAACTCGCACACCAGGCCGGCCTTCTCCCAATGGCAGTGAACGTTGCCGCCCAGTTGGTGCTTGATGGTCCCTTCAAGCACGCGCGTTCCGAACCCACTCCGCAACGGCGGCGCGACCGGTGGCCCGCAACGCTCCTCCCACCGCAGCAGCAGCAGGCCGGCGCCATGGTCGACCGACCATCCGACAGTCAGGCGGCCGCCCGGAACCGAAAGTGCCCCGTGCTTCGTCGCGTTCGTCGCCAGCTCGTGCAGCGCCATCGACAGCCCCTGCGCCGCAGCGGAGGAGACCTTTACGGCGGGGCCATCGATGACGATCGTCGGCACCGCCACGTCGCCAACCGGCACCATGAACGGCGCCAATTCACCGCGTGTCAGCGTCAGCAGGTCAGCCCCGGTCCAGCGGCCTTCGGCGAGCAGCGTATGGGCCCGTGCCAGAGCCTCAACCCGACCCTCGATCGCCTGCACATAGCCCGCCATGTCGGTGCTGGGTGTCAGCCGCAGAGCCGCCTTCACGACAGCAAGTACGTTTTTCGCCCGATGATCGATTTCTTGGATTAGCAGGTTCTGCAACTCTTCGGCCGCCTTCTGCGACGTCACGTCCAAGGCGATGCCGCGGAATCGGAGCGCCCGTCCCGACACCGGCTCCCGCTCGACGGTGCCGCGTCCGCGGATCCAGCGCACCGCGCCGTCGGACTGACGCGTGAAGCGGAACTCCGTGGCCCAATCCGTCGCCTGGCTGCCGAGCGTTGCCTCGATCGTCGCGTTCAATCCCGCCAGGTCGTCCGGATGGATGCCGCTGCGCCAGGACTCGAGGCTGGGCGCGATGGCCGGATCGGTTCCGTGCAGTCGGTGGCAGCTCTCGGACCAGTAAAGCTCGCCGGTGTCGATGGTCCATTCCCAGGAGCCGACGCCACCGGCATCCTGCGCCAGGCGCAGGCGTTCTTCACTGGCCCACAGCGCCGTGTCGGCGGCGTGGCGCGCGGTTAAATCCTGCACCACGCCGGCGAGGCGCAGGCCCTGCTCAGTGACCGGGTCGCGCTCGACCACCGTGCCGTGCACGGAGATCCGATTCCAACCGCCATCGTCGCGGAGGAAGCGGAACTCCGCGTCGTAGCTGTCGGGCCCGCCGGCCGCGATGGCGCCTTCGACGGCCGTGGTCCGGGCAACACGGTCGTCGGGATGGACACGCTCGCGCCACTCGGCGAGGTCGGGCGAGCAGCGATCCGGCGTCAGCCCGCCGTAGATCTCCGCGGCACGCGCGTCCCAATGCCCGCTCGCCGTCGGCAGGTGCCGTTCCCAGGTGCCCAGACGTGCGCCTTGCAAGGCGGCACGCAGCCGCGCCTCACCCGCCATCAGGGCCGCTTCCACCGCCTTCAAGGCGGTGACGTCGACATGGGCACCCACCATGCGCAGGGGGCGCCCGGCGGGGTCCCGCTCGATCTCGGCACGCGCGGCGATCCAGCGTGTCTCTCCCGTCGGCGTGACGACCCTGTATTCCTGCTCGTAGGTCATGTCGGCCGCATCTTCGGCGATGGCTTCGAGAAAGCGGCGTTCGGCGCGCACGCGGTCTTCCGGATGCAGGCGCGCGACCCAGTCGCCATGCTGCTCCGTGCGGGCCACGGCGCCGACACCCTGAACGTCCATGTATTCAGGCGATCGGAAGTTCTCGCCACTTCGCAGATCGATCTCGAACCCGCCGACCCGCCCGATCTGTTGCACCCGGCGCAATCGCGCCGCGCTTTCCGCCAGTTCCCCCGTTCGCTCCGCCACGCGGTTCTCGAGCAACGCGTTGGCCGCTGCCAGGTCGCGCTGACGGTGGCGGACCATCAGCGCAAGCCCCAGCATGACCAGCGTGGCCACGCCTCCGGTCACCGACAGAGGCAGCATCACCGTCATCCATCGCTGAACGATGGCGGCGCTCGGCCGAGCCGCGGAGGCGTAGACCGGATAGCCCGCGACACGCTGGTAGGCCGCGAAGCGCTCCTCACCATCCAGAGTAGACCGCGCAACCAAGGGCGCCGATGGCTGTTCGCGTCGCATGGCCGCAAGCAGGGGGCTGTCCTCGCCCAGCCGAGCCCCAGGCAGCACAGGGAGCGACCTTGCCAGTACCGCGCCGTCCACGCGTACCAGGCTGAGCACGGTGCCCTGCCGTGTCGGCGCCAGGCGACGCAGGGCGGCCTCCGCCTCGCTCACATAGATGGACGCGTTGATCACGCCATCATAGGCGCTCGGGGGCAGGCCATTGCCGGTGCGTTCGCGCCGGCGCGAAATGGCAAAGAAGGCCTCGCCGGTGCCACGGCCCACATAGACCTGGCTGACATGCAGGGATGGCGACGCCGGATCCCGCAGCGCTTGATTGAACTCGCGCTGCGTAAAGGATTGATCACGCGGCACAGGCATCTGGTTGCCCGACACGAGCGGATGGGCATCGCGGTCGAAGACGAAGATGAAAGGCTCGCGTTGGCCATCCTCCAGCGGACCCGCGATCGCGGCGCGCCGGAGCATCTCATGCAGCCGCGGTTCTTCGGCCCTGATCTGCTCGTCGCTGAGCCCGGCCAGCACGTCGCCTGCACGTTCGATGCGCAGCATCAATCCATCGAACACCCGCCGCGCATATTCGGCGGTGGTCTCCGCGGCCTGAGTGGTTTCCAGCTCCACCTCGCGCCAAGCCTGGCGCCAGGACAACCAGCCCGCGGCGGCCGTCATCAGGATGGGCAGCAGGAGTGCTGCGGGCAGTACCAGGCGGATCGAGATCGGCAGGCGCGCTGGCCTCATCGGATTGGCCTGGCCAGCCCGCACGTCGCACTCCCGCGAAATACCCGGACGTGGATCGGGAGGCGAAACGGTTTCGGGGACAATCAGCATCGTCGGCGGTTTGAGGCTCGCTGCACCAGGAGACACAAGGTGGGTGAAACCGCAGTATCTATAACGGCTCTATACGGCAACATAGGTTCTGGTGCGCGGCAAGGCCTGGGACACCGCCGGGCGACTGTCCAGGGTAACGATGGCTTCGTGGCGGCGACATAGTGCCAGCGGATCGCCGAGACAATTTGACGATGATCGATCCTAAGTACCGGATCGGAGGAGAGGGCGCAGCGAGGCGGAGCCCGGCGCGATGCGCCGGGCCTACACGCGCCAGGTCGGCGTAGCCTTGGCCGGACGGCTGATCAGCAATTCAGCCGGGGCGTTACGTCGACGACCGCTGCTTCTCGATCGCGTTGACGCGCCGCGCTTTCTGCTTCGGTCTGGCTCTATACCGAGCCAAACCGAAGCGCACGGGTTCCGCGATCGGACCCCGCCGCAAGTAAGCGCTTACCGGTTCGGCGCCACGGTCTGGCCGGGCTGCACCAACGAGTTCCCGCTGCCGGATTCAGACTGTGGCGACGGATTGCGACCAGGCGCCGGCGAGAAGCCCGACGCGGGATCCTGCGAGGCCGGCGTACCGCTTCTCGAAACGACGCGCGTGTTGCGCGGGTAGGCACCCGACGTATTGGTCCCCATCCGGCGATCATAGGCACGCTGCGCGGCAGTGCCCGGCAGATTGCGGGTTGGCCGGGCACCCTGACGGGGATATGCGCCGGATGTGTTGGTTCCCGCGACACGGTCGGCAGCCCGCTCAACGGCGGTTCCAGGGGGGTTGCCCGGCATGCCGTCGGACTGCGCGGGATAGGCGCCCGAGGTATTGGTGCCGGCGACGCGGTCGACCGCGCGCCCGGCCGCAGTGCCGGGAGGATCGTTTTGCGGGCTTGCGCAGGCAGTCACAAGCCCGAGGCTCGCGAAAGCAAGGGGTGCCAACAGGCGAAGGGTTTTGTTCATCTGGGTTTCCTTTCGGCCTGCAATGATCTCCGGCCATCAGAAAAACGCGAGATTCAGGACGATGGTTTCACTCGATCTTGCAATCATTGTGTCGACATCGCGTTCGGGCTCGACACCGATGCTCTAGCGCCAGAGCCCACGGACGCGCGTGCTACCCCGCCGCGCCCTGCATCGCCGTGGCGTAGCGGCTCGAAGGCCGCGCAAGACCGAGATTGTCGCGCAGCATCGTCCCCTCGTACTCACGCCGGAACAGGCCGCGTGCCTGCAGGATCGGGACCACCTGGTCCACAAAGGCGTCGAACTGGCCCGGGAAGAAGGGCGGCATGAGGTTGAAGCCGTCGGCCGCGCCCTCGCGGAACCAGGTCTCCATCGTGTCCGCCACCTGCGTGGGGGAGCCCACCACCATCAGGTGGCCGCGCGCGGCGGCGACGCGGTAGCACAGCTCGCGCAGCGTCAGCCCCTCGCGCCGCGCGGTCGCCAGCAGAAGGGCGGAGCGGCTCTTCAGGTGGTCGCTCTCCGGCAGCACGGGGACCGGCCCATCGAGGTCGTAGCCCGACATGTCCGTGCCCAGCCGGTCGGACAGCACGGTGTTGGCCTGTTTCATGTCCAGGTTGCGGTTGAGCTCGTCGAACAGCGCCCTGGCTTCGGCCTCGTCGCGGCCGATGATCGGCATGAGGCCGGGCATGATCTTCAGCGCATCCTCGCCACGGCCATGCTGCGCGAGTTGTGCCTTCAGGCCTCGGTGGAACTCCCGCGCATCGTCAAAACTGTTCTGCGCGGTGAAGACGACGTCGGCGGTCTTCGCGGCGAGCGCCTGGCCAGGCGCCGAGCTGCCGGCCTGGATGATCACCGGCTGGCCCTGCGGGCAACGCGGCAGGTTCAGCCCGCCGCGCACCGTGAAATACGTCCCTTCGAACTCCGGCACGTGCAGCGTGCCGGGGCGGACGAAGGTGCCGGCCGCCTTGTCCATCACGAAGGCGCCGTCATCCCAGGAATCCCACAGCAGCTTGCACGCCTCGACGAACTCGGCGGCCATGGCGTAGCGCTCGGCGTGCGGCGGGTGCTGCTTGCCGAAGACGGCGCCGTTCTTCGGGTAGGAGGTCGTCACCACGTTCCACGCGGCGCGCCCCGCGGAAAGATGGTCCAGCGAGGCGAAGGCGCGGGCGGTGTGGTACGGCTCGGCATAGGTCGTCGAAGCCGTGGCGGCGAGGCCCAGATGTGTGGTGTGGGCCGACAGCACCGAGAGCAGCGTCAGCGGCTCGAACTTGCCGATCGAGGAGGGGTGTTCGGCATAGCCCGTGGTGAAGTTGTCGGCGAGGAAGAACAGGTCGAACTTCCCGCGCTCGGCGGTGGTCGCTATGTGACGCATGAGCGCGAGGTCGGGCCCGCCCGGGATGGCGTCGGGGTGGCGCCAGCCGGCGACGTGGTGCCCCGCGGCCTGGACGAAGACGCCGAGCCGCATCCGCCCGTCTGAATTACCTGCGGCCATGAAGGCGGCTCCCTGTGATTGGGAGAAAAGGAGGGCGCGCGGCGCTGCGTCGCGTCAAGACGCGCCGATGCGGGCCAGACGAGAGGATCCTTCGGGGCGCCGCCGCTCCCGAACTCAGCGGTGGCACTGGTGCCGTGCGGGTCGGGGGCGTGCCGTGCATGCCATAGCTGTAGCCATCAGGGCCGCGATACTTCCGGTCGGCATAGGCCTGCGCATCGGGGAAGACGATGGTCGATGCACGGTGCGTCGGCACGGCCAGGCTTGCATAGCCAGCCTTCGACACGGCGGGGTGATGGACGCAGCGTGTGAGGTCGCGCATGGGAAGCCTTCCTTGATGCGCGGCATTTGGGCCGGGACGAGGAAGGAAAACAATGCGGGTGGCGGTTCACTCCATCCGGTGCGCTTATGACCTCGGCGCTATCCGGCGTCGCCAGGCTCTCGCCGATGTCCCACGAGATGCCCGCCATCAGCGCAAGCGCCTGGTGCAGCCGATTTCCCAGGACCCGTATTCGTCGCTCAACCCGCGCCGGCAGATCGCTGCGACGGTGGGACAGCGCGCGGTGCGATCGCGCACTGGCGATCGGACGCCGAGCAACCATTCGCCGAGGAGGGGAATTAGTCGCCCATACATCATCGGATGGCGAGCATGGCGGCCGCAGAAAACCCAAAGATCCCGGTCGACATCGGCATGGCCGATGACGCGGGAGGCCCCGGTTACCGCACTCCCGATCCCGGACAAGCAACCCGCCGCGACGTGATCAAAGTCGGCGGCCTGGCGGGCGCCGCGTTGGCAGCGGGTGCGGCGGGCGTTCCAGGTTTCCCACCGCCGTCGCCGCTGGATGTCGGCGGCGTCGAGGGTGACGCGGTCAATTTTCCGAATTGGCGCTCGTCCGCGGAACCTCCGAGCGGGCCGCTGCGCCGCCCCACGTCGCCGAGCGAACGCATCGGATTTGCCATCGTCGCGCTTGGACGCATCACGCTCGAAGAGGTTCTTCCCGCCCTTGCCGAGTGCCTCCATGCGCGCCCCGTCGCACTCGTCAGTGGCAGTCCCGAGAAGGCCAGGCTTGTCGCGGCGCAATACGGAATTCCCCCCGAAGCGGTGCACAGCTACGAGGAGTTCGAGCGGCTGGCCGACAATGCGACCGTCCGCGCGGTCTACATTGCGCTGCCCAACGCGATGCACCGGGAGTTCACCCTGCGTGCAGCCGCGATCGGCAAGCATGTGCTGACCGAAAAGCCGATGGCGAACAGCGCCGAGGAATGCCGCGACATGATCGGTGCCTGCGCGCGCGCGGGCGTGCGACTGATGGTGGCGTATCGCTGTCAATACGAGCCCGTGAACCGCGCGGCGATTGCGCTGGTGCGCGAGCAGGCAATCGGCCGGCTGCGCTTCATCGAGGCGACCAATACACAGGCCAATGGGCCGGGGCCGCAGTGGCGATACAGCAAGCGCCTGGCGGGCGGCGGCGCCCTGCCCGACATCGGTCTCTACTGCCTCAACGCCAGCCGCGCCGTCACCGGCGAGGAGCCGATCGAGGTGAGTGCGTGCAGCTTCAGTCCGCCCGGGGACGACCGGTTCCGCGAGGTCGAAGAAAGCATCGCCTTCACGCTGCGCTTCCCCTCCGGCGTGCTCGCGAGGTGCCTGTCGAGCTACGGTGCATTCCAGAACCGCTCGCTGCGACTGCTCGGTGATGCCGGCAACATCGAGCTGGCGCAGGCATTCGAATACCGCGGGCAGAGGTTGTTTCTGGAACGTCGCGTCGAGCAATCACCAGGTCGGGAGGAACGCCGCATCCGGCCGCGCAATCAATTCGCGCTTGAGATCGACCATTTCGCCCAATGCGTGCGTGACAATCTTCAGCCGCACACGCCGGGCGAGGAGGGGCTGCAGGACCAGGTCGTCATGGAAGCGATCTACAGGGCGTCGTCGGATCGTCGACCCGTGGCGATCCCTGCGCCGGCAGCGTCCACACGCGGCGTCGAGCCTACGGACAACTGAGCGGTCCTTTGATCGTCGATCAACGATCGATCCGCCGGGCCATTTCGGCGCAGGGGTGATGGGCGCGTGGCCCGCAACACATTCAGCGCGCTAGTGTTGGGCCAGAGCGCGTCAGCTCACGCTGCCTTGCGCAAGGCCGGCACCGCGCGCAGCCGCCCGCCCGGCACCGCACCCGGGACGGCGGCCGCCATGTCCGCAGCGCGCAGAAGTTCCGGCATGGCGATGCCCGTTTCCACCTGCATGCGCGCGAACAGCCAGGCGACGTCCTCGGTCGCGACATTGCCGGTCGCTCCCGGTGCGAAGGGACAGCCGCCGATGCCGCCCGCCGCGCTGTCGAACACCCGACAGCCCGCGGCGTAGGCAGCGGCGACGTTGGCCACGCCCATGCCGTAGGTGTCGTGCCCGTGAAAGGCGAAGCGCTGGCCCCAGGAGGCGAGCGCATGGGCGAAGACACGTCCCACTTGGTCCGGTGCGGCGTTGCCGGTGGTGTCGCAGATGGCGATCTCGATGCGCTCATCCAGCGCCATCGCGCGTTCGACCCATTCGAGGGTGTCGCGCTCCGGCACCACGCCCTCGAAGGGGCAGTGGAAGCAGCAGGACAGGTTGAAGCGCACCGCAAAACCTTCGGCGAGGGCTTCGCGAGTGATGGCCGAAAGATCGGCGAAGCTATCGGCGCGGGAGCGGTTCACGTTCGCCTGGTTGTGGCTTTCGGTGACCGACATGAACAGCCCGATACGGTGGGGGCGGTGCTGGAGCGCCGCCTCGAACCCACGCCGATTCGGCACCAGCGTTGTGCATTCGAGGCCGTCCAGCGTCTTGGCGGCGGCGAGCACCTCGGCCGTGTCGGCCATCTGCGGGATGGCCTTGGGCGAGACGAAGGAGCCGATCTCCATCCGCCGCAGCCCGGCCGCGTGCAGCGCGGCGACGAGCGCGATCTTGGCGTCGGTGGGCAGGAAGGGGCCGACGGATTGCAGGCCGTCACGGGGGGCCACTTCGCTGATGGTGATGGACGGGCGCATGGCGGCTCCTGTGGTGGTCAAGGCGTGTCGCCGAAGACCTGCGCATTGTGCGCTCCGGCCTTGGGGCCGGTCCAGCGCACCATGGCCTCGGGCGGGATGCCGTCGAAGCGGAAGGGTGCCGCCGGGTGCAGCACGCGGCCGAGCAGCGGGTCCTCCACCTCCATGACCAGTGAGCGGGCGCGGAAATGCGGGTCGGCCGCGCAATCGGCGATGTCGTAAAGGCGCGAGCAGGGGACCTCGGCGGCTTCCAGCACGGCTTCGGCCTGGGCGGCCGGCCGCGTGCGGGTCCAGGCGGCGATGGCGGCGTCGAGCTCGGCCACGTTCTCGCAGCGCAGCGTGTTGGTGGCGAAGCGCGGCTCGGCGGCCATGGCCGGCGCGCCGATGGCGGTCATCAGCCGGCGGAAGATCAGATCCGAATTGCCCGCGATGCACAGCCATTTGCCATCCGCGCAGGGGTAGGTGTTGGTCGGCGCGGCGGTCTTGATGGCCGCGCCCTGCGGCTGCCGCACCCAGCCGAACAGCCCGTATTCCGGCAGCATCCCTTCGCTGAGCGAAAACACCGAAGATACCAAGTCCACATCGATGATCCGCCCGCGCGCATCCGGGTCGCCCTTGATGCCCCAGCAGGCCGAGACCAGCGCGAGGGCGGCATACATGCCGGCCAGATCATCGCTGATCGAGACCCCGCATCGGGGCGGAGGGAAATCCACCTGGCCGGGGTTGGCGGTCAGGTGGCGCAGCCCGCCCATCGCCTCGCCGATCGCACCAAAGGCCGGCTTGTCGCGATACGGGCCGTCCTGCCCGTAGCCGGAGATGCGCGCGATCACCAGGCGTGTATTGGCCGCGTGCAGCACCGCGGGCCCCAGCCCGATGCGCTCGAGGTAGCCGGGGCGGAAATTCTCGACCAGGCCGTCGGCGCGGGCGCACAGCGTCGCGAGTTTCTCCCGGTCGGCCGGCGCCTTCAGGTCGAGCGTGACGGAGAGCTTGTTGCGGCCATGGACGCTGAACCAGACGGCATTGCCATCCACCGCGCTGCCCCAGCCGCGCACCGGGTCGCCTTCGGGCGGCTCCACCTTGATGACCTCGGCGCCGAGATCGGCGAGCAGCCGCGTGGCGAAGGGCGCCGCGATGTAGTGGCCGAGCTCGACGATGCGCAGCCCGGCAAGGGGCAGTCCTGGGGTTTCCACCATGGGGCAGGGATAGCGCCGCTGGCGCCGGCGCGGAAGCGCCGGAATCCCCGGCCTCCGGAAACCGGCTGGCAACCTTTGCGGCGCAATCTCGTTGATGACGGACGATCCGTCTCTCCCCGGATGCGGCTTCCTCCCTCACCGCATCCCTCGCCAGCCCCCTCCCCCCCTCGCGGGGCTGGCGTTCAACTTGGCCGGAACCGCCCCCTCGGTTCCGGCCATTTTTTATGCGCGGCGGAACGCGACCATCAGGTTGTTGGCTGGCATCGGGATGACGGCCTCGCGCATGAACCCCTTCGCGGAAGCGGTCACGGCGTCGAGGTCACGCAGGCCCCAGGACGGGTCGCGGGCGCGGAGGCTGGCGTCGAAATCCTCGTTGCTCGGCGCGGTCGGCACGCCGGTCTGGCGAAATGGCCCGTAGAGCAGCAGTGGCGCCCCCGGTCCGAGAACCCGCGCCGCACCCGCCATCAGCCCCAAGGTCGCCGCCCAAGGCGCTATGTGGATCATGTTGCAGCACAGGACGGCATCGGCGCGCGCGATGGCCCAAGCGGGCGCGGTCACGTCCAGGGCGAGCGCGGGACGCAGGTTCGGAAGCGCCGCGTCGGCGGCATGGGCGTCGATGCTGGCGCGCTCGGCGGCACCCGGGTCGCTCGGTTGCCAGGCGACGCTTGGCAGGCGGGCGGCGAAGAACACCGCGTGCTCGCCGGTGCCGGAGGCGATCTCCAGCACCGTGCCCGATGCCGGAAGCAGGCGCCGCAGCGCGGCCAGGATCGGGTCGCGGTTGCGCAAGGTCGCCGGCGCGTACCGGCGCGGGTCATCCACGCGGCGTCACGGGATGATGCCGGTGCCGGTCGCGCTGATGAAGCGCGGGGGCTTGTTGCGGTTGATCGACATGGATGGGCGCATCCGGCTCATGCTGATTGCCCCCTGGACCTGCGGCTGGGTGACGCCCACCCATTTGGTGCCGTCGTAGAAGAAGAAGCTCGCGGCGTTCGGGTTCCCCTCCTCGCCATACATGTCGTAGTCGATGGCGAGCAGGATGTCGGACGCGGTCTTGTTCACCTGGCTGAGCAGCGGGTAGCCCTTCTTCTTGCCGTCCGAGTTCGGGTAGTGGACGAAGCTGACCGTGTCCGCCCCACCGCCCTTCAGCATCAGCAGGCTGCACCCGTTCTGCCCGCCGGTGAACACCACCGTATAGGCGGGCAGCGCCTTTGGCACGCCATCCAGCAGCACCATGTCGATATGGTCGAGGTTGGTGGACGCCACGGACTGGTAGGAGATGTAGGGCACGTAGTACCCCTGCAGCAGCCCCGCCCCCATCGTGGTGGTCGGCTTGAGGACGACCTGGGAAGCGCCGCCGAACAGGCTTGAGGACCAGGGCTCCAGGTCGAACCAGCATGGCGCGTAGGCCTTGTTCGCATCGAAGCCGCCGGCGGTGACCATGCCGCCCGCCCCCTGGAGGTTGATGCAGACGTCGCGGGCATATTTCAGCGGGTTGGTCTTGAAGCGGGTGCATTCATGGGCGGACATGGCGGTTTGGCTCCGAAACGAAGCCGGCACCCTAGTATACGGATCGGGGACGCAACAAGGGCTTCCCCGATCGCGGTTTTTACGCCGTGCAGGCTTCTGCGCTAGAAGCTCGCCACATGCGCTACATCAGCACCCGCGGCCAGGCCGCGCCCCGTGATTTCGAATCCGTCCTCCTCGCCGGCTTGGCCGAGGATGGCGGTCTGTTCGTCCCCGATGCCTGGCCGGAGTTCACCATGGCCGAGTGGCGTGCGCTGCGGGGCCTGCCCTATCCGGAGCTCGCCGCGCGCGTGATCCATCCCTTCATCGGCGAAGGCATCCCCCTGGACGCGCTGCGGGAGATGACCGCGCGCGCCTATTCCGGCTTCGGGCACCCCGCCATCGCGCCGCTGGTGCAGCTCGACACCAGCGCCTTCGCGCTGGAGCTGTTCCACGGCCCGACGCTCGCCTTCAAGGACATGGCCATGCAGCTGCTCGGGCTGCTGTTCGACCATGTCCTGGCCAAGCGCGGGCAGCGGGTGACGATCGTGGGCGCGACCTCCGGCGACACCGGTTCGGCAGCCATCGAGGCCTGTCGCGACCGTGCGGCCATCGACATGGTCATCCTACACCCCGAGGGCCGCACCTCCGACGTGCAGCGCCGCCAGATGACAACGGTGCGCGCCGAGAACGTGCGTAACATCGCAGTCCAGGGCAGCTTCGATGATTGCCAGGACCTGGTGAAGGCGATGTTCGCCGACGCGCCCTTCCGCGAGGAGATGCACCTCTCCGCCGTCAACTCGATCAACTGGGCGCGGATCGCGGCGCAGATCCCCTACTACGCCTATGCGGCGCTGGCTCTCGGCGCACCGGACCGCGAGGTGGCGGTCGCCGTCCCCACCGGCAATTTCGGCAACGTCCTGGCGGCCTGGGCGGCGCGGCGCATGGGCCTGCCGATCGCGCGCTTCATCGTCGCGGCCAACCGCAACGACATCCTCGCGCGCTTCCTGGCCGCCAACGACATGAGCGCGCGGGAGGTCGAGCCCTCGCTCTCGCCTTCGATGGACATCCAGGTCAGCTCCAATTTCGAGCGCCTCCTGTTCGAGCTGCTCGGCCGCGACGCGCATGCGACCGCCGAGACGATGCAGCGCTTCCGCGCGGAGGGCCGCATGCCCGTCCCCGACGCCGCCTGGCGCGAGGCCACCGCGTTCTTCACCGGCTTCACGCTGGATGACCCCGGCACGCTGGGCGAGATCCGGCGGCTCTGGGTGGAATGCGGCTACCTGGCCGACCCGCACACCGCGATCGGGACGGCGGCCGCGCGATCGCTGGCACCTCCGGGCATGCCCACCATCATCGCGGCCACGGCGCACCCCGCGAAATTCCCCGATGCGGTGGAGCGCGCGACAGGCATCCGCCCCCCTCTGCCCGCGCGCCTCGCCGACCTATATGAGCGGGAGGAGCGCTACACCGTTCTCCCGAACGATTTGGCCTCCATCGAAGCCGCTGTGCGCGCCCATGCGCGCCGCAACTGAGAGTCCCCGCATGTCCGACACGATCCGCCTGACCACCCTGCCCAATGGCCTGACCGTGGTCAGCGAGACCATGCCGCGCGTGGAGACCATCTCCTTTGGCGCCTATGTCGGCGCCGGCACGCGCAACGAGGACGCGCCGGAGAACGGCGTATCCCACTTCCTCGAACACATGGCCTTCAAGGGCACGACGAAGCGCGACGCCTCGGCCATCGCGCGCGAGATCGAGAATGTCGGCGGCCACCTCAACGCCTACACAGCGCGCGAAAGCACCGCCTACTACTGCAAGGTGCTGAAGGAAGACCTCGGCCTCGCCGCCGACATCATCGGCGACATTCTCACCCACTCCACCTTCGCCCCCGAGGAGATCGAGCGCGAGCGCGGCGTGATCCTGCAGGAGATCGGCCAGGCGAACGACACGCCCGACGACATCGTCTTCGATCATTTCCAGGACACCGCCTACCCGTCCCAGCCGATGGGCCGCCCTGTGCTCGGCACCGAGGAGAGCGTGGGCGCGATGTCACGCGAGACGCTCACCGCCTACATGACGCGGCACTACGGCCCGCACCGCATGGTGGTCTCAGCCGCCGGCGCGCTGGAGCACGAGCCGCTGGTCGATCTCGTGCGAATGCATTTCGCAGACCTGCCCGCGGTCGCCCCGCCGCTGCCCGAAGCGGCGCGCTACGAAGGCGGCGAGTTCCGCGAGGAGCGCGACCTCGACCAGGTGCATATCGTCCTGGGATTTCCCTCCGTCGCCTACGGCCACGACCTCTACTATCCCACGCAACTGCTCTCTACCCTGCTTGGCGGCGGGATGTCGTCTCGCCTGTTCCAGGAAATCCGCGAGAAGCGCGGGCTGGTCTACTCGGTCTATTCCTTCGCCACGCCCTTCCGCGATTCCGGCATGATCCAGATCTACGCCGGCACCGGCGAGAAGGAAGCCGCCGAACTCATGCCGGTGACGCTGGAGGAACTGCTGCGCGTCCAGAAGGACGTCACCGACGACGAGCTCCAGCGAGCCAAGGCGCAGCTCCGCGCCTCGCTCCTCATGTCGCTCGAATCCACCGGCAGCCGCGCCGAACAGATGGCGCGCCAGCTCCAGATCCACGGCCGCATCATCCCCACCGGCGAAACCACGGCGAAGATCGCGGCCGTCACAATCGCGCAAGTCCAGGAAGCCGCAGCCCTGGCCTTCCGCGGCCGCCCGACGCTCGCCACCATGGGACCGGCCGACAAGGTGCCCGGACTGGCAGCGATCGCGGAAACATTGGCGGCGTGAAGGGACTCTCGGGGAGGGCGCTGTCCTCCCCGGACCCCACCCGTCAGGATCGTGTCGATCCTGGGCGTCCATGAGTTGGTTCTTGGGTTTGGGAACGGGTTCTCGCCGAAGGGGGGCAGCGCCCCCCGGGGCGTCCCTCACCCCTCGGCTTCGGCCAGCGCAGCCAGCTGTGCCACCACCGTCCCCCATCCTTCCCGGAAGCCCATTGCTTCGTGCTTCTTCATGCTTTCCTCGTCCCAATGGCGCGCACCGGCACGGTAGAAGGTGCCGCCATCTTTCGGCGTGAGGGTGGCAAAGCCGACCATGAAGGCCGGCGATTGCGGGATCCAGCCCACGGTGAAGGCATCGGTGAAGACGATGCTGCGGTTCGGGATCACTTCGAGGAACACGCCGTCCATCGGCGATGTCTCGGTGCCGTCGGGCCCGCTCATCACCAGGCAGGAGCGGCCGCCCGGCCGGAAGTCCTGCTCGATGATGCGGGTTTTCCAGGGTTTCGGGGCGAACCATTCCTCGGTGCGTTGCGTCCACACCTTGAAGACGCTTTCCGGCGAGGCGTTGATCTGGCGCTCGATGGCGAGTTCGAATTGCGGCTGGGTCATGCGTCGTCTCCGTCTGCCGCCGCGCGGATTGCGGCGAGGTTGAGCTTGGTCTGCGTCATCATGGTCCGCATCGCGCGCGCGGCGCGGGCCGGGTCGGGGTCGGCGATGAGCGCACCGAGCCCGTCGGGGACCACCTGCCAGGAGACGCCGAAGCGGTCCTTCAGCCAGCCGCACTGCACGGGCTTGCCGCCCATGGCAGTCAGCGCGGACCAGTAGTGGTCCACTTCGCTTGCATCTCTGCAGGCGATGGACAGCGAGATGGCCTCGCTGTGCGGATACTGCGGCCCGCCATTGAGCGCCTGGAAGCGCTGCCCGGCGAGGCTGAACTCCACCATCAGCGCGGTGCCCTCGGGGAACGGCGCGCCGGCGCCGTAGCGCGAGATGGCGGTGATGGCGGCGTCGGGAAACACCGAAACGTAGAAGCCCGCCGCGGCTTCCGCCTCGCCGTTGAACCACAGGCAGGGGGCGATGGTCGGGACCTGTGCCACCGCCTCAGCCCTGCGGCCCGACCAGGGCGAACATTGCGCCCTGGGGGTCGCGTGCCTGGATGATCCATTGCCCGCCGGGCACCTCGTGCGGCCCCATGAGCACGCTCCCGCCGGCGGTCTCCAGGCGGGTCTTCGCGGCGGCGATGCTGTCCACGTGGAAGTAGTAGAGCCAGGCCGGGCGCGGCAGGCTGGGGTTGTTGAACATGGCGCCCATCGCCTCGTTCTCGCCCTCGTCGCGGACCAGCTGGTAGGTGCCCATCGGTCCCATGTCGAGCGCCTGGTCCTCGGTCCAGCCGAAGTTGGTGCGGTAGAATTCGAACGCCGATTTCCAGTCGGTGGAGTGCAGCTCGTTCCAGCCGCCATGGCCGACCTGGCCGCGGGCGAAGGGCGGGACGGCACCGGGGGGCATTTCGCCCTCGGGCGCCATCACGTAGAGGACGGCGCCCTGCGGATCCGCGACGAGCGCCATGCGGCCGACACCGGGCAGCGTTACAGCGGGCATCACCTCGGCGCCACCCATGCTGGTCATCCTGGCGATCGTGGCGTCGACATCGGCGACCCGGACATAGCCGAGCCAGCCGGGCTTCATGCCTGGGCCATCCTTGCCGGGGGGCGTCGCCATCAGCCCGCCGACGGCGTTCTCGCCAGCCTTCCAGAACCGGTAATCCATGCCGGGCTGGCCGCTGGGCTGCACCGTCCAGCCGACGACCTCGCCATAGAAGCGGCCGGCAGCGTCGACGTCGTCGGTGAGCAATTCGTACCAGATGAAGGGGCTTGCCATGGATGTCCTCCTGTCAGCGTTGCGCCGCTCCGAACAGCAGCGTGATGTAGCGCCGCAGATGCGCGACGCTCTCGGCCGCGACGGCGACATCGTCGCGCGCCTTGGCAAGGATGAAGGCGCCCTGCAGCACCGCCTGGGTGTGGCGCGCGAGCGAGGCCGCGGAGACGCCGGCGACGCCATGCTGCGCCATCGCGAGTGCGATATCGGCTTCCAGCGTCTCGGCATGGCCGAAGATGGAGCGCGCGCAGGCGTCGCGGATGGCCGGGCTGGAGGCGTAGTTCTCCTGCACCATGGTGCCGACCAGGCAGGTGTAGTCCTCAAGCTTGCCGGCCAGGAGTTCGCCGCGGAAATCGATGTAGGCGAGCACGCGGGGGAGCGGGTCGGCGTGGTCGTGGTAGGGCGCGGTGGCGAACAGCGCGCCGGTCAGCGCGGACCAATGCTCGGCGGCGGCGACGCCCAGCGCCTCCTTGGACGCGAAGTGATGGAAGAAGGCGCCCTTGGTCACGCCCGCCGCGGCGCAGAGCGCATCGACCGAGGTCGCGGAAAATCCCTGCTGCCGGATGAGACCGAGCGCGGCCTGCAGCAGCCGGGCCTTGGCGCTGGGGAGGCTGGTGGCGGGGCTCGGCGTCTGATCCATGGGCTAACATTAGACCGACCGGTTGGTATGGTCAACCCTGGACATCGTGCCGCGGCGGCACATCTTCGTGCTAGCCTTCCGCGCGTGCCGCGGTGAGGCCACGCCGACAGGAGCGTTTCTGGTGAGTATGAATACGCGTGACGACGGGGAGTGCGGCCGATGAGCCATCTCGAAACGCTGGACAGCCTCATCGCAGCCGCGCGCCGGGCGGGCGCGGACAGTGCCGATGCGTTGCTGGTGAAGAACGCCTCGCTCTCCGTCTCCCGCCGCCTGGGCAAGATCGAGCAGCTGGAGCGCGCCGAGGGGTTCGACATCGGCCTGCGCGTCTTCATCGGCCAGCGCCAGGCGGTGATCTCCTCGACCGACGCCGATCCGCGCGGCTTCGAGAAGCTCGCCGAGCGCGCCGTCGCCATGGCGCGGGTGGTGCCGGAGGATAACTTCGCGGGCCTCGCGGACACCGCCAGCTTCACCTTCCCCGATCTCGACCTCGCCGATGCCGAGGAGCCCGCCGCCGAGGCGCTGCTCGCCCGCGCCGCGCTGATCGAGGAAGCCGCACTCTCCGTCCCGGGCATTACCAACAGCGAGGGCGGCGAGGCGAGCTGGTCGCGCACCGAGATCGCACTCGTCGCCTCGAACGGTTTTGCCGGCGGCTACACCCGATCCTCGCACAGCACCGGCATCTCGGTCGTGGCCGGGCAGGGCACCGCGATGGAGCGCGACTGGGAACATTCCTTCACCGTCCACCTCGCGGACCTCGAGGACGCGGCCACGCTGGGCCGGCGCGCTGCCGAGCAGGCCGTGGCCCGCCTCAACCCGCGCCGGCCGGCGACCGCGCGCATCCCGGTGATCTTCGCCCCGCGCGTGTCCGGCTCCCTGCTCGGGCACCTCGCTGGCGCGATCAACGGTGCCTCGGTCGCCCGTGGCACCTCCTTCCTCAAGGACAGCATGGGCAAGGCGGTCGTCGCGCGCGGCCTGACCGTGCGCGACGACCCGCACCGACCGCGCGGCCTCCGCTCCCGCCCCTTCGATGGCGAGGGCCAGCCGGGTGCGGCCCGAGCGGTGGTCGAGGATGGCGTGCTCACCACCTGGGTGTTGGACGCGCGCAGCGCCCGCCAACTGGGCCTCGCCAGCACCGGCCATGCGAGCCGCGGCACCGGCGGGCCGCCGGGGCCATCGACCACCAATTTCTGGCTCGAGCCTGGCCATGTGACGCCGGCGGAACTCATGGGCGACATCGTCGAGGGGCTCTATGTCACCGACCTGATCGGCATGGGGGTCAACGGCGTGACTGGCGACTACAGCCGCGGCGCCGCCGGCTTCATGATCCGCCATGGCGAGCTGGCGGAGCCGGTCAGCGAGATCACCATCGCCGGCCGCCTGCAGGACATCTTCCTGCACATGGCGCCGGCCAACGACCTCACCTTCCGCCGCGGCACCGACGCGCCCACCATCCGCGTCGACGGCCTGACCCTGGCGGGCTCGTGAAGGCCATCCTCGCCGAGGCGGTGGCCGCGCTCGCCGCCCTCGCCGAAGGCCGCGCCGGCGATGCCAAGGCGACGGCGCAACTCGCCATTGCCACCGCGATCCAGATCCCCGACCTGCTCGATGCCGGGCTGCTGCGCCCCGGCGACCTCGACGACGAGGCGCTGGCCGCGATGGCCGTCGTCATCGACGCCGCCGGCGCCTTCGAGGAGGAGGAAGAAACGCTTGTCGAATTCGTGGCCGAGCTGGAGGCGGACGACGTGAAGAACATCGCCGCCGCCGCGCGCCCGTGGGCCGCCGCCGTCTATGCCGATATGGTCCCGCCGGGTGCCAAGACAGGACACTCGCAATCGGGCGCGTGATAACCTATATTCTCCGTAATGTTTTCCCGAACCGGAGAAACCGCTTCCATGCCCCGCAACCGCCCCGCACTTCTCGCTGCCGCCCTGGCCGCAGGCCTGATGGCGCTGGCCCCGACCCTGGCTGACGCCCGTGTCGGAGGCGGCTCCTCCTCCGGCAGCCGCGGCAGCCGCACGCAATCGGCACCCGCCCCGACACAGACCGCGCCCAGCGCGGCACAGCCGATGCAGCGCACGCAGCAGCCGAGCAACCCCTCGGTCGGCTCCACCGCGCCGGCTGCCGCCGGTGCCGCCGCAGCGGCGCGTCCTTCCGCCTCGCGCGGCTTCATGGGAGGGCTGATGGGCGGCCTGCTCGGTGCGGGCCTGATCGGCGTGCTGTTCGGCGCCGGTCTCATGGGTGGCCTGGGTGGCTTCGCCTCCATCCTGGGCCTGCTCTTCCAGGTCGCGCTGGTCGTCGGCGTGATCTGGCTGGTGATGCGGCTGTTCCGCGGCCGCCGCCAGCAGCCGGCCTATGCCGCGGCCGGCGTCGGTGACGGTGCCACCGGCTATGCCCGCCAGGCCCAGATGCCGATGAGCGGCTCGGCCGGCCCGGCCACGGTTGCGACCATGCCGTTCAACCCGACGCCTGCCGATTTTCAGGCCTTCGAGCAGCTGCTCAAGGGCGTGAACGCGGCCTGGAGCGCGCGCGACATGGCCTCGCTCAACCGCCTCGCCACGCCGGAGATGGTCGGCTACTTCAACGATGACTACGCCGCGCTCGACGCGCGCGGCTGGCGCAACGAGACACGCGACCTGACCTTCGACCAGGGCGACCTGTCCGAGGCCTGGAACGAGGGTGGCCGCGACTACGCGTCCGTCGCGATGAAGTTCTCCATGGTCGATGTCACCCGCCGCGTCGCCGACAATGCGGTCGTCGAGGGCGACCCGAACCGCCGCACGACGGCGACCGAGATCTGGACCTTCGTGCGCCCGCGTGGCGCGGCCTGGCAGCTCTCGGCGATCCAGCAGGCCGCCTGATCCGCACCACACCGGCGGAGGAATCGAGGGCCTCACAGCAATGTGGGGCCCTTTTTACGTGCGGCGTCCCCAAATATGGCGCAACCATGGCGATGCGATGGCGTCTCTGCCGTATTCGCCCCAAGTTCGGGAGTGCACACATGACCTCCGTTTCCACCCTGGCCGCCATAGCCGCCAGCACCGCCGTCGCAGGTTTCGCGACGGTCGGGTCCGTGCTGTTCGGCCTTCAGGCGGCGCCGGCAATGCTTGCTGCGCCGGTCCTGGGGCTGCTGTCTCTCGGTACCGGGCTCGGTGCAGCGACGCTGGCGATGCGCGGCCATTGATCGGCTGATCTGCCGCGGCGCAGGCCATGCGCCGCGGGTAGCACTGGCGCGCGGTCGCTCGGGCCGACACGCACTGGTAACGGTGCCGCCCGGGCCCTAATCTCCACGCATGGCCCAGCCGCGCGTCGCCCTCTTCGTCACCTGCCTGGTCGATCTGTACCGCCCCAGCGTCGGCTTCGCGGCAATCCGCCTGCTCGAGCGCGCCGGCTGCGTGGTGAGCGTGCCCGAGGTGCAGACCTGCTGCGGCCAGCCCGCCTACAACGCTGGTGACCGGGGCACGGCGCGCGAGATCGCCCGCTCCGTGGTGGACGCCTTCACCGGCTACGACCACGTCGTGGTGCCGTCTGGCTCCTGCGGTGCGATGATCAGCCACCACTACCCTTCGCTGTTCGAGGACGACCCGGAGTACCGCGGCCGCGCCGAGGCGCTGGCCGCCCGTACGCACGAGCTGGTCGCCTTCCTCACCGACGTCATGGGCGTCGCTGCGGTCGAGGGCGACCATGCCGGCATCGTCACCTACCACGACAGCTGCTCGGGCCTGCGCGAGCTGGGCGTGAAGGCGCAGCCGCGCGCCCTGCTTGCCTCCATGCCCGGCGTGACGCTGAAGGAAATGGCCGAACCCGAGATCTGCTGCGGCTTCGGCGGCACCTTCTGCGTGAAGTACCCTGACATCTCGACGCGCATGGTCTCCGACAAGACGCGCGACATCGCCGCAACCGGCGCGCAGACGCTGCTCGCCGGCGACCTCGGCTGCCTGCTCAACATGGCCGGGCGCCTCAAGCGCGAGGGCTCGCCCATCAAGGTGCGCCACGTGGCCGAGGTGCTGGCGGGGATGGATGCCGACCTGCCCGCGATCGGCGACGCGCCATGAGCCAGAGCCTCACCGCCGCCATCGCCGACCACGGCTTCCTGCACGTCGAGGGCAGCCGGATGGCGGCACTGCTCGGCGACGCCGTCGCCGCCTTGCCCGAATTCGTGGCGAGCTGGGAACGGCTCGAGACCGACACCCACATGCGCGACGGCGGCCGCTACCGCCAGCGTCGCATCGCCAATTTCGCCGCAGAGCCCGGCATTCCCGGCCACAGCCGCGGCGAGCACCGGCCGCATTTCCAGGCCGTGGTCCACAACACGCTCAATGGCGGCGTCGATCGCTGGTTCGCGCCTATCGAGGACGCGATCGGCACCAACGCCGCGCTGCAGGCGCTGCTCGATCTCGGCCGCGACCTGGCCGACAGCCTGGCCGGCGCGCAGCGCTGGTTCGTTGAGGCGCATCAGTTCCGCATTGAGGCGGCGCCCGGCGCGCCCGGCTACCCGACGCCGGAGGGCGTGCACCAGGACGGCGTGGACCTGGTCATCATCGCCATGCTGCGCAGGATCAACCTCGCCGGCGGCGAGACGCTGGTCGAATCGCTCGACGGCCGACCGCTCGCGCACTTCACGCTCCGCGACGCGCTGGACAGCGCCATCCTCGATGACCGGCGGGTCCGCCATGGCGTGAGCCCGATCGAGCCGGTTGATCCGCGGCTGCCCTCGGCGCGGGATGTCCTCGTCCTGACCTGGAAGCGGCGCTGAATGCCTGCCCTGCAGGCAACGCGGCACGGAAAGCCCATTTAAACCCGCCTCATGCCTTGATTGCGCCATGGCGAAGTTCCACGATCCCACCATCATGCGGCCCCTCATCGGCATTTCCTGCTGCGTCAAGGCATTCGGCACTTTCGGCACGCCAAACCACGCGGCATCCAACAGCTACGTCCATGTCGTGCTCGGCCCGGTGGGCGGGTTGCCGGTGCTGTTGCCGGCTGCCGGTCCCGAGGTGGTCGAGGACTTGCTGCCGCGACTCGACGGGCTGATCCTGACCGGCAGCCGCAGCAATGTATGGCCGGGACATTACGAGGGGCCGGACCATGCGCCGGGCACCCCTGAGGACCAGCAGCGCGATTCGACCACGCTGCCGCTGATCCGCGCCGCCGTGCAGGCCGGCCTGCCGCTTCTCGCGATCTGTCGCGGCATGCAGGAGCTGAATGTCGCGTTGGGCGGCAGCCTCGACCAGCGCATCCAGGATCTCGAGGGTCGCATGGACCACTCGACGCCGTCCGAGCAGCCGTTGCCGGCCGTGCGCGTCGGCAAGGCCCACGCCGTGCGGCTCGCCGGCAACGGGCGCCTGGCGGCGATGCTGGGCGGGGCCGCCACGCTGCCGGTGAATTCGCTGCACAACCAGGGTGTCCAGCGCCTGGCCCCGCGACTGAATGCCGAGGCCTGGGCGCCGGACGGCACTGTCGAGGCGGTGACCTGCCCCGATGGCTGCGGCTACCTGCTCGGCGTGCAGTGGCATCCGGAATATGATTGGGAGCGCGACCGCATGAGCCGCCGCATCTTCGAGGTGTTCGGCGATGCCTGCCGCGCCTGGGCCGCGCGCCGCGTCGACCCTGCCGCTCCGGTTCCGCTCGCCGCCGAGTAGCCCGATACCTGCGCCTGTGGAATGGCAGGGTTGCGGGCACATGGTGCTGTGGCGGATTCGGCGCGTGAATTTGTGGCGCCGGCTTGCTAATATGCGTCTGCCGGTTGCTGCAAGCCGGCGGTCGAGACCCGGACTCCCCTTCCGGCTCGCCCGACCAAATCCGATCGGATCATTGCGTATGGCGCCCGGTGACCCCCCTCACCGGGCGCTTTTTTGCGCGCCCCGCGACCGCCTTGGGGATTGCGCCGGCGGGGCGCGCCGCTATCGTCCCGCGCGCACAAGCCCCGGAGATCCCCCCTTGCCCTCCTATGTCGTCTCGCCACCTGCCGTCGCCGCCCTGCCGATCGTCGGCAGCGATTCCATGTTCCCCGTCCGCCGCATCTTCTGCGTCGGGCGCAACTACGCCGAGCACGCCATCGAGATGGGCTCCGACCCGACCCGCGAGCCGCCCTTCTATTTCACGAAACCGGCCGACGCGCTGGTCATCAACGATGCCGACATGCCCTACCCGCCGGCGTCCAAGCAGCTGCACCATGAGATGGAGCTGGTCGTCGCCATCGGCGTCGGCGGCGCCAACATCGCGGTCGAGGACGCGCTGAAGCACGTCTGGGGCTATTGCGCCGGCCTCGACATGACGCGGCGCGATCTGCAGAACGAGGCCAAGAAGACCGGACGCCCATGGGACATGGGCAAGGGTTTTGACCATTCCGCCCCGATGGGCGCGCTGGTGCCGGCCGCGGGCGTCGATGTGTCCAAGGGCCTGATCGAGCTGAAGGTCAACGGCAAGGTTCGGCAGACCTCGGACCTGTCCAAGCTGATCTGGTCGGTGCCGGAGGTGATCTCCAACCTCTCGCATCTGGTGACCCTCGCACCCGGCGACCTCATCATGACCGGCACGCCGGAGAACGTGGCCGCCGTCGAGCGCGGCGACCTGCTCGAGGGCGTGGTCGAGGGCGTGGGCACCGTGGTGGTCAAGATCGTTTGACCACGCTGCGCGTCGCGACCTGGAACATCAACTCGGTCCGGCTGCGGCTGCCGCTGGTCGGCGATGTCGTGCGCGACCTCGCGCCCGACGTTCTCTGCCTGCAGGAGACGAAATGCCCCGACGATCTGTTCCCCGTCGAGGGCCTGAGAGCCTTCGGGTTCGAACACATCGCGCATCGCGGGATGAAGGGCTACAACGGGGTGGCGATCCTTTCGCGCATCCCGTTCACGGTGCGCGCCGATGACCCGAACTGGTGCGAGAAGGGCGATTGCCGGCACTTGGGCGTCACCCTTGCCACACCCTCGGGACCGGTAGACCTGCATGACTTCTACGTGCCCGCCGGCGGCGACATCGCCGACCGGAACGTGAACGTGAAGTTTGCCCACAAGCTGGATTTCGTCGCCGAATGCACCGCCTGGAACGCCGCGCGCGGCCCGGCCCGGCGCAGCGTGCTGGTGGGCGACCTCAACATCGCCCCCCTCGAACACGACGTCTGGTCGCACAAGCAGCTGCTCGACGTGGTCTCCCACACGCCCGTCGAAGTCGAGGCGATCGCCGCCTGGCAGCGCGCCGGGTCATGGCATGACGCGCTGCGCCACTTCGTGCCGGCCGACCAGAAGCTCTACACGTGGTGGTCCTACCGGGCGCGGGATTGGGAGGCGACCGATCGCGGTCGGCGGCTCGACCACGTCTGGGTCAGCCCGGACCTCGCCGCCGGGCTACACTCCCACACCATCCTTAAGGCGGCTCGCGGCTGGGAACGCGCCTCGGACCATGTGCCGGTGCTGGTCGAGCTCGCCGTCTAGCCGAGCCGCCTACTTCACCACCGGGACGCGCGGATTGTTCACGCCGGGCGACTGCACGGCGGCAGCCGCGGCGGTGACGCGAAAACTCTGCTGCCAGGGGCCGTAGCTGTTCGAGACGATGCCGTTGCGGGCGCCGCCGGGGTAGCTCTGCTGGCCCTGCGCGCGGGAGACGGTGACGCTGCCCCCGCCCGGCCCGATGGCGCCGGCATGCACCGCCGCCACGCACACCGCGCTGTCGTCGGTATAGACGTCGATGCCCCAGATCGGTGCCGCGGTAGTGGCCGCCGAAGCCGAGCAGGCGCAGGTGAAGCGCGCCGGCGCGTTCGGCATCGCGTTGAGCGGCCCCGGGCACGCCATCGGCGCGGCGTTGGCGGCCCCGATGGCGCGGCCAAGGCCCTGCACGGTGGTCAGGATCGAGCGGCGGACGGCGTCGGGGATGGTGGCGGCGTCGCTGAGCTGCGCCGCGTCGTCGATCCACACGGCCACTTCGCCGTCAAAGCGGTTGCCGGTCGCGGTGATGGAGACGCCGGTGCCGCTTGCGCGCAGCACGAAGCCGATCGCGGCGGCGCAGATCGGCGCCGTGCCGGGGCTGATGCTCAGCGTCCCAGCGGTGATGGCGAGCGTCGGACGGCCCGGCGTGAAGCCGGGGCTGCGCACCAGCATGCCGTCGTTCATCGGCACGCGCTCCGCGCCCGGCGCCATGGTCACACCGGCCTGCGCCAGCTCGCGCGCGACGCTGGCCATGAGCTCGGTGGTGTAGGGCTCGGTGAAGCCGCATTCGGCGATCGCCGCGGTGCGGCCGATGAAGCCGATATAGGCCTGGAGCGTGCCGAGACCGCGCAGGCCGGGAAATTCGGGCGCGGGCTGCCCCTGGGCGGCCAGGGGAGCCATCAGCATCGCCAACATCGCTGCAAATCTGAGCATCGAGACGTCTCTTTCCTTCGCACGGTCGCTGAACCCGCTGAGCATGGCGCGGTCCCCCGGTGACCGCATCTGAAAGTTTCGCGTTCATCCCTTTGCCGCCGCCGCCGCGCCAGGGTAGGAGCGAAGCATGCTGATCCTTGCCCTCGACGGCGCCTTGTCGCGCTGCTCGGCCGCGCTGTGGTGCGATGGCGCCATCCTGGCCGAAGCGACGCGCGACGCGGCGCGGGGCCAAGCCGCATTGCTGCCGCCGATGGTGGCGGACCTGCTGGAAAGGTCAGGGTTGGCGGCTGCGGCGCTCGACGCGGTGGCTGTGGGCGTGGGCCCGGGTGGCTTCACCGGCTTGCGCGCCGCCCTCTCGCTTGCCGAAGGCATCGCCGCGGGCGCGGGCGTCTCCCTCATCGGCGTCACTACCGGGGAGGCGATGGTGGCCGCGCTGCCGCAATGGCAGCGCCGCGGTCGTGCGGTGTGGTCGGCGATCGACAACAAGCGGGGCAGCATCGTGCTGGAGCGCTTCGCGGTCGACAGCGCGACGCCCTCGGGGCCGCCGGAGGTTTTCGCGCTCGATGCGTTGCCGCGACCGGATGGCGCTGCCGCGATCACGGGCGATGCCGCCGCACCGGTCGCGGCGCGCCTGGCGGCGCGGGAGCTCGATGTCATGCTGACCGATTCGCGGCTGCCCGAGGCGAGCGCCCTGGCCGCCGTTGCCGCTGCGCGCCTTTCGGGCGCCTTGCCGCCGCGCGCCGCCGTGCCGCTCTATGCCGAGCCGCCAGCCGTGCGCGGCGCGTGATCCTGCGCGCCGCCCTCGCCGCAGAGTCGGCGGTTCTCGCCGCTATCCACGCCGAGGCCTTCGATCCGCCGGAACGCTGGGGAGCGGCGGCCCTCGCCCTCATGCTGGAGGCAGAGGGCGGCCTCGGGGTCCTGGCACTCTCGGGTGCGCCGCCGTTCGGCGAGGAGCCGCTGGGGTTCGTGCTGGCGCGGGTGGCGGCCGGCGAGGCAGAGATCCTGACGCTCGCCGTCCGCCCCGGAACGCGACGCGCCGGTGTGGGCCGTGCCCTGCTCGCGGCCGCCCGGGGCGCCGTGGGCATGCGCGGCGCTGCCGCGCTGTTTCTCGAAGTGGCGGAGGGCAACCATGCCGCACGCGAACTCTACCGCACGGCCGGCGCCGTGGAGGTCGGCCGCCGGCGCGGCTACTACGCCGGCGGTGCCGACGCGCTGGTTCTGCGCATCACCCCTTCTTCTGAATAACCAGCAGGGTAGTGCCGTCGGAATGATCTTCTCTCGACAATAGTTGGTGACCCTGTTCAATCGCCGTGCGCGGTACATTGCGCCTTGCTTCATCGCCGCGCAGCAGCACGGCGAGTTTCGCCGCCGCAGGCAAGCGATCAAGTGCCAGGCGCACATGGACGAAGGTCATGGGGCAGATCTCGGCGGTGACGTCGATGCTCTGGTCTGGTACGGCCCCGGCGATCGCTTGTGAATTCACGGAAACTTTCCTTAATTCAGAACCGGGCTATTGCGGGATTATGATATAAATGCGTATACACCGCAATCGATCCGAAAAGTGGACAAGCAATCATGGCCGACAATGGCGCCAACCCTGATATCCTAGGACTGACCGCCGAAATCGTGGCGGCGCACGTGTCCAACAATGCAGTTTCACTGCCCGATCTTCCCGGCCTTATTCAGGACGTCTACCGGACCCTCGCCAATGTGGGCGCGCCGCCGGCGCCCGCAGCGGAGAAGCCGCAGCCTGCGGTACCGGTCAAGAAATCGATCACGCCTGAGTATCTGATCTGCCTGGAAGACGGCAAGAAATTGAAGATGCTGAAGCGCCATCTCAAGACCGCCTATAATCTTTCGCCCGAACAGTACCGTGATCGCTGGGGCCTGGGCTCCGACTATCCCATGGTAGCGCCGAATTACGCGAAGCATCGCTCGAACCTCGCCAAAAAGATCGGGCTTGGCACCAAGCCGCGTGGCCGCCCGCCGCGTGCCGGTCGCCAGCCCGCCACGAAGGCGATCTGACGGCGCCGCCGACCACGGAGGTTTGCCGGGACGCGCCACACGGCTATGGTCCGTGGGCCGCATCCCGCGTGAACGCTCCGAGGACACCGCGCTTTTTCTATGGACACGCGTCCGACATCCCGCCGCCAGGATCAGAGCGCCAAAGCGCCGCCCGCCAAGACGTCGCGGGCTGAGCCTTCGCGGATCGAACGGCTCTGCATCGAGCGCGGCCTGAAGATGACCGGGCAGCGCCGGCTGATTGCGCGCGTGCTATCGGATGCCGAGGATCACCCCGACGTCGAGGAGCTTTACCGGCGTGCGCTGGCGCTCGACAACAAGGTCTCGGTCGCTACCGTGTACCGCACGGTGCGGCTGCTCGAGGAAAAAGGCATCCTCGACCGGCGCGATTTCGGCGGCGGACGGGCCCGTTACGAGCCGACCGAGCATGGCCAGCACCACCACCTGATCGACGTCGAGACCGGCCGCGTCATCGAGTTCGTCGATGAGGCTTTTGAGCGCCTCGCACAGGCGATCGCGGCGCGGCTGGGGTTTTCCATGGTGCAGTTTCGCCTCGAGATCTTCGGCCAGCGCGACGCGGAAGAATCCAACCCCGCGCCGCCTGAGGCTCCGCGCTGATGCCATTGCGCGATGCGGCCGGCTTTGGGGAATTGCGCGCGCTCAATCTGGGCGTGCGCCTCGCGGAGACCGAGGCCGAGATCGATGCGGCGCAGGCGCTGCGCTACCAGGTGTTCTACGACGAGATGGGTGCGGTGGCGGACCCCGCGACCGCGGCTGCGCGGCGCGACGTCGATGATTTCGACACGGTGGCTGACCACCTTCTCGTCCTCGACCATGATCGCGGCGAGGGTCCAAAGGCGGTGGTCGGCACCTACCGGCTGATCCAGAAGGCCGGAGCCGAGGCGATTGGGCGGTTCTATTCGGAATCGGAGTATGACCTGGCGCCGCTGATGGCGCTGCCAGGTAAAGTCATGGAGCTCGGCCGCTCCTGCGTCGACGAGGCGTATCGCACGCGGGCCGCGCTGCAGCTGCTGTGGCGAGGCATCGCTGCCTATGTCTGGAAGCACGACATCGAGATCATGTTCGGCTGCGCGTCGCTGCATGGCACCGACCTCACGATGCTCGCGCCGCAACTCACCTACCTGTACACGAACCATCTCGCGCCGGAGCACATCCGCCCGCGGGCGATCGCCGAGCGCTACGTGGACATGCGCCGGATGGATCCGGCCGACGTCAATGCCCGAGCTGCCGCTCTGGCCCTTCCGCCCCTGGTCAAAGGCTACCTTCGGCTTGGTGGCTTCGTGGGTGATGGCGCGGTGCTCGACCAACAGTTCAACACGACCGATGTCTGCATCGTGGTGAAGACCGACCAGGTCACCAAGAAATACTTCGACCATTACGATCGACACCGCGACTGACCGTCGTCGTTGCCGTGGCTACGTGTCCGGCTGCAGCAGCCGGACAAGCCCGTCGAGCTGGTCCAGCGTTCTGTAGCTGATCGTGAGGCTGCCGCCGGCGCCGCTGGCGGCGAGCCTGACCTTGAGGCCGAGCGCCTCCGTCAGGGTGCGTTCCAGCGCCGCGGCGTCCGCATCCTGGCGCTGCATCGTGTGGTTAGCGACCGAGGGTCCACGGCCGGCGGCGAGGGCTTCGGCCTGGCGCACGTTCAGGCCGCGCGCGATGATCTGGTTGGCGAGCTTTTCCGGCTCGGCGGCGGTGAGCAGCGCGCGTGCGTGTCCTGCGGTGAGGTGGCCGTCACGCAGCAGGTCGCGCACATGGCTCGAGAGATTGAGCAGGCGCAGGGTGTTCGCGACGTGGCTGCGCGACTTGCCTACCGCCTTGCCCAGGCTTTCCTGCGTCAGGCCGAACTGCTCGGTGAGCCGGGAATAGCCCTCCGCCTCCTCGATGGCATTGAGATCCTCGCGCTGGAGGTTCTCCACCAGGGCGGCAGCCATGGCCGTGCGATCGTCGAAGTCGCGGATGAGGACCGGCACCTCGTGCAAGCGTGCCAGCTGTGCTGCTCGCCAGCGGCGTTCGCCACCGATGATCTGGTAGATCGTGGCATCGCCGGGCTTCGGCCTGACGAGGATGGGTTGGAGGATGCCGTGCTCGCGGATCGAGCCGGTGAGCTCCTCGAGGTCGGCCGGGTCGATCGGGCCGCGCGGCTGGAACGGACCAGGTTCCAGAGCCTCGATCGGCAGGCTGCGGGTGGCGGTCGGCGTGCTGGCGACGGCTTCGCCCATCAGAGCCGAGAGGCCCATGCCGAGGCGGGGGGGCTTCTTGCCGCTCATCGCGCCATCTTCCGGCGGGCAAGAAACTCGACCGCCAGTGCCTCGTACGCCGCGGTTCCGGGCGATCGCGGGTCATACAACGCGATCGGCAGGCCGTGGGACGGGGCCTCGCTGAGCCGGATATTGCGGGGGATCACCGTCGCGAACACCTTCGCGCCGAAGAAGGCCCTGACGTCGGCGGCCACGAGCTCGGATAGATTGTTACGGCGATCAAACATGGTTAGCAGGATACCCTCGAGCGCCAGGCGCGGATTGAGCGAGCGTGCGACGCGATCGATGGTGCGGGTGATCTGGCTCACCCCTTCGAGCGCGAAGAACTCGCATTGCAGTGGAACGAGCACGCTATCCGCCGCGACAAGGGCGTTGAGCGTGAGAAGGCCAAGGGAGGGCGGGCAATCGATGAAGATGTCATCGAAGCCGGCCATGTCGGGCACCGCCAACGCATCGGCCAGCCGATGCTCACGTCGCTCCGTGGCGGCGAGTTCCACCTCCGCACCGGCGAGGTCCGGGTCTGCGGGAAGGATGGTGAGCTTGTCCAGCATGGTCGGGCGCGTGAGCGCGGCGAGCGATTGACCGCCGGCGAGTGCCGCATAGCTGCCGGCGCCGCGTTCGTGGCGCGGGATGCCCAGGCCCGTGGAGGCGTTGCCCTGCGGGTCGAGGTCGATGAGCAGAACGCGGCGGCTCTGCGCAAGTGCCGCTGCGAGGTTGATGGCCGAGGTGGTCTTCCCGACGCCGCCCTTCTGATTGGCGAAGGCGGTGATGCGTGGAGGCTTATGCGCCGGCACGGGCAATCTCACTGAGACGGAGGATGGTGGCGGCAGGATCGGTGGCGCTGGGGTGCCGCTCGACGCGCAATCTCCAGCCATGCAGCGCCTCGGTCAACTCGGCTTCGGCGTTCCGGCCCTTCGGGAACAGCGCGACACCGTCTCGGCCGAGGAAGCGCTCCGCATAGACAAGCAGCTGGGTGAGCGGTGCGAGCGCGCGGGCTGTAAGGACGGCGAGTGGCGGCAGGCTCGTGGATTCGATGCGTGCCGTATGGATGGTGACATTCCGAAGATCCATGGCGCGTGTCGCCTCCACCAGGAAGGCCGCCTTGCGACGATCGGACTCGACCAGGTGCCAGGCACGCTGCGGCTCCGCGGCGGCGAGGATGAGCCCGGGCAAGCCGGCGCCTGAACCGAGGTCCGCGGCGACGCCGGCTGGAGGCAGGAGTGGCAACAGCTGCAGGCTGTCCGATAGGTGGCGCCGGTCAAGGCTCGCCAGGTCCCCGGGCGCGACCAGGTTGATGCGGGCATTCCAGGTCGTGAGCAGCGCCTTGTATGTGTCAAGACGCGCCGCGAGATCTGGACTCACGATGACCGAGGGGCGGGGTGCGGCGTCATCACGCCGCGTTTGCCCGGCGAAGATGAACGGCCAGCGCCGCTATAGCGGCCGGCGTGATACCGGGCACACGACCTGCGCCGCCCAGTGTCCCGGGGCGCGCCCTCGCGAGCCGCTGGCGCATCTCGTTGGAGAGGCCGGGGACAACCGCGAAATCGACCTCCTCCGGGATGCGGGTCTTCTCTTCGCGCGCCAGCAGGCGGAGCTCGGCCTCCTGCCGTTCAAGGTACGGGGCGTAGAGTGCTTCGGCCTCCAACTGGGTTCGGATGCCGGGCGGCAGGTCGAGAAGCCATGGGAAGGCGCGCGCAGCATCGATCACCGGCACATCCGGCAGAGCCAGGGTGTCGAGCGCCGTCCGTCGCTTGCCATCCTGGTTAACGGGAATGCCGAGCGAGGCGAGATGCGAAGGTGTGACGCTTTCGGCGCGTGCGCGCGCCAGGGCCGCGGTGACCGCGGACGCGAACTCCGCGTGGCGACGGGCCCGTTCGGGACCGACGCAGCCCCAGGCGATGCCGATATCCGTCAGGCGTAGGCCGGCATTGTCCGCGCGCAGCGAGAGACGGTGCTCGGCCCGCGCCGTCAGCATGCGATAGGGTTCGGAGACACCCTGGAGGGTGAGGTCGTCGATGAGCACGCCGGCATAGGCTTCGGCCCGGCTCAGCAGGCGGTCTGGCGCCGCGCCCCCGGCGCGTTGCGCGGCGTTCACTCCCGCGAGCAGCCCCTGGATAGCTGCCTCCTCGTAGCCGGTGGTTCCATTGATCTGGCCGGCCAGGAACAGGCCCCGTATGGCGCGGAGTTCCAGGGTCGGGTGCAAGGCGCGCGGGTCGACATAGTCATATTCGATCGCGTAGCCGGGCCGCAGGATCACCGCGCGCTCCAGCCCTGGGATGGAGGCGATCATCGCGGCCTGCACCGGTTCGGGGAGCGAGGTCGATATCCCGTTCGGATAGACGGTGTCGTCGTCGAGGCCTTCGGGTTCGAGGAAGATCTGGTGGCGCTCTCGATCGGCGAAGCGCGTGACCTTGTCCTCGATCGATGGGCAATAGCGCGGACCGGCGCCTTGGATGCGGCCGGAATAGACGGCCGTCCTGTGCAGGTTCTCGCGGATCAGGGCGTGGGTCGCGGGCGTGGTGCTCGTGATGCCGCAGGCGATCTGCCGGTTGGTGATGCGGCTGGTGAGCCAGGAGAGCGGTTCGGGCGTGGCATCGCCCCATTGGCGCTCGGTCGCGTCCCAGTCGATCGTGCGGCCATCGAGGCGCGGTGGGGTGCCGGTCTTCAATCGCCCCAGCGGCAGGCCGGCTCGTTCAAAGGTCAGGGCAAGGGCAGTTGCCGGCGCATCGCCGACGCGACCGGCGGGGATGCGGCGTTCTCCGATATGGATCTCGCCGCGCAGGAAAGTGCCGGTCGTGACGACGAGCGCACGGCAAGCGATGGCGTCGCCAGACCCCGTGACGAGGCCGGTGATGGCGCCGTCCGGTGACCGCTGGATGTCGGTCGCCATGCCTTCGATCAGGGTGAGGTTGGGTGTGGCGTCCAGCAGCGCCCGCATGGCCTGTGCGTAGAGGCGTCGATCGGCCTGGGCTCGCGGCCCGCGGACGGCCGGGCCTTTTGACGCGTTGAGCATCTTGACGTGGATGGCCGCGGCATCGGCGGCGCGGGCCATCAAACCGTCCAGTGCGTCAATCTCCCGCACGAGATGGCCCTTGCCGACCCCGCCGATGGCGGGGTTGCAGGACATGGCCCCGATGCTGGCCAGCGACTGCGTGACCAGGGCCGTGCGCGCGCCGCATCGTGCAGCGGCGGCAGCTGCCTCGCACCCGGCGTGGCCGCCGCCGATGACGACGACATCGAAGCTGGAGGAAATCATGGTGGGCGTTATACGCGCCTCACTTGCCGATACAAAAATCTTTGAAAACGATGTCGAGGATCGATTCCACGTCGACGCGCCCCGATAGCCGCCCCAGCGACCTCAGGGTGGCGCGCAATGCCTCGGCGACCAGTTCCGGATGACGCGCACCAGCGGCCTGGTCGAGCCACTCGGCGGCCTCGTTGAGTGCGGCGCGGTGGCGAGGGCGCGTTAACAAGCCCTCGCCGCCTGCTCGTGTTGCGGCCGCGCGTGTCAGGGTATCGCGTAGGGCCGCAATGCCGGCGCCGGTGCGTGTCGAGATCGCAAGCGCCCCTGAGATCGTGGGCGGCCCAAGATCGCTTTTGGTCGCGATTGTGACCGTGTCAGGCCCAAGCAGAGCAAGGGTCCACGGGTCAGGCTCCACATCGGCGGCAAAGAGCGCCAGGCAAAGATCGGCCCGCTCAGCGCGTGCCAAAGCGCGACGGACGCCCTCGCCTTCGATAGCTTCGGCGGTTTCGCGAAGCCCAGCCGTGTCGCACAGCGTCACGGGCACCCCACCGAGATCCAGGCGGATCTCGACGATATCTCGCGTGGTGCCAGCGATCGGAGAGACGATTGCGGCTTCCCTCTCTGCGAGAACGTTCAGCAGCGACGACTTGCCGGCGTTTGGCGCTCCGAGAATGGCGATGACCAGACCGTCCCGAAGGCGTTCGCCGCGGGGCGCCTCGGCAAGATCGGCGCGGATCTCGGCGCCAAGCGCCTTCGATCCGGTCCTGGCGCGGTCGCCAAGATCATTGGGCAGGTCATCATCGGCGAACTCAATTGCGGCTTCCTGGTGTGCCAGGAGCCGCGCGCATTGGGCAGTCCAGTCGGCCGAACGCCGCGCCAGCGCGCCACCAGCCTGGGCCAAGGCCTGCCGTCGCTGTTGCGAGGTTTCCGCTGCGATGAGATCAGCAATGCCTTCCGCCTCGGTGAGGTCGAGGCGGCCATGCAGAAAGGCGCGGCGCGTGAACTCGCCCGGCTCGGCCGGGCGCGCCCCGAGGGCCGTTAGCGCGTCGGCCACACCGGAGAGGACAGCAGGGCCGCCGTGGAGATGCAGTTCGGCCGCATCCTCTCCGGTGTAGGATCCGGGAGCCGGAAACCAGACGATGATGGCTTGATCCAGAACCTCGCCGGTGGCGTCGCGAAGGTAGCGCAGGCTCGCCCTTCGCGGAGGCGGCAACTTGCCCGCCAGGCTATGAAGGATGCGCGCGGAGTCCACACCCGAGATCCTCAAAACGGCCAATGCCGCCCTGCCTGCGCCGGAGGCAAGCGCGAAGATTGTCGATGTCGTCACAGTCCACAGCTTTGCTTCACGTGAAACACATTAGGTTTCGGGTAGCATCAAATGCCGCACACGCTCTCCACGCACGAGGTGCGCTTCCAGCACCGCATCGACATCCGCGGTGGTTCTGATCGTGTACCAAACGCCGTCGGGATAAATGACCATCGTCGGGCCGTACTCACAGCGATCCAGGCACCCAGCCATGTTCACCCGAATGTCTCTCAGGCCGAGCTCCTTGACACGAACCTTCATGTAGTCGCGCAGCGTCTCGCTCCCGGACGCCGCACAGCTGCCGCGCTTGTGGCCGTCCGGCCGGCGGTTGCAGCAGACAAAAAGATGCGCACGGAAATAAGGCGCCGGATCAGCGGAACGGGTCACGTTGAGGCCTCGGACATGGGTTCGGATCGCATGTGGCAACGCTTCCGCCGGGCCACCAGGGGCATGGCTTGACGCATGCCGCGCGAGGGCGTTCCCATCCCGCCATGCCGCAACTCTCCTTCCTTACGCCACTGGGCGATATCACCGTTTCCGAGGAAGCCGGCGCGATCATCGCGCTCGATTGGGGCCGTGGTCGCGACCAGGATGAGACACCGCTGCTCAGCGTCGCGCGCTCCCAACTGCAGGATTACTTTGACGGCAGTCGCATGGTCTTCGACCTGCCGCTGGCACCAGAAGGCACGGCGTTCCGAAAGCGCGTCTGGGCCACGATGTGCACCATCCCCGCGGGCGAGACGCGCAGCTACGGCGCCGTCGCCCGCAAGCTTGGTTCGGCGGCACGCGCGGTCGGCGGCGCCTGTGGCGCGAACCCCATACCCATCCTCATTCCCTGCCACCGGATCGTGGGTGAACAGGGCGGGATCGGTGGCTATTCGGGCGGCGAAGGCCCGGCTACGAAGCGTATACTTCTGGCGCTGGAAGCAGCGGCCGTCAGCAAAGGGGTTGCCTCGCGATGAACCATGCCATCCGCGTCCATGAGAATGGCGGCCCCGAAAAGATGCTTTGGGAAGAGGTGCCGATGCCAGCCCCCAAGGCCGGGGAGGCACTGATCCGCCACAAGGCCGTGGGCCTGAACTACATCGACGTCTACTTCCGCACAGGCCTGTACAAGTCACCCTCCATGCCCGCCACGATCGGCATGGAAGCCGCCGGCGTCGTCGAGGCGATCGGCGATGGGGTCACCGAGGTGGCCGTCGGCGACCGCGTTGCCTACGCGACCGGTCCCATCGGCGCTTACGCCGAAGCGCGTACGCTCAAGGCGGACCGCCTGGTGAAGCTGCCTGACGCGCTCAGCTTCGAGCAGGGTGCGGCGATGATGCTCCAGGGCATGACCGCGCAATACCTGCTCAAGCGCACCTACCCGGTGAAACGGGGCGACACCATCCTCGTCCACGCCGCAGCCGGCGGGGTCGGCCTCATCCTCTGCCAATGGGCGAAATCGCTGGGCGTGACGGTCATCGGCGTCGTCGGCAACTCCGCCAAGGCGGAGCTTGCCACGGCCAATGGCGCCGCCCACACCATCCTCTCCAGCGAGGATATTCCTGCCCGGGTGAAGGCGATCACCGCTGGGGCCATGGTCCCGGTTTCCTACGACAGCGTCGGCAAGGACACCTTCACGGCTTCGCTCGACAGCCTCGCCCCGCTCGGAACCATGGTCAGCTACGGCAATGCGTCGGGCCCCGTGCCGCCTTTCGATGTCGGTGTCCTCGCTGCCAAGGGCTCGCTCTATCTCACGCGTCCCTCTCTCAACACCTACACCGCGAAGCGCGAAGACCTGGTGGCCTCGGCAAAGGACCTGTTCGAGGCGGTGGTCTCGGGTGCCGTCAAGCTCAGCATCAACCAGCACTTTGCGTTGAAGGACGCCGCGGAGGCGCACCGCGCCCTCGAAGCGCGGCAGACAACCGGCAGCACCGTCCTCATCCCCTGAGCGTCAGCCCAGGGCGTCGATCGCCTGCGCGAGGCGGATGTCCCTCGAAGACAGCCCACCCGCGTCATGGGTGGTCAGCGTGATGGTTACCTTGTTGTAGACATTCGACCATTCAGGATGATGGTCCTGCGCCTGGGCGAGCAGGGCCACCCGGCTCATGAATCCCCAGGCTTCGGAAAAATCACCAAACTGAAAAGCACGGGTCAGCGCATCCCGCGCCGGGGTCAGGTCCCAGCGCGGCAGCGCCGTCGCCAGCCCGGCACGCGCGCCGTCGTCAAGCGGTTCGACAGACATGGGTCTCTCCCTTGACCCCGGCGCGGCAGCGTCGCCATCTGCACCCCATGCGCCATGGCACCCCGCCCACCACCGAAGACATCCTCGACATGGCGGAGACCGCGCTCGATGCAATCCCCGTCAGCCTGCGCGAAAAGGTGCGCGGCACCGCCATCCTCGTCGAGGAGGTGCCCGACGACGAGACCCTGGCCGAACTCGGCCTCGAAAATGTCTGGGATCTGACCGGTCTGTACCGCGGCGTGCCGCTCACCCAGAAATCCAGCGCCGACACGGCAATGGAGCCGGACACCATCCTGCTCTACCGCGAACCCATCCTGCTTGAGTGGATCGAGACCGGTGAGGACCTCTTCGCCCTCGTCCGCAACGTGCTCATCCATGAAATCGGCCATCATTTCGGCCTGTCGGACGCCGATATCGAGCGCCTCGAACGCGACGACTGATCAATGGGCGGGCTGGCGCGCCCCGGCAGCCTGCACGGCAAGGCGCACCGTCACCTCACCCGCGCGTTCAAAGCGCAGCGTCAGCGGGACCTCGCCGCCCACCGCGAGCGGCGCGGTCAATCCGATCAGCATGATGTGCAGCCCGCCGGGCGCCAGCGTCACCGTCTGCCCGGACGGCAGCGCGATATCGGTCACCGGCCGCATCCGCATCACCTCGCCCTCCCGCGACATGGTGTGCAGCTCGACCGTGCGCGCCGCCGGCGTGCTGGCGCCGAGCAGCCGGTCGGCCGCCGCTCCGCCATTGCGGATGCTGAGATAGCCTGCTCCCGTGCCATTCGCCCCGGCCGCGCGCGTCCAGGGATGTCCGATGACAAGGTCTCCCTGGCGGAGATCCTGCGCGGCAGCGGGAAGGCTCGCGAGAAGCCCGGTCAGCAGGATGCGGCGATTGAGGCCCATGGACATGCTCCGTGAATAGCGAAGGCGGATCCGGCTCTTGGCGACATTGCCCCGAACAAGCGATCGCAGCCGCCGCTCGCGCCATCTAGCGCGTTGCGCCAGGCCGGGCCAGTTGCCGCCACGGGACAGCCTGATCAGGGCTTCCAGATTATCTTTTCCGGCGCCGGCTGCGTCGGGTCATACCGCAGCCAGGTGCCGTTTTGCGCACTTGTCCCGGTCAGCGCGAGAATGAAGCCCCAATGCGAGACCACCAGCGTGTGCGGCCAATCCGGATGCACCGCCATGGATCCCCGGAACTCGGCGGCGCGCGCGATGACGCCCTCCGCCCCTTCCTCGGCCTGCGGCCACCAGATCTCCTCGACGTGATCGAGCGTGAGATCCGGCCACGCCCCGGCGAGCTGGCTGATCGGCGTGCCGATGTCGCAGCTGAAGGCATAGCGTTCACGAACCACCGGCGTGATCGTCACCGGCAGCCCGAGCTTCCGCGCGACCGGCGCGGCCGTCTGGAGCGCACGCGTATAGGGGCTCGCGATGATGCGCCGGATGTCTTCGCCCGCCAGCGCCTCCGCCGCCGCCTCCGCCTGTTCATGGCCGAGCGGGGTGAGCTTCGGGTCCACGATGCCGGGATCCTTCCGGGTCGCGGTAAAGTGCAGGTTGAATTCGCTCTGGCCGTGGCGGAGCAGGATCATGGGCGAGGGTTCCGGCAGGGGTCCGGCCGATGGCGTAGCCGCGCCGCGCCGTCCAGGCAATGCGCATGTACCGCGGCGCCCACGCGCCCCAGCCGCCTCACCCTGTTGCAGCGGCGGCCGCGCGTGCTTATGTGACGGCGCTGCAAGGAGCATATTATGCAAGGCGGGTTCCCGATCGACCTGATCCTCTTCGCGATGGTGGCGGCCTTCCTCGTGCTGCGCCTGCGCAGCGTACTCGGCCGCCGTCAGGGCTTCGAGCGCCCGCCGCAGGCGGAGCCCGGCACACCGGCCTATGATCCGCGCGGTGCGCGACCCGCCGAGCTCGACCCGAACCTGCCGCCGCCGCCTTCGGACACGCGCCGCGGTCTGCCCGACGCGACCTCTGCCGCCGGCCAGGCGCTGTCGCGCATCCGCTCTGCCGACCCCAGCTTTGATCCGCAAGGCTTCCTCTCCGGGGCCGAGGGCGCCTTCCGCATGATCGTGACCGCCTTCGCCGCTGGTGACCGCGAGACGCTGCGCAACCTGCTCTCGACGGATACCTATGCCGGTTTCGAATCCGCCATCACCGCGCGCGAGGCCGCCGGCGAAACCCAGCGCACCGAAATCCGCGGCCTGCACGAACTCGCGATCGACAATGCCGAGCTGCGTGGCAACATCGCCTCCGTCACCGTCCGCTTCATCTCGGACCAGGTGAACCTGACCACGGCGAAGGACGGCTCCATCGCCAGCGGCGCCGAGGCCGTGGTCGAACTCAACGACGTCTGGACGTTCCAGCGCGAAATCGGCTCCACCGACCCGACCTGGAAGCTAGTGGCGACCGGCGCCGCCTGACCCAAAGCCATGCGGCGGCTCGCCATCGCGTTGCTGCTGCTACCGCTGTCTGCTTTCGCGGCCGATCCGCCGGGCCCAGCCTTCCCACCGGAAATTCCCTACGCCACCTTGCCGAACTGGCGTGCCGATGCGCTCGTCGAGGCCTTGCCACCGCTGATCGCGAGTTGCGAGGCCAACGCTCGGGCCGGTGCGCCGCAGCGTGGTCTCGCCGCTCTGCCTGCCGAGACCTGGGCAGCCGCCTGTGCCGAACTCGTCGATCTCAGCGCCCGGCTGCGCCGCCTGCCGCCGCGTCAGCGCAACAACGCGGTCCGCTCCACGATCGAGGCGCAGTTCACCGCGCACGCGATGGGCGAGGGGCTCCTGACCGGCTATTTCGAACCAGTGCTACACGGTCGCCGCGCGCCCGACGAGCGGTTCCGCACGCCACTGCACGCCGCGCCGCCTGACCTCCCTGCCGCCGGCGCCCCAACCCGCGCCGCCATCGAGGCCGGCGCCCTGTTCGGGCGCAACCTCGAACTCGCCTGGCTCGCCGAACCGTGGGAGGCGTTTTTCCTGCAGATCCAAGGCTCCGGCCGCATCCTGCTCGACGATGGCGGCGTGCTCCGCCTCGGCTATGCCAGCCAGAACGGCCACCCCTACGTCGCTGTGGGCCGCCTGCTGATTGCCTCCGGCGCCATTGCGCGTGAGGCGATGTCGATGCAGGCGATCCTCGGTTGGATGCGCCAGGAAGGCCCGGAGGCGGCCAGCGCCCTGATGCGCGCCAATCCGAGCTACGTGTTCTTCCGCGTGGTCGAGGGCCTGCGGCCCAGCCAGGGTCCGCTCGGCGCACAGGGGGTGCCGCTGACGCCGCGCCGCTCCGTCGCGGTGGACCCGGATTTCATCCCTCTCGGCGCCCCGGTCTACATCGCCACGCGCGATGGTGCGCAGCGCCGCCTCACCGTCGCGCAGGATATCGGTGGCGCCATCCGCGGCCCCGCCCGCGCCGACCTCTTCCATGGTTGGGAGGAGGGTGCCGCCGAGGCCGCCGGCCGCCAGCGCGATACCGCGCTCATCTTCGTGTTGTTGCCGCGCCGCGCCGCCGTCATCGCGCCGCATCATGTCCCACCCGACCTGTCCGCCACGCGCCTCCGCGTGCCCGGCGCAGGGATCACTCCCGTGAGGCAGGCCGCCAGGCGTGATCCCCGCCGAGTGCGGGCCGAAGAATGACCCAGCCGTCATCCTTCATCACCGCGGCCCACGATCGAGCAGCGCCACCACCAGCCCCGCCACCGACAGCGCAAACCCCGCCGCGAAGATAGCCAGGTGGCTTTCCCCGGTTGCCGCGAACAGCGCCGCCATCGCGAAGCCGCTGACGCTCTGGGTCACCGCGAAGCCGATCGTCACCCGCACGAACAGCACCCCGGCCAGCATGCCTGCCCGCTCCCGCGCCGAGGTCAGCGCGACCGCCGTGATCCCCATCGCAGCGAACCCCGAGAACAGCGCCGCCGCGATGATCGCCGACTGTCCGGGGATCAACGTCAGCCCCAGCGCCGCCACCTGGAACCCCAGCCAAAGCGCATTGGCGCGCCGCCCGCCGATGGCGCCCGCCACGCGCCCGCCGATGAGCGTGCCCGTCATGCCGCCCAGCCCGAACAGCAGCCAGATCAGCGACCCTGCCGTGAGATCGAAGCCCCGCCCCCGCACCGCGAGATCCGCCAGGTAGACCATCACCGGCACCAGCCCCGCCCCGGACAGCGCGTAGGACACCACCAGCGCGCGCGCCGCCGGTACCTCGCCGCGCAAGGGGATGGCACTCGCCGCCGCCGGCGGGTCAGGCCAGCGCCGATGCGCGAAGGCGAGCAGCGCGAAGACCAGCGCCGACAAGGCGAGCCACGTCGCCGACAATCCCAGCGGCAGCGCCGCCGGCACCACCAGCGCCGACAGCGAGACCCCCGCACCAACCCCGCCGATCACCACGCCGGAGGCCGCACCGCGGCGCTCCGGTGCCACCACCGCCTGCACCGCAGGCCCGGCGTTGGCCATCAGCACGCCCCCGGCAAAGCCCGCCACGCCGCGCCACAGGGCGAGCCAGACGAGGCCGCCATTCCAGGCGCAGGTGGCGAAGGCGAGCGCCACGAACGCCAGGCCGACACTCAAGGTGCGCGGCACGCCGTAGCGCCGGGCGAAACCACGCCCCGACAAAGTGCCGGCCAGGTACCCGGCGAGGTTCACGGCACCGATCAGGCCGGCGCCGGCGCCGTCTACCCAGCCGGCGGCGACCATCGCGGGAAACAGGGGGACGTAGGCGAAGCGGCCCAAGCCGATGCCGGAGCAGGTGGCGGCGGCGCCGGCGAGGGCGGTTGCGAAAAAGGCGGGGGCGCTGCCCCCGGACCCCCGCCCGGGTATGGAGGCATACCCCGGACCCCACCGGAACAATTTCACGCCGGGGCGATGCTCAGGACCGCGCGCAGGCCGCGTCGGCCAGGCACCACCAGCGCATCGGTCAGTGTCAGTCGGCCGCCATGCAGGTGCGCGACGGCTTGCACCAGCGACAGGCCGAGGCCCGAACCGGGGCTGCTGCGCGCGGCGTCGGCGCGGAAGAAGCGCTCGCCGGCGCGAACACGGTCCGCAAGGTCGATGCCCGGGCCATCATCGGTCACCGTGATCTCGGCGCCACCATCCGACAGTGCCCGCGCGCTCAGCAGCACATGGCCATCCTCGGGCGCGAATTTCACCGCGTTGTCGAGCAGGTTGGCCACCGCCTGGAACAGTAGGTCGCGGTCACCCACGATGTCGATCCGGGCCGGAATGCGCGTCTCCAGCACCTGGCCGTCCGCCTCAGCCGTGGCGCCATAGATATCGGCCGCATCCGCCAGCAGCGGCGCCAGGTCGAGCGGCGCGAAGGCCCGCCGCCGCGCACCCGCCTCCGCCTCGGCAATCCGCAGCAGGGCCTGGAACACCCGGCTGATCGCATCCAGGTCCGCGATCCCCTGCTCCACGCCCTGGCGCAGCGCTGCCTCGTCCGGAGCCGTCGCCAGCGCATCCTCGAGCTGCGCGCGGGCGCGCGCGATCGGCGTGCGCAGGTCGTGCGCGATGGCGTCCGATACCCCGCGCACGCCGGTCATCAGCCGGTCGATCCGCTCCAGCATGGTGTTCATCGTCCGCGCCAGGCGGTCGAACTCGTCGCCATGGCGCGAGATCGGCACCCGGTGCGACAGGTCGCCGCCCGCAATCGCCATGGCGGTCGCGAAGGTCGGTCGCAGCCGCCGCGCGATCAACCCGCGCATCGCGGAGGCTCCCAGGACACCGAAGGCGACCGCGGCGCCGAGCGACCAGACCAGCCCCTCGCTCAGCAATTGCCGCAGGCGCAGCTTCTCGTCGATATCGCGCCCGACCAGCAGGCGATGGCCGCCGGGCAGGTCGATGTCATGCAGCCGGGCCTCGGCCGATGCGCCCTCGCGCATCACCGTCGCCGTGCTCCAGGCGCCGGGGGCATCGACCACGCTCGGCCAGGCCTCGAGGTTGCCGGCCAGCACCCGGCCATCCGGAGCGCGCAACATGTAGATTGCGTGGTTCTCGACATCGACGGCCAGGCGGTCGCTGATCGCGTCCACCACGGCGCTGATCCCGCCCTCGCGCCCGCGTTCGGACAGGGCCAGCCCATCGGCCCGCACCGTCGCATCCGTCTGCCGGTCGAGCGCGCCGGCGGTGCCCCACCACAGCACAGCGGTAAAGGCGACAGCGGCGGCGATGAAGGTGATGGCGAAGATCAGCGCGATGCGCGTGCCTGCGCTGCGCATAAGCCCCGGCGGGCCGACGGGCAGCATCGGCGGCAGCGAATGTCCTGCCGCGGGCGTGCTCTCGGGCGGCGCGATGGGCTTGATCCGGGCCATCACGCGGGGCCGGTCACGGCTCGGCGCGAATGAGGTAGCCGGCGTTGCGCACCGTATGGATCAGCGGACGGTCGAACCCCTTGTCGAGCTTTTGCCGCAGCCGGCTGACATGCACGTCGATCACGTTGGTCTGCGGGTCGAAGTGATAATCCCACACCTTCTCCAGCAGCATGGTGCGCGTCACCACCTGGCCGGCATGGCGCATCAGGTGCTCCAGCAGGCGGAACTCGCGCGGCTGCACGTCGATGCGCTTGCCCGCCCGCGTGACCGTTCGCGACAGCAGGTCCAGCTCCAGGTCGGCGACCTTCAGCCGCGTCGCCGGCGTGTCCGAGGCCGGGCGGCGGCCCAGCGCCTCGACGCGCGCGAGCAGCTCGGCAAAGGCGAAGGGTTTGACGAGATAGTCGTCGCCGCCCGCCTTCAGCCCCTTCACCCGCTCATCCACGGCCGAGAGTGCGGAGAGGAACAGCACCGGCGTCTTGTTCGATTGCGCGCGCAGCGTCTCGACCAGCCGCACCCCATCGACGCCGCCGGGCAGCATGCGGTCCAGCACGAGGATGTCGAACTGCTCCGAGGCGGCGAGGAACAGCCCGTCGCGGCCATTCGGCGCGTGCTCCACATTGTGCCCGGCCTCCTGGAGGCCCTTGCGGACGAAACGGGCGACTTCGGCGTCGTCTTCGACGAGGAGGATGCGCAAAGTTCTGGTTCCTAAACAAACCTCGCCAGTCTTAGCGCCGCCATGCCGCGCCGCGCTAGACCGGCCACCGAAGTAGCGCCCCTACCCGTTATTCGCCGGCCGACGCCCGATCTGCACCGCGACCTCCTGCGGCCGCCCGTCGCGGGTCAGCGTCAGGCGCACCGTCTGCCCCGGCGGAAGCAGCGCTACGCCGCGAACCAGCGCGCGCGAGGTCTCCAGCGGCTCCCCGTTCAGCAGCGTCACGACATCGCCCTGCCGCAGCCCGGCGCGCGCGGCGGGGCTGTTGCGCTCGACGCCCATGACGATGGCCCCGCGCGTGCCGCGCCCCGCCTCCGAGGCATCCTGCACGGCCACGCCCAGCCAGCCGCGCTCCACCCGCCCGCCGCGGATGAGCTGCTCCACCACGGGGCGCGCAAGGTCCGAGGGCACCGCGAAGCCGATCCCCGCCGAGGCGCCCGAGGGCGAATAGATCGCCGTGTTGATCCCGATCACCTCGCCGGCCGTGTTAAACAGCGGGCCGCCCGAATTGCCCGGGTTGATCGGCGCATCGGTCTGCAGGAAGTCATCGAAGGGCCCGGCGCCGATGTCGCGGCCGCGGGCCGAGATGATGCCCACCGTGATCGACCCGCCGAGCGCGAAGGGGTTCCCGGCCGCGACCACCCAATTGCCGACCCGCATGGACGACGACACCCCCCAAGGCACCACCGGAAGCGGCCGCCGGCTGTCGACCTTGAGCAGCGCGAGGTCGCTCAGCTCATCCATCGCGACCAGCCGCGCGACCAGCTCCGTCCCGTCCTGCAGGCCCACCACAACGCGGCTCGCGGTGCCGACGACGTGGCTGTTGGTCACGACGAAGCCGCTGGCCTCGATGATGAAGCCCGACCCCGCGCCGCGGATCTGTGGCGCCGCCCCCGGCCCGCGCGGCCGGTCCTGTGGGGCGCGGCGCCCGGCGCTGCCGACATTGCTGCCGCTGACGTTGATGTTCACCACTGCCGGCAGCACGCGCTCGGCAAGATCGGCGAAATCGGGCAGCGCGGCGCCACGCTGGGCGAAGGCGGGCAGGGCAGGCGAGGCGGCCACGGCGGCAATCCCCGCGAGCAGGCCGCGGCGCAACGGCAGATCGGTCATGATGAAGCCTTGGTGGTGAAATCCAGGCGGTATGTGCGTCCGCGCGGGCCAGCCTTCAACCGGGTGCGCCCGGGTCTTCCGGCCAGGGGTGGCGCGGGTAGCGGCCGCGCATCTCCTTGCGCACCTCCGCCCAACCAGCCTTCCAGAAGGCGGCCAGGTCGCCGGTGACCGCGATCGGCCGCCCGGCCGGCGACAGCAACGACACCTGCAGCCCGACCTGCCCCTCGGCCAGCCTCGGAAGCCTGGCCAGGCCAAACAGGTGCTGGGCGCGCGCCTCCAGCGTCGGCGTTTCGCGCGCATAATCGATCGCGGCGCTGCGCCCGCCAGGCAATTCGACGCGCACCGGCAACGCCGCATCCAGCGCGCGCCTCTGGCCATGCTCAAGCCGCGCGCCCAGCACCGCGTGCAGGTCGATGCCCGCAAGCTCCGTCAGCTTCGTTCGCCCGGCGCAGTACGGCGCGAGCCATGCCGCCGCCGTCGCCGCGAGCGTGGCGTCCGACACATCAGGCCACGCCTCGCCGGCCACGCGCCGCATCCAGCCGATCCGCGCCTGCAGCTGCCGCGCCGCATCGCTCCAGCGCAGGTCGCGCAAGCCCCGCTCGGCCGCAGCCACCGCCAGCGCCTCAGCAATCACCGAGGGATCAACCCGATCGAGCGGCGTCTCCTCCAGCACCAGCGGCCCGAACATCAGCCGCCGCCGTGCCAGCACCGCGCCGGCCCGGGCATCGAAGGCTGCCCCCTCCTCGCGCCTCAACCGCCCCGGAAACCGCGCTTCCAGCAAGGCGCGGTCCAACGGTGCGGCCATGCGGATCCGCGCCTCCGTCCCTTGCAGTTCCAGGTCGGCGACTGCCAGCAGCGGCGCCTTGCGCAGCGGGTCCGTCCCCGCAAGCCGCGCCCCCTGGCCCGAGGCCAGACGGAACGCCCCCTCCATGGTCCCGCGCCTGGCAGCGATCCGGTCGGGAAACCCCGCGGCCAGCAGTGCCGCCGGGTCACCCTCCGCCCGCGTGCCGGCCGAGACCCCCAGCCGCCGCCGATGCAGCCCGCTCGCTCGCCGGATGCGCGCCAGGGTCGCCCGGTCCACCGCCGGATCATCGCCCCCCTGCATCAAGGCTAGCCGCAGCCCGATATCCGCCGGCGCCTCCCGCCCGCGGATCGGGTCCCGCTCCTCCAGCAGCGCGGCGAGGTCGGCGGCCAGCGCCGCCTCGCCCTGGTCCCGCGCCTCCAGCATCAGCCGAGCCAGGCGCGGATGCGTCCCCAGCCGCGCCATGCGCTTCCCGGTCTCGGTGATCCGGTCCTCCGCATCCAGCGCATCGAGGTCCCGCAACAAGGCCCGCGCCGCCGCGAGCGCGCCCGCCGGCGGCGCGTCAAGCCAGGACAGCATCGCCGGCAAAGCGCCCCAGGCCGCGCAATCCAGGGCGAGGCCCGACAGCTCCTCCTCCAGAATCTCCGGCCGATCCGCCGCCGGCAGGCCGCGATGCAGCGCCTCCGTCCACAGCCGATACGCCACGCCCGGCGCCTCCCGCCCGGCCCGACCCGCCCGCTGTTCCGCCGCCGCGCGCGAAATCCGCAGCGTCGCCAGGCGCGACAAACCCGTCGCCGGATCCAGCCGAGGCGCCCGCCGGAACCCGCCATCCACCACGATCCGCACTCCAGGCACCGTCAGCGAGGTCTCCGCGATCGAGGTCGCCAGCACCACCCGCCGCCGAGCCCCCTGCGTCAGCGCCCGATCCTGCTCCGCGACAGGTAACTCCCCGTGCAAGGGCAACACATCCGCATCCAGCCCCGCGAGCTTCTCCGCCGTGCGCCGGATCTCCCCCCACCCCGGCAGGAAAGCCAGCACGTCCCCCGGATTGTCCCGCATGGCCTCGCGGATGGTCCCGGACATCGCCTCGGGCAGATCGCGCGCCTCGGCCAGTTCCCGCGCGCGATGCACCACCCGCACAGGATGCGCCCGCCCCAGGCTCTCGATGACCGGCGCTCCGCCCAGCAACCCCGCAAACGCGGCACCATCGATCGTCGCCGACATCACCAGCAGCCGCAGCTCCGGCCGCAACCCGCGCTGGATGTCGAGGCACAGCGCCAGCGCCAAATCCGTATCCAGGTTCCGCTCATGCGCCTCGTCGAAGATCACGCACGCCACGCCCTCCAGTCCAGGGTCGGATTGCATGCGCCGCACCAGCAGGCCCTCGGTCAACACCTCGATCCGCGTGGCGGCCGACACCGACCGATCCAGCCGCGTCGACAGCCCCACGACCCCACCCACCGCCTCGCCCAGCGTGTCGGCCATGCGCCGCGCCGCGGCCCGCGCGGCGACGCGACGCGGCTCCAGCAGCAAAAGCTTGCCACCCGTCATCCAAGGCGCGTCGCGCAGGACCAGAGGGACGAGCGTGGTCTTGCCTGCGCCAGGGGGGGCGATCAGCACCGCATTCGAGCCTGCGGCCAGAGCCTCCAGCAGCGCGGGCAGCGCGTCGGAAACAGGGAGCAAGGCCGGGAGAAGGAATTCTCCCGGACCCTCTTCTTTTATTTTTGCCACTTGGGACCCGGCGAAAGAACGGGCCTCCTTACGACGCCACCTTCTGCCAGGGAACTGCACGCTCCCAGCCGGCCGCGGCGCCCAGCAGCGCGGCATCACCGAAATAGCGGCCCACCAGCTGGATCGCCATCGGCAGACCTGCCGAGGACAACCCCGCCGGCAAACTCACCGCCGGATGACCCGTCACGTTGAACGGCGTGCGCGCCTGCCGCGGATATGTCCGCTCCACCGCCTCCGGATCGTCGATCCGGCACGCCGTCTCCATGGAGCTCGCGGTCAACAACACATCAACCTCGGCGAACGCCGACTCCACCGCCGCAATCAGCTCCCGACGGCGCCGCTGCGCCTGCACATAGTCAGGCCCGCTCACGAAGGCGCTCGGCAACAAGCGCCGCCGCGTGATCCGCGCATAATCTCCCGGCCGCTCCCGCAGCCACGGCTCATGGATCGCGCCCGCCTCGCTCAACAGGATGGTGCGGTTGACCCCCGCGAACTCCCCAAGGCTCGGCAACACCACGTCGCGCACCACTGCGCCCTCCGACGCGAACACCCGCGCCGCCGCATGGATTGCCGCCCCCATCTCCGCCTCGGCGGGCTGATCCTCCTCGAAGAAGTGTCGCACGAACCCCACGCGCAGGCCCCTCAGGCCCGCCCCGAGCAGCCGCGAAAAATCCTCCGCCGGATGATCGGCGCTGCCCGGGTCGCCCGCATCGTGGCCCGCGATCGCGCTCAGCAGCAGCGCGCAATCCTCCACGCTCCGCGTCATCGGGCCGACATGGTCGAGCGTGAAGGCCAGCGGAAACACTCCCCGCCGCGACACAAGCCCATAGGTCGGCTTCAACCCCACGATCCCGCAATGGCTGGCCGGATGCCGCACAGACCCGCCAGTATCCGTGCCCAAAGCGACCGGCAGCATCCCCGACGCCACCGCCGCCCCCGAACCGGATGACGACCCGCCTGGATGATGCGCCGTGTTCCAGGGGTTCCGCGCCGGCGGAAACGGCAGGTCGAAGGCCGGCCCGCCGATGGCGAACTCATGCGTCGCGAGCTTCGCCGGGAAAATCGCCCCCGCCGCCCGCAGCTTCGCCACCGCCGCCGCATCTTCCGCCCTGCGATTCTCCAGCAGGATCTTCGAATGGCACGTCGTCACCTCCCCTGCGAGGTCGATGATGTCCTTCAGCCCCACCGGCACCCCGTGCAGCGGGCTGCGCGGCCCGCTCGCGGCGATCTCCGCCTCCGCGGCCTTCGCAGCCACGGCGGCCTTGTCCCACAGCGGCAGCAGGATGGCGTTGATGGTCGGCTGCAGCGCGTCGCAGCGCGCCTTGCAATCTGCCAGCAACTCCACCGGCGAGAGCTGCTTCGCGGCGATCGCGCGCGCCGCCTCGGCAAGACCCAGCGGCGCGCTCATCGCCTGGCCACCGCATAAGGCGGGATCGGCTCGGCCGCCGTAGCGGCGACGCGGGTGAAGCCACGGGCCAAGCGCGCCGCACTGTCGATCGCTTCGACCACGTCGGCCTTGTGGTCGCGCCAGGCGACCCCCAGTCCGCGCGCCTTGGCCAGCGCCTCCATCTCCGCATCCGTCATCGCGCCAATCTCCGGGAATGAATCACTCCACGAGCCTAGCAAGCGTCGAGCCGCCGCCAACCCCGGGCGCGATCCTGCGTAACCGGCGCGTAACCGGCAGCCCCTCGCCGGCGAAGCATCATCAAACCCGCTGGAGACCGGCTGCTGTGACTGACCGCGACACCGCGCCGCGAACGCTGACCTGGCTCGCCTGGCTGGCCACCGCCTGGATCGCGTGGGAGCTGCTGCACGACGCGCAGTCCAAGCTGACGGGCAATGAAGGGTCGGTGTATCTGTTCACCGTGTTGACCGACGGGCTGGGATTTCCGGGCTATGAGAGGGCGATACAGCTCGGCGTCGCCGTGGCGGCGATGACCACCGCCATCTTCGTGCTCATCTCGCGCAGCCGGGGGTTTGCCGGCTTGATGGCGGAAGGGATCATGGGCGGCGTGGTCGTCTTCCATCGGGCCAGCCCGCTCTGCGTCGACCCCTATGGCGATGGCGGCGCACTGTTCCGCGATGACCAAATCGCCCACACGCTCGCGCGCCACGCCGGCCCGCGCCGCGCCGTGACACCGTGACATCGCCGGTCGTCGAGCCGCGCCTGCCCGCGCGCCCGCCGCGCGACCTGCGCCTCGATATCCTGCGCGGCTGGATGCAGATCTCCATCTTTGTCGCCCATTGCGTGGGCTCGGTGATGGCCTGGGGAATCCATGCCGCCTGGGGCATTTCCGACAGCTCGGAGCAGTTCGTCCTGCTCTCCGGCATGCTGCTCGGCTCGGTCTTCACGCTCAAGCAGGCGCGTGGCGATGGGGGCGCGGCGCGGCGCGACATTCTCGCCCGCACCCTGCGGCTGTGGCGAACGCACCTCATCGTCTTCCTGCTGATGGCCGGCTTCCTGCTGCTGCTCGAACGCGCCCTCGGCCTGCCCGGCCTGGCGCTCCGCCAGGGCTGGGGCTGGCTGTTCGAGACGCCGCATTTCGCCCTGCCCGCCGCCGCCGCTATGCTCTACCAGCCCGAGAAGATGGGCATCCTGCCGATCTTCGTGGCCTGCATGGCGGGTCTGGCGCCCTTCCTCTGGCTCGCCGCGCGAATAGGCGCCTGGGCGCTGCTGGTGCCGCTCGCGCTCTATGCCGCGACCAATCTCGGCTGGATCGCGACGCCGGGCATCCACAGCGGGATTGCCTTCGACCCGCTCGCCTGGCAGCTCATCTTCTTTCTCGGGGCGTGGTGCGGCCGCCGCAGCCTGCTGACAGGGCGCGCACTGCCGCATCGCGCGATCTACCTGGCCCTCGCAGCGCTCATCGTCCTGGTGGGCTTCTACGCCCGCATCGTCGACGAGGAGATCCTCACCGGCCCCGCCATCCCGGGCTTCGATGTCCAGGGCAAGGAGATCCTCGCGCCGGGCCGGCTGCTGCACGCGCTCGCGCTCGCCTATCTCTGCGCCACGCTGCTGCCGCGCAGCGCGGGCTGGATGGAGAATGCCGCCGGCCGCGCGCTCGCCGCCATCGGCCGCAGCAGCCTCACCGTGTTCTGCCTCGGGCTGTTCCTCGCTCAGGCCGTCTCCGCCCTGCTCGAGCGCTTTCCCCGGCAGGCGCCCTGGCTAGACCCCGTGCTCATCGTCGCCGGGGCCGCCATCCTGGCGCTGTTCGCACGCATCCTCGACCTTCGCCGAACCCCGCTCGCGCATCCCGTCCAGGCAGGGTAGAACACGATGTCGGCATTCAGGCTGCAGCTGTTTTCGGGATGGGCCATGACGGCGGAGGCCGTGGAGTCTCGCAGCGACCGCGACATGCGCTGGTCGGCCCTGATGGCCGCGGCGCAGATGGGCGATGCGCGCGCCTATGACCGGCTGCTGCGCGAATGCCTGCCGCTGCTGCGCAGCATCTGCCGCGCCCGGCTGCGCGATGCCACCGAGACCGAGGACGCCGTGCAGGACGCCCTGCTGACCCTGCACCGCGTGCGCGCCACCTACGACCCCGCGCGCCCCTTCACGCCCTGGATTTCCGCCATCGCCGAGCGCCGCGCGCTGGACCGTGGCCGCGCGCGCGGCCGACGCACCGGGCGCGAGATCGAGCTCGATCATGCCGGCCCGATCATCGACCCATCGCTGCCCCCGGCCGAACGCGGGCTTGAACGCGCCGAGCTGCGTGCCGCCCTGCGCGACCTGCCGCCATCCCAGGCCAAGGCGCTCCAGCTCGCCAAGATCGAGGAACTGTCGCTGGCCGAGGCCAGCGCCCGGTCCGGCCTCAGCGTCGGCGCGCTGAAGGTCGCGACGCACCGCGCCCTGCATACGCTGCGCAAAAGGCTGGGCGCGCCCTGATGCTCACCGAGGACCTCATCTCCCGCATGTCGCACGGCCTCGCGCCGGTGCGCCGTCTGCCGAGCCCCACCGCGCTCACGCTGCGCTGGCTGGGCATCGCTGTCATCGTGGTCGCGGGCGCCGTCGCGCTGGTCGGGTTGCGCCACGACCTGCAGGCGCGCATCGACGCCGGGCTTGACCTGCGGCAGATGGCTGCGGCCGGCCTTACCGGCGTACTCGCAGCACTCGCCGCTTTCCAGCTCTCCTTCCCCGACCGTGATCCCCGCTGGGCGCTGCTGCCGCTGCCGGCCTTCGCGTTGTGGCTCGCCAATCTCGGCTGGGGCTGCCTGCAGGATTTCGCGCGCCTGGGGCCGGAGGGGCTGCACCTGACCACCAGCTTCCCCTGCCTCGCCTTCATCCTGGGCTTCGGACTGCCGCTGTCGCTCGCCATGGCCTGGCTCGGCCGCCATGCGGTGCTGATCCGCCCCGGTCCGGTCGCCGCCCTCGGCGGGCTGGCGGCGGCGAGCATCACCAATATCGGGCTGACCCTGACCCACCACCTGGACGCGGCCGCGATGGTGCTCGCCTGGCACGGGCTGGCCATCGCGGTGACGACTGGCGCGGCGGCGCTGCTCGGGCCCAGGGTGATGCGCGCCGCGGAGGCGTGAGGGAGGCCGCGTGCGGCAACCGGGCCCGTCCGGCGGGGTTTGCCATCCAGCCAACCCGAAGGAATCCGCCATGACGACCAAGCCCTCGAACCCCGGCAGTTCCCGCAAGGGCGACATCGACACGCGCAGCACCGACGCGAACGGGAAGCAGGCGGACGAGGTGGAAACCCACGCCGAGCGCGCGGGGAAAAAGCCGGACGGCGCCAAGAAGCCCGATGGCGAGACGAGCGGTGCGCTCAAGGACCAGGTCGGGCACTAGGTCACCCCTGCCCGGCGCCTGACCGTCAGCCGAGCGTGATCCCCGAAGACCGGATCACATCCGCAGCGACCCGCCGCTGCCCATCCAGCCAGGCTGCGAATTCTTCGGGCGTGTTGCCCACCATGATCGCGCCCGCCGGATCCATCCGCGCCCGTACGGAGGCCGCGCGCGTCGCATTCGCCACCGCCGTCGCCATGCGCATGATGATCGCCCGAGGCACCCCAGCCGAAGCGAACAGCCCGTTCCAGTCGTTCATGTCGTAGCCGGGAAACCCCTGTTCCGCGACGGTGGGCACATCCGGCATGGTGGCAATCCGCTCGAGGCTGGTCACCGCCAGGGCGCGCGCACGGCCCGTCTGGATCGGCGCCCGCACCGAGGAGGAGGTGATCAGCACCGCATCGATGCTTCCGGCCAGGATGTCCCGCGCCGCGTCTGCACCCCCGCGATACGGCGCATGCACCAGCCGGATTCCCGCCGCATTCTCGAACGCCGCCAAGGCAAGGTGCCCCATCCCGGCCGCAGGTGGCGTCCCCACACTGATCGTCGCCGGCCGGGCCTTCGCCAGCGCGATGAACTCGGCGAGCGTGCGCGCCGGAAAATCCTGCTTCACCGCGATGACCTGCGGGAAGGAACAGAACTGGCTGATCGGCACGAAGGCCGTGCGGTAGTCGAAGGCCAGGTCGCGCATAAGCACCGGGTTGGTCAGCTGGTTCGCGGCATCGACAAGGAAGGTGTAGCCATCCGCCGGCGCGCCCAGCGTGGCGTTCGCCGCGATCACCGCGTTCCCGCCGGTGCGGTTCTCGATGATCACGGACTGGCCCAGCTCCTCGGCCACCGCCGGCGCGATGGAGCGCGCGGCGGTGTCGGCGGCACCGCCCGCCGCGAAGGCAACGACCCATCGGATGGAGCGGTTCGGCCAGTCGGATTGCGCGTCGGCGCGCCGCGCCAGCAGCGGCGCGGCGAGGAAGGGGGAGGCGAGCAGGGCGCGGCGTTGCATGGAACGGTGTTCCCCGGTTCTTATCGGTTGTCGCGACCCATGCGGTGTTCGAAAGCGGCGATGTCGGACTCGTGGGTCAGGGTAAAGGCGAGTTCGTCGAGGCCCTCCAGCAGGCTTTTCTTTGCATAGGGGTCGATATCGAAGGACCAGGTGCCGGCTGCGGACGTCACCGTCTGCTCCGGCAGGTCGATCTCAATCTCCGAACCCGGAGACGCCTCCGCCTCCGCCATCAGCGCTTCCACCGCCTCGCGCGGCAGCACAACCGCGAGCACACCATTCTTCACGCAGTTATTGGCGAAGATGTCGCCGTAGGACGGCGCGATCACCGCGCGGATGCCATGGTCGAACAAGGCCCACACCGCACTCTCGCGCGAGGAGCCGCACGCGAAGTTCCGCCCGCCCAGGGCGATCCGCGCATCGCGCCAATGCAGGCGGTTGAGCGGGAAGTCCGGCCGCTGCTCGCCATCGGGCGCCTGGCGCAGATCATGGAACAGGAACTGCCCATGATCGACGGCGCGCGGCCGCGACAGGAAGCGCGCGGGAATGATCTGGTCGGTGTCGATATTGGCCCGCGCGAAGGGCACTGCGCCGGAACGCAAGCGAATGAACGGCTCCATCGCTCAGCCCTCCGCCATCAGGGCGCGCACATCGGCGAGGTGACCCGTCACCGCCGCCGCCGCCGCCATCGCGGGACTCATCAGATGCGTCCGCGCGCCCGGCCCCTGCCGGCCACGGAAATTCCGGTTCGACGTGGAGGCCACACGCTCGCCCGGTGCGGCGATCTCGCCATTCGTGCCCAGGCACATCGAGCAGCCGGCCTCGCGCCAGGCGAAGCCGGCCTCGACGAAGATGCGGTCCAGCCCCTCCTCGATCGCCTGCTTACGCACCGGCGCGGAGCCCGGCACCACCCAGGCCACCACGCCCTCGGCCACACGCCGGCCGCGCGCGACCTCGGCGGCGGCGCGCAGATCCTCGATGCGGCCATTGGTGCAGGACCCGATGAAGACGCGATCCACCGTCACGCTCTCAAGCGCCGCACCGGGCGTGAGACCCATATAGGCGAAGGCATCCTCCATCGCCGCGCGGCGCTCGGAATCGGGCTCCGCCGCGGGGTCGGGCAGGTGCGCGGTGATCGGCAGCGCGTCCTCGGGGCTGTTGCCCCAGGTCACCATCGGCGCGATGGCGTCGCCATCCACGCTCACCTCGCGGTCGAACACCGCGCCGGGGTCCGACGGCAGGCGCTGCCACCGCGCCAGCTCGCGGTCCCAATCATGCCCTGAGGGAGCGTAGGGACGGCCCGCGAGATAGGCGTAGGTCGTCTCGTCGGGGGCCACCATGCCGGCGCGGCCACCGGCCTCGATCGACATGTTGCACAGGGTCAGCCGGCCCTCCATCGACAGGCCGCGAATGGCGCTGCCGGCATATTCAATGACATGCCCCGTGGCCCCCGCCGCGCCGATCTGCGCGATGATGGCGAGGATCACGTCCTTCGCCGTGACACCCAGGCCGAGCGTGCCATCCACCTTGATGCGCAGCGTCTTCGGCCGCCGCTGCCACAGCGTCTGACTCCCCAGCACATGCGCGACCTCGGTCGACCCGATCCCGAAGGCGAGCGCGCCCATCGCGCCATGCGTCGAGGTGTGGCTGTCGCCGCACACGATCAGCATGCCCGGCTGGCTCAGCCCCGTCTCCGGGCCCACCACGTGCACGATGCCCTGGTTCGCGTCCCTCAGGCCGAACATGCGGATGCCGGCCGCAGCGGTGTTCGCCTCCAGCGCATCGACCATGCCGCGATGGCGGTCATCGGTGATGGCGGCGCGGTCGCGCGTGTCGGTCGGCACGTAGTGGTCCGGGGTGGCGAAGATGCGGTCGGGCGCACGCGGCGCGATGCCGCGCTGGCGGAGCAATTCGAAGGCGGGCGCGGAGCCGTCATGGACCAGGTGCCGGTCAACGTAGAGCAGCGTCTGGCCATCCTCGCGGTCCAGCACGCGATGGCTGTCCCAGATCTTTTCGAACAAGGTGCGAGGGGCGGGTTCGCTCATGCGGCGTGGTCCTTGGTGCGGCGCGGAACGGCGGCGCGACGCACGCGCGATGACCCGGGGTCGATGCGCGGCAAACCGTTCCTCCGTCGGGGTTCATCCCCGTGCTTGGCGGCGACGCTGCGGCGAATGCGCGGCAGCGTCAAGCTTCGGCGGGCTGTCTTCAGCCGGGGTCGAATTGCACCGGGAAATGGGCGGGGAAGGGCGTGCCGGCGCGGTCCACCAGACCGGCGGCCCGCAGGTTCTTATGCCGCAGCAGCGGCTTGAGCATCTGCGGGATCACCGCGCGGTTGATCTGCGCGCCGAAGCACAGATGCATCCCGTACCCCCACAGCATGTAGTCGCCCCAGGGACGGTCCGTGCGGAAGCTGTCGGGATCCTCCACCGCCACCGGGTCGAACATGGCGGACAGGTTCGCCGCCAGCACCATGGTGCCCGCTGGGATGGTGCGCGCGCGCAGCGTGCCGCGCGCGATGACGCTGGTACGCGTCGCACGGCGATAGATGATGGGGTTCACCGGGTCGAAGCGCAGCGCCTCGAACACGTGCGCGGCGACCAGCGCATCGTCATCCGCGCGCGCCGCCGCGTGCGCGCCAGCGAGCGCGGCCGGCCGGTTCAGCAACTCGTTCAGCGCCAGCACTGCCGCCTTGGACAGCGTCGGCACCAGCCCGATCAGCAGCCCGATGAGATTGTCGCGTATGGCGCCATCGCTCATACCCGGCGTCCCGCTCGCCTGCAGCGCGAGGCAGCGGTTGAGGATGTCGTCATCCCCTGTAGGGGTGGCGTGCCGCGCGGCGATCGCGTCCTCCAGCATCGCGCGACAATCTGCGGCGGCGGCGATGGCGCGCGCCTCGATGGCGGGGTCCGCGGCGAGGTCCGCGAAGAGCCACCAGAACATGATGGTGGTCTGTTCGATCAGCGCCTGCTCGGACGGCCCAGGCGTGCCGAAATAGCTGGCCACGATGCGCGCCGCGACCGGCAGCGTCAGAGCTGCGGGCACATCGAGGGCACCGCCGGACGCCGCCACGATCGCGCTCGCCTCGCGCGCGGTGAACGCCACCAGCCGCTCGCTGACATCCGCACGCCGCACCACCAGGCGCATGTTGGACACGTCGCGTGTGTACTCGGCGCTGTCCTGCATGCCGAGAAAGAAGTTCTCGCCCGCCGTGATGCGGCGCATGCGCGGTTCATAGACGACGGCGAAATCCGCCTCCCGGTCCAGCACCTCCACCACGTCGCGCTGGCGCGTGACGATGGCGGTGCCGGTGTTGTCATAGGCGGTGATGACGCGGCGCGAGAGCATCAGGTTCGGCCAGAATGCGCGCAGCAGCGCGAAGGCGTGGCGCTGCCCCTCAGTGGGCGCGACGATCGCCGCGATGCGCGCGCCCCGGTCGGCGGCCGGCAGCGCGCGGAGCAGCGGCAGGGCTAGGGCAGCGATCGCGCGCAACGCCCCGCCCAGCAATGCGAGGCGGATGCGCAGCGTCGCGAGCAGGATCACGTCGGATCGACCACGCCGGTCGCGATCATCCGCAGCGCGGTCATGCTGGGCGTGAAGAAATACTCGCCGCCGCGCGTCTCCACGAATTGCGGCAGGCCCCCGCAGAAGAAGGGCGGCTTGCCGGATTTCGGATCGGCGGGGATCACGAATTTCGCATCCGCGCCGTGATTGCCCACGACGGGGCAGGTGTCGTTGCCGGCGTTGAAATCCAGCCCGTATTGCATCCATTGCTGCTGCACGAACTCGAATTGCCGGAACAGGTTTGCGCAGGTGGCCAGCAGCACGATGCCATGCTCGCCGCTGTCATCCGCGCCACCGTCATGCGTTCCATAGGGCAGGCCGCGGCGGAGGATGCGGCGGCGGTTGTTCAGCACCGACCCGTTGCGCTCGCCCTTGTCCGCGCTGGTGAGGTGCGGGTCGAGCATGTCGCGCGTATTGGCGCGGCGCAGATGCGCGCCGATCGGGCACTTCGCGCCGCCCTGGTCCTCGGCGAAGGTGAAATCGACCAGTGCGCGGTTGAGCGCATCGAGCGTGGCCTGGTCACCCGCCTGTTCCGCCGCGAGACGCTTCGCGCGCACCGCCTGCCATTCCGAAAAACTAGGTGCCGCGATCAGCGTCGTGCCGTCGCGCCAGCGGCCGGCCATCTTGGCCTTCAGCGTCTCCTCCGCCTCGGGCTCCGGCACCTCCATCACCGCGGCGAACTGCTTCGCGAGCTTCGCCATCGCCGCGTTCCACGCCGCGACGTTCTGGTGCAGCTTGCGGTACGCGACGAAGGTGCCATTGCGGCTGAAATCGAGCGGCATGGCCGCCCCCGCGATCTCCTGCGACTCATCGGGATGCCCGAGAAGAAATTCCCCCGTGGCGAGCGGCACCCAGCTCTGGTCCGCGAGCAGCTTGCCCTGACCGATGGCGGCCTCGGGCTCATCGGGCTTCTGGCCCTCAAACACGGGGTCGCCGATGGCGTCGACGAAACCGAAATGCTCGATCGGCAGTGGCTGCCTGGAGCCGTCCTCCTGCACTGCCATAAGCGCCGAGAGGTCCTGCCAGCGCGCATCCGTGCCGCGATGCCCCTCAAGCAGGCGCACGCCCCCTTCCGTCGCGTCGCACAACGCCGCGATCTCGCGCGTGATGTGATCAAGCGCCGCGACGGGGCTGCCGTCGGGGTTCATCTGCGCGTTGAGCGTCACCAGCATGTGGACCGCGCCGTCGCTCTTCCCGCCGACGTTCCACACAGCGTCCCAGCTTTCCTTGATCGCGTGCGGAAAATTGTCGCACAGGATGTCGGCGCGTGCGGCCATGCCGTCGATGAACTCGTCCGGCAGGCCGCGCAGGGTACGGATCGGGACCTGCAAGGCGAGCAAGCCCCAGAAGGTGAAGGCGATGTTGATCGCCACCTCCGGCCGCCGCTGATAGATTTTTCCGGGCGGGTTGGGCTTGCGCTCGGAGGGCCAGCGCAGCGCCGTCGTCACGCGCCGGCGCAGCATCTCCACGACCGTGCGCCCAGCCTGCGGCTTGGCCACATGCAGCAGCAGGAAGCGCCCATGGGGAAAGCCCAGCTTGCCATAGGCCGTGAGGATGTTGCCCTGGATATCCGCAAGGTCGAGCAGCTGCGTCATGACCGCACCACCCCGCGCGGCTGCGTTGGCATCGCCGGATTGCCGGGCTGATGGGTGGCGAGGAACGTCGCGAAGGCGGCGTGCAGCGTCGCCGGCCCTGCGCCCTGCTGCGCGATGGCGAAACGCGTAAAATGCTGCTGCAGGTACAGCGCCTTCAGCACCGATTGCAGATCGCTCCGCGGCGCCGTCGGGAAGGGCTTCTTCCCCGCGCGCGTCACCGCGTACCAGGCCCAGACCAGCCCCGCCGGCAGAACCACCAGGCCGATCTGCGTCAGGTAGCGCCAGAACGGGGCCCCGTTGAACGCCCACAGCAGCCCGCCCAACACCAGCATCACCAGCCCCGCCAGCGACGGCGCCAGCGTTTCCAGAAGGTTCACCGTCTTCAGCTTCGGCGCCACGCTCCAGTAGTCGTTGAACGGCATCGTCGTCTCGACCTGGCAGGCGCGCAGCAGCCGCGCGAAGCCCGCCGCGCCCGTCACCCGCTCATAGCCGTGGCAATGTTGGAGGATGGCGCGCAGCTCCGGCTCAATCATCTCGAACAGGTCGCGCGCCCAGCTCTCCATCGTCTCCGGCTCGCCGTCGGGCGCGTCGAAATCGGCGACGAAGATCAGGTAGGGGCAGGGCAGGGAGTCCACCGTGTCGCTCGGCGCGTAGGGGCGCTTGATCGCGGCCCGCAGCGTCGCCCAGATCGGGTCCCGCTGAGCGCGGCCGTTGAAGGCCACGTCGTCGAGCACCGCGAAGCGCGCGAAATGCGTCCGCCCGCAGCGCGCGAAGGGGCTGTTGACGCCGATCTTCTCGGTCGCCGGTGTCTGCAGCGCGGTCGGCAGCGACGCCAGCACCTCGCGCAGCGCATGGGCGTGGGAGGTGATGCTGACGCTGCTGCGCGGGTCCTCGCAGGGGTCGGTGCGCACCGGGATCAGGGCGGTCAGGAAGTAGTGGCCGCCGTCGAAATTGGGCATCGCCGGTTTCCCCCCTCAGGTCCAGGCGCGCTTGACCAGCGCGTCGCGGTTGATGTCGGCGTTCTGGGTGTCGTTGCTGGCCACCGGTGCATAGCCCGGGGAGGGCAGGTCTTTCTGCACCGCCACCAGCGCCTTCCGATATTCCTCGGCGAATTCCGCCGGCGACATCGTCGCGTGCTTGGCCGCCAAGCCATCCAGCACGGTCCAGAAGCGCAGCGCCGCCTTGATGTCGCGCTGCGCGGCACCGGGCGTGGCGTTGTAGTAGTAATCCGTGTCGACCTGGTTGGCGCGGATGTAGTTCTTGAAGGCGGTGATCGGGATCGACCCCGGATATTGCATCGAGGAATACCAGAACAGGTCCAGCCCGTTCGGGATGCCGTCCGAAAACGCGTCGATGTACTGGTCCCAGGTGCCGTTGAAATTGCTGACGAACAGCATGTAGTCGCGCGCGAGCTTGGGCTTGCCCTGCCCCAGATCCGGCCAATCCTGGCGGCGGATCATCACCCAGCGCGCGAAATGGATGATCGACAATCCCAGCAGCCCGGCCAGCTGTTGCGGCTGGCAGCGCGCCACCATGAACAGCAGTGTGTTGATCCAGGTCTTCCACACCGGCATGGGCGTGACGACGTTCATGCCATAGGCCTTGCCGGCGACGTTGGACATGAAGCCCCCTCCGCATGGCCCGGCGCCTTGGCGCGCAGGCATCATCGACACTCACCCGATCCGAACCGCGGCCTGCGGCCGCTCCCCGCACATCGAGCTCTGCGACCGGCGGGGAGGTCGCTCAGCGATGGAGGGAGCCTAGCGGGACGCCCTCACGGAAGGGAATGCTTCGTTGCGGGCCACGTCCAAATTTGGCGCTGAATTAACGCGCCCGCGGTCGCTCAATCCCCGAAGGCCACGTCGAACAGCAGCTTCAGGTTCAGCGCCACGATCACCGCCGCACACCCCCAGCCGAGCACCAGCTGCCAGGCCGGCGCCACCAGCGCCCCCAGCCGCGCCCGGTCCTGCGCGAACAGCATCAGCGGGATGACCGCGAACGGCAGCTGGATGGACAGCACCACCTGGCTCAACACCAGCAGCTTCGCCGTCCCGCTCGCGCCATAGATCCAGGTGACGATGACAGCGGGGATAATCGCGATCAGCCGCGTCACCAGCCGGCGGACGACCGGCGGCAGGCGGAAGCGCAAAAACCCCTCCATCACCACCTGGCCCGCGAGGGTCGCGGTCACCGTCGCGGCGATGCCGCACAGCAGCAGGGCCACGCCGAACAGCGTCGCCGCCAGCTCGCTGCCCAGCAGCGGCGCCATCAGCCGGTAGGCGTCGCCGATCTCGGCCACCTCGGTATTGCCCGAGGCGTGGAAGGTGGACGCCGCGGTGATCAGGATCGCGGAGTTGATGAACAGCGCCAGCGTGAGCGCAATGGAGCTGTCGATGGTGGCGAAGCGGATCGCTTCCTTCTTGCCGGCCGTATCGAGGTTCCAGGCGCGCGACTGCACCACCGCGGTGTGCAGGTACAGATTGTGCGGCATCACCGTGGCCCCGAGGATGCCCATCGCGATGTAAAGCTGCGTCTCGTTCGTCACGATCGACACGGCCGGGATGTAGCCGTTCAGCACCTCCGCCCAGACCGGGTTCGACAGCGCGATCTGCACCGCGAAGCAGCCGAAGATCAGCACGATGAAGCCGAAGATCAGCGCCTCCAGCCAGCGCATGCCCTTGTTCTGCAGCCACAGGATCAGGAAGGCGTCCAGCGCGGTCAGGATCACGCCATACAGCAGCGGAATGCCGAACAGCAGCTCGAGCGCGATGGCCGTGCCGATCAGCTCCGCGAGGTCCGTCGCGCAGATCGCGATCTCCGCGCCCAACCACAGCGGATAGGCAACCGCCTTAGGAAACCGCTCCCGGCACAGCTGCGCCAGGTCCCGCCCCGTCGCCACGCCGATGCGCGCACACAAAGCCTGCAGCAGGATCGCCATCAGCGACGAGGTGAGTGCGACCGCCAGCAGCGTGTAACCAAACGCCGACCCACCCGCGAGCGACGTCGCCCAATTCCCCGGGTCCATATACCCGACCGCGACCAGGTAGCCGGGCCCCATGAAGGCGAACAGCTTGCGCAAAAATCCGCCCGCATTCGGCACACGGACGGAGCGATGCACCTCCGGCAGGCTGGGAGGCGCACTCGGTGATTGAGGGGCGCCGATATCGAGCGGTGGGGTCATGCGCCTGCTCCGAAGTTTAGCCGCGACTAAATTATCGTATGCCTCCTATATTGCAAGGGCGAAGCGCTGTAGCATCGGCCCCATGCCCACCACGCCACGCAACCGTGTCCTGCCATCCGCCGACGACCAAGCGGCCCGCTTCAGCCGCCAGCGGGAGGCGGACCGCGCCGCCATCGCCGAGGACTACGTCGAACTCATCGCGGACCTGCTGCGGGAGGAAGGCGAAGCCCGCGCCGTGGACGTCGCGCGGCGCATGGGCGTCTCCCAGGCCACTGTCACCGCCACCATCGCGCGCCTGGCCAAGGCCGGGCTGGTGGAAACCAAGCCCTACCGCGGCCTGCACCTGACGCGCGAAGGCGGCACGATGGCCGAGGCCGCCAAGCAGCGGCACGAGCTGATGGTGCGCTTCCTGCTCGCGGTCGGCTGCGACGCGGAGACGGCGGAAGCGGATGCGGAAGGGCTGGAACACCACGCGAGCGAAAAGGCGCTCGCGGCGTTTGCGCGCTTTTTGGAGGGGCGGGAGAAAGGGAAGTAGAAGCAAGGCTGGGGAAAGGAATTTCCCCAGACCCCATTCTTTTATATTTGTCTATTGGTCTGGCTGTGGGGTCGGCCGACTAGCTAAAAGCTCAGATCCTTTGCCTGCACCACCAGCGGCAGCGTGCGGACCGTAGCCAGCACCCCCTCCGGCAGCGGGGCGTCGAGTGAGACCAGGCAGATCGCGTCCCCGCCCTCCGAAGCGCGGCCCAAGTGGAAGGTCGCGATGTTCACCCCCGCATCGGCGAGTGCGGTGCCGAACCGGCCGATGAAGCCCGGCTTGTCGTGATTGGTGACGTAGAGCATGTGCGGCGCGAAATCCGCCTCCACGGCAATGCCCTTGATCGAGACCAGCCGAGGCTTGTCGGCGGCGACCAGCGTGCCCTCCACGCTGCGGGTCTGCGCATCGGTGACGACGGTGAGGCGGATCAGCGTGTGGTATTCGCCGGTGCGCTCATGGATGGTCTCGGCCACGTCGATGCCGCGTTCGCGCGCCACCACCGGCGCGTTGACCATGTTCACCGCGCCCATCAGCGGCGTCAGCACGCCGGCCAGTGCGGCCGCCGTCAGCGGCTTGCGGTTCAGCTCGGCGGCATGGCCCTCATACTCGATGCGGATAACGCGGATGGCGTCATCGCCGGAGGCGGTGAGCTGCCCCACCAATGCGCCGAGATGGCGCGCGAGCTCCATGTACGGCTTCAGGCGCGGCGCTTCCTCAGCACTCACACTGGGCATGTTGATCGCGTTGGACACAGCGCCCGACAGCAGGAAATCCGCCATCTGGTCGGCGACCTGCAAGGCCACGTTCTCCTGTGCCTCGGCCGTCGCCGCACCCAGATGCGGCGTGCAGACCACGTTCTCCAGCGCGAACAGCGGGTTCGCGGTGGCGGGCTCCTCCTCGAATACATCGAGTGCGGCGCCCGCGATTTGCCCGGACACCAGCGCCTCATGGAGGGCGACCTCATCCACCAGCCCGCCGCGCGCGCAGTTGATGATGCGCGCGCCGCGACGCAGCTTTGCGATGGTCTCGCGGTTGAGGATGTTGCGTGTCTGCTCGATCAGCGGCGTGTGCAGCGTGACGAAATCCGCGCGCACGAGAAGCTCCTCCAGCTCCACCTTCTCCACGCCCAGTTCCAGCGCGCGCTTCTCCGACAGGAAGGGATCGAAGGCGACCACCTTCATCTTCAGCCCCACCGCGCGATCGGCAACGATCGACCCGATATTGCCACACCCGATCAGGCCGAGCGTCTTGGCGAAGAGCTCCACGCCCATGAAGCGGTTCTTCTCCCACTTCCCGGCCTTGGTGCTGGCACTCGCCTCGGGGATCTGACGCGCGAGCGCGAACATCATCGCGATGGCATGCTCGGCCGTGGTGATGGCGTTGCCGTAGGGCGTGTTCATCACGACCACGCCGCGCGCCGTCGCACTCGTCACATCGACATTGTCCACGCCAATGCCCGCACGCCCCACCACGCGCAGGCGCGGCGCGACCTCCAGCACCTCCCGCGTCACCTTCGTGGCACTTCGGATCGCGAGGCCATCGTATTCACCTATGATCGCGCGCAGCTCGGCCGGCGCCAGTCCCGGCTTGAAGTCCACCTCGATGCCCCGCCGCTCGAAGATGGCGATGGCGGCGGGCGAAAGCTTGTCGGAGATCAGGACCCTGGGCATCGCTCAGCGCCCCTCCGCCACCTGAGCAAACGCCCAGTCGAGCCAGGGCAGCAGCGCCTCGATGTCGCTGGTCTCGACCGTGGCGCCGCCCCAGACGCGCAGCCCCGGCGGCGCATCGCGATAGGAAGCGGCGTCGAGAGCCACGCCTTCCTTCTCCAGCATGCCGGCGAGCTTCTTCGCCACGGCCGCCTGCGCCTCGGCATCCAGTGCCGTGAACCACGCCGCCTTGATCGACAGGCAGATCGACGTGCAGGACCGCGTCGCCGCATCCTCCGCGAGGAAGCCGGCCCAGTCGCTCGCCTCCACCCAGCGCGCGATGGCGGCGAGGTTGCGCTCCGACCGCGCGATCAGCCCTTCCAGGCCGCCGACGCTCTCCGCCCAGCGCAGCCCGTCCAGCGCATCCTCGACGCACAGCATCGACGGCGTGTTGATCGTCTCGCCCTTGAAGATGCCCTCGATCAACTTGCCGCCCTTGGAAAGCCGGAAAATCTTCGGCAGCGGCCAGGCCGGCTTGTGCGATTCAAGCCGCGCAACCGCGCGCGGCGACAGCGCCAGCATCCCGTGCCCGGCCTCGCCGCCGAGCACCTTCTGCCAGGACCAGGTGACGATATCGAGCCGGTCGAACGGCACATCCATCGCGAAGGCCGCCGAGGTCGCGTCGCAGATCGCGAGCCCCTCGCGGTCAGCGGGGATCCAGTTGGCGTAAGGCACGCGCACGCCGCTGGTGGTGCCGTTCCAGACGAACACCACGTCGCGCTCCCAATCCACCGCGCCGAGATCCGGCAGCCGGCCATAGGGCGCGTCGAGAATGCGCAGGTCGTTGAGCTTGAGTTCCTTGCGGATATCCTCCGCCCATTCCTTGGAAAAGCTCTCCCACACCAGCACGTCGACGCCGCGCGCGCCGAGCACCGACCACAGCGCCATCTCCACCGCGCCGGTATCGGACGCCGGCACGATGCCGAGCTTCCAATCGCTCGGCATGCGCAGCACCGCCTTGGACCGGTCGATCACCTCTGCCAGCCGCGCCTTGGGCCCGCTCGCGCGATGGCTGCGGCCGAGCAGCGCGCCCTCGAGTGCTGCCAGCGACCAACCAGGTCGCTTGGCGCAGGGGCCGGAGGAGAATTGAGGATTCTTCGGACGCAGGTCCGGCTTGATGGTCATGGCGAAAGCTCCCTCTCAGAAGCAGATGCGCCCCGTTGGGGGGGCGTGGCCCACCCTCTTCCTAGCCGCGCTCAGCCGAACCGCAAAGGATCGACCGTCACCCCATGCCCGAGCGGCCCATGCCCCGCACCCAGGCCCGGCGCCGCCAAAATCGCCGCGCGCACGTAGCGCCTGGCACGCGCCACCGCCACCACCAACCCCATCCCCTGCGCCACCCCACACGCGATGGCTGAGGCCAGCGTGCACCCCGTGCCATGCGTGTGCCGCGTCGCAATGCGCGTGTCCTCGAACCGCACCACCCCGCCCCGCGTCATCAGCAGATCCACCAGCGCATCCCCCTCCAGATGCCCGCCCTTCACCAGCACCGCGCCCGCCCCCAACCCCAAGATCGCCTCCCCCGCCCGCAGCATCGACGCCTCATCCGTCACCGCGAACCCCGCCAGGATAGCCGCCTCCGGCAAGTTTGGCGTCACCAGCGCCGCCGCCGGCACCAGCAGCGCCCGCAACGCCGCCACCGCCTCCTCCTGCAACAAAGGATGCCCCCCCTTTGCCACCATCACCGGGTCCGCCACCACCGGCACCCCCACCGGCAACCCCCCCACCACCGCCTCAATCGTCGCGCTGTCATGCAACATCCCGGTCTTCACCGCGTCCGCACCGATATCCTCCAACACCGCCCGCATCTGCGCGCGAATGAAATCCACCCCCACCGGCACCACCCCATGCACACCCAACGTATTTTGCGCCGTCAACGCCGTGATCGCCGTCGCCGCATACCCCCCCAATGCCATGACAGCCTTGATATCGGCCTGCACCCCGGCACCGCCCCCGGAATCCGAACCGGCACAGATGAGGACGCGCGCTAGCACAGGCGGAGGGCTCTGCCCCCTCGACCCCCGCCGGGGATCGCGCCGATCCCCGGGCCCCTGCGTGTGTTGGTCCTGGGCTGGGGAGGGGGAGTGCTTGCTGAATGGGGCTTGTTTGGGAGGGGGCGCATCGAGGGATGTCCCGTGGGGTAGGACTGCGCTGCGCCCCCTCCCAAACAAGCCTCGCCTCCGGCGAGAACACCCTCACCAGACTCAAGAACCAACAGATGGAGGTCGAGGATCGACACGATCCTCGCGGGGTCCAGGGGCAGAGCCCCTGGCCTTGCTGTCACGCCGCCCTCGCCAGCGCCCGGATCGCGTCGGCGAGGCGGGTGACGGTGCCGGCGACGATGGTTTCGTCTTCAGCTTCGGCCATGACGCGGATGACGGGTTCGGTACCGCTGGCGCGGATCAGCACGCGGCCGTGGTCGCCCAGGGCTTTCTCTTCCGCGGCGATGGCGGCTTGGACGGTGTGGTCGTTCAGCGGGCTGGTGCCGTCGTAGCGGACGTTGACCAGGCGTTGGGGCAGAGGGGTGAAGCAGCGGCAGATTTCGCTGGCGGGGCGGCCTTCCTCGACGAGCACGGCGAGCACTTGCAGTGCCGCGACCAAACCGTCGCCGGTGGTGGCGAAGTCGGGCATCAGCACGTGGCCGGATTGTTCGCCGCCGAGGTTGCAGCCGGCTTCGCGCATGCGTTCGGCGACGTAGCGGTCGCCGACGGCGGTGCGCAGCAGGTCGAGGTTGCGGGCCTTGAGGAAGCGCGCGAGGCCCATGTTGGACATCACGGTCGCGACCACCGCGCCGCCGGTGAGACGTCCTTGTGCGGCCCAGCTTCGCGCGATGAGGGCGAGGATCTGGTCGCCATCGACCAGGCGGCCTTCTTCGTCGACGAGCACCAGGCGGTCGGCGTCACCGTCGAGTGCGATGCCGAGGTCGGCGCGCCGTTCGCGCACGACTTCGGCGAGTTGCCCGGGCGCGGTGCTGCCGCAGCCCTTGTTGATGTTCATCCCGTCCGGGCTGACGCCGAGCGGGACCACTTCGGCGCCGAGTTCCCACAGCACGGTCGGCGCGACCTTGTAGGCGGCACCGTGCGCGCAATCGACGACGATGCGCAGACCGTCGAGGCTGAGGCGTTTGGGGAAGCTGGCCTTCGCGGCTTCGATGTAGCGGCCGGGCGCGTCTTCAAGCCGCGACGCGCGCCCAAGGCGCGAAGGCGCTGCCAGCGCGCCGCTAAGGTCTCCATCCATCAGCGCCTCAATGGCACATTCCTGCTGGTCGGACAGCTTCAGGCCATCCGGGCCAAACAGCTTGATGCCGTTATCCTCGTACGGGTTGTGCGAGGCGCTGATCATCACGCCCAGGTCCGCCCGCAGGCTGCGCGTCAGCAGCGCGATGGCCGGCGTCGGCAGCGGCCCCACCAGGATCACATCCATCCCCGCCCCGATGAAGCCGGCGGTCAGCGCCGGTTCCAGCATGTAGCCGGACAAGCGCGTATCCTTGCCGATGACGACGCGGTGGCGGTGGCTGCCGCGGTTGAAGAATTGCCCCGCGGCCTGGCCGAGGCGGAGTGCGGTGGCGGCATCCATGGGCGCGCGGTTGGCGGTGCCGCGGATGCCATCGGTGCCGAACAGGTGGCGGGTGCTGGACATGCGCCTATCCCTACAACCCCGCACCGCGCCGCGTCCATTCCGCCCCGCCGCCAGCCGTGCTGTGCTGGGGCGACCCATCGAGAGGCCTCCGCCATGACGCCGCTGCCCGACGCCCAGGTGCCCGCCATCCATCACCGCCGCATCGGCGACGTGCTGGTCACGTCGGTGAGCGACGGCTTCCTCGACGGCTCCATGGCCGTGATCCAGAACATCGATCCTGGTGATGCGGCCGCGATGCTCCGCGCCGCCTTCCGCCCGGTGCCGCGCCGCACGGCGCTGAATTGCTTCCTAATCCGCTCGGGCGGCCGCACGGCGCTTCTCGACACCGGCGCGGGGGTGCACATGCAGGCCTCGGCAGGGCGGCTGATGGCGAACCTAGCCGCCGCCGGTGTGGCGCCGGGCACGATCGACACGGTGCTCCTCACCCACATGCACCCCGACCATTCCAATGGCCTTGCCGATGCGCACGGTGCGGCGTTCTTCCCTAACGCCGAGCTCGCCATGCACCAGGCCGAGCATGCCTACTGGATGCAGGAGAACCCACCCGCGAGCACCCAGGGCGTGCCCTATTTCGCCATGGCCCGCACCCAGGCCGCGCCCTACGCGGACCGCCTGCGCCTGTTCGACGGCGGCGAGGTCTTCCCCGGAGTCAGCGCGGTGCACCTGCCCGGCCACACCCCGGGGCATTGCGGATACCGCATCGCCTCCGGCGACGAGTCCCTGCTCATCTGGGGCGACATCGTCCATGTCCCCGAAATCCAGGTGCCGCGTCCCGAGGTGACGATGACCTTCGACGTGGATCCTGCCCAGGCAGCCGCCACCCGGGCGCGCGTCTTCGACATGGTCGCAGCCGATGGCGTGCTCATCGCCGGCATGCACCTGCACTTCCCCGGCGTGGCGAACCTCGCGCGCGAGGCCGGCGGCTTCCGCCTCTACCCGGAAGCCTGGCGCCAGACCCTCTGATCAATCAGACGCGGCGGGCTCGGGAGGCGCTTCGCCGGCCACGCACGCGCGCCAGACGGCGAGCGCCTGCACCGTCTCCGCCACGTCATGCACGCGCAGGATCGAGGCACCCCGCTCCGCTGCCGCCAGCGCCGCCGCGAGGCTCCCGGCCAGACGCTCCTCCGCCGCCTCCACCCCCGACAGCCAGCCGATGAACCGCTTGCGCGAGGCGCCGAACACCACCCTGCAGCCGATACCGGCGAGGATCGGCAAGCGCTCGATCAGCGCCAGGTTGTGCGCCATCGTCTTGCCGAAGCCGATGCCGGGATCAATCGCGATGCGCCCGCGCGGGATGCCCAGCGCCTCCAGCGTCGCGACGCGATCGCGCAGGAAGCGCGCGACCTCCAGCACCACATCCCCGTACTGCGCCAGCTCCTGCATGCGGCGCGGATCGTCGCCTGGCATGTGCATGAGGATGACGGGCGCCTCGGTGCGCATGAGCACGCGCAGCGAGGCGGGGTCGTGGCGCAGCGCCGAGATGTCGTTCACCACCTCCGCCCCGGCATCGAGCACCGCATCCATCACCGCGGCGTGGCGCGTGTCGACCGAGACAGGAGCCGCCTTGGCGAGGTCCCGCACCACCGGGAGAATTCGGGCCAGTTCCTCCTCGGGCACAACGGGCGTGGCGCCGGGGCGCGTCGACTCACCGCCGATGTCGAGGATGTCCGCGCCGGCCTCCAGCATGGCGTGCCCGGCGGCGATGGCGGCGTCGGCTACGTCGAAGCGGCCGCCATCGGAAAAACTGTCCGGCGTGATGTTGAGGATGCCCATGACCAAAGGGCGGTCTGCGGGCAGGCCGGCAAAAGCGGGGACGCGCAGGGACAGGGCGTCCACGGCGTCACGCCACGCCTCCGGCACCTCAGAGAGTGGGCCGATGCCGAGGCTTTCCCCGTTCTCGATCAGGCGAACCAGGGTGAAGGCGGCGGCGCCGCCGGCAAGTGGCATGGCGATGCCAAGCTTGACCGCGTGGAAGGCAGCGGGGCCGTGCAGAAGGCCGAGAGGCTCGACCCAGCGGTCGGACATGAAGGGGCTCCGAAAAAAGAAAGGCCGGGGAAAGGAATTTCCCCGGACCCCATTCTTTTATTTTTGCGACTTAAGAAGCGCGACCTCAGGTAGCAGGGGCGGCACCCGGATTGAGGCCGCCGGGGCGCGGGGCGGGGCGTCCGCTGGTCGGAACGCTGCCGCGGCTCTGGTTGATGGGGTCGTCCGGGCGGACGCGAACGACCGGCTCGCCCTTGATCACCAGGCGGATTTCATCGCCCGACAGCGTCTCGTGCTCCAGCAGGCCCTTGGCCAGCAGGTGCAGCTCCTCGACATTGTCGGACAGGATCTGAGTCGCGCGGGCATAGGCGCCGTCGATGATCGAGCGGATCTCGCCGTCGATCTGCCGAGCGGTCTCCTCCGACAGGTTCTTCGACTGCGTCACCGAATGGCCCAGGAACACCTCCTGGTCGTTCGAGCCATAGGCGATCATGCCGAGCTTCTCGGACATGCCCCACTCCGTCACCATCCGGCGCGCCTGGTCGGTCGCCATCTTGATGTCACCTGAGGCGCCGTTGCTGACCTTGTCAGCGCCGAAGATAACTTCCTCGGCGACGCGGCCGCCCATCGCCATGGCGAGCTCCGCCTTCAGCTTGGACTTGTGCTTCGAATAGCGGTCACCCGCGGGCAAGGACATCACCAGGCCCAGGGCACGCCCGCGCGGAATGATCGTCGCCTTGTGCACCGGGTCGCACTCCGCCTCATGCATCGCGACCAGCGCGTGGCCAGCCTCGTGATAGGCGGTCATACGCTTCTCATCCTCGGACATGACGAGGCTGCGGCGCTCCGCACCCATCATCACCTTGTCCTTGGCCTGCTCGAACTCGTGCATGCCGACAGTACGGCGGCCGGTGCGCGCGGCCAGCAAAGCGGCCTCGTTCACTAGGTTCGCAAGATCCGCGCCGGAGAAGCCCGGCGTGCCGCGCGCAATCGTCTTCGGCTCGACGTCGGACGCCAACGGCACCTTGCGCATGTGCACACGAAGGATCTTCTCGCGGCCCATCACATCGGGGTTCGGCACCACCACCTGGCGATCGAAGCGGCCGGGACGCAGCAAGGCGGGGTCGAGCACATCGGGGCGGTTCGTCGCCGCGATGATGATGACTCCCTCATTGCTCTCGAACCCGTCCATCTCGACGAGCATCTGATTGAGCGTCTGCTCGCGCTCGTCATTGCCGCCGCCAAGACCAGCGCCACGATGGCGGCCCACCGCGTCGATCTCGTCGATGAAGATGATGCAGGGCGCGTTCTTCTTGCCCTGTTCGAACATGTCGCGCACACGGGATGCACCCACGCCCACGAACATTTCGACGAAGTCCGAGCCGGAAATGGTGAAGAAGGGCACGTTCGCCTCGCCGGCGATCGAGCGGGCGAGCAGCGTCTTGCCGGTACCCGGGGGCCCGACGAGCAGCACACCCTTGGGGATCTTGCCGCCGAGCCGCTGGAACTTCTGCGGATCACGCAGGAATTCGACGATCTCCTCGAGCTCGGCCTTGGCCTCCTCGATGCCGGCGACGTCCTCGAACGTAACGCGGCCCTGCTTCTCGGTCAGCAGCTTCGCCTTGGACTTCCCGAAGCCCATCGCGCGGCCACCGCCACCCTGCATCTGGCGCATGAAGAAAATCCACACGCCGATCAGCAGCAGCATCGGGAACCAGGACATCAGGTAGTGGAGCAGAGGATTGACGTCGCTGTCCTCGGGCCGCGCGACGACGCGCACACCCTTGTCGGTCAGCCGCGTCACCAGTGCCGGGTCCTCGGGCGTATAGGTGGAGAAGCTGCGGCCGTCCGAGAGTTGCCCGGTCACGATCCGTCCCTGGATCACGACATCCCGCACATGCCCGGCATTCACCTCATTGAGGAAATCCGAATAGGCGACCTGCTGCGCCGAGGCGCGCGATCCGCCCGAGGGCTGGAACAGGTTGAACAGCGCCACCAACAGCAGCGCCACAATGACCCACAGCGCCAGGTTCCGGCCAAAATTATTCACTTGGCAATCCCATCTTCCTTCGCCCGAGGGCGTGACCTCCGGCCCTGCCGGGCCGTCTTGAGCACCTACATGGGGTCGGCTTGCCCGGGCGTGAATGGGCAACCCGTCGCTTGCCTGGATTATGCCGGCCCCGGCACCACCGATCGCGCCCAGCCGAGTGGCGCACCGCCCTGTGGGGCGAAGGCCAGCGCGAACGGACCGCACGCGAGAGGTGAAGGATAGTCCATGGTCGGCAGCGCCGCCAGCCTTCCGTTTGCGTCACGAATCGCCGGCACCGCGGCGCGCAAGGCGAGTGGCAGCGAGGTGCCTTGTGCCATCGGATCGTCTCCCAGGGCCCCGAGCCAATGCCCTTCGGCACCTTCGCCGACCAGACGGAAGCGACCGTCCCAGACGACGCCCCGCCTTACGGGGACCGGCGGCTCCAACCCGGATGGCTCGCGCGTCAACATCGATGCTCCACCCTGGGCAGCCCGAAGCCAGGCGCCGTCCAGGGTTCCTTGGCCCCTATGGAGCAAGGCTGCGACGGCCTCTACATCCGATGGAAAGGCTGCGCCGGCGACGAGCCCCAGCAGCGTCGCAAGCGCCGCCACCGCCACCGCGTCGGAGCCGAGCGCATCCCGGTCGACCCGCACGAAGCCGCTGCGCGACACCATCGCGCAGGTGGCGAGGCGCAGGGCTATTGCTCCGTCACGGGCGGCGCGGCGCTCGCCGAAACGCGCCGCGGCCTCCGACAGCGCCGGTTGAGCGGCCGGACTGGCGACGCCACGCAAGCGCACGCGGAGAAACCGCGCATCGGCGTTGCTCGGGTCACATTCGGGCGTGAGCGCGGCGGCGGCAATCGTGGCCTCCAGCCGCGCCGGCGCGACGCCGAGCAGTGGCCGCAGCATCAAGGCCTGGGGCTCCGCACGCACCGTCGCCATGGAAGCAAGGCCGGCCGGCCCACTGCCGGCGAGGGCGCGCGAGAGCAGGGTTTCGGCCTGGTCCTCCGCATGGTGGCCGAGCAGCAGCCACGGGCGCGCCTCCTGCGCACACACATCGAGCAACGCGCGCATCCGGGCCGCCCGCGCGCGACTTTGGGTGCCGGCACCGGGCGCGACGCGGATCGCGATCACCCGCGCGGCAATCCCGGCATCTGAAAGCCGATCCCGCACGCGCCGTGCTTCCTCGGCACTGCCGGCACGCAGGCCATGATCGACAATCAGCGCGAGCAGCGAGCCACCGCGCTCAGCCGCCCATGCCTGGGCCAGCCATGCGAGCGCCAGGCTGTGCGGTCCGCCCGAGACACCGGCGGCAAGGCGCGGCCGCGCGCCGAACGGCCCGAGCGGGCGCATCCAGGCCGCGAATTCATCCTGCGAAACCGGCGCCGCCATGCGCGCCGCGGTCCGGTGGTGCCCGGCGTCAGCGGCAGCTGTTCGCCCGACGCGCCTGGTCGGCACGTTGGGCGAGCGGCGGCGACAGGCGCGGGAACTCGGAGCGCAGCTGGTCGAGCGTGTCGCAGGCTTCGCGGCGCGCGTTGAACCCGGCAAATGCTCCGGAAAGGCCGAGCAGCGCTTCCGGCGCGCGGGCACCCTGGCGATTGCGTCGATAGGCCTCGTCATACGCCAGGGCAGCGTTCTGGAACTGCCGCCGCCCAGCAAGGCTGTCGCCCAGCAGAAGCTGTGCGTCCTGCGCCCTTGCCGGGGCGCGCGCCGCGAGCACCTCACGTGCGGCGGCCTCAGCCGCGGCGTAGTCGCGCCGCGTCAGCGCGGCCTGGCCGTCGGCGAGCGCGCGTTCCGGCGGGCGCGGCCCGGCATTCGTTGCGGCCTGCACCGGTGGCGTGCCGTCGCCACGCAGCGGTGGCGCCGCTTCGCCGCGCAGCGGCGGCGTGGCATCGCTGCGCTGCGTCGGGGGCGGCGCGCCGGTCGGGCGCGGCGCGCCTGGACGCCCCGTCTCGATCTGCTGCAGGCGGAACTCGAGGTCGCCGCGCAGCTTCTCGATATCCTCGGACAGGCGCTGGTTGCGGAACTCGAGCTCCTGATTGCGGCCGCGCAGGCGGCGCACCTCCTCCTCCATCTCGGCGACGCGACCGACCAGCTGGCCCATGATCTCATTGCCGCCGGCACCGCGCGGTACCGAGGAGGGCGGCGGCAGGCTGGCACCGCCGCGGCGCAGCTGATCGATCTCGCGGCGCAATTCCAGCAGCTGGTTCTGCAGCGCGATGCCCTCGCGGCTCTCGATCTGCGCTGCTGCGCCAACTGGCGCCAGGAACACCGCGACCAGACAGGCGGCAACCCACCCAACGAACGGCTTCACCAACGGCCTACCCCTGCTGTGGACCCTGACCTGTCCATAAAGACAAAGGGCGGCCACCGTAAGGCAGCCGCCCCTCATCACGAATGCGCCAGGAGTGCCCCGGCGACGTGGCTCAGCGAACGACGGTCACCGCGCGGCGGTTCTGCGCCCAGGCGCTCTCATCCGAACCCAGGGCCGCGGGGCGGTCCTTGCCGTAGCTGATTGTCGAGACGCGGGCGCCGGCGACGCCGCCGGCCACCAGCAGGTCGCGCGCCGAATTCGCGCGGCGCTGGCCGAGCGCCAGGTTGTACTCGCGCGTGCCACGCTCATCGGCATGGCCCTCGACCTGCACCGTGACCGAGGCGTTGGTCTGCATCCACGATGCCTGGCGCTGCAGGATGGGGCGCTGGTCCTCGCGGACCGAGCTGCGGTCGGTGTCGAACAGGACGCGGTCACCGACGTTCGCGACAAGGTCTTCCTGGCTGCCGGGACGAATGCTGCTGCCGCCGGTGCCGCCCGCCGTGGTGGCCTGGTCGGTGTTCGCGCAGGCCGCGAGCAGCGAGACGGCGGCGAAGGCGGCAAGGATCGGTTTGGTCATTCGGGGGTCCTTTCGGGGGGATCGATCAGAACAAGAGTTCAATTCTTGGGGATATCGGGCAGTGCCGGCGCAGGGTCAAGCAGTACCGCGCCAGTGCGATGAACTCACGCGGCATTTGCGCCAGGTTCGGCATCAAGACAACAGGGGCGACCAGGCCGGGTCCGAGGCATCGGTCGGCGTGGTGACCGGGCGTTCATTGAATCCAGCGATGTCGATCGACACCAGGCGCGACGAATAGCCACCGCCGCGCTGATCGCGCGCTGGGGTCTCGCGATAGAACATCAGCACGCGGCCGTTGGGCGCGAAGGTCGGCCCCTCCATGCCCCAGCCTTCCGAGAGGATACGCTCGCCGGAGCCATCGGGGCGCATCACGCCGATGGCGAAGCCGCCGCGGGCGATGCGGGTGAAGGCGATGAGGTCGCCGCGCGGCGACCACACCGGCGTCGCGTAGCGGCCATTGCCGAAGGAGATGCGCCGCGCGCCGCCGCCGCCGGCATCCATGACGTAGAGCTGCTGGTCGCCGCCACGATCCGAGTTGAACACGATCTGCGCGCCATCGGGCGAATAGCAGGGCGACACGTCGAGCCCGCCGCCGGATGTGAGCTGGCGCTCGCGGCGCGACCCGAGATCGACCACAAAGATGTTGGCGTCGCCACCGCGGGTGGAGGAGAGCACCACCGAGCGCCCATCGGGCGAAAAACGCGGCGAGAGCGTCATGCCGCCGAAATTGCCCAGCACCTCCTGCCGGCCGGAGCCGAGGTCGAACAGATACACGCGCGGCTCGCCCTGCGCCTGGTAGGACATGAAGGCGATGCGGTCCGCACTCGGGTGGAAGCGCGGGGTCAGCGCGGTCAGCCGGCCATCGGTGAGGAACCGGTGGTTCTCGCCATCCTGGTCCATGATGGCGAGGCGACGGATGCGGCGATCACGCGGACCGGCCTCGCTGATGTAGACGACGCGGGTGTCGAAATAGCCCTTCTCGCCCAGCAGCCGCTCATAGATGGCATCCGAGATCAGGTGGGCGATGCGGCGCCAATTCGCGTTGGGCGCGTTGAAGGCGGTGCCCTGCAGCTGGGTCTCGGGGTTCACGTCCCACAGGCGGAACTCCACGCGCACCTGGTCGCCGCGCAGCTCGACGCGGCCAGTGGTGAGCGCCTGGGCACCGATCAGCCGCCAATCCTGGAAGCGGGGCGTCTGCGCCGCGGCCTCGGCGGTCTGGATGAAGGCCTGTCGGTCCACCGGACGGAACAGGCCCGAATTGCGTAGATTGGCCTGCACCACGCGGGCGATGTCGCGCCCGAGCCGCTCGCCTTCGCCCGAGCCGGCGAAATCGGGGATGGCGATGGGCAGGGGATCGGTCCGCGCGCGGGTGATGTCGATCACTGCGCCGCGCGGCTGGGCGGGGGTCTGGGCGAGCGAGGCCAACGGTGTCGCGAAGATGCCGGGGGCGACGAGGCCGCCGAGCAACGCATGGCGGCGAGAGATGCCTGTGGTGATCATCGGGAAACGAGCCCTCTCGGGTTGAAGCGGAAGACCGAAGCCTGGACCTCCGCAATCTTGTCGCGCGGAATGCGCAGTGAGGCGCAGCGAGTGTCCGTCAACGCGCGACGCGCCTGTTCGAACACAGCACGAGCACGTGGATCCGAAGGCGGGCTGCCGGAGGCGGCGATCGCGTTGCGGATGACCCCCTGCCCGTCAACCTGCACGCGCAACTCGACGACGATGCTGCTCAGCCCGACCATGCCCGCATCCACCGACCAGCATTCGCTGACCTGCTCGGCAATGGCGCGGATCTCGCCGGCCGTCAGGGTGGAGTTGCCGGTGGGCGCGCCGCCGCCGGCGACCGGCGCGGATTGCGGGTTGGGCCGCGCGCGCGGCGGCTCCGTCTGCTGCTGTGTGGTGCGCAGGCGATCGAGCGTATTGAGCACGCTGGACGAGCGTTCCTGCGGCCGCGCGACCGGCGGCGTCGCTGCCGTGCCCGGCGCCGTCGCCGGCTGCGGCGGCGTCACGCGC
>NZ_JAAEDH010000009.1 GCF_018128965.1 Plastoroseomonas arctica
ACCGCCACCCGCCTCTTCGCGCGCCGGTGCGCCGTCGCGCGACGCGGCCTCGGCCGCCGCCGCCGCCTCGGCCTGGATGCGCAGGCCGAGCAGGCGCTGCGCCTCGCGCGTCGCGAAGCCGCGCAGCCGCAGCAGCGCGAGGATGGGATCACGCCGCATCCATCGCCTCCGCCAGGGCCGCGAAGGCCAGGGCCACGCTGCTGACCTCTCCCTTGGGCTGGGTGAGGAAAGCCTCGATGCGCGGCGTCACCGCGACCGCGGCATCGACGGCGGCATCCGCGCCGCCGCGATAGGCGCCCAGGCGCACGAGATCGGCCACCTCGGCATGCAGCGAAAGCGCCCGGCGCGCCCGCAGCATCAGCGCCGCCTCGGGGCCGCTCAGGCAGCCAGGCACGGTGCGGGAGAGACTGCGCAGCACGTCGATGGCTGGATAGCGCCCGCCCTCGCCGATGCGCCGGTCCAGCACGACATGGCCATCGAGGATGCCGCGCACCGCATCGGCCACCGGCTCGTCATGATCGTCGCCCTCGACCAGCACGGTGAACAGGCCGGTGATCGCCCCCTGCCCCTCAAGGCCGGGTCCGGCGCGTTCCAGCAGGCGCGGCAGCTCGGCGAAGACGGAGGGCGTATAGCCGCGCGTGGTCGGCGGCTCTCCGGCGGCGAGCCCGATCTCGCGCAGCGCCGTCGCGAAGCGGGTGACGGAATCCATCATCAGCAGCACATGCAGGCCCTGATCGCGGAAATGCTCGGCCACCGCCATGGCGGCGAAGGCGGCTTCCCTGCGCATCAGCGGCGGCGCGTCGGAGGTCGCGCAAACCACGACCGAGCGCGCCATGCCCTCGGCGCCCAGGTCATCCTCGATGAACTCGCGCAGCTCGCGCCCGCGCTCGCCGACCAGCGCGAAGACCGCCACATCGGCGGTGGCACCCTGCGCGAGCATGGCCATGAGCGTGGACTTCCCCACGCCCGAGGCCGCGAACAGGCCCAGCCGCTGGCCCTGGCGGCAGGTGCAGAAGGCATCGAGCGCGCGCACCCCGAGGTCCAGCCGCGCGCCCAGCCTGGCGCGCAGCCCGGCCGGTGGCGGCGAGGCACGCAGGGGTCGCGGCGAGGGTCCGGCCGGCAGGGCGCCGCGCCCGTCCATCGGCCGGCCGAAGGGGTCCACCAAGCGGCCGAGCCAGGCGTGGCAGGGGGCCAGCGTCGCCGGCCCCAGCAGCCGCGCGGCGGCTCCCAGGCGCACGCCCTCCAGCGCCTCGAACCCGACCGCGCGCACCCGCGCGGCGGCAATATCGGTGACCTCGGCGACAAGCTCGCGCCCGCCATGGGCGATGCCGAGACGGTCGCCTCGCGCGGCGAGGCTGGCGAGGCCCTCGATCTCGAGCGTGAGGCCACCGGCTGCGACCAGCCGCCCCTCGATGTGGAACGGCCCCGCGCGCGCGGCCTCGCGCAGCGCCGTGCCCAGCGGCGAGAGCACGCTCATCGGTCCCTCACGCTTCGTCGGCCCGCCATCGAGGGTGCGTCGTCATGCCCGCATCCTGCGCGGCGAGAAGCTGCGAAACCGTCAACGCCGCCGCGCCGGCTGGCACCGTTTGCGCCTGCGGCGGGCTGGCATCGCTTGCGCCTGCGGCGGGCTGGACTGGCTAGCGCCTGCGGCTGGCTGGCACATCGCTTGCGCCTGCGGCGACATGACACGGATGCTCCTGCTGCTCCTGCTGCTCCTCGCAATCCTTGCGGCCGCGCCCGCGCTCCAGGCGCAGCCGCTGGAGCAGGGCCAGCTCTGCCGCGCCGGCATCCGCGCGGCGGAGGCCCATGCGGGCATTCCCGCGCATCTGCTGATGGCGATCGGGCGCGCTGAATCCGGCCGCGCCGACCCGGCGACGGGCGTCTTCCACCCCTGGCCCTGGACCATCAACGCCGAGGGGCGCGGCAGTTTCTTCCCCGACCGCGCGGCAGCGATTGCCGCCGTGCGGCAGCTTCAGGCGCAGGGCGTGCGTTCGATCGACATCGGCTGCATGCAGGTCAACCTCCGCCACCACCCCAACGCCTTCGCCAGCCTGGAGGAGGCCTTCGACCCCGTCGCGAACACCCGCTACGCCGCGCGCTTCCTGTCCGAGCTGCGCGCCGAGCTGGGCGACTGGAACCGCGCGAGCGCGGCCTACCACTCGCGCACGCCGGAAAACGCCGCCCGCTACCAGGCGCGCGTCGCCGAGCTCTGGGCGCAGGAGGCGCGCAGCCCGGCGCCGGTGCCGGCGACGCTCGCCGCCGCGCCGCGGCCGGCGACGCCCTCGACCCTCGGCGCCGCGCTGCTAACCAATGGCGGCGATCGCGCGCAGGTCATCGCGGCCGCACCTGGGACGCAGGGACGCGGGCTCGACGCCTTTCGCGGCGCGCCCATTCCGCTCGCGACACGCGCACCGATGGACGGCATGGTCCTCGCGCGGCGCATGTAACGCAGCGGATTCTCTGCTTGGCAGGAATGGCTACCGGTTTCCGTCACGATTTCGGGCGCGGTTCCCGCGGAAACTGCCGCCTCAAGGGGAGTTTCCGGCGCTTTGCCGGGGTTTCGCGAAAAAAATCCGGCCGCACGCGAAAATTCCCTTGCACCCCGGGGACAGCGGCATTATTTCCCCCCTCAGACGCAGTACGCACGTGCCTCTGGCCCCCAGACTGGTGATCCGAAGGTTGGATCGCCGAGCAAGGGTTTACGCAACGACGTCAAGCGTTCTGGCAACCCCGCAGGGCGAAAGCCCGGCGGTTCGTTTTGGTCGCTGGTTCGTTCGACCGTTTCGTTAACCTCGGGGCGCCGCCTGACAAGGCGTCCCGGCTGACCTGGGGAATGCTGCGATGACCTCCAAGATCGCCGCGTATCTGCGCGACTTCGCTCCTGCCACGCCCTGCTTGGTGCTGGACGTCGATCGCGTCGAGACGAATTACCGCCGGCTGAAGGCCGCGCTGCCGCTGGCCCGCGTCTATTACGCGGTGAAGGCCAATCCCGGCGCGCCGATCCTCGGCCGCCTGACGGATCTCGGCTCCTCCTTCGACGCCGCGTCGTGGGAAGAAATCCAGATGTGCCTGGAAGCCGGCGCGCGCCCGGAGAACATCTCCTACGGCAACACCATCAAGAAGGTGTCGGCCATCCAGGCCGCCTATGCGGCGGGCATCCGCATGTTCGCCTTCGACTCCGAGCCGGAGCTGATGAAGCTCGCCGCGCATGCGCCCGGCGCGAAGGTCTATTGCCGCATCCTGGTGGAGAACAAGGGCGCCGAGTGGCCGCTCAGCCGCAAGTTCGGCTGCGAGATGGAGATGGCGCGCGACCTCATGGTCCTCGCCCGCGCCTGGGGCCTCGACCCCTACGGCATCTCCTTCCATGTCGGCTCGCAGCAGACGACGACGGGCGCCTATGAGGTTGCCATCGCACGCGTCGCCTCGATCTTCACCGACCTCAAGCAGGCCGGGATCAACCTGCGCATGGTGAACCTCGGCGGCGGCTACCCGGTGCGCTACCGCGCCGAGGTGCCCGAGATCGACGCCTTCGGCGACGCCATCATGGGCGCCATGACCCAGCATTTCGGCAATGACCTGCCCGAGATGCTGGTCGAGCCCGGCCGTTTCATGGTCGGCGATGCCGGCGTCGTCTCGGCCGAGGTCGTGCTGGTCTCGACCAAGGCGAAGGACGACCCAGTGCGCTGGGTCTACCTCGACATCGGCCGCTTCGGCGGTCTTGCCGAGACCGAGGGCGAGGCGATCAAGTACGCCTTCCGCACGCCCCATGACGGGACGGTCGAAGGGCCGGTGACCATCGCGGGCCCCACCTGCGACAGCACCGACACGCTGTACGAGAAGTCCAACTACCGCCTGCCGATGGCGCTCGAGGCCGGCGACCGGGTGGAGCTGATCTCGACCGGCGCCTATGTGACGACCTATGCGGCGCAGAGCTTCAACGGCTTCAAGCCGCTGGCCGAACACTACATCTGATAGGGATCGGGCCGGGAGCGTCGCCGCGATGCGGCGCTTCCCAATGATGGGAAGCGCGGCGCCCTGGGGTCCGTGGCGCCCGCATCCCGGTCGGTGTCGAGGATGCATGTCCTCCGACATGGCCGGGGTGCGGGCGGGCGTGGACGCCCGTTGAAGACCTGGGCTGCGCCACAGCGCAGCCAGGACGGGCTCAGTTGATCAGGCCGTCATCGAACGCATGGCGGCCCTCGGCGCGACCATACGCCAGGAAATGCACCAGCGGGTTCATCCCAGCCGCCGCGACGTCGGGGTTGGCGGCGAGATAGGCGTCGCCATCGAACTTGGCGGAAGGGTCGCGCCCCTCGCGCCAGCCATAGATCAGGTAATGGTCGAGCGGATTCATGCCGGCGGCGGCAACGTCTCGATAGGTTCCGAGATAGCCGGCGGTGTCGAAATACGCATCCGGATTGCGCCCCTCGAACCGTCCGTAGTTGTCGTAATGCGTCTTGGCATCGATGCCGGCGGCCAGTACGTCCGGGTTGTGGCCCAGGTAGAACACGTCATCGACCGGGCCGGAGCGCAGGCTTTCCGGCTGGTTGCTCGATGGCGAAGGCGAGATGCCTGGCGACGCCGGCGGCACCGGCACGGTCACCGGCGCCTGCCCGCCCGTCGCCCCCGAGAGCTGGATGATCAGCGGGTGGTCGGTTACCCCGACGGTCACGGTGTTGACGTTGTGCAGGATCTGGATGGGTGAGCTGCCCAGCAGCGGGTCGAACACCTCGACCGTCGCGAAGCTCCGCCCGAAGCCGATCGTCTCGTTCGTGGCGCCGACCGCGATGGCCTGGTTGGTGTCCTGGTTCCAGATGTCGGGCTCGGCCCAGGTGATCACCTGGTAGCTTCCATTGCTCTTCTCGGTGAGCAGGGTGTGGCCGGCGGCGGGCGCGTTGGTGACGGTCAGGTCCAGCGCCTGGGTTGCGAAGGAGCCGGCATTGCCGGCGGTGTCGGCCAGGATCGTTGTGAGGTTGTGGATGGCGGTCGCGGCGGGCTTGGGCGAATTGTCCAGCCGGAACAGGCCGAAATGCTCCTCCTGGGTGTTGCCGGCATAGGCGTCGAGGAGCTCGTAGACATAGACCTCCTTCGCGCCCAGCAGCACGCCGTCCATGTAGGTGTTGAGCACCAGCTTCGCCTGGACCGCCTCGCTCACACCCTCCCAGCCGACGGTGGGGTTGATTTGGGTGTGATAGCCGGTCTCGGTGATGAAGAAGGGCTTGCCCGGGTCGACGGCGTTCTGGTCGGCCATGTCCGCCTGGATGCGCGCGAGCGGCTGGTCGCCGTTCTTGGCGTAGGGATGGATGGTGCTCGCGTCGGATGTGCTGGCGTGGTTCGGGTAGTCGGTGAAGCCGGTGACGGTGATGTCGCGCAGCAGGGGATCCGCCTGCACGGCGTTGAACAGGTCGCGCATGTAGGCCTGGGCGGCGGCGGTGCCGCCCTGCCCCTGATAGGAGAAGGGGAAGTTGTTGACCTCGTTGGGTCCCTCGATGGCGGTCACCGCACCGCGCGTGGCTTGCTCGATGGCGTGGATGCGGGCGACTTCAGTCGCGGGGTTAACGCGGCCATCGACGAGGAAGGTGAAGTGGATGCCGGCTGCGGCGGCCTGGGCGAAATGCGCCTGCCCATAGGGGTCGAAGGCCGGATTGGTGACTTCGTCGCGGACGTGATCGATGCCGAGGTAGCCGAGCGCATTGGTGGTTGCGCTTAATTCTCGGTAGCCCCCGTCGGTGTAGGCCAGGTGCGTCGCGACGCCGAGGCGGTCGACAAGATCAGAGGTCCGGAGCGGGCTGGTCTGGGTCATGTCCCGGGCATCTCACAAAGCTGTCGGGTCACGCAATCGTCAATGAATAGTCCGCTCGACTTTCTTTGTAACTATGAATATCGGCCCAATTTCGTCTGCCTGAGGCTTGGAAACCACGCCCAAAACCGCCAGAAATGTTGCCGATTCAACCCGTTCCAAGTTGGCAGAATAGCAAAATCCGCATCCCGTATGATTAATGAGCAGCTCACAGCGTCTTCAATCAACAAGCTTGATTGACCGGGTGCGAGTCATGTTGTTCCTCCAGCGTCACCAAACGCTTTCAGGATCGGATCGGCAGGCAGCACCTTTGGCGCCGCCGAGTAGACTTACCCCGGGGAGCGTTGCTCAGCGCGGAGCGCGAGGTGGGGTCGGCAGGCTTTCCTGGGCCACCCGGCCGGCAGGGGGCGCCCCGCTGCCCGCTTGGTATCCGCCATTGCCGGACGGGCCAGCGCTCGGCGGCGGCAAGGCGGGCACCGCGATGCCGGCCTGCGCCTGCTGTGAATACCGGATGAGCATGCCGCGCAGCGGGTCGCTGCCCGGGTTGTGCGCTTCCATCCCGACCACGATCTGCCGCGCCGCCAGGTCGCGGCCGTAATAGCTCTGGTTCCAGGTGCTCTGCGACCGCAGCAGCGAGCCCTCCAGCGACACCCCAGCATAAAGCCCGCGCGAGCGCGCCAGCGTCACGATATCCGCGCCCGCCGCCGCCGTGGTCGAGCCCTCGATGCCCACGCCCAGATGCGCGAAAGACACCGACGCATCGCCGCCCACCTTGAACTGGCTGTCGAGCACCGCGTTCAGGCCCCGGTCGGTGAGGATCATCATCATCACCTGCGCGTCCTGGATGCCGATCTGCAGGCCAACGCTGCCCGTCCCCATGGTGTAGAACGCCGGCGAGGACCAGGAGCCGGCACCGTCGCGGGCGATCAGGACGCAATCGCCGCCCTCGCCACCGAAGATGAAGCCGGCGCGGAACAGGCGCGGGCAGACCATCACCGCGCGGGCGCGGCGCAGCAGGCTCAGCGCATTCTCGGCGTTGCGCTCGTAGCTCATGATGTCCTGCACCGTGAGCGTCGCGCGGTCGACGATGCTCTGCTGCTCCGCCTGGGCCATCGCCTGTGGCGCGGCCAGCAGAGCGATCCCCATCAAGGCACCCGAGATACCAAGACGTTGCATGAGCATTCTCCCGCAAACCTTTGTCGGCAGGCTGTTTTAAGCCGATTCGACCGCCAAGTCCAAGATTGCGTTCAGTCCGCCGCCCAGGGGTCCTCGTTGACCGATTGCACGCGCCAGTCGGGCCCATGCTTCTCGATCCGCGTCAGCGAGAGGTTGCGGATCGAGAAGGTGAGTGCCTGGTGCGCGCTCAGCCCCATGGCATGGGCCAGCATGGCGCGGATGGAGCCGCCATGGGCCACCACCACCACATCCTCGCCGGCGAACCGTTCGCAGGCGGCTTCCAGCGCCGGGCCGACGCGCGCCTGCATCTCCGCAAAACTTTCGCCCCCGGGCGGCTTCTCCTCGCCCGCATGCGGCCAGAAGGGGTGCGCCGGGGCGCTGAGCAGCGCCGGCAGTGCGGCGTGCTCCAGCCCCTGCCAGTCGCCCAGATGCTGCTCGGCGAAATCGGGTTCCACAAACAGCGGCGCCTCCGGGTAGCCGGCCGCGAAGATGGCCGCCGCGGTGCCGCGCGTGCGCCCGAGATTGGAGACCACCCAGCGCGCCGGCCGCGGCAGGCGCGCCGCCCACCAGCGATAGAGTGCGACCTCCTCCACCAGCGCCGCTTCGCACAGGGGCACGTCCATCGATCCGTAGAAGCGCGCGCGCGCGGTCGCCTCCACGAGGGCGTGCCGGATGAGGAAGAATCGCGTGATGATCACGCATGCGGTCTAGCCCGTCGCCGGCGCGCGATCCAGGCCGCGCGCTTATCGGAATTTTAAGTGCGCCCGACGGATCCTCACGCCGGTCCGCTTCCATGCGACGCGGCCCCCCCCCGGCAAAACGCCGGTGCGGATACCGAGGAGCGGCGCGATGTCCTGGACCTCCGACCCCGATGGCGGCCACACCCCCTTCAACCGGGATGATGCGGGCCATGCCGCCGACGGCCACGCGGGCGACGACACGCTCCACGGCGCCGGCGGCAACGACACGATCGCCTGGTCCGGCGCGGCGGGCGACACCATCAGCGATGGCGGTGCGCCTTCCGACACGCTCGACCTCGGTGCGCTGTTTGGCGGCTCCGCCTGGACGACCGGCACCGATGGCAGCGGTGCGGCGACCTACAGCTACAACCCCGATGGCGCCGCCGCCGAAGCCGCGCTCTTCGCGCGCAGCGCCGAGACCGTGCTCTGCTACGCCGCAGGCACCCGCATTGCGACACCGCGCGGCGAAGTGCCGATCGAGGCGCTGCGTGTTGGCGAGCTTGTGCTCTGCGCCGATCGCGGCGTGCAACCCATTCTCTGGATCGGGCGGATCGAGGCGCAGCTCGCCGGCCACCCGCATCCCGAACGCGCCTGGCCGGTGCTGATCCGCGCCGGCGCGCTGGGCGCAGGCTTGCCCCGGCGTGACCTGCGCGTCTCGCCCGACCACGGCATCTATCTCGAAGGCGCGCTCGTGCCGGCAAAGCTGCTGGTCAACGGCGCCTCCATCATCCAGGAGCGCTGGTGGGCGGCGATCACCTACCTGCACCTGGAACTGCCCGAGCACGCCATCCTTCTCGCCGAGGGCCTGCCGGCGGAAAGCTGGCTGGATGACGGACGCCGCGATGCATTCGACAATGCCGGCCTCGCCGCGCAGTTCGTGGATTTTGGCCTGGAGCTGTCGGCCGAACGCCCGCCCGGCAATTTCCCCGTCATCCTCGACCCCGCCGAGGCCGCGCGCATCCGCGACCGCGTGGCCCCTCGCGCCTGCGTACCGCTCGGATTGACGTGGACCGCGCGCGGGGCCACCAAGCTGGCGGAAGACACCGAGGAAGCCCGCCATGCACCCCCCCCTGTTCGGTGGCGTCAACGCCGCCATCCTGACCGCGCTGAAGCCTGACCTCTCGCCCGACCTCGACCGCATGGCCGCGCATGCGCGCTGGCTGCTGGCGAATGGCTGCAATGGCCTCGGCATGCTTGGCACCACGGGCGAGGCGAACTCGCTCGGCCTGTTCGAACGCAAGGCGGTGCTTGAAGGGCTGATCGCGCGCGGCATCCCGGCCGCGAAGCTGATGCCGGGCACCGGCTGCTCGAACCTGTCCGACACCGTGGAGCTCACGCTGCACGCCCGCGCGCAAGGCTGCCGCGGCGTGCTCGTGCTGCCGCCCTTCTACTACAAGGCGCCCAGCGACGACGGCCTTTTCGCCTATTTCTCCGAGGTGGTGAACCGCGTCGGCGGCGGCATCGCGCTCTATCTCTACCACTTCCCCCAGCAGAGCGCGGTGCCCTTCACACTCGACCTCATCGGGCGCCTGCTGAAGGCCTTCCCCGGCGCGATCCAGGGCGTGAAGGACAGCTCGGGCGATTACGCGAACATGAAGGCCATGGTCGACGCCTTCGCCGCCGACGGCTTCGAGGTCTATTCGGGCAGCGATGAATACCTCCAGCGCATCCTCGCCGATGGCGGCGCGGGCTGCATCACCGCGGCGTCAAACGCGAACAGCCACTGGGGCGGCATCGTCTACGCCAAGCGCACCGGTGCTGAAGCCGACGCAGCGCAGGCCATGCTGACCGCGACGCGCAAGGCGGCCACCTCCGTCCCGCTGATCTCCGGCCTGCGCGAGATCATCGCGCGCAGCACCGGTGATGATGGCTGGCGCACGATCCGGCCGCCGCACCTGCCGCTCAACGCGGCGCAGGGTGACGCAATCTGGGCGGCGTGGGATGCGGCGGGCGCGCTGCCGCTGCCGGGCCTCACCCAGGCCAAGGCCGCCGAATGAGCGAGCCGCTGCGCTGCCGCGAACCCGCGACACCCACCACCCAGCAGGATGACGCGCACACCCGCGTCACCCGCTGGGACTTCGCGCCGGGCGCGGAGACGGGCTTCCATCGCCACGGCCTCGCCTACGTCGTCGTGCCCGTCACCGACGGCACGCTGCTGCTCGAACTTGCCGATGGCAGCACCGCCACCGCCACCCTCACGCAAGGCGTCTCCTACACGCGCCCAGCCGGCGTCGAGCACAACGTCGTCAACGCCGGCGACGCACCGCTCAGCTTCGTTGAGATCGAATTGAAACATCTCCCTGGGTGACGCCGGACGCCATGCGCGCGATGATGCGCGCATGGAGATTCCCTCCCCCGAAACCGTCGCACTCCGCATCCCCGCCTACACGCAGCCGCTGCCCTGCACGGTGGTGTGGAAACGCTCCGCCCGCGCCCGCCGGGTGAGCCTGCGGATTGACCCGAGCGAAGGCGCCGTCGTCATCACCCTGCCGCCCCGCGCCGGACGCCGCGCGGGCATGGCGCTGCTCACGGAACACGCCGCCTGGGTGATGCAACGCATCCGCGCGCTCGCCCCTTCCCGCGCCTTCGCGCCCGGTTCCGAAATCCCCGTCGGCAACATTCCCCACGTCATCCGCCACGACCCCGCCGCGCGCGGCTCCCGCATCGAAGGCGGCGCCATCATCGTCGGCGGCGCACCCGAATTCCTGGCCCGCCGCGTCACCGATGCGCTGCGCGCCGAAGCCAAGCGCCGCATCTCGCCGCTCATCGTGAAACACGCCACCGCGCTGGCCGTCCGTGTACCCGCCATCCGCCTCAAGGACACCAAATCCCGATGGGGCAGCTGCGCCCCCGACGGCACCATCGCCTTCTCCTGGCGCCTGGTCATGGCACCCGACTGGGTGCTCGACTACGTCGTCGCGCACGAAGTCGCGCACCGCCGCGAACTCAACCACTCCCACCGATTCTGGGCCCACGTCGAAACCCTCACATCCCACCGTGAAGCCGCCGTCACCTGGCTCCGCGACCACGGCGCGGCACTGCTCAGGATCGGGTGAGGGGTTAAGCAAGGCGGGGGGCTCCGCCCCCTCGACCCCCGCCAGGAGCCTGTGGCCCCTGGACCCCCATTCGCTGGTTCTGGACCTGAGAGGGTGTTGCGCCTCGCCAAAGGCGAGCCGGGTTGGAGAGGCGGCGCATGATGCTCCCGGTATCATACGAGCGCCCTCGACGCGCCCCCTCCCCAGCCCGGCCCATCATCGCAAGCACATCCCTCCCAATCCAGGAGCCAACAGATGGAGGTCGAGGATCGACACGATCCTCGCGGGCTTCGACGTATACGTCGAAGGGGGCAGAGCCCCTGGCCTTGCTTCCCTATCAGTCGATGCTGATGCGTGCCTCGCGGACCACGGGGCCCCAAATGCGGGCGAAGTCGGTGTGGATTTGTTGGTATTCGGCCGAGGAGACGGTGCGCCCCAGCGGGTAGAGGCCGGCGGCGATGAGGCGTCGTTCGGTATCGGGGTCGGCGAGCACGCGCTGCATCGCGGCGTGCATCTCGGCGACGATGGCGGGCGGCATGCCGCGGGGTCCTGAGATGCCGGTCCAGGAGGAGACAGTGAGGTCGGGCAGGCCGAGGGCGCGATAGGTGGGCACGCCGGGCAGGGCGGCGAAGGGTTCGGGCGTGGAGACGGCGATGGCTTTCACCTGGCGCGCCTCGATGGCGCCGGTTGTGCCGGCGAGCGGGGTGAGGAAGCAGTCGACTTCTCCGGTGATGGTGGCTTGCAGGCCGGGGCCGGTGCCGCGGTAGGGCACGTGCACCCAGGTGCCACCGGCGAGCCTGGCCATCATCTCCCCTTGCAGGTGTTGCATGCCCCCGACGCCGGAGCTGCCGTAGGACACGCCCTGGGGCGTGCTGCGGGCGAGTGCCACGAGTTCGGCGAAGCTGGTGTAGCGGCTGTTGCCGGGCAGCAGCATGGCGGTGGGCGTGTCGGCGACCATCGCGATATGCGTGAAGTCGGTATCGCCGTCGTAGGGCTTGGGCACCATCGCGAGCGGGACGATCCCGTGCGGCGAGGTGTTGGAGATGCCGATGACGCTGCCATCGGAGGGCGCCTGCGCGATCAGCCGAGACCCGATGGACCCCGAGGCGCCGGCGCGATTCTCGATGACGATGGTCCGCCCGAGGCCGGCGGCGAGGCCTGGCTGGATGATCCGCGCGGTGGTGTCCGACGCCCCGCCTGGCGCGAAGGGCACGATCATCCGGATGGTGCCTGCCTGCGCGCGCGCCAGGTGCGGCGCGGCGAGGCAGGCAGAGGTCAGCGCGAGAAGGCTGCGGCGTTGCATTGCAAGGTCTCCGGCATTTTGGCCGGGAGGGAAGCAAACCCAGGGCCAAACCCTGCCGCGAAGCGCCTAGGATGGCGGAGCACAAAAACCGCGAGCTCTCGCGGTTACGGAGGAACGCCGCCATGAAGGCCGTCGCCTACACCCACTGCCGCCCGACCACCGACCCGGATTGCTTCCACGACCTGGTGCTTCCCGACCCGCCGGTGCCGCGCGGGCGCGAGCTGCTGGTCGAGGTGCGCGCCGTCTCTGTCAACCCGGTGGACGCCAAGCTGCGCGCCAATGCCGACCCGGCCGGCGAGCCGCGCGTGCTGGGCTTCGACGCCGCCGGCATCGTGCGCGCACGCAGCCCGGAGGCGTCGCTGTTTCAGGTGGGCGATGCTGTGTTCTACGCCGGCGTGGTCAACCGTGCGGGGTCCAATGCGCAGTTCCAATTGGTCGATGAGCGCATCGTCGGCCACAAGCCGCGCACCCTCTCCTTCGCCGAGGCCGCCGCCCTGCCGCTCACCGGCATCACCGCGTGGGAGGCGCTGTTCGAGCGGCTGCGCATCCAGCGCGGCGGGGCCGCCCAAGGTGCTGCGGTGCTGATCACCGGCGGTGCGGGGGGCGTGGGATCCATCGCCATCCAGCTTGCGCGCCGGCTGACCGCGCTGAAGGTCATCACCACCGCCTCGCGCCCGGAAACCCGCGCCTGGTGCGAGGAGATGGGCGCGCACCACGTGCTGGACCATAGCGGCGACCTCGGCGCGCAGATCAAGGCGCTGGGCCTGCCCATTCCCTACATCTTCTCGGTGACGCAAACCGACCAGCACTGGAACGCGCTCGCCGATGCGCTCGCCCCGCAAGGCGGCATCTGCGTGATCGACGAGATCAAGACCGCCAACCTCCAGCGCATCCGCCCCAAGGCCGGGTTCCTGGCCTTCGAGGCGATGTTCGCCCGCGCGCTGAACACCACGCCCGACATGATCGCGCAGCATCACCTGCTGGACGAGATTTCGCATCTGGTGGACACCGGCGCGCTACGCCACACCATGACGCGCAACCTCGGCCCACTCACCGCCACCTCCCTTGCCGAAGCCCATGGCCTGGTCGCGACCGGGCGCATGATCGGCAAGGTTGTCCTCGAAGGGATAACGCCTTGATCATTCTCGTCACCGGCGCCACCGCCGGCTTCGGCCTCACCATCGCGCGGCGCTTCGCCGCCGATGGCGCGCACATCATCGCCGTAGGCCGACGCGCCGACCGGCTTGCCGCCCTCGAGGCTGAGCTCGGCGAGAACCGCGTCCTGCCGATCACCCTGGACGTCCGCGACCGCGCGGCGATCGAGTCCGCCATCGCCGGCCTGCCGGCGGAGTGGGCCGCCATCGACGTGCTGGTGAACAACGCCGGCCTCGCCCTGGGCCTTGAGCCCGCCCAGGCCGCAAACCTCGACGACTGGGACGCGATGATCGACACCAACTGCAAGGGCCTGACCTATATGACCCGCGCGGTGCTGCCGGGCATGGTCGCGCGCAACACCGGCCACATCGTCAACATCGGGTCCACCGCGGGCGAATTCCCCTACCCCGGCGGGAACGTCTACGGCGCGACGAAAGCCTTCGTGCGCCAGTTCAGCCTGAACCTGCGCGCCGACCTGTTCGGCACCAAGGTGCGCGTCACCGACATCGAACCCGGCCTGGTCGGTGGCACCGAATTCTCCAACATCCGCTTCAAAGGCGACGACACGAAAGCCGCCTCGATCTACGCTAACACCGACGCGCTGACGCCCGAGGACATCGCGGACGCGGTGCACTGGGTGGCGACACGCCCGGCAAGGGTGAACATCAACACGCTGCAGCTGATGCCGGTGGTGCAGAGCTTCGGGCCGCTGCGGATTGATCGGGGCTGAGCTAAGGTTGGGGGAAAAGAATTTCCCCCAAACCCCCATTATTTTATTTTTATCTTCGGGTGCAGGTTGGTGGCGCGCACCAGCTTTGGCGAGACGGCACTGACCGCTCAGGCAGGGCCAGTAAAATATCCCTGGCACGCGTTGGCAGTTCGCACGCACCACCTCGACTCAGTGCTGTCCGCGCACCCATCACCAAGTAGCCAAAAATAAAAGAATGGGGTCCGGGGAAATTCCTTTCCCCGGCCTTTCTTCCTCACGGAATCACATACCCCCGCGCCGCACCCACGGTCCGGTTCCACACCTGTGAGCACTCTGCCCACACGCGGTTGCAGCCATCGCGGAACCCCGGCAGCACCGCCGTCGAGACCGCCTCCCGCACCCGGGCCTCGTCTTCCGGCGGCACGGCCACGATGGTCGCGTTGAAGCGCCGGCCTTCGCATTCGCTCGCACCGCGCAGGCAGGCGAGCGACTGCGCGTCGGAGACTTCGGCCAGTTGCCAGAGTTCGCGGTCCAGGCGGGTGAAGGCGCGGGTGAGTGCTGCTTGCTGGTCCGGGTTGAAGCGGCGCCAGGCTTGCGCGGACATGAAGTGGCCCTGGATGCCGCCGGCGAGCGAGAGTGGGAGGACGTGGGTGATGACTTCGCCCCAGTTGCCGGCGTGGGCGGAGACGGCGGAGGTGATCCCGCACTGGACCAGGCCGCGCTGCAGGGCGGGGTAGACCTCGCTGAACTGCAGGCTGACCGGGGATGCGCCGAGATGGGTCAACAGTGCGGTCATGCTCGGCGTGTAGGAGCGCACGCGCAGGCCGCGCAGGTCGGTGACGCTGCGGATGGGCGCGTTGCAGAAGAAGTATTGCGGGCCGAAGGGCCACAGCGCCATGGCGCGCGCGCCGAAGCGTTCCAGCAGGCGCGCGTCGAAGGCGGTGCGTGCGGCGTCGACCGCGGTGCGGAGCTCGGCGACGGTTGGGCTCACGCCGATCAGGTCGATACCGTCAAAGAAGGGCTCGTCGCGCGCGACGGGGCCGATGACGACGGACATCACGTCGAAGGCGCCAGAGCGGAGGTGGCGCAGCGCGTCGGCGGCCTGCACGCCCACCTGGTCCATCGGGTTGTAGGAGATCTGGAGGTTGATGCCGGTCTCGGCCGCGAGGCCGCCGTAGAAGGCGCGCTCGATATCGATGTGCTTCTGGTTGGCGGCGAAGTGGCCGGTGACGCGCAGCGGCATGGCCGGGCCGGTCTGTGCCATGGCCGGTGCGGCCAGCAGCAGGGCGAGCCCCGCGGAACGGAGTGCACTCAGCATCGGTTTCTCCTTCATTGCACGTAGAACTGGCGCGGCATCCACAGCGCCATCTCAGGGAATGCGATCAGCAGCGCGGTCATCACGACCATCGCGATGAAGAAGGGCAGCGTGCCTGCGAAGACCTGGCCGATGGTCCCTTCGCGCCGCACCGCCTGGATGACGTAGAGCGTCATGCCCACCGGCGGGCTGAGCAGCGAAATCTCGCCCATGAGCACGATGAAGACGCCGAACCAGACGGGATCGATGCCGGCCGCGACCACCACGGGAAAGACCACCGGGACCGTGCCGACGAGCATCGGCAGCGTCTCGAAGAACACGCCGAGCAGCAGGTAGAAAAAGGTAAGCGCGATGATGAGCTCGAGCGGCGTCGCGTTCATCGACGCGACAAAGGCGCCGAGCGCCGGTGTCACGCCGAGCAGGCCCATGACGAAGTTCAGGTAGAAGGCGGCGGCGAGGATCAGCATGCTCATCGCGGTCAGGCTCGCGGTCGCGAGGAAGCACTCGTGCAGCATTTTTACATTGAGCCGGCCGTACAGCGCAGCGATCGGCAAGGCGGCCACGACGGCGAGGGCCGCACTCTCCGTCACCGTCGCCCAGCCGGTGTAGATGGACCCCATGATGATCACGAAGATCACCAGCGGCGGCAGCAAGTGAACTGTGCGCAGCAGTCGCACGGCGAGCCTGTCCGTCACCGGCTCCTGCCGCACCAGCCCCGGCCGCGCGAGCGCGATCAGCACGATAGTGCCCATGAACAGCACCGTCATCACCGCGCCAGGGATCACGGCGGCCGCATAGAGCTGCCCGATGGAGGTGTTGGTGAGCGCGCCATAGACGATCAGCGCGATGCCCGGCGGGATGAGGTTGCCCAGCGACGCGCCCGCCGCGATGGAGCCGAGCACCAGGCGCTCATCGTAGTTGCGCTGTCTGAAGGAGGGGAGTGCCACCGTCGCGACGGTGGCCGCCGTCGCGACGGAGGACCCCGACACCGCCGAGAAGATCGCCGAGGCGCCGACATTGGTGTGCAGCAGCCCGCCCGGCAAGAAATTCAGCCAGTCCGCGAGGCTGCGATACAGCCGGTCTGTGCTGCCGCTGCGCACCAGGATCTCGCCCAGCAGGATGCACAGCGGGATGGCAAGCAGGACGTAATCTTCCATCGAGGCCCAGAACTGCGTGCCGATCGCCTCGACCAGGGCGGGGCTGAGATACAGCGAGGCCCCCAGCACCGAGACGATCAGCATGGTCACCGCCACATGCAGGCCCAGGAACAGCAGCACGACCATCAGGCCGAAGCCCATGGCCGCTTCCGTGATGCCGATCATCGGGCTTCCGCCTCATCCAGGCGCGCGAGGATGGCCGAAGCTTCGGTCGCCACCTCCTCGTCGAGCGTCATCGGGCCGTAGAGGTCATTCAACCGCGAACGGTCGACCACCAGCAGCCACAGCGCATGCGCGGCATACGCCCCGCTCGCCAGTGCGAAGACGACCAGTCCCGCGAGCCAGGCGCCCTGCGGGATCCACAGCGGCGTCTGCAGCGGCGAATTGGCGCGCGCTTGGAATTCCAGGCTCTCCTCCAGCACGGAATATCCGCGCCAGGCGGTATAGATGGCGAAGGCCGCCAGCAGCACGTAGGCGCTGGCATTGAGCACGGCGCGCACCCAGCCTGGCATCCGGCCAAGCAAAAAATCCACCCGCGCATGGGACTTCGCGACCAGCGCCCAGGCGAAGGAGAGCGAGGAGAAGATGGCCAGCGTATAGCCGCCGATCTCGTCGACACCCTGGAGCGATATGCCGGCGAACTTGCGCAGCAGGATCTCGACGCAGGTGAGCAGCGACAACGCGAGCAGCCACCAGCCGCCGGCCAGCGCCACCCAGCGCGCCGGGGCTTCGACGTAACGCGCGACCGGATTTCGGGCGATCATCGGCAGCGCGGCCCCAAGAGCCTGTTGCGCGGCCACAGGGCGGTGAGCGTGGGAAGGTTCACGGGCGGTGGAATGGCCGCGAGGGTCTGGACCGGTTGGGCATTGGCCCGAGTTTAGCAAGCCGCATGCCGCCGCCGGTCGGTTCTAACTGCGCGGTGCCTGGGCTAGAGCGTGCGGATGGATGCAAGCAAACACCTGGTGCTGCTCGGCGCCGGCCACGCCCATGTCGAGGTGCTGCGCGATTTCGCGCGCGCGCCGGTGCCCGGCTTGCGAATCACGGTGATGAGCCGCGAGCGGCTCTCGCCCTATTCGGGCATGCTGCCCGGGGTGATCGGGGGCCGGTATGCGCCGGGCGAGGCGCTGGTTGATGCCCCGGCGCTCGCGGCCAAGGCGGGGGCCATCTTCCTGCACGACGAGGCCACGGCGATCGATCCCAGCCAGCGCCAGGTGCGCGGTGCATCCGGCGGCGCGCTCACCTACGACCTGCTTTCGATCGACATCGGCGCGACGCCGCGGATCGATGCCGAAGGTGCCGAGGGGCGGGTGCTGCCGATCAAGCCCATCGACGCGCTGCTCGCGCGCTTCGAGGCCATCGCCTCGGCGCGGAGCGTTGCCGTGGTGGGCGGCGGCCCTGCGGGGTTCGAGATCGCTTTGGGCCTGCGTGCGCGACAGCCTGGCGCCGGCGTCACCCTCGCCGCGGGGCTGCCCGGGCTGCTGCCGGCGCTGCCGGAAGGGGTGCGCCGCCGCGCGGCGGCCGCGCTCGCGCGCCACGACGTGTCCCTCTCCGAAGGCCATGAGGTCACCCATGTCCAGGACGGGGTGCTGCAGTTCGACGGACGCCCGCCGATCGCCGCGGACGCGCTGCTGTGGTGCACGGGCGCCGCGGCCCCCGCCATTCTGGCCGCGAGTGGCCTGCCCTGCGACGCGGAGGGGTTCCTGCGCGTGCAGGCGGGGCTCAACGTGCCCGGCCACCCCGAAATCTTCGCCGCCGGCGACGCGGCGTCCTTCCTGCCGCGCGCGTTGCCCAAGGCGGGGCTCTACGCGGTTCGGCAGGGCCCGGTGCTGGCGGCCAACCTGCGCCGCGCCGCGGCCGGCGCTCCACCCCTGCCCTTCCGACCGCAGCGCCACGCGCTGGTGCTGCTCTCGACCGGCGATGGCCGCGCCATCGGCACGCGGAATGGCTTCGTCGCGGAGGGGCGCTGGGTGTGGCGGTGGAAGGACCGCATCGACCGCGCCTTCATGCGCCGCTACAGCGTGACCTGAATCCGGCCGGCCTCGTGCCCGTTGCTGTCGCGGATGGGCGCCTCCACCGCCGCCATCAGCGCCGGCGCCGCCTCCCGCTTCACGATGCCGAGCTCGGCCAGCACGCCCACCAGCACCGCCATCTTCGCCCGTGAGGCGCCATCGGCGAGCTTGATCGCAATCCCCAGGCCACGCTCGGGCACGAAGGCCAGGCAGAAGCCCTCCGCGCCGCCCTTCACCACCACGCGGCCGCCGGTCGCGCGCACCAGGCGCTCGGTCGGCTGGTCGCGGCCGGAGATGTGGTCGGCGTGATCGCGCATCGCGCCGAGGATGCGCGTGATGGCGCGCTGACGTTCGGCGCCTGCCACACGTACCCCCGCGAAGCGCGCCGCCGCCCGCGCCATGGCGGCGACGGGGAGTGCGAGCGCGGGCAGCCCGCAGCCATCCACGCCGCGGGGCAGGGCCGCCGCGTCGCGTCCCAGCAGCTCGGAGAAAGCGTCGACAAACAGGCGTTGGCCGGGATGATCGGCGAGTTCATAGCCTGTGCTTGGCGCGCCGATGCGGCGGGCGAGGGTGAGGAAGCCGCAATGCTTTCCCGAGCAATTGTGGAACACCCGGCTGGGACCGCCGCCGGAACGCAGCACGGCCGCCATATCCGCCTGGCCATGCGGCAGCGCCGGGCCGCAGACCAGCGCGCGCTCGTCCAGGTCGAGCCGCGCCAGCCAGTCGCGCACCATCGCCACCTGGAAATCCTGCGCATGATGCGAGGCACAGGCGAGCGCGATATGCGCAGGCGTCAGCCCCAGCGCATCCGCGGCGCCGGTCTCGACCAGCGCGATCGCCTGGAACGGCTTGAGCGAGGAGCGCGGAAAGGTCACCAGATCCGCATCGCCACGGGTAAGGACCAGCTGGCCCTCGGCATCCGCCACGGCGACGACGCCATGGTGGAGGCTCTCCACGGCCGGACCGCGGTGGATAAGGGCGAGGCGCGCAAAGGGCTGCATGGCCATCCTGTGAAGCGTGCCGCAAGGCTGCGGCAGCGAAACCATCCTGTCGAGACGCGTTGGAGTGGCAATGATTTGAGCATGTGGCGCGAATTGCAGCCACGGTTTGATCAACCGTAACCGCGTGCAACTTCCGCCACTTGCGCGTTCGGCTGCACCGCCGCTGGCACGGTTATCGCTATCTCGATGCCGCCGGACTGCCCGGCACAGGCCGCAAGAGCCTGTCCCACGGCATCGCGATCGACCGCCCCGTATCGCGGGGGCACAGGAGAGAGACCCGCCCATGAGCAAGACCTTCCCCCCCATCTCGCGCCGCGCGCTCGTCGCCGGCATGGGCGGCGCGCTCGCGATGCCCGCCATCCGCCCCGCCTTTGGCCAGGGCGCGCCGATCAAGGTCGGCGTGCTGCATTCGCTGTCCGGCACGATGGCGATCTCCGAGACCGCGCTGCGCGACACCGTGCTGATGATGGTCGAGGCGCAGAACGCCGCCGGCGGCATTTTGGGCCGTCGCCTCGAAGCCGTGGTCGTGGACCCCGCCTCCAACTGGCCGCTGTTCGCCGAGAAGGCGCGCGAGCTGCTCGCCGTCGCCCGCGTCGACGTGACCTTCGGCTGCTGGACCTCGGTGTCCCGCAAGTCGGTGCTGCCGGTGTTCGAGGAGCTGAACGGCCTGCTGTTCTACCCCGTGCAGTACGAGGGCGAGGAAGAGAGCCGCAACATCTTCTACACCGGCGCCGCGCCGAACCAGCAGGCGATCCCGGCGGTCGAATACCTGCTCGGCGCCGATGGCGGCTCGGCCAAGCGCATCGCGCTGCTCGGCACCGACTATGTCTATCCGCGCACCACCAACCGCATCCTGCGCGGCTTCCTCAATTCCAAGGGCATCACCGATGCCGACATCATGGAAGAATACACCCCCTTCGGCCATTCCGATTGGCAGGGCATCGTCGCGCGGGTGAAGCGCTTCGCCTCCGAGGGCAAGAAGACCGCGATCGTCTCCACCATCAACGGCGACGCCAACGTTCCCTTCTACCGCGAGCTCGGCAACCAGGGCATCAAGGCGGAAGACATCCCCTCGGTGGCCTTCTCGGTCGGCGAGGAAGAGCTGGCCGGCATTGATGCCCGCCCGCTGGTCGGCCACCTGGCGGCGTGGAACTACTTCATGTCCGTGCAGTCGCCGGTGAACACGGCGTTCAAGGCGCAGTGGGCGGCCTATATCCGCAACCCGCGCCGCGTCACCAACGACCCGATGGAGGCCACCTATACCGGCTTCAAGATGTGGGCCCAGGCCGTCGCCCAGGCCGGCACCACCGCGGTCGATGCCGTGCGCACCGCGATGATCGGCCAGAAGGTGGACGCGCCCTGCGGCTACACCGAGGAGATGCACCGCAACCATCACCTGTCCAAGCCGGTGATGATCGGCGAGATCCAGGCCGACGGGCAGTTCAACATCGTCTACCGGACGCCCACCGCCATCCCCGCGGAAAACTGGTCTCCCTTCATCCCCGAGAACGCCAATCGCCGCCGCGGCTGATCCGTTCCCACGCCTGAACCCGCGCGGCGCTGATGCGCCGCGCGGGCGGGGTTACCCTGCATGATGCGTTTCCTGTTCGCCTGCCTGGTCGTCCTGAGCTTCGCCCTGCCGGCGCGCGCACAGGACGCCTTCACCGCCGCGCTGCCGGGTCTGTTCGGCGGCTTCAACGACATCGCGACATCGGTGGACCAGCTCGCCAATGCCGGCGACCCGCGCGCCCTGCCGCTGCTGCGCGCACTCAGCGACGGGCGGCTGCTCAAGCGTGAGACCACGCTGCTGATCCGCAGCGATGCCGCCACCACCGATGCCGTGACCGGTGCTGCCGCCGATGCCGCCGGCGCCGAGGCGATCCGGCTCAACAACCGCGTCCGCGTCGCCCTGCGCGGCGCGATCGGTCGCCTGGCCCTGGTCTCGCCCGACGCCACCGAGCGCGCGGCCGCCGCCGAGGCCGTCTACCGCTCCCGCTCGGCCGAGAACATCCCCATCCTGGAAGCCGCACTGGCGCGTGAGAGCGTGCCGCGCATCCGCGCGCAGATGGAGCTCTCCCTCGCGGCCTCGCGCCTGATGGCGTCCGATCCGGGCGTGCAGCGGCAGGGCATCGCCGCCCTTGCCAATGCCGGCACCGAGAACGCCCGCGCGCTGCTGCTCGAAGCCCGCAACAACACGCCGGCGCTGGCCGATGAGGTCAATGCGGCGCTGGTCGCCGTGGACCGCGCGCTCGCGATCCGACGCGCGGCGGAGACGCTGTACCAGGGCCTGTCGCTCGGCTCGGTGCTGCTGCTCGCAGCACTCGGTCTCGCGGTCACCTTCGGCGTCATGGGCGTGATCAACATGGCGCATGGCGAGTTCGTCATGCTCGGCGCCTATGCGACCGTGATTGTGCAGGATTTGTGCAAGGACATTCCCTGGCTGCAGCCCTGGTCGCTGCCGCTAGCCGTGCCCGCCGCCTTCCTCGTCGCCGGCCTGGCCGGCGCGCTGCTCGAGCGCGGGCTGATCCGCCACCTGTACGGCCGCCCGCTCGAGACGCTGCTGATGACCTTCGGCGTGGGCATGATCCTGCAGCAGGCGGTGCGCCTGGCCTTCGGGGCGCAAAACCGCGAGGTGATCTCCCCGGCCTGGATGCAGGGCACGCTGGAGATGCCGTTCGGGCTGATGGTGACGCAGAACAGGCTCTGGGTGATCGTCTTCTCCCTGGTCGTGCTCGGGCTGACCATCGCCGCCATCCGCTACACCCGCTTCGGGCTGGAGATGCGCGCGGTGACGCAGAACCGGCGCATCGCGGCCACCATGGGCATCCGCACCGGGCGCGTGGACGCGCTGACCTTCGCCTTCGGGTCCGGCATCGCGGGCATGGCCGGCGTCGCGCTGAGCCAGATCGACAACGTCTCACCCAACCTCGGCACCGGCTACATTATCGACAGCTTCATGGTCGTGGTGTTCGGCGGCGTCGGGTCGCTGGCCGGCACGCTGGTGGGCGCGCTGTCGCTCGGCGTGGTCAACAAGCTACTGGAGCCCTGGGCCGGCGCGGTGCTGGCCAAGGTCGCCGTGCTGGTGGGATTGATGCTGTTCATTCAGCGCCGCCCGCGCGGGCTGTTCCCGCAAAAGGGGCGCGCGGCATCATGAGCGCGACACTGGCCGACCCCGCCCCCTCCCGCCTGCGCCTCGGCCTGCGCGCGGCGACCATCGCCGTGGTCATCGCACTCGCCGCGATGCCGCTGCTCAATCGCCTGCCGGTGGACAGCGCGTTCCATGTCTCCGACTTCCTGGTCTCCATCACCGGGAAATGGATCTGCTACGCGATCCTCGCCTTGGCGATCGATCTTGCCTGGGGCTATGCGGGGCTGCTGTCGCTCGGCCACGGCGCCTTCTTCGCGCTCGGGGGCTACGCGATCGGCATGCACCTGATGCGCCTGATCGGCCCGCGCGGCTCCTACGGCCACCCGGTGCTGCCCGACTTCATGGTCTTCCTCGGCTACACCGAGCTGCCCTTCTTCTGGTGGGGGTTCCAATCCTTCCCCTACGCGCTGTTCATGGCGCTGTTCATCCCCGGCCTGCTCGCGGGCATCGTGGGCTTCCTCGCCTTCCGCAGCCGCATCACGGGCGTGTATTTCTCCATCATCACGCAGGCCATGACCTATGCGCTGATGCTGGCCTTCTTCCGCAACGACATGGGCCTCGGCGGCAACAACGGCTTCACCGACTTCAAGGAACTTTTGGGCCAACCGCTCAACACCGCGCTCGCCCGCAGTTCCCTGTTTTACGCGGCACTGCTCTCCCTCGTCGGCGTGTATTTTCTTTGCGCCTACATCACGCGGTCAAAACTCGGGCGCGTGCTGATCGCCATCCGCGATGCCGAAAGCCGCGTGCGCTTCCTCGGCTACTCCGTCACACAGGCCAAGCTCTTCGTCTTCGTCCTCTCCGGCATGATCGCGGGCCTGGCCGGCGCGCTCTACGTCCCGCTCGTCGGCATCATCAACCCCGGCGAGTTCGCCCCCACCAACTCCATCGAGGCGGTGATCTGGGTCGCCGTCGGCGGCCGCGGCACACTCATCGGCGCGGCACTCGGCGCCTTCTCGGTCAACGCCATCAAGACCTGGCTCACCTCCGTGGCACCCGACCTGTGGCTCTTCGCGCTCGGCGGACTCTTCGTGGCGGTGACGCTGCTGCTGCCGCGGGGATTGCTGGGATTGGTACGGAAGGGCGACCGATGATCACGGACGACAGAATGGGGGAAATGAATTTCCCCCAAACCCCCATTCTTTCTTTTTTATTTAATGGTTCTCGTGCGCAGGCCGGTGCGGCCTTCGCAGGGCAGTGCGACCTGACGACCAGTGCCAAATATTCAAAAATGAAAGAATGGGGTCTGGGGAAATTCGTTTCCCCAGCCTTCCTTCCATGAAGGGCAACCAGCTCTACCTCGACGGCGTCACCGTCATGTTCGACGGTTTCCGCGCGCTCAACAATCTTTCCATCATCGTTGAGCCTGGCGAGATGCGCGCCGTGATCGGCCCCAACGGTGCCGGCAAGACCACCATGATGGACGTCATCACCGGCAAAACGCGCCCCACCAAGGGCACGGTGCGGTTTGGCGACCACGACCTGACGCGCATGGACGAGGCGGCGATCGCCAATCTCGGCATCGGGCGGAAGTTCCAGAAGCCCACGGTGTTCGATGCGTTGACCGTTTTCGAGAATCTGGAGCTGGCGTTGAAGGCGCCGCGCGGGCCGTTCGCGTGCCTGCGCTGGGCGCTGGGCGGCGCAGCGCGCTCGCGGATCGAGCAAGTGCAGGACGAGATCGGGCTGACGGCGCGGGCGGGGGATCGTGCTGCCATCCTGTCGCATGGACAGAGGCAGTGGCTGGAGATCGGCATGCTGTTGATGCAGGACCCGCAGCTTTTGCTGGTCGACGAGCCGGTGGCCGGCATGACCGACCAGGAAACCGAGCACACCGCCGCCCTGCTCCGCCGCATCGCCGGCGAACGGAGCGTGGTCGTGGTGGAGCATGACCTCGAATTCGTCCGCGCGCTCGGCCAGAAGGTGACGGTGCTGCATGAGGGCACCATGCTGAGCGAGGGCGCGATCGACCACGTGCAGAACGACCCGCGGGTCATCGAAGTCTATCTGGGGCGCTGAGGCATGCTGTCGGTCGAAGCCCTCGAACTCTCCTATGGCGCCAGCCTGTGTCTGCGGGGCGTGGATCTGACGGCGACGCCCGGGCAGATCACCTGCGTGCTGGGGCGCAACGGCGTAGGCAAATCCTCGCTGATGCGCGCGATCGTGGGGCTGGAGCGGGCGCAGAAGGGCCGCATCACCTGGGAGGGGCGCGACATCGGTAGTACGGCGCCGGCGGAGCGGGCGCGGGCCGGGATCGGCTATGTCCCGCAGGGGCGGGAGATCTTTCCCTTCCTCACCGTTCAGGAGAACCTTGAGACGGCGCTCGCCGCCGCGCCGCGGGGATCCGTGGTGCCACAGGAGATTTTCGATCTGTTTCCCATCCTTCGGGATTTCCTGCGTCGGCGCGGGGGCGACCTTTCGGGCGGCCAGCAGCAGCAGCTCGCGATCGGGCGCGCGCTGACCGCGCAGCCGCGGCTGCTGATCCTCGATGAACCGACCGAGGGCATCCAGCCCAACGTTATCAAGGACATCGCGCGCGTCATCGCCTACCTGGCGCGGGACCGCGGCATGGCGGTGGTGCTGGTGGAGCAGTATTTCGAGTTCGCGCGCGACCTGGGCGATACGCTGGCCATCATGGTGCGCGGCGAGATGGCGCTGGCTGGCCCAACGCAAAGCCTCGACGAGGACGAAGTCCGCAAACACCTGACGGTGTGAGCGACCGGCCTGCCGCGTCAATCCAGCAGATGCGGCTCCACCGACCACATGTCCCCGTCCTCGGGTGGTGAGCACAGGATGGGCAGCGCGTTCGGCGTCCGCACATTCGGCTTGTGGCCGAGCGCCTGGCGCAGCGCGCGGAACAGCGCCCCATGCGCCACCACCAGCGCGAGGCCCGGTTCCGCCGTCGCGCGGTTGATCGCGGCCACCGCGCGCTCGCGCAGCCCGGCGAAGGTCTCAGCACCCTCGGGCGTGAAGTTCCCGTCGATCCAGTCGTCGTACCAGTCGCCCATCGGCGTGCCTTCCTCGATGCCGAAGGAGACCTCCATCAGGTCGTCATCGGTCGAGAGCGGCAGGCCGAGCTTCGCGTTGACGATCTCGGCCGTGCGCAACGCGCGGCCGAGCGGCGAGGCGATGATACGCACGATGTCACGCCCCGGCATCGCCGCCGCCGCGCGCTCCGCCTGGGCGATGCCGACGGCGTTGAGCGGAATGTCGGTGCGGCCCTGGCTGCGCCCTTCCGCATTCCAGTCCGTCTCGCCATGGCGGAGGAACCAGAAGGGGACGCGGTTGAGCACCATCAGGCCGAGAGCCCTTCCTGTTCCATCATCCGCCGCACCGCCGGGCGCGCCATCATCCGCTCCATATGCGCGGCGAGCTTGGACGGCAGCGTGAGGCCGGAGCGCTTGCCGCCCCAGTATTCGACGAAGAACAAGGCGGTGTCGGCCACCGAATAGCCCGACGGCAGCACCCAATCGCCACCCAGCCACTGGCCGTCGACGAGCGTGAAGTACTTGTCCGCCGCCGCCTTGCCGGTCTCGACCACCTTGGGGATGTCGGCCTCGTTCGGGGTGAAATTGCCTGGGCGATACTGCCGGGTGAAGCCGTAGGGATGGATGGTGCCGGTGAAATAGGCCATCGCCTCGGCCGCGCGCGTCTCGCCTTCGAGGTCCGTCGGCAGCAGCCCCGCCTCGGGGTTGGACTTCGCGAGCCAGGTGGCGATCGCGGGGTATTCCGTCAGCAGCGTGCCATCCTCGCGCTTGAGCGCCGGCACCTTCGATTTCGGGTTCACCGCCATGTATTCGGGCTGGTGCTGCGCACCACCTTTGAGGTTGACCAGCGACAGCTCATAGGGCTTGCCGATCTCCTCGAGGATGATGTGGATGCCGAGCGAACAGGCGCCGGGCGAGTAGAACAAAGTGTTGGTCATGGCGTCCCTCCGCGTTGCCCGCGAAGGCTAGGCCGCCTCAGCAGAACAGGGAAGAGACGGAGGTTTCGTCGCTGATGCGCTTCATCGCCTCAGCGAGCAGCGGGGCGATGGTGAGCTGGCGGATGTTGCGCGAGATGCGCACCGCCTCGGTCGCCATGATGGAATCCGTCACCGTCATGTTTTCGATCGGCGCAGCGCCGATGCGCGCCACCGCGCCGCCCGAGAGCACGCCGTGCGTGACATAGACGCCGGCCGATTTAGCCCCTCGGCTGAGCAGCGCCTCGGCCGCGTTGCACAGGGTGCCGCCGGAATCGACGATGTCGTCGACCAGCAGGCAATGCCGACCCTCGACCTCGCCGATGACGTTCATCACCTCGGACACCCCCGCCCGCGGGCGGCGCTTGTCCACGATGGCGAGGTCGGTGCCCAGGCGGGATGCAATGGCGCGCGCCCGCACCACGCCGCCGACATCAGGGGAGACGATCATCAGCTCGCGCCCCTGGTAGCGCTCCTGGATGTCGCGCGAGAACAGCGGCGCGGCGAAGAGGTTGTCGACGGGGATGTCGAAGAAGCCCTGGATCTGGGCGGCGTGCAGGTCCATCGCGAGCACGCGGTTGGCACCAGCCGCGGTGATGAGGTTCGCCACCAGCTTGGCCGAGATCGGCGTGCGGGAGCCCGATTTCCGGTCCTGCCTGGCATAACCGAAATATGGGATCACGGCGGTGATGCGCCTGGCACTCGCGCGGCGCAGCGCGTCGAGCGTGATCAGAAGCTCCATGAGATTGTCGTTCGCGGGATACGACGTGCTCTGAATGACGAACACATCCTCGCCGCGCACGTTCTCATGGATCTCGACGAAGATCTCCATGTCGGCGAAGCGACGCACGGAGGCGTTGGTCAGCGGCAGTCCCAGCGATGCGGCCACCGCCTCGGCCAGGGGGCGGTTGCTGTTGCAGGCCACGATCTTCATGCGGGCAAGGCTCCACAGCCAGCGCGCCGGGGGTCGCGCGCGACGGCTGCATAGCAATGTGACCATCGCGTGTAAATCGCAAGCCGCGCCCTTGCGCGATGATCCCGAGCCGCGCCCTTGCGCGATGATCCCGAGCCGCGCCCTTGCGAGATGTTCCCGAAGCCGCGCCCTTGCGCGAGGACCGCCGCTCATGGCGAACTCCGCCGCAGCCACGGAGACCCACGCCATGCGCCGCCTGCTCCTCGCCTTGCTCCTGCTGCTACCCTGGGCCGCGCATGCGCAGCCCACGCAGTTCCGTGACCCGCAGGGCCGCGCCACGGGGCGGGCCGAGACCCGCGGCAACACGACCACCTTCTACGACCTCACCGGCCGCATGACCGGGCGGAGCGAGCGCAGCGGCACGACGATCCGCCATTTCGACGCGCAGGGCCGCGCCACCGGCCGCTCCGAGGTGCGCGGCGGCACCACCACGAGCTTCGACGCGCAGAACCGCCCGACCGGCCGGGTGGAGCTGCGCGGCGGCGACGCCACGCGCTACGACCCGCAGAACCGCGTCGTCGGCCGCATCGAGCGCCGCGGCGACACGGCCCGCTACCGCGACGCGCAGGGCCGCGATGAGGGCGAGGCGCGCGGCCCCGCGGCGATGACGGGCATGCGCTGAACCATGCCGCCGATCCACGTCCTCTCGCGCATCGCGCTGATCCTCGCCTGCGTGGTCGCAGTGGTGCAACTGGTGGTGGTCGCGCTGCGCTGAGCGCGTCGCCCGCCATCATCCTTGCCGCCCGCCTGCGGCGTGGCCAGTCTGGTCCAAATTGCGGGAGGCAGGGCGATGCGCGTCGGTGTGATCGGGATGGGCAGCATGGGCATGGGTGCCGCGCTTTCGCTGCTCAAGGCGGGTCACACGGTGACCGGCTGCGACATGCGCGAGGCCGCGCGGGCCGAGTTCGCCGCCGCCGGCGGTGCCGCAATCGCCAGCGCGGCCGAGCTTCCCAAGGGCACCGAGGCGCTGCTCCTCCTCGTCGTCAATGCGCAGCAGACCGAAGCGGCGATCTTCGGGGAGTCCGGCGCGGCCGCGCACCTGGCACCCGGCGCGGTGGTGATCTCGTCGGCCACCATGGCACCCGACAGCGCCCGCGCCCTGGCCTCGCGCGCCGAGGCGCTGGGCCTGCTTTGGCTCGACGCCCCGGTCTCCGGCGGCGCAGCCAAGGCGCGGGAGGGCGCGATGACGGTCATGGCCAGCGGCAGTGCGGCCGCGTTCGACGCCGCGCAGCCGGTGCTCGACGCCATCGCCACCAAGGTGTGGCGCCTGGGCGACGCGGTCGGCATCGGCGCGACGGTGAAGGTGGTGCACCAGCTTCTCGCCGGCGTGCACATCGCAGTCGCCGCCGAGGCCATGGCACTCGGCATCCGCGCCGGCGCCAATCCGCAGGCGCTCTACGACGTGGTGACGAGTGCGGCGGGCAATTCGTGGATGTTCGAGAACCGCATGGCCCGCGTGCTCACCGGCGACGACGCGCCGCGCAGCGCGGTCGACATCTTCATCAAGGATCTGGGCCTGGTCACCGACATGGCGCGCAGCCTCGATTTCCCGGTGCCACTCGCCGCCCAGGCGCAGCAGCTGTTCACCGCGGCTCGCGCGATGGGCCAGGGCCAGAAGGATGATGGCTTCGTGATCCGGGTCTGGCAGGCGCTCACCGGCATCAAGCTGCCGGGTGATGCGCCGTGAAGCGGAGGCTGCTCGCGCTGCTGCTCCTCGCGGCGCCGGCGGGGGCGCAGGACTGGGATCCACCCGGCCCGCCCGGCGAAACCTGCGTCCCCTATGATGATCGCTACAGCGCGGCCCCGCTGTTCCGCATACGCGTCGCCCGCCAGAATCTTTTCGACCAGGCCCGCCTTTGCCCCGCCACCGGCGATTGCCCCTGGCGCCGCGCCGGCTACCTGGTGGTCGGCGACACGGTGCTGGCCAGCGCGCCCAGGCGCGGATTCCGCTGCGCCTACTTCGGCACCCGGCGCGGGACGCTCATCACCGGCTTCCTGCCCGAGGCGGCTCTGGCGCCGGAGCCCGAGGCCCCCGCGGTCGACGCGGCCTTCCTGCGCGGCCGGTGGAACGGCTTTGACGGCATGTCCCATGTCACCTTCGCCGGCGGCGACGCTGCGCTGCGCATCACCGGCGAGGCGTTCTGGCGCGGCTTCACGACCGTGAACTACGGCGAGCTCGACTCACCCGTGCAGCTCGAACCAAGCCGCTTCACCGCGCATGAACCGATCGCCGAGTGCACCGTCACCGGCACCCGCCGCGGCCCCTACCTGGTGCTGCGCGACAACAACCAGTGCGGCGGACACAATGTCCGCTTCTACGGGATCTTCATGCGTCAGCGCTGAGCGCCGCCTCGACGCCGGCCGCCACCTGGAACAGCGCGCCGTCGCCGCCGTGCTCGCCCATCAGCATCAGCCCGACAGGCGCCTCGCCGGCCACGTGGCAGGGCAGGCTGATCGCACAGCGGTCGAGGAAATTCGCCACACTCGGGTTGCGCAGCAGCGCCATGTTGATCCGGTTGTAGGCGCTCTCCTCCGCCACCTCGGCGATGCGCGGCGGCACCATCGGCACGGTCGGGCATATCACCGCGTCGAAGGGGGCGGTGCGGATCGCGGCCTGCGCGATGATCCGCGCGCGGTCGGCGCGCAGCGTGATGTAGTCGGCCGCGCGCATGCCCTCCCCCCGCATGATCCGGGCGAGGATGCGCGGATCGTACCCGTCCCCCTTCTCGGCGATCAGCGCGCGGTGCCAGGTCCAGGCCTCGCTGACCGCAAAGCCGCCCGTCGCATTCGCGGCCGGGATGTCCGCGAGGCCGCGCCATTCGAACTCCTCGATGCGCGCGCCGGCCGCCGAAAGCCGCGTCAGCGCGCGGGAGAACACGGCGCCCACCGTCGCGTCGAGCCCGTCGGTGAGGTAGGTGCCGCGCGGCAGCCCGAGCCGCAGCCCGGCCAGCGGGCGCGCGATGGGCGGCAGCGGATCCTCGCCACCCGCCATCAGCGCATCGACCAGCGCGCAATCGGCGACGCTGCGCGCCAGCGGACCGATCGAATCGAGCGTCGGCGACAGCGGCAGCACGCCCGTGAGCGGCACTCGCTTCGCGGTCGGCTTCCATCCCACCACGCCGTTCAGCGCGGCCGGGATGCGGCAGGACCCGCCGGTGTCGCTGCCCAGGGCTGCGAAGCCCATCCCATCGGCCACCGCGACCCCGGCCCCGGAGGAGGAGCCGCCCGGGAGCCGCCGCGAGGCGCGGTCCCACGGGCTCGCCGGCGTGCCGTAATGCGGGTTCACGCCGAGCCCGGTGAAGGCGAACTCCGTCATGTTGGTGCGCCCGAGCACCACCAGGCCGGCGCGGACCAGGCGCTGCACGCAGGGCGCGGTGGCCTTGGCCGGCGCCGCGTCGAGCAGCACCGCCGAGCCTGCCGCGGTGACCTCCCCGGCCTCGTCGAACAGATCCTTCACGCTGATCGGGATGCCCGCGAGCGCGGAGGGCGCACGCCCCGCGGCCCGCAGCGCATCCATCGCCCGCGCCGTGGCCCGCGCGCTTTCGGCATGGACCTTGATGAAGGCGAGCGCCCCCTCCCCGGCCGGATCCGCGATGCGGTCCAGCGCCTGGTCGACCAGGGCTTCGGCGCTGACGCGGCCTTCGGCCAACGCTCGGGCGAGATCGATCATCGTCACAGCATCGCCAGCCCGCGCTTGCGCGACGGCGGCGCAAAGGCCTCGTCCAGCGCGGCGAGGTCCTCATCATCGAGCACCAGCGCGGCGGCCGCCGCATTCTCCCGCACATGCGCCGCATCGCTGGCCTTCGGAATGGCCATGACCCCGCCGCTGCGAATGGCCCAGGCGAGTGCGACCTGCGCCGCACTCCGCCCATGGCGCGCGGCCACGGCCATGAGCGCCGGCACCCGCAATAGCCGCCCGCCCTGTCCCACCGGCGAATAGGCCATCACCGGCATGCTGTGCCTGGCGCAGAACGGCAGCAGGTCGAACTCGATGCCGCGATTCTCGAGGCTGTAGAGCACCTGGTCCGTGGCACATCCCGGCAGCGCCGCGCCCAGCTCCTCCAGATCATCGACGTCACAATTGGAGACACCCCAGCGCGCGATCTTGCCGGCCTGGACCAGCGCCTCGAACCCCGCGACCGTCTCGGCGAGCGGCACCGCGCCGCGCCAGTGCAGCAGGTACAGGTCGATGCTCTCCACGCGCATCCGCTTCAGGCTGCGCTCGCACGCCGCGACCACGCCGCTGCGCGAGGCATTGTGCGGATAGACCTTGCTGACGATGAAGGCATCCGCGCGCCGCCCATCGACGGCGTCGCCCACCACCTCCTCGGCCGCGCCATCGGCGTACATCTCGGCGGTGTCGATCACCGTCATGCCCAGATCGAGCCCGAGGCGCAGGGCATCAGCCTCGCGCGCGCGCGAGGCTCCGTCCTCGCCCATGTGCCAGGTGCCCTGCCCCAGCGCGGGCACCGACACACCGCCGGGGAAGCTGATGCGCGGGATCATCTCAGAACCCCACCAGGTCGCCGCCCTTGAGCGCGAGCATCGCCCGCGCCTCGGCCGGCGTGGCGATCTCGAGCGAGAGCTCCTCCAGGATGCGCCGGATTTTTGCCACCTGCTCCGCATTCGACTTCGCCGCGACACCTTTCCCCAGCCAAAGGCTGTCCTCCAGCCCCACGCGGACATTGCCGCCCAGCATCCCCGCCATGGTCGTGAACGGCATCTGGTGGCGCCCGGCCGCGAGCACCGACCAGACATACTGGTCGCCGAACAGCCGTTCCGCCGTCTCCTTCATGAACATCAGGTTGCGCGGCTCCGCCCCGATGCCGCCCAGGATGCCGAAGATGGTCTGCACGAAGAGCGGCCCCTCGACGACGCCGCGATCGAGCATGTGGGCCAGGTTGTACAGGTGCCCCACATCGTAGCATTCGAACTCGAACCGCGTGCCGTGCGCCTTGCCCAGCCGCTCCACCACCTGCTCTATATCCTGGAAGGTATTGCGGAAAATGTAGTTGGTCGTGTTCTCCAGATACGGCTTCTCCCAGGCGTGCTTCCAGGTCTTCACCCGTGCCGCGCTGGGCGCGATGTTGAAGTTCATGCTGCCCATGTTGAGGCTGCACATCTCGGGCTTGGCCAGCAGCGGCGCGGCCAGGCGCTCGTCCAGCGTCATCCCCAGGCCGCCGCCGGTGGTGATGTTGATCACCGCGTCGGTGGACTGCTTGATGGTCGGCAGGAACTGCATGAACACGGCCGGGTCCGGCGTGGGGCTGCCATCCTCGGGGTTGCGCGCGTGCAGGTGCAGGATCGCGGCCCCGGCCTCGGCGGCGGCGATGGCCTGCTCGGCGATCTGCTGCGGGGTGATGGGCAGGTGGTCGCTCATGGAGGGCGTGTGGATGGCGCCGGTCACGGCGCAGCTGATGATGATCTTGGCCATGGTGCGTCTCCCTGTCGGCGCGATCCTGCCGCTGCCACGGCTTGGCCGCAACACGTCTGCCGCCTAGCCTTGCGGCAAAGGAGTTGATTCCATGCGCATCCTGGTCCTCGGCGCCGGCGCCCTCGGCGGCTATTTCGGTGCGCGGCTGATCGAGGCCGGCGCGGAGGTGGCCTTCCTGGTGCGGCCCGCGCGCGCGTCCCTGCTGGCGGACCAGGGGCTGCGCATCGACAGCCCCTTCGGCGCCTTCCACCGCCCGGTCACCACGCTGACCGCGGCCACCCCGGGCTGGGACGTCATCCTGCTCGCCTGCAAGGCGTATGACCTGGAGGCGGCCATGGCTGCGATTCGACCGGCGGTTGGTGCTGACACCGCCATCCTGCCGGTGCTCAACGGCCTCGCGCATATCGAGACGCTGACGGAAATCGTCGGCGCGCCGCATGTGCTGGGTGGGCTCGCGAAGATCCAGGCGACGCTGACGCCCGAAGGGGCGATCCGCCACCTCAACGACTGGCGGTACATCACCTTCGGCGAGCTCGATGGCACCCTCTCGCCGCGCGTCCTCGCGCTGCGCGACGCCTTCGCCGCCGCTCCCGGCGTGGTCGCCGAGGCCGTGCCGGACGTGATGGCGCGGCTTTGGGAGAAGCTCACCCATCTGGGCACCAGCGCGATGGCCACCGTGCTCATGCGCGCGAATGTCGGCGAGATCGCGCGCAGCCCCGGCGGGGTGGCGCTGATGGCGCGCATCCTGGAGCGCAACATCGCCATCGCCGCGCATCACGGCCACCCCGTCCGCCCCGGCTTCCTCGCCGAATACACGCAGGTCTTCTCCGACCCGGCCAGCCAATACGCGGCCTCGATGCTGCGCGACATCGAGGGCGGAAACCGCATCGAGGCGGACCACATCCTGGGCTTCCTGTTCGACGCGGCGCGCCGCGCCGGAGTGCCCGACGAACTGCACGAGGCGGCCTTCATCCACGCCAAGGCCTATGAGCAGCGTCGCGCCGCTGGGCGCTGAGGCCCTGGCCTAGGCGAGCGCAGGCGAGAGCGACCGCCCGCCGCGCTGGCGGAGCACCAGAGCGCCGACCAGCAACACCTGCGCGATGTTGAACGCGATACCGGCCCACCAGGCCGCCGCGTAGAAGCCCACCGCATCGTAGATCGCACCGGCCAGCCAGGCGCCGAAGGCCATCCCCGTCAGGCTGCACAGCAGCAGCGCCGGCACCCGCCAGCTGACCTCGACCGCAGGGAACAGCTCCCGCACCGCCAGCACATAGGCCGGCACGATCCCCCCGAAGCCAAGCCCGTAGGCCGCGGCCGCGAAGAACAGCCCGGCCTCGTCCTGCGTCGCGAGGAAGCCCATCATCCCAAAGGTCTGCGCCACGCCGCCGATGAGCACGGTCCACAACCCGCCGATCCGGTCCGACAGCCAGCCCCAGAATTGCCGCGCGACGAAGGCCGCGAGCAGCAGCACCGAAAGCATCGCCGCCCCCACCGAGGTGCGGATGCCCAGGTCGCCGCACAGCGCCACCAGGTGCGACGCCGGCATCGCCATGGGCACGCAGCACAAGAAGCTGGCCAACGCCATCAGCGCCAGCGCCAAGTTCGGCCGCATCCCCAGCACGCGCGCCCCGGGGACCGAGCGGAGCGTGCCCGCACCGGCAAGCTGGACGGGCGCCGGCCGCACCACCAGCGCCGCAAGTGCAAGGATGATCGCCGCCGCCCCGACGCCATAGGCCAGCATGGTCCAACGCCAGCCGATGGCGGCGATGGATCGCTCGAACACCGATGGCCACACGAAGCCGGCGATGTATTGCCCCGACGAGACGAGGGCGAGTGCGGTACCCCGCCGCCGGTCGAACCACAGCGACACATAGGCCAGCATGGGCGGGAACAGCGCGCCGTTGCCGAACAGCCCGACGCCGATGCCGATGCCCACCAGCAGCGACCAGGGCTCCGCCAGCGAGGCGATCGCCAGGCCCATGAAGATCGCGAAGCCGCCCAACATGGCCACTGCGCGCTGCCCGAACCGCCCGGCCAGCAATCCGCACAGCACGCCGCCCAGGCCCGTGCCGAAATAGGCGAGCGACGTCGCCAGCGAGGGCAACGACCGGCCGCCGCCCAGCGTCTCCGCGATGGGCACCAGGCCGATCACCACCGTCATGGGCCCACCCGCCGCGAGCGCGAGCATGGCGACGGCGGCCAGGGCGACGGTCCAGGATTGGCGCGTCTCGATGCTGCTCGTGCCGGCTTCGCCGTGCTTGTCGTCCGCGCCCATGGCGCAATTCTCCGGGGTGTTCGGGAAGGAAGCAAGGCCAGGGGCGCTGCCCCTGGACCCCGCCAGGATCGTGGCGATCCTGGACCTCCCTCTGTTAGTTCTTGGATTTGAGAGGGGAGTCTCGCCGGCGGCGAGCCGGGGGGGGGAGGAGGGCGCATCGAGGGAGTTCCCGCAGCATTGGCACCGCACTCGCCCCCTCCCACCCCGCCGCTTCAAGCAAGCACAGCGCTCCCAAGCCCGGGGCCAACACACGCAGGGGCCCGGGGATCGGCGCGATCCCCGGCGGGGCTTCGACGTATACGTCGAAGGGGGGCGGAGCCCCCCCGCCTTACGCCCTACCGGAACACCGGCGCCGCGCTGTCCTCCTCCGACTGCTCGGGCGGCACAGTTATGGTGACGGAGGCCGGGTCCACACCGGTGCCGTGGTCGATCCAGTAGGTCACGCTCTCCGGCCAAAGGATGATGACCAGCACGAGGATGAGCTGCAGCCCCACCCAGGGCAGCGCGCCCCAGTAGATGTCGGCGCTGCGCACCTCCTTCGGCGCGATGCCGCGCAGGTAGAACAGCGCGAAGCCGAATGGCGGATGCATGAAGCTGGTCTGCATGTTCACGCAGATCAGCACCCCGAACCAGACCAGATCGATGCCGAGCTTCGTGGCGATCGGGGCCAGCAGCGGGATGATGATGAAGGCGATCTCGAAGAAGTCGAGGAAGAAGGCCAGGAAGAAGATGAAGATGTTGACGAAGATCAGGAACCCCGTCTGTCCGCCGGGCAGTGCGGTGAGCAGGTGCTCGAGCCAGCGTCCGCCGTCGACGCCTTGGAAGACCAGGGAGAAGACGGTGGCGCCGATGAGGATGAACATCACCATGGTGGTGATGCGCATGGTGTTGCCCATGGCCTCGCGCAGCAGCGCCCAGGTGTAGGTGCGGTTGAGCATCGCCAGCAGGATGGCGCCGACGACGCCCATGGCACCGGCTTCGGTCGGCGTGGCCAGGCCCATGAAGATGGTGCCGAGCACGAGGAAGATCAGCACGATCGAGGGCACCATGCCCTTCAGCACGCGCCAGTAGAGCGGCCATCCCCGCGGCCCCAGCGCCTCGGGCGGCAGGGGGGGCACCTTGTGGGGTGCGACGATGCTGACGACCCCGATGAAGCCCAGGAACAGCAGCACCTGCAGGATGGAGGGCCCGATCGCACCCGCATACATGTCGCCCACAGAGCGCCCCAGCTGGTCGCCCAGCACGATCAGCACGAGGCTGGGTGGGATCACCTGGGTGATGGTGCCCGACGCCGCAATGACGCCTGTCGCGATGCGCATGTCGTAGCCGTACTTCATCATGATCGGCAGGCTGATCATGCCCATCGCGATCACGCTCGCCGCCACCGTGCCGGTGATCGCCCCCAGCACTGCGCCCACCAGGATCACGGCATAGGCGAGGCCGCCGGGCACCTTGCCGAACAGCTGGCCGGTGCCCTCGAGCAGGTCCTCGGCCAGGCCGCAGCGCTCCAGGATCGCGCCCATCAGCGTGAAGAAGGGGATTGAGAGAAGCAGCTCGTTCGACAGGATGCCGAAGACGCGCAGCGGGAGGTTGCCGAGGTAGGCGGTGGTGAAGAAGCCCAACTCGATGGAGAGGAAGCCGAAGAACAGCCCCACTGCGGCGAGCGAGAACGCCACCGGGAACCCCACCAGCAGGAACACGACGAGGCCGCCGAACATCAGCGGCGGCATGATCTCAACGCTCATTGCTCAGGCCGCGCATATTCCGTGAACACCTGCGTCCCGCCGGTCGGCACGCCGCGCAGCACCGCGATGCGCTTGATCAGCTCCGACAGGCCCTGCGCCACCATCAGCGCGAAGCCCAACGGCATCAGAAGCTTGGCCGGCCAGCGGATCAGCCCGCCGGGATTGCCCGACATCTCGCCGCGCAGGAAGCTGTCGAGGAACTGGGGCCAGGTCATCCAGGCGAGCAGCGCCATGGCCGGCAGCAGGAACACGATCAGCCCCAGGATATCGATCCACAGCCGCGTGCGCGGGGCGACCCAGCCGTAGAGGATATCCACCCGCACATGCTCGTTGCGGAACAGCGTGTGCGAGGCGCCGAGCATCACCACGCCGGCGAACAGATACCACTGCAGCTCGAGCCACGCATTCGAGGAGACCGAGACGCCGTAGCGCAGGAAGGCATTGCCGGCACTGACGGCACAGGCGCCCAGCACCATCCAGTCCGCGATACGGCCGAAGCGCTCACTGACCGCGTCTGTCGCGCGGCTGAAGGCAAGGAGGGCGTGCATTGCGCGCGTTCCTAGCCCCATGTCCCTGATCTGCAAAGGTGCCGCGACGCGTGCCCCTCGCGGCAGCGGCCCCGAGCGGATAGGCTCGTTGGGTGACCACCGCGCGACTCCGCCCGCCGTGCTGACGGCGCTTCTGACCCTGCTGGCCGCGCTGCTCGCGCTCGCGGCGGTGGGGGCGGTGCGCGCGTCCAGGACGGCCGGGGTGGTGCACGCCGGGACGGCGGCGGTTTGCGGCGGGTTCTGCGCGGTGGCGGTCCTGGCCCTGGTCCTGCCCGCGGCACCGGCGCTGGCGCTGCCCTTCGGTCCCTTCTGGGGGCCGTCGATGGTCGCACTCGATGGCCTTTCCGCCTGGTTCCTGCTGATCCTGGGGCTCTCGGGCGGGGCCTCCTCGCTCGCGGCCCTGGGCTATGGCGGGGGGGCCATGCCCGCGCGGCTGCTGGTGCCCTGGCCCCTGTTTCTCGCCGCCATGGCGCTGACGCTGGCCGCGGCCGACGCCTTCACCCTGCTGCTGGGCTTCGAGGCGATGTCACTCGCCTCCTGGGCGCTGGTCGCGGCCGAGCATGACCGCGCCGAGAACCGCCGCGCCGCGCGCCTCTATCTGGTCTTCGCGATCTTCGCCGCCGCCTGCCTGATCCCGGTCGTCGGCCTGCTCGCGATCGGGCCGGAGGCGGTGGGCTTCGCCGCACTGCGCGAAACGCCGCCCGAGGGGCTGCGCGCGACGCTGATCCTGGGCCTCGTGCTGGCCGGCGCGGGGGCCAAGGCGGGGCTGGTGCCGTTCCACGCCTGGCTGCCGCTCGCCCATCCCGCCGCGCCGAGCCATGTCTCGGCGGTGATGTCCGGCGCCATGACCAAGGTCGCGCTCTACGTCATGGCGCGGGTGTTGTTCGACCTGTGCGGCCCGGCGCAGCCGTTGTGGTGGGGCGCGCCGCTGCTGGCGCTCGGGGCGGCCTCCGCCCTGCTCGGCGCGCTGCGGGCGAATATGGAGGAGGACAGCAAGGTGCTGCTCGCCTGCTCCACCATCGAGAATATCGGCCTGATCGTGATGGCGATGGGGCTTGTGCTGGCGTTCCGGGGGGCGGATCTCGCGCCGCTGGCGGCACTCGCGGCGGGGGCGGCGCTGTTGCACGCGCTGAATCACGGGGTGTTCAAGACGCTGCTGTTCCTGGGCGCCGGCGCGGTGCTGCACGCCGCGCTGACGCGGCGGCTGGACTCGATGGGCGGGCTGATCCGGCCGATGCCCTGGACGGCTGCGGCGGTGATGGTCGGCGCCGGGGCCGCGGCCGCGCTGCCGCCGCTGTCGGGCTTCGCCTCAGAATGGCTGCTGCTGCAATCCCTCCTCGCCGGCTGGCGCACCGGCGCGCTGGGCTTCCAGATCACCGTCGCGGCCGCCACCGCCATCGCCGCGCTGTCGGCCGCACTCGCGGCCGCGGCCATGGTCCGCTTCGTGGGAATGGCCTTCCTCGGGCGGCCGCGCACGCCGCGCGCGGCGGGGGCATCCGAACATCCGGGGGCGGAGCGCATCGCACTCGTCGGGCTGGCGGCACTCACCGTCGCGTTCGGCATCCTGCCTGCGCCGCTGCTCGACCTGGCGGCGGGCGGGGTGCGGCTGCTCTCGGGCGGCGCGGGCCGGCCGGTGATGGCGGCCCTCGGACTCGCGGCCGGCGACGGCGCGGCAAGGCTCTGGCCGGCGGGGGTATTCCTGCTGCTCGCGCTCATCGCGGGCGCGGTGGTCGTGGCACTTCGCGCGAGGGGAGCGCGGGGCTTCACCACCGGCCCGGCCTGGGCCTGCGGCTTCATGGCACCCCCTCCGCACTTGCCCTTCGGCGATCCGCTGACCCAGCCCTCCGCGGCCGGCCTCGCGCAGCCTCTGCGGCGGATGCTAGGCGGCGCGCTGCTGGGTGCGGAGGAGCGCGTGACCATGCCCGACCCGGGCGACCCGCGCGCCGCCACCATCGCCACCTGCGCCGAGGACCCGGCCTTCCCCTACCTGCTGGCCCCGCTGGCGAGGCTGCGCGACGCGCTGGCCGGGACAGCGGAGCGGCTGCGCGACCTCTCCATCCGGCAATGCCTAATGCTGAGCTTCTCCCTGCTCATCGCGATGCTGGCGCTGGTCGCCGTGCTGGAACGCGGCTGAAGTGGAAACCCTCGCCGGCATCCTCACGCAATTGCTGCACATGGCGCTGATCCTCGCCGGCGCGCCGCTGCTGCTCGGGCTCATCCGGCTGGCCAAGGCGCGGCTGATGGGCCGGCGCGGCCCGCACCCGCTGCAGCCCTGGCGGGACCTGCGCAAGCTGCTGGGCAAGCGCGCGGTGGTGGCCGAGACCGCCTCCGCGGTCACCCATGTGGCACCCTTCGTCGCAGTCGCGAGTGCGCTGCTCGCGGCCTTCCTCATTCCCTCCTTCGCGCGTGGGATGGTGCTGGCCCCGCTCGCGGACCTGTTGCTGATCGCGGGGCTTCTGGCGCTCGGGCGGGTGGCGATGGCGCTGGCCGGGCTCGATGCCGGCACGCCCTTCGGCGGCCTGGGTGCCGCGCGCGAGATGGCCTTCGCCGCCTTCGCCGAACCGGCGCTGATCCTGGCCGCGCTCACCTTCTCCATCATCGCCGGCACCACCAATGTCGATGCCATCGCCGGCAGCTTCCAGGACGGCGCGGTGGGCGTGCGCGTCTCCCTCGCACTCACCTTCATCGCCATGCTGGCCGTCGCCGTCTCGGAAAATGCACGCATCCCCGTGGACAACCCCTCGACCCACCTCGAGCTCACCATGGTGCATGAGGCGATGATCCTGGAGGCGAGCGGCGAGCAGCTCGCGCTCTGGGACTACCAGTCCGCGCTGCGACTGATGCTGTGGCTGAGCCTGATCGCGACGATCTTCTTTCCCGTAGGCTTGGCCTCGCCAGGCTCTGGGCCGCTGTCCTGGCTGGTGGGGATTGCCGCCTTCGCGACGAAGCTTGCTGCGCTCGGCTTCGCGCTGGCGGTGTTCGAGAGCGCGCTGGCCAAGATGCGGGTGTTCAGGGTGCCGGAATTCCTCGGCGCTGCGCTGCTGCTCGGGCTGCTCGCGGCGGTGTTCCTGTTCCTCTCGACGGGTTTCGCGTGATGCTGGGCAACCTCGCCTACGACATCGCGCATCTGCTCGGGGGCGGGGTGCTGCTGATCTCGTTCATGCTGCTCTACCAGCGTCGCCTCGCCGCGGTGATCAACGCCTTCGCCATGCAGGGCGTGCTGGTGGCGCTGGCCGCCGCCTGGCAGGGGATCGCGCAGGGCGAGCCGGGGCTGTTCCTCACCGCCGCGATCGCCTTCGCGGCCAAGGCGGTGGCGATCCCGCTCGCGCTGCGCCTGGTGCTGAAGCGCCTGGATCTCGAAGGCAGTGCGGAGCCCGCGCTCGGCATCGGCGCGACGATGATCGGCGGGGTGATGCTGGTGGCCCTCGCCATCCTAGTGGTGCTGCCGGCGACCGCCGGGGCGCATGCGCTGGCGCGGGAGGATTTGGCCCTCGCGCTCTCGGTGGTGCTGCTGGGGATGCTGATGATGATCTCCCGGCGCAACGCCATCGCCCAGGTGATCGGGCTGATGGGGGTAGAAAATGGGCTGCTGCTGGCCGCGATCGGTGCTGCGGGGATGCCGCTGGTGGTGGAGCTGTCGACCGCGGCGCTGGTGCTGATGCTCGCGGTCGTGGCCGCCGTCATCGCGCTGCTGATGCGCGAGCGGCTGCAGAGCCTCGACACCCAGGCGCTGCACCGCCATCGCGGGGAGCAGGGCTGATGCCGCTGCCCTGGGCCATCGTGTTCTTCCCCTGGCTCGGCGCGCTGGTGCTGGCGGCGATCCCCAATGGGCGGCTGGCGGCGCGGGTGAACATCGGCGTTTCCGCCGTCTCGCTCGTCCTCGCGCTCACCGCCTTCGGCGAGCCCGCGGGTCTGTCCGGCTGGACGCATCTGGACGCGCTGAACCTGCCCTTGCTGGCTGTGGGCTTCGTCGTCGGACTGACGACGGCGGTGTATTCGGCCGCGACGCTGGATGCCGAGGGCCTCGATGCGCTGGGCGCGCGCGCCTACCACGCCGCCTTCCAGATCTTCATGGGCGCGCAGGCGCTGGCCCTTCTTGCCGACAATCTCGGCGTGATGTGGGTCGCCATCGAGATCGCGACCATCGCGACCGTCCTGATGGTGGCCATCCACCGCACGCCGGCGGCGATCGAGGCGGCGTGGAAATTCTTCATCCTGTGCGGCGTCGGCATCGCGCTCGCGCTGTTCGGCACGATCTTGCTTTATGTCGCCGCGCAGCCGGTGCTGGGCGAGGCCGGCCTGTCCTGGCAGGCGCTCAACGGTGCGGCGGCGCAGATGGATGCCGGGCTGCTCAACCTCGCCTTCGTGTTCCTCCTGGTCGGCTACGGGACCAAGTCCGGGCTGGTGCCGCTGCATTCCTGGCTGCCCGACGCGCATGCCGAGGGCCCGACCGCCATCTCTGCGGTGCTGTCCGGCCTGCTGCTCAACGCGGCGATGCACGCGGTGCTGCGGGGCAAATCCATCATTGGCGGCAATCCCGACACGCTCGCCACCGGCCCCTTCATGATCGCCCTCGGTCTCGCCTCGGCGCTGCTGGCTTCGCTCGCGCTCTGGCGCCGCGCGGATGCCCGGCGCCTGTTTGCCTGGAGCAGCATCGAGCATATGGGCCTCGCCGCCCTCGCCTTCGGCATCGGCGGTGCGGCGACCCTGGCGGGGCTGCTGCACATGCTCGGACATTCGCTGATCAAGAGCGCGATCTTCTTCGGCGTGGGCCAGGCGAGCATCCTCAAGGGCAGCCAGAAGATGGCCGCGATCGGCGGGCTGATCGCGAGCCACCCGGGGCTCGGCTGGGGCCTCGCGCTCGCCATCGCCGGCATCGCGGGGCTGCCGCCCTTCCTGCTCTTCGTCTCGGAATTCGGGCTGGTGGCGGAGGCCATGGCGACGAACCCCTGGCTTGCGCTCCCGCTCGGCATCGCGCTGCTCACGGCGGCCGCCGCGCTAGTGAGCGCGCTGCAATCGCTGTGCCTGGGTGCGCCGACCCCGGACGTGCAGGGGGCGCGGACGACCGTCGCTGCCACCCTGCCGCTGTGGCTGCACCTGGGCCTCGCGGTGTGGCTCGCGCTGGCGATGCCCGCCTTCCTCGCCAGCCTGCTGCGCGACGCCGCGGGGCTGATCCGGTGAGCGGCGCGGCGAGCACCCTGATCACCGCCGCACCCCGCGATGGCGCGCGGCACCTGCTCACGCCGAGCGCCTGGGACGCCCTGCCCGAAGCCCTCGCCCTGGAACCGGGCCTCGCGCTGCTGGCGCTCTGGGCCGACCCCGGCCTGGTCCATGCCGCATTCTTCGACGAGACCACGCCCGCCCTGCTGCTGGCCAGCGCGCCGGCCGCCGAGGGGCGCTACGCCGCCCTCTCCCCCGCCCGGCCCGGCGCCGTCCGTTTCGAGCGGATGGTGCGCGACCTCTGGGGGCTGGAGGCCGTCGGCGGCATCGATCTCCGCCCCTGGCTCGACCATGGCCGCTGGGCCGTCACCGCGCCGATGGCCACGCGCCCAACGCCGAACAACGCCGCCCCGCCGGACCCGCAATTCCTCCCTGTCGAGGGCGAGGGCGTCCACCAGATTCCCGTCGGCCCCGTCCATGCCGGCATCATCGAGCCCGGCCATTTCCGCTTCCACGTCCAGGGCGAGATCGTGGTGCGGCTCGAGGCGCGGCTTGGCTACACGCACAAGGGCACGCTGAGCCTCATGCTCGGCCGCTCGCCGCGCGCCGCGGCACGCTATGCCGCGCGCCTGTCGGGCGACAGCACCGTCGCCCACGCCTTCGCCTTCGCCCGCGCCGCCGAGGCCGCGATGGGCGTGACCGCGCCGCCGCGCGCCGCCGCGCTGCGCGGCGTGATGGCCGAGGCCGAGCGCATCCACAATCACCTCAATGATTTCGGCTTCATCTGCAACGACGCGGCATTCGCCTATATCCACGCGCGCTGCGCCACGCTGCGCGAGGGCCTGCTGCGCGCGACCCGCCTGGCCTTTAGCCACCGGTTGATGATGGACGCCATCATCCCCGGTGGCGTTGCCCAGGACATCGCGCCCGATGGCCGCGACGCGCTGCTGGTGGCACTCGACGCCATCACCGCGGAGCTGCCCGCGCTGGCGCGCGTCTACGACACCCATGCGAGCCTGCAGGACCGCGTCGTCGGCACCGGCTCTCTCGATGCCGCGTTGGTCGCGCGCTTTGGCGCCGGCGGTCCTGTCGGCCGCGCCTCGGGCCGCGCCTTCGACGCGCGCACCGCCCTGCCCTACCCGCCCTATGACGCAAACCCGCCCATCATCCCGACGCTCACCACCGGCGATGTCGATGCCCGCGCCCGCATCCGTCGCCTTGAACTGCCCGAAGCGATCCGGCTGATGACCGCCCTGCTCGACCATATGCCCGCGGGCGACCTCGCCGCCCCGATGCCGCAGCGCGCCGGCGAGGGTGCGGCGCTCGTCGAGGGCTTCCGCGGCGAATGCCTCGCCTGGCTCCGCCTCGACGATGGCGGGCTGATCCGATCCGTCTTCCTGCGCGACCCCTCCTGGCTCCACTGGCCGCTGCTCGAAGCCGCCGTGCGCGACAACATCGTCGCCGACTTCCCGCTCATCAACAAAAGCATCAACGCCAGCTATTCCGGGGTGGACCTATGAGCGTGGCCCTGCACATCGCCATCCCGACGCTGCGCATCTTCGATGTTCCCAAGGCGCGCGAATTCTACCTCGATTTCCTCGGCTCCGCCTGGGATTGGGAGCATCGCTTCGCGCCCGACGCGCCGCTCTTCGCGCAGATCTCGCGCGGGCCGGTGCTGCTCTTTCTCAGCGAGCATTTCGGCGACGGCACGCCGGGCACCCATGTGCTCATCCGCATGGCCGGGCTGGAGGCGCTGCACGCTGACCTCACGGCCAAGAACTACCGCCATGCCCGCCCGGGGATCGAGGATCGGCCCTGGGGATGGCGCGACGTGTCGGTGCACGACCCGTTCGGCAACCGCATCACCTTCAGCGAAATCAAGGACCACTGAGGTGCTTTGGCCTCGCCTGATCCGCGCGCTGCTCTCCCACCCGGTCACCGCGCCCGGCCCGCACGTCCCGCCCGACACCGTCTCCGCCCTGGGCGCCCGGCTGGACGCCGCGGCACGCGCACGCCTCGGCCGCTCCCTGGCGATCCGGTCCGTGGATACCGGCAGCTGCAACGCCTGCGAGCTCGAAGCCAACGCGCTGCAGAACCCCGTCCATGACCTCGAGCGCTTCGGGCTGCGCTTCGTCGCCTCCCCCCGCCACGCCGACGTGCTGCTGGTGACCGGCCCGCTCACCGCGAACATGCGCGAGGCGCTGGAACACACCTACGCCGCCATGCCGGCCCCCAAATGGGTGGTCGCGGCCGGCGACTGCGCCATCGATGGCGGGGTCTTCAAGGGCACCTACGCCGTCGAGGGCGGGGCCGGCGCCGCGCTTCCCGTCGATCTCGTCATCCCCGGCTGCCCGCCCACGCCCGAGCAATTCCTCGAAGGGCTGCTCGCGATCCTCGAAGCCGAAGGGCGCCCCTGACGCCCGGGCGCCCGGGCGCCCGGGCGCTGCCTTCATCGTTTGTTACTGCAATCATGAAAACATCCTCCGGCGTCGATCGCGCGCGTCGAGACCGGAGGTGCCGCTGGGCATGCGTACGCTGTATCTGTGTGTCACCGAGCGCCACAATCTTCCCCTCGTCGCAGTGGCGGCCATCCTCTGCGCCGTCGGCATCTGGACGTCCTTCGCGCTGGGGCATGAAGCGGTGCGGGCGCAGACGGCGCGCGCCAGGCGGGCGTGGGGCCTTGCCGCGGTGCTCGCAGCCTCCTCGGCGGTCTGGGCGACCCATTTCATCGCGATGATCGCCTATGAGCCCGGGCTGCCCTATCGCTTCGACACGGCGACGAGCGTGTGGTCCTTCGTCATCGCCCTCGCGCTGTTCGGCGCCGCCTCCGCCGTCATCCTCACCATGCCGTCGCTCGCCGGGCGCTTGATCGGCGGCGGCATCGGTGGCCTCGCCATCTCCGCCATGCACTACACCGGCATGAACGCGTTCCGCACGCAGGGCGCGCTCGTCTGGGACATGCCGGTGATCGGGGTCTCGGTCGCGTTCGGCATCGCGTTCGCGGTGGCCGCCGCGCTGATGCCTGCCAGCCGTTCGCGGGGGGTACGGCACCTCGCGCCGGTCGCGCTCATCCTCGCAGTGTGTCTCGACCACTTCATCGGCATGAGCGCGGTCACCATCGCCTTCGATCCCACGATCCCGGAGCCGAGCGAGGGCATCAACCTCACCCTGCTCGCGGCGATGGTCGCCAACCTCGCCTTCGGCATCGTCGCGCTGTCGATCGCCGCGGTCTGGCTGCAGATGCGCGACCTCGCGGACATCTCGATCGAGGGGCTGCTGATCTGCGAAGACAATCGCGTGGTCGGCATGAACCGCAGCCTCGAGATGATCCTGGGCACCGACCGGAACCAGGTCATTGGCCGCGAGATCGCGACCCTGCTGCCGCAGCTCCCTGGCGGGGTGGCGCCAGGTGCGGCCGAGACGGATACGACCCTGCAAGTCGAAGGCGCCGACCCGGTGCCCGTCAAGGTGATCGCGAAGTTCATCCACATCGCGGGCAAGACGCGCATCGTCGTCGCGGTGCGCGACCAGCGCGAGCGCATCAGCACCGAGGCCTCGATCCGCCGCCTGGCGCATGAGGACACGCTGACCGGCCTGGCCAACCGGTTCAGCTTCAACACCAACTTGTCCACGCGCTTCGCCTCGCGCCGCGAGGGTGGGCGGTCCTTCGCGCTGTTCATGCTCGATCTCGACCGCTTCAAGATCGTGAACGACACGCTCGGCCACGGCGTCGGCGACGAGGTGCTCAAGCGCGTCGCGCAGCGCCTGGCCAAGGCGATCCGCACCGCCGATCTGCTCGCGCGGTTGGGCGGGGACGAATTCGCGATCGTGCTCGACAATGCGCGCCAGCCCGCGGATGTGAGCTCGGCGGCGGAACGCATCATCGAGGTGCTCGCGCGCCCCTTCATCATCAAGGGCCAGGTCATCGAGATCGGGGTCAGCGTCGGCATCGCATTCGCGCCGACCGACGGCACCTCGACCGAGGCGCTGTCGCGCAGCGCCGACCTCGCGCTCTACCGCGCCAAGGAGGAAGGCCGCGGCGCCTATCGCTTCTACGAGCAGGAGATGAATGCCCGGATGCAGGCGCGCCGCACCTTCGAGCACGACCTGCGCCGGGCTATCGCGCGCCAGGAGCTCTTCGTCGTCTACCAGCCCCAGGTCGACAGCACGACGGGACGCTTCGACGGAGCCGAAGCGCTGGTGCGCTGGAACCACCCCGACCAGGGCATCGTCTCGCCGGCCGCCTTCATCCCGCTCGCCGAGGATCTCGGCCTGATCGGCGCCGTGGGCGAGTTCGTGCTGCGAAAGGCCTGCACGGACGCGATGACCTGGCCTTCGCACATGACGGTCTCGGTCAACCTCTCGCCGATGCAGCTGCGCGACCAGCGCCTGGCGGCCCGCGTCGCCTGCATCCTGGCCGAGACCGGCCTGTCCGGCGCGCGGCTGGAGCTCGAGCTCACCGAGAACGCGCTGCTCCAGGATGACGGGCGGACGATCGCCATGCTGCACGCGCTCCGCGCGCTCGGGATACGGATATCCATGGACGACTTCGGCACCGGCTACTCCTCGATCAGCTACCTGCGCCGCTTCCCCTTCGACAAGATCAAGATCGACCAGTCCTTCGTGCGCCAGCTGCCCGAGGATGGCGAGAGCACCGCGATCGTGCGGGCGATCGCGACGCTGGGACAGCAGCTCGGCATGACCGTCACCGCCGAAGGCGTGGAGACCGATGCCCAGCGGCGTTTCGTCTCCGCCTCCGGCTGCGGCCAGCTGCAGGGATTCCTGTTCAGCAAGCCCGTGACCGCCTCGGACGTCCGCGCGATGTTCGATGCGGACGCCCTGCCGACATCCGCCGTCGCCTGAAGGGGGGATCATGGCAACGCTCCATCGACTGCTCTACAGCAGCCACTGCGCCCTGGACTGCGAGCCAGACGAGGTCGACGCGCAGGTCGTCTCGCTCGTCGAGAATGCACAGCAGACCAACGCACGGCATGGCATCACCGGCGCCTTGCTGTTCTCGTCGGGCATGTTCGTCCAGGCGCTGGAAGGCCCCCTCGAAGCCGTCGAGGCCACCTTCGAGCGCATCTGTGCCGACATGCGCCACCGGGACCTCCGGCTGATCGACTTCACCATCGCTGAGACGCGCGCCTTCGGCGAATGGTCCATGGCGGCGATCAATCCGCGCGGATCGCTGGAAAACCTCGGGGCCGATTTTGAGGCGATGGAACGGATGCGGATGGATCAGACCAACGCGGACGCCGCCATCCGCATCATGCGCTCCATGCTTACGGCCGACACGGTGCGACCGCATGCGCGCCCGAGCGCCGATGTCTCGCCGCAACGCCTCTCAGGCGTACGGTCAGCGGGTTGAGCACGGCGTGCCAAAAAAAGATTGGGCCGGTCGGATCGCTCCAACCGGCCCATCGGCCATCCCATCGGGCGCCAGTCGAACGGCGGCGTTGCCGGGAGTCTGCCACCGCAATCCAGCAACCTTGGTCCCGCAAACCTAACCGCGACATTGGCCTTGGCTTAAAATGCCGCAACGCACAAAAATCGATGATTCCGAGCCGCGCGAGACGGTCAGATCAAGCACGCCTCCGCCAGCGCCGCGCGCAGCCCCGCCGGCAAGGCCTCCAGCCCCATCACGTCGCCGCCATCTCCCCCAACGTCCCGCGGCGCATCCTCCGGCTTCAAATACCGCCAGCCCTGGAACGGCTTCGTCGGACGCGCCGCTACCGGCACCAATTCAGGATCCAACACCAGGGCCGCCGCGCGCCGCCCGTCATCCCACTCCGCATCCTCGATCGCCAGAACCCGCTGCCGAACCCGCACGAACCCCGCCACGACCCAATAGATCGAACCCCCGTCACACACCTCCGCCGCACGCTTCGGAATCATCCGGGTCCACGCGCGCAACGGCGGCTCCGACGCCAACCGCGCCGCCTGAACGGCGGCCAACTGCGCCACATCCCGAGGCCCAACCGACAACTTGATCATGTGCAACATCCCCCACTCATCCCCCCACCCACACGAGTCGTGCAAGGGCTGAGGGGGCAAAGGAAGCAAGGCCAGGGGCTCTGCCCCTGGACCCCGCGAGGATCGTGTCGATCCTCGACCTCCATTTGTTGGTTCTTGAGATTGGGACGTGTGTGCTTGCGGTGATGGAGCGGGTTGGGGAGGGGGCGCGTCGACGGAACTCCCGTGCCGCGCAAGCTTCATGCGCCCCCTCCCCAACCCGGCTTGCCTTCGGCGAGGCTCAACACCCCCCAAACCCAGGACCAACAAAGGGGGGTCCAGGGGCCACAGGCTCCTGGCGGGGCTTCGACGTATACGTCGAAGGGGGGCGGAGCCCCCCGCCTTGCCTTCCTACCCTCCCGGCGCTCGTCCCGGCTCGCGGTAGGTGAAGTGGGGCTGGGTGGCGGTTTCAAGAGCGTCGGCGAGGAGGGCGTGGTGCGGCGAGAGGGCGCAGGCGGGGTCGGTGTTGGATGCGTTGCCGGTCAGGGCGAAGGCCTGGCAGCGGCAGCCGCCGAAATCGATCTCGGCGTTGGGGCAGCCGGCGCAGGGACCGGTCATCCAGGCGGTGCCGCGGTAGCGGTTGAAGGCCTCGCTGTTGGTCCAGATGTCCTGCAGGCTTTGGATGCGGGCGTTGGGGAAGTCGAAGCCGGGCAGGCTCTCGGCGGCGTGGCACGGCAGCGCGCGACCGGAGGGCGCGATCACCATGACGCTGCGGGCCCAGCCACCCATGCAGGCCTTGGGGCGGGCAGCGTGGTAGTCGGGGACGACGTAGTCGATGGTGAGTTGGCCTTTGAGGCGGGCGCGGGCGGCATCCACGGTGGCGGTGGCGGCGTCGAGCTGGGCGCGGGTGGGCAGCAGGGCGTCGCGGTTGGCGAGGGCCCAGCCGTAGTATTGGACGTGGGCGACTTCCATGCGCCGGGCGCCGAGCGCGAGGGCGAGCTCGATCATCTCCGGCAGGCGTTCGAGGTTCTGGCGGTGGACGACGGCGTTCAGCGTCAGGGGCAGGCCGGCGACGCGGATGGCGGCGGCGGCGATGAGCTTCTTCGCGTGGCCGCCGGCATAGCCGCCGATGCGGTCGGCGGAGCTGGGGTCCGCGTCCTGGAAGGAGATCTGGACGTGGTCCAGCCCGGCCTCGGCCAGCGCGGTGACGCGAGCGGCGTCGAGCGTGACGGCCGAGGTGATGAGGTTGGTGTAGAGGCCCGCCGCGGCGGCGCCGCGGATGAGCTCGGGCAGGTCGCGGCGCAGCGCCGGTTCGCCGCCGGAGAGGTGGAGCTGGAGCACGCCGAGCTCGGCGGCCTCGCGGAAGATGCGCAGCCAGGTGGCGGTGTCGAGCTCGGCGGCCAGGCGCGCGAGTTCGAGCGGGTTCGAGCAATAGGGGCAGCGCAGCGGGCAGCGATGGGTCAGTTCCGCCAGCAGCCCGAGCGGCGGGGGGATCGTCATGGCGCGATGACGCCGCGCTCGGCGAGGTCGGCGAGCATCTCCAGCACATCGCCGGCGATCTCAGAGCGGGGTGCGGCGTATTGCGCGGCAAGGGCATCGATGATCTCCGCGACGCTGCGCTCGCCATCGATCAGCGCGAGGATGGCAAGCGCGGTCTCGTCGGCCTCGAAGACGCGCTCGGGGCCGAGCACCACCATGCGGTCGCGCGCGGCGTCCCGGCGCAGCCGGTAGCCGCGGGCGAGGCGCGGAGCGCTGGCCTCGGTCAGGCTCATCGCGGGACGAAGGCGCCGGGCGGAGGCAGGCGCGGTGCCACATAGGCGAAGTGCAGCGCATCCAGCTGCGCCCAGAGCAGGTCGCACTTGAAGCGCAGCGCGCCAAGCACCGCGGCCTGCGTTTCCGGCGTGCGCGCGTGCTCGCGGACATAGCCGAGCGCGAACTGCACATCGAGCGGCGCCTGGGTGAGCCGCGGCGTGAAGTAGGCGAGCGTCGCCTCATTCACGAAGGGGTAGTTGCGCAGCATACCCGCCACACGCTCGGAGATGATGTTGGGCGAGAACATCTCGGTCAGCGAGGAGGCGATGGCCTCGAGCAGCGTGCGCTCGCGCACGAAGGCGACATAGGCATCCACCGCGTAGCGCGTACCCGGCAGCAGGCCCTCGGTGGAGATAACGTAGTCTCGGTCGATGCCGAGCCCATCGGTGAGCGCGAGCCAGCGCTCGACACCGCCCGGGCCGTCGCCGGTGCCGTCATGGTCGATGAGGCGGCGGCGCCATTCGCGGCGGAGCTCGGTGGTGGGCAGGCGCGCGAGCAGGGTCGCGTCCTTCCGGGGAATGCTCGCCTGGTAATAGTAGCGGTTGAGCGCCCAGGCCTGCACCTGGCCCTTGTCGAGCAACCCGCCATGCAGTGCGCGGTGGAAGGGATGGCGGATGTGGTAGCGCTCCTCACCGATGGCGCGCAGCGCGTCCTCGAGGCCCTCGGGCGACAACACATCGCTCATAGCGAAAACTCCATCCCATCTTCGGCCACGATCCAGCCTTCGGCCTCCACCTGGGCGCGCTCCGCGCTGTCGGGAAGCAGGACGGGGTTGGTGTTGTTGAGGTGGATCAGCACGCGCCGGCGTGGCGCGATGTCGCGCAGCGCCGCCAGCGTCCCATCCGGACCGGCGAGGCTCATATGCCCCATGCGCAGCCCCGTCTTCGGGCCGGCGCCCGCCAGGATCATCTCGTCGTCGCGGAACAGCGTTCCGTCGAACATCAGGAGCTCCGCGGAGGCGATGCGCGCACGCACCGCGTCGTCGAGCGCCGCGCAACCGGGTATGAACACAAGCGAACCGCCGCCCCCGGCCGAAACCGCAAGCCCCACCGTCTCCCCGTCATCCGCGCGCCCCGGATCGGCACCATCGCGCTCCGCGAACAGGGGCACCTTGCCGGGGACGGCAAAAGCCTCGAACCGCAGGCCTGCCAGATCGAACGCCTCGCCGAGTGCCATCGCGCGACGCGGCACCATGGACGGGGCCAGTGCCGAGAAGATCGGGTTGGCGGCGAGCAGGGCCAGGACCTGCGGGGCGGCGTGCAGCGCGAAGCAATGCCTCTCCCGCATCGTGAGCAGGCCGGCGATGGCATCGATCTCGCCGCCGGTCAGGACGACGGCGACAATCGGACTGCCACGCAGAGTCACCGGAACCAGGGCGCGCGTGGCGTTGACCTGGTGGCGCAAATCGGGCGAGGCGTTGATGAGGACCCAACGTTCGCCATCGGCCGAGACGGCGAGAGAGCATTGGGTGCGTGGCAGGATCTTGCCGGAACGGGCGGACACGCAAGACAGCCCGCCGGAATTCCATTGCGGTACGCCGCCACCGGCGGCGGAACCCAGTATGATGACGCGCATCAGAACGAAAGAACGGGGCAATGAATTCCCCCGGACCCCCGTCTTCTATTTTTGGCTATTGGGGCTGGCCGCATGGCCAGCACCCGGTCACTTGGTGGCGGCGCAGGCGTAGCAGTTGATTTCCATGGCAACCGAAACCTCGGTCACGCGGGGCTTCTTCCAGCTCATGTCATCGTCTCCCACTGCGGGTGCGCCCGGTGCGAACCCATCCCGCTTACAATCGGAGCTTGGAGGCCCGCGATCAAGGGTCTACGCGAGCCAGCGAACAGGAGCCCCCCCATGCCCCACCGCATCGCCATCATCGGCGCCACCTCCGCCCTCGGGCGGGAGATCGTGAAAACCCTGGCGGAACGCGAATTTCCGGTGAGCCTCGCCCATGCGCTCGCGAGCGGACGGGCGCTCGGCCAGCAGCTCTCCTTCGGCGATGACATTGTGCTGACCGTGCGCGCGATCGATGCCTTCGACTTCGGCAGCGTCGACCTCGCCTTCTTCGCCGGCACCCGGGCCATGTCGGCGACCCACGCGCCGCGCGCGGCGGCCGCGGGCTGCATCGTGATCGACTGCACCGAGGAATTCCGCATGGAAGCGGGCATCCCGCTGGTGATCCCGGAGGTGAACCCGCAGGCGATCAAGGCCCTGCCCAAGCGCCGCATCATCGCCAACCCGAATTCCGCCGTGGTCCCGATGCTGATGGCGCTCAAGCCGCTGCACGGGATCGCACGGATCAAGCGCATCTCGGTCGCCACCTACCAGAGCGTCTCCGAGGCCGGGAAGGAGGCGATGGACGAGCTGTGGTCGCAGACGCGCGCGATGTTCGTGAACGAGATGCCGCCGCCCGAGCACTTCCCCAAGCAGATCGCCTTCAACTGCATCCCCCAGACCGACACCATCGGCACGGACGGCGCCACCCGCACCGAGACGGCGATGGCGCAGGAGACGCGCAAGATCCTCGACCCGGACATCGCGGTGATCGCGACCTGCGTGCGGGTGCCGGTCTTCATCGGCACCGCCGCCGCCGTGCATGTGGAATTCGAAGGCGCCGTCACGGAATCCGAGGCCCGCGCCGCCTGGCGCGCCGCCCCCGGCGTCACGCTGCTCGATACCCGCGAGGATGGCGGCTACACGACGCCCGCGGAGACAGCCGGCGAGGACAGCGTCTATCTGTCCCGCCTGCGCCGCGATGCTTCCGTCCCACACGGGCTGGCCTTCTGGTGCGCGGCGGACAATCTGCGGAAAGGTGGCGCGCTGAACGCGGTGCAGATTGCGGAGGCGCTGCGCCAGAACGGGCTGATCGGTGAAGCGAAGAAATCATAGGATTTTATTGACACAAACTGTTCTATAGGATTATGGTCCAGCATCCTCACGAGGAATCCTGGACCCATGCCCGACCCGAAATCCTCTCGCGGCTATCGCAATCGTAATCCCGGCAACATAGACTGGTCGGCCAACAACCCCTGGCAGGGCCAGGTCGGGAAGGAAGATGCGCCCAACGGCCGCTTCGCGGTGTTCGAGAGCCACGAGTTCGGCATCCGCGCGCTCGCCAGCCTGCTGATCCGCTACCAGGACCGCCACGGCCTCGACACGGTCGCCGCCATCCTGCACCGCTGGGCGCCGGGGATCGAGAACGACACCGGCGCCTACATCGCCGCCGTCTGCCGTGCGACCGGCTTCGCGCCCCACCAGCGCCTCGACCTGCACACCCACGCGCATCTGCGCCCGCTGGTCGAGGCGATCATCACCCATGAGCTCGGCGGCCAGCCCTACGCGGCGGGCGTGCTCGACGAGGGCCTGCGCCGCGCCGGCATCCTCCGCCCGATCGAAACGCTCTCCGAGGCCGCCAGCACCGGCACCGGCCAGGGTGCGATCACCGTCGGTTCCGCCGCCGCCGCCGCTGCGACCGCCGCCCCGGCGCTGACGGCCCTCGGCGGCCTGCCGCAATGGCTCGGCGTCGCGCTGGTCATCGCCGCCGCCGCCATCGCGGTCGCACACGTCCTCACCAGGCGCCGGGCCGCCGCATGATGGCCCTGCTCACCGGGATGTGGTCCCGCATCTGGGGCTATGCCGCCGCCGCCGGCGGGGTGCTGGCCGCCCTCGGCTGGGCCTGGCTGCGCGGTGCGGCCAGCGCCCGCGAGGCCGCGCGCCGTGCCGCCCTCGACCATGACCTCGACAACCGGAGGACCCGCGATGCGGTGGACCGTGCCGTTGCTGCTCGCCCTGACCCTGCCGCTGACCTGCTGCGCGACTGGCGACGGCGGGATTGATCCCTGCGGCCCCTGGCGCCCGATCCAGGTGAGCGCCCAGGACAGCCTCACCCAGGCGACCGCGGCGGACCTCCTCGCGCACAACCAGACCGGACGCCGCCTGTGCGGGTGGTGAGCGGGGGAGATTTCCCCCGCGCGCCCCACCGCCCCGGCTAGCATGCGGGCCAGACCTGCCGGGACGCGTCGATGGACCACGCCCAAGCCCTCGCGCAAGCGATTCTGAACGCGTTCGCCGACCCGGTGGTGCTGCTGCCGGCGCTCGCACTGGGCTGGTGGGCGGGGCCGCGCTGGATGCTGCTCTCGGGATGTCTCGGGCTCGGCATCGTCCGGCTCGCGGCGAGCCTGGGCGAGGGCGAGGCGGATGTCGATGCGGCCATCCCCTGGATCGCGGCCTTCGCCGCACCGCTGCTCGCGGCTGGCGCGGCGCGGCTGCTGCGGCGCCTGCTCAGCGGCCAGGATCCGAACGCGCGGCCGCGCACGGCGCCGCGCCTGGTGGTGGCGTTCTTCGGCGCCATGCTCGGCCTGGTGCTCGGCTTCGGGCTGGGTCTCGTGGTCGGGCTCGCCGTGGTCTGGACGTCGGAGGCCGCGGAGCATGGCAGCCAGGCCTCGATCATCGCCCTGCTCTTCATCCTGCCGGCGCAGGCGATCGGCTTCTTCGCCGGCGGCATCGTCGCCTTCATCCGCGCCGGGCGGCGCCGCGGCGTGCCGGCGTGAGCGACATCAGCCTGGTCATCCCGGCCTGGCCGTTCCTGGCCGCCGGCGGCGGCGCCGCGATCGTCGCGGTGCTGCTGTCGTGGTGGGCGCGGCGCAGTTCAGGCTGGCGCCGCTGGCTCGCCGGCGGGCTTTGCGTGGTCGCCGCCGCGCCCGCGCTGGGTCTCGTGACGCTCGGCCTGCTGCTCGCGGGCGGCTACTGAGCGCCGCCGCCGCCGCCAGGCGAGGAACCCCGTCGCGAACAGCAGCGCCGGCACCAGCCCGAGCAGGATGATCGCCATTTGATGGGCGAGCCCGAAGGCTTGCCCATTGTGCAGCGCCATGATCCAGGCGCGGACGCGCTCCACGGGCGCGGCCGGCGTGACCTTCAGCTCACCGCTGTCGAGTGCCACGAACACCTGGGCGATGCCATCGAGCCGCGCGGGGTCGGCCGGGCGCATGCGCAGAACGGAATCCGGCGCACCGCCGGGTTCGGGCAGCTCGATCCAGGCGCCGCGCCACCCGGGCATCGCGGTTTCCGCGGCGGCGAGCGCCTCGGCGAGCGTCATGGGCTTGCCCGAACCGGTCACGCGCCGCGACGGCGGCGCGGCCTCCAGCAGCGGCGGCAGCAGATCGCGCACGATTTCGGGGAAGGCGAGGCCGAAGCCGGTCGCGGCGGCGAGCATCAGCGGCAGGGCGAACCACAGCCCCGCCGGCCGGTGCAGGTTGCGCAGCCGCCGCAGCCCGCGCAGCCCGGCCCGCGGCCAGATCGCATCGCGCAGCGGCCGCCACGCGTAGCGCACCCACATCACCAGCCCGAGCAGCGCCAGCACAACGAGTGCCACGCCCACCACGCCCACCGTCACCACGCCGTTGCGGCCGATGATGCCGCCGCTGTGCAGGTCATACAGCCAATGGATGGTGGCCCCGCCCCAGGCGCGCTCGCTCACCACCGCACCGCTGACCGCGTCCACATGCACCGAAACCCGGCCGCCCCCGGCGCGCAGGATTTCCACGCGCGGGGTCTCGCCGGCGCGCTCGGGCAGGAAGATGCGGAAGGCGTCGCCGCCCGGGTGGCGCGCCAGCGCGGCGGCGACCAGCGCCTCCAGCGGCAGCGCGGCGCCGGCGCGTGGGACTGGGGCGCCGAATTCCAGATCCTCGATCGGCTTCCAGAACACCAGCACGGCGCCGGTCACGCCGGCGAAGGCGAACCAGACGCCGAGCAGCAGCCCCAGCCATCGATGCACCCGCACATCCCAACGCAGCGCCGTCACTCCCCCGCCCGACCCGGCAGATGGACCCGCGCCGGCATTCCGCCACCCCGCCACAGCAACAACAGCCCGCCCGCCGCGATCAGCCCGCACCCCGCCAGCGCCAGGCTATCCGGCATCCGCCCGAACAGCGCCGCATCCATGGCGAGCGCGAAGAACAGCCGCGCGTAATGCCATGGCGCGAGGGCCGAGACCTCCGCCCGGCGCACCGCCGCGGCGAGTGCCAGCAGCCCGCCGGTCTGGGCGGCCACGAACATCAGGACCAGGCCCGCCGTCGCCGCATCCGGCATCCGCCAGACCAGCGCCGCCAAGGGCGTGAGGAGGATGGTGCCGACCAGGCCGCCCTGCACCGTCATGCCCACGGAATCGGCCACGCCCCGGATGTCCCGCGCCATCACCTGGTAGAGCGCATACATCATCGCCGCGGCGACCGGCACCAGCGCCGCCCAGCGGAACAGCGCGCCGTCCGGACGCAGCACCAGCAGCATGCCCGCGAAGCCGCACAGCACCGCGACCCAGCGGATCGCGCTCACCCGCTCATGCAGCACCACCATGCCCATCGCGACGGTGAGGATCGGCGCGGTGAAGCCCAGGGCGGCCGCCTCGGTGACCGGCACCAGCGCGTATCCCCACACCGCCACGGCGGTGGAGACCACCAGCATCGCCGCCGCCGCCCGCTGTGCCCAGGGCCGCGCCGGGACCAGCGCGCGGCGCCAGGCGCCCACCGGGTGCCGCCCGGCGAGCGAGAGGGTGAAGGCCCCGCCGAGCACCAGCGCGTAGCGGAGGAAGGTGATCTGCAGCGGGTCGAGGCTGTCCGACAGCAGCCGCGCCAGCGCATAGCCCACGGCATAGAGCGCGTTGCAGAGCAGGATCAGCAGGATGGCGAGGCGGCTCTGCGACATGGGTGCGGCACCGCGCCACGCATGCCGCGCCGGGTCAAGCCGGACGTGTCACGAGGCCTTGCATTCTGCGATAAAATCTGTAGTTTCAGAAAATACTGAAATATCCGGAATGCTGGACCCATGGACCTCCCGCCGCTCGCGCAGCAATTCGTCCTCCATTTCGGCGAGATGGGTAGCCGGTGGGGCATCAACCGCACCGTCGGCCAGATCTACGCCCTGCTCTACATCTCGCCCCGACCGTTGTGTGCCGACGACGTCGTCGAAGCCCTTGGCGTCTCGCGCTCCAACGTCTCGATGGGCCTGCGCGAGTTGCAGGGCTGGAACCTCGTCGTCCCGCGCCACGTCGCCGATGACCGGCGCGACCACTTCACCACGCCCGGCGATGTCTGGCAGATCCTGCGCACGCTCGCCGAGGAGCGGAAGAAGCGCGAGGTGGATCCGACCCTGTCGGTGCTGCGCGAGTTGCTGATGCAGACACCCGGCAGCGACGAGGACCGCTTCGCCCAGGCCCGCATGGCCGAGATGCATGGCCTGATAGAACAGCTGACGACGTGGTATGATGACATTCGCCGCCTGGAGACCGAACGCCTCGTCTCGCTTCTTGCGATGGGCGCCCGGGTGACAAAGTTCCTCGACATCAAGGACAAGGTCGTGACCTTCGGGCGCGGCCGCAGCCCAAGGAAGGCTTGAAGCCATGGACGCCACGATCCTCGCGCGCATCCAGTTCGCGGCCAACATCTCCTTCCACATCCTGTTCCCCACCATCACCATCGCGATGGGCTGGGTGCTGCTGTTCTTCAAGCTGCGCTTCAACGCGACGCGCAACGAAGCCTGGATGGACGCCTACCGCTTCTGGGTGAAGATTTTTGCACTTTCCTTTGCGCTCGGCGTTGTCTCCGGCATCACCATGAGTTTCCAGTTCGGCACCAATTGGCCGGGCTTCATGGAGCGCGTGGGCAATGTCGCGGGCCCGCTGCTCGCCTATGAGGTGCTGACCGCCTTCTTCCTCGAGGCGACCTTCCTCGGCATCATGCTGTTCGGCTTCCGCCGCGTGCCCGGCTGGGCGCATACCGGGGCCACCTTCCTGGTCGCCTTCGGCACCACGATGAGCGCCTTCTGGATCATCGCGCTCAATTCATGGATGCACACGCCGCAGGGCCACGAGATCCGCGACGGCGTGGTGTTCGCCGCCGATTGGTGGGCGATCATCTTCAACCCGTCGATGCCCTATCGCCTGGTGCACATGCTGCTGGCTTCGGCACTCACCTGCGCCTTCCTGCTCGCCGGCATCTCCGCCTATCGCACACTGCGCGGCGACCGCGCCGGGGGCGTGCGCACCGGGCTGCTGACCGGCATCGTCATCGCCGCGGTCCTCGCCCCCGTGCAGGCCTTTGTGGGCGACATGCACGGGCTGAACACGCTGCAGCACCAGCCGGCCAAGGTCGCCGCGATGGAGGGCAACTGGACCACCGGGGGCCGCGTGCCGCTGCTGCTGTTTGCCATCCCCGACGAGGCCACGCGGTCCAACCGCTTCGAGATCGGCATCCCCTCGGGCGCTAGCATGATCCTGGGCCATGCGCCGGAGGCGGTGGTGCCGGGCCTCAACGACTTCGTCGGGCTGCACCCGCCGGTCGCGCCGGTGTTCTTCGCCTTCCGCACCATGGTGGGCATGGGGCTGCTGATGATCGGGATGGCCTGGCTCTCGGCCTTTCTGCTGTGGCGGCGCCGCAGCCTGCCGAAATTCATCCTGCGCGTGCTGGTCGGGATGACCTTCGCCGGCTGGATCGCGACACTCGCCGGCTGGTACGTGACCGAGATCGGCCGTCAGCCCTGGCTGGTGACCGGCATCCTCACCACCGCGCAGGCCGTGGGGCCGGTGCCGGCGGGCAATGTCGGCACCACTCTGGTGATGTATCTGGCCCTCTACGCCGGGCTGCTGCTCGCCTTCATCATGACGGTCTTCGGCCTCGCCAAGAAGGGCCAGCTGGCCGAAGCGACGCCCGACAGCGTGCTGCCGGTCACCGCCGCCGTGCCGCAACGGCCATGAAGAACGGCCGTTGCGGTTTTATGTGCCCTCAGGCGCCAGGCGCGGCCTCCGGCCGCCTGGCTCGCCGCACGTGCGGCGTTCGGCCATTCGGACTCGCGGTGCGCGCGAAGTGCGCGCCCCGGATCTATGCCCTCGAACGGGTCTTACCGCAGGCACGCGTTGAGCGTGACGCGACCGGCACCCGCCGGTTCGCAACGCAACGCATAGGAACGCCGGCATGACGCCCTTTCTCGAACCCGATGCGCTGCCGGTCATCTTCGCCGTGCTGATGGCGATCTCCGTGCTCGCCTACGTGGTGCTCGACGGCTTCGACCTCGGCGTCGGCATCCTGCTCGGCACCACCGCCGAGGAGCCGGACCGGGACCGCATGATCGCCTCGATCGGGCCCTTCTGGGACGCCAACGAGACCTGGCTGGTGCTCGGCATCGGCCTGCTGCTGGTGGCGTTTCCGGTCGCCCACGGGATCATCCTCACCGCGCTGTATCTGCCGGTGGCGCTGATGCTGGTGGGCCTCACCATCCGCGGGGTCGCCTTCGAATTCCGCGCCAAGGCCTCCGTCGCCGTTCACAAACGGCGCTGGGACCATGCCTTCGCATCCGGGTCGATCCTCGCCGCGCTGGCGCAGGGCTACATGCTCGGCCGCTACGTGATGGGGTTCGGCGTGGATTGGTCCGAATACGCCTTCGCCGCGCTCAGCGCCTTCGGCCTGGCCGCGGGCTACGCCTTCATCGGCAGCACCTGGCTGATCTGGCGCACCGAGGCCGACCTGCAGCACCGCGCTGTGCGCTGGGCACGCCTGACGCTCTGGATCCTGGCGGGAGGCATCGCGGGAATTTCGATCGCGACGCCGCTGGCCTCCACGCGCATCCTCGGGCGCTGGTTCGAGATGCCGAACATGCTGCTGCTCGCCCCGCTGCCGATCGCGACCGGTCTGCTCGTGCTCGGGCTGCACTGGCTGTTGGCGCGGATGCCGCTGCCCGATGACGCGCGCCACAGCGTGCCGTTCTGGGGCGGCGTGTCGCTGTTCGTGCTGGCCTTCGGCGGCTTGGCCTGGAGCTTCTTCCCCTTCATCGTGCCCGAGCGCCTGACGATCTGGCAGGCGGCGAGTTCGCCGGAGAGCCTGTCCATCATCCTCGTCGGTGCGCTGATCGTGCTGCCGGTGATCGCCTGCTACACCGTTCTGGCCTGGCGCATCTTCGGCGGCAAGGCGATGGACCTGCGCTATGACTGAGGCGGTAAGGAAGTAAGGCCATCTTACTTTCGGTCGAAAACCCTTTCGGCAGAACGGCTTGGCCGGCGCCGAGCCACCTTACTTTCGGGATTCCTTACCGCTCGGGGTAGTCCCGCCCCGGGCGCGCCCGATAGGTCGGCAGCGACCAGCCGCGCAGGATTGCCGCGGCGCGCAGCCCGAACCCCAGCGCGGCGCCGATGCCGAGCGCTGCCACCCGCTCCACCCCCAGCGCGTGCAGCGTCATGAACGCGCCGGCGCCGAAGGCCGCCGCGGTCGCGTAGATCTCCTTGCGCAGGATCAGCGGGATTTCGTCGCACACGACGTCGCGGATGACGCCGCCGAAAGTGGCGGTGATGACGCCGAGCAGGATCGCGGCCCAGGGCGAGGCTCCCTCGCGCAGTGCCGCATCCGCCCCCAGCACGGCGAAGATGCCCAGGCCCACCGCATCGGCCCAGAGCAGCCAGACGAAGCGGCGCTCGGCCAGATGCGCGGTGAAAAAGACCAGCAGCGCCACGCCGGCGGCGAGTGCCACGAGCTCGGGCGTGCGCAGCCAGAACACCGGCGCGCCGAGCAGCACATCTCGCGTGGTGCCGCCGCCGAAGGCGGTGAGCGCCGCGATTAGGATGAATCCCACCGGGTCCATCTGCTTGCGTGACGCGGTGAGCGCCCCCGCCGCGGCAAACACCACGACGCCCGCGATGGACAGTGCCGCGATGGTGGTGTCGAGTGCAGGCACGTTACGGCGAAACCGGCATCACAGCTGTCGACGCTCGCCCTATTCGGCCGGCTGCACCTTCGCCGCGGGGGCTGGCACTCGCGCGCCCTGTGCATTGCCCGCGCAGAGCAACGACAACCCCAGCACGCCCGCCACGACCGGCAGCACCAGGACCGGATAGCCCGCATCGATGAGCAGCCCGAGCGGCACCGGCATGATCGCTCCGCCCAGCGGCAGCCCCGCCGAGACGAAGCCGAACACCTTGCCCACCTCGCCCGGCGGCGACGCGTCCTTCAGCATCAGGTCGCGCGGCGTGCGCGAGGTGCCCAGCGCCAGCCCGCCCACCAGGGCCACGCCCATCGCCAGCCAACCCGGCATCGCCACCAGGCCCAGGGCCAGCAGCATCGCCATCGACCCGAGCGTGAGCAGCGTGACGATGCCGATCAGGTTGCGCTTGGTCGTATCCGCGATCCATCCGCCGACGAGCGTCCCACCCGTCGCCCCCACCATGTAGCCGGTGAGCACCAGGCCGCCCAACGCGACCGGCATGCCCCACAGCTCCGCCATCACCGTCACAATGAACGACTGCACGCCCGACCCCGCCATCGCGGAGAGCATGAAGAAGCCGAAGAAACTCAGCATCGTGCGCGACAGCAACAGCTCCCGCCCGCCCATGCCGCCTTCCTTGCGTGGGCGCGCCTGCTCCTTCAGCACGTTGCTCTGCCACAGGATGCCCGCCACCACCGGCAGCCCCAGCATGCCCACCAGCAACAGCGACCCGCGCCAATCCATCACGCTGCTCAACAAGCCGATGACGATCGGCGCCATCATGAAGCCGAGGTTGCCGGTGAAGGTGTGCACCGAAAACGCCCGCCCCATGAAGGACGACCGCACCGACCCCGTCAGGATCGCATAATCCGCCGGGTGGATGACGCTGTTGCCAATCCCCGACACGATCGCCAGCACCAGCAGGGCCCAATACCCCGGCGCGAACGCCATCGCCGAGATCGACAGCGCCATCAGCAGCGTACCGCCCACCAGAAACCGCCGCGCCCCGTAGCGGTCGACCCAAAAGCCCACCGGCGTCTGCAACAGCCCCGTCGTCGCACTCATCAGCGCAATCACAAGTCCGAGCGCGCCATAGCTCACCCCGAACTCGTCCCGCCACACCGGGAACAACGGCGCCAAGCACAACATGTAGAAATGGGACAGGAAATGCCCTGTCCCGATCAGCCCCAGCACACGCACGTCGCGCAGCGCAGCGCCAGGCGGGTCGTCAGACACTTCGGCAGGGGCGGACATGGTCGAATTCTCCTGCTCGCAAGCTGGTGCGACAATACTTTCCCGTCAACGCGGCATCCGTTAACATGGCGTCATGAGGCGCAGCCGATCCATCACCCTGGTCCTCCTTGGGGGAGGAATCATCCTCGCAGGCTGCGGCGAAGACGCCCGCGCCCGTGAATGCAGCGCCGCCACCGCGGCCCAACGGCCCGACGCCCAACAGATCTGCGCCCGATCCCAAGCCCGCAGCAGCGGCGGACACGTCTACCTCGGCTCCTGGTACTACGGCCGCGGCGCCAGCCAACAAGCCAGCCTCGCCAGCCACGGGGGCGCCACCGCCGCCATCTCCCGCGGCGGCTTCGGAGCACGCGGCGCGAGCGGCGGGTGACGGGTCGGGAAGAAAGGCCAGGGGCGCTGCCCCTGGACCCCGCCAGGATCGTGTCGATCCTGGACCTCCATCTGTTGGTTCTTGGTTCTGGTGAGGGAGCACTCGCCGGAGGCGAGCCGGGGTGGGGAGGGGGCGCGTGGAGCACCCGTGCCACGGGCACTCCCGCGACGCGCCCCCTCCCCACCCCGTCGCTTCAAGCAAGAACACCCCTCCCCAAACCCAGGGCCAACACACGCAGGGGCCCGGGGATCGGCGCGATCCCCGGCGGGGGTCGAGGGGGCAGCGCCCCCCGCCTTGCTTCCTGATGCGTCGCATCGCGCACGACCCGCGCCCCGATCGTCGCGAGCGTGCTCGGCGGATGGGGTTTGCGTTCGCGGTCATTGCAGGCGAGCCGTATTGGGATGAGGCCGCGCATTACGAATTTGGCGCGGCTGAGATCGACGTGTTGGAGGATGCGACCAATGCGATCGAGGCCCTGTCGATGGCGGCGGTCGAGTTCGCGGTGCGGCAGGGGTTGAACGGCCCGCTAGGGATTCCGGATGGGGCCTGGCCGATCGTGGTGCGCAGTTGGGAGGCGCGGGAGCCGAGCCTGTATGGGCGGTTGGACTTGCGGTTTGATGGGGCGGGGCCGCCGAAGTTGTTGGAGTACAATGCCGACACGCCGACGGCGCTGTTCGAGGCGGCGGTGGTGCAGTGGGAATGGCTGGAGAGCGGGGGTTCGGGGGCGGACCAGTTCAATGCGATCCATGAGGCGCTGATCGCGGCCTGGCCTCGGATGGGCTTGCCGGGGCGGGTGCATTTCACCTGTGCGCGCGACAGTGCGGAGGATCGCGGGACGGTCGATTATCTGCGCGACACGGCGATCCAGGCGGGGATCGAATCGCCGTTCTTGCATCTGGACGAGATTGGTTGGGACGGGCGGCGGTTCGTCGATCTGGAGGCGGCGGAGATCGCGGCGGTGTTCAAGCTCTACCCCTGGGATTGGCTGCTGGGGGAGGCGTTTGGGGCCAATATCCCGGCGGCGCGGACGCGCTGGATCGAGCCGGCGTGGCGGCTGATCCCGGCGTCGAAGGCCTTCCTGTCGCTGCTGTGGCACCTCAATCCTGACCACCCGAATTTGCTGGCGGCGTATCTGGAGCCGGGGCTGACGGGCGGGCCGGAGCTGGCGAAGCCGCTGTGGGGACGGGAGGGCGCGAACATCGTCGCACCCGGCGGCGTGACGGACGGACCCTATGCGGACCAGCCGAAGCTGTACCAGGCCTATGCGGAATTGCCGGTGTTCGACGGGCGCTACCCGGTCATCGGATCCTGGATCATCGGGGGCGAGGCCTGCGGCATCGGCATCCGCGAGGATGCGACCCCGATCACGCGAGACACCAGCCGCTTCGTGCCGCATTCATTCACCGGGGGAACCGCCACGTGACCAGCCTTGAGACCCTGCCGGGGTTCCTGACGCATTTCGTCGCGGGGCTGGCGCTGCTTGCGGGCGCTGTCCTCGTCTACATGCGCATCACGCCGCACAGCGAGTTGGCACTGATCCGCGCGGGCAATGCGGCCGCGGCGACGGCGCTGGGCGGCGCGATGCTGGGGTTCGCGATCGCCATTGCGGCATCGGTCGCGCATTCGGCCAATCTGCTCGATGCCGCGGTCTGGAGCCTGGTGGCGCTGGTCGCGCAGCTGCTGGCCTTCTTCGCGGCGACGCGGTTGTTCGGAGCGGGGTGGCGGGCTGCCATCGAGGAGCGGCGGGAGATGGCGCCGGCGGTGTTGAAGGCCGCGGTGTCGGTCGCGGTCGGCCTGATCAACGCTGCCTGCATGGCGACCTGAACCGGGGCGAGTTGTCGCGGCGCCGCCATGCGGCCTGCGGCGTTTCGGGCCGATGAATTGACGCTACCCTGCAGCGCACCATAGATAGCGCACACAGACGGCCCGGCGCGCGGTGGCGCAGCGCGGGCCGCCATTTTGCGGAGCGTGGCGATGTCCCACAGCGAAGACGGGCCGGATGCAACCTTCATCGGCAGCCGCACGGATGGCACGCCGGTGGTGCGCCCGCTGTCCCCGCATTTGCAGGTCTACGACATGCTGCAGATGACCAGTTCCCTGTCTATCCTGAACCGCGCGACCGGCATCGCCTGGTCGGTGGGGCTGATCTTCCTGGTGTGGTGGCTGGCCGCCCTTGCCGGCGGGCCTGCATCCTTTGCCTCCGTGCAGTGGTTCCTGGGCTCGGTGATCGGCTGGGTGGTGCTGGCCGGGCTGATCGTCGTCGCGTGGTTCCACACGCTGGCGGGCATCCGCCACCTGGTTTGGGACGCCGGCTACGGTTTCGACATGCCCAACACCTATCGCAGCGGCCGCATGGTGATAGCCGGTACGGCGGGGCTTTCGGTGCTCACTCTCATCATTCTCATCGGGGCCTGGATCTGAGCATGGCAACCCCTTCCCTGCGTTCTCCGCTCGGCCGCGTGCGCGGCCTGGGCTCGGCGCGGTCCGGCACGCACCACTGGTGGATGCAGCGTGTCACGTCGATCGCGCTGCTGCCGCTCACCATCTGGCTGGTCTTCGCGCTGGCGTCGCTGGCCGGGGCGGGTTTCTCCGAGGCCCAGGTCTGGGTCGCGCGGCCGTTCAACGCGGTGCTGTTGCTGGCCTTCCTGGGTGCGGGCTTCCACCACACCGCGGCCGGGCTGCAGGTGGTGATCGAAGATTACGTGAAGCCGGATTCACGCCGCATCGTCGTGATGCTGGTGGTGAAGGGGCTCTGCGCGCTGTTGTGGCTGATGGCATCCCTCGCGGTGCTCCGGATCGCGCTGCGATGAATTCCGCGGTGCCGAGGGGCTTACGCCTTTACCGCGCCGCACCAATTGTCGCGTATGACAGGCGCGCGGGCTGCTCCGCCCCCGCCTCACGAGGAAGACGGTGATGAACGCGATCTCGAAGCCCAGCCACGGCGCCTACCGCATCGTGGACCACACCTATGACGTGGTGGTGGTGGGTGCCGGCGGGGCGGGCCTGCGGGCGACCTTTGGCATGGGTGCCGCGGGGCTGAAGACCGCCTGCATCACCAAGGTGTTCCCCACGCGCAGCCACACGGTTGCCGCGCAGGGCGGCGTCGGCGCGGCGCTGGGCAACATGGGCGAGGATGACTGGCGCTGGCACATGTACGACACCGTGAAGGGGTCGGACTGGCTCGGCGACCAGGACGCCATCGAATACATGTGCCGCGAGGCGATCCCCGCGATCATCGAGCTCGAGCATTACGGTGTGCCGTTCTCGCGCACCGAGGACGGCAAGATCTACCAGCGCCCCTTCGGCGGCCACATGCAGGATTACGGCAAGACGCCCGCGATGCGCGCCTGCGCCGCTGCCGACCGCACCGGGCATGCCATCCTGCACACGCTCTACCAGCAGTCCCTGAAGCACCAGTGCGAGTTCTTCATCGAGTACATCGCGCTCGACCTCATCATGGATGAAGAAGGCGTGTGCCGCGGCGTCACCGCCTGGTGCCTGGAGGATGGCTCCATCCATCGCTTCCGCGCGCAGCGCACGGTGCTGGCGACGGGTGGCTATGGCCGCGCCTATTTCTCCTGCACCTCGGCGCATACCTGCACTGGCGACGGCAACGCGATGGTGCTGCGCGCGGGCATTCCGCTGCAGGACCAGGAATTCGTGCAATTCCACCCGACCGGCATCTACGGCGCCGGCTGCCTGGTCACCGAGGGCGCGCGCGGCGAAGGCGGCTACCTCACCAATTCCGAGGGTGAGCGCTTCATGGAGCGCTACGCCCCGACCGCGAAGGACCTGGCCTCGCGCGACGTCGTCTCTCGTGCGATGTCGATGGAAATCCGCGAGGGCCGCGGCGTCGGCCCGCTCAAGGACCACATTCACCTGCACCTCGAGCACCTCGGCGCCGAGCTGCTGCATGAACGCCTGCCCGGCATCTCCGAGACCGCGAAGATTTTCGCCGGCGTGGATGTGACGAAGGAGCCGATCCCGATGCTCCCGACCGTGCACTACAACATGGGCGGCATCCCAACGAACATCCATTGCGAGGTGCTGCACCCGACCCCTGCCGACCAGGACCGGGTGGTCCCCGGCCTGCTGGCGGTGGGCGAGGCAGCCTGCGTTTCGGTGCACGGCGCGAACCGCCTTGGCACCAACTCGCTCCTCGATCTCGTCGTGTTCGGCCGCGCCGCCGCGCAACGGGTCAGCGAGACGATCAAGCCCGGCGCCTCGCAGCCGAACCTGCCGCCCAAGGCGGGGGAGAATGGGCTCGACCGTCTGGACCACACGCGCAACGCCAATGGCGCCACCTCCACCTCGACGCTACGCGTCGAGATGCAGCGCACCATGCAGACCCATGCGGCCGTCTTCCGCACCGCCGACCTGATGCGCGAGGGCGTGGCGAAGATGAAGGCCGTGCATGCCGGCCTCGCCGACCTCAAGGTGCAGGACCGCTCGCTGATCTGGAACTCGGACCTTGTCGAGGCGCTGGAACTCGACAACCTGCTCGGCAACGCGATGACCACGATCGTGGGTGCGGAGGCGCGGCACGAAAGTCGCGGTGCCCACAGCCACGAGGACCACCCGGACCGCGACGACGTGAACTGGATGAAGCACACCCTCGCCTGGTACGACACGGCCAGCGGCGATGTGCGCCTTGATTATCGCGACGTGAAGATGCGCACCCTGACCAATGAGGTTTCGGTCTTCCCGCCGAAGCCGCGCGTGTACTGAGAGAGCCCCCAGCCCCATGGCCACCTTCACGCTGCCGAAGAACTCCACCATCGAGAAGGGGCAGACCTTTACCGCGCCCGCGGGCTCGACCAACGTCCGCGCCTTCAAGATCTATCGCTGGGACCCCGACACCGAGGCCAATCCCCGCACCGACACCTTCGAGCTCGACCTCGACAAGTGCGGGCCGATGGTCCTGGACGCGCTGATCCAGATCAAGAACGACGTCGACCAGACGCTCACCTTCCGCCGCTCCTGCCGCGAGGGCATCTGCGGCTCCTGCGCGATGAACATCGACGGGCTGAACACGCTCGCCTGTCTCAAGCCGATCGAGGATGTGAAGGGCGAGGTGCGGATCAACCCCCTGCCTCACATGCCGGTGGTGAAGGACCTGGTGCCCGACCTCAGCCAGATCTACGCCCAACTCCGCTCCATCGAGCCCTGGCTGAAATCGGAGACGCCGCCGCCGCCTGATGCGGAGCGCCGCCAGTCCAAGGATGAGCGCGCGAAGCTCGACGGCATGTGGGAATGCATCCTGTGCTTCTGCTGCTCCACCGCCTGCCCCTCCTACTGGTGGAACGGCGACCGCTATCTCGGCCCAGCCGTCCTGCTGCAGGCCTATCGCTGGATTGCGGATAGCCGCGACGAGGCCACCGGCGAGCGGCTGGACAATCTGGAAGACCCCTTCCGCCTTTATCGCTGCCACACGATCATGAACTGCACTCGAACCTGCCCCAAGGGGCTGAATCCGGCCGAGGCGATCGGCAAGATCAAGCAGCTGATGGTCGAACGCCAGGGCTGACGCTCCCCGGTCCTGCTGCCCCGGTGCGCCTCACGGCGTAGTACTTAAACCTCAGGCGGCGGCCACTTTGGTGGGCGTCACCAGCTCCAGCGGAATGCGCAGGGTGATCTCTGTGCCATGCGCGTGGGTGACGCTCGCCTCGCCGCCCAGGTGCTGCGCGAATCCCCGGATCAGCTGCATCCCGAGCCCCTTGTTGTTCGCGCCCGCCGCGGCGATGCCTACCCCGTCATCGGCGATGCGCAGCAAGGCCGAGTCCGCCTCGCGCTTGAACGACACCGCGATGGTGCCGTGGCGGCCATCGGGGAAGCCGTGCCGCAGCGCGTTGCTCACAGCCTCGGTGACCAGCAGTGCGAGCGAGATCGCGGAATCGGATGCGATCTCGATCGGGTCGGCGTCGATCGTCACCGTGATCCTGTCGTCGCTGCGCAGGTCCATCGCGTCGCCCAGCTGCCGGCACAGCTCCTCGAGGAATGGGCGCATCGCGATGCTGCGATAGCTCTGGTCGAGGTAGAGGTGCCGGTGCAGCGTGGCGAGCGCCTGCACGCGGTCGCGCGCGATGCCCAGCTCCAGGTTCGCGCGTGGTTCCTCGAGCCGTGCCGCCTGCATGGACAGCAGCGACGCGATGATCTGAAGGTTGTTCTTCACGCGGTGATGGATCTCGGCCATCAGCAGGTCGCGCTGGCCGATGGCGGCGCGCAACGCCTGCTCGCGATCGGCGATCACCGAAGACGCGCTGGCCAGCGCGGCATCGAGTGCCACAACCTCGTCCGGATCGCTCGCCCGGCTGGCTGGCTTGAACAACTGCCCTGGCGTCCATTCATGAACGCGCCGTGCGAGGCGGCGCATCGGGCGCGCCACTGAGATCTCGGCACCGAACAGGATCGCCACGACGCAGATCGAGAGGAAGGCGACCAACTCGGCCAGCCGGTCGCGCAGCTGGGATGCGGCGACCGCGTAGAGCGCGCTGACTGGCACCCCGATCACCATGCGCAGGTCGGGTGCAAGCAGCGCTATGGACCACAGATGCGGGTTGCCATCCGCAGAGAGGCCCTCGATCATCGACCCCTCGCTCTGCAGCGTCGCGAGCTGGCTCAACGAGGGGAGCACCGAAGCCCCGGCATTGGTGATCGCGAGGGTAGTGCCGCGCCGATCCATGAGCCAGGCATCGTAGGCCGCCGTGCCGGCATTCTGTCGCGACGGGGTCGCGAGGTAATCAAGCAGGACGGAAGCCGCGACGACACCCTGCAATGACCCGTCGGCCGCGATCATCGGGCTGGCCGCCGGCATCACCGCCCGACCGCTCAATTCCCCGTCGATGAACTCAGCGAGGGCGAAACGGCGGGCGGCGACCGGTGCCTGGTAGGTGCGGGTCATCGACAGGTCGCGACCAACCGGGGCCGGCAGCGCGCTGCACAGCAGCTTGCCGTCCTTGTCCATGAGCCAGAGGTTCGTATAGCGGTCGCGGAACAGGTTGAGCAGCGACTGCATGGTCGCCACACAGGTCTCGGTCGGGGCAACCAGCAAATCCGTCCGGCGCGCGAGCCCGTCCAGCATTTCCTCGGTCGTGTCCAACATCGCCGCCTGCCGCGCCACGGCACCCTCGCGGATGACGAGCGCCGTCTGCCTGGCGAAATCGCGCGCGCGATCGTAGTTCACCCACGCGTGACCACCCGCTGTGCCGAGAACAGGAATGGTCGCGATGGCGACAAGCATGAGGAGCCGCCCGCGGACGCCACGAAAAAACCGCCAGCGACCCGTGGGCTGCATGGGCGCTTCAGGCGGCTGAGGCGGGCCGGCATCCACCGACCCATCAGCCATCATTTTCTACGATCCTGCTCGATCAGCTGGAGCAACTCGGGCGGAATGGCTTCGTTCGCCACATCGTCATAGAGCTGGTGCAGCCCCCGCCTCAACCAGAGGTCGAAGGCTGCCTCAGGCACGCGCCGCGTGCCACCAGGAACTCTTTCTTGAGCCCGCATGATTTCATCCGAAGGCTTCTTATCGTCCGGCTCGTCCATCACATCCGCGGTTGACTGTCCTCCGCCACGGTCGCGTGACGGTCACCGGATGTCCTACCGCGCTGGGCCTGGGAAACGCCAGCATTACGTGCGCGGGCAGGCGAACGACGCCCTTCGCCCTCACCGAGCATCCAGATCTCGAGCTGGCGGCGCGCCCGGAACACGCGGCACTTGGCGGTGCCCACCGCGCAACCCATCGCCTCGGCCACATCCTCGTAGGACATGCCCTGCAACGACACCATCACAAGCGCGGTGCGCTGGTCGGCGGGCAGGCGCGCCATCTGGCAGCGCAGCTCGGCAAGGGCCAAGCTATGCTCCTGGCCCGCGGGACGCGCCACGGAGGCCGGCGGCGCCTCGTCGATCTCGATGGTGTCCCGGTTGCGACGACGGTCGGACAGGAAGCGGTTCCTTAGGATGCGGAACATCCACGCCTGGAAATTTGTCCCCGGCGTGAAGCTTCCCTGCGCGGACAGCGCATTCGTCACTGCCGCCTGGACAAGGTCGTCCGCATCTGCGCGGTTGCGCGTCAGCGAAAGCGCCTGGACCCGAAGACGGGGCAGCGCGGCCACCAAGGCATTGTGGAATGAGAACTCCGGCTCCGTCGCCTGGGCATCGGGTGACCGGGGGAGGATTTCGCTGTCATGTTCCATGCGCGCATAATGCATGGCGGAACGAGAAGGTTGCATCACGGATTCTTGTGTCCCCACGGGTTCTATGTTTTCTGAGCAACGCGTGCAGGCAACCATATAAGCGCCGCGGCGTTGCGGAGAAATCCGTTCAGGCTAACGACATCAGCAGACAGGGCTCAGGATGAACGCGGTTTCCCCCAGTGAGTTGCTTCGCGTTCTACCGCAGGCGCGTCGTTTTGCCCGCGCTATCACCGGCGAGCAACCCTCGGGCGACGCCCTCGTCGCCGAGGCGTTGCGTTCGCCCTTGCCGGAGTTGCCCGCGCGCCTCGCTCTCTATGCCGCCATCGTTCGCGCAGCGCCCAAGCGCGACCATGCGAAGGATGCGCTCACCAGCCGGCAGCGGCAGTTGCTGCTGCTGATGGCGCTCGAGGATCTCAGCTCCGACGAGGCCGCGCTGGTGCTTGGCATCGACTCCAACTTGGCCCTGGCCGAAGCCGACGCGGCGCGCGCGACGCTGCGGACCGTGACCGCGACTGACGTGCTGGTCATCGAGGATGAGCCCATCATCGCGATGGATGTGCAACGCCTGGTCGAGGCCTGCGGCCACCGGGTGGTGGGTGTCGCCGCGAGCGAGGCCGATGCGGTGCGCATCGCCGCCGCCTCCCCGCCGGGGCTGATCCTCGCCGACATCAACCTCGGGCGCGGCGGCGACGGCAGCGTCGCGGTGTCGCGCATCCTGCAGACCCTGAAGGTCCCGGTGATCTTCGTGACCGCCTATCCCGAGCGGTTGCTGACCTCCGAAGGCATCGAGCCCGCCTTCATCATCTCCAAGCCGTTCGAGCCGCTGGCACTGGCGATTGCCACCTACCAGGCGGTGACCGCGGGCCGCTCGCCGCTGGCCTAATCGCGGGCAACCGCGCAGCCGGTCTCGTGTTCTTCGGGCATGGCGCATCTCGCGCCGGGCAAGGAGAATGCGATGAACTGGGATCAGATCGCCGGCAATTGGAAGCAGATGACCGGCAAGGTGCGTGAACAGTGGGGCAAGCTCACCGACGACGACCTGGCGGTCATCGGCGGGCAGCGCGACCAGCTGCTGGGCAAGGTCCAGGAGCGCTACGGCATCACCAAGGAACAGGCGGAAGAGCAGCTCGCCACCTGGGAATCCGCCAACAAGTGATGGCTTGGCCGGCGCTTCGGCACCGGTGACGAGGAAGGCGGGGGCATGGCGACATGCCCCCGTTTTTTTGTCGGCTTCGCCTAAGGCGGCGCGCCTACGACCGGATCGAGCTCGCGCCAGTCGGGCGGCACGGCGTCCAGGATGCGGCCTGCGCGCAGCACGGTTCGGTCGCCCTGCGGTCGCGACAGGAACTCGCTCATGGTCCGGGCGCGCATCAGGACCAGGTCCGCGGCTGCCCCGACTTCGATCAGGCCGGCTTTCTCCAGGCCCATCGCCCGCGCCGGGGTTGCACCGACCGCGCGCGGCCAGGCGTCGACCGGATGGTCCAGGTGCAGGGTGCGCGTCGATTCGCAATAAACCTCCACCATGTCGTGGTCGCCATAGGCGTAGAACGGATCACGGCAATTATCCGACGCCAGCGACACCGGCACGCCGGCGGCTTCGAACTCATGCACCAGCGTGACGCCACGCCAGCGCGGCGTGCGTCCGGCGCGGCGATCCTGCAGGTACATGTTGCACATCGGCAGCACGATGATGCCGATGCCGGCCTCGGCGCATAGCCGGATGGTCTCGACGGCGAACGCCTCGGGCTGAACGGAGAGGGCGCAGCAATGGCCGCACTGGATGCGGCCCTTGAAGCCGCGCCGCAGCGCCGTCAGCGCAATCTCCCGCAAGGCGCGCGCCCCACTTTCCCCGCTTTCATCCACATGCAGGTCGAGGTCTAGGCCGCGCGCCTCCGCGAGCGCGAAGAAGTTGTCGAGCATGGGCTGGAACTCGGCCGGCAGCGCCTCGTGCACGCCACCGGTCAGCCGCGTCACCATGCCCAGGGCCGCGCCGGTCCGCGCGACCAGATCCGCGAGCATGGTACCGTCCTCGCCCGCAAAGCGGTCGAGCGGCGCGATCGAGCTGGCCTGCAACGTGATGCGACCGGCCCAGCGGTCCCGAAGCCGCGCGAACACCCGCCAGGATTGCGGATTGCGCACGTCGTCGCTTTCGAGATGGGTGCGGATCGCCATCGTCCCGTGGGCATAGGCCGCGCGAAGGCCCCAGTCGAAGCGCGCTTCGATATCGGCCTCGGTCCAGGCGGCGCGATCCTGGGTCGCGGCGGCGATGGCGCCGGCGAAATCCCCGGTGGGATTGCGCCGACGCGGCCAGATATGGCCCTTGTCCAGATGGGTGTGGCCATCGACAAAGCCCGGCCAGACCTGGCCGCCATCGAGTCTCACGCCTTCATGCGCCGTGCCCGCCGGCGCGAGCGCGGCAATGCGGCCATCCTCGATCCGGATGTCGAGGCGGACGAGTCCATCCTCGTCGCGCGGTCCTTGGACCGGCCCGCAGACGACCACGGGCGCCCTGGCGTCACGCAGCCAGAAGCGCGACCCCGCTTGCCTCAACGCCTGCCTCATCGCCGCCTCTCGACAGCACTTTCATGCCAGCGCCGCAGCAGCAGGTGCGAGACCAGCGACAGCGCCACGAAGATCACGATCCCGGTCCCCGACACCAGCACCAGGGCGGCGAACATGCGCGGGATCTGCAGCTGGTACCCCGCCTCCAGGATCCGGTAGGCGAGGCCCGAGGCGGTGCCGCCCGTGCCGGCCACGAATTCAGCGACGATGGCGCCGATCAGCGCCAAGCCGCCGGAAATGCGCAGCCCGGCCAGGAAATATGGCATCGCCGTCGGCAGCCGCAGTCGCCACAGCACCTGCCAGCGATTGGCGCGATACAGCCGGAACAGGTCCTCGAGGTTGCGGTCGCAGGAATTGAGCCCGAGCGTGGTGTTCGACAGCACCGGGAAAAACGCCACGATCCAGGCGCAGATCAGCAGCGCCACCCGGATGTCGTCCACCCAGATGATGATGAGCGGCGCGATGGCGACGATCGGCGTCACCTGCAAAATCACGGCGTAGGGGTAGAGCGACAGCTCGATCACCCGCGACTGCGCGAACAGCACCGCGAGCACGAGCCCCAGCACCGCGGCCATGACCAGCGCGGCGAAGGTGATCTGCAGCGTCACCCACAGCGAGACCGCGAGCGACGCCCAATCGGCTGCCAGCGCGCGACCGATCGCGAGCGGGCCGGGCAGGATGTAGGGAGGGATCTCGCGCACCCGCACCAGCACTTCCCAGGCGCCGAGAAAGATAAGGCCCAGGATCGCGGGGGCCAGGATGCGCAGCCACATCGAGGGCGTGAGGCCCAGGACCGCGCGCTCCGTCGGCTCCGCCAGCGCGGCCGCCTCGGCCTTCTCGGATGCGGAAATCTGGCTCATGCGGCCATTGCCTCGCCCAGCCGCTCGGACACCGCGCGGCAGTGCCCGGCGTACTCGGCCGAGGTGCGATAGATCTCCCCGCGGGGATAGCCGGCATTGACCGCAATCTCGGCCGCGACGCGCCCGGGGCGCGCGGCCATGACGATGATGCGCTGCGCCAGGTAGACGCTCTCGAAAGTGGAATGCGTGACGAAGATGGCGGTGAACCGCTCGCGCTCCCACAGCGCCAGCAGGTCGTTGTTCAGGCGGTGGCGCGTGATCTCGTCGAGTGCGGCGAAGGGCTCGTCCATCAGCAGCAGCCGTGGCCTGGTGACCAGCGCGCGGGCGATGGAGACGCGCATCTTCATCCCCCCCGACAGAGCCCGCGGGAAGGCGCGTTCGAAGCCGGCCAGGCCGACATTGCCCAGCGCCTGGGCCGCGCGCGCCTCGGCTTCGCGCGTCGCGACGCCAGCGAGTGAAAGCGGCAGCGCCACATTGGCAAGCGCGCTGGCCCAAGGCATCAGGGTCGGTTCCTGGAACACGAAGCCGATGTCGCGCGCGGGCTCGCCGCGCGCATCATGCCCGCTGCGCGGCCATCCGATGGTTCCGGCGGTCGCGGTGTCGAGGCCGGCGATCATGCGCAGCAGGGTCGACTTGCCGCAGCCCGAAGGGCCCAGAAGTGCGAGGAATTCCCCCTCCGCGATGGTCAAGTCGACACCCTGGACCGCCACCGTCCCGGTCGCGTAGCGCTTGCCGACCCCGCGGAGCGCGACCAGCGCCGACCCGCTCAAGCGAGGCCGACGCGCTGGTTGACGAAGCGCGTCGTGTAGCCGCGCCGGATGTCGAGCGCCGGCGGATAGAGACCCGCACGCGACATGCCATTGTAGAAGCTGGCCCAGCGCGCATCCGTCATTGCGCCGATGCCGAGCGTGTCGGCGTCGCCGCTCTTGATGATGCCCCGCTCGTTCATCATGCGTGCCGCATAGGCGATGCGCGCATCGTCCATCTCGGGATTGTCGGCCTTGATGCGCGCATTCGCGGCCGCGACGTCCTGCCCTGCGATGTACTGCGCCCAGCCTTCGATGGTGGCGTTGACGAAGCGCTGCACGAGATCCGCCTTCTCGTTGACCATGCGCTGGGAGACGTCGATCGTCTGCTGGTAGTTCTCGTACCCCGCATCGGCGAGCAGAAAGACGCGCGGCCGCGCCCCGGCCTGCTGCGCGGCGAAGGGCTCGGAGGTCACAAAACCCTGCTGGATCGCGTTCCGGTCGGCCATGAACGGCCCGAGGTTGAAGGTGTAGGGGCGGATCTGCTCATCGGTGAAGCCGAAGCGCGTGCGCAGGAAGGGCCAGTAGGTCACCCGGCCGCCGGCGCCGATCAGCATCGGCTTGCCGCGCATATCCTCGAAGCTGTTGATGCCGTTGCCCTCATGGGTCATCAGCACCTGCGGGTCCTTCTGCATCGTCGCGGCGACGGTGAGGAAGGGCAGGTTCTCGCGCACGTAGTTCAGCGCCTGGAAACCGTTGGACATGATGAAGTCCACGCGCCCCGCGAGCAGCAGCTGCACCGGGTTCTGCTGCGGGCCGCCCATGCGCAGATCGCACTCGATGCCGTGGCGGCGGTAGATGCCGGCGGTGACCGCCTGATAGTGCCCGCCATGCTCGGCCTGGGCGCGCCAATTGGTCTGGAAGCTCACCCGGTCCAGCGATTGCGCGACCGGCACGCGCGTGCCGGGCACCGCCGCAAGGGCGACGCCGACGCCGCCACCGAGCAGCGCGCGTCGTTGGATCCTGTAGCGTGTGCGCATCGCGTTCCCCGTCCCGCTGGTCGACCGACGTGCACATCCTGGCACGACCCGCAGGGCCGGCCCAACCATGTTCATGCTCGCTGGCGTCGCGCGCGCCACAGCAGCGCCAGGGCCAGGCCGATTGCGAGGAACGAGACCAGCGTGCTCGCCGTGCCGAGTGCGTAAAGGACGGGCGTCGTCACCGTCGTCGTCATGCCGAGAATTTCCAGCGGAAGCGTGTTGTCGGTGCCCGCGGTCAGCATCGTGCGGGCGAATTCGTCGAAGGACAAAGTGAAGCCGAACAGCGCGATGCCGATGACGCTGGGGGCCACGATCGGCAGCACCACATGGGCGAAGCTCTGCCACGATGTCGCGCCGAGGTCGCGCGCCGCTTCCTCCCAAGCGCCGTCGAAGCGGTTGAACACAGCGAGCATGATCAGCAGGCCAAACGGCAGCGTCCAGGTGAGCTGCGCCCCCAGTGCGGAGCCCCACCAATGCGTGTCGATCTCCGCCTGGTTGAAGGCGAGCCCGATGCCGAGCCCGACCAGGATCGAGGGCAAGATCAGGCTCGTGATGGTGAGGTAAAACAGCGCTGCCGAGCCCACGAAGCGACGCCGGAACGCCATTCCCGCCGCCAGCGAGATCACCACCGTCGCCAACGTCACCATGGCGGCGAGTGCGAGGGAGCGCGTGATCGAGGCGCCGAAATCGCCCACCGCCTGGCGCTCGAACAGCCGCCGGAACCAATGCAGCGACACGCCGTTCATCGGGAAGGTCAGCCCGCCATCCGGCCCCTGGAAGGACAGCACCACGATGGTGAGCGTCGGCCCGTAGAGGAACAGCACGAAGGCCACGAACAGCGCCGTCAGCAACCCTCGCCCCAGACGCCCCGGCATCGCCTACAGCTCCTTCCGGATATCGACGATGCGCAGGATGGCGGCCACCATCATCAGCACCACGATCAGCAGCACCACCGCATTGGCGGCCGCGGCGGGGTATTGCAGCAGCGAGATCTGGTTGCTGATCATGAGCCCGACCGAGGCGGACTGCCCGCCGCTCATCAGCCGCACGGTGACGAAATCGCCCATCACCAGCACGATGACGAAAATGCTGCCGATGGCGATCCCCGGCTTGCACAGCGGCAGGATCACGAACCACAACACGCGCCAGAATCCGGCCCCCGCATCGACCGCGGCCTCGATCAGGCGGCGGTCCACGCGCATCATGGTGTTGAAGATCGGCACCACCATGAACAGCGTGTAGAGGTGCACGAAGGCCAGCACGACGGCGAATTCCGAGAAGAGCAGGAACTCCAGCGGCTGGTCGGTGATGCCCGCGCCCTGCAGCGCGCGATTGGCGAGCCCGTTGCGCCCGAGGAAGGGCACCCAGGCGATCATGCGGATCAGGTTCGAGGTCCAGAACGGGATGGTGCAGAGCAGGAACAGCACCGTCCGCTTGCCGGTCCCTTCCACCACGAAGGCCAGGTAGTAGGCCACCCAGAATCCCACCAGCAGGGTGATGGCCCAGGTTATGCCGGCGAAGAAGAAGGTCTTGCCGTAGGTGCGCCAGGTCACCATCGACCCGAACACCTCAACGTAGTTCGTGGTGACGAAATCGGGGATGAGTCGGAAGCTGTCGTAATCGTAGAAGCTCACCGCCACGAGCATGGCGAGCGGCACCAGCAGGAAGGCCGCGAGCACCAGCGCAAGCGGGGCCGCAAGGAACCAGGCGCGCATCAACTCTCCCCGCCGCGAGCCGGCGCGCTCGTCACGCGCCGGCCGTAGCCCCAATCACGCCGCGATGAACTCGTTCCATTTCTGGACCATGTAGCGTTCCTCGTTCATCACCGAGTTCCAGCACGAGACGCGGCCCATGCGTTCGGTGAAAGACCCGCCGTCGCGCACCGTGCCCGCGCGCTCCATCACGCGCCCGTCGGGGGCGAGGATGTCGGCGGCGGCCGGCTTGCCCTCCATCCAGAAATCCCATTCCGGGGCGCTCATCTGGGTGCGCGCCGTCTCCAGCACCGCCGAGTAGTAACCCTGGCGGTTGAGGTAGGCGCCGACCCACCCGGACAGGTACCAGTTGAGGTATTCATAGGCCGCGTCGAGCTGCAGCCCGCTGACGTGCCGGGCGATGCCGAGCCCGCCGCCCCAGGCGCGGTAGCCTTCCTCCAGCGGCTGGTACACGCAGGCGATCCCGCGCGAGCGCACCGCGGCGACGGCCGGCGACCACATGGACTGGATGATGACCTCGCCCGAGGCCATCAGGTTCACGCTCTCGTCGAAGGTCTTCCAGAAGGCGCGGAAATGCCCCTGGCGCTTGAGGTCGATGAGGAAGGCGGTGGTGCGGTCGATCTCCGCCCGGGTCATGTTGCCCTTGTCGATGTAGCGCAGCTGGCCCGCGCTCTCCATCACCATCGCCGCGTCCATGATGCCGATGTTCGGCACGTTCACGATCGAGGCCTTGCCGCGGAAGGCGGGGTCGACGAGGTCCTTCCAGTTGCGGATGGGGCGGCTGATCAGGTCCGGGCGGATGCCCAGCGTATCCGCGTTGTAGATGGTCGGGATGAGCGTCATCCACTCGGTCTGCGTCGGCTCGAAGGCGGTCGCGAGCCGGTTCGCGACGAAGCCCACCGTATGCGGCGCGGTGCCCTGGGCAACCTGGCTGGTGGGCGTCAGGCGACCCGAGGTGAAGATCGGCACGATCTTGTCGGCATTGGTGATGCGGCGCTTCTCGATCGCCTGCATGGTGCCGACCGGATAGGTCTTCTTTGTCGTCATGTATTCGACATCGGCGATGTCGAAGGTGCGCGACTGCGTCGCGATGCGCTGCGCCAGCGCGTCGGTGTCCATCACGGTGAGCTGCAGGGTGATACCGGTGTCGCGCTTGCACTGCTCGGCGATGGCGTTGAGGCCCGAGACGCCGGTGCCGACCTGGCGCAGCGTGATGTCGCGGATATTCTGCGCCCAGATGGTGGGGAAGCCGGTGATGGTCCCCGATCCCACGGCAGCGCCGGCCAGGGCCAGCGCGCCGCGCCGGCCGAGCGTCATTTTTGTCTTGTCAGTCATGCTCATCTCTCCTTGGTCCCGTCTGCCAGGAAGTTTGCAAGAACCACGCCGCTCAGGCGGCGAGGGCGTGTTCATCGGCGAGATCCCAGACGAGCGTGGCGCCCTGCCCCAGCGCGACGGGCGCGGCGTGGAAATCCGCATCCGCCAGCAAGGCCTCCGCCTCGGTTCCGTCGGCGGCCGCGACCACGACGCGCACCGCGGCGCCCAGGTATTCCAGTGCCGAGACCTGCCCCGCATGCTGCGGGCCGTTTCCGGCCGCCGCCAACCGCATGCGATCCGTTCTTACCGCGAACGACCCCTGCGCGCGCGCGAGCACGTTGTGGCCGCCGATGAAGCGCGCGACGAAGGATGAGGCCGGCTTCTCGAACACCTCGCGCGGCGGCCCCGCCTGAGCGATCCGCCCGTGATCCATGACCACGGTGAGGTCGGCCAGCGCCATCGCCTCCTCCTGGCTGTGCGTCACGTGGATGAAGCTGATGCCGAGCTCGCGTTGCAGGCGCTTCAGCTCCTCGCGCATCTTGGCGCGCAGAAAGGGGTCGAGCGCCGAAAGCGGCTCATCGAGCAGCAAAACGCGGGGCTCCGTGATCAGCGCGCGCGCCAACGCGACACGCTGCTGCTGCCCGCCCGAAAGCTGCGCCGGCAGCCGTTCGGCCAGGTGGCTGAGGTGCACGAGCTCGAGGAACTTGTCGGCCCGCGCCAGGCGCTCGACCTTCGCCACCCCGCGCATGCGCAGCCCGAAGGCGACATTGTCCCGTGCCGACAGATGCGGGAACAGCGCGTAGCTCTGGAACATCATCGCCGTGCCGCGCTTGGCAGGCGGCAGGGCGGTCACGTTGCGGCCCGCGAGCAGGATGTCGCCCTCGCTCACCTCCTCATGACCCGCGATCATGCGCAGCGTGCTGGTCTTCCCGCACCCTGATGGGCCGAGCAGGCAGGTGTAGGAGGCCGGCGGTATGACCAGGTCGATGCCATCCACCGCGACCGCGCCGCCGCCATAGCGCTTGGTCACCGCGATCAGTTCAACATCGTTCACATGCGGCTCCTGGGATCACGAGGGCGATGCTAGCCAGACGAGGCCCTGGCCGCCAACGCCACCCGCGCCACCAATCGCCATCCCGGCGCATGGTCCTGCCGCGAACAGGCGCAGCCTGCCCAAGGCACAGGCAGTGCGCGTCAGGCGCCGACCACCATCCGCCCGGGGACCGACGCCAGCAGGCTGCGCGTATAGGGATGCCTCGGGTCGGAGAAGACGGTGCCGACCCTGCCCTGCTCCACCACCGCGCCGCGCTGCATCACCGCCACCTCGTCGCAGATCTGCGCCGCGACCCGCAGGTCATGCGTGATGAACAGGATCGACAGGCCGAGCCGGGCCTGGAGATCGCGGAGCAGCGCGAGCACCTGCGCCTGCACGCTGACATCGAGAGCGCTCACCGGCTCATCCGCCACCAGCACGCGCGGCTTCATCGCCAGGGCCCGAGCGATGCCGATGCGCTGGCGCTGCCCGCCGGAGAATTCATGCGCAAACCGAGTCACGGCGGCGGCATCCAGGCCCACGAGTTCGAAAAGGGCCCGCGCCTCCGCCATGGCCTGCGCGCGCGCCATTCCCATCGCCATCGGGCCCTGCGCCACCTGCTCGCCCACCCGGCGGCGCGGGTTGAGCGAGGCGTAGGGGTCCTGGAACACCATCTGCACCAGCCGCGCCGCGGCGCGCCGTCCCTTCGGCATCGGCGCGCCGGCAATGCGGATGACCCCGGCGTCGGCGCGCAACATCCCCGCGACGCATCGCGCCAGGGTGGACTTGCCCGACCCGCTCTCCCCCACGATCCCGAGCGTGCTGCCGGCCCGCAGCACCAGGGAAACGTCGTCGAGCGCCCGCACTGGCTGGCGTCGTTGGAGCAGGCCCCGCGCGCCATAGGTCTTCACCAGGCCCTCGATCTCCAGCACGCGCTCCTCGCTCAGCGCGCGCGGCGGCGGCGCCTGCAGCTTCGGCACGGCGGCGAGCAAGGCGCGGGTATAGGGATGCCGTGGCGATTCGAGCACCTCCATGGCGCTCCCCTGTTCCACGATCACGCCGCGCTGCATGACCGCCACACGGTCCGCGATCTCCGCCACCACGCCGAAATCATGGGTGATGAACAGCACCGCCGTTCCGCGCCGCGCCTGCATCGCGCGGATCAGGGCCAACACCTGCGCCTGCGTCGTGACGTCGAGCGCGGTGGTCGGCTCGTCGCAGATCAGCACCTCCGGCTCCAAGGCGAGCGCCATCGCGATCATCACCCGCTGCCGCTGGCCGCCCGACAACTCATGCGGATAGGCGCGCAACGCACCTGGCGGGTCCGGCAGGCCCACCTCCTCCAAGGCGCGCAGGCTGCGCGCGGCGATCTCCTCGCTCCCCAGATCCGTATGCACGCGCCACATCTCGGCGATCTGGGCGCCCACCCGCATCAAGGGGTTCAGCGCAGTCATCGGCTCCTGGAACACCATCCCGATGCGGCAGCCACGCAACGCGCGCCAGGCATCCCCGCGCAGGACCACGCCACCCAGGCTGATCTCGCCGGCGACGACCGCAAGACCCGGCGCCAGGAGGCCCATGATGGCAGAGGCGGTGACGGATTTGCCGGAACCGCTTTCGCCCACGACGCACAGGATTTCGCCAGCGGCCAAGTCGAACGACACGTTATCGAGCGCCAATGCGCGATCGGCGGAGGGTGGCAACGCGACTGATAAGCCAGCGACCCGCAGCACGACTAAAAGACGGGGGAAAAGAATTTCCCCCGGACCCCCGATCTTTTATTTTTATCCGTGGGCGTCACCGCGAAGCCAGTCGAGGATTGAGGGCGTCGTTGAGACCCTGGCCGACGAGGGAGACGCCCAGAATCGAGAGCAGGATCGCGACGCCAGGTATCGCGGAGACGTACCACTCGCTGCGCAGCACCGTCCGGCCAAGGCCGATCAGATTGCCCCAGGACGGCACATTCGGGTCGGAGAGCTGCAGGAACGCCAGCGCGCTCTCCAACAGGATCGCCACCGCCATCACCACGCTCGCATAGACGATCACGGGCGGCAGCGCATTCGGCAGCACCTCGCGAAAGATCAGGTGCGCGTCCGACAGGCCCTGCATCCGGCAGGCAGCCACGTAGTCGCGCTCGCGCAGTGTCAGGAACTCGGCGCGCGTCAGCCGCGCGACCGGCGGCCAGGCGACGACGCCGATGGCGATCACCACCGTCACAAGGTCCGACCCGAACACCGCCACCAGCACGAGCAACAGCAGGAAGTTCGGCAACGTCTGGAACGCCTCCGTCACCCGCATCAGGACCGTGTCCACCACCCCGCCATAGAAGCCCGCAAGCGCGCCGAACACGATGCCGATCACCACTGCGATCAGCGTTGCGACACCCCCGATCAGCAGCGAAATCCGCGCGCCATGGAACAGCTGCGCCGCGATGTCCCGCCCCGAGGGATCGGTCCCCAGCCAGAATCGCGGATTGGCACCCGGCCACTGCAAGGGACGCCCGGCGAGACCCAGCGGATCGGCCGGAAACACCAGCGGCGCCACCAGTGCCATCAGCACCACTGCGCCAAGCAGCACAGCCCCCGCGACAGCCACGGGATTGCGCAGGAAGGCATGCAACGCCCGCATCAGCCGACAATCCGCGGATCGAGCCGCGCATAGAGCAGATCGACCACGAAATTCACCGCGATCACCAGCAACGCAGAGACGAACACGATGCCCAGCAGCGTGTTCAGATCCCGCTGCACCACGCTCTCATAGGCGAGGCGGCCCAGCCCCGGCAGGGTGAAGACACTTTCCACCACCACCGAACCGCCGAGCATCGTGCCGGCCTGCAGACCGATCAGCGTCACCATCGGCAGCAGCGCGTTGCGCAGCACGTGCCGCGCCACGATGCGCGTCTCGGACAGGCCCTTCGCGCGCGCCGTGCGTACGAAATCCATCCCCTGCACTTCCAGCATCGACGCCCGCATGATGCGCAGCGCAATGGCGAGGAAGATCAGCGCAAGCGTGAGGACCGGCAGCACCAGGTAGGTCGCCGTATCCCAGATCGCGGCCCAGCCGGTGTAGCCCATCGCCACATCGCCGAACCCGCCCGCCGGCAGCCATTGCAGGTAGACGCTGAACAACACGATCGCCATCAGCCCGAACCAGAAGGAGGGCGTGGCGTAGAAGATCAGCCCGAGCGTGGAGATCAGCGTATCCGGCCACTGGTTCACTCGTCGCGCGGCGACGACGCCGAGTGCCATGCCGAAGGAGAAGGCGAAGAACAGCGCGCCCATCATCAGCAGCAGCGTCGCCGGTAGCCGTTCCAGGATCACGCTCGCGACCGGCTTGCCGTAGATGGCCGAAAAGCCGAGATCCAGCGTCACCAACCGCCAGAGATAGGCGCCGAGCCGCGCCGCCACCGACAGATCGAGCCCGTAGAAGCGCCGCAGGTCGGCCGCGATGGCGGCATCGCCGCCGCCCATCTGCGCCATTAGCGCATCCACCGTGTCGCCGGGCGCGAGCTGCAGCAGCAAGAACAGCCCCACCAGGATCAGCACCAGCGCCGGCAGCGACGCGGCAAGCCGACGCAGCGCAAGAAGCAGCAGCTTCAAGAGGCCAACCAGGTGTCATGCCAGGACGAAGACGCCCAGCGCGGCGTGTTCCCAGCATTGCGCAGGCGCCGGTTGAACACGGAGAGAAAAATCTGCTCGATCGGCATCCAGACCGGCAGTTCGGTCTGCACGCGCGTCACGAAGTCCGCATAGAGGGCGCGGCGCCTGGCAGGGTCTACCTCGGTCGCCGCATTGTCGATCACCTGGTCGATCGCGGCATCGGTCCAGCCCCACTGGTTGGTCCAGGGCGCACCCTGCGGGCTGCCGGAGCGATACCAGACCGTGGTGCTTACGGCCGGGTCGGAGCGGTATTGGTGCCAGCCGCTGGCGAGGTCGAAATTATGGTCGTTGTAGACGCTGCGCAGGAAGCCGGCGGCGTCCAGCCGCACGATCTCCACGCGAATACCGACCTCAACCAGCGATTGCTGGATAAAGGTCGCAAACAGCGCGATATCCTCGCCCCAGGGTGCGGGGCTGAGGCGCAGCGAGAAGCGCACGCCGCCGGCGCCGCGCCGATGCCCCGCCTCGTCGAGCAAGCGGTTCGCAAGCGCGCGGTCGAAACCGTATTGCGGGCTTCCGGGCGTGTAGTAGTCGGCGCTGACCGAAGGGATCGGCCCAGTCCCCGGCTTGGCGTAGGTGCCCAAGAAGTTCTCGATGAAGAAGGGGATGTTGATCGCGTGCGCGATGGCCTTACGCACGCGGATATCGGCGAGCTCGGGCTTGCGGAAGTTGAACTCGATGGTGTTGGTCCGCGCATTGCCTTCATTGCCGCGCGTCGTCACTTCGAAGCGCGGGTCGCGCGCGAGGCGCGTCATGTCCGCCAGCGCGAGCGAGGAGTACGGGCTGAACAGGATCTGCCCCGCCTCCATCTGCGCCGCGGCCGCCGCTCGGTCGGTCACCACGCGCCACACCACGCGATCGAGGTAGGGCATGCCGTTGCGCCAGTAATTCGGGTTGCGCTCGGCGATGATGAACTGCCCGCGCTCATACTGCACGAACTTGAACGGCCCGGTTCCGATGGGCGCGGTGTTCGCCGGGTTTTGGCGGATATCCGTACCCTCATAGACATGCCGGGGCGAGATGTAGCCGAGGTCCGGCAGGCCGCGCAGCAACAGGCCCAGCGGCATCGGGCGCTCATAACGGAACACCGCCGTGTGCGCGTCCGGCGTCTCGACTGCGGTCAGGAACTGCTGCAGCGCGGTGCCGTAATTAAGGATCTTCTTCCACATCTCCATGGCGGTGAACTGCACATCCGCCGAGGTGAAAGGCCGGCCGTCATGCCAGGTGACTCCCTGGCGCAGCTTGAAGGTGATGGCGCGCCCGTCGGGCGTGGTCTCCCAGCTTTCGGCCAGCACGGGGGTGGGGTTGCCGGCGGCGTCGAGATCGACCAGCGGCTCCTGGATCTTGCCGCCCACGATGTAGACGCCGGTCGATGCCTGCAGCGAGGGGTTGAGGATGCGCTGCTCGGTCGCGAAATGCACCGTGAGGATGCCACCGCGCCGGGGCGTTTCCTGCGCGATCGCGCTGGCCGGCACCATGGCCGCGCCCGACATCAGGAACACCTCGCGCCGCGTCGGTCCGCTCATCGGGTTGCTCCTCACAGGGGTTCGAAGACGAGCGCGCAGCCCGTCACCATCATGGGCGCCCGCGCAGTGGTCGCGCCCAGCACCAGGCCGGCCCCGCCCGTATCGGGCAGCGACGCCGCATCCAGCCCGTAGGCGGCGGCGAGGTCGGCCCGTGTCGCGAAGGCGAAATCGGCGCGTCCGGTGCCGGTCGGCACCAGGGAGATGGCGCCATCCGTCTCAACCGCGCTCTCGATCAGCGCGGCCATCCCGGCCGCCGCTGCGGCAGGGTCGGGCGACGCGACAAGGGCGCGCCGGATAGCCGCGACGCCATTCGCGTGGCGTTGCAGATCTGGGATCCACACCGCGTTGCGCGTGTGGTGCTGACAAGCAAAAATACGCATCGCGCCGGGCGCCAGCGTCTCTGGCCATTGGAACACCGAAAACCGCGCCTCGGTCTCCGCGCCGCCGGGCAGCGGCACCGGCCTTGCGAAATCCATCGGCCCCACCGCTTCGATCCCGCGCACCTTCAGCGCTGCCGCACCCGCCGCGGCGTCGGTCGTCGTGAAGGCCGTCCGCGCAAAGCCCTGGCGTCCCGCAAGGAAGTTGCGCACCCCCTCATTGCGTGGGGTCGGGGCAACCACGCCGAGCAGCTCCACATAATCCTCGCCGAACATGATGGTGTAGTTCGCACTTCCCATCGCCTCGCTGTGCAGCCCGCGCGGGGAGAGCGTGAAGCCCGCCGCCGCCCAATCGGCCGCAGCGGCATCGAGGTCACGCACCACGATCATCGCGTGATCGATGCCCAGAATGGTCGTCAGCATACGAAAGCCCCTCGTTTGCGGCGATGCTAGACGCGGCCCATGCCGCACCGCAACATGCCTATTTGCTGCGGCTCTGCGCCCAGCCGAGCACGAGGCCGGAGCCGATGATGATGCTCGCGCCGACCCAGGTACCTGCATCCGGCAGATGGTCGAATAGCACCCAGCCGACCCCCGTCGCGCTGAGCAGCTGCACGTACTGGAACGGAGAGATGATGTTGGCGGGTGCCAGCGAAAGGGCGCGCGCGACGCAATAATGCCCCGTCGCCCCCAGCGTGCCGCAGGCGAGAAACATCGCCGCATCGCCGAGGCTGCGCGGCGTCTCCCAGATGAACGGCATGAACACCATCAGCCCGATTGCCCCGATCAGCGGCGCCCACAAGGCCGATGTCGCCGGCGGATCGAAGGGCGCGACCATGCGCGTCAGGATCTGATAGATCGCATAGGACGTCGCGGAGACTAGGATGAACAGCGACGCCCAGTGGAACAGCGCCCCACCCGGCCGGATGACCAGCAGCACGCCGATGAAGCCGGTGACCACCGCGGCCACGCGCAGCTTCGTGGTGCGCTCGCCCAGCAGCGGCCAGGCCAGCAATGCCACGATCAGCGGCGAGGCGAGCGACACCGCGGATGCCTTGGCCAACGGAATGAACGTCACCCCGTAGAAGAAGCACAGGTTGGAGGTGGTCAGCGTCGCCGCGCGCGCGAGCTGCAGCTTCGGCCGCCGGCTGCGCAACACCGCGATGCCGCCGGAGGGCATGAACACGGCGGCGAGGAACACCAGGTGGATGAAGGCGCGCGCCCAGGACACCTGCACCGAGGAATAGGTCACCCCCAGCAGCTTCGCGAAGCCGCCCATGAATGAGAACAGCATCCCCGCGAAGCACATCCAGAGAATGGCGATGAGGATGCGCCGGTCGGGCGGGGCGATTGTCTCGTTCACGGCGCTTGCACACTGAAGCGCCGGAGCCGATGCGGCAACCGCCCTCGGCACCGCGCGGGCAGCGGTGCTAGCCTCAGGGCAGGGAGATCACACCATGACGCCAGCGCCGAACCGCAGCTTCCTGTTTGCCCCGGGCGACCATCCGCGCCGCTCGGAGAAGGTCCTGACGATCGGCGCGGATGCCGCCATACTCGACCTCGAGGACGCGGTGGCGAACAGCGCGAAGGTCGCGGCACGCGATGCGGTGGTGGCCACCCTGCAGCGCCCGCGCGCCTGCCGCGGTTATGTGCGGGTCAATGCCTTCGAGACGCCGTTCTGCTTCGGCGACATCCAGGCCGTCATCGGTCCGCGCCTCGATGGTCTGCTGCTGCCCAAGCTCGAATCCGCCGCCCAGCTGATCGGGGTGGACTGGATGGTCGCCGCGCTCGAGCGCGCGCAGGGGCTGCCCGAGCGCGGCATCGACATCATCCCGATCATCGAGACCGCGCGCGGCCATGATGAGCTCCGCAACCTCATGCAGGCCACGGCCGGCCTCGGCGGACGTGTGCGCCGCATGGCCTTCGGCGCCGGCGACTACACCCTGGATCTCGGCATCGCCTGGTCGCTGGAGGAGAGCGAGCTCGCCACCATCCGCGCGGACATGGTGATGGCGAGCCGCAGCGCCGGGCTGGAAGCGCCGCTCGACACCGTCTGGATCGAGCTGCGCGAGACCGAGGCCTTCACGCGCAACTGCGCGCGCAGCGCAGCGCTCGGCTTCCAGGGCCGCATGTGCATCCACCCCGACCAGATCCCCATCGCCAATGCCGCCTACGCACCGACCGAGGTGGAGGTCGCCCGCGCCCGCACCATCGCCGCCGCCTTCGCCGAGGCCGAGGCGCGCGGCCTCGCGTCGATCCAGGTCGATGGCCGCTTCGTAGACTACCCGATCGTCGAACGCGCGCTGCGCCTGCTGCGCCTGCACGAGAGCATCACCGCCCACGGCGCCGAGCTGCGCTGAGCGCTATCGCAGCGCGCTGCCGCCGGGGCAGGCCGTGCGCCCGCCATCGACCTGGAACTGCCCCCCGGTGATGGCACTCGCGACGTCCGAGCACAGGAACAGCACCATCGCCGTCACCTCCGCCGGCGTCGCGTAGCGGCCGAGCGGGATGGCCGCCATGTAGCGCTCCGCCACGTCGTTGCGCCCCGAGGCCATCGCCTGGTCCTCGAGCGAATGGATCATGCGGGTGTCGGTCGGCCCCGGGCAGAGCGCATTCACGCGCACGCCTTGGCGCGCGACTTCGCCGGCCGCGGATTTGGTAAGGCCGAGCACTGCATGCTTGGACGCGACATAGGGTGCGAGGCCCGCCGACCCCACCAGCGCCGCCGTCGACGCCGTGTTCACGATGGACCCCACCGCCTGGCGCAGCATCACCGGGATCACGTGCTTGAGGCCGAGGAAGACGCCCTTCACATTCACCGCCATCACGGCATCGAACATCGCCTCGTCCTGCTCGTGCAGCGGGCGCACATGGCCCTCGATGCCGGCATTGTTGAAGAAGCAGTCAATGCGACCCCAGCGCTGGACGGCTGCGTCGACATAGCCGCGCACATCGGCGTCGCGCGAGACGTCGGCGGCGATGAACTGCGCTTCCAGACCTTCCGCGCGCAGGGCGGCGGCCTGCGCCTCGCCGTCGGCATCGCGATCCACCAGCAGCACCTTCGCACCCTCGCGGGCAAAACCCTGCGCGGCGTCGAGTCCCAGGCCATTGGCGGCGCCGGTGATGACGGCGACCTTCCCCGAAAACCGCATGCGAGCCTCCCTGTCCGTTTCTTATGCTTGGGTATCCAGATCCGTCGCGAGTCCATTGCGCAAGGCGAGGCCCGCGACGGTGATCAGCGACAGCGCGGGCCGGATGATCGCGGCCATCGTCAGGGCCCCGTGCAGCAGGTCCGCGGCATGCAGGTGCGCCACGGGGACACCTTCGGACTCGAGACGCGCGGCATAGGCGCGGCCCTCGTCGCAGAGCGGATCATGGCCCACCGTGAGCACAAAGGCCGGCGCCGTGCCGGCAAGCGTTTCGGCGCGCAAGGGCGAGGCGCGCCAATCCTGCCAATCCTTTGCATCCGGCACGTAGTGGACGCGGAACCACGCCATGCCTTCGGCGGTCAGCGGCAGGCCTTCGGTGTAGGCCGCGTAGCTCGGATGGGTCTGCGCCATCTCGGTCACCGGATAGAGCAGCAACTGGAAGCGCACCGGCGGCACCGCGCCGTCGCGCGCCATCAGCGCCAGCACGGCCGCGATATTGCCGCCCGCGCTGTCGCCGCCCACCGCGATGCGCGCCACATCGATGCCGAGCGCGGCTGCCCCCCGCACCGCGAAGCGCAGCGCCGCGGCGCAGTCATCCACCGCGACGGGGAAGCGGTGCTCGGGTGCGAGGCGATAGCCGACGGAGAGCACCGCGCAGCCCGAGATATTGGCGAGGCTGCGTGCCAGATGGTCATGCGTGTCGAGGTCGCCGAACACCCAGCCGCCGCCATGCGCGAAGACGAGACAGCCGAGAACGTCCGCGTCACTCGATCCGGCTGGCCGGTAGAAGCGCAGCGGCACGCCATCCGGCAAGGCGAGATCGCGCACCGACGCGACATCCGGCGGCGGCGGCTGCAGCACCGCGCGCCCGGCGGCGTATTGCACCCGCGCGGCCGGCGGCGAGAGATTGATGAACGGCGCCCGTCCCGACGCTTTAATGAGCTCCAGGATCACGCGGCAATCGGGATGCAGCGGCACCGGCATCAGCGCACCGCACCGTGGCGTTGCACGTCGCGGGCATGCGGCGGTGGTCCAAATACCCCGGTCATCCTCGCCATCCCCTGCCCCTCGACGCACCGATCGTGCTTTGCGCCGATCATGCGCGATGGCGCGGCCGCGTCAAACCTTCAGAGCCTGTCGAGGACCGGCCCCTCCAGCGGCGCGGGATGCGCCACCAGGGTCGCGATCCGCTCCAGCCCGCGGTCACGCACGCCCACGGCACGCAAATGCTCGACGGTGTTGAGCAGGTAGTCCCGGTTGCTGCCCATCGCGCCATGCCCCGAAGCGATCACCGCCGCCGCCTCGCTGGAGGCGAGCCGGCCGCAGTAATTCCGGCACGCGCGGTTCGCGACATAGGTCGCCGCCCGCACGAATTGCCCGCTGGCGGCAAGCCGCACATCCACCATCCGGCGCCGGTACACGATCTCCGCGCCATCGGGCAGTTCGCGATCGTCGAGATAGGCCAGCACCTCGGCGGCGCGGGGCGCTTCCACCCGGAACACCATGCCGCGGCAGGCGCCACCGCGATCCAGGCCCAGCACCAGCCCCGGCTTCGCGACGGTGCCGCGATAGCGCGTGCTCCACAGGCAGAAGCTGCGATGGTAGCCGCGCAGCACCCCGAGCTCGGCGCCGGCATGGGCAAAGCCCGGCCGCCAGATCAGCGATCCATAGCCGAAGACATAGAGGTCGCCATCTGGATCAATCGTGAGCATTCGCCAGTCGCACGGTTATTCCATCGCGCCTATACCGACGCCCATGCTCACCGCCAAGCCGATGCGCGCCGCCATTGCGGCCCTTCTTCTCCTCGCCATCCTCGCCGCGGGGCATTCCGCGCTCTGGCGCTGGACCAGCGGCCAGATCGAGCGGAGCTTCGCCGCCTGGACGGCGCAGCGGCGCGCGCAAGGCTGGATCATCGAGCACGGCCCGACCGCGCGCGGCGGATGGCCCTTGTCCGCCGCACTCAGCGTGCCCGGTCTGCGCATCGCCGCAGTCGGCCCGAACCTTCCCGCCGGCCTCGAATGGAATGCCGAGACGCTCACCCTGCGCGTCGCGGCACCGCGCCTGGACCGCCTCGTGGTCGAGTTCCGCGGCCGCCAGCGTCTGCGCATCGGCGACACCGAATTCCCCTTCGCGACGGATCGCTTCGAAGCCTTTTTCCCGACCGAGGCCGGCACCAGCCTGCGCGAGGGCGAGGTGGTGACCGAGCGGCTGCGCATGAACACGCCGGCCGGCCTGCTCGAACTGCGCGAGGGCCAGCTCAGCTTCGGCACCCGCTCCACCGCGACCGAGAGCGAGCCTGCGCTGACCGTCAGCCTCGCGCTGCAAGGCCTGGGCCTGCCCGAGGGCTTTGCCGCGCAACCGGCACTCGCCGCCTTCGGCCGCCAGCTCGAGAGCCTGTCGGCGGAGGCGGTGATGACCGGCCCGCTGCCCGGCGGGCGCGACCCGATGACCCGGGCCGAGCAATGGCGCGATGGCGGCGGCACGCTGGAACTCCGCCTGCTCGCGGTGCAATGGGGGCCGGTCGGCGGCGGCGCCAACGCGACGCTGACCCTCGACGACCGGCTGCAGCCGATGGGCACGGCGACGCTGCGCGTCTCCGGCGCCGACCAGGTGATACGCGCGCTCGCCGAAGCCGGCACCCTGCCGCCATCCTCGGCCGCCGCCGCCACGACCGCCCTGCTCCTGATGCAGCGCGTGCCGGAGTCGGGCGGGCCGCCCCTCGTCGAGGTGCCGATGACCCTGGAGAACAGCCGCGTGACCGTGGCGCGGATTCCGCTGGCGCGCGTCGATCCCATCGCCTGGCCAGCGCGACGGGGACCCGATTTCAGCCCCGGCGAGGATCCGACGCTTCCACCCCGGCGCTGATGCAGGACGGCCCTGAGGAATGGCCGCCCTGCATCAGCACGTCTTGGTGCCCTCGGGCGCATCGTGCCGCTGGCTCGCGGCCCGCATGGCGGGACGGAGTGCGCGCGCGCCGTGGTCACATCCCGGCGTTTTTCGGCACCCACACGCCGCCATCCGCATCGATGCGCGCGACGACCGCCTCCAGCGCCTCGCCATAGCAGGGGCCGGCGACGCATTCGCCATCTTCCACGCGGAAGCGCGCACCATGCGCCGAGCACAGGATGTGGGTGCCCTTTGCATCGAGGAAGCGATCCGGCACCGGGTCCAGTGGCAGCCCGACATGCGGGCAGGAATTCACATAGGCGAAGACCTGTGCCCCGCGCCGGACGGCGAACAGGCCGGTGAAGGCGCCGGGTGCGGCGGCGAAGCCCTTGGATCCGCCATCGGGGATATCCGCCAGCGCGCAGAGCCGCCGCTCGCTCATTTCTTCCAGCCGCCAAGCTTTGCCAAGTGCTTCCAATGCGGGTCGCTGATCGGCATGACCGACAGCCGGCTCTGCCGCGTGAGCGCAATGCCCTCGAGCTTGGCATCCTCCTTGATGTCGGCGAGCGTCACCGGCTTGGGCACCGGCGAGACCGCCTGCATGTCGACGCAGACCCAGCGGCCCGTATCGTCGCTCGGGTCGGGGTAGGCTTCGCGCACCACGCGCACGACGCCCACGATCTCCTTGCCGATGTTCGAGTGATAGAAAAAGGCGAGGTCGCCCTTCTTCATTGCCTTGAGGAAGTTCGACGCCTGGGCGTTGCGCACGCCGGTCCAGGGCTCGGTCTTGTTGGCGACCATCTGGTCCCAGGAGAAGGAGTCGGGTTCGCTTTTCACCAGCCAATGCGCCATGCGCTCAGGTTCCACAGAAGGTTTGCGTCACGCGCTGCGCGGGCAGCGGCGGCGCGGTGACGGCCGTGTCGGCATCGTCGAAGGGCCGGGACGTCGCGGCGAGCAGCGCCTCGAACACCGAAAAGTCCTCGCGCTCCACGGCGGCGACGATGGCGGCCTCGACCAGGTGGTTGCGCGGGATCACGGCGGGGTTGGTCGCGCGGATCAGCGCCTGCCAGCCGGGTTCGGAGGCACGGCGGTCGCGCCAGCGCGCGGCCCAGGCCTCGAAGCCCTCGGGCACCACATCATCGCCGAGACCGCGGAAGGTGAGCGTGAAGTCCGCACCCGTCTCGGCCATAAGGGTGAGGAGGTCCTGCACCAGGGCAGCGTCCTCCGGCGCCGACGTCGCGAGGCCCAGCTTGCGCCGCATCGCCGCACCATAAGCGCCCTGGAACTCCGGCGCGAAGCCGCCGAGCGCATCCTCGGCATAGGCCACCGCCTTCTGCTCGTCCGCGTCGAAGAGCGGCAGCATCGCCTCGGCCAGGCGCGCGAGGTTCCATTGCGCGATGCGCGGCTGCTGCCCGAAGGCGTAGCGGCCCTGGTAGTCGATGGCCGAGAACACCGCGGCCGGGTCGTAGGTATCGAGGAAGGCGCAGGGGCCGTAGTCGATCGTCTCGCCGCTGATCGAGCAGTTGTCGGTGTTCATCACGCCATGGATGAAGCCCAGGCTCAGCCACTGCGCGACGAGCCGCGCCTGGCGCCGCACCACGCCTTCGAAGAAGGACCGGTGGCTCGCACCCGGGTCATGCCGGGCGATGGCGTAGTCCGCGAGGATGTGCAGCCCCTCGATATCCCCGCGGGCGGCGAAATACTGGAAGGTGCCGACGCGCAGGTGGCTCGCCGCCACGCGGGTCAGCACCGCGCCGGGCAGCGCCGTCTCGCGCATCACCCATTCGCCGGTGGTGACGGCGGCCAACGCGCGCGTGGTGGGCACGCCGAGGGCGAACATCGCCTCGCTCACGATGTATTCGCGCAAGACCGGGCCGAGTGCCGCGCGCCCGTCGCCGCGGCGCGAGAAAGGCGTCGGGCCCGAGCCCTTGAGCTGCACGTCCCGCCCGGCGACCTCGCCCAGCAGGATGGCGCGGCCATCGCCGAGCTGGGGCGAGAAATGGCCGAACTGGTGCCCGGAATAGGCCATGGCCAGGGGCTCGGCGCCCTCGGGGACCCAGTTGCCGGCGAACATGGCGAGTCCCTCGGCGCCGGCCAGCGCGTCCGGGTCAATGCCGAGGTCGCGCGCGAGGCCGGCATTCACCCGCACCAGCCCAGGTGCGGCGACAGGCGTCGGGTCGAGCCGCGCGAAGAAGCGATCCGGCAGGCGGGCATAGCTGTTGTCTAAGGCGATGCGCAGCGTCATGGGCTCCATGGGTAGGCATCCGGCCGCATGCCGGCAAGGCCCCTCAGCCGCAACGCACCGACATGCCGCCATCGACCACGATCTCGGTGCCGGTGATGAAGCGGGCATCGTCCGAGGCGAGGAACAGCACCGCAGCGGCCGTGTCGCGCCCGTCGCCGGCAAAGCCCACCGGGATGCGCGCGAGGCGCTGGGCGAGGAGCGCCGCGACATCGCCGCCGGCGCGCTGGCCAGCCAGGCGCGTCTCCACCATCGGCGTGTGCACCTGGCCCGGGATCACCGTGTTCACCCGGATGCCGCGCGCCGCATACTGGACCGCGACGACGCGGCCAAGCTGGATGACGCCCGCCTTGGACGCGGCATAGGCAACCTGCGCCGCGCCGGTGAAGCGGATGCCCGAGGTCGAGGCCAGGTTCACGATCGCGCCGCCGCCCTGCGCCTCCATGATCGGGATCACGTGCTTGCAGGTGAGGAAGACGGATTTCAGGTTCACGTCGATCTGGGTGTCCCAGACCTCCTCCGCCATCTCGACCGGGCCGCCAGCCGCCGAGCCGCCGACATTGTTCACCAGCACGTCGATGCGCCCGAAACGCTGCTTCGCCTCGGCCACCATGGCGGCAATGGAGGCGTGGGAGAGCACGTCGCACCGGCCGGGATGGAACCGCTCGCCGGCGAGGGCCGCTGTCTCCTCCATCGCGGCGAGGTCGCGGTCCACGCCGAAGACGGTCGCACCCTCGCGCGCGAAAGCGACGGCGGCGGCGCGGCCATTGCCCCAGCCGGGGCCGACGGACCCGGCGCCGGTGATGACGACGACCTTGTTGTCGAAGCGGTTGGTCATTGGCGGTGGGCCTCCCTGGCTAAGGAGGCCAGAATTCCTTACCCGGCAGGTTCCGCCAAGTGCTTGATCTTGCTGACCGGCTGGTAAGAAGGGCTTACTCATGTCGCCATGCCGACGCATCCCGAGATCATCCTCCTGACCATTTTCCCGGCCGCGCCGGGCGGCGGAAACCTCGCGCCGATCATCCCCGACGCCACCGGGCTGAGCGCCGAGGCCATGCGCGCCATCGCCGCGCAACATGGCCATGAGAGCGGCTTTGTCCTGCCGCCCGAGGACCCCGCCTCGGCGGACCGGCGCTTCCGCTTCTTCGTCCCGGAACACGAAATGGAGATGTGCGGCCACGCCACGCTCGGCGCCGCCTGGCTGCTGCGCCAGCGCGGCGAGGCACAAGGCGCGATGCTGCGCATCGAGACGCTCTCCGGCCCGGTGCGCGCCCTCTTCGACGGCGACGGCGTGGAGGTCACCCAGCCCGAAGGCCAGGCCGAGCCCCTGCTGGACCGCGAACAGGTGCTCGCGGCCCTGGACATCGACACGTCCGACCTCGCCGACGTCCCGGTGCAGAACGCCGCAACCAGCCGCGTGAAAACCCTGGTCCCGTTGCGCGACCTGGCCCGCCTACACGCCCTGGCCCCCAACCCGGACGCGGTGCGCGCAGCCTGCGAGGCGATCGGGTCAACCGGCCTCTACCCCTACGCGCTGGCCGGCGCGGCCACCGCCCATGCCCGGCAATTCCCGCGCAACTCCGGCTACCCCGAGGATGCCGCCACCGGCATCGCCGCGACCGCACTCTACGCCGGCCTGCGCGCACTGGCGGCGGCGCCCCCACGCCTGGTCGTGCGGCAGGGAGAAGCGATGGGCCGCCCGTCGGAGATGCTGGTGCGCCGGGACCCGCAGGGCGTCGGGCTGCGACTGTCCGGAAGGGTGGAATTCGCCGGGCGGCACTGACGACAGAATGGGGGAAATGAATTTCCCCCAAACCCCCTATCTTTTATTTTTATCCATTGGTTCTGGCTGGCACGATCAGTGCTGGCTGGACGACCCAGTGCTTCATGCGAACAAGAACCTTGAAGTAAAATACAACCAGCAGCGCGCACATTCCTCGCACTGTAAGGCCCTGGTCATCCCGACTGGCGGAACGATAAAAATCAAAGATTGGGGGTCTGGGGGAAATTCATTTCCCCCAGTCTTCAAGCGACAAACTTCACCATCGCTGAATTCCCCCCGCGCACCACCATCACGCCCTCCCCTTCCAGCCGCAGCGTCACTTCGCCACGGCCGCCGACCGTCTCGACCAGCGCCGAAGTGAGCAGCCCCGCGTCGCACGCCGCCTCCACCCCGTCTGCGGGTGCTTCGATCGTCACCGTTGCGCCGCTGAGGCCAAGAAGCGGCGCGATGCGGTGCAGGAGTCGCGCGACATCCATCATCGCCTGTTCCGGCACGGCCCGGGCCAGCGTGAGGAAGCCCCGCATCAGCGCCTCCAGCCGGCGCGAAGCGGCTTCGATCCGTTCGATCCGCCGCAGGCTCGCGTCGTCGGGCGCCAGACCGTGGCGCATGAGCTCCAGCGTCGCCAGGGTGACCGTCATCAGGTTGTTGACGTCGTGCTGCACCGCGGGTGCGAGGCGTGAGAGCAGGTGTCGCTGGTCGGCTTCGTTCACCGCACGCCCTCCATGATCTCGCGCCACAGCCGCACCGGCAGCCCGCCGCCGGCGACCCCGCGCATCGGCGTGCCGTCATCATTGCCGAGCCAGATGCCGAGCACGAGACCCCGGTCGAAGCCGATGTACCAGGCGTCGCGGAAATCCTGCGTCGTGCCGGTCTTGCCCGCGCCGCGTCCGGCGCCGCGCCCGGTGCCGCGGGCGACCACGGCTTCGAGCATGCGCCGCATCTCGGCGGCGTGGCCAGCCTCGATCACGCGCACCGGCGTCGCGGCCGGAACCGGAACGCGCTGGCCGCCGGCGCGGGCTTCGCGCAGCGCGTGCGGCACCACGCGCATGCCGCCATTGGCGAAGGCGGCGTAGGCGGCGGTGAGTTCGAGCAGGCTCGCCTCGCCGGTGCCGAGCGCGATGGAGCCGTCGCGCGGGTGCGGCCCGGCGAGTCCCAGGCGCGTGGCGACGGCCGCCACCGGGCGCGGTCCGCCGGCGCGCTGCATCACCCGCACCGCCGCACCATTCACGCTCTGCGCGAAGGCTTCCTCGAGGCTGATCTCGCCCCGCGCACGCCAGGCGCCGTTGCCCGGCGACCAGCCGCCGAGCGACACCGGCGCGTCGCTCACCATGTCGTCGGGCGTGGCACCGGCCTCGAGGGCGGCGAGGAAGACGAAGGCCTTCATCGCGCTGCCCGGCTGGCGGCGCGCCTGGACCGCGCGGTTGAAGGGGCTCGCGCGGTAGTCGCGTCCTCCGGCCATGGCGCGTACGGCGCCGGTCTCCGCCTCCATCGCGACCACCGCGCCCTGGGCCACGCCTGCCTGCGCACCCGCGCCGGCGAGCAGCGCCTCCAGCCGCGCCTCCACCACCGACTGCAGCCCGGCATCGAGGGCGGATCGCAGCACCAGGTCGGCGTTGCCGGGAAACCGCTCCGCCAGGTCGTCCTGCGCCCAGTCGGCGAACCACCCCGCCTCGCGCGACGGCGCGCGGGGGAAGGCCATGCGCTCGGCGAGCGCAGCGGCGCTGCCGTCCCGGATCGCGCCGGTCTCGGCCATCGCGTCGAGCACCTCCATGCCGCGGGCGACGGCGCCCGCCGGGTTGGCGCGCGGGTTGAGACGCGAGGGTGCGCGCGGCAGCCCGGCCAGGATCGCGGATTGCCACAGCTCAAGCCGGCGTGCGGAGATGCCGAAATAGAGACGCGCGGCAGCGTCCACCCCATAGGCGCCGGCCCCGAGATAGACGCGGTTGAGGTAGATCTCGAGGATCTCGTCCTTGGTGAAGCGTCGTTCGAGCCAGAGGGCGAGCAGCGCCTCCTGCACCTTGCGGCGAAAGCTGCGCGCCGGTGTGAGGAACAGGTTTTTCGCCAGTTGCTGCGTGATGGTGGACCCACCTTGGGCAACGCGGCCGGCGGTGAGGTTCACCCAGGCGGCGCGCGCGAGGCCCACGACATCGAGGCCCCAATGGCTGCGGAAGCGGCGATCCTCGATGGCGATCAGCGCGGCGGGCAGGCTCGCCGGCATGTCGGACAGTCGCAACACGTCGCCGTAGATGTCGCCCGAGGTCGCGATCACGCGGCCATCGCCGGCCTGCAAGGTCACGGAGGGGCGTCGCGTCGCTGCCAGCGCGGCCTCCGGGCCGGGCATGTCCCAAGTGAAGAACAGCAGGATGGCGCCCACCGCCAAAGCGCCCCAGACGCTCACGATGATGGTCATGCCGACCCAGCGCCAGGGGCGCTTCGGCGCGACGCGCGGCACATCCCTGGTTCGGCGTCCCGCCGCGACTCGGCCCATGCGCGACGCTAAAAGCCTCATCCAGATTTCGCTAGCAATGCCTCGCGCGATCGTGGCCAGTTCGCGACCACCCGATTGCGATTCGATGCAGGATTCCACGCCATGCCGCTGCCGACGATGATCCGATGCTGCGGGCTGGCGCTCGGTGTCCTGCTGGCGGGCGAGGCCGCGGCACAGGCGCCGCCGTTCCCGGCAGAACCCGCGCTGCGCTGCCTCGAGGGGCAGAACCCGGGCTTCGTCACCGCCGCCGGCCAGAGCGCAAATGGCGCCTTGCTGTTCGTCCGGCACCTGCCCGATGGCCGCCGCAGCCTGTGCGAGACCAACGGCGCGAGCTTTACCCGCACCAGCGTCAGCTACGCTGAATATCCTCCGAACGCGGAGGACCCGGCACTGTCGCTGCACCGCCGCTGCACCAACGCGACACCCCTGCTGGACGCCTTCGAGCGCCCCTACGCCTGGTTCACCACGGTGCGCTGCAGCTAGCCGGCGACCTCGCCCCGGCGGCGCGTCACTCCATCAGGCGCGCGAGGTCACGGTCGCCGCCGTCGGCGCTGTCGGCCAGCCCGGTCTTCACCCCCGCCCGATCCTCGGCCGAGCGGTTCTGCGACAGCTTGCGCTTGCCCTCCAGCGCGGTGATGCGCAGCGCCACGCCGACGATGCCCTTCAACTGGCCGGCGATGAAGGGCTCCGGCGCATCGCCGACTGCCCAGGGCTCGGCCCGCGCCCCTTCATGCTGGTCGGTCAGGCGGGAGACCACCGCGTGCAGGCGCGCGGCGTCGTGGTAGATCTCCGCATCGCATTCGGCGTGCACGGCCACGTAGTTCCAGGTCGGCACGACCTTGCCGTGCTCGCGCTTGGAAGCGTAGTGCGCGGGGGAGACATAGGCGTCCGGCCCGGTGAAGATCACCAGCGCGCGGCTGGCGCGCACCAGGGCCTGCCAGTGCCCGTTCGCCTTCGCCACATGGCCGTGCAGCGTCCCGAGCGGGCCGTCTTCGGCATCGAGCATCAGCGGAAGATGCGTGACCCAGGGCATCGCCCCGTCGAGTGCCGCGCAGACCAGGATGGCGAGCCGCGCGTCGCGTATCACGGCGTGCAAGGTCGCGGGATCGGTCTCGCGAAAGGCGGGCGGGATGTAGAGCATCCGCCCAGCATGCCGGAAGCGCCCCGGCACGCAAGCACTTCTCAGATCACGCCGGCGTCCTGCAGCCGCGCAATCTCGGCCGCGTCGAGGCCCAGCCGCTCGCGATAGACGTGGTCGGCATGGGCGCCCTGGGACGGTCCCAGCCACTTGATCCCGCCCGGCGTGTCGGTCAGGCGCGGCACCACGTTCGGGACGGCGAGCACACCCACGCGCGGATCCTCGACGAAGGCGATGTTCCCCCGCGCCGCGTATTGCGGGTCGGCGAAGATTTCCTCGATGGAGTAGACCGGGCCGCAAGGCACCTCATGCGCTGCGCACAGGGCGAGGACCACGTCGCGGTCCATGGTGCCGGTCCAGGCGCCGACGGTCGCGTCCACGATCGCACGCTGCGCCTCGCGCTGCTGCACGGTGCCCCATTTTCCCTCGCCGGCGTGCTCGGGCGTTCCCATGGCCTCGGCGAGGCGGGCGTAGATCTTGTCCGAGGTGCAGGCGATGGCGATCCAGCGATTGTCCCTGGTCGGATAGTGGCTGTGGGGAACGACGTTGACGGTCCCCGGTCCCATGCGTTCGCGGACGTAGCCGTTGAGGTGGAAGGAGGGTGCCAATTCGTCGAGGATGCGAAAGATCGGCTCGTACAGGCCGATATCGACCACCTGGCCGCGCCCGGTCTGCTCGCGCGCCCGCATCGCGAGCAGCGCACCGAAGGCGCCGTACAGGCCGGCAAGGTAGTCGGGGATGGTGGCGGAGCCGGGGGTGACGGGCGGTCGGTCGGGGTAGCCGGCCAGGTAGGACAGGCCCCCGAAGGCGTTGCCGATGCGGCCGAAGCCGGGGCGGCCGCTATAGGGCCCGGTTTGCCCGTAGCCGGAGATGCGCACCATGATCAGGCGCGGATTGACGGCGGAGAGCACGTCCCAGCCAAGGCCCCATTTCTCCATCGTCCCGGGCTGGAAGTTCTCGACGAGGATGTCGGCATCCGCGATCAGCTGCTTGAACAGCGCCGCACCGTCGGGCTTGCGCAGGTCGAGCGAGGCGATCTTCTTGTTCCGGCATTCCGACAGCCAGGGCAGCGTCTCGCCGCATTCGGTGACGGTACCGAACTTGCGCAGCGCGTCGCCCACGCCGGGCAGTTCCAGCTTGATCACGTCGGCGCCGAATTCCGCGAGCTGGGTGGTGGCGAACGGCCCGGCGAGGAAGGACGAGACGTCGATCACCTTACAGCCGGCCATGGCTTCCACCTGCGTCACAGCTTGCCCTCCTCGCCCAGAACCTGCTCGGCCATGCGCAGCGCATCGATCGCGGCGGGAAAGCCGCAATAGGCGACGGCATGGGTGAAGACCTCGCTGATCTCGGCGGCCGTGCAGCCATTGTTCAGCGCGGCGATGAGATGGATGCGGAGTTCGTGCGGGTGGTTGAGGGCGCAAAGCATGGCGAGCGTGATGAGGCTGCGCTGCTTGCGGTCGAGATTGGGGCGCGTCCAGAGGGTGGCGTAGGCCATCTCCTCGGACAGCGCGCGGGTGGCGGCGTTGAAGGGGGTGGTCGTCTTGTCGCGGGCCTCTGTGTAGGGGGCGCCGAGGATCTCGCGCATTTCGGTTCGCCCGCGCGCGCGCAGTGCCGCGTGTGCCTGGTCTTCGTTCATGGTGGCCTCCCTTTGCAGGAGGATGAAAGCCCGTTGTGGTCGCGGGTGCTAGGGCTTGGCCGCTGTCGGGCGCACCCGCTCGCTCTCGGTCTTGAGTTGCCCGCAGGCGGCCAGGATGTCGCGCCCGCGCGGCCGGCGGATCGGGCTTGCGTAGCCGGCCTCCTGCAGAATGGTGGCGAAGCGGCGGATGGCGTCCGGTGTGCTGGTCAGATAGGGGCTGCCGGGCCAGGGGTTAAACGGGATCAGGTTCACCTTGGCGGGCATGCCGGCGATCAGGCGCACCAGCTCGCGCGCTTCGGCCTCGCTGTCGTTCACGCCGCGCAGCATCACGTATTCGAAGGTGATGCGCCGTGCGTTCGTCGCGCCGGGGTAGCGGCGGCAGGCGGCGAGAAGTTCCTCGATGGGGTATTTGCGGTTGAGCGGCACGATCTCGTCGCGCAGCTCGTTGGTCACGGCGTGCAGGCTGACGGCCAGCCCCACGCCGAGTTCCGCCCCGCAGCGGTCCATCATCGGCACGACGCCGGAGGTGGAGAGCATGATGCGCCGGCGCGAGAGGCCGATGCCCTCATGGTCCATGATGATGCGCAGCGCCTTGGCGGTGTTCTCGTAATTGTAGAGCGGCTCGCCCATGCCCATCACGACGATGTTGGACAAATGCCGCGCGGTGCCGTCCTTCGGGCTCGGCCATTCGCCGTAGCTGTCGCGCGCGGCCATGAACTGGCCCACGATCTCCGCCGCGCCGAGGTTGCGGACCAGCGCCTGGGTGCCGGTGTGGCAGAACCGGCAGGACAGCGTGCAGCCGACCTGGGTCGAGATGCATACGGCGCCGCGGTCTTCATCGAGGCTGGGGATGTAGACGGTCTCGGCCTGCTGGCCGTCGCGGAACTTTAGGAGCCATTTGCGGGTGCCGTCGTCGGAGGTCTGCTCGGTGGAGACCTGCGGGCGGCCGACCACGAAGCGCTCGGCGAAGACCGCCTGCATCGGCTTGGCTATGGTGTGCATCGCCGCGAAATCGGTCACGCCCTGGTGGTAGATCCAATGCCAGAGCTGCTTGGCGCGGAACGGCTTCTCACCCACCGCGACCATCTCGGCGGCGAGTTCCTCGCGCGAGAGGCCCACGAGCTCGCGCCTGCCATCGGCGGTCTCGGCGGGCGGCGGGGCGAAGCGGGCGGATTTGGCCAGGATGCGGGCGCGTTCGGCCTCGTCGAGGAGCGCGTTCATCGCCGCGCCGCCGGGCATTCGCGGCTGATGGCGTCGTAGGCGGCGGAGAAGCCAGCGAGCGGGAAGACGTCGCTCACCTGGCCACGGCCGGAGGCGGCGGGACCGCGCGCTGCGGCCTCTCGCCCGTTGCGGAACGCGGCGACGGCGGCGCGGCCGTCACGGGCGAAGGCGCTGTCGGCGGCCGTATAGAAGCGCAGCGGCGTGTCGCCGATCGTCACGGTGGCTTCGGCGTTGCGCGGATAGGCGTAGCCGGCGCGCAGTGCGACCTGGTCGCGCGAGCCGGGCCGGTGCGTCACCAGCAGCAGCACGCCGGCGCGTTGCGGGTCAGACCGCGACGCGCGGGCGAACGCGTAGCAAACCTTCTGGCCGCGCTCCTGGTGCACGGCGGCCGTCCAGTCCTGAAAATTGCCCAGCCGGCGCGGCTGGGCCGCCGTCTGCGCCAGGACGGGCCACGCCAGCAATGCCCCGCAAAGGGCCAGGATTCCGATAGGCTTCTGCATGATGCGCCCTTGATAGGAGGCCTGCCGGCGCGCGGCAACCACGCAGGCCCCTTGCATCCGCCCCCCGGGCATTCGAGACAGCACCATGACCGACGCCGCCGATGCCGCGCTCCGCGACCAGTACGAGGCCTTCCCATATCCCGCGCGTGACCCGCGCGAGGAGGGCAAGCGCCTGATCATCGGCAGCCCCAGCCACCTGGCCGAGGTCGACCATTGGGTGTTCGGCGCCCGCCGCCCGCGCAGCACGCCATTCCGCGCCCTGATGGCGGGTGGCGGCAGCGGCGACGGCACGATCATGCTGGCGACGCAGCTCAGCCGCGCCGGGCGGCCTGGTCAGGTAACCTGGCTCGACCGGTCGGAAGCCGCGCGCAAGGTGGCCATGGCGCGCGCCGAGCTGCGCGGGCTGACCAATGTGGTTTTCGAAACCGGCTCCCTGCTCGACCTGCCTAGTCTCGGCCTGGATCCCTTCGACTACATCGATTGCTGTGGCGTGCTGCACCACCTGCCGGACCCGTCGGCGGGGCTCAAAGCCCTGGCCGGCGCGCTGACGCCCGGTGGTGGCATCGGGCTGATGGTCTATGCCCCGCATGGGCGAACCGGCGTCTACATGCTGCAGGATGCGCTGCGCACGCTTGCACCGGCCTCCGAGGCGCCCGCCACAAGGGTCGAGATCGCGAAGCGCCTGTGGAAGCAGGCGCCGGACACCGCCTGGCTGCGCAAGAATCCCTGGATCACTGACCATACCGAGGGCGGCGATGCCGGCCTCTACGACCTGCTGCTCAACCCGCGCGACGTCGCCTTCACGGTGCCGGCGCTTGTCGGCCTGATCGAGGCTGCCGGGCTGCGGCTGCGCACCCTGGTGGAGCCAATCCGCTACGACCCGGCGCTGTACCTGCCGGACCCAAAGCTGCGGGCGCGGCTGGCGGAGCTGGGGCCGGTCGAGCGCGCGGCCGTGGCCGAGGCGGTGTGCGGGAACATGGGCATCCACATCGCCTACTGCACCCGCGCGGAGGACACGCCCGCCTTGCCGGACTGGGCGGATGCCGGGGCCATCCCGACGCTGCGGGAGCTCGAGGGTGCTGCCATCGCCAAGGGCATCCGCGCCGACGGCACCCTGCCCGTGGCCTTCGACGGGCTGCGCGTCGCGCTGCCGATGCCGCGCCTGGCAGGCGCCATCCTCCAGCGCATCGATGGGAAGGCAAGCATCGGCGAGATCGCCGACGCGCTCGCCGCCAACGGCATTGCCCGCGACGCCTTCGCGCGCGACTTCGCCGCGTTGGTCGCCCAGCTCGAGGGCCTGAACCGCCTGCTCATCGCCGCGCCCTGAGCAGCCCTGCCCCGACGCGACCCGCCTTGCGACGCACCCGCGCGAGCGCCATGTTCAGCCACATGGGACAGACAATCCAGATCGCGATCAACGGCGAGGCGCGCGGCGTTCCGCCCGGTGCCACCGTTGCCGCTCTGCTGGCGACCCTGGGGCTCGACACGCGCAAGGTCGCGGTCGAGCGCAACGCCGAGATCGTGCCGCGCTCCACCTATGCCAGCCAGGCGCTGAGCGCTGGCGACCAGCTCGAGATCGTTCACTTCATCGGCGGTGGCTGAGCCATGGACCAGATGCAGAACACCGTGCCGGACATGTGGGAGGTGGCCGGGCGCCGCTTCACCTCCCGCCTGATCGTCGGCACCGGCCGCTACAAGGACCTGCCCGAGACGGCGGCCGCCATCGAGGCCTCGGGCGCGGAGATCGTGACTGTCGCGGTCCGGCGGGTGAACCTCTCCGACCCCGACGCGCCCATGCTGCAGGACTATGTGCCCCCCAACCGCTACACCTATTTGCCCAACACCGCCGGCTGCCACACCGCGTCCGACGCCGTGCGCACCCTGCGCCTCGCGCGCGAGGCCGGCGGGTGGAACCTGGTGAAGCTGGAGGTGCTCGGCCCGCCGCCCTTCCTGTACCCGGACATGCCCGGAACCTTCGAAGCCGCCGAAGCCCTGATCAAGGATGGCTTCGAGGTGATGGTCTATTGCGCCGACGACCCGCTGGCCGCGAAGCGGCTGGAGGAGATGGGCTGCGTCGCCATCATGCCGCTCGGCGCCCCGATTGGCTCCGGTCTCGGGGTTGTGAACCCCTACATGATCGGCGCGATTATCGAGCACGCGAAGGTGCCCGTCCTGGTCGATGCCGGGGTGGGCACGGCGTCGGACGCGGCTTACGCGATGGAGCTGGGCTGCGACGCGGTGCTGATGAACTCCGCCATCGCCCATGCGCAGAACCCGGTGCTCATGGCGCGCGCCATGAAGTCGGCGGTCGAGGGCGGCCGCCTCGCGCATCTCGCCGGCCGGATGCCGCGGCGGACGACGGCGGACCCCTCCTCGCCCCTTGCAGGGCTGATCCGCTGACCGCATAGGGTGTCGGCTCCGCCACGGGAGCCGCGCCTTGCCTGACCATCAGACACCGCTGATCGCCACTATCGCCGTCGGGCTGATGCTCGCCTTCCTGTTCGGGCGCGTCGCTCACCGGGTGAAGCTGTCTCCCCTGGTCGGCTACCTGCTGGCCGGCGTCGCGATCGGCCCCTACACGCCCGGCTTCGTGGCCGATGCGAGCCTCGCGGGCGAATTGGCCGAGATCGGCGTCATCCTGCTGATGTTCGCCGTGGGGCTGCACTTCTCGCCGCGCGAGCTGCTCGCGGTGAAGGGCATCGCGATTCCCGGGGCGCTGGTGCAGATCGCGGCGGCGACCTTGCTGGGCATGGGGCTGGCCTGGCTGTTCGGCTGGGGGATCGGGGCAGGAATCGTGTTCGGCCTGGCCTTGTCCGTCGCGTCCACCGTGGTGCTGCTGCGTGCCCTGCAGGACAAGCGCATCGCCGAGACCGCACGCGGGCATATCGCGATCGGCTGGCTGATCGTCGAGGATATCGCGATGGTCCTCGCCCTGGTGCTGCTGCCCGCCTTCGCCGGCGCCTCGGCGGGCGGGGCGGCCTTCGGCGACATCGCGCTGACGGTCGCCATCACGCTCGCCAAGGTCGCCGCCTTCATGGCGCTGATGATGCTGGCCGGGCGTCGGGTCATCCCCTGGATCATGCATGACGCCGCCCATACCGGCTCGCGCGAGCTGTTCCGGCTCGCGGTCTATGCGGTGGCATTGGGTGTGGCGTTCGGCGCGGCCAAGCTGTTCGGCGTGTCCTTCGCGCTCGGCGCCTTCTTCGCGGGGATGGTGATGGGGGAGTCGCGCCTCAGCCAGCGCGCGGCGGAGGAGGCGTTGCCGCTGCGAGACGCCTTCGCGGTGCTGTTCTTCGTCTCGGTGGGGATGTTGTTCGACCCCTCCATCATGATCCGCGCGCCGTTGGCGGTGGGGGCGACGGTCGCGATCATCGTGGTGGGCAAGTCGGCGGCGGCTTATGGCATCACGCGTGCGCTCGGGCATCCGCATGGGACGGCGCTGACCATTTCGGCCTCGCTCGCGCAGATCGGGGAGTTTTCCTTCATTCTGGCGGGGTTGGGCGTGGCGCTGGGGGTGCTGCCGACCGAGGCGCGCGACCTGATCCTGGCCGGTGCGATCCTGTCGATCCTGCTCAACCCATTCATCTTTGCCGCCGCCGAGCGGATGCGCAGCGCCTCGGCACCCATCGCCTTGCCGACGCCGGCCTCACCGGCCCCGCCGGCGACGCCCGAGCCCGACCCCGAGGCGGAAGCGCCTGGCGGCCCACCGCCGGCGACCCTGCTCGATGGCCACACGGTGCTCGTGGGTCACGGCCGCATTGGCGCGATCGTCGCCGCGGGGCTGCGCCGGCATGGCCGCGCGCCACTGGTGTTCGACGAATCTGAGGATGCACTGGCCGCCGCGCGCGCAGCCGGCCTGGTCACCATCGCCGGCAATGCGGCGAACCCGGATATCCTCGCCGCCGGACGCCTGGGGGCGGCGGTCGCGCTCTACGTCACCATCGCCGACCCGTTCGAGGCCGGGCAGGTGGTGGAACAGGCGCGCGCGGCGAATGCCGGGCTGCCGATCATCGCACTCGCCGCGCAGGATGCGGCCATCGCGCATCTGGACGGTCTGGGAGCCACCCGGGTGGTGATGGGCGAGGATGAGATCGCCGAGGCAATGCTTGCGGCGGGACAGCCGGCGGCGGCGTAGCGCTGGTCTTTGGCCTGCCTCGACCGCTGATGATCCGCCGGGCGCGGGCCCGGTTCAAGGGCAAGCGGGCTTCGCCCGCGCCGGCGGCGCCCTTGAGCCGGCCCCGCGCCCGGCAGAAGCGCTGTGATCGAGAAATGCCGCGTTGTTCAGGCCTGTCCCAATCTTCGACACCGAGCCCTCGTTCTGGCCGGTGGGCGCAGCATCATGGGACGAAGGCGGCACACCCCGTCACCGCGCGAGGAGATACTCCGGCAATCCCGTCACCAGCGTGACCGGGAACAGGGTGATGAGCACCACCGTCACCACCAGCATCATGAAGAAGGGCAGCGACGCCATTGCAACCTCACCCTGTTCTCGTCCGGTCATGGTCTGCATCACGAACAGGTTGAACCCCACCGGCGGCGTGATCTCCGCGATCTCGACGAGCAGCACGATGAAGATGCCGAACCAAACCAGGTCGAACCCCGCCGCCTGGATCATCGGCACCACGATCGAGGTGGTGAGCACGATCATCGATACCCCGTCGAGCGCCGTACCGAGGACCACATAGACCAGCGTCAGGATCGCGATGATGCCGTAGGGCCCGAGGTTCAGCGCGCGCACGCCCTCGGCGAGTGCCGCCGGGATGCCGGTCAGCGCCATCGCCTTGGTGAGGAAGGCGGCACCGGCGAGGATGAACATGATCATGCACGACAGCCGCGTCGCACCCTTGAGGCTCTCGTAGAAGCTTTCCCAGGTGAGCGTGCGGGTCACGGCGGCGAGCACCAGCGAACCGAGCACGCCGAATCCAGCCGCCTCCGTGGCGGTCGCGACATTCACGAACATCGACCCGATGGTCGCGATGATCAGCAGCGCGCAGGGGATCAGCTGGACCGAGACGCGGAGCTTCTCGGAGAAATTCAGCCGCGGTTCGGCCTTGGGCTGCTTCGACGGGTTGAGCAGCGCCCACACCACGATATAGGCGGAGAACAGCACCATCACGAGAAGGCCCGGCAGGCAGCCCGCGATGAACACCCGCACGATGGAGACCTGCGCGGCGACCGCATAGACCACCATGATGATCGAGGGCGGGATCAGGATGCCCAGCGTGCCGGCGGTGGCCAGTGACCCGATGGCGACGCCCTCGTCATAGCCGCGCCGGCGCAGCTCCGGCAGCGCGATCTTGGACACCGTGGCGCAGGTGGCGGCGGAGGAACCCGAGACGGACCCGAAAATGCCGCAGGCGAGAATGTTCACATGCAGCAGCCGGCCAGGCAGCCAGCGCACCCAGGGCGCGAGGCCATTGAACAATTCTTCCGACAGCTTGGTGCGGAACAGGATCTCGCCCATCCAGACGAACATGGGCAGAGCGGCGAGGGTCCAGGACCCGCTCGACTCCCACATCGCCGAAGCGAGGAACAATCCCGGCGAGGGATGCACCGCGGTCATCGCGACGAACCCCACCGCGGCCAAGCTCATCGAGATCCACAGGCCCGCGCCGAGGAAGAAGCACAGCAGCACCAGCAGAAGCATCGCAAACGTCAGCAGGTCCACGCCGTCAAACCTCCGCCGAGAAATCGCCGCGCGCCGCGCGCTCGGCGGCCGCACGCACGTATTCCGGCTCGTGGCCCATCAAGACCGAGATGAATTCGTCGATCACGGCGATCAGCAGAAGCCCCCCGCCAACCGGCATGACCAGCTTGGGGATCCACAGCGGGAAGGGCACCGTGCCCTGCGCCACCTCCTCGATCTCGTGGCTGAACAGCACGTCCTGAGCGGTCCACCAGGTGATGTAGCCCATCACGGCGATGCCGAGGGCGAGGGCGAACAGCTCCGCCCAGCGCCGCGCCCCGGTGGGCAGCTTCTCGAGGAACATGCCCACCCGGATCAGCTCGCCGCGCTTGAAGGTCGCGGCGAGGCCCAGGAACGTCGTGCCGACGCAGAGATAGGCGGAGAGATCATCCGAGCCCGAGAACTGCACCTCGAACTGGCGCAGCGCGATCTGGATCATCATCACCGCGAAGATGCCGAACAGCGAGGCCGCCGCGAGGCCCGCGCTCAGGGCGTAGAGCGCATCGAGCGCGCGGCGCATCTTACGCGCGATACGCGTCGATCAGCCGGCGTCCGTCATCGCCGGCGCGGGCGATCCACTCGTCGGTCATCGTCGCGCTGATGCGCAGCAGACCCGCGAGCATCTCCGGCGAGGGCTCGACGATGGTCATGCCGCGTTCGGCCAGCGTGCGCTCGGTGCCGTCCTGGGCTTCCTTCTGCATCTCGTAGCCGCGGGTCTCGGCCCGCGCGGCGGCCGCCATCATCAGGGCGCGCAGATCCTCGGGCAGCGCCATGAAGTCGCGGCGGCTGACGAAAACCGCGTTCTTGGTCATCGTGAAGCCCAGTGGCGAGAACACCCGCGCATAGTCCCAGGCCGAGGTGTCCACGCCCGTGGCGGCGGAGGTGATCTGCGCCTGCACGATCCCGGTCGCGAAGGCCTGCGCCAGCTCGGCCGACTGCACCAGCGTCGGGTTGGCGCCGATCAGCGTGGCGAAGCGGTTGGTCGTCGGGCTGAAGGTGCGGAAGCGCGAGCCGCGCAGCTGCTCGAGCGTGGCCACCGGCGTCTGAGTGTACAGGCCCGAGCGCGGCCAGGGCACCATATAGAGCAGCTGCATGCCCTGCCGCTGCAGCCGCGCCTCGATATAGGGCTTCTGCAGGTCGGACAGCTTCTTCGCCTGCGCCTGGGTGACGACCAGCTGCGGGATCGCGTCGGCGTCGAAGAAAGGGTCCTCGTTGGCGTAGGCGGTCAACAGGATCTCGCCCAGCTGCACCTGGCCGGTCTGCACGCCGCGCTTGATCTGCGGCATCGGCAGCAGCGCGGCGTTGGAGTGCAGCTGCACCGCGAAACGCCCGCCGCTGCCGGCCTGCACCTCGTCGAGAAAGGCGCGGATGTTGCGCGTGTGGAAATTGCCGTCCGGGTAGGGCGTGGCCATCTGCCAGCGCGCCTGGGCGGCCGCACCGCGGGGCGCGAGAAACGGGGCCGCCAGCGCGGCGGCGAGCAGGGAACGCCTCGGGGTGGTCATCAACCTGTCTCCTCAATCGGCGCCAGGGACGCCGTGCAGCTCAGGGCCCGAGTAACGCGCGCGGGAGCGGGGGGCGCAAGTGCCTAATCCCTGGGCGCGGGCGCCGGAAAGTTGAAATTGCTTGCGCGGCGGGCGTTGTCTGCCCTGGCCGTGGTCACCCGGTGGTTCAGCCGCCGCGCGGGGTGAGCAGCAGGCGCATGCCGGCCGCGGGGCGCAGCGTCAGCCGGGCGCGCGGCCGGGGCACGAAGCCAGGCGCCGGCGCGATGGAGAAGCGGCGCAACAGCACGGCCAGGAAGGTCAGCATCTCGGCCATGCCGAAGGCGGCGCCCGCGCAGACCCGCGGCCCCAGGCCGAAGGGCAGCCAGGTGAATTTCGGCTGCAGCCTGGCCGCCTCGGGCGAGAACCGCTCCGGCCGGAAGCTGTGCGGCGCCTCCCACCAGGCGCTGTGGCGATGGATCAGCCAGGGCACGGCGAGGACGAAGCTGCCCTTGGGCACCTCCCACCGCCGGATGCGCCCGGGCGCCAGCGCCTCGCGCGACAGCACCGGCACCGGCGGGTAAAGGCGCATCGCCTCGTAAAGGACCATACGCGCGTAGGGCAGCGCGGCTAGGGCCGCGACGTCCGGGGCACGCGGCGGCAACCGGTCGATCTCCGCCAGCACCTGCGCCCGCGCTTCCGCATGCGTCGCGAGCAGCCACAACGTCCAGGTCAGGGCATTGGCGGCAGTCTCGCTGCCGGCGAGCAGCATCATGGCGGTCTCGTTGACCAGCGCCTCGGCGCTGTCGCCGGCGGCGGTGCGCAGCGCCTCCATCACCGGCGTCGGCGTCCCGACATTCTCCAGCGCCTGGCCGACCATGGCGCGTAGCGCCGCGGCGTGGGTGCGCGCCCGGAGCCCCTGGCCGCGCCCGAACAGCGCCGGCAGCCCGAGCAGCCCGATCACGTCCAGATGCTCGGCGGCCTGCTGGTAGAGGGTGAAGCGCGCCGCCAGCGCGTTCGCCGCCGCGGGCGGTGAAGCGCCGCCGAACAGGGCCAGCATCATCACCCGCGCGGTCGCCGCGGCGAGCGGGGCGCCGATCTCGACCTCCGCCGGTCCCGAAGCCAGCACCTCGACGAGCTCCTCGGCGGCGGTGGCGAAATGCGCCTCGAAGGCCGCGAGCCCCGCGATGTGCAGGGCGGGCGCGATGGCCGCGCGGCGCTGCTCCCAGACCGCGCCGTGGTTGATGAACAGGCTGTCGCCGATCACCGGCTCCAGCGCGCGCACCATCGACGTGCTCTTGGCCTGGTAGGTCTCGTGCCTGAGCACAAAGATGTCGCGCACCACGTCCGGGTGGTTCGCGACCAGCAGCAGCCGTCGCGGCAGGCGCAGGGTGAAGACCTCGCGCCGATAGGCTTCCTCGGGGAAGGCGGAGAGGATGTCGCCGCGGGCGCGCAGCAGCCCGAGCAGCCCTGCGGCGGCGCGCCTGGGTATGCGGGGCATGGGGGGAAGTTCATCGGGCTTCGCGTCAGCCATGGCCTTTCCTACCGGCGAAGCGGCCCCCGGCCAAACCCGTGCGCGCGCCAACGTCAGCGGCCTGTCACCGTTTCGACCGTTGCGGCTAAGGAAGGGTTTATGCGATGGTGAGGGGGAGCGGAGGATTCCCACATGACCAAATTTCCTGCCCTGATGGTGGCCATGCTGAGCGTGCCGGCGCTGCTGTCGCCTGCCATCGCCCAGCCCGCCGCCTCGCCCGACCCGCTGGTGGGTCGCATCATCGACCAGCTCACCCCGGGCAGCACGCGCGGCATCCGGGTGCCCCAGCAGGAGGTCACCCAGCCGGGCCAGCCGCTGCCGCGTGCGCGGCAACCCGACGCGCCCATCCGCGCCGACACCACCGCGCCGGCCGGCACGCCCGCCCTGTCCGTGCTGGTGAACTTCGCCTCCGGCTCGGCCACGCTGACCTCGGCGGCCGAGCGCGCGCTCGCCCCGGTGGGCCAGGCGCTCGCCTCCGCCGCACTGTCGAATTTCCGGTTCCGCATCGAGGGCCACACCGACACCACCGGCGACGCGGCCGGCAACCAGCAGCTCTCAGAGAGGCGCGCCGCCGCGGTTCGCGACTTCCTGGTCCAGCGCTACGGCGTCAACCCGAGCCGCCTGGAGGTTGTGGGCTTGGGTGAGACGAATCTCCTGGTCCGCACTGGGTCGCAGGTGTCGGAAGTGCGCAATCGGCGCGTTCAGGTTCTCAACATCGGCAGCTAAGGCGCGGACGGCGCTTCGCCGTCCCTTGCTGAAGGTTCTCGCCAAGTCGAGCGTCGGCTGCCCCATGGGTTAGCCAATGTCTCGCGGCGCGGGACCTTCGTGGGATTTTCACTTTTTACCGATGCTGTTAAATGTTACTTAAAGGGTGCGTTCAGGGGAACTTTCGCGTTCATGGCTGGTTTGCGAAGCTGCCGACTCTGTGCTGGCGCCACCTTCGCGCTCCTCGCATGGACCGCTGAAGCCCAGATTGCCCCGCCGGTCCCCCCGACCCGCAGCATCGAGGAACTGACCCCGCGCGAAACGCCGCGCCTGGGGCCGCGTATCGAACCTGCCCCGCCCGAAGCGCAACGCGGTCCTGGCGAGGGTCGCCGGGTGACGATCGCCCGGGTCGCCATCCTGGGGAACACCGTCCTCAGCGCGGACGCGCTGCGCCCGCTGGTCACGCCGCTCGAGGGACAGAACGTCACGCTCGCTCGTGTGGAACAGGCGCGCCTCGCCATCGTCACCGCGTATCGCAACGCCGGCTATGCCTTCGTTACAGTGGCGGCCGCACTCGCCCCCTCGGGTCCCGACCAGTCCGACCTGCAGCTCTCGGTCACCGAGGGCTATGTCGCCGAGGTCCGGCTGGAGGGCGATATCGGCCCGGCCGGCACCCAGGTGCTACGTTTCCTCAACGGGGCAACCGAACAGCGCCCGGTGCGGGTGGAAACGCTTGAGCGCGCCCTGCTGCTCGCCTCCGACGTGCCCGGCGTCACGGTGCGCGGGCTGCTGCAGCCAGTCCAGGGCGAGCCCGGCGCGCTGCGCCTAGTGGCCCAGGTTAGCCGCCGCCCCATCACCGGCTACGCCACCGTCGACAATCGCGCCTACCGGCTGACCGGCCCGTTCCAGGCGCTCGCAGTACTGAACGCCAACTCCTTCACCGAATTCGGCGAGCGGACCGAGGTCTCGACCTTCCTGGCCGAGCGCGAGTCGCAGTATTTCGGCCAGGCGGCGTTCGAGACCTTCCTCGGCGGGTCAGGGCTGCGCATGCGGCTCTATGCCGGCACCGGCGTCACCCGGCCGGTTGGCGAGCTGGAAAGCGTCGGCTTCACCGCCACCACCCAGGTCGGCGGCTTCAGCCTGTCCTACCCGATCATCCGCTCGCGCCCGCTGAACCTCACCGCCGTGGGTCAGTTCGACATCTACAACGCGGTGATCGAGAACGAGATCAACGGCAATTCCACCCGCGTGGCGCGCGACGAGATCCGCGCCTATCGCGGCGGCGTGGATCTGCAGTTCAGCGACACGGCGTTCGGCCTGCTGCCGCTCTCGATCAACCTCGGGACGGTGCGCGTCAGCCAGGGGACCAACCGGTTCGGCGCCAGCCGCAACGACGCGCTCGACGTTTCCCGCCAATCGAGTGTGTTCAACTTTTTGAAAGTGGCCGGCGAGTTTCAGCGCACGCAGCCGCTTTTCGCGCCCTTCAACGACACCATGATCAACATCCAGGGGCTTGTGTCCGGGCAGTTTACGAATGATATCCTGCCGTCCGCGGAACGCTTTTTCCTCGGCGGAAATCGGCTGCTGCGTGGCTACTACGTGGGCCAGGCAGCGGGGGACCGCGGCTACGGCTATGCGCTCGAACTGCAGTTGGATACGGCCTGGGACGTGCCGCTGACCCCCTTCCCCGGGAGCGGCCGCGCGACCAGCCAGTTCTACGTCTTCCAGGACTACGGACGCGTCACCCAGAACCTCGCCTCCGACCGCGACGTCAAGGCGGTGAGCTATGGTGGCGGCGTCCGCACGGTGATCAGTGAGACTGTTGGCATCGATCTCGAATTCACCCGGCGCCTCACGCGGCGGATCGACGGCGAGAACTCCGAACCGCTTCGCAGCGACTACGTCTATATCCGCACTTCCGTGAGGTTCTGATCCATGGCCCAGCGCGCTGCCCCCCGGCCGCTTGCCTCTGCTTCCCTGCGCAACACCCCACAGACTGGTCCCGTCGCAGCATCGCGCGGCTGGCTGCTGCGCACGACCGCTTTGTTGCCGGTGGCGTTGGCAAGCTTCGCCGCCCAGGCGCAGGCGCCGACCGGCGGGCAGGTGGTGGCCGGGCAGGCCGGCATCGCGCAGTCCGGCACCCGCACCACCATCACGCAGAGCACCGACCGCGCCGCGATCAACTGGCAGGGGTTCTCGGTGGGTGCGGGGAATACGGTGCAGTTCCAGCAGCCGGGGGCCGGCAGCTGGACGCTGAACCGCGTCGTCGGGCCCGATCCCTCCGTCATCGCCGGGCGGATCACTGCCAATGGTGGCGTGGCCCTGGTCAACCAGTCGGGCATCGTGTTCGCGCGCGGGGCGCAGGTCGATGTCGGGTCGCTGATCGCGACGGCGCCGGGCATCACCAACGAAAATTTCATGGCCGGGCGCATGCGCTTCGACCAGCCGGCGAACCCGGGCGCGCAGGTGCGCAACGATGGCCGCATCACCGTCATGGATCGCGGGATCGCGGTGCTCGCAGGGCCGCGCGTCACCAATACCGGCGAGATCCGCGCCCGGCTGGGGCGCGTCGTGCTCGCGGGGGCTGAGGCCTTCACGCTCGACCTCGCGGGCGACGGGCTGATCAGCATCGACATCACCCAGGCGGTGCGCGGCGGTGGTGCGGGTGTCGTCACCAATGAGGGCCTGATCGAGGCCAATGGCGGCTCCGTGCTGCTGACCGCCGCGGCGGCTGGCGATCTGGTCGAGGGGTTGGTACGCAACACCGGCACCATCCGCGCCAATACCGAGGCCGGGCAGGCCGGCCAGGTGGCGCTGCGTGGTACCGGCGGCGGCGTGGATGTGACCGGGCGGATCGAGGCCACGGGTGCGGCCGGCCAGCGAGGCGGCGCCATCGCGGCGCAGTCCAATGAGGCGGTGCGCGTCGCCAACGGCGCCGTGGTCGATGCCTCGGGCGGGGCTGGCGGCGGCACCGTGCTGGTGGGGACCACGGGTGTGGGGCGCAACCAGACCATGGCGCGCAGCACCACGGTGGAACGGGGTGCCGTCATCCGGGCCGACGCAACCGTGCTCGGCCAGGGCGGCACCATCGCGATCAATTCCACCGAGGCGACGCTGGTCGAGGGCACGCTTTCGGCCCGCGGCGGCGCGCAGGGCGGCAATGGCGGCTTCGTCGAGATCTCCGGCCAGGGGGTCCTGACGATCAACCAGGCGCCGGTCGACGTGACGGCGACGAACGGGGCCATGGGCTCCATCCTGCTCGACCCGCAGCGCATCAGGATCACCAATGCGGCCGCCGGCGGCTCCGACACGGTCGCGCCGGGCGCCCCGGCGGCCGGCGGCACGGTCAGCGCGGTGACCGCGCCCGACACCGGCGCGGTGCTGGTGCGCACGGCCGACATCGCGGCGGTGACGGGCAACCTGATCCTCGAAGCCACGCTCGGCATCACGGTCGAGGCGGCGGTGACCAAGCTCGCCGGTGACCTGACGCTGAACACGCTGGCCGCGGCCGGGACCGCCGGGCTGACGGGGATCGAGATCGGCGCGGGCATTTCGCTCACCGCCGGCAGCTTCGCGGCCAATACGGCGGGCGCCTTCACCATCGCGGCCTCGGGCGTGGCGCTCAATGGCGGCTTCGTCAGCACCGGCGGCAGCGTCGCTGCGGGCGGCAGCGCGTCGGTGACGGCGACCGGCGCGGCAAGCTTCGGCGGCGGGCTCTCGGGCGCGACCAGCGTCACGGTCACGGCGGGGTCGATCACCCAGACGGCCGGCAGCATCACGGCCAATGCGGGCGGCGGCGCGGTCAACCTCAACAGCGCCGGCGCCATCGCGCAATCCGGCGGCGGTTCCATCGCGGCCGGCACGCTGACCGTGCGCGGGACGGCGGGCGGCACGACCTCAGCTGGCACCCTCAACCTCAACCGCACCACCAACGCCATCGCCACGCTCAACGCCCTGACCGCCGGCGCCCTGAACGTGGCGAGCGGCGGCCCCACCCTCACCGTCGCGCAGGCGGTCAGCATTAGCTCCGGCCTCGTGAGCATCACCGCCAACAGCGGCACCAGCCTCAGCATCGGCGGCGCGGTCGGCGGGACGGCCGCGGTCACGCTCGCCGGCGACGCCGTCGCGGTCGGCGCCAACATCTCCGGCCAGGCCATCACCCTGACCGCAGCCAGCGGCGCCATCACCCAGACGCTTGGCGCGATCAGCGCGAGCGGCGGGGCGGCCAGCCTCACCTTGCAGGCCAGCGGCACCATCAGCCAGTCGGGCGGGACCATCACGACCGGCGCGCTGAGCGCGCTGGGTGCGACGGGCGGGGCCAGCAACGCCACCTCCATCGCGCTCGGGCAGACCGGCAACGCCATCACCGGCATCACCGTCCTGCAGGCGACCGGTGCGGTCTCCGTCAACGCCGGCGCCGGCGCCGTCTCCTTGGCCGATGCCAGTTCCAGCACCTCCATCGCGCTCACCGCGACCGGCACGGCGACGCTGACCGGCACCATCGCGGCACCCAGCGTCACCATCACCGCCGGGGCCATCACGCAGAGCGGCGGCAGCATCACGGCGAATACCGGGGCGGCCACGCTCGCGCTGAACTCCGACGGCGCCATCGCCCAATCCGGCACCAGCAGCATCGCCGCCGGCACGCTCACCGTGCGCGGCACCGCGGGTGCGGCGACCTCGGCCAGCAGCCTCGACCTCAACCGCAGCACCAACGCAATCGGCACGCTGAACGCGCTCACCGCGGGCACGCTGAACGTCGCCAGCGGCGGGGCGACGCTCACCATCAACCGTGCGATCAGCAGCACCTCGGGCGCGGTCAGCGTGCTGGGCAATTCCGGCACCGACCTCGTGGTCGCGAGCGCGGGCGGCGGCGTCTCCGGCACCGCAAACGTGACGCTGCGCGGCGATTCGATCACCCTCGATGCGGGCGTCACCGGCGGCAGCGGTGCCATCGTGGGCCTCGAACTGCGCAGTGGTGGTGTTCTGACTGGTTCGGGCGTGGTCAGCGCCGCGGGCACCGGCACCGTGCGGATCGGCGCGGACACCGCCTCCTCCGCGCTGCGCATCAGCGGCACGGGCACGGCAGGCACGGTGTCGCTCTCGGCCACGACCCTGAACCTGGTCAGTGCGGGTACCCTCGCGCTTGGGGTGGACGCTGCGGGCACCACCACCGCCGGCAACGTCACCATCGCAACGGCGCTGAACACCGCCGGCAGCACCGCGCTGTCGATCCGCGGCAGCGGCACCGTCAGCATCGGCGATGACCTGACGGCGAATGGGGTCAGCGTCACCTCCATCGGCAGCACGGTGGGGCAGAGCACGGGCACCATCGCGGGCGGCGCCGGTGGCGTCGCCATCGCCGGCAACGGCACCGTCACGCTCGACGGCATCATCACCGGCCAGGTGATCGCCCTCACCTCGACCACCGCCAACATCACCCAGACAGGCGGCGCGATCACGGCAAGCGGCGGCGCGGCTAGCCTCACCCTCGCCGCTGCCGGCACGATCAGCCAGTCCGGCGGCACCATGGCGGCCGGAAGCTTGACCGCGGTCGGCGCCGGCGGCACTGGCACGGCGGCGGGCAGCATCAACCTCAACCGCACCGGCAACGCTTTCGCCACCGTCGCCGAGGCGCGTTCGGGCGCGGCGCTCACCATCCACACCGGCAGCGGCGCGGCGTCCATCGCCACGGTGAATGCGGTGGGCGACGTGACGCTCACCGGCACCGGCGCGACCACGCTCACGGGAGCGATCTCGGGCGCCAACATCGCGATCAGCGCGACGACCTCCATCACCCAGACCGGCGGCAGCGTGAATGCCGGCGCCGGCGACGTCGCGCTGCTCAGCAACGGCACCATCAGCCAGTCGGGCGGGACCATTACGACCGGCGGGCTGACCATCGCCGGCAGTTCCAACACGCGCTCGGGCGTGGTCACGCTCAACCAGGCCACCAACGCGATCGCGGGCATCACCGACGCGCGCAGCACCGGCGCGATGACCATCAATGGCGGCGCCGGCGCGATGTCGGTCGGCGTGGCGAACGCGACGGGCCTGCTGACGCTCGCGACCGGCACCACCGCCACGCTCACCGGCGCCATCGCCGGCAATGGCGTCAGCATCAGCGCAGCCGGCGCCATCAGCCAGACCGGCGGCAGCGTCGACAGCAATGGCGGCGCACTGACGCTTCGCTCCGACGGCACCATCGGGCAGACCGGCGGCAGCATGGCCGGCGCCACGCTCACCCTGGGCGGCATCACGCCCGGCACCCGCTCGGGCGCGGTCACCCTCGGCCGCTCGGCCAACGCCATCGACGCCGTCACGGATGCGCGCAGCACCGGCGCGATGACCATCCACACCGGGTCCAGCACCCTCGCCGTCACCAATGCCGACGCGACCGGGCTGCTGACGCTCACCAGTTCGGGCAATGCATCGCTCGCCGGCACGCTCGCCGGCAACGGCGTTACCATCACCGCCGACAACATCACCCAGACCGCCGGCTCGATCGCCGGTGGCGCCGGCACCGTCACGCTGCAGAGCAACGGCGCCGTGACCCAGAACGGCGGCACCATCTCCGGTGCCGCGCTCAGCGTGGCGGGCAGCGCCGGCGGCACCACGGCGGCCACCTCGGTCAACATCAACCAGGCCGGCAACACCTTCACGTCCATCGGCAGCGCGCGCGCGAGCGGGTCGCTGACGATCCGCTCCGACGCCGCGACCCTCGCGGTCGGGCTCACGGCCGGCAACGACATCACCATCCGCGGCGGCGGCGCGAGCACGGCGATCACGCTGACCGGCACGATGACCGCCACCGGCGTCGGCTCGAACAACGTGACGCTGCGCACCAACGGCACCATTGCCCAGAATGCCGGCGCGATCATCACGGGCGACACGCTGACCATCGGCGGCGCCAGCGTCACCAACGCCACGAGTGCGACGCTGACCGAGGCGAATGTCGTGGGCTCGGTGAGCGCCAACGTCTCCGGCGCGCTTGCCTTCACCACGACGCAGGCCTTCAACACCGGCGGCAACACGGTCAATGCGGGATCGCTGACGCTCACCGCCTCCTCCATCACCGTCGCCATTGGCGACACGCTGTCGGTGAGCACCGGCGACCTGATCCTGGTGGGTACGACCGGGTCGGGCACCGCCATCTCGGTCGCGGGCACGCTCACCGGCGTGGCGGGCCAGCGCATCGTGCTGCGCGCCGACAGCCTCGCCATCTCCAGCCTCACCGGCCTCATCACGGCCAATGGCCTGGCCGCGATCGAGGTCGGGCCGCGCACCGGGTCGCGCAACATGGTGCTCGGCGCCCCGCTCGCGGGCACGCTGAGCCTCGATACCGGGACGCTCGCCGCGCTGATCGCCGCGGCCCCCGGCCGCCTGCAATTCGGCGAGACGGTGATCGGCGGGTCGACCGTGCGCGGCACCGACGTGACCGCGGCCGCTGGCGGCAATGGCGTTCAGGTGGCGGCCGGGACCACCCGGCTCGTCGTGGTGACCGATGGCGACATCGCCGTCGACGCGCCGTTCACGGTGTCCGCGCTCGGCGCCGGCTCGGTCGAGCTGCGCGCTACGGGCAGCATCGCCGGCGCCGGCACCATCGTCACCGGCACCGGTGGCCTCGTCATCCGCGGCGCCGACGGCACCACCAACAGCAGCGCCGGTACGGTCAACCTGACGCAGGTCGGCAACCAGGTGCAGCGGCTCGACGCGCGCAGCAGCGCGGCGATCTTCGTGGCCAACCAAGCCACCAACATCATCATCCGCCAGGCGCGCGGCACCAGCGTCGTCATCGATGCCGATACCCGCGTGCTGAGCGTCGAAGCTGGCGGCACCGGCGGGCTCGGCATCACGGCAACCACCGGCAATGCGGCTCTCCGCGCCACATCCATCACGCTCAACAACGATGTCGCCGCGGGCAATGGCCAGACGCTCACGGTGCAGATCGCGGGCGGCGGGACCCTGACCGGCGCCGGCGTGCTGAGCGCGAGCGGCGGCACCGTCGAGATCGGCCCCAGCAGTGCGACGACCATCGCGGCAAGTGCCACCGGCGTCGCCGCCGCGGTGCTGAACAATGCGGTGGCGACCACGGTGCGGCTCGGCCGCAGCACCTTCAACGGCGGGGCCACCGTCACCGCCACGACGACCACGATCGACAGCGCCGTGACGCGGACCGGCAGCGGGACGCTGGCGGTGATCGGCGGCGCCATCACGCTCAATGCGGGTCTCTCCGCCGGCTCGCTTGCACTCACCAGCACCAGCGGGGCGCTGGTGCTCGGCACCACCACCCTCATCGCCAGCACCCCTGGCACCGGGCGCGTCACGCTCGACGCCGCGACCGCGATCAGCCAGACCGGCGGCGGCATCAGCGCGGCCGAGTTCACGGCCATCGCGCGCGGCGGCGCCATCTCGCTCACCGCCGGCAGCAACGCGATCGGCAGCGTGGTCGGCGGCGTCACCGTGGGCACCAATGCGAATGGCTTTGCCGACACCACGCGCGGGCTGTTCGCCACCGCCAATATCGGCCTCGCCAGCACGATGGGCCTCACGGTCGCCGGCGGCATCGAGTCGCGCGGCGGCAACATCACTCTCGCCGCGGCGAGCATCGACCAGCAGGCGCGGATCTTCGCCTCGGACCTTGCCACGCTCACCGCGACCGGCGTGGGCGGCCTCGCGGTCAACGGCGCGCTGCTGGCCAATACGCTGACGCTCGCCAGCGGCGGCGCGGTCACCCAGAATGCGTCGGGCAGCATCGGGCCGAGCAGCGCCGGCAGCACCGCGCTCGTCATCCAGGGCACCGGCGGGCCCGGCTCCTCGGCCGGAGGCGCGGTGACGCTGACGCAGGCCAACGCCATCGGCAGCCTCACCGCCGCGGCCACCGGTGCGCTCGCCGTGACATCCAGCAACGGCGCCGGCCTGGTGGTCGGCGGCGCATCCGGCGCCGGGGTGAGCCTCGCCGCCGCCAGCCTGTCGCTCACGAGCGCGGTCAATGCCGGCGCCGGCACGGCGAGCCTCACCGCCACAACGGGCGGCATCACCCAGACCAGCGCCGGTCGGATCACGGCCGCCGCGTTGACCGTCTCGGCCGCCGGCAGCGTTGTTCTCGACGCCGGCGATGCCGGGCGCGCCACGCCCACGCTGTGGAACCAGGTCGGCACGCTCGGCGCCGTTACCGTCACCGGCGCGGGGAACGACTTCACCTTCCACACGACGCCCGCCCTGACGCTGACGAATGCGATTGGCGTTGCGGGCGCGGTGCTGATCGCGAGCAACGGCACGCTGAGCCAGACGGCGGGCGCGATCACCGGCGCCTCTCTCGCACTCGCCGCCAACGGGACGGTGACGCTCGCCGGCACGATCAACACCGGCAGCGGCCAGACCACCATCACCTCCGCGACCGGCGCGGTCACCCAGACCGGCGGTGGCATCACGGCGGGCAATCTCGCGGCCCAGGGCACCACGCTGGACTTCGCGGCCGGCACCAATGCGCTGAGCGGCACGCTGGCGCTGCGGGCAACCACCGGCGCGATCAACATCGATCAATCGGGCAGCGTGACGCTCGGCAGCATCAATGCCGCGACCGTTACCGGCACCGCGACGATCGGCGGGCTTTCCGCCGGCGGCGCGATCACGGTCTCGGCCGCCGGCTTGACCAGCGTGAGCAGCCCGATCACCGCGGGCGGCGCTCTGGTGCTGCGCACCGACGCCCTCGCGCTTGGTGCCGGCGTGGCGGTGAGCGGCTCCTCCATTGCGGTCGGCCCGCGCACGGCCGGCCAGGCGATCGAGATCGGCAGCGCGGATACCGGCACCACGCTCGGCTTCGACGCGACCACGCTCGCGCGGCTGACTGCGCCGGGCGTTGCCTTGACGATCGGCGAGACGCTGATCGGGGCACGCGTGACCGCGGGCGATGTCACCATCAACGCGGCGCTGACCACATCGGGCAGCCTGACCGTGCTGTCCAACGGCAATATCAGCCTGCCCGGCGCGGTTTCGGCGTCGATCGCGGTGTTTTCGGCGACCGGCAGCGTGATCCAGCCGGACAATGCCGCCGGCGTCGGTGGCACCTACAGCGCCTCGACCAGCCTGACCACGAGCACTGGCACGATCGTGAACGCAGGGGGCGCCATCGACCTGCGTGCGCCGGCCAACACCCTCAACCTCTTCGCCGCGCAGACGACCAGCGGCGATCTGCGGGTCGCGACGACCGGCACGCTGAGCGTCACGTCGGCTGGCAGCCGGCCGGTTCCTGGTGGCGGCGTGACGAACGTGAATGGCGCGAGCGCCGCCGGCGATGTGTTTCTGCAAGCGTCCTCCATCACCAGCGACGCGGCGATTGCCGCGCAGGCCGGCGGCACCATCACGCTGCGGGCCGACACGATGGCGCTCGGCGCCGCGATAACCGCGACCGGTGGCACCGTGGCACTCGAGACACTGACCCTGGGCGGCGCGCCGCGCCCGATCACCCTCGGCGCCGAGGTCGCGAACACGCTCTCGCTCACCCAGGCCGAGCTGAACCAGGTCACCACCGGTACGCTGGTCATCGGCCGCTTCAACGGCACCGAAGCGAGTGCCATCACGGTCAACGCCGCCGGCATCGCGGTGCCCGGCACGGTCGGCAGCCTGCGCCTGATCGGGGCGAGCCTCACGCTCGACGGCAACCTCACCGCCACCGGCAAGGCGATCGATGCGCGCATCGCCGGGCTCACCAGCAGCGGGGGCGGCATCATCGGCGCCTCCAGCTTCACGCTGCGCGGCCTGGCCGGCGGCACCAGCGATGGCGGCGCGGTCAATGTCGGCGGGTCGAACCTGATCACCACGCTCGACATCAGCAGCGCCGGCGCGGTGTCGCTCGCGCTCAATGCCAATGGCGGCACCGTCGCGGTGACGCAGCTGCGCGGCTCAAGCGTCAACGTCGCGGTGACCAACGGCAATCTCAGCGTGAACGGCGCCTCGGCTTCGACCAGCGGGGCGTTCAGCCTGACTGGCGCGACCAGCCTCACCACCAGCGCTACGATCACCGCGGCCAACGGGCTGACCCTGTCTGGCGGCACCGTGACGATCGGCGCGGCGGTGACGGCGACCGCAGGTGCCGCCTCGCTCACCGCGACCTCCGGCGCGCTGACCTTGAACAGCACGATCACCACGCTGGGCGGCGGCGCGAGCTTCGCCGGCGCAGGCGGGACCCTGGTGAACGCCGCGGTCTCGGTCACCGGCGGCAACGCGGGCTTCTCGGGCGCCGGTCTCACCTCGATCGGTGCTGGCACCATCACCGCGAGCGGCAACGTCACGCTCACCAACACCGGCACCGTGACGGTCGGCGGCGACATCAACGCCACGGGCGGCGGCGTCTCTATCACCGGCGCGACCGTGTTCGACAACACCGCGCCGATAACGGGCCAGACCGGCGTCACCATCTCGGCCGGGACGGTCACGACCGAGCGCCTGATCACCGCGACCACCGGTGCCGTCTCGCTGACCAGCACGGCCGGGCTTCTCTCGGTCCAGGGCGGCGTCACCACGCTGTCGGGAGGGGCCAGCTTCGCCGGCGCCGGCGGCACCAGCGTGACCAGCGCAATCTCGGTCACCAATGGCGGGGCGAGCTTCTCGGGAGCGGGCTTCACCTCTGGCGCGGCGGGCACGATCACCGTCGCGGGCGGCAACGTCACCTTCACCAACACCGGCACCGTGACCATCGGTGGCGCGGTGACCAATTCGACCGGCTCGGTCTCCATCACCGGGGCGACCAGCGTCTCCAGCACGGCGGCCATCTCCGCCAGCACCGGGCTGACGCTCACGGCCGGCAGCCTGCTCATCGGTGGCGACCTGTCGGTGACCGGCACCGGGACCGCCGCGCTGACGTCGACCACCGGCGCGATCACCCTGAATGCCGGCCTGACCACGACCAATGGCGGCGCGACCATCGGCTCGGCCGGGCTCACGACCGTGAACGCGCCGATCAGCGTCACCGGCGGCGGGCTGGGCTTCACGGGCGTGGGCCTGACCGCCAACGCCACGCTGAGCGTCTCCGGCGGCAATCTCACCATCGCCAACACCGGCGCGGTCGATATCCTCGCCACTGTCGGCAACACCTCCGGCAGCGTCTCCATAACCGGCGCGACGACGCTCACCACCACCGCCAACATCACCGGCCAGACCGGCCTCACGCTGAGCGCCGGCAGCCTGCTCATTGGTGGTGCCCTGTCGGTGACCGGCCCCGGCAACGCGGCGCTGACGGCGACCACCGGCAGCATCACACTTAATGCCGGGCTGACGGTCGCCAATGGCGGCGCGACCTTCGCCTCGACGACCGCCACCACGGTCAACGGCGCGGTGAGCATCACCGGCGGCGGCCTGGGCTTCACCGGCGTGGGCTTCACCTCGACCAGCGCCGGCAGCCTGACCGTCGCGGGCGGCAATCTCACCATCGCCAATACCGGCACCGTCGGGATCGCCGGTACGGTCAGCGACACCACCGGCAGCGTCTCCGTCACCGGTGCGACCACGCTGACCACCACGGCCGGCATCGCCGGTCAGACGGGCCTCACGCTGAGCGCCGGCAGCCTGCTGATCGGCGGCGCGCTGTCGGTGACGGGTGCGGGCAACGCATCGCTGACGGCGACCGTCAGCACCATCACGCTCAATGCCGGGCTCACCGTCGCGAATGGCTCGGCGAGCTTCACCTCGGCCGCCGCCACCACGGTGAACGGGGCGGTGAACGTCACCAGTGGCGGGCTGGGCTTCACCGGCGCCGGCTTCACCTCGACTGGCGCGGGCACGCTCACCGTCGCCGGCGGCAATTTCACCATCGCCAATACCGGGACGGTCGCCGTCGGCGGAACGGTGGTCGACAGCACCGGCAGCGTCTCCGTCACCGGCGCCACCGCACTCACGACCACGGCGACCATCACCGGCCAGACCGGCGTCACGCTGACGGCCGGCTCGGTCACCACCGGCGCCACCGTCACCGCCACCACCGGCGCGGCCGCGCTCACCAGCACCGCGGGCGACCTTACGCTGAACGCCGGCGTCACCACGCTGGCCGGCGGGGCAACCTTCGCGTCCGGCGCCGGCGCGACTTTCGTCAACGGCCCGGTCTCCGTCACCGGGGGCAATGCCGGCTTCACTGGCACCGGCTTCACCTCCACCGCGCCTGGCACCATCACGGTCGCCAATGGCGACCTCACCATCGCCAATTCCGGCACGGTGACGATCGGCGGCGCGCTGCTGACCACGACCGGCAGCATCGCCATCAACGGCGCCACTATCCTGAACGTGAACGCGACGATCAACGCCGCCAGCGGGCTGACGCTCTCGGCCGGCACGATGACCATCAACAGCGCGATCTCGCTGAAAAGCGGCCCGCTCGGGCTGATCACCACGGTCGGCGACCTCACGATCAATGCCTCGGTCACCACGCTGAACGGCAGCGCGACACTGAGCTCGGCCGGCGCCACCCTGGTCAATGCGCCGATCAGCATCACCGGCGGCGCACTCGCCATCAGCGGCGTGGGCTTCACCTCGACGGCAGCCGGCACGCTCACGGTGACGACGACCAACGCGCTCACCATCGCCAATACCGGCACCGTCACCATCGGCGGCGCAATCAGCGACGCGGGTGGCGCGGTCTCGATCACGGGTGCCGCGACGCTCGCGACCACGGCCGCCATCACCGGCCAGACCGGCGTCACGCTGTCGGCCGGCGGCGTGACACTCGGTGCGGCGGTCACGGCAAATACCGGCAATGTCGGCATCACCGGCACCGCGGGCGCGATCACGGCCAATGCCGCGGTCACCGCCACGGCCGGCAATGTGACGCTCGACGCCAGCAGGGCGATCGTGCTGAACGGCGCCATCACCTCGCTCGCCGGGGGCACCATCACGCTCAACGCCGGTGCTGCCGCCGGCACCGCGGCCGACAGCATCACCCAGACCGCGGCCGGCATTCTCGGCGGGACCGGCGGCGGCACGACGAACCTGCTCCTCGCCGGACGCAGCCTCGATGCCGGCGTCACCCTCACCGCGGCCAACCGCATCGCCACGCTCGACGCCCAGGCGCGCGGCGCGCTCGCGGTCACCAGCACCGGTGCGCTCGGCGTGACGCGCGCGAATTCCAGCGGCGGCGGCGCGGGCACCAGCAGCGTGGCCCTCACGGCGGCGAGCCTCAGCCTGGCCGGCACGGTCAACGCCACCACGCTCGGCGCCGTCACGCTCAACGCGCTGTCGGGCAGCATCACCCAGCTCGCGACCGGCATCGTCACCGGCGCGTCGCTGTCGGGAGCGGCCACAGGCGGCGTCGCGCTCAATACTGCGAACAACGTCGTCAGCAGCACCGGCGCCTTCACGCTCGGCGCTGATTTCGCCCTGCTCAGCACCGTGGGCCTCACCGTGACGAGCCCGCTCAGCACCCCCGGCAATGCCATCGTGCTGACCGCGGCCAGCCTCGCGATCCAGGGGGCGCTCACCGCCGGCACCGTCACGCTCAGCGCGACCGCCGGCGGCATCACGCAGGGCAATGCCGGGATCATCACGACGCCGAGCCTGGTCGCGAATGCCACCGCCGGAGTCAGCCTCAATGCCGGCGACGCGGCGGCGAGCCAGACCACGGCCTGGAACCAGGTGACGACGCTCGCCTCCGGCAGCGGCGGCAGCGGTGGCTTCACGCTGCGCAACAGCCGCGACCTCAGCGTTGCCGGCACCGTCACGGTCGGCTCTGGCCAGGTGCTGCGCCTCGACGTCACGGGCACGCCGGTGTTCGAGGCGACCAGCGTGCTCGGCGCGCCCGCGGGCACCATCATCGTCGCGGCGAGCGGCCCGGTCGATCTCCGCGGCGCGATGACCGCGGGCCTCACCACGCTCACCAGCGCGACCGGCCCGGTCACCCAGACCACAGGCACGATCACCGGCGGGCTCGCGGTGCAGGCCAATGGCGCGATCGACATCCAGAACCCGGGCAACGCGATCACCAACCTCTCGGCCAATGCGATCGGCGGGCGCGTGGATATCCTCTCCGGCACCGCGATGACGGTGGTGAGCAGCGCCAACGTCGCCCTGCATGGCGGCGCCACCACCACAATCGCCGGCGTCAGCGGCACGACCGCCTTCCTCACCGGTCCGGGGCTGACGCTGAACGCGGCGGTGACCGCGACCGCCGGCGACGTCCAGCTGCGCGCCGATGCCATGGCCATCGCCGCCGGGGTGAACGCCACGGCGGGCGAGGTGCGGATCGAGCAGCTGACGCTCGGCGCCACGCCGCGCGGCATTTCGCTCGGCGTCGAGGATCCGAATGCGCTGTCGCTCACGACGTCGGAGCTCGCGGCGATCAATACGCCGACGCTGATCCTCGGCCGCAGCACCGGCGCAGGTGCGGCGGCCATCGCAGGCCAGATCACCATCTCGGGCGCCACCTCGGTGCCGGGCAGCGTCACCACCACGCTCCGCCTGCTCGGCAGCGGCATCGCGGTCAACGGGACGCTGAGCGCGACCGGCACCGCCGTGACCGAGCTGCGCGCGCTGACGCAGTCCATCACCTCGACCACGGGCGGCGTCTCCGGCCAGACGCTGATCGCGACCGCCCCGTTCGGCTCGGTCACGCTGAGCGCGCTCAATGATTTCGCCAATGTCACCGGCAGCAGCAATGCCGGGGGCAGCTTCACCTACCGCGACGCGAACGGCTTCCAGATCATCGCACCGGGCATCAGCGCGGCGGCCGTGAGCCTCACGGCCGAGACCGGCACCATCACCCAGGCCGCCGGCGCGCCGATCATCGCCGGCAGCCTGTTCGCGCTGGCCCGCACCGGCTCGGCCCTGCTCGATGGCGGCAGCGCGGCCTCGGGCGGCCCGGACCTCAACCAGGTCGGCAGCCTGGCCGGCGGCGGGGCCGCGGCGGGGGGCGTCTTTCGGCTGCGCAATGCCGCGGGCTTCACCATCAGCGGCACGCTCGACAACGGGGCCGGCGGCGCGCTCGGCACCGCGCAGCTCTTCGCGCCGAGCGGGGCCATCGTGCAGACGGGCGGCCTGATCCGCGCCAATCGCCTGGAGGTGACGCTTCCCGGCGGCGGCGCGAGCTTCGGCGCGGTCAATGCCATTGCGAGCCTCGGCACCAGCACCATCGCCGGCGACCTCGTCCTGGTGAATGCCGGCAGCCTTGCGCTCACGGGCCCGGTCGATGTCGGCTCCGCCGCGGGTGGGCCGGCCTCGGCCACGTCGCTGATCCTGGGCAGCGGCAGCCTCACGCAGGGCGCCGGCGCGCGGCTGCGCACGGACGTGCTCCTGGCCTCGGCACCCGGCGGCGACGTGCTGCTGACCGCCGGCGGGTCCAACAGCATCAACGATCTCTCGCAGATCGGCATCCTGGCGGGCGTCACCGCCGGCGGCACGGTGAACATCCGCCTTGGCCTGCCCACCCTGGTGGTCGGGCTGGTGGGCGCGGGCAGCACGACGGGGACACCCTCCGGCGCGGTGACGTTGGAAGCGCCCGGCATCACCATCGGCCAGCCTGGCCAGGGCGGCACGCTGATCCGCGGCGGCACCGTGGTGCTGCGCACCCAGCCGGGTTTCGACGGCCCGGCGTTGGCCGGGACCGGCAGCATCATCCAGCAGGGCGGCGCGGTGGAGGCGAACAACCTCTCCCTCTCCGCGCCCTCGGGCAACATCGTGCTGGACCGGGCGGAGAACCGCTTCACCGCGCTCGCGGCGGGCACCTCGTCGGACGGCAGCGTGAGCGCCAACAGCCTTGTCGCCGGCGGTACCATCGACATCACCGAGGGCGGCGCCGGCTTCACGGTGCAGTCGGGCATCGCGAGTGGCGGTGCCACCCGCCTGACCACCGGCAACGCGCTGACCTTCAACGTGGCGACCGCGCTATCGGCGCCGATCTCGCTCACCGCCGGCGGCCTGCTCACCATCGCGCCGGGCGGGCAGCTCACCTCGGCCGGCACGGTCACGCTGTTCGGCGGCAGCGGCATCCTCGTCCAGGGCGGCGTCACGGCGCCCATCGTGAACGCCACGACCGGGGGGGTGTTCAGCCTCGCGGGCGGTGCCATTGCGGCCGGCCTCGCTGCGCCGGGGGTCATCGACGTGACCTCGGGCGCGTTGCAGACCAACAGCGGCAGCCTCTCGGCGCACACCATCCTGCTGCGCTCGAGCTCCACCGCCGACATCTCGGGCACCACCTTCAACGCGACCGAACTGGTCAGCGTCACTGCCGCCGGCGCGATGAACCTCAACGACCCGGTGGTGAACGCCAACGCCGCGCAGTTCCGCACGCCGGGCTTCCTGGCCCTCAGTGGCGGCAACTACACGCTCGGCCGCGTGGTGGTCTTCGCCGGTGCCGCCGGCATCTCGACCGGCGCACCCACCGTGGTGCGCAGCCGCAACGCCGGCACCTTCCCGGGCGTCGTCTACGACACCCGCCAGAGCCTCGCCGGCTATGACCCGCTGACGATCGTGCAGGCCGATATCTTCGGGGTCCCTGTCAATGACCAGCCGACCCAGGTGCGCACGCCCAATGCCGACCTGCCGGGCGATTTTGGCCCCTCGAGCAATGCGCCAGCCGGCAATGCGCAGGTCCGCCTCGACGCGCTGCAAAGCCCGGTCTTCCTGCTGCTCGACGGCGGCAGCTTCACCGCCGTCTTCAACACCGCCGGCCGGGTCGGCGTGCATGGGCGCGGCGGCGGCAGCCAGGGCACCGGCGTGCTGGTGGATCCCTTCGGGCGGCGCCTCGAGGGCCAGGCCACGGCGAGCCTCGCGGATGCGACGCGGCCGGCCACGGGGTCGGAGATCTCCCGCTTCCGGGTGAATGACTGCGTCATCTCCTCGTTCAACTGCGTGGCACCCACGCAGGTGATCGTGATCCCTGTCACCGTGCCCTCGATCCCGCCGCTGGTCTTCGGCGTCGGCGGCCGCGACCCCGACGCGGTGAGCCCGAACGTCGCCGAGGAATGGAGCGTGCGGGACGACTCCGACAAATGCCGGGACCCGCTGGCGCTGACGAGCGACCCCGAATGTCGCTGAGACACATGATGCCCGGGCGCTGGATCGCCGCGACGCTCCTGACCCTGCTCGGCGCCTGCGCCGCGCCGCCGCCCGAGGCCTATGTCGGCCGCGGCGGCACCCAGGCGGGCCAGCCCGCGGGCAATGATTCGCGCGGCGATGCCTGCACCGTGCAGACCGGCCGGCAGCCGCCGGCGGACCGCCCCGTGCGCCGCGCGCAGGAAGTCTATTGCGGCGGCTGGAGCCAGGCGGCGGCGCGCATCATCCAGCTCTCGGGCTCGACCTCAGCCGGCGATCTTGACCAGCTCGCCGCCGGCGGGTTGTGGCGCTCCTGGCTCGACCAGCGGGTGACCTGCGGCGCGCCGACCAGCACCACGGTGGGCTCGGGTGCCGCGGCGAGGCTGCTAACCTGCACGCGTCGCGCCGGAGGCTGGCCGCATATCGCCCTCGTGATAGCGGGACCCGACGGGCCGGTGGTCGCCGACGGCGTCGCGACGGCCACACCGGTGATCGAACGCCTGGCCCTGGGCCAGCAGGCGAGCGGGGCCGATGCCGGCTCGCGCTCCGCCGCCATGCAGCTTGCCGTCACGCGCCTCGCGGCGGATGCCTTCCGCACCGGCGATGTCGGCCGCTACGAGGAGCTCATGCGGCTCGGCGCCGAGCTGAACCAGACCGAGAACTTCACCGGCGCCGAGGAAGCCTATCGGGCCGCGCTGGCCGTGCAGGAACGCGTGCTGGGGCGCGACAACCCCAACATCGTGGGCGCCCTGCTCGGCCTCGCCGTGAACATCTCGAACCAGCAGCGCGCGCGCGAGGCCCAGATCCTGCTCGATCGCGCCGGCGAACTCGCGCCGCGCGCTGCGGACCGCATCGCGACGGCGCGGCACCTGCACTATTCCGGCCTGGTCGCGCTAAACCGCGGCGACGCGGCCGAGGCGATCCCGATCTTCGAGCGCGCCGAGGCGGCCTATACCCGCGAAATGCCCGCCGAGGCGCTGGCCGAAGGCGCCGGCGCCGGCGTGGTCGCCGACCCCGTCGTGCAATCGGCCATCCTGGGTCTCGCCGAGGCCAAGCGGAACCGGGCACTCGCCATGGTGCGCGCGGGTCGCTCGGGCGAGGCCGGCGCGCTGATCGCGCAGTCGCGCGGCATCCTGCGCAATGCCGGGCTGGAGGCGACGGTCACGATCGGCCGCTCGCTGCGCACCCAGGCCGATGCCGAGGCGCGCAGCGGACGCGCGGATTCCGCGGCCCGCCTGCTCGAACAGGCCGCGAACCGCTTCGCCGTCGCCGTCCCCGGCGAACGTCCCGAGGCCATCACGCTGTTCCTCGCCGGCCGCCAGCGCTTCGTCACCGGCAGGCGGGCCGAGGCGCTGTCCGCCTTCCGCGCGGGGGCCGCCATCGTCCGCGCCCGCCAGGTCGCGCTGCCGGTCGAGGCGGTGATCCCCTATCTGGACGCGCTCGACGAGGAGGCGAACTCCAACGCTGGGCAGGACCAGGCGCTGCGGGCGGAGATGTTTGCCGCCGCCCAGCTCGCCCAGCGCGGCACCACCGCGCGCTTCGTCCAGCAGGCGAGTGCGCGCGTTGGCGCGGCCGGCGGCGACCCCCGCGTGGCTGAGGCAGTGCGCGGCCTGCAGGAGGCCGACCGCGCTCTGCGCACCCTGTTCGCCGAACGCGATTCCGCTGGCGCCGGCAATGCCGATCTCGACGCCCGCATCAACGCCGCGCAGATCCGCCGCAACGAGGCGGAGGGCGAAGTCGCCGCCGCCGCCCCCGGCTACCGGCAATTGCTGCTGAGCGCCGTCGATGCCCCCGCCGTCGCGCGGGTGCTCGCGCCCGACGAGGCGCTGGTGACCATGCTGCTCGGCCCGCGCCACGGCTACGTCATGGCGATCCGCGGTGGCCGGGTGAGTGCGGTGCGCACCGCACTCGGCGAGACCGAGGCGGAGCAGCGTGTGGTGCGCCTGCGCGCCTCGATCGAGCTGAACCAGCAGGGCCAGGTGCCGGAATTCTCCATCGCCGAATCGCGCGCGCTTTATGACGCGCTGATCGCGCCGGTCGCCGCGGCGACAGATGGGGCGGCGACGCTGATCATCGCCCCCGACGGGCCGCTGCTCTCGGTGCCCTTCGGGCTGCTGCTGGCCGGCCCGGCGGAGCGCGACACGCTGGGGTCCGCCCCGTTCCTGATCCGCCGACATGCCGTGGTGCACGTGCCCAGCCCGCAGACGCTGGCCACGCTGCGCGCCGCTTCGGGCGGCTCCGCGGCACCGCTGCCCTATATCGGCTTCGGCGATTTCACCCCGCCTTCCCAGGCGCAGCTGGCGCGCAGCTTCCCCGCTGACCGCTGCGGGACCGATGCGCGCAATGCGACCGGCCTGGGGCGCCTGCCCGGGACCCGTGCCGAGGTGCTCGCCGCGCGCCAGCTCACCGGCGCGAGCCCGGATTCCGTGATCATGGGCGCGGATTTCACGCAGGCGCGGTTCCGCGCGGCCAATCTCGGGCAATACCGCATCGTCCACCTCGCGACCCACGCGCTGCTCGCCGGCGAGATCAACTGCCTGCCCGAGCCCACCATCGTGCTGACGCCGCCGGCCAACGCGGCCGATGCGAACGCGTCGTTCATGCGCGCCTCCGAGGTGATGAACATCCGCATGGACGCGGACCTCGTCATCCTCTCCGCCTGCAACACCGGCGGTGCGGCGGGTGCCGGCGGCGAGGCGCTGTCGGGCCTCGCGCGGTCGTTCTTCTACGCCGGCGCGCGCGGCCTGCTCATCACCCACTGGGCCGTCGATGACGGTGCCGCCTCGCTGATCGTGGCGGATTCCATTCGCCGCCAGAGCCAGGAGGGCGGCACCTCCGCGGCCGCGCTGCGCGGCGCGCAGATCCTGCTGCTCGACGAGGCCGGGCGGCGCCTGCCGGCCAACTTCGCCCATCCCTACTACTGGGCGCCCTTCGCGCTGATCGGCGATGGCAAGCGTGCGCCCGCCGCCGCGCCATTGCGCCGCGCGGCGGCCGACACCGCCAGCGCGCGCATTCTCTGATGCGCCTTCGCGGGGCGCATCCGCTGGCGACAGCGAAAGGAATTCGCGTCTATAACAAGCCCCTGACGAAAACCTGCAGCGGGGTTCGATGCTTCCGGCCGAGCTAGCCCAGAAATACGAAGTCCGCGGGACCCTTGGCGCTGGCGCCATGGGCACCGTCCTCGACGCCGTGGACCGCATCATCGAACGCCGCGTGGCCATCAAGGTCGTGAAGGTGCCGGCTGCCAACGACCCCGACGGCGCCGAGGCCCATGCCCGCTTCCGCCGCGAGGCGCAGGCCGCCGGACGCCTCAGCCACCCCAACATCGTGGGCGTCTACGACTACGGCGAGAATGCCGAGACCGCCTGGATCGTGATGGAACTGGTCGAGGGCGGCAGCCTCAAGGACCGGCTCGACAAGCACGAGCGCTTCACCGTGGCCGACGTCGCCCGGCTGATGGGCCAGGTCTGCTCGGCGCTGTCGTATTCGCATGCCCGCGGCGTGGTCCATCGCGACATCAAGCCCGGCAACATCATGATGTCGTCGCACGGTGCGGACGCGCAGGTGAAGATCGCCGATTTCGGCATCGCGCGGCTCGAGAATTCCTCGATGACGCAGGTGGGCACGCTGATCGGCACGCCCTCCTACATGGCGCCCGAGCAGTTCCGAGGCGAGCCCGTCGATGCCCGTGCCGACATCTGGGCCGCGGGCGTGATGCTCTACCAGCTGCTGACCGGCGAGAAGCCGTTCGAGGGTGGTTTCTCGGCGGTGATGCACAAGGCGCTGCACACCGAGCCGCCGCCGCCCTCGCAGCTGTCGGGGATCGTGCCGCGCAGCTTCGACGCGGTGATCAGCCGCGCCCTCGCCAAGCGGCCGGAGGATCGCTACGCCTCGGCCGAAGCCTTTGCGGCCGGCATCCAGGACGCGATCGTCAACCCGAACGCCTCCTCCGCGGCGCTGCCGATGCCGGGCGGCGACGCCGATGCGACCATGCTCGCCACCGGTTCGCGCCCGCCGAGCGCAATGCCGGGCCTGCCCGGGCTCGACGGGTCCTCGGCGAACAACGCCGCGACGACGGCGACGACCCGCACGAACCCCACGGCGAAGCCGACTCCCGTGACCACCACGGGAAAGAAATCGCCCCTGCCGCTGATCCTCGGCGGTGTCGGCGGTCTCGCGGCCGCGGCCGTCGCCGTCTGGTTCTTCGTGATCCAGCCCGGTGCGGGCCCCTCGCCCGAGGAGATTGCGCGGCAGGCCGAAATCGTCCGCCAGGCGGAGCTCTCCCGCCAGGAAGCCCAGCGCCAGGCCGAGACCATTGCCGCCGCCGCGCGCGCCGAGGCGGCGCGCCTGGAGACCGCGCGCCTGGAGAGAGAGCGCAACGAGGAAGCAGCGCGCGTCGCCGAGGCTGCCCGCCAGGAAGCCGCCCGCGCCGAGGCCGATCGCCAGGCCGAGGCACAGCGCCTCGAAGCGGCGCGCCAGGCCGAGCTCGCCCGCCTCGCCGAGACCCAGCGCCAGCAGCGCCTCACCCAGCAGGAGCAGGCGCGCCAGCAGGCGCTCCTGCGCGAGCAGGACGCCGCACGCCAGGCCGAGGCCCAGCGCCAGGCCGAGGCGGCCCGGCTGGCCGAGGTGGCGAGGCAGGCCGAGGCATCGCGACAGGCCGAGGCCGCGCGGCAGGCGGAACTCGCCCGGCTGCAGCAGCAGGCCGCCGCGGCACAGCAGGAAGCGGCCCGGCAGGCCGAGATCGCGCGACAGCAGCAAGGCACGCTCACGCAGCAGCAGGAAGCCGCCCGCCAAGCGGAGGCCGCGCGGCAGGCCGAGGCACAGCGCCAGGCGGACCTCGCGCGCCAGGCCGAGGCGCAGCGCCAGGCCGACCTCGCCGCGCAGCAGGAAGCCGCACGCCAGGCGGAGATCGCGCGCCAGCAGCAGCTCGCGATGATCCGCCCCGATTTCCGCGCCGCCGCACTCGCCGCCGTCCAGGCCTCGAGCTGCGGGCTGCTCAGCTTCACCGCCTCGGACCAGTCGCTGACCATCGGCGGCGTCGTCCGCCGCGGCGACGACGCGCTGGTCCGCCAGGAACTCAGCGCCCGCAACATCCCCGAAGGCTCCGCCCGGCTCGCGCTGCAGAGCTTCGAGGGGCCCTATTGCCAGGCGCTGGACCTGTTCCGCCCGGTGCTGGCGCAGGGCGACCGGGCGCCGCGCGTGGCGCTGGTGGGCACAGCGCCGCTGGTCGAGGGCCAGCTGATGCGCCTTGACGTGCAGATGCCCGACTACCCGGCGCATCTCTACGTCGCATATTTCAACAAATTGGGCGAGGTCGCCCATCTGGTGCCCTCGCAGCTGCAACCCGCTGGCGCCCGCATCCGCCTGGGCGAGCCGCGCGGCAATTTCAACGGCTGGCCGGTCGACGAGCCCTTCGGCACCGACCTTGCGATCGTCATCGCCTCCGACCGCCCCCTGTTCGCGACGACCCGGCCCGTGATCGAGCAGCAGGAGGACTATCTCAACGCGCTGGCCGGGGCGCTCCGCAATGCACGCACCGCCGGCAACCGCGTTCTGGTGCGCCCGATCATCATCGAGACGGTTCCCCGCCGCTGAGGCGGTGAGCGGGCGACGGCCGCGACCCTCTGCCCTTGCGAAGATGAACCGCGCGCCCGATAGCGGTCGCGCGCGCGCCGCTTGCCGCCGTCAGAACGCCGAGAGGAAGGCGGCGCGCAACACCTGCAGCCGCCCGTCATCCATCGCCACCATGCCGGCGTTGAAGAAGCGACGATCGGGGGTGAAGGCCACGAAGGCCATGGTCTCGTTCACCATCACCTCTTCCAACTGGGCGTCGTAGCCCTCGCTGGACAGGAAGCGGCGGAAGGAGGCGCGCTCGGCCTCGGTGAACACCTCGCGCCAGACGCGGTTCACATGGGCGGCGAAGCTCGGCCGGGTGAAGAAATGGCCGTGGCCGATCTCGTGGTGCAGGATGGCCGCGCGCATCGACGCATCCACGCGACGTTCCACCCCCGGGATCGACAGCACGGCGAAATCGACATCGCCCACGAGCTCCCGCGCCGTCGCGTGCTGCAGGCGCAGCCATTCCTCGCCCGGGGTGAGCGTGACGCGGTCGCGCCAGGCGAGCGCGAAGAAGCGGTCGATGTCGCTCGCCCGGTAGTTATGCCCGTAGTAATAGGTGGCCGCCGTGTCGCCGGCTTCGCTGATGGCCCGCGCCAGCGCCGCATCGTCGAGCACCCGGTCGCGCGGCTGTCCCGCCTTCTCGACCAGCGCGGCCAGGCGGTTCATCGCGGCCCCCTGCTCGTCGAGGCTCGGGAAATCCAGGATGAAGACGAGCGGATTCTCGCGCAGGCGGAACAGGCGCGCGATCGGCGCTGCATGCGCCAGCAGCGACTGCTCGTCGAGCACGGGCACGATGACGCGGCTGGAGAGCGAGCGCTGCACCGGCGCGTTCGACAGTCCCGCCTGCACGACGCCAGGGATGCCGATGGGCTCGGCCGGCACCGCGATCGCGGCCGCGTTGGGCTGCGGGCTCCATGAACCGGTGGAGGTGGCGGCGGCGGTCGTCTCGGGTCGCGGCCCGGCGAAGATCACCCAGGCGGTGATCGACCCGCCCAGGACCACGACGAGCAGCAGGATGAGGGCGACGAGGATACCGCGGCTGCGCGCGCTGCCCGCGATCGGCGCGGCGGGGCTCAGGGCGTGGACGCCCTGCCCCACCGGCGCATGCGCCGGGATGATCCTGACGGTGTCGTCCGGACCCTCCGGCACGGCTGCGTTCTTACCCGCCGACGTTCACGATCTGCACGCGGCGATTCCGCGGCTGGGCCACCTCGTCGCCGGTCGGGACCAGCGGCTGGCTCTCGCCCATGCCGACCGCGGACAGCCTCGCCGCATCGACGTTGAAACGCTGCATCAGAAAGCTCCGCACCGCGGCGGCACGGCGCTCGGATAGGGCTTGGTTGGAGGCGGCGTCACCGACGGTGTCGGTGTGGCCCTCGATACGGAAGCGGAAGGCGGCGAGATCGGCCGAGGCGAGCGCGCGGCCGAGCGGGGCGAGCTGGCGCTCGGCTTCCGGCGTCAGAGTGGAGGAGCCGGAGGGGAAGGTGACCGTGATGTTGGCCGCGGCGACGCCGTCGGTAGCCGTCGTCTCGCGTGCCGGGGGCGCGGGGCGCGCGACGGGCGCACCGGGGCCGGCGACGGCCGCACTCGGCGGGTTCGCGCGCGGGGTGGAATAGACCGGCGCGGGCTGCACCGTCGGTGCGGCGGGGGCGCTTTCGGCCGCACCCGGGACGCGGATGCCGCGGGTGGAGCCGGATTGCGGGCGCAGGCGCTGGATCAGATCGAGTGCGGCGGGGTCGCTCTGCGCCAGGACGGGCATGGCGGGAAGGCTCAGGGCGATGGCGGCGGCGCCGGCCAATGCGAGGCGGAGGGTCATCGGAAGGGGTCTCCTGTACGGTTGAGCCATGCATACCATCAAAGTTCGGCTACCGGAATGGCTCTCATGGGTTCCGGCGCGTAACACCCGAAAGCGTGACGATATCACACCGCTCCCATCGCCTTCCAAGTGCCGTACTGGCGCTCAAGCAGGGCGAAGGCACCCTGCTCCACGCGCGCCAGATCCGCCTCCGAGGCGCCGGGCCGGCACAGTCGCCGCGCGAGCTCTGCGGGCTCCGGCGGCGCGCCGGCCTGCAGCGCACACGCCACCCCGAGGTCGGAGGCGGAGATGATGTGCCCGCCACCGAGCGCCGGCACCACGAAGCCGAGCGGGGAGGAACTCGCCGCCGCCTCGCCGCCAAGGCGGCTGAGCAGAACACGGTTGGTGCGTGCCGCACGGGCCGCGTCTCCCGCACCCGGCGCCCGCCACAGAGGCAGCGCTGTGTTGGTGGTGGACAGCATCAGCCCGAGGTCAGCCGGCGAGAGGCCCGCGCAGGCCGGCAGCGCCGCGAGTTGCCCGAGCGTCTTGGGACCGGCGACGAGCGCATCGATCAGCGCGGCGTTCGCGGCCGCCGGCAGCTCCGCCTTGCCCGCGATCGTCTGGATCGAAAGATCGACCTTCTCGGGTGCGAGGAACAGGGCGAAGGGCAGGTGCGCCAGCATGCCGCGCCCGCCCGGGCGCTTGCCCTTGATGAACACGTCGCGGCGGAACCGGCGCAGCAGGAACAGGTCCAGCATCAGGTCCTGGTCCATGCCCGGCGGCAGCCCCTCCAGAGCGAGCCGCTGCTCGGGGCGCAGGTTCAATTCCGGGGCGACCTCCGCCGGGACCGCGGAACCCACGTAGTCGAGCCGCGCCGGCACCATCGCCTGGCGCACATCGGCGCCGAACTCCGGGCGCCAGAAGCCAGTGCCGTATTCATGCGCGAGGTAGGCGGACATGCCGTCGGAGTAGCCGGTCAGCCGCTCCAGCATCTTCTCGGAGGGCAAGTAGCGCGCGCCTGCATCGGCCAGCGACTTCACCACGCCCACCGCCGCGCGCGCCCGCGCCGCGTCCGAGCCGGTGGAAGCCGCCATGCCCTGCGCCATGATCTTCTGCAGCACGATGGAATCCGAAAACCCGGGCAGCGAGTTGTAGCCGATCAGCAGCATCCCGCCGGGCTTGAGCCGGGAGGCCAGGAACCGCACGATGCCGTCACGCACGATATCGGGCACCCAAGTCCAGACGCCGTATAGGATGACGAGGTCTGCCTCGGGCAGGGTCCTCGCCAGGGTCGCCTCGTCCATCGCGGCGATGTCGGCCTCATGGAAATGCAGGTTGGCGAGGCCCGCCTCCTCGGCGATCTCGCGCGCCTCGGCGACATGGGCGGGCTGCAGGTCGAGGCCATGCACGTCCCAGCCCGGGTTGGCCGCGGCCAGGACCGTCGCCGTCACGCCGCGACCACAGCCGATGTCGATGACCGTGAGGCGCTCGTGGTCCGGGTTCCAGATCGAATCCTGCAGGGCGGCGGCCAGGCGCAGCCGGGCGGGCACCGTCTCCTCCTGGAAGGCGGCGAGGTAGCGGATATCCGCCGCCGCGTAGCTGTCCTTCATCCCGCCGCTCATGCGCCGAGGTCCGGGGTCTGGCGTGCCGACATCATGTCACTTCCTGTGGCTCGAAAATCGCGTCGCGCCTGTGGCCGGTGCGCGGCTTGGCCGTGGCAGGCCAGGAGGACCAGCCGAGCTGGGTGTTGCCGCCCAGACGCGCCTGCGGCACCTCGTCGGCCTTGAGGACGAGGTTGACCGCGAAGCCGGTGTCGAGGCCCACGAAGAGCCGCGCGAGGTCGGTCACGCGCTTGAACATCGGCCGGCCGGGCAGCAGCGCCTCGAACTCCTCGCGCGTGAGGGGTCCGATGCGGATGATGAAGCGCGCCTGCGCGTCCCACACCTGGGCGCCGAGCACGGCGGTGGTGCCGAGGCCGCAATGCTGCGGCGCGCCGCGGCCAAGCGGCATGCGGGTCTGCTCGGTGGCGGGCAGGCGCATCCATCCGCCGGCGAATTCCTCGATCTCCACGGCGCGCTCGGTCTCGGCCTCCAGCATGCCGCGCAGGCGCTCCGCGCTGCGGCTGCGCGAGGCGAGGTTGCCCGAATGATACAGCAGCGCGTCGAGCGGCATGGCCATGCGGCCGTCAAGGCCCGGCGTGGCGAGTCCGATGGTCGCCGCGAGCGCGAGGCGCGCCGGCTCGGGGTTGCGCGTGGGTCGGTACTTCGCCCCGGCTTCCGTGAAGGCGCCGGCCATGCGCCGGGCAAGAAGGTCCATGAAGGCGTTGAGCGCGCGCGAGCGCTTGCGCACCTCGCCCGCGACCGTCGCGGTGTGGTGGCGCGGCAGCACGCCGCCGGGTCCGATCAGGCCGAAGGTACCGAGCGTGATCTGGCCATCCTCTGGCTTGGCCTGCACCACGGCCCCGCCCGGCGCGCCGAGCCGCACGGGCGAGCGGAAATCGAGGTCGCGCGCCTCCTTCCCGGTGACGCGCGCGGCGATCGCGGCGGCTTCGTCGGGATGGAAGCGCGTGGGCTCGCGCGCCAGCAACCCGACCGGCGAGAGGATGCGCAGGGAGGGCGATGGCTTTGGCTCGCCCTCGTCCACGACAGGCCCGGCGAGGGCCGCCGCCGGCGTCTCGGACGCAACCGGGCGCTCGGGGCCCTCGAGCACGCCGAAGCGCGGCACGTTTGCCGTCTTGTCGATCGCCTCGTCGAGCAGCGACGCCGCCCTGGTCGCGAGCTCGGCCGGCGGTTCCCCGGTCGTCTCGTCGCTCACAGCAGCACCCGCGTCCCGCTCCGTGCGGGGAAGCGCGCGGCGACACCTGGCCGGCCGCGGAGAACCGCCGCCGTACGCGAGAAGGCGTTGATCGACACCTGCACCGCGAGAAAGCGCTCCAGCACCTGCGCCAGCGGGAACAGCCCGGCGGATTGCCAGACTTGCTGGTCGAAGGTGAGCGTCACTTCCAGCCCGCGCACGAAGGCGCCGGCGCGCCCGCCGGGCAGCCGCGCGACGCCGGCCTTGGAATCGACCGCGAGCAGGGCGCCCAGCGCGGCGCGGCTCTCGGCGGAATCGCGCAGGTCATGCAGGCGCAGCAATTCGCGCAGTGCATGCGCGGCCGAGGCACCGCCGGCGATGCTCAGATGGTTCAGCGCGAGATGCGAGATCAGCTTCCACGCGCTCCGCTCCAGCAGGTTCGGCCGCAGCGTGGGCGTGGGCGGCGAGAGGCAATCGATCTGCTTCACCGGCGGCCCGCCCTCGACCATGCGCAGATGCGGCTGGCCGCCGCCGAAGGGCAGCATCGAGGGCAGGTCGCGGTTGCAGCACAGCGCCTCCACCGTCAGCACGCCATCGGCCGGCATCGTCGGGTCGAAGGCCAGGTCGCGCAGCGAGATCATCGTCTCGGTCCCCGTCAAGGGCGGGTTCGCCGGCTCGCGGGTCGCGATGAAGGTGATCTCGGCGACACGCGCATCCTCGGTGTCCGAGCCGAGCCGGTAGAACGGCATCACCTCGCGGATCGAGCCATCCGAGCGGCTCTCCCGAACCGCCTCGACCGAATAGATCTCCAGCGCCACCGGCCGCCGCGCATCGGTCACCGCACGGAACTCGGCGACGGTGCCGTCGAGTGCCACCGGCTCGCACCGATGCGGAAACAGGTTGATCGCGGGCGTGCAGCCGAGCGCGAAGCTCTCCGCATTGATCACCCGCTCCAGCTCGGCCGCGGGTCGCGAGAGATAGAAGAAGATCTCGAGCTTGTCGCTTTCCTGGACCAGGGTGCGGGCGTCGAGGCCGGTGATGTCGAGGTAGTGAAATTTTTCCGGGAAGGCGAAATACTCGGTCAGCAGGCGATGCCCGGCGAAGGCGCGCCGTGGCCAGGGGAGTGCGGCCTCGTCCTCGGCATAGGCGCCGACCGAGACGCATTCCGGGCCCAACAGCGTGGGGCTGGCGTCGAGCGCGCTGTCAGCGAGTGCCACGCCGGTGGTGGCGGTGCCAATCAGTTCCATCAGCAGCGCGGCCTGGGCGCCGACGCCGCGCAGGTGGAAGCGCAGCTTGTCGACGCCGAGCTGGGCGAATGTGACGTCGGGAGTCTTGGTCTTGAGCGTGAGGCGCAGGCAGGCCTGGGCGCCTGGCGCGCGCGGGTTTGCGGGGGCGGCGATGGGCTGGCCCGAAAGCCGCGCCGCCTCGACGTCGATCGGCCAGAGGGTCACGTCGTGGCAGGTCGCAAAGCGCACCGGCTCGCCGCGCACAGGCTCAGTCTCGAGCAGCAGGCCACGCTTGACGAGCACCGGTTCGGGCGCCTCGGGCGGCCCGTGCAGGCGCACCGTGGTCATCGAGGGCACGGGTGCCAGGAGCTGCGGCGAGAGCATCTCGAGCAGCGCGTCCGACAGTTCGGGCAGCTCGTCATCAAGGCGCTTGACCACGCGCGCGCCGAGGAAGGCGACACCTTCGAGCAGCCGCTCCACATAGGGGTCGTCCACCGCGTCGGGCGTGACGCGCAGGCGGGCTGCGACCTTCGGATAGGCGTCCGCGAATTCGCCGGCGAGCTTGCGGATCGCGGCGAGCTCGCGGTTGTAGTAGGGCAGCAGCGTATCGGACACGGCACCATCCCAAAGGTCAAAGCGCAGCCGGTGCGAGCGGGCATCATCCCGTCCGCGCAGGTACAACGTCTAGCATGTGGCGACCCGCTTTCGCAGGGGGTCGCCGGTCGAGCCGCTACCCCTCGGTCACCGAGATATCGAGCGTGGAGGGGCGCACCACGGTTTCGAAGCTGATCTGCTCCGGCACCGGGTCGGTGCGCAGCACCGCCTCGATCCGCAAGCGCAGCACGCGGTCGATCGCCTCGCGCGAGGCGTCGCGCAGCTGCACCTTCACCTGCATCAGCCGCGGCTCGTAGCGGCGGATGGTCGCCTCCACCTCGCGCGCGACGGCCAGGCGGCGCTGCTCCTCGCTGAAGGCGCCCGCCGTCGGGTCCGGCACGCCGTAGCCCACCGGGGAGACGGCGAGTTCCAGCAGCCCCGGCGGTGTCGGCACGCGCCGGCGCCGCGCATTGAGCAGGGTCTCCATGTCGCGCCGCACCGCGCCGCGCAGAATCTCGATGGCGTAGCCCTGGGTGAGCGGCGGGTCGGCCGGCGCATCTGGATCGGCGTCGAGCAGCCGGTCCAGCAGGGGCAGGCGGATCCGCGCCCCTGCATTCTTGTCGTTGCGCCGCGTGTCGCTCATTGCGCGGCTCAGTCTTCGAAGGTCAGCTCGGTGACCTCGGCCATCGGCACCGCATCCTCGCCGATCAGCAGCAGGCGCTGGCCGAGGCCGCGCACCGGGCCCTTCTCGGCTTCCGTCCAATCCGTGTTGCGGCCCAGGCGTAGCGGCGAGGGCATGTCCTTCGCGGTCCAGGGATAGATGTTGGGCAGGTAGACCACGCCTTCCGTCCCATCCTTGGTCTCGATCGCGGCGCGGCGCCAGTACAGGTCGCGCGGACGGCGCGGGGCGTCGAAGGAGAGCGCACGCAGTCGCTCGACCGGCACCCACATGTAGTCGCCGCCGGTGGTGATCACCTCGAAGATCGGCGCGAAGAGGTCGTCGGCGTCGCGGAGGTCGTCGAAGGCGACGTCGCCATGCTTGCCCGAGACGCGGGCGCGGAGGGATTCCGCCTCGGCGGCGGAGGCATTGGCGCCGGCGACGTCGCCGGCGCGCAGCTGCACCAGCGCCTGCATGGCGGCCTTCTGCGCCTCGGTCGGGTCATCGCCCTGGAACTTGGGCAGGCGGCCTTCGGCGAAGGTCTGGCGTCGCCATTCCTCGGCGCGCAGCAGGCAGCGGAATTCGAGCACCGCGGGCGAGGGCTCGTCGAGGATGACGGCGTCGAGCGCACGGTCCGCCTTCTCGATCTCGCCGGCGAAGATCTGCATCTCGGCCAGCATCCAGCGCAGGCCGGATTCGCGCGGGGATGCCTTGACGGCCGCGATCGCGGCGGCAACCGCGCCGTCGATGTCGCCACTGGTGAACGCTTCGCCTGTCGTCGTCATGCTGACCTCGCCGCCTGAAGATCCGTCACCAGCCGGAAGGAGGCACCGACCTCGTCGAGCTGGTAATGGGGTTGAAGATGAATCACGCAGCCGAAAACGCCGGGCTTGCCCGGCTTTTCGGTGACCTGGACCTTGGCTTCGCGCAACGGGTAGCGCGCGCCGCGATCACTACCCGCCGACATGTCGGCGAATTTCTGCAGCCAGGCCTGCAGCCGACGCTGGATCTGGTCCGCATCCTGGAAGGAGCCGACCATGTCGCGGCCCATCAGCTTGAGGCAATGTGCAAAGCGGGACATGCACAGCAGCGCGTTGAACTGCGCCGAGAGGCGCTGGTTCGCGTTGGCGATGTCCGAATTCATCTTGGGCGGCACGTGGATCGACGGCATGGCGCCGAAGCTCGCCTCGCCCAGGCCCTCGAGGCCGACGAGCGGGACCAGGCCGCCTTCCACCGCCTGGCGCTCCTGGTCGTCCGTCAATGCGAGTTCCATCGGCGGGCGCAGGGCCAGACCGACCGGGTCGGCGAAGTGCCGCTCATTCGGCAGCGTGGCGATGACGCCGCCCTGGGCTTCGTGGTCGATCGTGGCGCCGCGGATATCGGCCGGCCAGTTCGAGGTGGCGAAGGAGCGCACGGCGGCGGCCGCGAGCGCAAAGCCGGCCGAGGTCCAGACGCGCGTCGATGAATCGGGCGCGTATTCGCGGTAGCGGAAGCGGTCGGCGCGGGTGCCGTCATCGGGCCAGGGGCAGCGCGCCGCCATGCGCGGCAGCACCACGCAGAGGAAGCGCGTGTCGTCGCGCGTTTGCAGGCTTCGCCAGCGCAGCCGGTCGGAACTGCGCAACGGCTCGGCTATGTCGGAATGCGCGCCGACCTCGCCCCAGGTGTCGAAACCGACCAGGGCGGGATGCGCGGCGATCACCGTCGGCGCGAAGGAGGCGGCGGCGACGGCGGAGAGGCCGTCGAGCCCGCTCACATCGTCGGTCGGGCTGCCGGGGCCGGGCATGTGACGCACTTCGTAATCGGCCATGAGCATGGAGAAGGGCTCGCCGCCCGGCGTGCCGAACTCGCCCTCGTAGATGATGCGGAATAGGGCACTCTGGTCGAAATCCGAGGCCTTGTCGAAATCGCGGCAGATCTCGGCCCAGCGCGCATTCAGCACGCGCACTTTGACCTTGGCGCCGAACGGCACCTGGTCCACCAGCCAGTGCAGCCCGCGCCAGCCGCCCTCGAGGCGGCGAAACCGCTCATGGTGCAGGATCGCGTCGAGCTGGGTGCCGATCAGCTTGTCGATGGCGGCGATGTCGCGGTCGATGGAGGCTTCCAGCCGCTGCATGGCCAGGCGCTTGCCCCGCGCGGTACCATCATGCGCGAGCAGGCTGGGCAGCCGCGCGCCGCACCAAAGCTGCAGCGCCTCGACCGGCTTCGCGCCGGCGACGAGGTGCGACAGGTCGGCCCCAGTGTCGGTGTAGCCGGGACCGTAGAAATTGCCGGACAGGATGCGCGCGCGGAGCGCGGGGCGCACCACATCGGCGCCCCCCAAGATTTCGGGGGGCGCGCTTTCCAGGACGGCCAAGCCGTCTGGCCCAGGGCCCATGGAGCCCGCCCCCCTTCAGAACAGCCGCGTCAGGACTTCTGCGGGATCCGCGCGACCATGCGCATGGAGGTGGACAGTTCCTCCATCTGCAGCCACGGGCGCAGGTAGGCAACGGCGTTGTACACGCCCGGCTTGCCGGGCACTTCCTTCACCTCAACCTTCGCTTCGCGCAGCGGGTAGCGAGCGCGCATTTCCTGCCCGCCGCCTTCCGACGCGTTGACGTAGTTGCGGATCCAACGGTTCAGCCAATTCTCGACGTCGGTCGCCTCCATGAAGGAGCCGATCTTGTCCCGCGCCATCACCTTCAGGAAGTGCGCGAAACGGCTGGTCGCCATCAGGTAGGGCAGGCGCGCGGAGATTGCGGCGTTCGCCGTCGCTTCCGGGCGGTCGTACTTCTTCGGCTTCTGCACGGACTGGCCACCGAAGAACACGGCGTAGTCGGTGTTCTTGTAGTGGCAGAGCGGCAGGAAGCCGAGGCCGGAGAGCTCCGCCTCGCGACGATCGGTGATGCCGATCTCGGTCGGGCACTGCTGATCGCTGTCGCCGTCATCGGACTTGAAGACGTGCGTGGGCAGGTTGGAGACCTTGCCGCCGCCTTCCGCACCGCGGATCGCGACGCAGAAGCCGTACTGCGCGAAGGCGTCGGTGAGGCGCGCCCCCATGACGTAGGCGGCGTTCATCCAGTTGTAGCTCTCGTGCTCCATCTGCTTCGCGTTGCCGGCCGCATCGTACTCGGCTTCCTCGTAGTTGAACTCCTCGACCGGCTTGGTCGCGGAGCCATAGGGAAGCCGGGCGATGGTGCGCGGCATGACGAGGTTCACGAACCGCGCATCCTCGCTCTCGCGGAAGGCGCGCCACTTCGCGTATTCCGTCGTGTCGAAGATCTTGGCGAGGTCGCGCGGCTTGTCGAGCTCCTGCCAGCTGTCCATGCCGAACAGGCCCGCGCCGGCGGCCGAGATGAAGGGCGCGAAGGACGCGGCCGCCACCGAGGACATCAGGCGCAGCGTCTCGACGTCGTCGGGGTGGTTCGTCCACTCGTAGTCGCCGATGAGCGCGCCGTAAGGCTCGCCGCCGGGGGTGCCGAACTCGTTCTCGTAGAGCTTCTTGAAGATCTGGCTCTGGTCGAACTCCACGGCCTTCTGCAGGTCGCGCGAGAGATCCTTCTTCGACGCCTGGATCATCTTGATCTTGAGGCCGGTACCGGTCTCGGAGTTCATGACCAGGTAGTTCAGGCCGCGCCAGCTGCCTTCGAGCTTGTTGAAGCGCGGGTGGTGCATGATCTTGTTCAGCTGCTCGGAGAGCTTCTGATCGATCGCCGCGATGGCACGGTCGAAGGTGACCGTGAGGTTGCGGCTGAAGGTGACGGTGCCCTTCAGCGCTTCTTCGGTCAGTGCCTTGATCAGGTCCTGGGCGCGATCGCGCTCAGTCTGCTTGGTCGCGCCGATGACCTGATCGAGAAAGGAGACGCCACCTTCGGTGGTCGTCGTGGCCGCTGCCGCGGCGGAGCCCTGGGCCTCACTCATGATCTCTTATTCCTTCTTGTCGAGGCCGAGTTCGGACGACAGCTGCCCGAGCTTGTCCTTGTCCTGCAGAACGTCCTCGAGCATCTTTTCGAGGTCTTCGGAGCGGTCGACCTTGCTCATCAGGTCGCGCAGCTTGGAGCGGGTCTCCATCAGCGCCTTGAGCGCGGGGACCTGCTCGGCGACGCGCGCCGGGTCGAAATCGTCGAGCGACTTGAACTTCAGGTTCACGCCGAGCTGGCTGCCGTCGCCGGCGAGCGTGTTGTCGACCTTGAGGTTCAGGCCGGGCTGGATGCGCGCCATGACGTCGTTGAAATTGTCGCGGTCGATCTGGGTGAACTTGCGCTCGCCGAGCGGCTTCAGCGGCTCGGCCGGGTCGCCGGCGTAGTCGCCCATCACGCCGACCACGAACGGCAGCTCACGAACGACTTCGGCGCCCTCGGTCTCGACCTGATACGTGATGTGGACGCGCGGCTTCCGCACGCGCGCAAGCTTGTCGTGAACGCTGCTCATCGCCAACCCTTTCTAATTTCGTTTCTCGGAAACTGGCCGCGCAGCCAGACTGAACCGGAGCCTACGCAAACCCTAGCCCTATGGTCAACGGCACTCTCGATGAAGCTTCCCCCATCCGGCCGTCCCGTCAACCATCACCCTTCTGGCCGGTGAATACCCAGACGAACCAGCATCGCCTTGCGGGCGTCGCCTTCGGTCAGAACCTCGGCCAGCAACTCGTCCAGCGGCAAGCGCGCCCGCCGGGCGGTGTCCTCAAGAGTATACGCCACCGGGGAATGCGGCTCGGTCTTCTTGAACCAGGCCGCGATCTCCTCGATCTGCTTGATCGCGTCTTCCCGGGTGCGCATCGCGCGCGGACCGGGCGCGCCGCCGGGCATGGCCATGCCGCCGCCATCCATCATGCTGGCACCTCCCGCATCGCCATCGCCCGCCGCCGCCTCGCCCTCCTCGGTCGCGACCGTGGCGGCCTGCAACGGACCCACGATCTTCACTGCGATGCCGATCACTTCGTCAAGCAGCATCGTGACGTTGCGCGCAGACGGCGCGTTGCCCTTGAACGGATCGGTCAGCGCCTCATCCATCGCGACCCAGGCTTCGCGCGCGGCCATCGCCGCGAGGCCCACGGATTTGAGGAAGGCGCTGTCGGCGCGACCTTCGCGCTGCAGCACCTCGAGCTCGGGCACGCCTTCCTTCAGGCGCTTGGCCTTGCGCTCGGCATCGACGATGGCGGCCACTTCCTCAGCGCGCTTGTAGAGGAACAGGTCGCACATGCTGCCGTCGCCGCGCTTGAACATCGGCGTGCGGCGCAGCGGCTGCATCAGCGTGCCATCGGCCCCTTCGCCGGCGAGGCCGCCGACGGGAGAGGCGCGATCCTCGAGCCCCTCCGGCTCCTCGAGCGAGGGGAAGGCCTTGTCCCAGAACGTCTCCGCGATGCCCTTGATCAGCAGCCCGCCGGCTTGGACGCCGGTCAGACCATCCTGGCGCACCAGCGCCTCGGTCAGCCAGGCCGCGATCTCGAAATCCTTCGACTTGGTCTCGAGGATGTTGGTCGCGATCTTCTTCACGTCGCGCCAGTGGCCGGCGATCGCAACGGGGTCGGCATTTGGGTCGCCGCCGTCGAGCAGACGCTCGAGCGCACGGGCCTCGCCGCGCGCGCCGCGCAGCAGCTGGTAGGGAGCCTTGGGCGTGAAATCCGTCCGCATGTCCACGCCCGCGCCGTCACCTTCGGCGAGGGGCGCGAGCAGCGCCGCGAGGTCGATCGTCAGTTCAGACATGCCATTCCCCCTGAGCCCGGAGTGTAGCGCAACGCCTGCCGATGCAAAGCCGTATCGGAACGAATTTCTTCGTACCGTCTTGAAAACCCGTTCGGCGGCCAGGGCAAGGCCATGGACTTGATGCGTGCGCGCATCTAGTCTTCGATGCGTATTCGGGGGGGCTTGTCCGGGCGCGCGTTCGCACGCCCCAGGGCTCTTAAACCGCGGCGCTTTCGGCGTCGCTTTGCGGTGGGATGCGTTCCAGCATGATTGCTCTCGACCTGAAAACACTTGTCGGGCGGATGAACGCGCTTGCGCGCCGCCAGCTCGAAGGCGCTGCCGGGCTCACGCTCTCCCGCAGCCACTACAACGTCGAAATCGAGCATGTGTTGCTGAAGCTCATCGAGCTGCAGAATTCCGACATCTCGGTGATCATGCGCAAGGCCGGCATCGATGCCGGCAAGGTCGGCATGGAGATCACCCGCGCGCTGGACAAGCTGCGCACCGGCAATGCCCGCGCCCCTGCCCTGTCGCCCGACATCGTCACCTGGCTGCGCGAGGCCTGGCTGCTCGCCTCGCTCGAGGGCAAGGGCATCATCCGCTCCGGCCACCTGCTGATCGCGCTGTTGAACGATGAGACGCTGAGCCGCGGCCTCAAGGACAGCGCACCGAGCCTGATGGCGATCCCGGCCGACCAGCTTCGCCGCGGTCTGGAGGGCTTCACCGAAGGCAGCGACGAGGCCAATGACGCGGCCCCCGCTGGCAGCCCCGGCGCGGCCGCTGCCGGTGCCGCACCCGGCGAAGCGCCGCGCGGTGGCGGACCGCTCGATCAGTTCTGTACCGACCTCACGGCGCAAGCGAAGGCCGGCAAGATCGACCCGATCCTCGGCCGCGACGGCGAGATCCGCCAGATCATCGACATCCTCACCCGCCGCCGCCAGAACAACCCGATCTGCACCGGCGAGGCCGGCGTCGGCAAGACCGCGGTGATCGAGGGCCTCGCGCTGCGTCTCGCCGCCGGCGACGTGCCCGAGGCGCTGAAGAAGGTGCGGCTCATGGCGCTCGATCTGGGCATGCTCCAGGCCGGCGCGGGCGTGAAGGGCGAGTTCGAGAACCGCCTCAAGGGCGTGATCGACGGCATCAAATCCTCCCCGATCCCGATCGTGATGTTCATCGACGAGGCGCACCAGCTGATCGGCGCCGGCGGCGCCGCGGGCCAGAACGATGCGGCCAACCTGCTCAAGCCGGCGCTCGCGCGCGGCGAGATGCGCTGCATCGCGGCCACCACCTGGGCCGAGTACAAGAAGTACTTCGAGAAGGACGCCGCACTGACCCGCCGCTTCCAGGTGGTCAAGATCGACGAGCCGACCGAGCCTCTGGCCCGCGCCATGTTGCGCGGCCTGGTGCCGACGCTGGAGAAGCACCACGGCGTGCGCATCCTCGACGAGGCGATCGACGATGCGGTGCGGCTGTCGGCCCGCTACATCCCCTCGCGCCAGCTGCCCGACAAGGGCGTGTCGCTGCTCGACACGGCCTGCGCCCGCGTGTCCATGTCGCAGGCCGCGATCCCGGCCCCGATCGAGGACCGCATGCGCCGGCTGGACCTGGTCGCCGCCGAACTCGCCTCGCTCTCGCGCGAGGCGGTGACCGGTGCCGATCACCTCAAGCGCGTGACCGAGCTCGAGAGCGAGAAGGACCAGGCCTCGAAGGAGCTCGAGGCGCTGAACGTGCAGTGGGACGAGGAGAAGAAGCTCGTCGCGGTCATCAAGGAGCTGCGCACCGCGCTCGAGAATCCGCCCGAGCCTTTGGCCGAGGGTGAGGCCGCGCCGGCCGACCAGGCTGCCGATGCGGCCGATCCCGACAAGCTGCGTGCGGAGCTCGCCGAGGCGACCAACGAACTGCACAAGCTGCAGGGCGAGGAGCCGCTGGTCCACCCGCTGGTTGATGGCGCGGCGGTTGCCGAAGTCGTCGCCACCTGGACCGGCATCCCCGTGGGCCGGATGGTGTCGAACGAGATCAAGGGCGTGCTCGCGCTGGCCGAGACGCTGAAGACCCGCGTCATCGGCCAGGACCACGCGATGGAAGCGGTGGCCCAGGCCATCCGCACCAACCGCGCCGGCCTCACCGATCCGCGCAAGCCCGTGGGTGTGTTCATGTTCGCCGGCACCTCGGGCACCGGCAAGACCGAGACGGCGATGGCGTTGGCCGACCTGCTCTATGGCGGCGAGGGCAACATCACCATCATCAACATGAGCGAGTTCAAGGAAGAGCATAAGGTCTCGATGCTCATGGGCGCGCCGGCCGGCTATGTCGGCTATGGCGAGGGCGGCGTGCTGACCGAGGCGGTGCGTCGGCGCCCCTACTCCATCGTGCTGCTCGACGAGATGGAGAAGGCCCATCCGGGCGTCCAGGACGTGTTCTACCAGGTCTTCGACAAGGGCAACATGAAGGATGGCGAAGGTCGCGACATCGACTTCCGCAACTGCATCCTGATCATGACGTCGAATGCCGGCACCGACACCATCGCGAAGCTCTGCGCCGACCCGGACACGATGCCGGACCCCGAGGCGCTGGGCGAGGCGCTGCGCCCCGACCTGCTGAAGGTGTTCAAGCCCGCCTTCCTGGGCCGCGTGAACGTCATCATCTACTACCCGCTGCACGATGCGGTTCTGCGCAAGATCGTCGTCCTCCAGCTCAACCGCATCAACAAGCGGCTGAAGGAGACCTACGGCGTGCCGCTGGAGTACGGCCCCGAGCTGCCGCAGGCGATCGCCGCCCGCTGCACCGAGGTGGAGTCCGGCGCCCGCAACATCGAGAACATCCTCAATCGCACCCTGCTGCCCGAACTGTCCGGCCAGATCCTCGGCAAGCGCGCCGAAGGTGCCGAGATCACGAAAGTGGCAGTGGGTATTGCGGAGGACGGATCGTTCCGCTATACGATCGAATAGGTGATCGCTAGGACCGCAGGGCGGCACGGGGTCACAAGGACGTTTTGAGGTATTACGGCGGAGTATTTATTCCGCTAACCTATCGGTCAGGGGTGGACATGGGGTCTGCCTTCAACCGCGGGTTGTTGCAAAGGGAGAGACTACGATGACCATCATGATCGACTACGAAGGCGTTCCCGGCGAGTCCACGATCCAGGGCTTTGAAAAGTGGATCCCGGTCGAGTCCTGCCAGTTCGGCGTCGGCCGCGGCATCTCCTCCGCCTACGGCAACTCGACCCGCGAAGGTTCGATCGTGTCCGTGAGCGAGATCACCGTCTCCAAGCTGACCGATGGCGCGACCATCAAGCTGCTCGAAGAAGCCCTGCACGGCAAGCTGAACAAGATCGTCAAGATCGCGTTCCTGCGCACCGGTGCCGGCGCCGCCCAGGAATACCTGTCGTTCGAGCTGAACGGCACGGGCCTTTCGGGCTACTCGCTGTCGTCGGGCGGCGACCGCCCCTCCGAGAGCCTGTCGCTGAACTTCGACAAGTTCATCCTGAAGTACAACCCGATCGGCGACGACTTCTCGGGCAGCCCGGCGACCGTCGGCTGGGACCTGGCCAAGGCCGTCAAGGTCTGATGACGCGGGCCTTGGGGGCGGGCCTTGTGCCGGCCCCCAAGGCCACGCGATTGCCTACGCCGGGTCCGCTTTTGCCGGGCCCGGCGTTTGCGCGAAGTCACCGCCCGCACCTGGCAGGAAAGCGCTGACCCATGCCCATTCTGATGAAATTCGAAGGCTCGGACGGGACGGTCGATTCCCAGGGCTACGACAAATACATCCTGCTGGAAGACGTGGAGTGGGGCGTCGAGCGCAACCTCGACAGCGTCGGCGCGGACGCGAACAACCGGGCGCGACCGACCGTGCAGCACGTCAAAATCGTGAAGCTGCTGGACTTCGCGACCAGCAACCTGATGAACGAATTGCTCACCAACAAGCTGAACCGCTCCGTCATCATCGACTGGGTGCGCACCAACAAGACCGGCCAGCTCGAAGCCTATGCGCGGCTGACCCTCACCGATTCCACCATGACGAAGTACAAGCTGGCGATGGCCGGCGACCGTCCCGTGGACACCTGGATGATCGGGTTCAAGCAGTTCGAGCTGAAGACCTGGACCTGGAGCAACGACAGCGCCGGTGACTCGGCCAGCGCCAACTACGACCTGTACCAGGGGCGCTGAGCCCCTTCCGGCGGTCGGCGGAGCGGGCCTGACCGCACCCGGTCGCGACACGGCAGCGACATACAAGCCAACGCCGATAAGGATTGGGCGCGATCGCGCCGATCCGACCCTCAGCTCAGGTCGGGACGTCCACCACCACCGCGGTGACATTGTCCCGCGCGCCCCTCTCGACGGCGAGATCGACCAGCGCGCTCGCGCCGAGGCCTGACGCCATGATGCCGGCGATCTCGGCCTCGGGCAGCGCCTTGAACAGCCCGTCGCTGCACAGCAGGAACCGGTCGCCGGTCATGATGCGGCCGGAGAGCTTGTCCAGCATCAGGTCGCCGTGGCCGCCGATCGCGCGCGTGATGACGTTGGCCTGCGGGTGCTGCTCCGCCTCAGCCTCGCTCAGCGTCCCCTGGTCGACAAGCTCCTGCACCAGGGAATGGTCGCGCGTCACCCGGCTGAGCGTGCCGTTGCGAAGCATGTAGATGCGCGAATCGCCGGCCCATAGGCAGGCGAAATGGCCACCGCGCGCCAGCAGCACGACGACCGTCGATGCCAGGATCTGGCTCGGCCCGCGCCGCTCCGCCTCAGCCTGCAGCTCGGCATGCACGGCGGTGAGGCGCAGGCGGATCTGCGCCAGCAGCTCGGCTGCGGACAGTCCCGCCGGCATCTGCCCGAGCGATTCCGCGATCGCGGTGGAGGCGACATCGCCCGAGCCGTGGCCGCCCGCGCCATCCGCGACCACCCAGAGCCCAATCTCCGCCTTGTCCACCAGCGCGTCTTCGTTGCGCTTGCGGACCGCGCCCGGATGGGTCACCGCCTCCGATTTGAGCAATCCGCTCATGCGCCGCTCTCCGGGTCCTGGTTGTGCAACAACAAGATGAAGCTCTCCGCGGGCGGCAGTTCGGGCAGGGGCCAGACCATCGGCGACAGGTGGGCGCCGCCGAGGGTCCACCACCCGCCATGTTCGGGGCGGATGAGCGGCGCGTGCGGCGGCGCGTCGTTGGTTGCGACGTCATGCGCGGCAACCGCCGGAGGTGCGGCATCCGGGAACGGTTGGGCTGCGGCGATCTGGGCGGCCGCCACGGAGGCTACCATCGCAGCGGTCGACTCAGCCGCGGGATCGGTCGGCTCCGTGTGCGCGAACCCGATGTCGGCGTCGCCCGGCAACCGGCGCCCGCGATCGCCGGTTGAGGCTTCCTCGGTGCTGCCGGTCACCGCGCCCTGCCCTCCGCTTGCGTCGGGCGCCGGTCCGGCTGCGGCCGTCGCGCTGTTCGGGCGCACCTCCACCGTGTCGGCGAGCAGTTCATCCCAGTTCTCGTCGGTCACCCCCGATGCGACGGTTTCGGAGATGCCGCCGGATGCCTCGGTCGTCGCCCTGCCGGTCTCCGGATCGCCCAGCAGGTTGCCCCACATGTCGCCGGCCTCCGGCATGTCCGCCATCGGAGGTGGCGCGGCGAGCGGCGCGTCGCCGATCACGTCGCTCCAGTCGACCGGCGTGGCGGATGGCACGACCGGGCCATCGAGCGGGTCCTCTTTCGGCGCAGGATCGGCCGGCGCGTCGCCCAGCAGCGCGCCCCACATGTCGTCCGCCGCGGGCACCACGCTCTCGGCCGGGCCTTCCATCGGGTCCGCGCCGAGCGGTGAATCCCAGTTATCCGCGACGCTCGTCGGCGCGGCGGCCACAGGCGCCGGTTCGGCAAAGGCGGCTGCCGCCATCCCGCCGCCGAGCATCCCGAGCACATCGCCAGAAGTCGCGCCCGCCTCGGGCGCCGCATCCGGGGAAGACTGCATCGCCCTGATCATCCCATCCGCATCGAGCGCGCCCTGCCGCGCGGCGCGGACCGCCGCTTCCAGCCGCGTGAACCAGCTTTCCTCGGCGACCACGCCCGGCGGCAGCAGCGCTGCCGCCGTAAGGGGGAAGCGCCGCCCGACCGTGTCCTCGGAAGGCAGCATCACGCCGGCCACCGCATCGGGCCCGCACACGCCGGCCGGCAGGGAGAAGCGCCAGGCCGGCGCCTCGTCCCACACGGCGGCGAAGCCGGCGTCGAGCTGCTCGCGTGCCGCCGCGACGCCGGCCGCGAGCCAGGCGTCCCAGGGCGCCACAAAACTGCTCGGCAGGCCCCGGCGCACGAAATCTCCGTGCGCCGGCATCTTGCCGTAGATGCCGAGCGCGAGCGGCGCGCCGCTCAGTTCGGGCTGAGCGTCGGGCATCGGAACTCCGCCAGGTCGCGCAACCCGAAGGGGTGCTTCGAGCTCCCCGCCCGCAATTCGAAGACGATGGAGCGGTCACCATGCTGGACGTTGACCCGTAGCCGCGTGGGGTCGTTCGTTGCCTGCAGGGTGGATTGCCGCCGCAGGATCAGGCGCAGCGCCGACCAGCCGCCATCGAAGTTCAGCGTCCCGGCCGAAGACGCCGGCTCGAAGGTCAGCGTCGTGTTGGTCCGCGACGGCCAGGAGAGCGGCAGCGGGCGGGACGGCCCGTCGCGGCGGATTTCCGTGCGCAGACCCTCGGCTTCCAGCACGGCGCCGGCAGCGCCCGGGTCCATGCCCTGGGGCACGATCTCGAAGCGCAGCCCGGCCGCGGCGACACCGGGGAAGAAGGCGTCGCGGATATTCGCCGCGCGCTGGAACTGCGCCACATCCGCCGGCGTGATCGGCGGCGCGAGGCCGGAGGCCGCGACCGGCCGCCACACCGCCTGCGTCGTGTCCACATACTGGCGGACCTGCTGGGTGAAGAACTGGTCCAGCACCCCGGCCGGCCCGAAGAAGCGGGTGAAGTCGTCGACCGGCATCTCCTGGCCATCGACGCGGAACGGGAAACGTCCCTCCATCGCCCGGCAGCTCGGCAGCAGCCCGCCGGCGGCACCGGCAGCACCCGCGATGGCGGCGCGCGCGCCACCCGTACGCGCGGTGGAGGTCTGCGTGGACAGCCCGGCCAGCCAGCGGCCCAGCGGCTGCGGCGCGCGGGCCGCCTCGGCCGAAAGGCGCTGCCCGGGATCCAGCCCGACCGGTGGCGGCAGCACCGTCCCCGGCGGGGCGGTGGCGAGCCGCGCGACCTGCACATAGAGGTCGTTGATGATGGTCAGGATGCCTTCGAGCGGTTGGCCCGAGGCGGCACGCAGCGCCTCGAACCGCGTCTCCACCACGCGTGCGACGGGGTCCGACACCTTGGGCTCCGGCGGGCCACCCTGCGCCGCCGCGACGCGCGCGGCCGAACCGGTCGGGGCCGGCGGCGTCACGCCCTCTGGCGGCGTGCCGACCGAGAGCTCACGCGAGATGGAGCGCAGCATGTCGCGCAGCGGTGAATTCGGCGCGCCGAGGATGTTGAGGCCCTCCGCCGCATTCTGCAGCCCGTTGAAGCCCGGCAGTGCCAGGTCGTCGAGCATCTGCTGCCAAACCGAGGCGTATTCGTTGGCATAGATGGTCAGCACCTGCTCCTCGATGCGCGGCAGGTCCTCGGTCCGCTGCGCCGCGGCCGCCGGGCCGAGCACCCAGCTTTCCTGCGCGCCGACGCGGATCGCGTCGCCGAGCGCGGGCAGCAGCGCGCGGTAGAAGCCATTGACGGTGTAGAGCCCGGCGATGCCCTCCGTCAGCGGCCGGCCCGAGGCGCGGGTGAAGAAGCGCTGCCCCGCCGCACCGGCGGCATCCGAAGGCCGCCACGGCGGGATGTTCGCGGCCACCGTGCGCATGCGCGCGTAGATGCGGTCGGCCAGCGGCAGGCGCGAGAAGATGCGCCGCGCCTCATCGACCAGCGCGCCGTCAAGCGGATAGACCTGCATGTTCGCCAGGTTGAGCATCGCGTCCAGGTGCTGCGCGAGCGCGACGCGCGTCGGTTCGCCGATCGCGCCCGGATAGGCGCGCGCCCATTCGACCTGGAACCACTGCTTGACCAGCTCCTTGTCCATCGGCCCTTCACCGCCGATCATCAGATAGACGCGCGTGGCTTCGTAGAGAAATTCCGGCCGCTGGAAGCCGCCGCGGATCTGCAGTTCCAGCCGCGCGAGGATGCGCGGAAGGAAGCTGCGTTCGAGGGCGCGGCGATAGGCGCTCTCCGCACCCGCGACCAGCTTCTCCTCCTGGCTGAGGCCCAGCCAGGCGCCGTCGCCACGCGCCGCCGGCGGCAGGTCGCGCGCCGCGGCCATGTAGGGGAGAACGCGCTGGAACTCGGCGTCCGTGATGCGGTCGAACGGTACGCCCTGCGTCGCCTGCTCGGCCTTCGTCAGCTGCTCCGCGAGTCTCGCCGTGCGGGTTTGCTCGGCGCTCCAGGCGGTGTAGCCGAAGAAGCCGCCACCCAGGATCATCAGCAGCGCGAGCGACCAGGCGATGGCACTCACGATGCGCTTGCGCTTCTCGAGCCCACGGTTGCGCGCGGCCAGCCGCGCCTCGTTGAACACCACATCCTTGAGCAGCCGCCCCAGGAAATAGGCGCGCCCCTTCTGCCCCATCACCGCGGCCGGACGCCGCGCATCGAGCCCGAAATTGCGGCTGATCGCGCCCGCGAGCCGATCCAGCGGCGAGCCTTCCTGGGTGCCGGAGGTGAAGTAGAATCCGCGCAGGAAGGGCGCCGGCTCCAGCCGCGTCCCCGCGAACCCTGCCTGGAGGAAGGCGCCGAGCGGGCCTTCGAGGGCGGCAAACTGCGCCGGGAAGCCGGCCAGCGCCGCGCGCTGCTGCGGCCCGCGCTCCTGCTGAAGCCGTTCCACGACGCGCTCCTGCAGCCGCGTCAGCAGCGCCTGGAACTCGGCGGCGAAGAGGCCCACCGCGCCCTCGGCATTCTTGCCGGCGGGGAAGGTCGCGCCCCAGACCTGCTCGCGCCCGTTTTTGTCGAGGTCGTCGAAGAACTCGACGAAGCCGGGGATCAGGTCGGCCTTGCTGATCAGCACATAGACCGGCAGCCGCTGCCCCAGATTCTCCTCGAGCTCCTTGATGCGCCGGCGCACCGCGCGGGCATGCTGCTCGCGCTCGGCCGGACCCAGCCGCGCGATCATGTCCATGCCGAACGCCACCAGCACGCCGTTCAGCGGCTGCTTCGGCCGGTTCTTCTTGAGCAGACCGAGGAAACGCTCCCACCCGGCCTTGTCGGCCGAGGCGTCGGAATCCTGCGTCGTGTAGCGCCCGGCCGTGTCGATCAGCACGGCGCGGTCGGTCAGCCACCACTCGCACAGCCGCGTGCCACCGACACCCTGCAGCTTGCCGCCATCGGCGAGCGGGAATTCGAGGCCGGAATTGGCCAGCGCGGTGGTCTTGCCCGAACCCGGCGGGCCAATGATCACATACCAGGGCTGGTCATACAGGAACCCGCCCTTGCCGCCCTTCGCCTTGCGCAACGCCGCCATGGCGTTGGCGAGTTTCTCGCGCAGCTCGGCCTCTTCCTCGGCGGCCTGGTCGGCCCCGGCATCGGCCTCGGCCGCGCCCTGCATGAGGTTGAAGTCGCGCTTCCGGCGCCGCCGCTCCATCAGGAAGATGACCAGCAGGCACACCAGGAAGATCACGGCGCAGGTCGCGAGCCGCGAGATCTGCGTCTCAAAGGGCCGGAAGCCATCGATGACGATGAGCGGGCTGAACAGGTAGATGATCGGCAGGACCATCGCCACGCCCATCATCGCGACGAGGGCACGGCCTTTGAAGAAGGGAGCGAATGCTTCCATCTCAGTTCACTCCCCAGAACAGCACGACTTCGATGCGGCGATTGGCCTCGCGGCCCTCCGGTGTCGTGTTTGGCTGCAGCGGGTCGGAATCCGCCTTGCCTTCCGCGGAGAAGCGGCGCGGGTCGCCGGTGACGGCGGCGATCTGCGCCATGGTCGAATCCGCGCGCGCGCGGGACAGTTCGAAGTTCGACGGGAAGCGCGCGGTGCGGATCGGCTGGTTGTCGGAATGGCCGATGATCTGCACCCGCCCCGGCTCCTCGCGGAGTGCCAGGCCGATGCGGCTCATCAGGTCGTTGAAGCGCGGCTCCAGCGTCGCCGAGCCCGAGGGGAACATGCCGCGGCTCGCGATGCGCACGGTCACGCTGCGCGCATCCCCGAACACGGTGACCAGGCCGGCATCGATCTCGGGCTTGAGGAATTCGCGGAACCGCACCATCGGGCTCTGGCGCACGACGGCGTTTGGCGCGGGCGGCGGCGGCGCGGGCGGGCGCGGCGGTGCGCTGCGCTCGATCTCGGGCAGGCGGCCGGGTGGCAGTCGGGCGAGGCGGCCGTACAGATCATCCGAGGCATCGGCGAGCGAATTGCTCAGGTAGTACCAGCCGCCACCGAGACACAGGAGGGCGAAGCAGGCCGCGACCCAGGCGGGAATGCCGCGCCCGGGGCCGCGATGGGGCGCATCCTCGCCCTTCCAGCGCGGCGAAAGCTCGCGCTCGAACTGCCCGCGAAGCTGCACGAGCAGCTGATAGAGCCCCTCGCGGATGCGGTCGAGTTCGGAAGCCCCGCGCGGCGAAAGGCGATAGCGACCCTGGAAGCCCAGCGAGAGGCAGAGATAGGCAACCTCCATCGCGTGCAGCCAGCGGCCGGGTTCCTTCTGCATGCCCGCCATTACGTCGAAGAAGCGGTCGCCCGACTTCACCTCCTGGTGGAAGGTCGAGACGAGCGAGCGCGTCGACCAGTTGGACTGGATGCCCCATTGCTGGGCGAGCACCACGTCGTCGAGGCTGGCGCAGATCAGGTAGTGGCCGGCGCGCAGCTGCTCGGCGGAGATGCCGGCGTCGCGGGCATCAACCTCGAATTGACGCAGGGCGCGGACCGCGCGTTCGCGCAGATCATCGGCATTGGGCTGGCTCGCCATGCCCGCCTGCGCGACGCGCGCGAGCAGGTCCAGCAACGGTGCCGCGGCAGCGGCGAGAGGGCCGATACCGACCTTGGGGATGGCCTCCGCCTCGCCCGCCAGGCGCGGCGCGGACTGCCCGGCCGGGGCTGGCCCGGCACCCCCGGGCATACCCCCGCCCGGCATGCCACCACCGCCACCCTGGTAGGGCGGCGGTGCGGCCGGCCTGGGGCCGGCGGGCGACGGCCCCGCTGGTCTCGGGCCCGCGGGCCCGCGAACGACGGTCTTGTCGCTGTCATTGGGTTCGGCAAACGGGTTGTCGCTCATCCGCGGATCGCCCAGAGTTCGATTTGCAGGCCCGGAAATTCACCGGAGACATGGATCGCGAAGGCGCCGGAATTCTGCATCTGCGCCCAGTGCGGGGAGCCACGGTCCAGTTCGAAATAGGTCGCACCCGCGGTGAACGGGATCTGCCGCGGTGCCACCGGCAGCGGCCGGATCGCGATGCCCGGCAGGGCCACGTTCACCAGCTCGCGGATGTGCTCGACCGCGCCGATCTTGACCTGGTTGGGGAACAGCCGGCGCAGCTGCTCGCCGGGCAGGTCCGCCTGCACCGTCATCACGAAGGAGGAGGCGCGCAGCAGGTTGCGATCCACGATCGGGCCCACGCGCACGCCGAACTTGCGGTCCTGCAGCGGGATGGCGACCGCGTTTGTCTCGAGCACCGCGGAGAGCGAGCGCCGGATATCGGCGACCACGGGCGCGAAGCTGCGCTGCAGATCCTCATGCCGGTAGGCCGGGTAGGCCGTCGCGCGCTTGTCCGGCGCGGTGAAGGTGGCGAGTTCGCCGGCGATCTGCACCAGCGAGGCATACAGCGTCTCGGGATGCACATTCGCCGCATCGGCCCAGTGCGCCAGCAGCGGCTGGCAGCGATTGACCGTCTGCAGCAGCATGAAGTCCGCGACCTCAGCGACGCCGCGTGAGCCGGGCTGCGTCAGCCGCGCGGCGAGTGCTTCGGCGCGCTGCCCGAACATGCCGACGAGCTCGCCGATCAGGTTTGCCAGCGGCGGTGCGGCCGAGGCGCGCAGGCACGGCGGGATGAACCGCTCGTCGACCACCACGCGGCGATCCGCCTGCACCTCGACCACACGCGCAAGCCCGATGCAGGAGAAGCCGGGCCGCTCCTCCGTCTCGAGCATGAAGCGCAGGCGCGGGCGGCCGATCTGCAACTCGGCCGGCATGGTGGACTGGCTGTGCGTGTCATAGGCCTCGAAGCTGCGCAGGCCGTAGCGCGCGGTCATTGCATCGGGCCCGTCGCCGGCGGTGACCTCGGCCGCACCCGGCTGGCGCACGGGAAGTGCCAGGAACACCACGCAGTTGCGCAGCCCCTCGGGCAGGTCGAGCGGCGTGGGTTGGTCGGCATCGCCGGGGACGGCGAAGGGCGTGCCGTCCTCCATGATGCCCGAGCACGACGCGATGGCGAATTTCCCCGCCGCGAGCAGGTCGCGGTCGAGCGAGAGCTCCGTCACCCCCCAGGGATGCGCGCGCAGCGGTGCGGCGCGCATCTGCACGAGGTGTTCGGCATACCGGTCCGCCTGCTGGAAGTGCTGCGAGCGGAGGAACATGCCCTCCTGCCACACGACCTTGTCGTTCCACGCCATCCAGGCTTGTCCCCCTGCCCAAAACCACGGGCCTCACGTCACGCCGCCCGATCGATCCTAGATCAGATCATCCCGGCCCGCATCAGTCCCTGGGATGAAGATCGCCGTCACGGCGATTTCTTTCCCGGCCGGTTTTTTTCCCCGACTATTTTTTCGAAGCCTGCTCATAGGCCCGGGCAAATTCCTTGCCGAAGGCGCTGTCGAAATCATCGTCGAACTGGTCGCTGACCTGCTGGTGAAGCTTCTTGTACGCCTCCCAGTATTTTTTCTCGCGACTGGCAAAGAGGCCGCTGCTGGTGGCGTCCGCCCCCTCCACCACGGCCGGTGCGAGCTTCTCGAGCAGGGCGCGCGCCGCCGCCTGGGTCGCCGCGAGCGTGGCCACCTGGTGCGCGGTGAGATCGGCGACCGTCTCGGCCAGGGCGGCGACGCTTTTCTGCGGGCCGAGCTGGATCATCCCCGCGATCGCCTGCTCGTCGGAGGCGGAGAACTTTACCGGGTTGTTCGCGCCAGCGCGGAGCATGGTCTGCTCGATGCGGAACTCGCGCTTCACGTCGGCCCGCGCGATCAGCAACGCGCGCATGCCGCCGATCGCCGCGGCGAAGGCGGCGCCCAGCGATTGCAGCGTCTCCTCGGGGCTGGCGCGCAGGGGCACCGATCCGAGCCCGGCACCGGCGAGGAAGGCAGCCAGGCCCGCGGCCGCGTCGCCGCCACCATTGGCCGAGGGTACATAGGCAGGAGGCGCCGGCGCGAATGCCGGCGCGGCGGCGGGGGCCGGGGGCGCCGCCACCGGCACCGAGGCCACCACCACCGGAGCCGCCGGCGGCGGGCCGCTATTGGCCACCGGCACATCCTCGCGGAACGGATCCGCGTCGTCGCCGTGGAACTGCGTCATCGGCGGCGGCACGGCATCGGCGGCGGGCGCAAAGGCGGCGGGCGGGGGCGATGCCGGCGGCGGTGCGAAGGCGGCCGGTGCCGCCGACGCGGGCGCGGACGGATAGGCC
>NZ_JAAEDH010000010.1 GCF_018128965.1 Plastoroseomonas arctica
CGGCGCCTCGCGCGGTCGGGCCGGTCGCGCCGGGCCATCGGCGCGCATCTCGCCGCCAAGGGCATCGCCGCCGAGACCGCCGCCGCCGTCCTGCCGGCCGATGCCGAGAGCGAACTCGACGCCGCGCTCGCGCATTGCCGACGCCGTCGCACGGGCCCCTTCGCCCGCACCCTGATGGATCCGCCGGCGCGACTGAAGGCGCTGGGGTCGCTGGCGCGCAACGGCTTCTCGCGCAATGTGGCGGAGTGCGCTCTCGACATGGACACGGATGAGGCGGAGGCGCGGATCATTGCGCGGCGAGCGAATGGCTAAGACGGACGGCGGCGAGCGCATGGGCAAGGCATGGCGTCGAGCGCATGGCTGACGGCGCCATGACGTTCGCCGCCATCCGGCGCGGCGCGCGCGACGCGCTGCCCCTGGTGATCGGCACCTTCCCCTTCGGCATCGTCGTGGGCGTCATCTCCGACGCCAAGGGCCTGTCGATGGCCGAGACGCTGCTGATGTGCGCGCTGGTCTTCGCCGGTTCCTCGCAATTGCTCGCCCTCGAGCTCTGGGCCGATCCCGCACCGATCCTGGCCGCGGCCATCGCCGCCTTCGCGGTGAACATTCGCCTGGCACCGATGGGGGCCGCGCTGGCGCCATGGCTGAACCGGCTGCGCGGTTGGCGGCTGTGGGGGACGCTGGCGACGCTGGTCGATCATTCCTATGCGCTTTCGGCGGCCGACATGCAGCGCGGCGGCCGCGATGCGGGCTACCTGCTGGGCGTGGGTGCGGGGCTGTGGGTGTTCTGGATGGTGGCGGTCGCACTCGGCCATGGACTTGGAAGCGTGGTGCGGGTGCCGCCGGGGCACCCGCTCTATTTCGCCGCCGCGGCGACCTTCTGCGCGATCCTGGCGGCGTTCTGGAAGGGCGTCGCCCGCGACCTCGCGCCATGGGTCGTGAGCGGCGGGATCGCGCTGCTGCTCTGGTGGGCGGGGCTGTCGCAGCCCTGGCCGCTCATCGCGGGCGCGCTGGCCGGAGCGGCACTCGGCGCGGCGCGCAGCGAGGTGCGCGGATGATCCGCCTCGATGTCCTGGCCGCCATCCTCGCCATGGCGGCGGCGACCTTCGCCTGCCGCGCCGGCGGCTACGTGATCCTGCGCGCGATCCGGGTGCCGCCCTTCGTGCAGCGCATGCTGACGCACCTGCCTGGCCCGCTGTTCTGCGCCTATGTGGCCCCGGCGCTCGCGCAATGGGGCCTGGCCGGTTGGATCGCGGGGGCTGCGGTGATGGCGGTGCAGCTCACCACCCGCAGCATGGCCGTCTCCATCCTCAGCGGGGTTGCGGCGATGGCTGCCCTTCAGGCGCTGGGCTGACCGCGGGTTCCGGCGCGGCGGGCGTCAACGCTGCCAGGGGCGGTGACAGCATCGCGATCCCTTCCGTCGCAAAGACATGCTGCACACGGTTGTTGAACTCGCGCTGCACCGGCCAGCGCTGCGTCGGGTCCGTCTTGATGCGGACCCGCAGGATCAGGGCGCTGTCGGTGAATTTCTCCACGCCCATCACGTCCAGATCGTCGCGGATCGCGGTGCGCCAGCGTGTCTCGCCCCGCATCTCGGTGACGACGCCCTTCAGCAGCGTGGTCACCTTCTCCATGTCCTGGCCGTAGGCGATCGAGATGTCGTGCACCGAGAAGCCGAAATCGCGCGTTTGGTTGGTGACCGTGGTGACCGCGCTGAACGGGACGATGTGCACGCTGCCATCGAGCGCGCGCAGCTTGATCGAACGGATCGAGAGCTGCTCCACCACGCCCGACAACCCGCCGAGCTGGACCACGTCGCCGACCGCGACGGCATCCTCGAACAGCAGGAAGATGCCGGTGATGACGTCCTGCACCAGCTTCTGGCTGCCAAAGCCGATGGCGAGGCCGATGACGCCGGCGCCCGCGAGCAGAGGCGCCACGTTCACGCCGATCTCGCTCAGCGTGTTCAGCGCGAGGAAGACCAGGATCAGCACCATCAGCGCGGTGCGCAGCATCGGCAGCAGCGTGCGCACGCGGGCCGAGCGCGATGCCTGCGCGTCGCGCGCGAGCCGCACCAGGTAGCGCGCAATGGCGGCGTTCACCACCTCCCACACCAGCACCGAAAGGAAGATGGTGAAGCCGATCGACAGCAGCGAGCCGAGCAGCTTGTTGCCGAGCTGGCCCTGCTTGAACCAGCCGAAGGCATCGAGGCCCCACGCCTCCAGCAGGACCAGCGCCGCGACGATGGTGATACAGGCCGAGACGCCGCCCTTCAGCGCCGGGACGTAGCGGTTGGCGCGCGCCTCCAGCCCCGGATAGCGCTGCGCGAGCTCCGGCCCGACGCGGAAGCCGCGCTGGATGGCGCGCCTTGCCCCCACGTCCAGGAATTTCGCCGCGAAGCCGATGAGCACGGTGGCGGCGGAGACGCGCGCCAGTCGGTAAAACCCGTCGCGCACTTCCAGCGCCCAGACGCCCCAGGCCGCGAACAGCCACAGGATCGCGACCAGGTGCCACACTTCCGCAAGCCGGTCGCGCAGGCCGCGCGCGAGCCGGCGCGAGGGCCCGGGGTCCACGCCTTCGGGCAGGTCCGGGGCGCGCAGCACCTCGGCCACCGCGGCGCGGTTCTGCAGGATGACGATCACCGCCAGCAGCGTGACAACGAGCAGGCAGATCCGCGTGATCGCGTCATAGGCCGACCAGGGCAGGCCGAACAGCAGCCCGGCCTCGGCGGCGGCGTAGCCCGCGACCAGCACCAGGGTGATGCGGCGCAGCCAGATGGTGATGTAGGCGGCCGTCTCGTCGGCCACCGGCAGCAGGCGCAGCTGGGCCGAGGCTGGCGAGAGCAGCATCCGGCTCGACGCCATCACCGCGCGCGAAACCATGTAGGCGTTGTTCACCGTGAGGATCACGAGCTGCGTGGTGGGCAAGGGATTCACCGCGCCGATCAGCCCGTAGGAGACGACGGCGAAGGCCGCCACGGGGATGAGGTCCAGCCCCAGCCGCGCGACCACCAGTGGGACCCGCCGGAACCAACTCCATTGCCCGCCATTCGCTGGCGCCATCGCGTCCAGCCGCTCGCGCGGATGGCGCAGCAGCCGGTGCGTGAGCCACTCCGCGAGCAGGCCGAGGCCGAAGATCAGCGCCAGCTTCCAACCGGCATCGAGCACGCGGAACTGCGTCACCGGATCACGCGCGAGGGCGGACATCCAGCGCAGCATCGAGGGCAGGTCGGTGAGCGCCTGGACGCCGCGCACGATCTGCTCGGACAGCGCGGAGAGCCGCTGCGAGGCCGTGGTGAGGATCTGCCCGCCGAGCGTATTGGCGGGGAGGAGATCCACCGGAGCGGGCTCGGCCGCCGCCGCGGGCGCCGGTGCGGCTGGCGCCGGCGTGGCGACAGCCGGGGCTGCTGGCAAAGCCCCGGTCCGCTGCCGCTCGGCCGCGGCGAGCGCTTCGAGCGTGCGGAGGAACTCCGCCCGACGGCGATCATCCTGCAGCAGCTGGATCAGCCGGTCCGCCTCGCTGGGAGTCACCGCCGGGGTCGTGGCTGCGGGTGCGGCGTTTGCTCGTGGTGCCGTCGGCGCGGCGCCCGGCGTTGTCACGGCGGGTCTTGGCGGCGCCGGCGTGGGCGCCGGGGTTGGTGGCAGCGGCGACTCCTCGGCGGGCGTGGCCTGGGCGAAGGCCGGGGCCGTCGCGGGCAGCGACAGCCCCAGCCCCAGGAGCAGTGCGATCAGCAGGCGGTGACAGGTCATGGCGCGCAGGGACACGATGGTGCCGTGCGAGGTCAAGCCCGGACGGCCCGCATCGCGACATGGTTCAATGCCCATGGACCTCGCGGGGATTGGCATTTCGCACCGAGACGTTATGTCAGGGACATGAAGATCGCGCTGACCATCATCATCCTCGCCGCGATGCTCGCGACCGTCGGCGTGCTTCTCGCCGGCCTGCTTGGCATGGCGCGCGGGGATCAGTCGCCGCATCGGTCGAACAAGCTGATGCAATGGCGCATCGGATTGCAGGGCCTCGCCCTGGTGCTCATTGCGCTGCTGATGTGGATCTGGCGCAGCTGACCGACCCATGCGCAACGAAGCTGGTTTTGACAGCGTTGGGGCGTTTGAATAGGGTCCGCGCGCCCTCCCAGGCGCCAGAATCATGCGGCATAGCCCCGGGGTCGCCGCGCCCCCACAACAGGACACGGCCCAGGCCATGAAGCTGCTCGTCCCCGTCAAGCGGGTCGTCGACTACAATGTGAAGGTCCGCGTGAAGGCGGACGGCACGGGTGTCGAGACCGCCAACGTCAAAATGTCGATGAACCCGTTCGACGAGATCGCCGTCGAAGAAGCCGTGCGCCTCAAGGAAAAGGGTGCGGCGACCGAGATCATCGCCGTTTCCATCGGCCCCGCCGCCGCGGCCGAGCAGATCCGCACCGCACTCGCGATGGGTGCCGATCGCGGCATCCTGGTTGAGGTCGAGGGTGCGGTCGAACCGCTTGCTGTCGCCAAGCTGCTTAAGGCGATCATCATGAAGGAAGAGCCGGGCCTCATCATCCTGGGCAAGCAGGCGATCGACGACGACATGAACGCGACCGGGCAGATGCTCGCGGCGCTGATGGGCTGGGGGCAGGGCACCTTCGCGTCGAAGGTCGAACTCGCCGCCGACAGCGTCACCGTGACGCGCGAGGTCGATGGCGGCCTGGAAACGGTGAAGCTGACGCTGCCGGCCATCGTCACCGCCGACCTGCGCCTGAACGAGCCGCGCTATGCCTCGCTGCCGAACATCATGAAGGCGCGCAAGAAGCCGATTGAGAATCTCAAGCCGGCCGATCTGGGCGTCGATGCGTCGCCGCGCCTGACCACGCTCAAGGTCGAGGAGCCGCCGAAGCGGCAGGCCGGCCGCAAGGTGGGCTCGGTGGCCGAACTCGTCGACAAGCTGCGCAACGAAGCGAAGGTGATCTGACCATGGCGATCCTCGTCCTCGCCGACCATAGCGGCGCGACCGTCAGCCAGCCCACGCGCTCCGCCATCGCGGCCGCGCAGAAGATCGGCGGCGATGTGCATGTGCTGGTGCTCGACGGCGAAGCCGCGCCGTCGCATGCCGAACTGCCCGGCGTCGCCAAGGTGCTCACCGCCACGGGCGAGGGCTTCGCACATGGTCTGGCCGAGCCGGTCGCAGCACTTCTGGTTTCACTCGCACCCGCCTATTCGCACCTGCTCGCGCCCGGCAGTGCTGCGGGCAAGAACGTGATGCCGCGCGTCGCTGCGTTGCTCGACGTGCAGATCATCAGCGACATCGCCGGCGTGGTAGATGGCGACACCTTCCAGCGCTTCATCTATGCCGGGAACGCGCTCGCCACCATCCGCAGCGCCGATGCGACCAAGGTCGCGACGGTGCGCGCGGCGAGCTTCGACCCGGTGCCCGCCACCGGCGGTTCCGCCAGCACCGAGGCGGCGCCGGGCATCACCGACCCGGCCCTCTCGCAGTTCCTGCACGCCGAGATCGTGAAGAGCGAACGGCCGGAACTCGCTGCCGCCCGCGTCGTGGTCTCGGGCGGGCGAGCGATGGGGTCGGCCGACAGCTTCAAGATCCTCGAAGGTGTAGCGGACCGGCTTGGCGCTGCGATCGGCGCGTCACGCGCCGCGGTCGATGCGGGCTATGCGCCCAACGACATGCAGGTCGGCCAGACCGGCAAGATCGTGGCTCCCGAGCTGTACATGGCCTTCGGCATCTCCGGCGCGATCCAGCACCTGGCCGGGATGAAGGACAGCAAGGTCATCGTCGCGATCAACAAGGACGAGGAAGCACCGATTTTCCAGGTGGCCGATTACGGCCTGGTCGGGGATGTCTTCAAGATCATCCCCGAGCTGGAAGCCGAGCTCGACAAGAAGTAGTCCCGGGGGCGCCGCTCCCGCAGCCACTCTCCGATCATAGGGACATCCTTCGATGAACATCGGCGTGATCGGGGCGGGACAGATGGGGGCGGGGATCGCGCATGTCGCGGCCCTCGCGGGATTGCACGTCACCATGCTCGACGTGAAGCCGGAGGCGCTGGACAAGGCGCTCGCCGGCATCCGCAAGAACATGGAGCGCCAGGCAGAGAAGGGCACCATCACCGCCGAGGCCATGCAGCAGGCGATGCCGCTGATCGCCACCGCGACTGACTACAGCGCGTTCAGCGCCTGCGACGTGGTGATCGAGGCGGCGACCGAGCGCGAGGAGATCAAGCGCGCGATCTTCGCCACGCTCTGCCCGGTCCTGAAGACCGACGCGATCATCGCGACCAACACATCCTCCATTCCCATCACGCGGCTGGCCGCCACCACGGACCGGCCGGATCGCTTCATCGGGATGCACTTCTTCAATCCGGTGCCGCTGATGAAGCTGGTCGAGATCATCCGTGGGCTGGCCACCTCCGAGGCCACCTTCGCCGCGGTGAAGAGCCTCGCCGAGAGCATGGGCAAGACCACCGCGAATGCCGAGGATTATCCCGGCTTCATCGTGAACCGCATCCTGATGCCGATGATCAACGAGGCCGTGGTCGCGCTGCAGGAGGGCGTGGGCGACGTCGTCTCCATCGACACCGGGCTGAAGCTCGGCTGCAACCACCCGATGGGACCGCTAGAGCTGGCCGATTTTATCGGCCTGGACACCTGCCTCGAGGTGATGCGCGTGCTGCACGCCGGCCTGGGGGATTCCAAGTATCGCCCGGCGCCGCTGCTGACCAAGTACGTCGAAGCCGGCTGGCTCGGCCGCAAATCCGGCAAGGGGTTCTACGACTACAGCGTGAAGGCACCCAAGCCGACCCGCTGAGCGGCATCGGCCCGCGCCCGCAGACCGACCGATCCCCTAGACTTGCCGCCCGTGGGGCTTTGCCGCAGCCTTCCCGCCAAAACCGGGAAGAAACGTCATGCATTTGTTTCGCCGCACGCTGCTGGCAGCACCCGCGCTGATCGCGATGCCCGCGCGGGCCCAGTCCTGGGTACCGACGCGTTCGATCCAGCTCATCGCCGGCTTCGCCCCGGGTGGCGGTTCCGACATCATCGCCCGCACCATCGCCGAGGCGGCCGCCCCACTGTATCCGGTGCCGCTTGTCGTCATCAATCGCCCAGGGGCGGGCGGTGCGCTCGCTGCCGAGCAAGTCGCGCGCGCCGCACCCGACGGGCACACGCTGCTGCTCGCCGGCGGGTCCGAGAGCACGTCTCTGCCCGCCCATCGTCCTCTCCCCTACGACCCGAAGCGCGATTTCCGCTCGGTGATCCGGCTCACGCGGAACGGCCAGTTCGTGGTCGTGAAGGCGGGCGGCCGCTTTCCCACCATGCAGGCGCTGCTCGCGGCGGCACGGGAGCGGCCGGAGGCGGTGACCCATGCCTCGGCCGGCGTCGGGTCGCTGGTGCATTCGGCCTTCCTGCTGCTGTCGCAGGCCGCGGGGGTGCAGATGCTCCACGTTCCGTTCAACGGCGGCGGCCCATCGATGCAGGCGATCGTCGCGGGCCAGGTGGATTGCGGCATCGCCGCGCCCGAGGAGATGCGCGGTCTGGTCGATGGCGGCGAGCTCGCGGTGCTGGCGGTGGCGAGTGCCGAGCGCGCGCTCGCCTACCCCGCGGTGCCGACGCTGCGCGAGCTCGGGTTCGACGTGATCGCGGAGAACATGAAGGGCTGGGTCGGGCCCGCCGGCCTGACCGAAGCGATGGCCGCCTATCACCATGACCGCTTCCGCCAGGCGATCGCCGCGCCGGCCTGGCAGCGCTTCCTCGAACGCGCCGGCGAGGCGGATGGCTATGCCGATGGCGCGGCGTTCCAGCGCAGCATGGACGCCTTGCTCGACCGCATCGCCCTAGCCCTTCGCCGCGCCTGAGGATTGCGATCCGGGTTGCAGACGCGGCGCGTCATGGGCCTAAGGTCGCGTTCCGCCCGGCCCCGGTCTGTCGGCCAGCGAGAGGCGCGCCGTGTTGGACCCGCGGCCCTGGATCCTCGTCCTGCGCATCGTGGCACCGGCCCTTGCTCGTCGGCATGGTGCCGTTGGGTGTTGCGCGTGGTGCTGCTGTGGCCGCTGGCGCCGGCTCTGCTCTACCTGCTGATCGTCGGGTCGCTGGTTCTGCTGGACGCGGAACACGTGACGCTGCGGGCGTTCTTCCTGAGCTTCCTGATGTGCGGCCTCATGCTCGTGCTGCCCTGCCTCGGCACCTGAGTGGTGGGGTCCGGATAGGCGCGGTTCTGCGGGCGTTCCGAGCGGCGCGTGCCGGCGCCGCAGTAAACACGTTTGTCACGCGCATGTGAGCGAATTGTCATGCAGGCTTGACGTTAACAGTGAGGAAGCCGATCTGCGCCCCACCACCAGCCTGTCCCGAACCGGAGGAAACACATCGATGTCACGGCCCGTGAGGCGCGGCCTTCTCGCGCTCGCTCTTTTAGGCATGGCGGCTCCGGCCGCCTTCGCTCAAACTTTCCCGACCCGGCCGTTGAGCATCGTGGTTCCCTTCGCGCCGGGTGGCCCGACCGACACCGTCTCCCGCCTCGTCGCCGAGGCGATGGGCCGTGACCTCGGGCAGAACGTGGTGGTTGAGAATGTCGGCGGTGCCGGCGGTACGCTCGGCTCGAACCGGGTCGCGCAGGCGCGGCCTGACGGGCACACGCTGCTGCTGCACCACATCGGCATGGCGACCACGCCCACGCTCTATCGCCGGCTGCCCTATGATCCGGTGGCGGCGTTCGAACCGATCGGGCTGATCACCGAAGTGCCGATGTCGCTGATCGCGCGCCCGAACTTCCCGGCGAACAATCTGGCCGACGTGGTTGCGGTCATGCGTCAGCGCCGCGAGGAGCTGAACTACGCCAACGCCGGTATCGGTGCCGCGAGCCATCTTTGCGGCCTGCTGCTAATGAGCCGCGTCGATGCGCCGATGACAACGGTGCCGTTCCGCGGCACCGGCCCCGCCATGCAGGAGTTGCTGGCCGGACGGGTGGACCTGATGTGCGACCAGACCACCAACACGACCGAGCAGATCCGCGGCAATTCCGTGCGCGCCTACGCGGTGACGACACCGCAACGGCTGCCGACGCTGCCCGACTTGCCGACCTCGGCCGAGGCCGGCCTGACCGGGTTCGAGGTCTCCGTCTGGCACGGGCTATACGCGCCACGCAACACGCCCGCGCCGATCATCGCGCGGCTGTCGCAGTCGCTGCAGACGGCACTGCGCGACCCTCGGCTGATCGCCCGCTTCGCCGAGCTCGGGACTGCGCCGGTGGCGCAGGACCAGGCGACGCCCGCGGCGCATCGCACCTTCTGGCTCGCCGATATCGCGAAGTGGCGCCCGCTGATCCAGGCGGCCGGCCAATACGCGGACTGAGCGGCGGCATCGCCCTTACGCCTTGCGGCGCGGGTTCTTAGCGGGTTGATACGCGGGCGCGGCCTGACTATGGTCCGCGACCCTGCGGATGGGTGGCCGAGCGGTCGAAGGCGCACGCCTGGAAAGTGTGTATACGTGAAAGCGTATCGTGGGTTCGAATCCCACCCCATCCGCCAGTCAAACCTGCTGCTCGAAGAATTCTACTCCCGGCCGATCACGCCAAGCGAGCTCGGCCCGGTACATGTCGGCTGGAGCCGGCGCGGCTTCGACACGCGCTGCGGCGATGCGGCGCGCCTTCTCGCACGAAGCACGCAGCGACTGCGCGAGGGCGACATCATCCTGCTGCACGATGGCGGCGCCGCACGGGATGCCCGAGGCGAGCCGGTCTGCCTCGCCGTGCTGGAAGCGCTTTTGCCGATGCTCGCGGCGCGCGGCCTTGCCTGCATTCGCCTGGAGCGAGACGCGCTACCGCGCGCGCCGGCGCGCCAGCAGCCTAGGTAGCCGCAGGATGGCGCCGACGACCAGCCGGGCATGCATGCGCGTGAGCAACACATTGTCGCGGCCGTAGCGGAAATGCGACACGCCGCCGGCCGCCGGCGGGACATAGCGGACCTCGGCGGGAAGGTTAATCGCGGGCACACCCTCCCAGCTCAGCCGGACCGCCGCCTCGGGGTCGAAATCGAAGCGCCGCATGCCCCGCTTCCGGCGCATGATCCGCAACAGCGGCGCGATAGGATAGACGCGAAAGCCGAACAGGCTGTCGCCGATGCCGGCCCCCAGGGTTTCGAGATTGGCCCAGGCATTGGATACCTGCCGACCGCGCACGCGCAGCAGCGGCGCCTCCGGCCCGAACACCGGCACGCCGAGCACCATGGCCTCCGGCGCCGCCATGGAGGCCGCCATGAACTCGCCGATCTGCTGCGCCGGGTGCTGGCCATCCGCATCCATCACCAGCGCGTGGGAGAACCCCTGTTGTACAGCCGCCTCCAGGCCGGCGAGGACGGCGGCGCCCTTGCCGCTATTGCGGGGCAGCGTGATCACGCAGAAGCCCGACGCCGGATCATCGCCAAAGGCCGCCGCCGCACCGTCGGTGCTGCCGTCATCGACCAGCCAGACGGGGGACCAGGCGGCGCGCGCGGCGGCAAGCGTCTCGGCCAGGATGGGGCCGGTGTTGTAGCTCGGGATCAGCACCAGGTGGCTGCGGGACGCGTTCATGGCTGCGATGCCTCCGGCTGCAGGCGCATTCGGTAGAGGGCGCCGAGCTCCGCCGCGAACGCCTCGGCCCCGCCCTCCACAGGCAGGCGTGGCCCGAGGGTCACGCGGTAGACCAGGGGGAATTCCGGCCGCCGCCACAACGGCCAGCCCTTCCGGAGATAGGGCGAGTTGCTCTCGATGAAGAGCGTCTGTATCGGCGCCCGCGCCTGCCGGGCAATCAGCGCGAAGCCCGGGCGGAAAGGGCCCATCCGCCCGGCGGGATAGCGGGTGCCCTCGGGGAAGATGAGCAGGTTCGAGCCGTCCCGCAGGACGGCGGCGGCATTGCGGATCAGCCGCAGCGGCTCCTCCGCGCGGATGTAGCCGGCCAGGCGCCCGCCACCCAGCAGCGGATTGCGCCAGGCGGCGGCCTTTATGATGCAGACCGTGCGCGGCAGGCATGATCCGAGCAGCAAGATGTCCAGCAGCGCGAGATGGTTGGCCACGTACACCACACCCCGCGCATCGCGCACCGCATCCACGGCGGACAGATCCACCCGCGCGATGCCAAGCCGGCACATGGTCCACAGGAAAAAGCTGAAGAACACCCGGATGGCGTTCTGGCCCAGCCGCTGGCCCGCGCGACGCGGCAGCAGGCGCGCCAGCACGACGGCAATGAGGCTCCAGCCGGTGAAGCAGACGGCCAGCAGGGTGAGCACCAGGAAGAAGCTGAAGGTGTCCCAGGCGTGGCGCAGCGGGCGACGGCGCGCCTCGACCTCGGCCTCGCGGGAATCCGTCAGTGCCTGGCCTGATGTGCTGGATCGATCGGACGCCATGCCAGGCCCTGGTCCTCTTCCCTCTGCGCCCTTCAGTAGCGTCATCGCGGATCGGCGGCTATCGAGGGTCCTCACGGCGGCTGTCGTCAGAACACCCCTCGACGCGAGCGGGCGGCGTCGCGAAAACGCCCTTTGCATCAGCCGCTGCGGCGAGACGGCAGAGCAGCGCGAGTTCCGCCGCCTTCCGCCTAGCGTGGCACCGCGCGGATCTCGGCCAGCAGGACGACCGAGCGCGCCGCCAGTTCTAGACCCTGCGCGGGCACGCTGGTGCCGCGCGCGGGGTCCGCGCTGTCGGCCAGCAAGGACCAGTAAAAACCCCAGCGCGGCGCGGGCGGGTGCAGCCATCGGCCGGCATCACTGCCATTGACCGCGATGCCGACGCGATCGCCGGCCGCGTGGAGCACCGCGAACAGGGCGCGCCCGGCTGCCCAATCGGAGGGTGTGAGCGCCTGGCCTTCGGGATGCAGCCATGCGACGTCGGGCAGGCCGGTTTCATCCAGGGCCGCGCCGGTGAGCGGCGTGGTCGCGTGCAGCGCAGGATGAGCGCGCCGGGCAGCGACCAGGCGTGCGGTGAAGGCCAGCAGCTCTGCATCCATTCCCGCCCAGTCGAACCAGGATGTCGCGTTGTCCTGCGCATAGGCGTTGTTGTTGCCGCCCTGGCTGCGGCCCGCCTCATCGCCCATCGCCAACATCGGCACGCCGCGGGCCGTCAGCAGCAGGGTGAGCAGCGCGCGCACATCGCCGGCGCGGCGCGCGACGATCGCGGCGACGTCGCTTGCACCCTCGACGCCGTGGTTCCACGAAAAATTTTCGGCGGTGCCGTCGCGCCCTGCCTCGCCATTGGCGGCGTTGCGGCGCTGCTCGTGGCTGACCAGATCGGCCAGCGTGAAGCCGTCATGCGCCGTGACGAAATTCACGCTGTCGGCAACACGCGCGCCGAATTCAGGCGCCGATCCCGCAAGCCGCGTGGCGAGCGTGCCGAGCCGGCCTTCATCGCCGCGCCAGAATCGGCGCAGATCGTCGCGGAAGCGGTCGTTCCACTCGCCCCACCCGGCCGGAAAGCGGCCGAGCTGGTAGCCCTCCGGCCCGCAATCCCAAGGCTCGGCGATGATGCGGCGCGCGCGCAGCACCGGGTCCTGCCGCATGGCGGCCAGCAGCGGGGCATGGGGGTCGAAGCCCGCTTCGGTGCGGCCAAGGGTCGTCGCAAGGTCGAGCCGGAAACCGTCGAAACCCGCATCCGCCCAATGCCGCAGCGCGTCCATGGCGAGGCGCAGCGGCCAGGGCCGGTCCAGGGCCAGCGTGTTGCCGCAGCCGGAATCATTGTGCCCGCGCCGGTACCACGCCGCCTCGCCCAGGCCGCGCAGGCTGAGCGTGGGGCCCTCCGCATCACCCTCACCCGTGTGGTTGAGGACGATGTCGAGGATCACGCCGATGCCTGCTTCGCGCAGCGCCGACACCGCGCCGCGGACTTCCGCCATGCCGCCGGGGGCCAGGCGAGGATCCGGCGCGAGGAAGGCGACCGGATTGTAGCCCCAGTAATTCGACAGGCCGAGCGGGGGCAGATGCCGCTCATCCACCCAGGCGGCCGCGGGCATGAGTTCGACCTGGGTCACGCCCAACGCCGTTAGATGCGCGATCGCCGCGGGATGCGCGAGCCCTGCGAAGGTGCCGCGGATCGCCTCGGGAATCGCCGGATGGGTCCGGGTGAAGCCGCGCACATGCAGCTCGTAGATCACCTCCGGCCGTGCCGGCAGCGGCGCCCAGTCCTGCGGCGGCAGTGGGGCCGCGACGACGGCGCGCGCCACATGCGGCCCGCTATCGGTGAAGTCCTGCGCGGCGCCCGTGTCGAAGGCACTGGGGTGCAGGCGCAGCGGCCCATCCAGCGCCTGCGCCCAGGGGTCGAGCAGCAGCTTGGCCGGGTTGAAGCGGCCCCCGCCATGGGCGCGCAGGCCATAGGCGGTGCCCGGTTTCAAACCGGCGATCCAGCCGCGGAAGACGTCATCCGCGCCGCGCGCGAGAGCGTGGCGCATGACTTCGGTATCGCCCGCGAAGACGCAGAATTCGAGGGAAGCGGCTCCAGGCGCGGGGATGGCGACATCGGCGCCACTGGGTCCCGACGTGACACCCAACCGGTCAGCCACGAAGCATCCCGCGCAACAGCGTCGCGTATTGCCGTGCCGAGCGCGTCCAGGAGACGTCGCTCGCCATGGCGTTGGCTTGCAGGCGCGGCCAATTCTCGCCGTCGCGATAGAGCGCGATGGCGCGCGTGATGGCCGAGGCCAGCATCTCCTGGCTGACCGGTGCGAAGTTGAGGCCGGTGCCCACGCCAGCGGCGAGCGCCATCTCATTCGCATCGATCACCGTGTCGGCAAGACCGCCGACGCGGGCGACGACCGGCGGCGCGCCATAGCGCAGAGCACAGAGCTGGCCCAGGCCGCAGGGTTCGAAGCGCGAGGGCATGAGGATCGAATCCGCCCCGGCATAGCAAAGCCGTGCCAACCCCTCATCGAAGCCGACGTGACTGCCGACGCGGCCCAGCTGCGCGCCGGTCGCGCCACGCACGCGCGCCTCCAGCGCCGTCTCGCCGCTGCCCAGGAAGGCGAGTTGCGCACCATTGTCGAGGATGGCGGGCAGCGCCTCGAGGATCAGGTCCACGCCCTTCTGCCAGGCAAGCCGACCGACGAAGGCGAAGAGCGGCGCGTGCGGCGCGATCGCAAGCCCCATGCGCGCCTGGAGCTTCGCCTTGTTCAGCGCGCGCGGCGTGACATCCGCTGCGTCATAGCGCGCGACGATGTGTGGGTCGGCGGCCGGATTCCACTCATCGGTGTCGAGGCCGTTGAGGATGCCGCTCACGTCGCGCCCGCGCCCGCGCAGCAGCCCATCGAGCCCCATGCCCCATTGTGGCGTGCAGATCTCGGCGGCGTAGCCAGGCGAGACGGTGTTGACGCGATCGGCGAACCACACGCCCGCCTTGAGGTATCCGACCTGGCCGAAATACTCGAGGCCCTCGGTGCGGAAGGCCTCGGCCGGCAGACCGAGCATGCCGAATACATCAGCCGGGAACTGCCCCTGGAAGGCCAGGTTGTGGATGGTGAAGAGGGTGGGCACGCGGCTGCTGGCGAAACGCAGATAGGCTGGTGCGAGGCCCGCCTGCCAGTCATGCACGTGCAGCGCGTCAAAGCCCATGGACTGGGCCGCATGCGCCGCCGCGCGCGCAAGCGCCGCGAAGCGCTGCGCATTGTCCGGCCAATCCATCCCGCCTGGCGCAAGGTAGGGCGAGCCCGCCCGCCCAAAAAACTGTGGCGCGTCGAGCGCGATCACGTCGCGCCCGGCCGCGGTTGCGCGCACCAGCCGTGCCGGTGCACCGAAGATGTCGGCCAGGCTTTCCACCGATTGCACGGGGCCGAGCGCTGCCATGACGGCAGGGTATCCTGGCAGGAGTGTGGTCACACCAACACCCTCGGGCGCGAGAGCCGCCGGCAGCGCGCCAACGACATCGGCGAGGCCGCCGGTCTTCACGAAGGGAAACCCCTCGGAAGCAACGGCCAGCAGCTTGATCGGCGTCGCGCTCATGCCAGCTGGTCGAGCATCGGCTGGGTGATGAGGCACACGCCCTTTTCGGTAAGCCGGAAGCGGCGCGCATCCTCGACCGGGTCCTCGCCCACGACCATGCCCGCGGGGATGCGCACACCGCGATCCACCACCACCTTGGTGAGGCGGGCGCCCTGGCCGACATCGACGCTCGGAAGCAGCACGGCCCCTTCGAGCTTCGCATAGGAGTGCAGGTGCACGCCGGTGAACAGCAACGAGCGGCGCGCGGCGGCGCCCGAGATGATGCAGCCGCCCGACACCAGCGAGGAGATCGCCTCGCCGCGCCGGCCCGCCTCGTCATGCACGAATTTCGCCGGCGGGGTCACCTCCCCATAGGTCCAGATCGGCCAGGCCTGGTCGTAGAGATCAAGCGGGGGGACGATGTCGGTGAGGTCGATATTGGCTTCCCAATAGGCGTCGATGGTCCCCACATCGCGCCAATAGGGGGTGGACTCGTGGCTGGAGCGCACGCAGGACAGCTCATAGCGATGCGCCGCCGCGCGGCCATGGGCGACGATGTAGGGGATGATGTCCTTGCCGAAATCGTGGGTGGAGGCTTCATCGGCCGCGTCGCGCCGGAGCTGGTCGATGAGGAAGCGCGTGTCGAAGACGTAGATGCCCATCGAGGCGAGCGAGACATCGGGCCGGTCCGGCAGCCCCGGCGGCTCGGCGGGCTTCTCGACGAAGTCGGTGATCCAGGAGCGCTCATCCACCGCCATGACGCCAAAACCCTTGGCCTCCTCGCGCGGGACGACCATGCAGGAGACGGTGACATCGGCGCCCATCTCGACATGCTGGGCGAGCATGCGCTCGTAATCCATCTTGTAGATGTGGTCGCCCGCGAGCAGCACGATGTGGCGCGGTGCCAGGTCCTCGATGATGTCGATGTTCTGGAACACCGCATCGGCCGTGCCAAGATACCAATTCTGTTCCGAGACGCGCTGCGAGGCGGGCAGGATGTCGAAGCTTTCATTGCGTTCGTAACGGAAGAAGTTCCAGCCGCGCTGCAGATGGCGGATCAAACTGTGTGCCTTGTACTGCGTGGCGACGGCGACGCGGCGGATGCCGGAATTGATGGCGTTGGAGAGCGCGAAATCGACGATGCGCGACTTGCCGCCAAAGAACACCGCGGGCTTGGCGCGCCGGTCTGTCAACTCCATCAGCCGCGAGCCGCGGCCGCCGGCCAGCACGAAGGCCATGGCGGTTCGCGCCAGCGGCGTGGCGGCGGGCGCGCGGTCAGACATCTTGGCGCATTTCGCTCTCTCCCACCGCGCGCTGCGGCGCGTTCCACTGACCCGGTATCAGATAGAGCGTTGCGAGCGGTGGCAAGAACACCCTCGCCGATGCCGGCTGCCCAAGGGCGGGTTCATCTGCGGCCACCACCTGGCCCATATTGCCCAGGCCGCTTCCGCCGAATGCCGTCGCGTCGGTGTTCAGCACCGCGCGCCGGATGCCCGCAGCGCCGCCAGATCATCCTCGCCGAGCCGCCACGCTTCCATCGCGCGCGCTATCCCGGCACGGGGACACGCCAGATCTCCTGGGCATATTCGGTGATGGTGCGGTCCGACGAGAACCAGCCCATGTTGGCGGTGTTGAGGATGGCGGATTGCTGCCATTCGTCGGGCTTCGACCAACGCGATTCGACCTGGCGCTGGGCGTCGAAATAACTGGCGAAATCGGCGGTGACGAGGAAGTGGTCATGCTCGCGCAGCATGTGCACGAGTTCGCCGTAGCGATGCGGGTCCTCGGCGGAAAACACGCCGGAGGCAATCGATTCCAGCGCCTGCGCGAGCCGCGGCGAGGCGTCGATCGAGTATTGCCCGCGCCAGCCATCCAGGCGCCTTGCGGCGACCTCCTCGGTGGTCAGGCCGAAGATGAAGATGTTTTCCGCGCCCACATGCTCGTGGATCTCGACATTGGCGCCATCCATCGTGCCGATGGTCATCGCGCCGTTCAGCGCCAGCTTCATGTTGCCGGTGCCGGAGGCCTCCATCCCCGCCGTCGAGATCTGTTCCGACAGATCGGCCGCGGGGATGATGACCTCGGCCAGTGAGACGTTGTAGTTCGGCAAAAAGACCACCTTGAGCAGGTCCCGCTGGGTGGGATCGCGATTGACGGTGCGCGCGATGTCATGCGCGAGCTTGATGATGAGCTTCGCGCGATGATAGCTCGCCGCCGCCTTGCCGGAGAATATCTTCACCCGCGGCTGCCAATCCTTCTGCGGTTGCGCGCGGATCTCGTTGTACAGCGCCACTGTCTCCAGCAGGTTGAGCAACTGGCGCTTGTATTCGTGGATGCGCTTGATGTGCACGTCGAACAGCGCGGCGGGGTCGACGCGGATGCCGGTCTCGCGCCGGATGAGCGCGGCCAGCGCTTCCTTGTTCGCGCGCTTCACCTGAGCGAAGGAGGAGCGGAATCCGCCATCGGCCGCGAGTGGACGAAGCGCGGTCAGCGCATCGGGCCGGTCGAGGAATTCGGGCCCGATGCTGTCGCGCACCAGCGCGGTCAGCCCTGGATTGCATTGCTGCAGCCAGCGTCGGAACGCGATGCCGTTGGTCTTGTTCGTGATGCGCCCCGGGAAGAGCGTGTTCATGTCCCGAAAAACGGTCTTCTTCAGCAGATCCGAATGCAGCGCGGAGACGCCATTGACCTTGTGCGAGCCGACGAAGGCGAGGTTGCCCATGCGCACGCGCCGGCCATGACTCTCATCGATCAGCGAGACGGCGCCGAGCAGATCGAAATTGCCCGGATGGGCGGTGCTCACCGCTTCGAGGTGCGCCGCATTGATGATGTAGATGATCTGCATGTGGCGCGGCAGCAGGCGCTCCATCAGCGGGACCGGCCAGGTTTCCAGCGCCTCGGGCAGCAATGTGTGGTTCGTGTAGGAGATGGTGCCTTGCGTGACGCGCCAGGCCTCGGCCCAGGGCATGGCGTGATCGTCGAGCAGGATGCGCATGAGTTCGGCGACGACGATCGCGGGATGCGTGTCGTTGAGCTGGATGGCGACCTTGTCGGGCAGGGATTCGAGACCGCCATAGACGCGAACATGGCGGCGGATGAGGTCCTGCAGGGCCGCGGAGCTGAAGAAGAACTCCTGCTTTAGGCGCAGCTCCAGCCCCTCGGGCGAATCATCCGACGGGTAGAGAAGGCGCGAAATCGCCTCTGCGCGCATCCGTTCAGACAGTGCGCCGATATGGTCGCCGCGATTGAATGCATCGATGCGCAGGGGGTCGGGCGCGCGCGCGGACCAGAGGCGCAGCGTGTTCACATGCTTGCCGCGCCAGCCAAGGATCGGCGTGTCATAGGCGACGGCCAACACCAGGTCGGCCGGCTTCCAGACGTGACGCGGCGTGCCATCCTCGCCGTCCAGCTCTTCGACGGTGCCGCCGAAGCCGATGCTGTGCGCGATCTCGGGACGGGCGAATTCCCAGGGATTGCCGAATTGCAGCCAGTCCTCCGGAAACTCTTCCTGCCAGCCGTGCCGGATGATCTGCTTGAACAGCCCGTGATCGTAGCGAATGCCATAGCCGAAGGCGGGGATGGACAGGCTCGCCAGGCTTTCCATGAAGCAGGCGGCGAGGCGGCCGAGGCCGCCATTGCCGAGTGCCGCATCGGGCTCGCTGTCGATCACCTTCGCGACGTCGACGCCGAGCTCCGACAATGCGGCGCGGACCTCCTCGACCATGCCGAAATTCGACATGTTCTCGCGCAGCAGGCGGCCGATGAGGAATTCCAGGGAGAAGTAGTAGACCTGTTTCTGACCGGTCGTGTAGGCCGAGCGCATGTCGTTCAGCCAGGGTTCCACGACGCGGTCCCGCACGGCGAGCGCGGTGGCCATGAACCAATCACGATCGACCGCTGCCGCGCGGCTCTTGCCGAGGTCATAGGTGAGCTTGCGCAGGATGGCGTCGCGCATGTCTCCCGAACTATTCGCAGAGGCGTCGGGTGGTGCGGCGTCAGTCACGAGGCGGGAAGTCCTTGGTGGTTTTCGTCACAAGAGTGTGACACGGATCGGGCCTCGGCCAAAAGCGGCGATGGCGCGTCACCCTTCCGCGCGGTCCGCGATGAAGCCGTCCGTCTCGGCGCGATGGGCGGTCGCACCGTCACGCGCCCGCAATGCGCCTGCGGCACTGCCGAAGCGAAGCGCTGCCTCCTCATCCATCCCCTCCGCCATGCCGAGCGCGAAGGCGCCATGGAAGACATCGCCCGCGCCGGTGGTATCGCGTGGCTCGATCCGGAACGCCATCATCTCACGCGGCCGGGTCTCGCCGCGCCGGAGCCAGAGCGTGCTCTTCTCACCGCGGGTGACGGCGGCCATGCGGGTGACGCCCTCGGACACGGCGCGGCGCAGCGCTTCGGCCGGGCGCTGGCCGGGCGCGAAATTGTTGAGGCCGGGTGCCGAGAAAATCGCATAGCGCACGCGTGGCACGAGATCGAGCAGCAGGCGCGTCTCGCTGCGCTCGCCGTCGAGCACCGTCGGTATGTCGAGCTTTTCCGCAGCCTCCAGCGCAACATGCGCGCCTTCCGGCCAGCGCGGATCGCACAGGAACCCGCGCGCCTCGCGCAGCATACCGAGCGGCAGCCAGGAGGGATCGGTGCCGAGACCCTCGCCGCGAAACCCCATGATCGCGCGCTCGCCATAGCGATCAACCAGCACCGCGGAAACCGGGCTGCGCGCGCCCGCCACGGCGTGCATGCCGGTGAGGTCGATGCCCTCCACGCCCAGCTGCTCGGTCAACAGCGTGGCGTTCGAATCATCCCCGACGCGACCCCAGAAGGCGGACCGCCCGCCCAGGCGCTTTACCGCAATGGCCGCATTTGCTGCCATCCCGCCGACCGTAAGCTTGTAGCCGCGCGCCCGCGCCTTAGCCGGCGGCTGTGGTACTTCATCGACCCGGAAGACGTGATCGGCGACGACATTGCCGAGGCAGATCACGAGGGGCGGGAGGGATTTCGTCATGGTCGCGAAGCTAGAGGAAATGCGCGCCGCGCCGAAAGCGCCCTTCTTCCGATTCGTGGCAATCGCCCTGCCGCGGAGGGTTTGCCGCTGACACCTAGCTGAATGCCGCTACGCTTCTGGTTCAGCCGACTGTCAGGCGCGGATGCGCTTCTCGTCCCAAGGCGCAAGTTTCTGGATGCAGTGTAATGGCCCGTCCTCCTGCCGGCAGTGCTGGTGTTCTGCACCATCGGCGCCAGCGCCGCATTCGCTGACTAGCGGTGCAAACTGCCCCTAGCAGAGTGGCAGCCGCGCGCCGCGCTTCAGCAGCAGGTGGAGGCGCAGGGAGGGCGGGTCACTGGCATCAGGACCAGGGATGGCTGCTATGGGGTCCATGCCACCAACGACCGTGGCGAACGCTACGAAGCAATGTTCCATCCCGGCACGCTGTTGGCCTTGAAAGTTGAAATCGATCAGGTCTGAAGGGAACTGTTGCCAAAGAAGGTTGGAGTCCGGCTCCCACCGCTGCAGGCGAAAGGATCCGGACGCTCGGCGCCAACGTAGTCGTTTCGCTGCGATGCCGCCTTTCGAGCAGCGGCGGCACAACCCGCTGCGGCTCTCTTCCGCGTAGGGGATGTCGCAACGGAGGCCGGAAAGGTCATGCGGGTCAACATCCGCGTCGCTCATCATCACTGATGATCGGAGTCACTCTCCCAGTATTCTGCCCGGCACGGTCGCCGACGAAGAGTGAGGAGCCGGCGCTGGCTTGCAGCTGTGGCCGCTTTTCAGAGCGGCCTCGTATTCAGCGGATCGGCACCACTGCCACGGCGTTGAACGGGCTCCCATCGATCAGCCGCGTGGACCACGCCAGGTACACGACTGCGTTGCGTTGCTCGTCAATGAAGCGGTGCACCCGGGTTTCCTGGAAGAACAGGCTCGTGCTGCTCTCGAACACCTGCTCGCCGCGATTGCCGCGGCGCGCGCCGGGCTGGACCTCCACCGCGCCGGTCGCCGCGCAGGTCAACGCAAAGCGGGACGGGTCGTCGGCGACGCCGAGCATGCCGCCGACACCGCCGGTGCGGGCCTGGCTGATCCAGCAGGACACGTTGCGCACCTCCGGATCATCGAAGCGCTCGACCACGACGCGATGGCTGCGCGTCAGCCCAAGATTGGTGATGGCGGTGTTGACGTAGCCGATCTCCCGCGTGTCGTCGGCCAGCGCGGGCGAGGCGAGGGTGAGGGCGAAGAGGGTAGCCAGGCAGGCGGCGCGCATGCGGACGATCTCCTTCAAGGCGGCGCGGGCTGCGTCGCGGCGAGCAGGCGATCCCTAGATGACGCCGCACGACGGCTCAACGCTGAAGCGGACCGCAAGTTCGCAAGGGCTGGTCGTGAATGGCGAATGCGCCGGCCGAGGACCGGTTGTGCGCCCGCTGAAACGTGGTTGGGCGCCCGGGAAGACATCCTCCCGGGCGCAGTCCAATCCGATCAGGCCAGGTCGAAGCGGTCGAGGTTCATCACCTTCACCCAGGCCGCCACGAAATCCTGCACGAAGGCGCCTTCGGACCCTGCCGAGGCGAACACCTCGGCCAGAGCGCGCAGCTGCGAGTTTGCACCGAAGACGAGATCGACCCGCGTTCCGGTCCACTTCAACGCACCCGAGGCATCGCGTCCTTCGAAAAGGTCGCCCACCTCGGACACCGGCGTCCAGCTCGTCTTCATGTCCAGCAGGTTGACGAAGAAATCATTCGTGAGCACGCCCGGACGCTCGGTGAAGACCCCGCGCATGGTGTCCCCGGCATTAGCCCCCAGCACGCGCAGCCCGCCGACCAGAACCGTCATCTCCGGCGCGGTGAGTGTCAGCAGCTGCGCGCGATCGACGAGCAGCTCCTCGGCCGACAGTGCATAGGAGGTCCTGAGATAGTTGCGGAAGCCATCCGCGGTCGGCTCCAGCACCCCGAACGAGGCGATGTCCGTCTGCTCCTGCGAGGCATCAGTGCGGCCCGGCGTGAACGGGACGCTGACCTCATGCCCGGCCGCCTTCGCCGCCTGCTCCACGCCGACGCAGCCGCCGAGCACGATCAGATCCGCGATCGAGACCTGCTTGCCGCCGGCATTGAACGCCGCCTGGATGCCGGTGAGCGTCTCGAGCACGCTCGCCAGCTGCGCCGGCTCGTTCACCTCCCAGTCCTTCTGCGGGGCGAGGCGGATGCGCGCGCCGTTCGCCCCGCCGCGCTTGTCCGAACCGCGGAAGGTCGAGGCCGAGGCCCAGGCGGTCTTCACCAGCTGCGAGACGGAGAGGCCGGAGTCGCGGATCTGTGCCTTCAGCGTCGCGATCTCCGCATCGCCGATCAACGGCTGCGTCGCCGGCGGGACAGGGTCCTGCCAGATCAGCTCCTCGGCGGGGACGAGCGGGCCGAGGTAGCGCACCTTCGGCCCCATGTCGCGATGGGTCAGCTTGAACCAGGCGCGCGCGAAGGCGTCGGCGAACTTCTGCGGGTCCTCATGGAAGGACTTGGAGATGGGCGCGTAGATGGGGTCCATCTTCAGCGCCATGTCCGCCGTGGTCATCATGGGTGCGACGCGCTTGGAGGGATCATGCGCGTCGGGCACGCTGGTCTGTGCCGCGGGGTCCGTCGGCGTCCACTGCCAGGCGCCGGCCGGGCTCTTCGTCACCTCCCACTCATGGCCGAGCAGATTGTCGAAGTAGCCATTGTCCCATGCGACGGGATTGTTGGTCCACGCACCCTCGATGCCGCTGGTGATGGTGTAGCCGCCCGATCCGGTCCCAAAGCTGTTCTTCCAGCCCAGTCCCTGCTCCTCGATCGAGGCCGCCTCGGGCTCGCGCCCGACATTGGATTCCGCGCCCGCGCCATGGCACTTGCCGAAGGTATGGCCGCCGGCGACGAGGGCCACCGTCTCCTCGTCGTTCATCGCCATCCGCGTGAAGGTCTCGCGGATGTCGCGCGCTGAACCGAGCGGGTCGGGCTGGCCGTTCGGGCCCTGCGGGTTGACGTAGATGAGGCCCATCTGCACCGCGCCCAGCGGGTCTTCCAGCTGGCGGTCACCGGTGTAGCGCACGTCGCCGAGCCAGGTGTCCTCCGCGCCCCAATAGATGTCCTCCGGCGGCTCCCACACGTCGGCGCGGCCGAAGCCGAAGCCGAATGTCTTGAAGCCCATCGTCTCCATCCCGACGTCGGCAGCCATGATCAGCAGATCGGCCCAGGAGACGGCGTTGCCGTATTTCTGCTTGATCGGCCACAGCAGGCGCCGCGCCTTGTCGAGGTTGACGTTGTCCGGCCAGCTGTTGAGCGGCGCGAAGCGCTGCGTGCCGGACCCTGCCCCGCCGCGGCCGTCGGCAATGCGGTAGGTGCCCGCGCTGTGCCAGGCCATGCGGACAAACAGCGGGCCGTAATTGCCGTAGTCGGCCGGCCACCAATCCTGCGACGTGGTAGCCAGTTCCGCGAGGTCGCGCTTCAGCGCCTCGATGTCGAGCTTCTTGAATTCCTCGGCATAGCTGAACCCCTTGCCCATCGGGTTCGACAGCGCGGAGTGCTGGTGGAGGATGCGCAGGTTCAGCTGGTTCGGCCACCAATCCTTGTTGGACCGGCCGCCGAGCGTCACGTGCTTGGGCGAACCATGCATCACCGGGCATTTGCCGGCGCTCGGGCTACTCGTTCCGTCCATGTTTCTCTCCGATTCTGAGTGATGGTCTCGTGTGGTCCGGGACGCAGGCCACGAGTTCCGGAGACAGCATGATGGTGCGGAAAGGTTCCAACCCCCGATGCGCGCACCCATGATCCGGGACGCCGCATCATCCTCACCGTCAGGCGTTCCCTTGAACAGGACCGTCCTGGCGGGAGAATAGGGTCTGGGTGGCGGAGCGCAATGGCGGGGGCTCCGCCCGTCGCCGCGCTCGTGTAGCATCGTGGCCATGGCCGATCCATTTGCACTCCACCGCTTCGTCGAGGCGCAGGACCCCGTGATGGCGGCGGTCGAGGCCGAGCTGCGCGCCGGGCGCAAGCGATCGCACTGGATGTGGTTCGTCTTCCCGCAGCTGCGTGCCCTGGGCCACAGCGCGACGGCGCTGCATTTCGGCATGGTCTCGCTCGACGAGGCGCGCGCCTATCGCCTGCACCCGGTGCTAGGGCCGCGCCTCGTTGCCTGCACGGCGCTGATGCTGGCGCACGCGGGGCGCTCGGCGCACGATATCCTCGGCAGCCCTGACGACCTCAAGCTGCGCTCCTCGATGACGCTGTTCGCCGCCGTGAATCCGGCCGAGCCCGGCTTCCGCGCCGTGTTGCGCGCCTTCTACGACAACGCACCAGACCAGCTCACCGCGCGGCTGCTGGCCGAAGGCTAGGGCTGCAGCCGGGGCGCCAGCCCGTCCACGCCGCTGGTCCGCTCCAGCGTCACCAGTGCGGTCGCATAGGCCGCGCGCGCCGCATTCGCCGCGACGCGCGTGGCGTTGAGCGTCCGCAACGCGTCGAGCGTGTCGAGCAGGCTGCGGCCACCGGCGAGGTAGGCGGCCTCGGTCGCGCGATAGGCATCCTCGGCGCGCCGCAGCGCGGTTCCGGTGGTCAGCGCGAGCAGGCTGCGCGCCTGCTCGTAGCTTGCCCAGGCGATGGCGAAATCGCTCTGCGCCTGGGCCAGTGCGCCATCGGCCTGGGCCTGCGCCTGGCTCTGCTGCGCCTGTGCCACGGCGATATTCCCTTCCGTGATGCGGCGCGTGAAGATTGGCACGGAGAGGCTCAGCCCTAGCGTATTGGTCGCGCGCGGGGTGGTGGAGCCCGACGGCAGGTCCTGGCTGAGTTCGGTGCGTGACGCGCTGCCGCCGAGCGACACATCGCGCGACCGGCCGGCCTCGGCGAGGCGCGTATTGGCGTTCGCCGCGCTTGCCGTGCGCTGGGCGGCGAGCACGTCGGGCCGCGTGGCGATGGCGGCAGCGAGCGTGCCGCGGGGGATGTCGAGCGGGCGCTCCCCCTCGAGCCGGCCGCGCAGCTCGAAGCTGGCGCCGGGGGCCGCGCGCGGCAGGCTGGCATCGGCGCCAAGCAACGCCGTCACCTGCGCGACCGAGGCGGCATAGGCCTGGATGGCGTTCGCGACATCCTGCTCGAAGGGCAGCCGGCTCGCCTGGAAGCGCAGCAGGTCCGCCTCCGGGATCGCACCCTCGCGCACCTGAAGCGAGAGCAGCGATTCCGTCCGACCCAGGCTCTCGCGATTGGCCAGCGCCACCTGCAGGTTCGCGCGCGCCTGCAGCCCCTGGATGAAGGCGGTGCGCAGCGCGAAGATCTGTTCGCGCATGGCGTCGAGCACCTGGGCTTCGGCGACGCTGATCTGTTCCTCCGCGAGGCGGGTGCGCAGCTCCCGCTTGCCGCCGCGCTCGATCGTGACCGTCAGGCTGAAGGAGAGGTTGTTCAGCGGCGAGATGTAGCGCGCGCCGGTATAGCCGCTGAAGCGCTGGCGCTCGTTCACCTGGGCCGTGGTCTGGCCATAGCCGACCGACCCGGCCGGGTTGGTGTCGGCGACCAGGCGCTGCGCGGCGGCGATGTCCACGCCGCGCCGCGCGGCGATGACCGTGAGGTTGCGCGCGACCAGCAGCGACTCCGCCTCGGCCAGGGTGATGCCGGGGCTGGTGGCGGGCGTGACAGGTCGCGCCTGCGCGGCGTTGGTTCCGCGCGGTCGTGACTGCTGCGCATGCGCGGGGGCAAGGGGCGCCGCCAGCATCGCGGAGGCGAGGAGGCTCAGCGGTGCAAGGCGCATGATCAGTCTCTCGGGCAAGGCGCGCGTGGTCATTCGGCGGGGACGGGGTTGCGCAGGCGGTATTCCCGCTCGGCCGGGCCTCGGCCAAGCAGGTCCACCGCTGCGGGCAGCACCACCAGGATGAACACCGGCACCAGCCCGATGCCGCCCACCACCACCACGGCAAGGGGCTTGGTCACATCCGCGCCGATGCCCGAGGCGAGCGCCATGGGCAGCAGCCCGCAGAACGAAGCGAAGCAGGTCATCATCACCGGCCGCAGCCGGTCGAAGCCGGCGCGCAGCAGCGCGGGCGTCCAGTCCAGCCCCTCCTGCTCCTGCAACTGCCGGAAGTAGGAGAGGAAGATGATCGCCTCCATCACCGTGATGCCGAGCAGCGCCAGGAAGCCGATCGCGGCGGGCACCGAGAAATGCAGGTCCGCCAGCATCAGCGCAAAGACGCCGCCCGAGATGGACAGCGGCAGCATGGCGAACACCATCAGCGTCTCGCGGATGCGGCCGAAGGAGATGTAGAGCAGCACCGCGACAATCCCGAGCGCGATGGGGACCACCACCATCAGCCGCGCCACCGCGAGCTGGAGGTTGCGGAACTCGCCCACCCATTCCAGCCGGTAGCCCTGCGGCAGCTCGACATTGCGCCCGACCCGTTCCTGCGCCTCCTGCACCGCGGATGCCGCGTCACGCTCGCGCACCGAGAATCGCACCGGCACGTAGCGCGCCGAATTCTCGCGGTAGATGTAGGAGGGGCCGGAGATCATCTCGATGCGCGCCACGTCGCGCAGCGTGGCATTGCCGGCCCCGCCGACCGGCACGCGGCCGATGGCGTCGATGCTGCCGCGATAGCCCTCGGCCAGGCGCACGATGATGGAGAACTGGCGGTCGCCCTCGAACACCGTACCGGCCTCCTGCCCGCCGACGGCCGCCGACAGCGCGTTGTTCACGTCGCCCACGGTGAGGCCCAGCCGCGCGGCACGGGCGCGGTCGACCGTGATGGACAGCGTCTGCTGCCCCACGCTCAGCAGCACGCCGAGGTCGGCGATGCCCTGGATCTGTGCCATTTCGCGCCTTATCTGGTCGGCGATGCGCGAGGCGACGGCGACGTCGGGCCCGATCACCTTCACCGCATTCGCACCCTTCACGCCGCTCGCGGCCTCCTGGACGTTGTCCGAGATGGTCTGCGAGAAGGAGAACTCCACGCCGGGGAATTCGGCCGAGAGCCGCCGGCTGACCGCGCTCACCAGCCCGTCGCGGTCGGGTGCGGTGGTCCAGCGTTCCTGCGGCAGAAGCGGGACGAAGAACTCCGCGTTGAAGAAGCCCGCGCTGTCGGTGCCGTCATCGGGCCGGCCCTGCTGCGACGTCACGGTGATGACCTCGGGGAATTCGGTCAAGATGCGGCGGATGCGGTTGGCGACCGGGTTGCCTTCCTCGAGCGAGATGGTCGAGGGCATGGTCGCGCGCAACCAGATGCTGCCTTCCTCGAGCGTGGGCAGGAATTCGGCGCCCAGGCGCGTCATCACGCCGACGCTGCCGACCAGCATCACGCCGGCGATGGCGAGTGTGGCCACGCGGCGGCGCAGCCCGAAGCCGAACATCCGCGTATAGACCCAGCGAACCCCCTTGATGGCGAAGGTGTCGCGCTCCTCCGTGTCGGCCTTGAAGAAGGTCGCGGCGAGTGCGGGCGTGATGGTGAAGGTGGCCAGCAGCGCGCCGCAGATCGCGTAGGCATAGGTCTTGGCCATCGGGCCGAAGATGCGCCCCTCGATGCCGCCCATGGCGAACAGCGGAATGAAGGCGGCGATGATGATCATGATCGAGAACAGGATCGCCTTGTCCACCTCGGCCGCCGCGCGCAGCACCGTCATCGAGACCGGCCGGCGCGGCTGCCCGTCCGAGGCGTGGCGGGCGAGGTGCAGGTGGCGGAAGATGTTCTCCACCATGATGACGGTGGCATCGACGAGCAGGCCGAAATCCAGCGCGCCGAGCGAGAGCAGGTTCGCACTCTCGCCACGCGCCAGCATCAGCAGCACGGCGAAGAAGAAGGCGAAGGGGATGGTCGCCGCGATCACTGCGGCACCGCGCAGATCGCCCAGGAAAAGCCACTGGATGACCAGGATCAGCAGCACGCCCTCGAGGATGTTGTGCACCACCTTCACCGTGGTCGAGGAGACCAGGTCCTCGCGGTCGTAGAGCGTGAGGATCGAGACGCCGGGCGGCAGCACGCCGCCGGCATTGATCCGCGCGACCTCGCGCTGGACCAGGTGGATGGTGGGCAGCGTCTGCTCGCCGCGGCGCATCAGCACGGTGCCGAGCACCACGTCGTCATCCTCGGCATGCCCGGCCACGCCCAGCCGCGGCAGCGTGCCGAGCTGCACCGTGGCGACGTCCGAGACCAGCACCGGGCTACCGTTCTGGCTGCCGATGACGACCTGGCCGATATCCTCGACATTGCGGATCAGGCCGATGCCCTGCACCACCACGGATTGCGCACCCAGGCTCAGCAGCCCGGCGCCGACATTGACCGACCCGTTGCGGATCGCGTCGACCACCGCCGGCAGCGCGAGGCCATAGGCGGCCAGCCGCCCGAGATCGACCTGCACGGAATAGGTCTTGGTGGTGCCCCCGAAGGAGGTGACGTCGATGACGCCGGGCACCCGCTTGAACAGCCGGTCCAGCACCCATTCCTGCAGCGTCTTGAGGTCCTCGAGCGGATAGCCGGGCGGTCCCACCAGGCGGTAGCGCATGATCTCGCCGATTGGCGAGGCGGGCGAGATGCCCGGCTGGGCGCCTGCCGGCAGGCCCGACATCTGGCCCAGGCGGTTGAGCACCTGCTGCACCGCCTCGTCATAGGTGTAGTTGAAGTTGAACTGCACCCGCACGTCGGACAGGCCGAACAGCGAGGTCGAGCGCAGGGTGGTGAGGTTCGGCAGCCCCGACATCGCGACCTCGATCGGGACGGTGATGTTGCGCTCGATCTCGGCCGCGCTCTGGCCCGGATTCTGGGTGATGACGACCACGGTGGGCGGCACCGGGTCCGGATAGGCTTCGATGTTGAGCTGGCGGAAGCCGATCGTGCCGACCACCAGGAACAGCACGAAGAACAGCAGCACCATGGGTCGGCGCTCGAGCGCCTGGGCAACGAGTTGACGCAAGGCGGACACTCCCAGCAGGTCGGGCCCGATGTGACGGGTGAGGGGGCAGGCGGGCGCGGCGCGCGCAGGTCGAAGGCGGCTCCTTCTCCGCCCTGACATGCACTTTGGAAAGGCGGAATTCCGCCGTAAGCCGGATGTAAGCACCAAGCCCTAAACCATCCGCATCACCGATGCCGGACCAAGCCGAGGCGCGGCATCGCAGGAGTTTGTGTGCATGAACAGCGTGTCGCCGAAATCCGCCATGTCCGAGGTCGAGATCCTCACGCCCATCGCCCCGCCCGCGCCGCCAGTGCCGCCCCGCCGGCGAAAGCGCCTGCTCGGCGTGGCCGTGGTGCTCGCACTCGGTGCCGGTGCGGGTGCCTATTGGTGGCTGACGCAGCGGGCGCCGACCGCCGAGGCGGTGCCGGTCACCGGTGCGGCGACCGGACGGCTGACCGATGGGTCCTTCCGCCTGCCGCCCGCCCAGGCCCGGCTGCTGCGGATCGAGCCGGTGGGCCGGCGCGACTTCCGCCCCGAGCGCGTGGCCGAGGGTCGCATCTCCTACAACGAGGACCGTTCGACCCCCGTCTTCGCCCCCTATACCGGCCGCGTCCTGCGCGCCGTCGCGCAGCCCGGCCAGCAGGTCCAGGCCGGCGAGGTGCTATTCGAGATCGAGACGACGGATCTCACCCAGGCCGCGAACGACCTGCTCGGCGCGCTCGACGGCACCGGCCGGGCCCGCACCCAGCTGACGCTGGCCACGCGCAACCTCGCCCGCCAGCGCGAGCTGTTCGCCGCCCGCGCCGCGGCGCGCCGCGAGCTCGAGCAGGCCGAGGCCGACCTCGCCAATGCCGAAGGCGACCTGCGTACCGCCGAGGCCTCGCTCGCGGCCGCGCGCGACCGCCTGCGCGTGCTCGGCCGCGATCCCGCCGCCATTGCCGAGATCGAGCGGACCCGGCGCGTGAACGCCGTGGTCTCCGTGGTCGCCCCGCTGGCCGGCACCGTCGTGCAGCGCCGCATCGGGCCGAACCAATGGCTCGGCGCCGGCGGTTCCGACCCGGTCTACACCATCGCGGACCTGTCCGACGTGTGGCTGGTTGCAGGGGTGCGCGAGCTCGACGCGCCGCTGGTGCGTATCGGCCAGGAGATCGAGGTCACGGTGTCCGCCCTGCCGGGCCGCACCTTCGCCGCCCGGATCGAGCATGTCGGCGCCGCACTCGACCCCACCACCCGGCGCCTCGCGATCCGCGCCGCCGTGCAGGACCCCGAGCACCTGCTCAAGCCCGAGATGTTCGCCGCCTTCCGCATCGCCGTTGGTGATGCGCGAAACGCAGTCGCGGTGCCGGCCAGCGCGTTGATCCATCGCGGCGCGCAGGTGTCGCTGTGGGAAGCGATCGACGATACCCGCTTCATCCTGCGCAGTGTCCGGGTCGGGCCGCAGATCGGCGGCTATGTCCAGGTCACCGAGGGGCTGGAGGATGGCGCCCGCGTGGTCAGCGGCGGCGCGCTGTTCATCGACCGCGCCGCGCAGGACTGAGACTGCGCCTCAGGCGGCAGCGACGGCGTCCAGCGGTGCCGGCAGCCGCAGCGTGAAGACGGCACCGCCCTCGGGGGCGTTGTGCACATCCACGGTGCCGCCATGGGCGAGCACCACCCGCTCCACGATGGACAGGCCGAGCCCCAGCCCGCGACGGCGCACGCTGCCGGCGCGCCAGTAGCGGCGGAACAGGCTCGCGCGGTCCGCCTCGCGCACGCCGGTGCCGTGGTCGGCGACCTCGATGACGGCGCCGCCATCCTCGTGCGCGGCGACGCGGAGGTCGATCGGCGCGCCCGGCGGCGAATGGGCCAACGCATTCTCCAGCAGGTTGCGCAGCGCGCGGCCCATCGCGTCGCCCTCGCCGCGAATCCAGATCGGCTGCGCCGGTGCGGCGACCCTCAGCGCATGACCCTCGCGCTCGGCGAGCGTTGCGAAGCGCCGGACCGAGGTGTCGGCGAGTGCGACTAGGTCGAACACCTCGTCGCGCAGCGGCTGGTCGCGGGCGGCGGCGGCGGCTTCCAGCAGGCTGCTCACCAGCTGCGCGAGCTGCTCGACGTCATGTTTCAGCCGTTCGGTTACGGCGCCGGAATCGAGCAGGTCGAGCTCGGCCAGGAGGATCGCGAGCGGGGTGCGCAGCTCATGGGCGACCTCGGCCGAGAAGCCGCGCTGCCAGGCGAGCGAATCATCGAGCCGGTCGAGCGCCCCGTTGACCGCCTCGATGAGCGGCAGCACCTCGGCCGGCATGCGTGCGGTGGCCAGGCGCGGGGCGCCGCCATGGCCGATCAGCTCCGCCTCCCGCGCCGCACGGCGCAGTGGGCGCAGCAGCAGCAGAAGCAGGCCGACATTGGCGAGGAAGATCAGCACCGAACCGCCGCCCAGCACCGCGAGCAACGGTAGAAGGGCCGCAGCCGGGACGTTGTCGAGAACGACGTAGCTGCGGTCCATGTCCTGTGCGACCTGGAGATCCATCGGTCCATCCGGCGTCGCGATCCGCTCGGTGACGCCCCAGACGAGCGAACCATCCTGGCCCTGCTGGAAATCGCGCTGCACGGTGCCATCCTCCGCCAGCCGCGGCAGCACCTGCTCGGCGCCGGGCGAGCTCACCAGCCGGCGGCCGCGCGCGTCGATGACCGCATACATCATGGTGCCGCTGGCGGTGTCGAAGCGCTGGGCGATGGCTTCGGGCAGCGGCCGGCGGAGGCCCGCGACGCCCTCTGCCTCCAGCCGCTGGCGGACCTCGCCGGCGGCGGCGAGGATGCCGCGGCGATGTTCCAGCCACACCACCTCGCGCAGGGTGTCCTGCAGGATCGCTCCCCCGAGCAGCAGCGTGCCGAGCCCGACCACGGCGTGCCAGAGCGCGAGGCGCAGGATCAGGCTATGCGTGCTTTTGGACTTTGGTTCCATCGCCATGGCGCAGCTTAGGGCATCGGCGACGTGAACGGAATCGGGGGCGGCAGCGGCCGTCCGGCACGCTAGTATACCGCTTTGCAGAGGGAGCTGCCGGTGCGGGTGCTGCTGGTCGAGGATAATGACCGTCTGGCGGCGTTGCTCGGTGAAGGGTTGCGCCGCGCCGGCTGGGAGGCCGAGATGGTGGGCAGCGTCGCCGACGCCGAGGCCGCGCTCGCGACGGGGGAATACGACGCCCTGTTGCTTGACCGCGGCCTGCCCGATGGAGACGGGCTCGACCTCATCCGCCGTCTGCGCCACCAGCCAAACACGCCGCCCATGCTGCTGATGACCGCGCTCGGCGACGTGGCGGAGGTGTGCAAGGGACTCGACCTCGGCGCCGATGACTACATGGTCAAGCCGATCACCCTGCGTGAGGTCGTCGCACGGCTGAACGCGGCGCAGCGGCGCGGCACCCGCGTGGCGGTGACCCTGACGCTGGGTGCGCTATCCTTCGACCCGGCGTCGCGCGCGCTCACCGTCGCCGGCCGCGCCTTCGAGCCGCCGCGGCGCGAACGCACATTGCTCGAAGCGCTGCTGCGCGCCATGCCGCGCCCGGTCGCGAAGGAGGCGCTCGAGGCGCGCATGGCGAGTCTCGACCGTGCCGTGCAGCCCAATGCCGTCGAGGTCTATGTGCACCGGCTGCGCACGCGGCTGAACGAGGTGCAGGCGGGGGTGGTGATCCACACCGTGCGCGGCCTGGGCTATCGGCTGGACGCAGCGTCCGTTCAGGCGCCGCCGGCGGAGGCCGGCTGAGCCGCGACGGCCCTGCAGCCCGGGCGCTCCACCATCAGCCCGGCGCGTGCCCAGGCGCCCATGCCGCCCGCGATATGCCGCGTCTGCAGCAACCCGGCATCCTGCGCTGCCTGCACCGCCATCGCGCTGCGCTCACCGAAGGCGCAGTAGAAGAGCAGCGCGCGCCCGGTCGCCGTGGCCAGGTCGTGCAGCACCCCGCCGGGGCGGAGATTCGCCTGCAGATCGGCGTAGGGCGCGTGCACCGAACCGGGGATCACGCCGTGCTTCGCGCGCTCGGCCTGCTCGCGCAGATCGACCAGCACGACGCCATGCGCGCCGATCAAGGCCGCGGCTTCCGTCGACCCTATAGCCCAGCCGCGCCGCGCGATCTCCGCCTGCAACAGGCCCTGCCGCATGTTGGCCGGCACCGCGACATCCATCATCTTCGGGTTGGGCAGGTGCAGGCCTTCCATGAGCGCGGCGTAGGCTTCCGCGTCGCGCACCTGCAGGCGCGGATTGTGCCGCTTCTCCTCGCCGATCGTGCTCACCGTGTCGCCCTTGTAGTCATGCGCGGGGAAGACCAACGTCTCCTCGGGCAGGCGCATCAGCCTTTGCAGGCTGGCGTATTGCTGGCGCGCATCACCGTTCTGGAAGTCGGTGCGCCCGGTGCCGCGGATCAGCAGCGTGTCGCCGGTGAAGATGCGGTCGCCCATGATGAAACTGTAGGAATCATCGGTGTGGCCGGGCGTGTAGAGCACATCGAGGCTCAGCCCCTCGACATGCAGCCGGTCGCCTTCGCCGATGCGCATGGACACGACATCGACCTGGCTCTGCTCGCCCATCACGGTGATGCAGCGAGTGCGGTCACGCAGCGCGCCGAGGCCGGTGATGTGGTCGGCGTGCAGATGCGTATCCACCGCCTTCACCAGGCGCAGGTCCAGCTCCTCCATCAGCTTGAGGTAGCGATCCACCTTTTCCAGCACCGGGTCGATGATCAGCGCTTCGCCGCCATGGCGGCTGGCGAGGAGGTAGCTGTACGTGCCCGAAACGCTGTCGAACAATTGCCGGAAGATCATGCCGCGCCCTCCCGAGGGCAGGTGCCCCCGGGGGGACTGCCGCGCCAAGTCTAGGCGCCGGTCGCGGCGCGCCGCAACGCATCCCTGGGCGGTGCCGCGCATCCGGCACCATCGCCCGCGTTGCGTTCCGCCGACGCCGGGGGGATATTTCCCGGCGCGATTGCGCCAAGTCCGGAGGACACACCGCCATGCCGCGCAGCGACACGGGTCTCGATTTCGAACTGGGCGACACGACCGCCGCGCTGCGCGACATGGTCGCCGATTTCGCAGAGCGCGAGATCGCCCCGCTCGCCGCGGGGATCGATCGCGACAATGAATTTCCCATGGCCTTGTGGCGCCGCATGGGCGAGCTGGGCCTGCTCGGCGTCACGGTCGAGGAGGAGCATGGCGGCGCCGGGCTCAGCTACCTCGACCATGTCGTGGTGATGGAGGAGATCAGCCGCGCTTCGGCCTCGGTGGGCCTGTCCTACGGGGCGCATTCGAACCTCTGCGTAAACCAGATCCGCCGCAACGGCAGCGCCGCGCAAAAGCGGCGGTATCTGCCGAAGCTGATCAGTGGCGAGCATGTCGGAGCGCTGGCGATGTCGGAGACCGGCGCGGGGTCGGACGTGGTGGGCATGCGCCTGAGGGCGGAGCTTCGCGGTGACCGCTACATCCTCAATGGCGGCAAGATGTGGATCACCAACGGGCCCGACGCCGATGTGCTGGTGGTCTATGCCAAGACTGCGCCGGAGGCGGGGTCGCGTGGCATCACCGCCTTCCTGATCGAGCGCGGTTTCGCCGGTTTTTCCACGGGCGCGAAGCTGGACAAACTGGGCATGCGCGGATCGAACACCTGCGAGCTGATTTTTTTTGACTGCGAAGTTCCGGCGGAGAATGTGCTCGGCGAAGTGGGTGGCGGCGTCGGCGTGCTGATGAGCGGGCTCGACTACGAGCGCGCGGTGCTGGCCGGCGGGCCGCTCGGCATCCTGCGCGCCTGCCTGGACCTGGTGCTGCCCTATACGCGGGAGCGCAAGCAGTTCGGTCGCGCCATCGGCGAGTTCCAGCTCATGCAGGGCAAGCTTGCCGACATGTACACCATCACCAATGCCGCCCGCGCCTATGTCTATGCCGTGGCGCGGGCGTGTGACCACGGCCGGCCGACGCGCAAGGATGCCGCGGGTGCCATCCTGTTCGCCGCCGAGAAGGCGACCTGGGCGGCGGGGGAGGCCATCCAGGCGCTGGGTGGCAATGGCTATACCAATGACTACCCGGCCGGCCGGCTGCTGCGCGATGCAAAGCTGTATGAGATCGGCGCAGGGACCTCCGAGATCCGCCGCATGCTCATCGGTCGCGAACTTTTTGCCGAGGGCGGCTGATGCCGGTGATCGAGAGCCGCTTCGACGCGGCCGCGCCCGAGAGCGTCGCCAATGCCGAGGCGATGCGGGCTGTGGTAGCGGATCTGCGCGCGCACGCCGCGCGGGTGGAAGCGGGCGGCGGTGCGGCATCGCGCGAGCGCCATGTCTCACGCGGAAAGCTGCTGCCGCGCGAACGGGTGCGATTGCTGCTCGACCCGCTCTCACCCTTCCTCGAAATTGGCCAGCTGGCGGCGCACGGAATGTATGAGGATGTGGTGCCCTCGGCCGGGCTGATCGCGGGGATCGGACGGATCAGCGGGCGCGACTGCATGGTGATCGCCAATGACGCGACGGTGAAGGGCGGCACCTATTTCCCGCTGACGGTGAAGAAGCATCTCCGCGCGCAGGAGATCGCGGAGCAGAACCGGCTGCCCTGCCTGTACCTGGTCGATTCCGGCGGTGCGAACCTGCCGAACCAGGACGAGGTGTTCCCAGATCGCGACCATTTCGGCCGCATCTTCTTCAACCAGGCCACGATGTCGGCCAAGGGCATTCCGCAGATCGCCGTGGTGATGGGGTCCTGCACAGCGGGCGGCGCCTATGTGCCGGCGATGTCGGACGAGACCATCATCGTGCGCGAACAGGGCACCATCTTCCTCGCTGGACCGCCGCTGGTGAAGGCTGCGACCGGTGAGGTGGTGAGCGCGGAGGCGCTGGGCGGCGCCGATGTCCACACCCGCATCTCCGGCGTCGCCGACCACCTCGCCGAAAGCGACGGCCACGCGCTGGGCCTCGCGCGCAGCGCGGTGGCGCGGCTGAATGCGGTCGCGCCCACCTGGCCCGCGCCGCTGCCACTACGCCCGCCGCGCTTCGCGGCCGAGGAGCTCTACGGCATCATCCCCGCCAACAGCCGCGCATCGTATGACGTGCGGGAGGTGATCGCGCGCATCGTCGACGACAGCGATTTCGACGAGTTCAAGGAACGCTATGGCGCGACGCTGGTCTGCGGCTTCGCTCGGATCGAGGGGCACGCGATCGGGATCGTCGCGAACAACGGCGTGCTGTTTTCGGAGAGCGCGCTGAAGGGCGCGCACTTCATCCAGCTGTGTGCCCAGCGCGGCATCCCGTTGGTCTTCCTGCAGAACATCACCGGCTTCATGGTCGGCCAGAGATACGAGGCCGGCGGAATCGCCAAGGATGGCGCGAAGATGGTGACAGCCGTCGCCACTGCTGCCGTGCCGAAATTCACCGTGATCATCGGCGGCAGTTTCGGTGCCGGCAATTACGGCATGTGCGGGCGCGCCTTCTCGCCGCGCTTCCTGTGGATGTGGCCCAATGCGCGCATCGGCGTCATGGGCGGCGCGCAGGCGGCAAGCGTGTTGGCAACACTGCGGCGCGATGCGCTGGCCGCGCAGGGGCGCGACTGGAGTGCCGAGGACGAGGAAGCCTTCACCGCGCCGATCCGTGCGCAGTATGAGACCCAGGGCCACCCCTACTACGCGACCGCGCGTCTGTGGGATGACGGCGTGATCGACCCGGCCGATACACGCCGTGTGCTCGCGCTGGGCCTTGCCGCCGCGCGCAACGCGCTGCCTGCGGAGACGCGCTTCGGCCTGTTCCGGATGTGAGGGGGATGTTCACGAAGATCCTCATCGCCAATCGCGGCGAGATCGCCTGCCGCATCATCGCCACCGCGCGACGGATGGGCATCAAAACCGTCGCCGTCCATTCCGAGGCGGATGCCGGCGCGCTGCATGTGGCGCTGGCCGATGAGGCGATCGCCATCGGGCCCGCGCCGGCGCGGCAGAGCTACCTCGACATCGCGGCCATCCTCGACGCTGCGCGGCGAACCGGGGCGGAGGCGATCCATCCTGGCTACGGCTTCCTGTCGGAGAATGCCGATTTCGCCGAAGCCTGCGCGGCCGCCGGCCTGGTCTTCATAGGGCCACCGGCCGGCGCGATCCGCGCGATGGGCTCCAAGGCGGCATCCAAGGCGCTGATGGAAGCGAGCGGCGTGCCGCTGGTGCCGGGCTACCACGGCGAGGCGCAGGATACGGCCACGCTGGCCGACGCCGCCGCGCGCATCGGCTACCCGGTGCTGATCAAGGCGAGCGCCGGCGGCGGCGGGCGCGGCATGCGCGTGGTCGAGCGCGCGGAGGATTTCGAAGCGTCCCTGACCAGTGCGCAGCGCGAGGCGCTCGCGGCCTTCGCCGATGACCGCGTGCTGCTGGAGAAATACCTGGTCCGGCCGCGCCACATCGAGATCCAGGTCTTTGCCGACAGCCACGGCCGCACCGTGTCGCTGTTCGAGCGCGACTGCTCCATCCAGCGCCGCCACCAGAAGGTGGTGGAGGAAGCGCCCGCACCGGGGATGACGCCGGAATTGCGCGCGCGCATGGGCGAAGCAGCCGTCGCCGCCGCACACGCGGTCGGCTACGTCGGCGCCGGGACGGTGGAATTCATCGTGCCGGAAGGCACGTCTCATAGAGGCTTGCCGGAAGGCACGTCCCATGAAGGCTTGCCGGAAGGGACGTCTCATAGAGGCGTGCCGGAAGGCACGTCTCATCAAGGCGTGCCGGGCGGCACGTCTCACAAAAGAATGCCCGAGGGCGGCGGCAGCTTCCACTTCATGGAGATGAACACCCGGCTGCAGGTGGAGCATCCGGTCACCGAGATGATCACCGGCCTCGACCTGGTCGAATGGCAGCTGCGCATCGCCGCCGGCGAGGCGCTGCCCGCGGGTGATCTCGCCATCCTTGGTCATGCGATCGAGGTGCGGCTCTGCGCCGAGGACCCCGCGCGGAATTTCCTGCCCGCCACCGGCACGCTCGCGCATCTGCGTCTGCCGGAGGGCGCGCGCGTCGACACCGGCGTACGGCAGGGCGACAGCGTCACGCCCTACTACGATTCCCTGCTGGCGAAGATCATCGTCCATGGTGCGGACCGCGCCGAAGCCGTCGCGCGCCTGCGGGCGGCGCTGGCGGATTGCGAGGCGATCGGTGTCGCGACAAATCTGGACCTGCTGCGCGCCATCGCCGCTCACCCCGAATTCGCGGCCGGCGGCGTCGATACCGGCTTCATCGCGCGGCACCTGGACATGCTCACCGCCGGCACGGCCACGCCGTCGCTGCGCGATGCCGCCCGCATTGCGGCGGCGCTGCACGTCGCGTCCGAACTTCAGGCTGGCGCGCGCACGGGTGATCCCTGGGCCGCGGCCGATGCCTGGCGCATGAACGGCGTGGGCCACCACGCAATCCTGCTGCGCGAGCCGGGCAGCACCGTGGGCACCACGCTGCGCCTGCATGCGCGGCCGGATGGCGGTCTTGCCATCGCCGGTGCCGAGGATGCGCGGCTTGGCGATGGCCAGCTCACCCTGGGCGGCCACACGCGGCCGGCGCTTGTCATCCGCCAGGGCGCCGCGCTGACCGTGGCGCTGGACGGCGGCCGGCATGTGTTCGAGCAGGTCGATCCCCTGGCACCGCCACCACCCGCGGCCAGCTCCGGCGAGCGCGTCATCGCGCCCATCCCGGGCCGCGTGATCCAGATTCTGGCCGCACCCGGCGACCATGTCGTGAAAGGTGCGACGCTCCTCGTCATCGAGGCGATGAAGATGGAGATCGCGTTGCGCGCGCCCATCGACGGCATCGTCCTCGCCCTGCGCGCGACCCTCGATGGCATGGTCGCCGAGGGCGCGGAGGTGGTGACGATCGGCGCCGAACCGGGCTGAGCTTTACGCCGCCCTGGCCTGCCGCATCGCGCTGTCGAGGGCGGCGATGCGCAGCCGCGCCGCCGCTATCCGTTCCGCCTTCACCGGCCCATAGCCGCGGATGCCGCCCCAGGCCTCGATCCAGGCGAGCAGCGCCGCCTCATCCGGGCCGAGTGCCAGCAGGGTTTCCAGCCCGGTGCGGAACTCGCCCGGCAGCGTGCGTTCGGCGCGGCGCTCATCGGTGCGGCCAAACGGGTCCGCCCATGTCCCGCGCAGGACCCTGCCGTGGCGCAGCAGCCCCATCGCGCGGAGCATCCACGGCCCTAAGGCGCGCTTGCGCGGGCGGCCTTCCGCATCCTCGCCCCCGAGCATCGGCGGTGCGAGGTGCAGCACGGCGCGCTTCGTGCCTGAAAAACGCGCGGTGAGGCTCGCCTGCCAGGCCGGGTCACGGTGCAGGCGCGCGACCTCATACTCGTCCTTGTAGGCCATGAGGCGGTGCAGCTGGTGCGCGGCGGCGCGCAGCACGGCCTCACTGGCATGGGGCCGGATGCTGTCGAGAAAAGCCGTGTACCCGCCCGCGTAGCGCGCGCTCTGATACGCCACGAGGTCGGCTGCGCGATGCGCGATCAGCGCATCCAGCGTCTGCGGTGCCTCCGGCTCGGCGGGCGCTTCCAGCGCGGCCGCGCGGCCATCGGCGAAGGCCGCCTTGTTGCGTGGCACGGCGGTGCCGTTCAGCTCCAGCGCCCGCTCGATCGAGGCGGCCGTGAGCGGCACCAGCCCACGCTGGAACGCGACGCCGAGCAGGAAGACATTGACGAAGATCGCATCGCCGAGATCGCCCAGCACGCGCTTCGTTGCATCCATCGTGATGAGGTCGTGGGTCGCCGCCGCCAGGCTCGCGCGCATCCCCGCCGAATCGTAGCGCGTGGTCGTGTCGCGCACGAATTGCGCGGTCGGCGCGATGGCGGTGTTGACCACCGCGACGGAACGATCCGCCGCCAACAGGGGCCGCGCGCTCGCCCCATGCGCCACCACCATGTCCGCCGCGATCAGCAGGTCCGCCTGGCCCTGCCCGATGCGCGGCCCGCGCAGGCTCTCCGGCGCCGTACCAGCCTCGCCCAGGCGCAACTGCGCATAGACGCCGCCGCCCTTCTGCGCGAGGCCGAGCTGGTCGATGGAGCGCACCGGGCGCCCTTCCAGATGCGCGGCTTCGGCGAGGATGGCGGAGAGTGCGGTCACCCCCTGCCCGCCAACGCCGGCGAGCAGGATGTTCCACGCCCCGTCGCGCAGCGCGAGCGGCGCCGGGTCCGGCAACGCCGCGCCCGCCGCGGGCATACCCGGCTTGACCGGCTCGGCGCCTTCCAGCGTGACGAAGCTCGGGCAGAAGCCGTTGAGACAGGAGAAATCCTGGTTGCAGGCGCTCTGGTCGATCTGGCGCTTGCGGCCGAACGCCGTCTCCACCGGTTCCACCGCCAGGCAATTCGAGACGCGCGAGCAATCGCCGCAATCCTCGCAGATGCGTGGATTGATCACCACGCGCTTCGTTGCCGCCGCCGCGGTGCCGCGCTTGCGGTGGCGACGGCGCTCGGTCGCGCATTCCTGGTCGTAGAGCAGTGCGGTCACACCCAGCGTCGCGCGCAATTCCCGCTGCACGGCGTCGAGATTGGCGCGGTCATCGAAGGTGACGCCGACGGGGATCAGCGCATGGCCGCGATGGCGTTCGGGATCATCGGAGACGATGGCAATGCGCGCAACGCCCTCCGCCCGCAGCTGGGCGGCAATGCGCGGGACGGACGTGTCGGATTCCGTATGCTGCCCGCCGGTCATCGCGACCGCGCCGTTGACCAGGATCTTGAAGGTGATGTTCGTGCCCGAGGCGATGGCCGCGCGGATCGCGAGGCTGCCCGAATGCGCATAGGTGCCGTCGCCCATATTGGCGAAGACGTGCTGCTCTTCCACGAAGGGCGCCATGCCGAGCCAGGGCGCGCCCTCGCCGCCCATCTGGGTAAACAGTTCGGTGTCGCGGTCCATGCGCGTGGCGAGGAAGTGGCAGCCGATGCCGGCGAGACCCAGGCTGCCATCTGGGAGGCGGGTGGAGGTGTTGTGCGGGCAGCCGGGACAGAAATACGGGTCGCGGCTGTGCAGCGGCGCCAGCGCCTGCGTGTTCAATGCGTCGAGCGCGGCGAGGCGTTCGGCCAGCAGCGGCGTGCGCAGCGCCGCGGGCAGGCGCGCGGCGAAGGCGCGCAGGATCTGCGGCGCATCGAGCTCGCCGAGATCGGAGAGCAGCGTCGCCCCCTCGGGCGTGGTCTTGCCGGCGATGCGCGGCCGGGCGTCGAGGCTGTACAACGCCTCGCGCAGCTGCGGCTCCAGCACGGGGCGTCGGTCTTCGATGACGAGCACCTCCTCCAGCCCCCGGGCGAAATCGCGAGCGGCTTCTGCATCCAACGGCCAGGCAAGCCCCACCTTCCACAGGCGCAGCCCGGCCTCGCGCGCCATCGCGTCGGTGATGCCGGCATCGGTCATCGCCTGGCGCAGCGTGGCGTAGGCTTTGCCGCGCGCCGCAATGCCGTAGCGCGCGGTGGGGCTGTCGATGATGATCCGGTTCAGCCCGTTGGCGCGCGCGAAGGCGACGGCATGCGGCAGCTTGAAATGGCGCTGGCGCCGTTCCTGCGCGATCCAGTGGTCGTTCAAACGGATATGCAGCCCATCTGGAGACGCGGGCAGACCAACTGGCGCGATGGTCGCATAGCGCGCCGGGTCGATCGTGACCGTCGCCGCGGCGTCCATCGTGTCGGCGACGCATTTCAGCCCGACCCAGAGCCCCGCGAAACGGCTCATCGCGATGCCCTTCAGCCCGAACTCCAGCACCTCCGCGATATCGGCTGGATCCAGCATCGGGATCTCAAGGTCGATGAAGAAATGTTCCGACCCGGAGGTGATGGTCGAGGATTTGGCGGTCGGGTCGTCGCCGGCCAGCGCCAGCACACCGCCTAGGGGCGACACGCCCGCACTGTTGGCGTGGCGGATCGCGTCGCCGCTGCGGTCCACGCCGGGCGCCTTGCCGTACCAGATGCCGAAGACGCCCTGGTGCTTCGCGCGCTCGCGCAGCCCCGGCATCTGGCTGCCCCAGACGGCGGTCGCAGCCAGGTCCTCGTTCAGTCCCGGCCGCACGACGATGTTCGCCGCATCCATCCGCGGCTTCTGCTTCGCCAATTCCTTGTCGTAGCCGCCGAGCGGGGAGCCACGATAGCCTGCGATGAAGCCCGCCGTGTCCAGCCCTGCCGCCGCGTCCATCTCGCGCTGAAGCAGCGGCAGTCGCACCAGTGCCTGGATGCCGGTGAGCAGCACCGGTGCAAGGCCGCGCGATTCGAAGCGGTCGTCGAGCGTGGTTTCAAGGCGAGGGATGCTGCCCATGGCCGGGCCTCCTACAGCAGGCAGAAGACTAGACCCGGAGCAGGCGAAAATTATGCCGAATTCCGTTGTGCGCTGCCGAAGGTTTGGCACATTCTTCCGTGATGGACGCCATCGACAGAAAAATCCTCCGCGCCCTCGCATCCGATGCGCGTCAGAGCAATGCGGAGCTGGCCGAGCAAGCCGGGCTGTCAGCCTCGCCCTGCTGGGCGCGGGTCAAGCGGCTGGAACAGAGTGGCGTCATCCAGGGCTACCACGCGCTGCTCAATCAAGCCGCGCTTGGCTTGCCGGATACGGTGTTCCTTGAGATCCAGATGGAAAAGCACGACGACACCATCCTCCACCGCTTCGAGGAAGCGGTGGCGGCGATGCCGGAGGTGCTGGAGGCCTGGTTGGTGACGGGCGAGTATGACTACGTCGTCAAGCTCGCCGTCGGAGGCACGGCTGGATACGAGCGGCTGCTGCGCGAGAAGATCTACCGGCTGCCAGGCATTCGCCACACACGCACGAGCTTCACCCTGCGGTTGCTGAAGCGACGGTTTTCCGCAGAGCCGGGATGATCAGCGCAGGCCGAGAAAGCTGAGGATCGCGATGACGATCACGACGGCGCCAACGATGTAAACGATGCTGTTCATGGGACATGCTCCTTTGAGGGTCGCTCCGGTAACACGCGCGATACAAGAAGGTTGCCAGGATGATGTCAGGCCCCATGCAGGGCCAGATGCTCCAGCATCAACGCGTTCACCCGCTCCGGCATCTGGTCGGCCGCGTAGTGGCCCACGCCCGGCAGCACCTCGAAGCGATAGGGGGCGTCGATGAAATCCGCCGTGCCCTCCGCGGCCATGCGCCCGACGGTGTCGTCGGCGTCGCCCCAGATGAACAGCGTGGGCACCGTGATGCGATTGATCGGGCGATGCACCGTGCCGCGCGCGCGGTACCAGGCAAGGGCGGCCTCCATCGCCTCGGGGTTGCCGATGACCGCGAGGTGCTTCTCCGTCGCCCGCGCGGGGATGCCGTTCGCCGCGTGGCGCGTGCGCAGCCAGCGCGCATCGTCGGCCAGCAGTTTTGGCACCGCATCGGGCGCGAGGAACGCTTTATGGTGCTGTGACCGGATGGGCTGCTCGGGATCGTCGCGCAGGGCGCGGGCGAAGGCGCCGGGGTGCGGGCGGGACAGCATCGTGAGCGAGGCGAGCCGCTCGGGATGCCGCGACGCGATCTCCCAGGCGAGGCTGCCGCCCCAATCATGCCCGACCAGGTGGAAGCGCCCGTCGCCATGACCCAGCACGCGGGTGAAGGCCATCGCGTCGTCCAGCAGCAGTTCGATGTCATAGAGCGCGACGTTCGCCGGGTCCGGCCGGGCGCCGGCGGAATAGCCGCGCTGGTTTGGCGCGGCGGCGAAGTAGCCGGCCTGCGCGAGTGCCGGCAACTGCGCATCGTACAGATGCCGCGACACCGCGAAGCCGTGCAGCATGAGGACCAGCGGCGCATCAGCCGCGCCCGCCACGGAGATGTCGAAGACGAGGCCGGGCTGGGCCTCGACCAATCTATGCTCGATCATCGTAGGTTCCCTGGCTTGCCCCGGCGCGACGAGAGCACCACGCCGCGGGGTGCACAAGCGCCCGGTTGGCGCCGCCCCTGGCCTGGCTTATGGCAAAGACGACCGCCATCGCCGCAGCAAGGCCCTCGCCCATGTCCGACGCCATCCCATCCGCCTTCAACCCGTCTGCGGAAGGCTGGGCCGTGCTGCCCGAGCGCGGCTTTCCCGTGCTCCTCGGCACCTTCTTCTCCAAGCAGGTCGATGGCGCCTGGCGCTACGGCTTCCTCGCCGAGGAGCGCCATCTCAATGTTGGCGGCGTTGTGCATGGCGGCATGCTGATGACCTTCATGGACGACATGCTGGGCCTGACGGTCTGGCAGGCGGTGGGGCGCGTGCCGATCTCAACCATTCAGCTCAACAGCCGCTTCGTCTCGCCGGCGCGCGCGGGGGATTTCGTCGAGTGCGTGCCCAGGGTCGAGCGCATCGCGCGATCCGTCGCCTTCATTCGCGGCGAGCTGTTGGTGGGCGACCGGCTTGTGCTCGCTGCGGACGGCGTGTGGAAGCTGCTCGGCCAGCGTTAGCGCGATGTGCGGCACGGCCCTTGCTGAACCCGCCTCGTGCGGCGCGCCGGCGCACGCCATCCGTATTGGAGTGTTGCAGGCATGATCACGCGCCGTCTTGTCACCGGCCTCCTTGCCGCGCCGGCCGTTCTGCGCGGGGCTCTCGCGCAGGGCAGCGCCTGGCCGCAGCGCCCGGTGTCCATCCTGGTGCCGTTTCCGCCGGGTGGGTCGAACGACCTGCTCGCCCGGCCGATCGCACAGAAGCTGCAGCAGGCGCTGGGCGGGCATCCCGTCGTGGTGGACAATCGCGGCGGCGCAGGGGGGATCGTGGGCGCGACGGCGGTGGCGCGCGCCGCACCCGATGGGCACACGCTGATGTGGGGCCATATCGGCACGCTCGCGGTGAACCCGTGGATCTATCCGAACATCACCTATGACCCGGTGCGCGATTTCGCCCCCGTGGCGCTGGTCGCGACCCTGCCATCGGTGCTGACCATCCACCCCTCGCTAGGCGCACGCGGCACGGCAGATTTTGTGGCAATCGCCAAACGATCACCGGGCACCATCCCCTACGGCACCGCGGGCAATGGCGCGGCCTCGCACATCACCATGGCCGCCTTCGCCGACCAGGCCGGGATCGAACTGGTGCACGTGCCCTATCGCGGCAATGGCCAGATGCTGGCGGACCTCCTCGCCGGCCGGGTCGCGGCGAGCTTCGCCGGCGCGCCGGTGGTGCTGCCGCATTTGCGAGAGGGACGGCTGCTGGCGCTCGGCGTGTCCTCGGCGCAGCCCTCGCCACTGTTGCCGGGCGTACCGGCCGCGTCCGATGCGCTGCCCGGCTTCGCGCTGGTGCAGTGGCATGGGCTGGTCGCACCCGCCGCGACGCCGCCCGAGATCGTCGCGCGCATCAACCAGGTGGTGAATGGAATCCTCGGCGATGCGGAGCTGCGTGACCGCCTGATGGTGGAAGGTGCCGACCCTGCGCCGCGCAGCCCGGCCGCCTTCGGGCAGCTGATCCGCGAGGAGCTGGAGCGCTTCCGGGGCCTGATCGGCCGTGCCGGCATCAGGGGCGATTGAGGTGGTGCACCTCACCTTCGCCTGCTTCCCCTATGACCGCGTGCGCCCGCTGATCGATGGCCGCGTGCGCGTCGAAGGAGCCGCGCTACTGCCCATCCCGCTGCCATCGGAGGAGAGTTTTCCGCGTGCGCACAACCGCGCCGAATTCGATGTGAGCGAGCTCTCGCTCAGCTCCTACCTGATGCAGCTCGGCCGCGGCGAAAGCCCCTATGTTGCGATCCCCGCCTTCGTCTCGCGCGCCTTCCGGCACAATGCGATCTATGTCCGGGCGGGTGCCGGCATTGACGATCCGAAGGCGCTGGAGGGCCGCCGCGTCGGCATCCCGGAATACCAGATGACGTTGGGCCTCTGGGTGCGCGGCATCCTGGCCGAGGATCATGGCGTCGAAACCGACCGCATCGCCTGGCGCACAGCCGGCACCAATGCGCCGGGGCGGAAGGAGCGGCTGCCGCTCGTGATGCCGCCGCACATGGACGTCGCACCGCTGCCGGCGGGTATGACACTGAACGCCGCGCTGCTGGACGGCAGCATCGACGCGATCGTTGCGCCGAGCCCGCCCGCTGCCTTCACTGCCGGCGACCCGCGCATCGCGCGGCTGTTTCCTGACGCCAAGGCCGCCGAGATGGGGTGGCATCGCCGCACCGGGATGCACCCCATCATGCACGTCATCGGCATCCGTCGCGACGTGCTCGCACGCGACCCGAACCTCGCGCGACGGCTGCTCGACGGCTTCCAGGCCGCGCGCACCATGGCGCTGGAGGAGATGGAGCGCGCCGTCGCCGCCTCCTTCGCGCCGACCATGCTGCCCTGGCTCGAGCAGGCCTGGGCGGAGACCCGCGCCGTGCTGGGCGCCGGCCTTTGGAGCCATGGCGTGGCCGCGAACCGGCCCGCGCTGGAAGCGGTGTGCCGCTGGTCGCTCGCGCAGCACCTGTCGCCCCGCGCTCTCACGGTCGAGGAACTCTTCGCGCCGGGCACCGCTGAGGGCTGATCCGCAACGGTGGCCGCCTTGCCGGGCGTGGACAGCGCCCGAGACGCCCCACATGCTGAGGGCGACGCCTAGGCCCCCCACAGGAGACATCCCGATGAGCGACAGCACCGAATACACACCCCCCAAGGTCTGGGTCTGGAACAAGCCCAGCGGCGGCCGCTTCGCCAACATCAACCGCCCCATCGCGGGTGCCACGCACGAGAAGGAGCTGCCGGTCGGCCGCCATCCGCTGCAGCTCTATTCGCTCGGCACGCCCAATGGCGTGAAGGTCACCGTTCTGCTGGAGGAGCTGCTCGCCGCCGGCCATGAGGGTGCGGAATATGATGCCTGGATCATTCGCATCAGCGAGGGCGACCAGTTCGGGTCCGGCTTCGTCGGGGTGAATCCGAATTCCAAGATCCCCGCCTTGCTCGACCGCAGCGGGCCGAAGCCGATCCGCGTCTTCGAATCCGGCGCCATCCTCATGCATCTCGCGGAAAAGTTCGATGCCTTCCTGCCGACCGAGACTTCGGCGCGCGCGGAATGCCTGTCCTGGCTGTTCTGGCAGATGGGCAGCGCGCCCTACCTCGGCGGCGGCTTCGGGCATTTCTACGCCTATGCGCCGACCAAGATGGAATACCCGATCGATCGCTTCGCGATGGAGGTGAAGCGCCAGCTGGACGTTCTGGACCGCCGCCTTGGGGAGAGCGAGTTCCTCGGCGGCGCCGAGTACACCATCGCCGACATGGCGGTCTGGCCCTGGTATGGCGGCCTGGTGAAGGGCTGGAACTACGGCGCGGCGGAATTCCTCGACGTGGGGAGCTACACCAACGTGCTGCGCTGGGCGAACGCCATCCATGAACGTCCGGCCGTCAAGCGCGGCCGCATGGTCAACCGCGTGCAGGGCGACCCCGCGGGCCAGCTCTGGGAACGCCACGAGGCGAGCGATTTCGACAGCAAGACCCAGGACAAGGTCGCGCCCGCCACCGGCGGGTGATCAGAGCAGCCCTGGCCGCCGCAGGATGGCGGCCAGGCGCTGCGCCCAGCCCTCGATGCCCGCCTGGCTGCCGAGCAGATCCTGCCGCACTTCGATCAGCGCGGCGGGGATACCGCGCGCATCGCCATGCACCGGCACCGTGTAGTCCTCCTCCAGATTGACCTGGTAGGGCTCGTTGTCGCCGACCACCAAGGCTGGGTCCTCGCGCAGCGCGTCGCGCAGCAGGGCGCCGAATGCGATGGCCTCGCGGTAAAGCACCCCGGCATGCCAGGGGCGCGCCGTTCCGAGAAAGACCGGCGTGAAGCTGTGAACGCCCAGGATGGTGGTCCGCTGGCCCGCGCGCGCATCGAGGCATCGGGTCACCGCCACCTGGAACGGGTCGAAGAAGGCTTCCCGCCGCGCCGCGACATCCGCCGGCAGCAGGCCGTGATTGCCCGGGATCTCCGTCGCCTCGCTCACCAGCGGGATGCTGCTCGGCGCCCCCGGCGGGCGGTTGCAGTCGATCAGCAGGCGCGAGGCGCCCGAGAGCACAAGCGGCGCGTCGAGCAGCGCCGACAGCCGCCGCGAAAGCGCCGCCGCGCCGATGTCCCAGGCGATGTGGCGCTGCAGCTCCGCCGCGGGCAGCCCCAGCCCGGCGAAGCGTGCGGGGATGTGGTTGGACGCATGCTCGCAAACCAGCAGCAGCGCGGCGGCGCCGGTGGCGTTCTCCACCGCCGCCGCCGGCGGGTCGGGATCGAGATGGGTCAGCCGGTCACCTCGTCGGTGAAGACGGTAAAGCCGGACAGCATGCAATTCCCGAAGGTCGTGACGATCGCCACATCCGTCGCGTCGCGCCCGCGTGCCATCAGGATGCGCCCGATCCGCGGGGTGTTGTTGCGCGCATCAAAAGTGTGCCAGCGATCATCGAGGTAGACCTCGAACCAGGCGGCGAAATCCATCGGGCCATAGGGCGGCAAGGTGCCCATGTCGCCCAGGTAGCCGGTGCAGTAGCGCGCGGGGATGTTCAGGCAGCGGCACAGCGTGACGGCGAGATGGGCATAGTCGCGGCAAACGCCGCGCCGCTCCTCAAAGGCTTCCGACGCGGTGCGCGTCGCCCGCGCATGCTCGTAGCCGAAGGTGATGTGGTTGTGCACGTAGTCGCAGATGGCCTGCACCATCGGCCAGCCGCGCACGCCGGTGCCGAACAGCGACCAGGCAGTGTCCGACAGCCGGTCCGTGTCGCAGTAGCGGCTGCCCAGCAGGTAGACCAGGAACTCGTCCGGCAGCCCCTCGACCGGGCGCTGCCAGGCGGCCGGCATGATCACATCCGGGGTGCCGGGATCGTTCACCAGGATGCTGGTCGAGATGGTAAGCCGCCCGGGCGGTGCGACGATGCGCGTGCAGCGATTGCCGAAGCTGTCGAAATAGTGCCGCGAGGGCACCGGCGGGTCAAAGCGCTCCACCGCCGGGCCGATCAGGTCCGGCTCGCGCGACGGGTGCGGATTCACCATCAGCAGCATGGGCGTGGGTTGTGCGCAGTCGTAGGTAATCTGGCAGCCGGCGGCGATGCGCATGGGCGGTAATCCTTCGGGATGGCGGTGGCGTTCGTGAGCGTGGTTCCGCGATGCGGCAGGCGAACTGGTCGGCAAGGCCGGCGCCTTGCGCGCCATAGGGTCATGTAGGGGTTTGTCGGCGAGGATCGGGAGGCGGTCACTCCAAGGGGCGGCGGTCGGCTATGGCAACCCGCGGCGCGCCGGGCAAGGATCGGTCCGCCCGGCTGCGGCGGGAACGATCAGGAGGGGAGGGCAGTCCGGCCGATAAAGCGTGGCTCGTGGGTTTGGTTTCAGATGCGGCCGAAAACGCCGGCCGCGGATTGTCGCGACGCACGAAAGCGATCGATCATGTAAGCAGTTCCCGTGCCAGACGCATCCCCAGCGTTGGATCGTGCTAAAGGCGCGCTGTGCCGGCCGCGACCGGCTGGCCTGAAGACGAGCATGACAACGGACGAATTCGACATCTTCCTCGCAACCGCGCCGGGCCTCGAGGCCATGCTCTGCGCGGAGGTGCGCGGCAAGGGGTTCAAGCAGCCCAAGGGCGTCCCCGGCGGCGTGGTCACCCGCGGCGGCTGGCCGGAAGTGTGGCGGGCGAATTTGTGGCTGCGCGGCGCCGGGCGCGTGCTGGCGCGCATCGACGCCTTCCACGTGACCCACCTCGCGCAGCTTGATGCCCGCGCCCGGCGCGTGCCCTGGGACTCGGTGCTGCGCCCGGACGTGCCGTTCCGGGTCGAGGCCGCCTGCGCATCCTCGCGCATCTACCATTCGGGTGCCGCGGCCGAGCGCGTCGCCACCGCGATCCGCGAGACCCTCGGCGCGCCGCAATCGGAGGAGGACGCCATCCTGGTGCGCGTGCGCATTGAGGATGACCATTGCACCATCAGCGTCGATACCTCGGGCGAGCCGCTGCACAAGCGCGGCTACAAGCAGGCGGTCAACGCCGCGCCGATGCGCGAGACGATGGCCGCACTGTTTCTCCAGCAATGCGGCTATGACGGGCGCGAGCCCATGCTCGACCCGATGTGCGGCTCGGGCACCTTCGTCATCGAGGCCGCCGAGATCGCCGCGCGCCTCAATCCCGGCCGGGCCCGTGCCTTTGCCTTCGAGCGCCTCGCCACCTTCGACGCCGAGACCTGGGCGCGGATGCGCGGCGTCAGGCGGGAGCCGCTGCCGCCGCAGGGCTGCCATGGCAGCGACCGTGACGCAGGTGCGGTGGCCATGAGCATGGCCAATGCCGAGCGCGCCGGCGTGGCCGAGATCACCGCGTTCCGCCAAGCCGCGATCAGCGACGCCACGCCACCGGGCGACCGGCCGGGGCTGGTGATCGTGAACCCGCCCTACGGCAATCGCCTGGGTGACGGCGCCGCGCTGCTGCCGCTGTATCAGGCGTTCGGCAACGTGATGACGCGCCGCTTCGCCGGCTGGCGCGTCGGCATCATCGCCTCCGACGCGCGCCTCGCCCAAGCCACCGGGCTGCCCTTCCTGCCGACCACGCCGCCGGTGCCGCATGGCGGGTTGCGGGTGACGCTGTACCAGACTGGCCCGCTGGCCTGAGCGGAAGGATCGGCGGGAACGATGGGCGACCTCGCGCGTTGCGATATCGCATGACGGAAGGAGCGATCGGCATGACCAAGGAGTTGAAGCCTGGAGACGCGGTCAGCTGGAAAAGCCACGGCGGCACCGCGCACGGCAAGGTGGTGCGCAAGGTGACCGAGCGCACTCGGATCAAGGGCCACGAGGTCGCCGCCTCGCCTGACAATCCCGAACTCATCGTCGAGACGGGCAATGGCGCGAAGGCCGCGCACAAGCCGGGCGCGCTGACCAAGGAATAGTCGGGACTTTGTCACCGACCGCCCCGCCCTGTTCACCGCCGCGCTGATCTGGGGCGGCGACACGGTCAAGGCCGGGGCGGACCGCATGGTGAAATCGCTCGACAAGGGATGATGGTGGTGGCTAAGCCACCGTCCTCGCCTGGGCCTGGACGCTGACGGGCCGACTTTCGCGGGTCGTGGCTATGAACGCGCCCGCGCCGCCGACCGATCACCGCATGCCGCGCACAGGCGCAGGAGCCACCATGGCCCAGAAACCCACCGTCCTCGTCACCGCAGCGAAGCTCGCCCCGGAGGCGGTCGCGATGCTCGAGGCGGTGGGGTACGCGGTGCCCTGCACGTCGGGCTATCCCGGCGAGGCGGAGCTGCTCGCCGCCATCGCCGAACATCGCCCTATCGCGATGCTGCACCGCCAGGGCCTCATCACGGGCACCATCATGGACGCGGCAGCACCTGCGCTGCGCGTCATCGCCCGGCACGGCGCCGGGGTGGACGGGATCGACCTCGCCGCCGCCGAGGCGCGTGGGCTGACGGTGACGCGGGCCGCGGGCGCGAATTCACGCTCGGTCGCGGAGCACGCCATGGCGCTGATGCTCGCGCTGCTGAAGGACCTGCCCTCGGTCGCCTCGGGCATGCGCGAGGGGCTGTGGGAGAAGACCTCGCGGATGACGCGCGACGTGGATGGTGTATCGCTCGGCATCGTCGGCTACGGCGCGATCGGGTCCAAGGTCGCGCGCTTTGCGGAGGCCTTCGGCATGCGCGTCGCGGTGCATGACCCGCTGCTGCCGCCGGGCCCGCTGCCGGGGCCTGGCGAGCGCGTCGAAGACCTGCGTGTGCTTCTGGCGCGCTCGGACGTGCTCTCGCTGCATTGTCCACTGGATGCGAACACGCGCGGGATGATCGGCGCCGCCGAGCTGGCCGCCCTGCCGAGCGGCGCCATCCTGGTCCACACGGCCCGCGGCGGCATCGTGGACGAGGCCGCGCTGCTCGCCGCCCTCGATGCCGGGCACGTCGCCTGGGCCGGCATCGACGTATTCGCGAAGGAGCCGCTGGAGGTCGAGAGCCCGCTGCGCGGCCATCCCCGGGTGCTGTCCACGCCGCACCTCGCTGCCAACACGCCGCGCGGCGCGGTGGGCATGGCGACCGGCGCCGCCGAGAGCATCGTCGCCGTCCTTGCCGGGCGGCTGCCGGCGCTTGAAGGCGCGGTGGTGATTCCCGGCGGCCTCGCCGCTGCCCGCGCCTCCGCCCCCTGAGTCCCCCGCAGTCCTTTCCCGAAAGACCACGTCATGAGCACGCAGGCCTTCCTCACCCGTCGCGGCGCCATCGCCGCGAGCGTCGCGACCCTCGCCGCGCCGGCCTTGGCGCAACCCGCCTGGCCCGCCGCGCGGCCGATCGAGGTGATCATCGGCTTCGCGCCTGGCGGCGGTACGGATGTGATGGTCCGCGCGCTGGCGCAGATGCTGCTGCCCGAGATCCCCGGCGCCAATTTCGTCGTCGTGAACCGGCCCGGTGCCGGCGGCGAGACCGCCTACGTGGCGCTGCAGTCTGCGCGGCCGGATGGCTACACGCTCGGCACCATCAACACGCCCGGCTACGTCTCGCTCGGCGTCCAGCGCCGGGTGCGCTACGACACCGCGCAGATCCGCCTCATCGCGCGCCTGGTCGACGACCCCAGCGCCTTCGTGGTGCACCGCGATTCCCCCTACCGCTCGCTGCGCGACCTGGTGGACGCGGCCAAGCGCCGGCCCGGGACGATCAGCGTCGGCTCCTCGGGCATCGGCACCGATGATCATCTCGGCCTGACGCTGTTCGAGGCAGTGTCGGGCACCGAATTCATCCATGTGCCCTTCGCGGGCGCGGGTCCGGTGCGTAACGCCGTGCTCGGCCGGCAGATCGACATTGCCGGCATCAACCTGGGCGAGATGGGCATGGTCGGGGAGACGAACCCGCTGCTGCGCGCCATCGCCGGCATGGGCGAGCGCCGCTGGGAGCTGATGCCCGACGTCCCCACCTTCCGCGAGGAAGGTTTTGATGTGCTGATGAGTTCCGAGCGCGGTCTCGGCGCGCCGCGCGGCATCCCTGACGAGATCGCGACGCGGCTTGAACAGGCCATCGCGAAGGTGATCGCGACGCCCGAGTGGGCGGAGCGGGTGCGCCAGCTCGAGCTCGCGATGGCGTACCTGCCGGGCGCGGCCTGGGAAGCGCAGCTTCCGGTGCAGCTCGCGCGCTACCGGCAGATCTGGCAGCGAACCCCCTGGCAGTGAGGCCTCAGGCGACCTCTTCCAGCAGCCGGTAGCCGACCCCGGGCTCGGTGCGCAGCAGCCGCGCCGCCTCGCCCAGCTTGGCGCGCAGCTGGCCGACATAGACGCGCAGGTACTGGTTGTCCTCGACATGCGCCGGACCCCAGACCTCGGTCAGCAGACGTCGCTGCATCACCACCCGCCCGAGGTCGCGCGCCAGCGCCGCGAGCAAGTCCCATTCGCGCGGGGTGAGGGAGAGTTCCACACCGGCCACGCGCGCGACGCGCCGCTCCAGATCCACCTGCAGCGGCCCGGTGGTGACGATGGGCGACGGCACCTCGCTCAGCAACGCGCGCCGGGTCTGCGCGCGCAGCCGGGCGAGCAGCTCGGCCAGTCCGAACGGCTTCTCCACATAGTCATCGGCGCCGGCATCGAGTGCCGCGACCTTCTCCGCCTCGCGGTCGCGGGCGGAGATGATGATGATGGGGACGGCGGAGAAGGCGCGCAGCCGGGCCAGCGCCTCCTTGCCATCCATGTCGGGCAGCCCGAGGTCGAGCAGCACGCAGGCCGGCCCGCGCGCAGCGGCCAGGCGCAGGCCCTCCCGCGCGGTCTCGGCCCGCAAGGGTGCGTAGCCGGCGGCTTCCAGCGCCGGGCCGAGGAAGCGGTGGATCTGCGGCTCGTCGTCGATGACGAGGATGGACAGCGGCGCCGCTGTCACTGCGGGAAGCGCAGCGTGATACGGGTGCCACGCCCAGCCGCGACGGGGCTTTCGGCGGCGATCCGCCCGCCCATCGCCCCCACGAGGCCACGGCAGATCGACAGGCCGAGCCCCGATCCGGCCACCACGCGATCGGTGCGCGCGGCGCGGAAGAAGGCGTCGAAGATGCGCGGCAGGTCCGCGGCCGGGATGCCCGGCCCCTCATCCTCGACGGTGAGCATCACGTCCGGCCCCTCGCGCCGCGCGGCGAGCGTCACCGCGCCATCGGGGGCGGAGTATTTCAACGCATTGTCCAACACATTCTCCAGCACGCGGTCGAGCAAGGTGGCGTCGAGGCGGGGACTCGGCAAGCCATCCGGCACGGTGCAGGTGACGCTGCGTCCCGCATAGGACTGCCGCGCATGCGCCGCCGCCTCGCGCAGCACGGCGCCGAGATCGACCGGGTCGCGTCGCGGCACCACCTGCCCGGTCTCGAGCCGCACGATGTCCAGGATCGCGGACATCCACCGCGCAAGCCGCGTCGCCTCCTCCTCGATAGTGGTGAGCAGGTCGGACCGCGTCGCCTCGGTGAGTGCGGCGCTGGAAACGCGCAACGTCTCGGCGGCGCCGCGGATGGCGGTGAGCGGCGTGCGCAAATCATGGCCGAGGCTTGTCAGCAGCGCGGTGCGCAGCGCCTCGGCCTGGCCATGGGCGCGGGCATTGGCGGCGGTGTCGGCCAGACGGGCGCGTTCGAGCGCGACCGCCGCCTGGTCCAGCAGCGCCTCCAGCGCACGATCCGCCTCGGGGTCGGGCGCCTCGCGCTCGGGCCGCAGGCCCAGCAGGCCAAGCATGGCGGGGCTGCCCTCGCGCGAGGCGGTGAGCGGGATGAAGCGCCAGGCGCTGGTGGGCAAGGTCGCGGTGCCGCGCCCGGCGGCGCGCCCGTTCGCCAGGGCCCAGCGCGCGGCGGCCATCGCGCCGTCATCAGGCATCGCGTCCGGCGGGCTCGCCGCGCGCAGCACCGGCTCGCCATCGCTGGCTCCGTCGGGGGCGAAATGCCCGGGCAGGCTGGCGGCGAGCGCGGCATCCAGCGGCAGCAGCAGGCAGGCGGGACCACCGGTGATGCGCGCCGCCTCCTCCACCACCGCCATCTGCAGTTCCGACATCGAGGCCTGGGCGTTCAGTCGTCGCGACAATGCCGTGAGCCGGCGCAGCGCGGCGAGCCGTGCCGCCGCCGCGCGCACATTGCGCCCGAGCCGCCCGGTGGTGCCGGTCAGCAAGGCCGCCACGACACCGAACACGACCACGCCCAGCACATCCTGCGCCGAGGCGATCGCCAGCGTGTAGCGCGGCGGCAGGAACAGGAAGTTCCACGCCGCAAAAGAGAGCACCGCGCCGATGCCCGCCTGCATCGGCCCGAGCAGGGCGGCCAGCGCGACAACGGCGCAGAGATAGACCATGCCGAACGCGGCATCCGGCACGTCACCGTCGAGTGCGAGGCAGACCAGCGTCGCGGCACCCACCAGAAGCGGCAGGAACAGCCATGCGACCCAGGCCGGCAGCGTGCGCGGCACGGCCAGGGGTCGCGACGCCGCCTGGCTTGGCACGATGTGGAGGGAGAACTCGCCGGCCTGGCGCGCCAGGGTGGCAATCAGCGTGCGGCTCAGGACGCGCCGCCACCAGGGCGGATTGCCGCGGCCCAGCACGATGTGCGTCGCATTGTGCGCGCGGGCATGCGCGAGCACCGCGGCGGGCAGGTCGGTTGCGGCGGTGACGTCGGTCTCCGCACCCAGCGCCTGGGCGAGCGCCATCCCCGGACCGGGGTCCGCATCCTGGCCCGGCTGCTCGACATGCAGTGCAAGCAGCGGGGCGTGCAGCGCATCGGCGATGCGCCGCGCCTGCTGCAGAACGGGCTCGGCCGCGGCACCGCCCGGGATCAGCGCCAGCACGCGGTCGCCCACCGGCCAGGGGCCGGAGACGGCATTGCGCCGCATCCAGGCGGTGACATCGGCGTCGACGCGGTCGGCGGTGCGGCGCAGCGCCAGTTCGCGGAGCGCCGCCAGCGCTCCCTCCTTGAAGAAGCCGCGCATGGCACGCTCGGCCTGCTCAGGGCGATAGATCTTCCCCGCGCGCATGCGCTCCAGCAGTTCGGCGGGCGGGATGTCGACCAGCTCCACCGCATCGGCACCCTTCAGCACGGCGTCGGGCACCGTCTCGGCCACCCGCACGCCGGTGACGCGCGCGACGGCCTCGGCGCTGCTCTCCAGGTGCTGGACGTTGACCGCGGTCCAGACCTCGATGCCGGCGTCGCGCAGCTCCTCCACATCCTGCCAGCGCTTGGGGTGGCGGCTGCCCGGAGCGTTGGTGTGGGCGAGTTCGTCGAGCAGCAGGATGCCAGGCCGCCTGGCGAGTGCGGCGTCAAGGTCGAATTCCTGAATGACCTGGCCGCGATAGGCGATGGCGCGCAGCGGCAGCCGGGGCAGGTCGCCGATGGCGGATTCCGTCTCGGCGCGGCCATGCGTCTCGACCAGGCCGATCAGCACGTCCTGTCCAGCCTGGTGCACGCGGCGCGCCTCGGCGAGCATTTCGACTGTCTTGCCGACGCCCGGGGCAGCGCCCAGGAACACCTTGAGCCGCCCCCGGCCCTCGCGCGCGGCGAGGTCCACGAGCGCATCAGGGTCGGGGCGGCGGGGTTCGCTGTCCTGCATCCCGCGCACTATAGTCGGTCGCGGCCCTGGGTGGGCCCTCCGCCGTTCGTGGCGTTCAGCGTGGCACCGGGGCCGCGCCTCCCGGCGTGCCCTGGGCAACGGCCTGCGACTGCACCTCGAGCGCGAGGTTGAGGCGCAGCACGTTCACGCGCGGCTCTCCGAACAAGCCGAGTTCACGACCCTCGACGGCCTGCTCCACCAACGCCAGCACGCGCGCCGGCGGCAGGCTGCGCGCGGTCGCGACGCGGGGCACCTGGGCGCGGGCGTTCTCCGGGCTGATGTGCGGGTCGAGGCCCGAGCCGCTGGCGGTCGCTGCGTCGGCGGGGACGTCGCGGCCACCGGCCACGCGCTCGGTCACGGCGGTGAGCAGCGCGGCACTGGTCGGGCCAAGCTGCGATGCGGCCGAAGACGTCGCGTCGTAGGGCGCTGCCGAGGTCGCCGACGGCCGGCCCTGGAAGAAGCGGTCATCAGAAAAATTCTGGCCAATCAGGGCGGAGCCGACCACCTGGCCGTCGCGCCGGATGAGGCTGCCGCCGGCCTGGCCCGGCATCACCGCACCGGCGACGAATGTCATGCCGAGCGGCACGGCGACGCCGAGGAGCAGCGTGAAGCCGAGCAGCAGGGAGAGAAGGGGGCGCAACATGGTTCAGGCCACTCCGATGAGGGTCAGGATGATGTCGATGATCTTGATGCCGACGAAGGGCGCGAGCAGGCCGCCCACGCCATAGATCAGCAGGTTCCGCCGCAGCAGTGCGGCCGCACCCAGCGAGGCGTAGCCCACCCCGCGCAGCGCGAGCGGCACGAGGGCCACGATGATCAGCGCGTTGAAGATCACCGCGGACAGGATCGCGCTCTGCGGGCTGGTGAGCCCCATGACGTTGAGCGCGGCGAGGCCCGGGTACTGCGTGACGAAGATCGCCGGCAGGATGGCGAAGTATTTCGCCACGTCGTTGGCGATGGAGAAGGTGGTGAGCGCCCCGCGGGTGATGAGCAGCTGCTTGCCGATCGCCACCACCTCGATGAGCTTAGTCGGGTCGGAGTCGAGGTCGACCATGTTGCCGGCCTCGCGCGCCGCCTGCGTGCCGGTCTGCATCGCGAGCCCGACATCGGCCTGGGCCAGGGCGGGCGCGTCGTTGGTGCCGTCGCCGGCCATGGCGACCAGCCGGCCCTCATTCTGCTGCTTGCGGATGTAGTCGAGCTTATCCTGCGGCTTGGCCTCGGCGATGAAATCATCGACGCCCGCCTCTGCCGCGATTGCCGCGGCGGTCAGGCGATTATCGCCCGTCACCATGACGGTGCGGATGCCCATGCGGCGGAGTTCCACGAAGCGTTCGCGGATGCCCGGCTTGACGATGTCCTTCAGCTCGATCGCGCCCAGGATGCGGCCGTCCCTGGCCACCGCCAGCGGGGTCGCGCCGGTGCGCGCAATGCGGTCGATGCCGGCGGCGAGCTCGGTGGGGACCGGCTGGCCCAGGGAGGCTGCCAGGCTGTCCACGGCGCCCTTGCGGTAGGCGCCGTCGGGCATGTCCATGCCGGAGATTCGGGTCTGCGCGGTGAACGGCACCGGGCGCGCACCGGCGGGCATCACCGGCGCGTCGATGCCGTATTTCTCCTTGGCGAAGGAGAGGATTGAACGCCCCTCCGGCGTGGTGTCGGCGAGGCTCGCGATCACCGCGGCCTCGGCGATCTCCGCCTCGGTGACGCCGGGTGCGGCGATGAAGGCGGCCGCCTGGCGATTGCCGAAGGTGATGGTGCCGGTCTTGTCGAGCAGCAGCACGTCGACGTCGCCCGCGGCTTCGACCGCACGCCCGGACGTGGCCAGCACGTTGAACCGCACCAGCCGGTCCATGCCCGCGATTCCAATGGCCGAGAGCAGCCCGCCGATGGTGGTCGGGATCAGCGTCACCAGCAGGGCCGCCAGCACCACGACCGACGGCGCGGAGCCGCTGTAGCTGGCGAAGCCCACCAGCGTGACGACCGCGATCAGGAAGATGATCGTCATCCCCGCCAACAAGATATCCAGCGCGATCTCGTTGGGCGTCTTCTGGCGCGAAGCGCCCTCGACCATCGCGATCATGCGGTCGAGGAAGGTGCCGCCCGCTTCCGCGGTGATGCGGACCACAATGCGGTCGCTCACAACTAGCGTGCCGCCCGTGACGGCACTGCGGTCGCCGCCGGCCTCGCGGATCACCGGCGCGCTCTCACCCGTGACGGCACTTTCGTTCACCGATGCGATGCCCTGCACCACCTCGCCATCGGAGGGGATGATCTCGCCCGCCTCGACCAGCACGTGGTCGCCGCGCTTGAGCTCGGCCGCCGCGCGCGGTGCCACGATGGCGAGATCATCCGGGTTCGGCACCCAGCGCGCCATGGTATCCCCGCGCGAGGCGCGCAGCGAGGCGGCGCGCGCCTTGCCGCGCCCTTCCGCGACGGCTTCCGCGAAGGTCGCGAAGAGTACGGTCATCCACAGCCAGGCGGCGACACCCAGCTGGAAGCCGTAGGGCTCGCCCGCGCCGGCGGCGCGGATGGCGAGCAGGGTGACCAGGATGGAGACGATCTCGGTGGTGAAGATGACCGGGTTGCGGATCAGCCGCGCCGGGTTGAGCTTCTTCACCGCGTCGAGCGACGCCTGGCGGATGATGGCGCTGTCGAACAGCGCCGGGGCGGAGGTTTGCATCGTTCGGGCCTTCAGAAGGTCGTGCCGGCGATCATGGAGACGTGCTCCGCGATCGGGCCGAGGGCGAGGGAGGGCAGGTATTGCAGCCCGCCCAGGATGAGGATCACGCCGGCCAGCAGCCCGATGAACAGCGGGCCATGGGTTGGCAGGGTGCCCGGCCCTTCGGGCGTACGCGGCTTCGCTGCCAGGCTGCCGGCGATGGCGAGCACCGGAATGACGAAGGCGAAGCGGCCGAGAACCATCGCGATGGCCAGCGTCACGTTCAGCCAGGGCGTGTCCGCGGTGAGGCCACCGAAGGCCGAGCCGTTGTTCCCCGCGGCCGAGGTATAGGCGTAGAGCATCTCGCTCAGCCCATGCGGCCCGGCATCCTGGAGCGAGGCGATCGCCACCGGCAGCACCAGCGAGGTCGCGGTAAGACCCAGGATCACCGCCGGCAACACGAGCACCGCGAGCATCGCGAGCTTCACCTCGCGCGCCTGCACCTTCTTGCCCAGGTATTCCGGCGTGCGCCCGACCATCAACCCGGCGACGAACACCGCCAGCAGCGCGAAGATCAGGATGCCGTAGAGCCCCGACCCGACGCCGCCGGGCAGCACTTCGCCAAGCTGGATCAGGAACAGCGGCACCATGCCACCGAGCGGGGTAAAGCTGTCGATCATGGCGTTCACCGCACCGCAGCTCGCACCCGTCGTCGTGGCGGTGAACAAAGCAGCCAAAGCCTGGCCGAAGCGCAGATCCTTGCCCTCCATATTGCCCTGGAGCGGGGAAACGCCGGCGGCGATATGCAGCGGGTTGCCGCCGGCCTCGGCAGCGTAGATGCCCAGCGTGGCCACCAGGACGAAACCCACCATCACCGCGAGCAGCGCGACACCTTGCCGCCTGTCGCCCACGATGCGGCCGAAGGTGAGGCACAGGCCGAACGGGATCACGACCTGCAAGATGATTTGCAGGCTGGTGGCGAGCGCCGAAGGGCCCTCGAACGGGTGCAGCGAATTGACGCCGAAGAAGCCGCCGCCATTGGTGCCGAAATGCTTGATCGCGAGCTGGAAGGCGACCGGGCCGAACGGGATCACCTGCTCGGCGCCGCCCAGCGTCGTCGCTGTCGCACTCGCCTCCAGCGTCTGCGGCACGCCCATGGCGATGAACAGGAAGCCGGCGATGATGGCGCCCGGCAGCAGCAGCCACAGCGTCACGCGGGAGATGTCCGCCCAGAAATTGCCCAGCTGCTTCACGCCACCGGCGGCGAAGGCGCGGATGACCGCGAAGGCCAGCGCAATGCCCGAGGCGGCGGAGAGGAAGTTCTGCACCGCGAGGCCGGCCATCTGGCTGAAGTGCGACATCGCCGCCTCGCCCGAATAGGCCTGCCAGTTGGTGTTGGTGATGAAGGACACCGCCGTGTTGAACGCCAGGTAGGGCGGGATGCCGTCAAACCCCTGCGGGTTCAGCGGCAGCACGCCCTGCAGGCGCAGCATCGCGTAGAGCAGCACGAAGCCGGCCGCGTGGAAGGCCAGCATAGCCATGAGGTAGGCCTGCCAGCCCTGCCCGCGCGCGGGATCCACGCCGGCCGCGCGCAGGACGGCGTTGTCCACGCCCGCGAGTGCGCCGAGCCGCCCATTCGCCAGGGCCGCGAGCCATTGCCCGACCGGCACCGCCAACAGCAGCGCGCAGCCGAGCACGAGTGCGATCTGCACCCATCCGATGATCGTCATGTCAGAGGCTTTCAGGCCGCAGCAGGGCCCAGAGGAGGTAGCCGAGAAGGCCCGCCGCGACGGCGCCGCCGAGCCAAAGGTCGATGCCCATGGTCACACCTGCCCGCAGGCGCGCACGTAGAGGCCGAGCACGGCGAAGAGGCCGAGCCCGCCGAGCAGCAGAACGATATCCAGCATGTCCCAATTCCCATTGCATCCGGCCGGACAATGCCGCGCGCGGGCGTCGCGGCGCTGTGCGGATCCGGCCTGGCCCGCGTAAGGGATCCGCAAGGGGAGCTAGTCGCGCGCGGGCAATCCGGGGAAACTGACGCCCTCACATCCGAGTGGCACCATGAGCTCGAAAGTCGGCCTGCTGATCCTGGCGGCACTCCTCGTCCTGGTTCCCTGGGCGCTGTGGCGGATCGAGGCGCTGCGTCGCGTCGCACCGCTGGCGGTGATCCAGATCATGGCGGGCATCGCGCTCGGGCCCTCACTGTTCGGGCGGGTCGCGCCGGAGTGGCACGCGGCGGTGTTCACGGCGCCGGTGCTCGCCTCCATCCAGGGCCTTTCGGCGATCGGGGTGCTGCTGTTCGTGTTCGTCTCGGGGATGCATCTGGAGCTGGGGCAGCTGCGCGGACGGGTGCGGGGCTTCGCCGGCATGGCAATCGGCTCTTTCGCGCTGCCCGCAATACTGGGCGCTGCGCTCGCCGCCTGGGTCGCCCTCGTGGTGCCGGATGCGGTGGGGAATCGGGGTGGGCACGCCGGTTTCGTCGTGGCCTTCTCGGTCTGCATCGCGGTGACCGCGCTGCCGGTGCTGGCCGCCATCCTCAAGGAGCTCGGGCTGATCGGCACGCGGCTCGGCCAGACGGGGCTGGCGCTGGCGGCGATGAACGACGCCGCACTTTGGCTGGTGCTCGCGGTGCTGCTGACCCTGGTCGCCGAGGATGGCGCCGGGCTTCTCGAAATCGCGCTCGCTTGCGCGATCTGGGGCGCGGTCCTGGTCTTCATCATCCGCCCGGCGCTCGCGCATGTGGCGCGCGCCGAGGCGCGGCGGCACTGGCTGCTACCGCTCGGCATCGCGGTGATGCTCGGCGCGTCGGCGAGTGCCGAGGCCATCGGCATCGGCTACATCATCGGCGGATTCGCGGCCGGGCTGGTCATCCCGGCCGCCGCGCGCGACGCGCTCATCCGCGAGATCGAGCCACTGACCGTGACGCTGCTGCTGCCCTTCTTCTTCATGTCGTCGGGCCTCAAGGCGATGGTCGACCCGTCATCGGCGAGCTTCCTCGCGGTGACGCTGCTCGCCACCGCCGCGACCATCCTGGGCAAGGTCGTGGGCGTGGCGCTGCCGGCACGCCAGGCCGGCTGGTCGTGGCGCGACGCGGCGGCGCTCGGCACACTGATGCAGACCAAGGGGCTGATGGAGGTCGTGGTGCTCGCGGTGCTCTACGATGCCGGGCTGATGGGCACGCAGGTGTTCTCCGCGCTGGTGGTGATGGCGGTGATCTGCACGCTGGTCACCGCGCCGGTCACCCGTGCGCTGGTGCTGCGCGAGGAGACGCTGCCTTCGGCGGTGGAGCGGCAGGAGGTCTGAGGTCAGGCCCTCGTCGGTCGCGCTCGCCGCGCAGGGGCCGGCGGCTCGGCCCCGTTGCGGTGGTGCGGCGTCTCCGCCGCCTGCGCATCGGCGGTGACGATGACGAGGATCTCCGCCGGGTGCGGCGGCTGCGAGAGCACGACATGGGGCATGTGGCCGCTGAACAGCAGCGCGTCGCCCGGCCCCAGCCGCACCTCACGGTGCGGGAAATTCACCACGACGCGGCCCTTGAGGGCGAAGATCATCTCCTGGCCGCGATGTTCGGCGGGCTTGTAGCCGGGCGGCGCCTCGAATGGCGGGTGGTCCACGAATGCCTCGAACAGCCCGTGCGAGCGCGCCAGCGCGATGGCCTCGTAGCGATGGCCCGATGACTGCCCACGGCGATTGAACGGAGTCCGCTCCCCGCGCCGCACCAGCGTGATGTCGGGCGCCGCGTCATCCGCGCCGAACAGCGTGCCGATGCCGCAGCCGAACGCATCGGCGATCTTGAGGGCGGAGGCGATGGAGGGCACCGAGACGCCGCGCTCGACCTTCGAGAGGTAGGATTTCGTGAGGCCCGATCGGGTGGCGAGCGCCTCAAGCGTGATGCCGTTGGCCTCGCGCAGGCGCTTCATGCGCCAGAAGGCATGCGGGTGGCCCGGGGCCTGAGGCGCGGCTTGCATGGCGCGATAGATGGCGGCTTGCACGATCATTGGCAAGCGGCCCGCGGCCGCGGGCGCCCGTTTTCCTTGACACAAGCCGTATCGATAGGACACCGTGTGTCATCCAGGGATCGCATTGGAGACGCGCGGCATGATGCGTGACATGTCCATCTCGAGGCGGGCCTGCATTGGCCTCGCCACCCTGATCCCGGGGCTCGCCGCGCCACCGGTACGCGCCCAGGACTTCCCGGCGCGCGCCGTCCGCATCATCACGCCGCTCTCGGCAGGCAGCCAGGCCGACCTTCTCGCCCGCATGGTGGCGCAGAAGCTGGCGGAGACATGGGGCAGGCCCGTGGTGGTCGAGAACCACGCCGGCGGCGCCGGGCAGGTCGCCGGGCAGCTTCTGCTCCGCTCGCCGGCCGATGGGCACACGCTGATGCTGCATTCGGACGGGCACGTCGTCAGCGCTGCGGTCTATGGCGAGCAGCTGGCCTACGACACGCTGCGAGACTTCGCCCGCGTGTCCCAGGTCGCGAGCAGCCCGAGCGTGCTGGTCGTCGGGCCTGGCCTCGGCATACGCTCGGTGGCGGCCCTCGTGGCGCTCGGCCGCTCGCGCGCCGGCGGGCTCAGCTTCGGCTCGGCCGGTGTCGGTGGCGGGCTCCACTTCACCGGCGAGATGTTCAAGCAGAGCACCGGCATCGAGGCGACGCACATCCCGTTCCGCGGCACGCCCGAGGCGTTGACCGAGACCATGGCCGGGCGGATCGATTTCACCTTCTCGTCCCTGCAGCCCGCCCTGCCGCTGATGGCGGCCGGGAACCTGCTGGCACTCGCGGTCAGCTCGCCGCAACGCTCGCCGGTGCTGCCGCAGCTGCCGACCGTCGCGGAGAGCGGCTACCCCGGCTTCGGCTATGATCTTTGGTGGGGCCTGTTTGCGCCGTCGCCGACGCCGGCGCCGATCCAGGACGGGATCAGCCGCGACGTGGCCCGGGTGCTCGCGCAGCCGGAGCTCCGCCAACGCCTGCTCGACCAGGGCATCGTGCCGGTGGGCAGCACGCCCGCCGCGTTCGATGCCTTCGTTCGCGCCGAAGTGCCGCGGCTGCGCGATGTGGCGCGCGTGGCGGGGATCCGACCGGGCTGATCGACGGACGCGCAGCAGACGCGACAATTCAGGCGGCCGGGCGCGATCGTCCCGCGACCGGAGGCGCGCATAAAGCCTCCATCAGCGAGCCCACACCGCTCGCGCCATCCAAAGGACGCCGACCATGCGCACCATCACCCTCGCGGCCCTCGCCCTGACCCTGCTGGTTGCCGCGGTGCCGGCGCAGGCGGGCATCCGCACCGACAATGGCAGCCTGCAGAACCCCAACGCGATCACGGTGATCCAGGGTCAGGTCAGCCAGGTGGCCGCGGCGACCCCCGCCGGCTGAGCGCCGCGGTCTCGGGTCAGCGGATCCCGAGCAGCTTGTGCGTCTGCAGGCTGAGTTGCCACCTTGGCCGCCGCAGGCACGTTTCGAGCGCCGCCTGGAGGTTTTCGCCGGCCGCCGGACCGTCCATGGGCTGGAGCGAAAAGCGCTTGAAGCGGAGTTGCTCGAGCGCCTCCAGCTCCATGCCTGCCTGCGGCACGACAAGCTTCAATTCATCGCCGTGGAGCAGCCGAAGCGGCGCCCCCGCCTTCGGGCTCACACAGACCCAGTCGATCCCGTCGGGTGCCGGCGCGATCGTGCCGTTCGTCTCAACCGCGATCTCGAAGCCGCGTTCATGGAACGCGGCGACGAGGGCATCGTCCAGTTGCAGCAGCGGTTCGCCGCCCGTGCAGACCACGAAGGGCGTTCCTCCGCCTGGCCAATGAGCCGCGACGGCATCGGCGAGCGTGCGCGCATCGGGGTAGCGGCCACCCATCGTCCCATCGGTGCCCACGAAGTCGGTGTCGCAGAAGCTGCAGACCGCCCCCGCCCTGTCCTCTTCGCGGCCGGACCAGAGGTTGCAGCCTGCGAAGCGGCAGAAGACAGCGGGCCTGCCCGCCTGCGCGCCTTCCCCCTGCAACGTGTAGAAGATCTCCTTGACCGCATAGCTCATCGCAGCGCGTCGCCGTGGAGGTTCGCGGCGGCGGGAGCCAGCGCGTCGAGATCGCTGATGCTCATGTCGGCACGCGTCCACCACGGATTCTCCAGCAGCGGTCTGGGCAGCGCGGCCGCGGGGTCTCCGTCGAAGGTCACCCTGTTGGTTGGCGTCTCGTCCACGCTGATCGACGCACAGACCAGAAGCCCGCCATCGGCCGCGAGGAACGCGTTGAGCTTCGCCATCATGCACGCGGCCAGAACCTCCGTCGTAGGATCGCCCGGCGTCACGAGAATGCGCGCAAGGCGATGCGGCTCCCGCGCGGCGAACCAATCGAGCAGCGGGTCGTCGGCGGAGAGGTGGAGCGAGTGATCGACATGCTCATCGATCCAACGGTGCCACGTGCCCTTCGCGCGCTCGAACAACACGACCATGTTTGCGGCGCCGTCCAGATGCGTTGGGGAGACGGCGCGCAGCGTCACGGTGACGATTTCGTTGTGCCCGTGCGGGATCGCGCATTGTTCGGACAGGCCCGCGATCAGCCGGTGTGCCATCGCGTATCGACGACTGAAGACGAGGCTGAACATCTGCCGCTTTCCTGGTCTGGGACTGGCGTTCATCGGCCGCGACGTGTCCCGGGCTTGCCGTCGGCGAGGTGCCGAAGCCGCCTTCGATAGGCCCGCGCCGCGCCGAATGCCAGGAACAGAAGATTGCGGGGACGAGGCAGCAATGGGAACCGCGAACAATCCGGCTGGCATCGGAATGCTCAAAAGGTGCCGTTCGGTGCCTCGTCAAAGCACCTGGAATTCGGGTCATTTCCAAAGGCGAGTACGCGCCGAGGTTCTATAAGACCGTGCACGTCACTCACAACGAGGTAGCCGCCGACGCAATACTGAAATCACATTGATCCGCCTTACCTACCCTCGCGTGTTCAAACGCGTCTTCGACCCGCGTTCGCTGTGACCAAAAGGCAGCACACGAGCGTGAGACGGCAGCGATGCGGGGAACCTCGATTGAGCGCCATCAGCGAGCTACCTGCATCAAGCGTTGGCCCCTCCATTTTCAAGCATGGCGGGTCGGGAGGGCCAACGGCCTATCGTTCACCGCAGCACTGCAAGACCATCCGCCGCCCGAACGCCATGGCCGTCGGGCAGCACAAAGAGGGGATTGATCTCAGCCTCAAGCAGCCGCTCGCCCGCAGCACCTGCCATGGCGGCGAAGGACATGATCGCATCGACCAGCGCCGGGACATCGGCCGCCGGAGCACCGCGGTAGCCGCGCAGCAGCCGCGCTGCCTTCAACTCCCCCACCATCGCTTCGGCATCGGTACGGGCGATCGGCAGCAAGCGCAGCGTCGTGTCCTGGAACAGCTCCGCCGCGACGCCGCCCGAGCCCAGCAGGATCACGGGGCCGAGTTGCGGATCGCGGTGAAACCCCAGGATCATCTCCACCCCGCCACGGATGCGCTCCTGCACCAGGAACCCTTCGGGAGCGGGCGCCCCGGAAGCCTTCAGCCGCTCCAGCATCGTGGCGCAGGCCTGAGGGACCTGCTCGGCCGACAAGCCCACCTTCACGCCGCCAAGGTCGCTTTTGTGCGCGATGTCGCGGGAGAGGATCTTCAGCACCACCTCTCCGCCGAGCTGACGCGCCGCTGCTTCGGCAGCATTCGCATCCCCCGCCACATGCTCGCGTGTCACCGGCACGCCGAAGCGCGCGAAGAGCGCCTTGCTCTCGGCTTCGTTCAGGTTCCCCGATGGCAGCCCCGCCAGCACCGCGGGATCGAATTCCACCGGCGCCGCGACCTCGGGCAGAACGGCGCGGCGGAGCGCGCGCAGCACCGACGCACAGCTCTCCGGTGTCGCGAAGGCCGGGATCGACTTGCCGTTCAGGAGCCGCACGATGTGCGGCGCGTGTGGGCTGACATAGGCCAGCACCGGCTTGTCGCTGAGCGCCTGGCATTCCTCGATGGCGCCCGCGACGATGTCGGGCGTGGCGAGCGCGGAGGAGCCGATCACCACCACCACGGCATCGTAGCCCGGGCTGTCCAGCAGCGCGGCGATGGACCCGCGGAACAGGTCCGTGCGCAGCCCGGCCAGCGTCACGTCCACCGGGTTCCGCCCGATGGCCGACGGGTCCTCGTTCAGCAGCGTTGCCAGCCGGTCCGTCGTCACCGCGTCGGGTGCGGGCACCTCGATCCCGGCGAGCCCGCAATTATCGGCCAGCAGCGTCCCGGCCCCGCCCGTCGAGGTGAGGATCGCGACCCTGTTCCCGTGCATGCGCCGCCCGGCGACCAGTGCGGCGGGGATGTCGAGCAGGTCGTTGAAGGTCTCGGCGCGGATCACGCCGAACTGGCGGAACAGCGCGTCATAGACGCGGTCCGCGCCGGCCAGCGCGCCGGTGTGGGAGGTCGCGGCGCGCGCGCCGGATTCCGAACGCCCGACCTTGTAGACCACGATGGGCTTGCCCAGTTCCGCCGCACGGCGCGCGGCGCGCTTGAACGCCTCCGGCCGCCGCAGACCCTCCATGTAGACCGCGATCACGTCCGTCGCTTCGTCCTCGACCAGCTCCGCGATCAGGTCGCTACTGTCGAGATCGGCCTCATTGCCCGTCGAGACGAGTTTGGCGAAGCCGATGCCCCGGTCCGCGGCGCGCGAGAGCAGCGAGCCCAGGATGCCGCCGCTCTGCGATACGACAGAGATGCGGCCGGCCGGCAGGTCCGCCACCTCCAGCGCACCGGTTGCCGAGAGCATGATGCCGTCGGTCAGGTTCACGAGGCCAATGGTGTTCGGCCCCAGCAGGCGCATCGCACCGGCCGCTTCCTTCAATGCCTCCTGGCGCCGCGCGCCATCCTCGTTCGCCTCGCCGTAACCGCTGGCGAGCACGATGGCCGCCTGGCACCCCTTGGCCGCGAGGTCGCGCACCGCGGCTTCCGCGCGATCTGGCCCGAGCAGCACGATGGCGGCATCCGGCGCGCCAGGCAGCGACGCCACGTCGCGGTAGCAGGGCAGGCCGGCGATCATCTCCACGCGCGGATTGACCGGCCAGATCGCGCCGGAGAAGCCGTATTTCTGCAGGTAGCCGACCGGCCGCCCGGTCATCTTGCCGGCATCGGCGGAGGCGCCGATCACGGCGACGCTGCGCGGGCGCAGCAGGGCCCCAATCGCGCTCATGCGGTGACTCCCTTCGCGCCACGCCGTTGGGCAACGCCCTCGAGGAAGGACGCGACCGACTCCTGATGCTCGCGGGAGGAGTAGCAGATGGCCTGCGCCTGGCTGCCCAGGTCGAAGACCTGGTCCACCGTGAGCTCGAAGGTCTGGTCGAGGATCTTCTTGCTCAGAGCGATCGCTGCCGGCGCCGCCTTGCCGAGCTCCGCGGCCCAGGCGCAGGCATCGGCCAGCAGCGCGTCCGCGCTCGTCACGCGGTCGATCATGCCCAGGCGCAGCGCCTCCTCCGGCTCCACGGTGCGGCCGGAGAAGATCAGCTCCTTCGCGCGCGAGAGGCCGACGCGACGGGGCAGGAAATACATGCCCCCGCCATCGGGGATGAGGCCGCGCAGGATGTAGGTCATCGCGAAGCGCGCGGCGTCGGAGGCGACGATGAAGTCGCAGCAGAGTGCCACATCGCAACCCAGGCCCGTCGCCGCCCCGTTGACGGCGGCGATGGTGGGCTTGGGCAGGGCGTGCAGCAGGGAAATGGCGTGATGCGTGCGCTGCTGCCGGCGCCAGCCGTTCAGCGCGACCTCGCCGGGTGGCACCGACAGCCGCGCCTGCATGGATTTCACGTCGCCACCGGCGCAGAAGCCCTTGCCGGCACCGGTGACGACCAGAGCCTTGATGGAATCCGTGCGCGCCACGCGGTCCAGCGCGGCCATGAGGTCGGCGCGCATCTCGTCATCGATGGCATTGCGCGCGGCGGGTCGGTTGAGCGTCAACACGGCCACCGGACCGTCGGCCTGCAGCAGGATGGCGTCGGTCGGCTGGGAAGTCTCGGTCATGGCGTTTGTCCTCGATGAGTTGCGGTGCAGGTCATTCGGCGCGGATGTTCGTGCGGGTGACGACCTGCTGCCAGCGCGCGCGGTCCTCGGCGATGTAGCGGCCGAAGTCCGCCGGCTGCGGGCTGGGCTCGACCTCGGCACCTTCCTCCGCCAGGCGGCGCTGCACGGACCCATCCGCAAGCGTCGCGGCGAGTGCCGCGTGCAGCGTCGCGATGCGATCGGGCGGCGTGCCGGCAGGGGCGAGCAGGCCGTACCAGGTGGCCGAGAGGATGTCCGGGAAGCCCGCCTCTGCCGTGGTCGGCACGTCCGGCAGGATGGCCAGGCGCCGAGGCGAAGCGACGGCGAGCGCGCGCAGCGTGCCTGCGGCGATGTGCGGCAGGAAAGGAGCCGCGGCGTTGGTGATGACCTGCACGCGCCCGGCGATCACGTCCGTCATCGCGGGGCCGGTGCCGCGATAGGGAACATGGTCCATCTCCGCGCCGAAGACCTGGGCCATCAGCGCGCCGAGCAGGTGGCCCGTTGTGCCCACGCCGGGGCTTGCGTAGGACACGGGCGTGCCGCCGCTGCGTGCCAGGCCCCGCAGTTCGGCCAGCGTCGTCGCTGCCACGCGCGGGTTGACCGCGATCACCGCGGGGGCGGCGCCGATGAAGCCGATGGGGGCGAAGTCGCGGATGATGTCGTAGGGGACGCGCGGCTGCACCAGGGAGCTGATGAGGAAGCTGCCGCTGCCGCCGAGCAGGAAGGTGTAGCCATCCTTTGGGGCGCGAGCGACGGCTTCGCTGCCGATCACGCCGCCGGCGCCGCCGCGATTCTCCACGATCACGGACTGGCCGAGGCGGGTGCCCATGCCTTCGGCGATCATACGGCCGACGATGTCGTTGCTGCCGCCGGCGGTGAAGGGAATGACCATGCGCAGCGGACGATCGGGGAAGGTCGCCTGCGCCGCGGCCCGGCGGGCGGGCGGCACGCAAAGGGCCGGGATGAGAGCCAGGGCGGTGCGGCGGCGCATGTTCGCGTTCTCTCCAGATTTGCTTGTCGCGGCCGTTCGGCGGACCGCGTGATGGCGTCACCTGCCACCAGGCAGGGCGACCCGGTAAGCCCAAGAGTTTCTGGCCGCACCCCAACGCCGTGTTAGGGTAAACCCATGCCGCGCAGCGTCCTTCCGCTCGAGAGCCTCTGGGTCTTCCACCTCATCGCGGAGACCGGGAGCATCACGGGTGCGGCCGCGGCGATGAAGGTGACGCAGCCGGCCGTGAGTCGGCGTGTGCGGGAGCTGGAGGCGGAGCTCGGCTGCGCCCTGGTGCGGCGCAGTTCCAACGCTCTGCGCCTGACGGAGGCCGGCGAGCGCTTCGCGCGCGACCTGCGCGACGGCTTCGCCACGCTGGAGGCGGCGACACGGACCGTGCGTGCGCAGGACGCGCCGCTGCGCATCCGCGCCTACACGACATGGGCGCTGCGCTGGCTGATCCCGCGCCTGCCGGCCTTCGCGAAGGAGCACCCGGGCATTGAGGTGGAGGTCTCGACCTCGATTTCGCCGATCGACCTGGCGCGCGAAGGTCTGGACGCCGCGATCCGGACCGCGCCGATTAACAATCCGCCCGCGCCGGCTGCGCGCCGCCTGCAGCCGGTCCGCATCGCGCCCTTCGCAGCACCGGCACTGGCGAAGGGCTGGAAGCGGGGTGCGGCCCTGCCGGGGCGCCTTCTCGGCAGCACGGTGCGCGCCGATGACTGGCGCCTCTGGCACCAGCATGCGGGCATGGCTGCGGGAGCGGCGCCGCTGCTCTTCGAAAGCACGACCCTGGCCATCCAGGCCGCGCTTGAGGGGCTGGGCACGGTCATCTGCCCGCCGGTCTTCGTGCAGGAGGAGGTGCGGGCGGGACGGCTGAAGGCACTCGCCGGCGAAGGCGTGCTGGCGGGCGACTGCTACTGGTTGATCCTGCCGCAGGGCCGGATCGTGCCCGCCCTGCAGATCTTCGCCGAGTGGCTGTCACGTGAGGCCATCGTTGAACCCGGCGCGGCGTCCGCGCCGCTGCGCCAAAGGAAGACAGTGGGCTCCGGGCGCCGCCGCGCCGGCTGACCTATGCTCCGCGCGGTCGCGAGGGTGTTGGCACCACCCCGTCGCTGCAGCGGCCTCACGGCGAAGCCTGTACCGGCACTCCAAGGCGGCCGAGGCCTGGAAGCTTGATGGCCGGACGGCGGATATCCACGCCAATCACCGCGCCCAGGAGGTTGATTTCGAGCCCCTCCACCCAGGCCAGCGTCAGACCGACGTAGCCGCCGAGGCTCAACCGCAGTCCCGTTCCTGACGCTGTCGCCCGAAGCCAGCGTCCGTCATACGGGTAGTCCTTGCCGATCGCGTTGGGGGGCAACACCGCCCCGGCCTCGGGCACCGCGTCGAGGATGGCGGCGACGAAGGTGTTGGAGTTGGGGCCAGGCCAGGCGCGGTAGTCGCCAAGCTGGCGCCAGGCATAGGTGTCGATGGCATTCTGCATCCGCGGGATCATCGCCGCGGCTGCGGCGCCGTCCGTGGCGAAGACGATGTCCGGCGTGCCGCCAAACCAACGCCCATCGGATGTGAAGCCATTCATCCGAACCGGATCACCCCATGCGGTGTAATCGTAGCGTGTGTAGCTGGCGGCTCCCTCCGGCTTGAAGACGATCCAGCTATGGACCGCGACGATGCCTCGCCAGCGCACCGCGGGCGCTGCGAAGACGCGCACGACCGCGGCCGGGTGCCCTGCCGCCGGCGGGAGGTGGCCGATGCTCGACCGATCTGCCCGGCTCCAGTCTTCGCCCGTGGCCTTCGCCTGGTGCAGGACGGCTGCGATGGCAACCGGGAGGAGAATGAGGAGCCCCAAAAGGGCGAGAACGAAGCGGGGCGAGATCATCTGTCGAAAATGTCTGTCGCAAGTCGCACCCGGGCACAAGGCATGCGTATCGAAGCCCCTGGTCTCCGCCGATCGACGGTGGTCGGCCAGGCTTCGTCTGAAAAGCGCCTCCGGTCTTGACCGTCGCGCCACCGGGCGTGACCGTGGGTTCGGGCTCAAGGCTCAGACCGGCTTGCAGCGCCATCGGAGATACGCAGATGATCAGTCGTCGTTTGTTCGGGGCCGCTGCCCTCGCAGTTCCCGCCCTGTCCGCCGCCCACGGTCAGGCGCCAGGCTTCCCCACCCGTCCGATCCGCCTGGTTGTGCCCTTCGCGCCGGGCGGAGCCGTGGATCTGACGGGCCGCTTCCTCGGGGAGCGGCTGCAGGCCAGCCTCGGGCAGAACATCGTGGTGGAGAACCGCGGTGGGGCCGGCGGCAACCTCGGCGCGGATCTCGTCGCCAAGGCCGAGAAGGATGGCCATACATTGCTGCTCGGCTCGGCCTCCATCCTCTGCGCCAACAAGTTCCTCTACCGCCGGTCCATGCCGTTGGACCCGGTTCGGGATCTGGCGCCCGTGACGCGCGTGGCGACCGGGACGGTGTTGCTGATCGTAAACTCCGACCGTCCATGGCGGCGTTTTGACGAACTCGTCGCGGCCGCCAAGCGCGAACCCGGGCGGTTGACGATGGGGTCCTCGGGTACCGGAACCGTCAGTCACCTGGCGATCGAATCGCTCAAGCGCGCCGCCGGCATCGACATCACCCATGTGCCCTATCGCGGCGGCGGTCCAGCGTTCCAGGATCTCTACGCGGGCAACATCGACATGATGTTCGACGTCATCCCTGCGGCGATGCCCAATGTGCGCGAGGGCAAGTTCCGTCCTCTCGCCGTTGGGAGCGCCGAGCGCATCACCTATGTCCCGGAGCTGCGCGACGTGCCCGGGATGAAGGAGCTGCTGCCCGAGTCCAATATCGACATGCAAAGCTGGTATGGCATCAACGCACCGAGCGGCACGCCTGCCGATCGCATCCAGATTCTGCATCGCGGCATCACGCAGATCGTGCGCTCCGACGCCTTTCGGCAGCGCATGGAGCCCATCGGCTTCACCCCGATCGCCGACGATACGCCAGCGGCCTACGGCACATACATCATGGAGCAGGAGAGGGTGTGGCAGCGCCTGGTGGAAATCTCCGGAGCGACACTGGACTAGGCGTCGCTTGGTCACCGGCACCCAGCCTTCTAGGCGGCGCTGGTGCAGACGCCATAACCTTTTGCGTGCTAGGTCTGCTGGCGGGCAGGAACGACAAGGCTTGGAAAACCAACTGGAGCAGCGGTTGGAACCGGAATACAACCTTATCTGAAGGCGTATGTGGCGCATTTGCGCTCCAGTGCCTACCTGACGGCGCACACTCGATTCTGGGCTGGTTCAGCGCGGCGCCCGATCCCTCGCAGCACGGCGGACCAGGCTCACGAAGTGCCGTACAATTCCTGAAAGATCATCGCGACGCGCAGCGATGCTGAGGAAGGCCTTTGCCTGCGCAGCGCCCGCAAGGTCCCGGTAGGTCACGCCCTCCAGCTTCATGCGCCGCATGGACGCCGGAACCAGCGTGACGCCGAAGCCGGTGGCCACAAGGCTCAGCGCGGTGCTGATGCGCGGCGCCTCTAGGCCGATCTGCAGGCCGAAGCCGGCCCGAAGGCACGCTGCGGCCATTGCCTCGTAAAGGGCCGGCCCCTGGTCGCGCGCATAGGCGATGAAGGTCTCGCCGGCGAGCGCACGCAAGGGCAGCGCGGTATCCTGGCTGTCCCCGCTCCCGGCCAGGGGGTGTCCGCTCGGTAGCGCGGCCACCATGGGCTCCTCCAGTAGCGGATAGATCACGAGAGCCTCCGGCGCGGCGATGGACGCTCGGATGAAGGCCACGTCCATCTGCCCGCCTCGCAACTGCTCCAAGGTCTCCTTGCGGAGGCTCTCCTCCATCGTGAGGGAGACCATCGGGTAGGCCGCGCGGAAGGCCAGGATGACCTGCGGTACGAAGGGGTGGAACGGCGCCGTCGGCGGAACCGAAAGCCGGAGATGGCCCTGCTCGCCGCGGGCGGCCCGCTTTGCAGCCTGGACCCCCTGTTCAACGCGCGCCAGGGCGGCGCGCGCATCCTCGATGAAGCCGCGGCCGGCTTCGGTCAGTTGGACGCCGCGCGGCAGCCGGCGAAACAGCTGGACCCCGAGTTCGCGCTCGAGCGCCCGGATCTGATGGCTGAGCGGCGGCTGCTGGATGCCGAGCCGCTCGGCGGCGCGGGTGATGTGCCCCTCCTCGGCGACGGCGACGAAATAGCGGAGGTGACGGAGCTCCATGCCATATGTCCTGTGTATGGGTTTCGAGGTTTGCCCATTGTGGCCGATCTATCGAGCGCGATGGTAGAAACGCGTCACACCGGGTTCCCGTCGCCGCAGCATTGCCGCCGGTGAACCACTGACATGCGAGGAGCCACATCATGGATCTACTTCGCCGAACTCTCGTGCAGAGCACAGTCGCCAGCTTCACGCCGCCGCTCATCCTCCCGCGTGCAGCGCGTGCCGGAACCTACCCATCGCGCCCGGTTCGCCTGATCTCCGGCTTTGCCCCTGGCGGGCCGATGGATATCGTGGCGCGCCTCCTGAGCGGGTGGCTTGCCGCGCGGCTCGGCCAGCCCGTCATCGTCGAGAACCGTCCGGGCGCCGGCGGCAATCTCGGCACCGAAGCCGTCGTCCGCGCCCCGCCCGACGGGCACACGCTTCTCATCTGCGGCCCGGTGAACACGATCAACGGGGCACTCTACAGGCAGCTTCCCTTCGACTTCGCCCGCGACATCGCGCCCGTCGCCGGCCTCGTGCGGGTTCCCCTCGTGATGGTGGTGCATCCCTCGGTCCCGGTTGCAACGGTTCCGGACTTCATCGCGCACGCAAGGAGCAGGTCTCACCCGCTCGCCATGGCCTCCGCGGGCAACGGCACGCCGCAGCACGTCTCCGGCGAACTGTTCAAGATGATGGCCGGCATCGACCTGCTCCACGTACCGTATCGGGGATCAGCGCCGGCGCTGACCGATCTGCTTGGTGGCCAAGCCGTGCAGGTGATGTTCGACGCAGTGCCTTCGGTGGTCGCGCACATTCGCGGCGGCGCTCTGCGCGCATTGGCAGTCACGACCACCACCCGCTCGGACGCACTGGCGGGTACCCCTGTGCTGGCCGAGTTCTTGCCCGGCTACGAGGCGAGTACCTGGTATGGCGTCGGTGCCCCGCAGGGCACACCTGCCGCAGTCGTTGAACGGCTGAATCGCGAGACCAACACCGGCCTCGCCGATCCCGGGTTGGCGGCGCAGTTCGCCAACCTCGGAGCAACGCCCATGCCAGGCACGCCGGCCGACCTCGGCAGACTGATCGCCGAGGAGACCGAAAAGTGGGGCCGGGTGGTGCGTGCGGCTGGCGTCCGGGTGGATTGAGAGGGTGTGGGCGGTACCATGAAGAACAGCAGTGCTTTGCCAAAGACGGGTTCAGTGGCACGGATCGGGGTTCTTCTGACCGACGATGCAGCGCATCCGAACTACGCGGCGCTGCGCGATGGCCTTGAGGCACTCGGGCTTATCGACGGCAAGACCATCGCCATCGAGGCGCGCTTCGCCGAAGGCCGCCTAGATCGGTTGCCCCGGCTCGCGGCCGAGCTTGCCGCGCTGCCGGTCGACATCATCGCCGCCGTCGGTGCCGTGCACTGCCGCGTGGCCCAGCAGGTGGCATCCCACCTGCCCATCATCTTCGCGGTAGTCGTGGATCCGGTCGCTGTCGGCCTGGTCGCGAATGCCGAGCGTCCCGGAGGCAACGCGACGGGCGTCACCAATTTTGATCCGTCCCAGGCGCGGGAAGAGCTTCTGCTGCTCAGAAAAGTCATCCCGAATCTTCAACGCATCGCAATCCTGGGCGATGGAGGCGCACCTGACGCACTGCCTCGCGCGGCTTGCGCCGCAGCAAAAGCGCTGGGCATGCAGGCCCAACTGCATCTGCCGCGCAGCCCCGAAGACTTGGAGAGTGTCTTTTCTGCGATGCGGGATGCGGGTGCCGACGCGCTGGTGGCACTTGGGGTGCCGATCGTGAACACGCATGGGGCCTATATCGCCGCCTCGGCCCGGGCGGCTCGCTTGCCGACCATCATTGCGCGGGATGGGGCAAGGTTTGGGCCATTGCTGGCACACGGTACGAGTTTCGCCACTGCCGTGCGGCGGATGTCCGAGATGATTGACCGGGTGCTGAAGGGTGAGCGCCCGGGGGAGATACCGGTCGCGCGCGTCTTCGAACCGGAGCTGGTCGTGAATCTCGCGGTGGCAAGGGAAATCGGGGTCACGATCCCGCCTGAACTCGGCGCGCGAGCCGTACAGGGCATCACATGAAGCCCCGCATCACCCATCGTCGCGGAGACCGACGATCGTGGTTCGAAGATAGCGACCGTGGCAACTTGGTGAGGGCGGGCGTGCGCGGCTGCTTGAGCGGTCCGTACCAAAGTGTTCGCTCCAGAATTACCGATTCGGGCAAGTGGGGTTCGAACCACGGCAAGCGCTCGCCGCGCTGAAACCGGCCATTTACCTAGGTTTTTGAGTTTCACACTTAAACGGCCAAGTCAGAAGGTCTGGACATAATCGGCCTCCGGAGAGCGATTTTCGACCGGCTCTGCCTCTGGCCAGTCCCCAGGTCTGCCCAAAAACGCGAGGAAACCTGCCACTTAGCGCGGTGCCAGGTCAGGCGTAGAGCACGGCTCGTATGGGAACTGGCGGAGGAGGTGCGACCGGATACGAACGGTCTCTAGGCTGGAGCCTTGGAGAGCGGGGCGTTCACTTGGCACTTGCGCCGAAGTGGTCGCTCGCGCGAAGTCGGGACCGCGATGGAACTCCAATGCTTCCTTACCCAATTCGGGCAGCTGCGTTAGCCTTTCGCTGGGCGACCGGATGCCACGGCCTGCCCGGCACAGACAAAGCGAGCTAACCTATGTTCGACGAGTTCGGTTTTCCACGCGACGCTGACTCAGACTACGCCGCGCCCATTCTTGGTACTTTCGTATACTGCAGCCGTGCCGCCGAAGGCGTCGACGACGCCGAGGTCGGCCGCATTATCGAGTGGTCTCAGCGCCGCAATGTCGCCCGCGACATCACCGGGGTGCTGGTTTTCGGCAGCGGCGTCTTCTTCCAATGGATCGAGGGGCCGCCCGCCCAGCTTGAGAAACTGATCGCGAGCCTTCATGGCGATCTGCGCCATCACGACATCGTCACGCTAGACCGGAGTGTGGAGAAGCGCTCGCGTCTGTATCCGAATTGGGAGATGGAGCTCGTCGGGGCCGACGACATCCGCGCGGTCCTGCAGGAGGCGCTCGAGAGCGCCGAAGACGAAAACAACATCGCAGCACTGAGGCGTATTCTCGAGCACCTGGATTCGGGTCCGGTGGATACGCTCCACCCTTTTGCCACGAAGCGGTAGATTCTTGTGGTGGTAGCTAGACCGATTTCCTGAACGACTTCCAAGGGCTCGTCGGCCAGCATAACCTGATCGTGCGTCGGGGTTGTTCGTCGCACTAAGCCGATGCGCGAAGCGCGAAGGCTGCTGAAGCGCATTGGCGTTGTGGTGCGCCCCCGGCCCGATGACGGCCTGCCGAACGTTCCGCTTCAGCGGCCGGGCCTGGAGATGAAGGTTCCGTGGCGCGCCGGATTGGAAATGCCCTCTTTGCCGCGCTCGCCAGGGCAATCATCATCACCTCGTTGCGTTCCTTACTTCCCTAATCCGTGCGGTGTGCTCGCCGCACGCCAGCGGCGCCAGATCCGACATCGGATCGGACCAAAAGGTCGTCTCGCGAATTCACACATCATCGCCACATTGGGCAGGGCCGGCGTGCCCTGAAGCGCGGCGCGGCGGGCTGACGGGAAACAGAGGTTGATGCGGTGGATCCGCAGCAACGCATAGCCACGATAGCCTGGCCGAATTTCCGAGGCCCAAAGATCAGTCCGGCAGGCCCGCGATCCGCAACCGCTCGACGTACAGGTCGCGCATCGCGCCCTGCTGCGGCGTGCGCGCCAGCAAGCCGCCAAGGGTGAAGCCTGGCTCGCGCTCCAGCAGGCGCCTTGCAATTTCGTGCGCCTCGTGCGGCTTCTCCAATGCGACCAGGCTCGCGATCAGGGTGCGCAAGCTGTACGAAAACTGCGGATTGGCGCTTAACGATGCGCGCGCGCATGCTTCCGCGCGCTCGAATGCGCCATTCGTATAGTATGCCTGAGCAAGGATGTGCTCGTGCCAGAAAGTCAGGTCGTCCCTGGGCGCCAGGCGCACGGCGCGCTCCGCCCATCGGACCGCCTCGGGACCCTCATCAAGCCAGCAGCGCAGCGCGGCGCCCCAGGTCCACGCGATCGCGCAACTCGGGCTGATGGACACCGCCTGGCCGAGCATGAGTCGTGCCGGCTCGAACTTGTGTTCGGTGTAACCCTGCATGAAGCCGCTCAGCGCCATCGCGAATGCGTCACGACTGTTTCGCAGCAATGCGGCGCCCGACAGGCGCCGCGCGGCCTCGGAATCGGCAGCTATGTCCTCCGCCCAGCCCCGAGCGACGCGCAGCGTATGCCACCAGGCTGCATAGCTGTGCGGCAGCGCGCTGTGCGGATCCGCCCGCATCGCCAACTCCAAAAAGCCGTACGCGTCGTTGAATGAGGCTTTGTCCATTGGGCGCATCCGGTCCAGCGCGCGCAAAACCAGATCATAGGCCGTCAGACTGGCGGGCGGTTTGCGCAGGCTGCGGCCGATCTCGTGCTGGCGTAGTTGTGGCACAATCACCGCGACCACCTGCTCGGCAATGCGGTCCTGCAACGCGAACAGGTCGTCAATCTCGACCTCGTGGCGGTCGACGTGCAGGATGATGTTGCTCGCCGCTTCGGTCAGTTCGGTACTGACCCGCAGCCGCCCACCGGAGCGGCGTACGCCGCCATACAGCACATAGCGCACGCCTAGTTCTTTCCCGACCGCCCGCGCATCGAGGGAGACATCCGCGAAGGCCAAAGCCGAGTCGCGGCTGATCACCAACAGGCCGTCGACGCCAGACAAGACATGGACGATGCCTTCGATGATGCCGTCGGCAAAATAGGCATTGATCTTGGCGCCGCGGTCCTGGCGGAACGGCAGCACGGCTATTGAAGGGCGGTCATCACTGCGAGGCGACAGAATGCCGGGCGTCGGCGTGATCGGCTGCTCCGTGATCAGCTCTGCGTCCAGCAGGTAGCCACGGCGCGGCAGGGTTCGCAGAAGGTGCGGCCTGGCCTTGCGCAGCGCATGCCGGATTTCGGACACGCATTGCGTCAGGCTGTCATCAGAGACGGCGAGATTCGGCCAGACGGCATCCAGCAGCGCCGAGCGCGACACCACCTCACCGGCTCTCAGGAGCAGATGCGCCAGCACCGCGGCGGTCTTGGGGCGCAGCACCACCTCGCAGGCGCCGTCCGAGAGAGCGCCGCGGGTGGTGTCGAGTGTGAAGCTGCCGAAGCGCATCGATTTCGAACCGATCCCGCCTTGTCGCTCACCCTCATGCATGCCGTCGATTCCTTTGCTCGATCGCCACCCGCATTTCTCATGCCATCTGTACACATTGTCGGATGGAGATCCTCCCTGCCTAGCGATCTCACCAGTGATCCCAAATTTCAGCGGCGATCATTCCCCAAGCGAATAATCGCGATCGGAAGTTTCGGATATTCTTCGGACCATTCTAAGGACATGAACCGCAGACAAGTGGCTTGCTGTCGCAATGAGAGAGCTGGCGAAACAGCATTGCAGCCAACCACTTAGGGGGCAGGCTCCGCCGGAGGGCGCTTGCCGCCCGCACGCCACCAACGCCTTGGCGCGGCGGTGCGTCCAACTGCCTTCGCCCCCTGTGCCGCACTGCATGGCCCCTTCAAGGGGCGCCCCATGATGACAGCTCCCGAAGACTCAGCCCGCCATGCTGCCGCACAACGTTCGGCGATGACGGAGGTGAAGCCACGCCAGAAAACCAGATCGAGCGAGGACCAGCATGTCGACGAAGCACGCTCCAGATCCATCCACGACGATGCTCGAAACGGTGGCCGAGCCGCATTCCCGGGCCATGGCGCTCCAGGAGTGGCTAGACGGACACCCGGAGCTTTGGTGCGTCGGTCACGGCGTTCAGACGGAGATCTTCGAGCAGTATACGGGCCATATTCGCCTCGCTGGTGGCCATCGCCCCAACGTCCACGTCGTCGCGCGATCCGTCCCGGGAGCCACCGACTAAGCGCACCGAACAGTGCAGGGGTGCGTGAGCGCCCCGGAGCGCGATCGCATGGCAGCGCGATGGAATGCGTCTAGGATCGCCTGAAAAGCTCGCTCGCGCTCCGGTGGGTCTCGAAGCGTTGTCTTAAACCAGATCATGCTACGCTCCCAAGCATCTGACATGCCGTTTGCGCTCTGTATGTCCAGGTCTCTCACTCAGCCCGACATCACCATGATTGCATGACCCCGCAGCAAAATTGGGTTTTTGTTCGCCGCGGCCATCGCTCCTCGAGTGGCCTTCCAAGCGCATGCCGGCACTGTCACCGTTCTCGGCGATGAAATGGAAGGCGGCGGTATTCGAGCGCGGTGCGGATCGCTGAGAGATGGCCGGGCACAGGCATTGATCGGGCCGCCTCATAAGCCGGCACGGTGGATGCGCCTACGCTCGCGCCGCGGGCTAGGTCCCGAGGTCGGGGCGGTTCACCACAGGCGATGCCGCAAATTCTGACGGCACCTGAGGAGGTCGAGGCAAGGCTGACGGAGGACTGGTCCGCCCCGCGAGCCTTGCAGCGCCCCTGCCCGATGGCGCCCTGCAGTTCGCAGGGCGCGGTATGAAGCAGGTTCCACCGACGGTATTGGACATCGCGCTCCTCCTCAAGATCACGATGCGCGCGTCGATGCCGCGCCTCGCCCGATGGCGAGGTTCACGGGCTTCAACAGGGAAATTGTACCGCGTGTTCCATTTAGTTACCCCGCGTTGGTGCGATTGATGGCCAGGGGGAGGGAGCGACCGTGGCGTTTTCGCTCACGCCCGTGCTTCCCCGTTTGAAGCCCGTTGGCGACGGTCGGCCTCGGCCATTCGGCCTGGCCCCCTAGGATGTTGGCACCGGCGAGCCTGGAGGTCCTCCCTTCTTGCACGGCGGCGCGGAGGGAGCTGCAGGTTGTAGCCGACCACCTGTTGCTGCCGTTGGATTGGCGGCTGATCCTGACGATTTTCGGACGAAGTGGGCTGCCCGGGCGCTTGCGGGGGCGAGAGCATCGTCGTCGGTCCCCGCGTGTGGTGCGTCAGCTCCAGGCGATGCCGAGCTCCTCGCCGAGCCAGAGAATCCGCTCAGATTGCGATATGCCGAGGTGATGGATGGTCAACAGGGCGGTCGCATCCTCCAGTACAACTCCAGCACCCTTCAGCACGCGCGATCGCGCCGCTGGCACACCCTATGGTGCCCCTACACGGCTGCTGCCGTTGACCGGGGCCGCTACGGAGCGGAGCATCGCGCATGGATAGTCTGTTTGGTATCGCGTTGCTTATCGTCGGCGGGCTTTTCATCGGCTGGATGCTGGGCATATCCGGTTGGCGTCAGGCGCGCCGTGCCACGGCGGAGATCGCGCGCCTGCGGGCCGCCCTACACGCGGCGGGCATTCCGATCCCGGATTCCGCGTCCCTAGAGACGCAGCGCGCCTCGGAAATCGCACCGAAACTGGTCGTCGCAGAGCCAACCTCCGCGACACGTCCCGGTCCACCGGGCACGGCCATCGACTTGCCCGACGCGCCGCCGGGACCACCGCCCGGGCCGCCGCCCGCACCGCAGCCCAGCCGCCCGGGGCTGGAAGAATTGCTGACCCTCCGCTGGGGAACCTGGCTCGGCGCGGCGGTGCTGCTGCTCGCAGGCGTGTTCCTGCTGCGCACCGCGATCGAGGAAGGCTGGCTTGGCCCGGAGGCGCGCTGCGCCCTCGCGACGCTCCTCGCGCTGGCCTTGATCGGGGGCGCGGAGTGGCTGCGCCGCCGGCCGCTGCCGGACCGTCCCAACCTCCCGTGGCCGGACCAGGCCCCAGCGGCCCTGGCGGCGGGCGGCGTGGCGCTGCTGTTCGGCGCCGCCTATGCCACGGCCGTGCTCTACGCCCTGGTGCCGCCGCTGATCGGCTTTGTCCTGATGGCGGCGGCCGCCTTGATCGGCATCGCCCTGGCCCTCCTGCAGGGGCCGCTGGTGGCGGCGGTCGGCATCGCCAGCGCCTACGTGACCCCGGCCCTGTACCAATCGGACACGCCCTGGTTGCCGGGGCTCTTCGCCTATCTGCTGGTGGTGACGGCGGCGGCGCTGGCGGTGGTGCGCCAGGTCGGAGCCGCCTGGCTCGGCTGGGTGGCAACCCTGGCCGCCGCGGCCTGGATCGTCGTCGGAGGCGTCGTCGCGCAGGGGACCGCCGGGCTCTGGTCGCCGGCGCTGTTCGTGCCCGTGGCGGCGGCCCTGCACCTCGCGCTGCTGCCAGGTGCTGCGCTGGAGGGCGCCGTCGGCCGGCGGCTCGCCTGGATCCCCTTCGCCGTTCTGGCCTTCGCGGGCCTGCTGCTCGTCGGCAACGCGGCCATTCTGGCCCCAGCCACCGCACTGCTGCTGCTCACGCCCGTGGCCGTGGTTAAGGGCGCCTTCGAGCCGCGGCTGAACAGGCTGCCCTGGCTGGCCGCCCTGATCGGGCTGCTGCTGCTGCTGATCTGGCCGATCGGCGCCTGGGTCTCGGGTGCCGAGCCGGTGACGGTCGAAGGCGTGGTGCTCGCCATCCTGCCGGCGCAGGCGTGGGCGCCGGAGGCGCTTCACCCCTTCCTCATCGCGGGCGTGACCCTGGCCGCGATGCAGGCCGCTTCCGGGTTGTGGATGGAACGCCGCGCGCCCCATGCGACGCGCTGGGCGGCGCTGCCGGCCGCGGTGCCGGTGCTGGTGCTTCTGGTGGCCTATGCGCGCATCCGCGGCTTCGCCCTCGATGCGGGCTGGGCGGCAGTGGCGCTGGCACTTTCCGCGACACTGGTCGGGACCGCTGCCCTGGCCCGGCGGGAGGCCAGCGTGCAGCGCGCCGGCGTGCATGCGGCCGGTGCGGTCGCAGCACTCGCGCTGGGCGCGGCGATGCTGCTGTCGGACCAGTGGCTCACCCTGGCCGTGGCGCTGTTCCTGCCGCCGCTGGCCTGGATCGAGGCTCGGGCGGACCTGCCGGCCCTGCGCAAGGTGGCCATCGCCGTCGCCGCGGTGGTGCTGGCGCGGCTGCTGCTGAATCCCGAGGTGGCCAGCTACGCCTTCGGCACCATGCCGATCCTGAACGGCCTGTTGCCGGCTTATGGCGTCCCCGCCGCCGCCTTCACCATCGCCGGGGCAATGTTCCGCCGGCGTGGCGACGACCTGGCGGTGGCGCTGCTGGAGGCCGGCGCCATCGCCTTCTCCACCGCGTTGCTGATGCTGGAGATCCGCCACGCCGCCACCGGCGGTACGTTCAGCGACGCGTTGACCGACACGTCCTTCCGCGAGCAGGCCTGGCAGGTCGCCGGCCTGTCGGTCATGTCGACGCTGCTGCTGCTCGCCAACCGCCGGCTCGGCGATCGGCCCGTGCTGCGCTGGGGCTGGCGGCTGCATCTCTCGGCGGCCATCGCACTCGGCGTGCTGCTGCTGCTGGCCAACCCCGCCTTCGACGCGGAGGCGATGGTGCTGCGGATGCCGGTGCTGAACGAATTGCTGCTCGCCTACACGCTGCCCGCCTTGCTCGCGGGGCTCGCGATGCGTGCGCCGGAGGCCGGCTGGATGCCGGGCTTCCGCACCGCACTCGGCGCCTACGCGGTGGTGGCAGTCTTTGCCTGGGTCACGCTGGAGGTGCGCCACCTCTTCAACCCCAAAACCATGGCGCTGGCGCTCGCCGACCCCGGCGAGCCCGAGCTCTACGCCTATACCGGCGCGTGGCTGCTGCTGGCAGGTTGCCTGCTGGCGCTCGGCATCCGCCAGCGGATTCCGGCGCTGCGCCTGGCGGCGCTGACGGTGATGGCGGTGACGGTGGGCAAAGCCTTCGTGATCGACATGAGCTCGCTTGTCGGGTTGTGGCGGGCACTCAGCTTCTTTGGACTTGGCCTCGCCTTGATCGCGCTCGCATGGGTGTATCGGCGCTTCGTGGTGGTGGCGCCGAGGGTTTAGGAGCGAGCCTGCAATCTACGGCGTCGCCTGCTCGATCGAGATCGTGGTTAGCGGTTTACTGGCGGTCAGGGCGGGTAGCGGCGGACGACGCAGACGGCTTTTCCTCGGGTTTCGGTAACCAAGGGTCAAGCGCTATTGCAACGCCGCCGCGCGAAGTGCGCCGAGGGCGAGGCACAGCGCGAGGAGGACCGCCGCCTGCCCGCCCGCCACGCGCAGGGCTGGCCCTGCAAGCGGTCGCATGGACAGAGCGGCGAGGATGGCGGCGGGGATGGCCACGACCCATCCCGCCTCCTGGTATGCGAACCAGCCAAAGCCCATGACGGAGACAGCGACGGCCAGAGCCGTCCCGCCCAGGAGCAGCGCCCTGCCCAACGGCGGGCGGCGCGCGGCGGCCAGAGCCAGACCGACGGGGGCGAAGGCCATGACGTGCCACCCGGCCTGCTGCGGCCACTGGCTGGGATCGGACACTCCGGCATGGAGGGCGAAGAGGTCGGCCTCCATCGGCGGGAAGCGCCAGAAGTTCGGTCCCGCGCCGAGGATTGTGGCCAGCCCCGCAAGCGGCCACGCCCATTGCCACCATGCGGGGGGCACGGCCAGCATTAGCGCCACGCCCGGGCCCAGGAGCATGGCGCCGAACAGGTCGACCAGGTGCAGGTTCATTGGCCCGCCGCTTTCCCGCGGCACGGTCAACATCCCCGCGGCGAGGGAGAGCGTCGCGACGCCGCCAAGCAGCGCCAGCACGCTCTTCAGCGGCCCCAGCCACGGCACAATCCGGCGTATTCGGCTCATACGGGCCTGGCTCCTTTGTCACCACGCATGGACGGCCGTGCGCTTGCCGCCGGCAGGCGCAGGGCAGTGAGGAGTCACGGCGCGGGGTCAGCGTCACCGGACAGGATGGTGCCAGTGGCAGATTACGCAGCGCCGGCTAACCGCCAAAGCTGGGCGTATGGCAGGCCACGAAGATTCCGAACTCCCGCGACACCTCCGCCGCCATCACCGAAAAGATCGGCAGGAGCAATCTGCTTCGATCCCATGTAACGGTGGCGACCGACCGAGTACGCCGAACCGATCGTCCGCAACAGCGGCGATCGGCGCGAGCTGGCGACGGGACGCCTGCGAATGCCCTCGGCGGTGTTCGCGATCGCAGGCAAGAAAACCGACCCTGGCATATCGCCGGTAAAATCGCCTCGGCCCACTACCTTTCCCGAGAAGGCTTCGCAGCGCGTGAGGGAGCAAGTCGTTCCACTCCGATCATCACAAGCGTCGACACAAGGATAGGCACAGCGACAAGCAGGATATCCGCGAGTGCGTCCCCGTTCTGTCGCTGCCCAGTGGCGCGATCGTCGATTCTCGGCTTCTGCGGCGCTTCGCCCGGCTCCGCCGGGATTGGAGCCGCCTGCTTGCTGCCGTTGCGATTCGCCCAGGCGCGGGTGAATTCAGCACCGGTCAGGAAAATCACCGCCGAATAGTACAGCCAGACCAGCACCACGATCACCGTGCCGGCCGCTCCGAACCCGGCCGCGACATCGCTATGCCCGATATAGAGCCCGATGGCCGCCTTGCCCGCCGTGAACAGGACCGAGGTGGCGAACGCGCCCACCATGACATCGCCCCAGGCCAGCCTGCGGTCGGGCAAGACCTTGTAGATTGCCGCGAACAGCATGGTCAGGACGGCGATCGTCACCGTCAGGTTCAGCAGAAAGGCGAGCACCGCCCCGCCAGGCAGTCTGGCCTCGAACCAGGAACTCATCGAGGCGATGGAGGCGCTGACCGCGAGGGAGGTGATCAGGATAAAGCCCGTGGTCGCCACCAGCCCGAGTGCCGCCGCCTTCGCCTTCACCAGGCGGGACACCGCCTCGGTGATGGACCCGGCCTGCGGCGCATCGGTTTTCCAGATGGCGTTGAGCGCGGTCTGCAGGGCGCCGAAGGCACCGCCAGCGGTCAGCAGCAGGGTCCCGAGGCCAATCACGATGGCCCAGCCACCACGGGCTTCGCCGAGCGTGCCTTGCGCCATCGTACGGATCTCGGCGCCAGCCTGCTCGCCCAGCATGCCCGTCAACTGGTTCGCGATGGCCTCGTCGATCTCGTTCCGGCCAAACACGATGCCGGCGATGCCGGTGGCGATAAACAGGAGCGGGCCGATCGAGAAAAGGGTGAAGTAGGCGATCCCCGCCGCCCGGGTGAGGCAGTCATCGGCGATGAATCCTTCACCCGTGTCCTTCAGCATTGCCCAGATCCGACCCATGGCGCGTACCCCCTGTCTGTGGGGACTCAACGGCTCGGCTCAGACGAAGTTACGGGTCTAGGTTGAGCGCAGTTGCGCGGTGGAGACGCCTGGACCCACATCACGGTCGCCGGGGTGGTGGCACGGAGCGCGCCGGTCCGTGATACTGAACATCATGCCAGCAAGGACGAATCGGCGCTCCGCCGATCAGCGCGAGACCTCCCTGTACGCCGCGGTGAAGCGTCACCTCGAAGCGCTCGGCTTCGTGGCGAAGGGAGAGATTTGCGGCTGCGACATCGTGGCGATCCGCGTCGAGCACGCACCGTTCCTGGTCATCGTCGAGTTGAAACTGAGCTTCACCCTCGAACTTGTGCTCCAGGCTGTGGATCGGCTGCCGATGGCGGACGAGGTTTGGCTGGCAGTACGGGCCAGCACGCGCGGACGAGATCGCGATGGTCGGGTTCAAAAATTGTGCCGGCTGCTGGGCTTCGGCTTGCTGCGGGTCTCTGCGAATACGAGTAGGGTCGAGGTCATTGCCGAACCAGGCCCCTATCGGCCCAGGTCCAACGAGCGGCGCCGCAGCCGGCTTTTGGAGGAACACCGGCGCCGGGCGGGCGATCCCTCGCAGGGTGGCTCAACCCGGCAGCCTATCATGACTGCCTATCGACAGCGCGCCCTGGCCTGCGCGGCCCAGCTCCGCGATGGACCGCAACCGGTGAAGGCGCTTCGGTCGCAGACGGATGACGCCGCAGCCATCCTGCTGCGCAACGTGTATGGCTGGTTCGAGCGGGAGCGTCGCGGCATCTATCGCCTGACGGAGGCAGGGGAAGCGGCTCTCGAGCGGTGGACGCCAGAGACGTTAATGGCTGCCCATTCAGCGATCCCCCCGCCGGCCGCACCATCAGGTCACCTCTAAATCAGGCCGTAAGAATACCAACGGGAGCCAGGATGACGTCTCGCTTTGGTATGGAGGTTCGTGCTGCGAATGCTGGCGATGCCGCCGGTATGATGAGCCTCCTGGCCGAAGCGGGCATCGCGATCGAAGCCACCGAGATGGCGTCGAGATTGGCCGCCATTCGACGGGCGGCTGGGACCGTGCTCATCGCAACACAGTGGGGACCACCGAGCGGTATCGTCATCCTCCATTGGTATTCCACCCTCGGCGAGGCTGGCCCCATTGCTCTGATCACGACCCTGCTCGTTGCCCTAGACGACCGGCGCCGCGGCATCGGACGGCTTCTGCTGAAGGCCGCGGCTCAAGTCGCGCGGTCGGCTGGCTGTGTGAGGCTGGAGTTGATTGCGGCCAGCGGAGACGCGACGCTGCCGGAGTTCTGCTGTGCAACAGGCTTCGCCGAGGCTGGCAGTCGATTTGTGCGGTCACTTCGCAAGCAGGCGTAAGTGTCCATAGCGGCAACCGCGGGCGTGAACTATTGGGCGCGCTACAACGACGCGGAGGTGGATGCGCTGCATGAGCGGTTCGGCAATTCTACCGATGTGGATGGGCGGCGCGCGGCCTACCTGCACATTACCGGCGCGACATTCAGCCAGGACCACTTCGCGCGGTACGCCTGCCTCAAGCCGCGCGCCTGAGGCAGGCGCCTCACCCAACGTAGCGGTTGCGCGGTGGGGTCAGGCCTAGATTTTCCCGCAGCGTCAGCCCGGTATAGTCATGGCGGAACATCCCGCGCGCGCGCAGCTCCGGCAGCACCAGGGCGACGAAATCATCGAGCCCGAGCGGAAGGACGGGCGGGCACAGATTGAACCCGTCCGCGGCCTCGCCCGCGACCCATTCGTGCATGTCGTCGACGATGTCCTTCGGCGTGCCGATCAGCACGCGCCCGCCGAAGCCGGCCGCGATGCGGGTGTAGAGCTGGCGGATGGTCAGATCCTCCCGCCGCGCCAGCGCGAGCAGGTTTTTGGAGATGCTCTTGATCAGCGGGTTGGTTGGCTCCGGCACCGGCCCATCGACCGGATGCCCGGTCAGGTCACCGAACTGGCTGTAGAGGTAGGAGAGGCCGAGCGCGGGATCGACCAGAGCGTTGAGCAAATCATACTGCTCCTGCGCCTCGGCCCGTGCGGCCGATAAAGAGCGTGACGCCGGGCATGATCTTCAGGCTGTCGCGCGTGCGCCCATGCTTCTCGAGCCGCCCCTTAAGGTTAGCGTAATAGGCCTGCCCTGACGCCAGATCGAGCGGCGCGGCATAGACCACGTCAGCGCTGGCCGCGGCGATCTCGAGGCCCTGCTCCGCCGCACCCGCCTGCACCAGCAGCGGCCGGCCCTGCGGCGTGCGCTTGATGGTGAGCGGCCCCTTCACCTTGAAGTGCTTACCCACATGGTCGAGCGCATGCAGCTTGGACTGGTCGAAGAAGATGCCGGTCGCTTTGTCGAAGACCGGCGCATCCGGCTCCCAGCTGTCCCACAGCCCCTTCACCACCTCGACGAATTCGGCCGCACGTTCGTAGCGCAGGTCGTATTCCATGTGCTTGTCGCGGTTGAAGTTCTTCGCCTCCGCCTCGGACCAGGAGGTGACGATGTTCCAGCCCGCCCGCCCGCCGCTGAGATGATCCAGCGAGGCCCATTTGCGCGCGATGTGGAAGGGCTCGTTGTAGGTGGTGGACGCGGTGGCCACGAGCCCGATGTGCTCGGTCACGGCGGAGAGTGCGGAGAGCAGCGTCAGCGGCTCCAGTTCCAGCGTCTGGTGGGAGCGTTGCAGCGCGCCTGGCGGCTCATCCTTGGTGCGCAGGCCTATGCCGTCGGCGAGGAAGACCATGTCGAGCTTCGCCGCCTCGGCCGTCTGCGCGATGTATTTGTAGTGGCGGAACTGCGACGCCGCGTCGGGATCGGCGGTGGGATGGCGCCATGCCGCGGCGTGGTAGCCGAGGTAGCGCATCGACAGGCCGAGGGCGATCTGCTTCGGGGTGCTCATGGCGTCACTGGCTCGCTTGCATCCAGATTTTCCGCCGCGCGCCAGCAACGTGCCTCATGCCCATCCGCGAAGGCGAGCAGCGGCGGCATCTCGGCGCGGCAGCGGTCGATCGCCATCGGGCAGCGCGGGTGGAAGGCGCATCCCGTCGGCGGGTTTAGCGGCGAGGGCAGCTCGCCCTCCACCGCCACATAGGCCTCGCGCCGATCGGGGTTGATGGAGGGCGAGGCGGCGAGCAGCGCGCTCGTGTAGGGATGCAGCGGGTTTGCGAACAACGCCGCCGCCGGCGCCGTCTCGACGATGCGGCCGAGATACATCACGGCGACGCGGTCTGCGATGAACTCGACCAGGTGCAGGTCGTGCGAGATAAACAGGTAGGCGAGACCGAGGCGCTCCTGCAACTCCATCAGCAGATTCACGATCTGCGCCTGCACGGACACGTCGAGTGCCGAGACCGGCTCGTCGCAGACCACAAAGCTCGGGTGCAGCGCCAGCGCGCGGGCGATGCCCAGGCGCTGCCGCTGGCCGCCGGAAAACTCATGCGGGAAGCGCGTCGCGTGCTCGGGGCCAAGCCCCACCAGATCCAGCAATTCCGCCACGCCGGCCTCGCGCTCGGCGCGCGTGCAGCCATGGATGGTGAAGGCCTCGCCGACGATCTCCCCGGCGCGCAGGCGCGGATTGAGCGAGGCGTGCGGGTCCTGGAACACCATGCGCATGCGCTTCCGCGCCGCCTTCATCGCGGTATGGCCCAGGCGCAGTAGATCCTGCCCCTCGAAGCGCAGATTCCCGGCGGTGGCGGGCTGCAGGTTGAGCACGGCGCGGCCGAGGGTGGATTTCCCGCAGCCGGACTCACCCACCAGCGCGAGGGTTTCGCCCGGAAACACCTGCAGTGACACCCCATCCACCGCGCGCACTGTACCCGCGCGCCGCCGCAGCGGGCCGCGATGGACGGGGAAGTGGACGCACAGGTCATCGACATCGAGCAGGGGCGCGGTCATGCCGCGTGCAGCCAGCAACGGACCAGCCGGTCCGGATCACCGCCGACGGGCGGGGCAAGCGGCGGCTCGGCCTCGGCGCAACGCGCGAAGGCGCTTGGGCAGCGGTTGCGAAAGCGGCAGCCCACCGGCAGGCGCGCAAGGTTGGGCACCGTTCCCGCGATGGCCGGCAGCCGCCGCAGCGCACCGCGCGGCCGCGTCCCCGGCACCGAGGCCATCAGCCCTTTCGTATAGGGATGCAGCGGCTCACGCAGCAGCGCCCGCGTCGCCGCGCGCTCCACCACCACGCCCGCATACATGACGCAGACCTGCTGGGCGATCTGCGCCACCACGCGCAGGTCATGGGTGATGAAGACGATGCCCGACCCCAGCCGCTCCTTGAGCCCGTCGATGAGTGCGAGGATCTGCGCCTGGATGGTCACGTCCAGTGCGGTGGTCGGCTCGTCCGCCAGGATCAACGCCGGATCATACGCGATCGCCATGGCGATCATCACCCGCTGACGCATCCCGCCCGACAGCTGGTGCGGGAAATCCTGCGCGCGGCTCTGCGGGGATGGCACGCCCACCAGGCGCAACAGCTCCACCGCGCGGTCGCGCGCGGCGGAGCGGGCGACATCCTCGTGCCGTCGCATCACTTCGGCGATCTGCGCGCCGACGCGGAACACCGGGTTCAGCGCGGTCATCGGTTCCTGGAAGATCATGCCCATTGCACGGCCGCGGATATCCGCCATGGCGGCATCCGGCAGCCCCCGCAGCTCGCCATGGCCGGCGAGCAGGATGGACCCGCCCTCCACGATCCCGGCGCCGGACGGGATCAGCCCCATGATCGACAGGGCCGTCGCACTTTTCCCGGATCCGGATTCGCCCACGATGCACAGCGTCTCTCCTCGCGCCACCGCGAAGGACACGCCATCGACAGCGCGCACTGCGCCGAAACGGGTGCGCAATCCCTCCACAGCCAGCACCGGCGGCGCGGCCTCACTCATGACATCCACACGCGAAACACATCCTTTCCCATGGCGGCCGGAGCCACTGCCGTCCCCTCGCTCTCACCCTCGGGGACGGCAGCGCACCGGGCCTCGGCGCAGCGTTTCGGCTACGCCTTGGTCACCTGGTTGAGCAGCGGGATCTCGAAGGCGAAGGCGTCGAAATTGTCGATCCCCAGCTGCATCGCGATGATCTGCTGCTGGTTGTAGAGAAACAGGTTGGGCGGCGAATCCGTCCACAGGATGCGGTTCGCCTCGTGATAGGCGGCCATGCGCCGCTCAGGGTCCAGCTGGGTGCGCGCGCCGTTCAGCAGCGCATCGATGCGCGGGTCGGAATAGCCGCCGAGATTCGCACTCTGCCCGGTCATCAGCCGGCGGCTCAGCCGCCAATCCGCGGTCGGTATGGAGGTGCCGAGCACCCACATATGCGCGGCATGGCTGCCATAGCCGGTCCCCGTCGGCTGGCGGCGATACAGCGTCTGCTGGTAGCTGGCCCATTCCCAGGCGCGGAATTCGGTGCGCAGCCCGATGGCGTTCAGGTACCCCTGCACCGCCTCGGCCACCTGCTGGTCCTTCAGGTAGCGTCCGACGCAGGTCCACATCACCAAGGGCTCGGTGAATCCACCGGGGAAGACGGCAGCGAATTCGCGCCGGGCGAAGTCCGGATCGTAGCGATAGGGCTCCTGCGGCTGGTAGCTCTGCACGCCCGGCGCCATCGGCGCGTCGGGGACGGACCCGAACCCGCCCAGGATGCGTTCGACGATCGCGCGATGGTCGATCGCGTGGTTGATCGCGCGGCACAGGCGGGGATTGTCGAAGGGCGGCCGCTTGTGGTTCAGCTCGAAGAAGATCTGGAAGGAGCTGGGGATGACGGCCAGCTTCAGGCGCGGATTGGCGCGCACGCGCGGCACCGCCTCGGGCGCCATGCCGGTGGCGATGTCCGCCGTGCCGGCCTCGAGCTCGATCAGCCGCGCCTCGGGCTCCGGCACGGGGCGATAGACGATGCGGCGGAAGCGCGCCGAGGGGTTCGCACCCGTCAGCACGGCGCTCTCACCCGGCGTCCATTCCTCGAACTTGTAGGGGCCGCTGCCGACCGGGTTGCGGCCGTAATTGCGCCCTGCGCGCTGGATCGCCGCGGGGCTGTTGATGGAGGCCGCCGACTCGCACAGGATCTCCAGCATCCCGGCCAGGGGCTCGGTGGTGGAGAAGGTGATGACCAGCGGTCCTTCCACCTTGATGTCGCCGATGACGGAGAAGAGCGAGCGGTTGGGCGAACCCAGGCGTGGGTCGCGGATGCGGTCGAAATTGGCCTTCACCGCCTCGGCATCCACCGCCGTGCCGTCATGGAAGCGCACGCCGCCGCGCAGTTGGAAGGTCCAGGCGAGGCCGTCCGCGCTGGTGGTCCAGCGCTCGGCGAGGTCGCCCTCGATGCCCGAAAGTGCCGTGTCCTTCCAGCGCACCAGGCGCTGGAACATCAGCGTCAGCAGGATCTCCGCCGAACGGGTGCGGCTGATCGCGGGGTCGAGCGAGTCGAAATCCGATCCCTCGATGAAGGTCAGGATCTCACGCGGCGCCTGCGCCTTCGCACCGCGCGGCGCGATGGCGGAGAGCGCGGTCGCGACCATCAGGGCGCGCCGGTCGATCATGGGATTCATGGTGCGGCTCCAGGGCTGATGCGGGTGGATTTCGGGTCGGTGAAGTCGCGCAATCCGTCGCCCACCAGGTTGAGCGACAGCACCAGCAGGAACAGCGCGATCCCCGGTGCGAGCACGACATGCGGCGTGGACATCAGGTGCGAGCGCGACTGGGCGATCATCGCGCCCCATTCGGGCACCGGCGGCTGCGGGCCGAGCCCGAGGAAGGACAGGCCCGAGGCGATCAGCACCGCCTCCGCCAGCGATATGCTCCCCTGCACGATCACCAGCGAGGCGATGTTGGGCAGCACGTGGCGGAACAGCAGCCGCATGTCACCGGCCCCGAGCGAGCGGGAGGCGAGGACGAAGTCGCGCGACTTCAGCGACAGCACCGGGCCGCGGAACAGCCGCGCGAAGACGGGCACGGAGGAGATGGCGATGGCCAGCGTCAGGCTGGTCATCCCCGGCCCCAGGATGGTGATAAGCATGATCGCCAGCAGGATGCGCGGGAAGCTGATGATCGCATCCATCGCCCGCATGGTGATGAAGCTCGCGCGGTTGTCGTAATACCCGCACAGCCCGCCGATCAGCAGCCCAGCCAACAGCGCCGCACCCACGCTGACACCGGCTACCAGCAGCGAGGTCCGCGCGCCCCAGACCAGGCGCGCGATCATGTTGCGCCCCATCTCGTCCGCTCCGAGCGGCAAGTCGAGCGAGGGTGTGGCGAGCGCGTCGCCCAGATTGACCCGCGTCGCCGTGGTCCAGTCGAACAGCAGCGGGGCGGCCAGCGCGGCCACGGCGAAGATCACGATCACCGCCACGCCAAGCAGCGCCATGTAGCGCCGCGTGATGACCAGGAAGCGAAGGAAGGGAAGGATCGCGCTCATCCCCGCGCAATCCGCGGGTCGAGCACGGAATAGAGCAGGTCCACCACCAGGTTCACCGCGATGATGGCGGTGGCGAAGAACAGGATGCATCCCTGAACCACCTGGAGGTCGCGCTGGATGATCCCATCGACCATGTACCGCCCCAGCCCCGGCCAGGAGAAGATCGTCTCCACGATCACCGCGCCGCCGAGCAGCCGGCCGAAATAGATGCCCAGCAGCGTGACCAGCGGGATCGCCGCATTGATCAGCGCGTGGCGCCAGATCACCGCCCCGCCGCGCAGACCCTTGGCGCGGGCGGTGCGGATATAGTCCTCCGACAGCACCTCCAGCATGGTGGAGCGCGCGACGCGGGCGAAGGTCGCGATATAGGGCAGCCCCAGCGTGGTGACCGGCAGGATGAGGTTCGCCCATCCGCCCCGCCCACTGGGCGGCAGCCATTGCAGCTTGGCCGCGAACAGCAGCATCAGCAGCAGGCCCAGGAAGAAGACCGGCACGGATATCCCGAAGGCGGAGACGGCGCCGATCGCCTGGTCCACCCAGGAATTGGGCCGCATGCTGGCCGTCACGCCCAGCCCCACGCCCACGATCACCGCCAGCAGCATCGCGAAGCCGGCGAGCTCGATGGTGGCCGGCAGGCGGCGGACCAACTCGTCAAGGACTGGGCGGCGGCTGCGGTAGCTCTCGCCGAGATCGCCCTGCGCCACGCGCACCAGATAGGTGCCGTATTGGCGCCACAGCGGCTGGTCGAGCCCGTAATGCTCCCGGATGAGGGCGATATCCTCCTCCTCCGCATCCGGCCCCGCCGCGTTGCGGGCGGGATCACCGGGCACGAGGTGCAGCACGAGGAAGACCGCGAGCGACACCGCTAACAGCGTCGGCACCAGCACGGCGATGCGGTAGATCGCGTAGTCGAGCACGGCGCCCCCTCACTGGCTTGGGCCGCGGATGCTGGCATGCTCCCGGTGCGCCGCTTCAACGGCGGCTACACCACCGTAGGTAAGGGCCGTCCGCAGGGTCAAATGCGATATTGCCCCTGATGCATGCCGAAATGTTATGAATAGGCATGCGACGCCTGACCCTCCGCCAGATTGAAGCCTTCCGCGCGGTGATGCTGCGCGGCTCCATCTCCGGCGCTGGCGAGATGCTGGGCCTGACCCAGCCCGCCGTCAGCCGGCTGATGCGCGACATGCAGGAGGTGCTGAACCTCAAGCTCTTCCTCCGCCGCGGCAACTCCATCGCCGCCAGCGCCGAGGCGACGCTGCTGTTCGAGGAGGTGCAGCGCAGTTTCGTCAGCCTGCACCGCATCGAGCGCACCGCGCAGGAGATCAAGCGCGCCTGGCATGGCAGCCTGCGCATCGCGGCGATGGCGGGGCCGGCGTATGGCTTCCTCCCCGGCCTGGTCGCGCAATTCCTGCGCGAGCACCCGGATACCTTCGTCGCCCTCCACAACCACATCACCACGACGACGCTGGAGCGCGTGTCGCTGCGGCAGTTCGACATCGGCATGGCCTATGCGCCACCGGATTATCCGGGCCTGGAGATCGAGCGCCTGCCCCTGCTGGAAGCGGTCTGCGCCCTGCCCGCGGACCATCCGCTGGCGGCCAAAGGCGAGATCACGCTGGAGGATCTGCGTGGGCAGAATCTGCTGAGCCTGGGCACCGGCAGCCAGATCGCCATGCGCCTGGACGCCATGCTGCGCCTGGCCGGCATTCTCGCCCCGGTGCTTGCCGAATCCACCGCCTCGGAGGTGCTGTGCCGGCTCGTGGGCCAGGGCGTGGGGATCGCGCTGGTCGATCCCTTCACGGGTGCGGCTGTGCGTGACCCCGCCGTCGTCGTGCGCCGCTTCGCGCCCCGGGTGGAGTATGGCGTGGCGCTGGTCTTCCCCTCCGGCGTGCCGCGCTCGCCGGCGGTGACTTGGTTCGCTGAGGCCGTCCGCAACGGCTCGACCATGGCGCGGCTGCTCCCAGCATAGCACTTGCGCATACATGCCCAACTGGGCATCTTGCGCTCCTCACCCTCCGGCCGCCTTTCCAGGGCGTCCGTCGCTTCCATCGGCAATCGGACGGCGCCGGCGCGCCGGAAGGAAGGGTGTGAGCATGGCACGGCGCGACAAGATGAAGCTCGGCATGTCGATGCGCGGCCTGGGGTATCACCCGGCCGCCTGGCGGCACCCCGATGTCCCCGCAGACGGAACCCTGCGCTTCGAGCATTACGCCCACAACGCGGTCATGGCCGAGCGCGGGCTGTTCGACATGATCTTCTTCGCCGACGGCATCGGCCTGCGCGAACGCGACGAGCCACGCGGCTCCCTCGCGCGCTCCGGCTATGAGCTGGTCGAGATGGAGCCAATGACGCTGCTCCCCGCCCTCGCCGTGCTGACGAAGCACATCGGGTTGGTGACCACGGCGTCCACCACCTACAACGAGCCGTTTCACGTGGCGCGCAAATTCGCGACGCTCGATCTGATCAGCCATGGCCGCGCCGGGTGGAACATCGTCACCTCCTGGTCAGAGGCGGAGGCGAAAAACTTCAACCGCGAAGCCCATCTGGACTACGACACGCGCTATGAGCGCGCGGCCGAATTCGTCGAGGTGGTGAAGGGCCTGTGGGATTGCTGGGAGCCGGGTTCGTTGCTCTACGACAAGGCCGGCGGGCTCTTCTACGACGAGGCCCGGATGCATCTGCTCAACCATCGCGGCAAGCATTTCCAGGTGCGTGGGCCGCTCAACGTCGCCTCCATGCCGCAGGGGCGCCCGGTGCTGTTCCAGGCCGGCGCGTCGGAGCCGGGGCGCGAGATCGCCGCCGCCACCGCCGACGTGGTCTATGCCGCGGCCGATTCGCTCAAGGCGTCCAAGGCCTATTACGACGACGTCAAAGCCCGCATGGCGAAGCATGGCCGCGATGGCGATGCGCTGAAGATCATGCCCGGCGTGCGCACCATCGTCGCCGCGACGCGTGCGGAGGCCCAGGACAAGTTTGACCGCCTGCAGGACCTCACCGACCCTCTGGTGGGCCTCGGTCGCGTCTATGCCGCGCTCGGCGACCTCAGCAGCTTCGACCTGGACGGGCCGGTGCCCGAGCCGCAGCGCGCCGCCGAGGTGCGCAGCAGCACGGAGCGCATGATGGAACGCGCGCGGTCGCAGAACCTCACCATCCGCCAGCTCTACCAGCAGGTGGTGGGCGGCGGCTTCTACCTGATCGGCACAGCGTCGGACATCGTGGACGGCATGCAGGAATGGTTTGAGGCCGAGGCCTGTGACGGCTTCAACGTTCTGCCCCCCTACCTGCCCGGCTGCTGCGACGACTTCGTGGAATTCATCACGCCGGAATTGCAGCGGCGGGGGCTGTTCCGGACGGCCTATGAGGGCAAGACCTTGCGGGAAAACCTTGGCCTGGCGCCGCATGTGAACCGGCACGTCGCGGCGCGAGCCGCCAGCGAAGCGGCGGAGTGAGCACGATGGCACGGCAGATGAAGCTCGGCCTCAACCTGGTCGGCAATGGCGCGCATGGCGGCGGCTGGCGCATGCCCGATGCCCATGTCGGCGCGGGGATGGATATCCGGCTGTGGAAGCAGATCGCGCGCGGTGCCGAGGCCGCGAAGTTCCACTTCATGTTCATGGCTGACGGCATCGCCGTCCGCAGCTCCGCCAAGGACGAAGCGCAGCTCAGCTATGACAGCCGGATCGACGTGTTCGAACCACTCACCGTGATGGCCGCCCTGTCCGCCGTGACGGAGCGCATGGGCTACCTCGCGTCGATCTCCACCACCTACAACGAGCCCTATCACGTGGCGCGCAAGCTCGCCTCGCTCGATCATGTCAGCGAAGGGCGGATCGGCTGGAACGTCGTCACCTCCTGGTCCGAGCAAGAGGCGCTGAACTTCGGCCGCGACAGCCATCTGGAGCACGGGCTGCGCTACAAGCGCGCCGAGGAATTCGTCGATGTCGTCTTCGCGCTGTGGAACAGCTGGGAGGATGACGCCTTCATCCGCGACAAGGCGACCGGGCAGTATTTCGACCCCTCCAAACTGCACATCCCGCACCATCGCGGCGAGCACTTCACCGTCCGCGGCCCGCTGAACGCCGCGCGTCCCGTCCAAGGATTTCCGGTGATCGCGCAGGCTGGCTCCTCCGGCCCCGGCCAGGCGCTGGCCGGGCGGATCGCCGAGATCGTCTACACCATGCAGAAGTCACGCGCGGATGCGGCCGCCTTCTATGCGAGCGTGAAGAGCGGCTTCGCCAACCATGGCCGCCATGCCGAGCATTCCCTGGTGATGCCGGGCATCATGCCCATCATGGGCCGCACCATGCAGGAGGCGCGCGACCGGGCCGAGCAGTTGCAGGAGCTGATCCATCCACAGCTTGGTCTCGCCGCGCTGATTCCCTCCTTCGGCGACCTCACCGGCTATGACCTTGACGACCCGGTACCCCCGCCGTTGGCGGACACCAACAGCGTGAAGAGCGCGCATGAGCGGCTGGCCAAGCAGCTGGCCGGCAAGACCATCACCATCCGCGAGCTGATCCACCAGCGCTCCGCCTCCGGCCACCACGTGATGGTCGGTACGCCGCAGAGCATCGCGGACGAGATGGAGGACTGGTTCGTCCATCACGGCTGCGACGGATGGAACATCCTGCCGCCCTACTACCCCGTGCCGGTGCAGGAGGTGTTCGACTGGCTGGTGCCAGAGCTTCAGCGTCGCGGGCTATTCCATACCAGTTACGAGGGCACGACGTTGCGCGATAATCTGGGTCTTGCGCGACCGGTGCACCCGGCAGCGAGGTGAACGCACATGCTGCGTCTTGCGCGCAGGCTGCGCGAGCCCGGCGCATCTTAATCGAAGGGCAGGATGTGGAACCGACGCAGGATCTTCCAAAGGGTCTGGTCGTCGCTGGCACAGCCAGCCGCCGTGAGATGGGACCGAACCGCGCCACGAACGTTCGCATGTCCTCATTGCCAACGTTCTTGCGATTGATCCGTTTGATGAAGGTCGAGGCCGAGTGGACCTCGCGGGCCCTGCGGAGCACGTCCTGATAGGGGCCAGTGATCTTGAAGGTGGTTCGCTCGCTCGCGACGGCGAACTGATGCCGCTCGTTCGAGAGGTCGAGATTCTGGAACGCTTGCGCGAGTTGCCCGACGAAGTCCTTGAATAACGCTATCAGCCGGCGCGAAAGTAACGGTCCGTTTGGCCTGCACTTCGAGCATCGCCGGGTCGCCCGTTGTGGTGGTGCCGCGAACGATGACGTCATCCAGCGGGTGTCCTTCCCCCGCGCGCTGCAGTTCGATGGTTTCGATAGTTGCGCCAGGGAGACCTCGCGGGTCGGCCTCGACGAGCATCGTTAGCAGGTAGTGCGCCGCGACCTGCCCCTCAAAGAGGGCACCCGCCGGACCGCGCGCTGACGGGCTGGTTGCCGCTGCGGGCGGGATTTCGGGCGAGCTATGGCTCATACAAAGTTACTGAATAACGCGAATTGCTTCCAAGACCACGCTGTTGTTCCGGTTCCCGCGCAAAATCGTGAGTAGCCATGTGCCATAAGGTAGGGAGTTCAGGCAACACGTGTTGCGTTGCCGAAGTCATTCAGTTTGGGGCGCACCCCGAATGCGATGGGCCTCGTCTTGTCGCTTCGGAGGCGCCAAGTCTAATTACACGCCGCGCAAGTCGTCATGCCGCGCTTCTCCCGCCGGGGCTCGATCGCATAGCCGCATCGCATGCAGTTCGCCCGTCGTCGGCAGTATTGAAGGGGTCAGCGACGCGCCTGATCGGCGCGCTGGCCGGCTATTCGGGAGGCCGCCCTCGGGCCCCGGCGCGGCACCGCGGCATGCCCCACAGCAGCAGCTGCATCGGCATCCGTGGCGGCTGGCTCCCAGGCTGGCATGACGTGGGTGACCGGCTTTGCCGCTTGAGGAGCCGTCGGCCCGGTCGGCCGGGACGTACGAGGCGTCTGCTTCGTTGGGAAACCACTGTCCCAGATTGCCGAACGAACATACCGAGCCTGCCGCTGCGGCCTGCCTCTCACAACGCGCCCGATCGGATATGCACTACCTCAACGACCTGCTTCCCGGCGCGCCGGCGCGTCGGGGAATGGTCATCGTTTCGCGCCGGTCAGCCGTCGCCAGCTTATCGTCCTTAAACCGGGCGAAGACGTGTTCTTTGTTGTACATCAGCAATACAGGCTCTTGCATCTATTCAGACGTGGCAACGCGACGCCTCAGATGTTGGGGCCGAATGAAGGGTTTGCATCAATGAAGTACTGATCGGGCGATCGGCTTACTGAATTTCCTGAGCCGCGCCAGCAAAATACGGTTCACTCTCAATGGCTTAAGCTTGAGGGAAAAATCGACCTACCCTCAAGGTTCGGAAAATCTTTGCTCTCTCCGCCCCGAAACGGGCGGTAGTTGCGCCTGCGAACCATCAAGGTCTGCGGGCAAAACACGGCTAAACGTGCGCCTCAACGCGGTGCACCGTTTAGGATGGACGGTTTGTGAGAGACGACTGGAGCAGCGGTAGGAACCCGATTCCAACCTTCTCTGGAGCGCGCCGGCTAACCCTGCAATCTTTTGTCACAACCTTGCAGCCTGCCGACACGGAATCCGTGCGAACTCCCCAATAATCCAGGGGAAAGATCGCATGCGTAGTCTGTTGCTCGCACTACCGCTGATGTTGGGCATGCAGGCACCCAGCGCTGCCACCGACTTGCGTTCAGGCTTCGCCGCGGCCGTCGAACTGAATGCGGAAATCCGCTCGCTTACAGCGCAACGCGACGTCATTGCAGCTCGCCGCAGTGGTTCTGAGGCTTTACTGCCGGGTGCGCCCACCCTTTCCCCGTCCTGGCGAACCCAGGTCAATCCGCAACGCAGCGGTTATCAGGAATTCGAGGTCGGCGTAGACGCACCGATCTGGCTGCCGGGTGAATCGCGGGCGCTGCGCGGCAGCGTCACCGCGCAGGAGCAACAGTGGGAGGCGCGGCTACGCCAAGCGCGCATCACAGTTGCCGGTGAGGTCCGCGATGCCTACTGGGCCTGGGGCCTGGCTTTGGCGGAACGCGAGGCCGCGCGCGCCCGCCTTGCCGCCGCCCGCCTGCTGGAGCGAGACATGGGCCGGCAAGCGGCTGGCGGCAACGCGCCTCGCACGGACCTTCTGGTCGCGCAAGCCGACGCGCGGGACGCGGAGGGCACCTTGCGTATTGCCGACGGCCAAGTTCGCGATGCAGTGCTCGCCTTCCGTGCACTGACCGGGCGGGACCCGCGTTCGGGCCCGTCCGAATCGGTGGCCCGCGCCAGCATTCCCGGCGCGGCCTTGCGCGATTTGCCACAAGCCGCGGTGGCCGCCACCAGCCTCGTCCTGGCCCGCGCCGAAGAACGGCTGGCGCAGGTGCGCGATCGCGCCAGCCCAACCCTCTTCGCCGGCTACCGCCGCGAGCGAGAGGCCTTCGGCGAGCGCTGGGTGGACCGCCCGATGATCGGCATCCGCATCCCCTTCACCTATGGCCCCCAGGTGGAAGAGCGTGCCGCGATGGCGCGGGCCGAGGCGATGTCGGCGGAGGCGCAGCTCGCCACCATCGCCCGCACCTTCGAGAGCACCGAGCGGCGCGCCCGGGCCCAGCGCGAGGACGCCGAGGCACTGACCGGGCTCACCGAGCAGCGGTACCGCGCCCTCGCGGAGCAGACAGGATTGATCGAGACTGCGTTCCGCGCCGGCAACGTGACATTCATCGAAGTGGCGCGCGCCCGCGCCCAGCTGGCCCAGGCCGACGCCGCGCGCCGCCGCACCCGCGTCGAGCGCGACCGGGCGGCTTCGGTCATCAACCAGATCCTGGGGGTCGAACCTTGATGCTTCGCCGCTCGCTCTGCGCCGTGCTCATCGCCCTGGGGCTGGCCGGCACCGCCCGGTCCCATGAGGGTCATGGCGACGAGGCCCCCGTCGCCGCCTCTGCCCTGCCGCGCGTGGAAGCGGAGAGCGAGGCTTTCGAACTCGTCGGTGTGCTGCAGCCTGGCGGGGTCCTGCTCATCTACCTGGACCGCTGGGCCGACAACGCGCCGGTCGATGGCGCCGTCACAGTCACCATCGATAGGCAGGAGGTCGCCGCGGCGCGGCAGGGCATCGGCATCCTGGCATTGCGCCACCCGCGCCTTGCCCAGCCCGGTTGCATCGACCTGATCTTCAGCATCGCCGCCGGCGAGGAGATGGACCTGCTGACCGCCACGCTGCAAATCCCCGAACCACCCGCTTCTGCCGTCCCGGTCCATGGTTGGCTCGATGCGCTGCGCGAGGCGCCCATGCTCCTGGCGGCCGGGCTCGGCCTGCTCCTGGCCGGGCTGGTGCTCGGCCGCCTCTCCGTACCGCGGGCATTGCCGCCCATGGTCGAGGACGAACCCCTCGTCGCACCTTCGCCGGTCGCCGTGGTCAAGCCGGCCAAGCTGCCCGCCCGGGTCGCGGGGATACTTCTCCTGATCGCTGCGGCACCTTCCATGGCGCAGACCTCCGTCGCCGAACCGCCGCGCCGGATGGATGACGGCACGGTGTTCATGCCCAAGCCGTCGCAGCGCCTCCTCGTCATCCGCACCCAGGTCGCGGCACCCGGCGATGCGCTGGCCACCACCCAACTGGTCGGCAGCCTGACGCCGGACCCCAACGCGTCGGGCCGTGTGCAGCCATCGCAATCGGGCCGGCTGGAACCCGGCGAACGCGGCCTGCCCACGCTCGGCCAGCGTGTCGAGCGCGGCCAGGTCCTCGCCTATGTCACGCCCAGCTACACGGCGTCGGAGCGCGGCACGCTCGCGCAGAACGCCGCCGAGCTGGATGCCCAGATCACCATCCTGGCCGCGCGGGTCAGCCGTCTGACCACGCTGCGCGGCAGCGTCTCGGATCGCGAGATCTCCGAGGCGCAGGCCGAGCTGGCCGGCGCCCGGCAGCGCCGTGCCGCCATCCAGCCGGCGCTGTCCGGCCGCGAACCGCTCCTCGCACCCGTCAGCGGCACCGTCTCGCTGGTCCGCGCGGCCCTGGGCCAGATCGTCGACAACCAGCAGGCGGTATTCGAGATCGTCGATCCCGACCGGCTGTGGGTGGAGGCGCTGGCCTTCGACCGCATCAGCATCGACGCCATCGCCGGCGCGTCGGCCACGCTGGGCGATGGCCGCAGCGTGGAGCTGGAATTCGTCGGCCGCGGCCTGACCGTACGGCAGCAGGCGGTACCGCTGAATTTCCGCGTGGTGAACCCGCCGCCCGATGTCGCGGTCGGCGCGCCGGTGGTCGTGCTGCTGCGCAGCCGGCGCCAGGTCGAGGGCATCATCCTTCCGGCCGAGGCCGTGGTGCGCTCGGCCGAGGGCCCGCCCATCGTGTTCGAGCACACCAGCGGCGAGCGTTTCGCGCCCCGCCCGGTGCGGGTCCTGCCGCTCGATGGCGCGCGGGTGGTGATCACCGCCGGCGTGAACCCGGGTGCGCGCATCGTGACCCAGGGTGCGAACCTCATCGCCCAGGTCCGCTGAGCGATGTTCTTCAACACGCTTGTCACCTTCTCGCTGCGCAACCGGCTCTTCGTGCTGATCGGCGCGATGCTGATCACCATGTACGGCGCCTGGACGCTGACGCGGATGCCGGTGGACGTCTTCCCGGACCTCAACAAGCCCACCGTCACCCTGATGACCGAGGCCGAGGGCATGGCGCCGGAGGAGGCCGAGCAGTTGGTCTCCTTCCCCATCGAGACGGCGATGAACGGCCTGCCGGGTGTCACGCGCGTGCGGTCCATCTCCTCGGTTGGCCTGTCCATCGTCTATGTCGAATTCGACTGGGGCGCCGATATCTGGCGCGCACGGCAACAGGTGAATGAGCGGCTCGGCCAGGTCGCCGGGCAGTTGCCCGCGCGCGTGTTGCCGACGATGGCGCCGGTCTCCTCCATCATGGGCGAGATCATGCTGGTGGCGCTGACCGCGCCCACCGATGGCTCGATCTCGGCCATGCAGCTGCGCGAGCTGGCCGACTGGTCGATGCGACCCCGGCTGCTGACCATCCCCGGCATCTCCCAGATCATCCCCATCGGCGGTGAGGTGCGGCAGTTCCGCGTGCTGCCCGACCTGCAGCGGATGAACGCGCTGGACATCGGCATCGAGGAGATGACGACAGCGCTGCGGCAGTTCGGCACCAATGCCGGCGGCGGCTATGTCGACCAGGCGGGGCGCGAATACCTCATCCGCAACCTCGGCCGCACCACCTCGCTGGACGACCTGCGCAATGCGCCGGTGGGTTTCCGCAATGGCCAGACCATCCTGCTGCGCCAGGTGGCCGAGGTCGATTTCGGCGCCCGCTTCCGGCGCGGTGATGCCGGGGTGGATGGCGGCCCGGCCGTGATCCTGGGCATCCAGAAGCAGCCCGGCGCCGACACAATCCGCCTGACCCAGGCGGTCGAGGCGGCGCTGGCCGACCTGCAGGCCGCCATGCCGCCCGGCGTGCGCGCCGACCGGGTGAAGTTCCGCCAGGCCAACTTCATCGAGACCTCGATCAGCAATCTCAAGACCGTGCTGATCGAGGCGGCCATCGTCGTCACCTTCGTGCTTTTCGCCTTCCTGCTGAATGTGCGGACGACCTTCATCTCGTTGGTCGCGATCCCAATCTCGATTCTGCTGACCGTGATTGTATTCAGCACCTTCGGGCTGTCGATCAACACCATGACCCTGGGCGGCATCGCCATCGCGGTGGGCGAGCTAGTCGATGACGCGGTGGTCGATGTCGAAAACGTCTTCCGGCGCCTGGGCGAGAACCGACACCGCGCCTCTCCTTGGCCCGTGCTGCAGGTGATCGCGGCGGCCAGCATGGAGGTGCGTTCGGGCATCATCTACGCCACGCTGATCATTATCCTGGTCTTCCTGCCGCTGTTTGCGCTGACCGGCATCGAGGGGCGGCTCTTCGCACCGCTCGGCATCGCCTACATCGTGGCAATCCTGGCATCGCTGGTGGTGTCGATCACCGTCACGCCCGTGCTCTGCTACTACCTGCTGCCCGGCATGAAGAACCTTGGCGAGCATGACACCTGGCTGGTCAAGCGCCTCAAGCGGCTGAACGACCGGGTGTTGCGCTGGGCCTTCGCCCGCCGCGCCGCGGTGCTCGGCGTGGCCGGAATCGCGGTGCTGGCGGCCGGTGCCTCGGTGCCCTTTCTTCCGCGCGCCTTCCTGCCCGCCTTCAACGAGGGCACGGTGCTGATCTCACTCACCTTCCAGCCCGGCATCTCTCTGGACCAGTCAAGCGCGCTGGGCCGCGCCGCCGAAAACATCGTGCGCGAAGTGCCGGAAGTGCGGGGCGTCGGCCGCCGCACCGGTCGGGCCGAGCTGGACGAGCATGCCGAGGGCGTCCACCGCTCCGAGCTCGACGTCGATCTCGAACCCAGCGCGCGCTCGCGCGCCGTCGTTCTGGCCGATCTGCGGGACCGGCTGAGCGTGCTGCCCGGCGCGGTCAGCCTCGGCCAGCCGATCAGCCACCGGCTGGAACACATGCTTTCTGGCGTGCAGGCGCAGATTGCGCTCAAGGTCTTCGGCGATGATCTCGACACGCTGCGCACCCTGGCCGAGACGATACGCGGCCGCCTTGCTGCGAACGTGCCGGGGCTGGTCGACCTCCAGCTCGAACGCCAGGTGCGGGTGCCGCAGCTGCGCATCGCCATCGACCACGAACGCGCGGCGCTCTACGGCGTCTCGACCGCGGCACTGCTGCAGAACATGCAGGCGATGACCGGCGGCATCGTGGTCAGCCAGATCTTGGACGGGCCGCGGCGCTACGACCTGGTGATGCGCCTGTCGGACGCCAACCGCACCACCGCGAGCCTGAGTGACGCGATGATCGAGACGCCGGCAGGCCGGGTTCCCCTGCGCCTGCTCGCCCGCGTCGAGGATGCGGATGGCCCCAACCAGGTGCTGCGCGAGGGTGCGCGGCGCCGCATCGTGGTGCAGGCCAACACCGACGGCGTGGTGGACATGGCGCAGGTGGTCGCCGGCATCCGCGCCGAACTGGCCAATATACAGCTGCCGCCCGGCTACTCCACCGGCCTGGAGGGCACCTTCCAGGCGCAGGAGGAGGCAATGCAGACCATCGGCCTGCTCGCCCTGATCTCCCTCGCGATGATCTTCATGGTGCTTTACTCGCGCTACAAATCGGCGGTGCTGGCGCTGATCATCATGGGCAATGTGCCCCTTGCCCTGATCGGCGCCGTCGTCGCCATCTGGATCGCCGGGCAGTCGCTGTCCGTCGCCACCATGGTGGGCTTCGTGACGCTGACAGGCATCGCGGCGCGCAACGGCATCCTCAAGATCAGCCACTACATCAACCTGTCGCTGCATGAGGGCGAGCGTTGGGGCTTGGCGCTGGTGCTGCGCGGATCGGCGGAGCGCCTCACGCCGGTGCTGATGACCGCACTTTCGGCCGGGCTGGCGCTGATCCCGCTCACGATTGGGGCGGATGCGCCGGGCAAGGAGATCCTGCACCCGGTGGCTGTCACCATCCTGGGCGGGCTGGTCAGCTCGACCCTGCTGGATACTTTCGTCACGCCAATCCTGTTCCACCGTTTCGGCCGGCCTGCGCTGGAACGGCTGCGGAACGACGCCCGCGCCGCCCGCGACGCGGCGCCGGCGCACGCCCTTCCCGACACGTTCTGAACCGAGGAGGATAAACGATGCTTCGACGCTCTTTCCTGGCGACTGGTCTGTTCGCCATGCCGGTCGCCGCCCTGGCCCAGGGGCATTCGCACAACCACGCGCCCGGCCCGAATGGCGGCGTCATCGGCGAGATGGGCGCCAGCCACGTCGAACTGGTGGCCCGCGCCGGCGAGTTGCGTATCTACGTGTTGGACGCGCAGGACCGACCGGTTTCGGCCAGCGGCGCCGCGGGCAGCGTCATCGTCCAGGCGCAGGGTCGGCAACAGACCGTGCGGCTGGAAGCCGGCGAGGGGAACGGCTTCCTGGTCGGCCGTGGCGACTTTCCCGCGCGCGGTCTGCGCGTGGTGGCAACGCTGACGCTGCCGGGGCAGCCGCAGCGTTCCGTGCGCTTCGCCGCCATCCCATGACGCCATGAACGCGGGCCAGGAACGCGACCAGCGCTTGCTCGACCCGGAGGCCCATCTGCTCATCGTCGAAGACGATGGCGAGATGCGCACCCTGGTCGCGCGCCTGCTGCGCGAGGCCGGCTTTCGCGTCTCCACCGCCCGGGATGGGCGGGAGATGTTCGAGGTGATGGCCGAGGCGACCGCGCCGCCCGACCTCGTCGTGCTCGACGTGATGTTGCCGGGCGCCTCAGGCTTCGACCTTTGCCGGCGTCTTCGCGCGCAAAGCCAGGTGCCCATCATCATGCTGACCGCGCGAGCGGACGAGACCGACCGCGTGGTGGGCCTGGAGATCGGCGCCGATGACTACGTCTCGAAGCCTTTCGCGCCGCGCGAGTTCGTGGCCCGGGTGCGCGCCGTCCTGCGGCGCACGATGAATGACCCGGGCCACAGCGTGGCGGCCGCGCGGCGACTGCGCTTCGCCGGCTGGTCGCTGGATCTCAAGGCGCGCGAGCTGACCTCGCCTTGCGGTGTGATCGTCGATCTCTCCGGCGCCGAGCACGACCTGCTGCTGGCCTTTCTGGAGCACCCGCAGCGCGTGCTGAGCCGCGAGCAACTCATGGAAGTCGCCAAGCGCCGCATGAGCCTGGATACCTCCGACCGGGCGGTGGACGTGCAGGTCAGCCGTCTTCGCCGCAAGATCGAACCCGATGAGGCGAGCCCCGCCATCATCAAGACCGTCCGCGGCAGCGGCTATGTCTTCGTGCCGCCGGTGACGCGCGAGTGAGGCGCTTCTGGCCGATCAAGCTTTCAAGCCTCTGCTGGCCTGCCAGCCTCGCCGGCCGCACACTTCTTGTGATGCTGGGTGGCCTGACCATGCTGCATGTCGGCAGCGTGGTGATTCATGAGCGTGCGCTCCATGGCGTCGAAACGGCAGCCTTGGAGGCGCGGCATATCGACAGAATCCGGTCGGCCGCAGCACTCGCCGCGCGACGTGACGAGGCTGACCGCGACGCCGCGGTGCATGCCCTGTCATTGCCTGAACTTCAGCTGCATTGGGACCGGCAGTCCCTGCCGGCAATTGAGACGCCGCCCGCGGCCCTTGCGGAGCTAGTGAGCCGGCTGGGCGATGGTGCGCGGGTGGGTGGTGCCGGCGACGTGGCGCTGGGCGCCATGCCGGCGGGCGGCGGCTGGATCGTCTTCTCCCTGACGCCGGATCAACATTCGCGCCTGGCGCTCGACAGTGGCGGACTGCTCTCGATGGTAGCCATGGCGCTTGGCATCGGCCTGGTGACCGTGCCGCTGGTGCGCTGGATGACGGGGCCATTGCGACGCCTGGCCGAAGCCGCTGACCAGGTGGGCCGGGACCCCAGGCCGGTGATGCTGGCCACCGATGGCCCGCTGGAAGTGCAGCACGCCGCCGCCGCGTTCAACGCCATGCAGGCCCGCATCGCCCGGCTGATCGAGGACCGGACGGAGGCGGTGGCGGCCCTGAGCCATGACCTGCGCACGCCACTGGCCCGACTTAAGCTTCGGGCCGGCTTTCTGGCCGAGGGCGAGGAGCGCGGGCGCATCGAGGGCGACATCGCCGAGATGGAGGCCATGGTCAGCCGGACACTGGAGTATTTCCGCGAGGGCCGCGATGCGGAACCCGCGGTGCCGACAGACCTCGCCGCGATCCTGCAGACGCTGGCCGATGACGCCGCGGATGCCGGCCATGACGTGATGTATGACGGGCCGGCGCATGTGGTGCTGTCGCTGCGGCGCCTCGCGGCGAAGCGCGCCTTCTCCAACCTGCTGAACAACGCCCTGCAGCATGGGGCGGCGCCGGTGACGGTCGGGTTGCGCGCCGAGGATGGGGGATGGGTGGCGGAGGTGGCGGATGCCGGCCCCGGTATTCCGGTCGATCAGTTTGAGCGTGCGCTGTCGCCCTTCGCCCGGCTGGACCCCGCGCGGGGCGGCAGTGGCGTCGGATTGGGGCTGACTATCGCGCAGCGCTTCGCCGCCGCCGAGGGGGGGGCGTTGCAGCTGGCACGCGCTCCGGCCGGCGGCCTGCTGGTCAAGGTCCACCTGCCGGCGTGAGGCCGGCGGAATTGCGAAGCCGCGCGGCTGGAACGACAGGGGGGCGGGACCTTCCAGTCCCGCCCTCCCCCTGCGTGCAAACCAGCGGCCATTCTTCATGACAGCCGAGTTCAGTTGCCGTCGGCGGTGTTGTAGTCCCCCGACAGCAGGCGGCCACGGCTTTCCTCGCCTGCCCCATGGAGCAGATTCGACGTGCTGTGGGGCGGATGCGCACCGCCCTGGGGCTGCGTCTGTGGTGTCGGCGCGGCCGCATGGGCATGTGCGGCGTGCGCACGGCGTCGTCACGCTGCGCGAGGATCGTCGACGGGGGCGTCGTCAGTGACGGCGCCGTCTGCGCCACGGCGCCGCCGAGGGTGGCGATGGCGAGCGTCGCCGCGAGGAACATGGTCCTCATGGTTCGATCTCCTGGCATCCGGCGAATTGCCGTGCAGTCGTTATGCCCAGGAGCGGTCGTCACAAGGCGTCAGCAGCAAGACAAAGCATAGCGGAAAGATTTGTCACGGACGTCTCGTCGCAACGCGGACGAGCGAGCCTTTCATAGCCGAGGTAAACCTCCCTGATGAGGGTAGATACGGAGACACACTGTCGCCGAACCTGTCAGGCGGAGGTTGCCGGGACACTCACAGCCCCCGGCATGGCGGAGGTCGTGGCACGACTCGTCAGTGACGCACCGGCGCGATGGCGCCAGGCGGGTCCACCTGCACTGTCGCATGCTCGATGCCATGCACCTCACGCAGCCGCGCCGTCACCAGCGGGGGCAACGACAGCGGGTCGATTCCCGGCTCGGGCGTGACATGCAAGGTTGCGATCGCGCTGCGGTCGGTCAGCGTCCAGGCATGCAGATGGGCCGCTTCTGCAACGCCGGGCAAGGCGGCGATGTCGGCTTGCACCGCCACGGCATCGAACCCCTGCGGCGCCGCCTGCAGCAGCACCCGGATCGCGTCGGACACCAGCCCCCAGGCCGAACGCACCACAAGCACGGCCACCAGCACCGACAGGATGGGGTCGAGGATAGTCCAGCCGGTCAGCATGATGCCGATGGCCGCAACGATGGCGCCGACCGAGCCGAGCAGGTCGCCCAGCACATGCAGGGCGGCGCCGCGCAGGTTGGAATCGCCCTGGTCGCCGCCGCGCAGGATCAGCATGCCCGCGATGTTGAAGCAAAGACCGATCACCGCAACGGCGAGCATGGGTCCGGCCAGGATCTCGGACGGGGCCCGCAGCCGCGACACGGCCTCCCAGGTGATCCAGGCGACCAGCAGCAGCAGCGAGGCGCCATTGGCCAGTGCGGCCAGCACCCGCACCCGATGCCAGCCGTAGCTGCGGGTCGCATCGGCGGCGCGCGCCGCCACCTTGTAGGCAATGAGCGCCAACATCAAAGCGGCGGCGTCTGAGACCATGTGCCCGGCATCGGCGATGAGCGCGAGCGAGCCTGACAGCACGCCGCCCGCCGCCTGCACGAGTGCATAGCCGGCGGTCATCATGAAGACCAGGCGGATGCGGCGTTCGCTGGCGGCCGTCACGGAGACTTCGTGGCCCCCCTGGGCGTGGTCGTGCCCTTCGTGCGTCTCGTTGGCGGACATGATCAGACCGGCTTCCAGCGCAGCAGGCGCAATGCGTTGAGCGTGACGAGCACAGTGGCCCCTGTATCGGCCAGGATGGCTGTCCACAAGCAGGTGATCCCGTTCAGCCTGGTGACAAAGAACACCGCCTTGAGGCCCACCGCCACCGCGACATTCTGCTTCACATTCGTCATCGTCGCGCGCGACAGCTCAGCGAGCTCCGAGACGCCGGTAACACGAAGCTTTGTTGCCTGATGCCCCGTGGTGAAGCGCTACCTTGAAAGACAGGAGCGCGAGTGATGAAGGTACTGGTTGTAGAGGATGATGACGGTATTGCCGAACTGGTGGACATCGCGCTCCGAAACGCGGGGCACAAGGTCCTCGGTCCAGCGGTTTCCTACGATGAAGCTATGGCGATTGCGGAACGCGAAAAGCCCGACATGGGGCTATTGAACATCAATCTCGTCGGACTCGGGACCGGTATCGACCTTGCTCGTGAGCTTCACGCGAGAAGCATTCCGTCGGTCTTCATCAGCGGCAACACTCATGATGAAGGCGCCAGGGAGTTTGCTGTTGGATCTCTCGCTAAGCCGTATAGGCTGGCCTCGCTTATTGGCGCGGTCGAGCTTGTGAGATGCCTGATTGCAGGAGTTGATCCTCCAACCCTGCCGACCGGGTTCGTCCTCTTCCGGCGTGGCAGGTTTGTTAGAGCAGGCATCAGAGTTGCTGTCTAAGTTCCGGCATCTGCCACTCACCAGGGGATGCGATCACCGGAACCGGTAGAGTGCGCGCCACGCTCTCCTGCTTTGGCGCCAGCGCGATGTAGTCGCGCGCCATCATGCAGCGTACAAAGTTTGTCGCGACCAAAGCTGCATCCCCCTAAAATAACCTTCGCCGCGAAGCTCCCGACGTGCTCGTCGACTGGTGCGCCGTGTCGTGCGTGGAGAGCTTGATCGCTAGGGCGACAAAGACTGCGATGCAAAAGGCGATGAAGGACAAGGCGTTCGCTGATGTCGGCAAGGCGCTACGGTAGCTGCATCCAGCCGCGCTGATCGTGGATCGGCTCTGGCACCTGGTGGAGCAGCGGCGCAGGTCCGGCGATGCCGACGTAAACCATTCGTCACGCCTGATGGCGCGCGGTACGGCGAAGGTGGCACAGAAACTTGGCGAGGAAGCGGTGGAGTGCGTGATAGAGGCCGCGCTGGGCAATCGCGAGGCGACGGTGCTGGAGTCTGCGGACCTGCTCTATCACCTAGTCATCGTCTGGGTGGAAGCCGGCATCCAGCCGGAGGAGGTCTGGGCCGAACTGGTCCGCAGCGAGGGCGTGATCGGCGTGGCTGAGAAGGCCGCCAATCCGCGAGGGCTTTTCCGCGCCGCCGGAACCACAAAGCTATTCTAAGCGAGGATTTTGCGGCGTCGAAAGCCTGGCGAACGAATACGCCGGACGCCATGCTTCAAGCTGTAGGCGTGCGGTGTTGCCCCAAGCATGTCTGCGACAACGGCCGCGAGCAATTCCACCTCCAACCTCCGCCCCCCCGTGGAATGCCGCCGTCCGCGCCGCGCTCAGGCCAGCGCGGCGCCGAGGCAGGCGAGGAGCTGGCCCAGCAGCACCGCGGCCTGCCTGCGCAGCAGCCGCGCGGCGCCGGCAAGCCGCGCCTCGAGCGTGCGGCCGGCCTTGGCCTCCGGCATCAGGCGAAGCCGGACCAGCGCGGCGTCTAGACGCGCGAGCGTGGCCGGAGGGCGGTCGCTGCCGAGTGCCGCGAACAGACCGGCGTCGAACCCCGCGCGCACCGCGTAGAAGGCCTGCCCGAGCCCCAGGACGACCACCAGCGCGAGCGGTATCAGGGCCCCGCGCATCGGTGCGACCGGCAGCAACGGCGCGAGCAGCAGCGCGGCCGCGGCCAGCAGCGTGAGCGGGCGCGACAGGCGATCGATGCGGCGGCCCTGGGCGAGCAGCAGCGCGCCGGTGGCGGCAAGGTCGCGCTCGGCCGGCGTCACAGCGGCGCCACCGCGGCGGCGATCGCGGCGCCGGCCGCGGCGTCGAGCTTGATATGCGGTCGCGCGGCGCGGATCGCCGCGATCGCAGCCTCGACGCTGTCGGCATGCCCGCTCGCGACGAGCCAGCTGGCCGCGGCGGCGGCGCTGCGTGAATAACCCAGCGCGCAATTCACCAGCACCGGGCCGCATGTCCGCGCGGCCTCGATGGCGGCGACCGCCGCGCTCAACCGCGCCGGCTCAGGTGTCGCGAGGTCGAGCATCGGGATGGAGACGTAGCCCTCGCGGCCGGGGATGCCGGGCAGCTCGGCGCTGAGATCGATGATGGTGTCGAATTGCGCGGCCGTTTCGCGCAACGGATAGCGGCCGAGCGAGACATCCTGCGTCAGCGGCGCGACGACGCGGCCATCCCCTTTCCAGAAACGGGTATTGATCCGCGCGCCGAACAGGTAGGGGCCAAGCAGCCAGCGCACCGCCAGCGACAGCCGTCCCGCCGCGTTCTTCTGGAAAGCATCCGGCCCCAGCGCGCCATAGATCAGCGCCACCAGCAGCAGAGACCCGACCGGCCACAGCAGCCAAAGCGCGACCCCGCCCCGCCATAAGGCAACCGCCGCCAGCAGCGCGCCCGCGCCGCCGTAGCGCAGCGCCAGGCGACGCCGACGCGGATCGCGCGTCAGCCCCGCCCCCGCCAAGGGGCCAGGCCCACAGACCGGGAACAGCCACAGCGCCAGGAAGCCAAGCCAGGCTCCGGTCGGGACATCGATGAAGTGGTGCTGCCAGGTCGTCAGCACCGAGGCCCCGATCAGCGCGAACCAGGCGTGCAGTGCCCATACCCACGGCGCGCGCACATGCGCGGCGAAGCGCACCCATAGGATCACCAGCAGCGCGATATGCAGCGACGGCGCCTGGTTGAACGGCTTGTCGAACTCGCCCAGCAAGGCAAAAAGCTGGCCAGGGATGCCTTCCAGCGCCGGACGTTCGAAAGTGAAGCGCAGCGGCGCCGCGATGAAGCACGCGACGGCCAGCACCTGCGCAGTCAGCAGCCGCTTCGCATGGGCGTCGAGCTCCGCACGCGTCGCGCAGAGGAACAGCGAGATGCCGTAGAGAATGTCGATCGACCAGTAGGGGATGATGGTCCAGGGGATGAGCGGGATCGCGCTCTCCCAGGTGAAGACAATGGCCGGCACCTGGGTGCGCTGGGTCGCGAGGTAGGTGGCAAGGCCGTAGCTGACAAAGAAGAATGGGCCGAGCAGCACGAGCCAGAGCGTGGCGCGGCCCCATGGGCGGCGCGCGCGGGTCATGCTGGACGAAGGCCGGGGGAAACTCCTTCCCCAATGCTGTCGTCAGTGCCGGTCACAGCCGCTCGGCACGGCTGACCGTGAAAATCCCCGCGTGGTCGATGCGCTGTTCGATCTTCCGAAACCCCGCATCGGCAACGAGCTCGTCCATCTCTGCCTGCACGCGCCGGCGCATGACCCAGGCCTGGCCTTGGCGGTGGCTGGTGAGCGCGCGGGCGATGAGTTCGAGCTGCGGGTGCCAGGGCTGGCCGGTGTAGACCAGTGCGCCGCCGGGAGGGATGACGTCGGCCAGGCCGGCGAGCGAGCGGCGGATCATGGCGTTGTCGGGGAAGAGCTCATACAGGCCGGAGACGATGCCGAGCGTGGGTGCGGGCGTGGTGGCGGCGATGGAGTCCCGGTCGAAGGCGTCGGCCTGGATGAAGCTGGCGATGTCGCCGAGGCCCTTCTCTGCGATCATGCGTGTGCCGGCGACGACGTTGATGTCGGAGTAGTCGCGCAGCAGGACCGAGTCCGGGCGGTGTGGGGCGCCTTGCAGCGCTTCGAGCACGTAGCGGCCATGGCCGGCGGCGATATCAATGACGCGGATCGGCATGCCTTGTTCGGCCAGGCGCCCCATGGCGGCGCGGACGAGTTCCTCGACGTTGAGCTTGCGCTGGCGGATACCGGTCCAGCCTGGAGAGTCGAGGTAATTGCGGTCCATCATCCGGCCCATCGGGCCGGCTCCGCGCGCCTCATTGCGATAGACGTAGTCGAGCGTGGAGCCCGAGTCGAAACCGGTGCCGTGGCCGAGCGCGATGCCCTCAGAGAGGGAGCCGCCGAGGCGCAGGCCGGCGCGCGTCGCGGACCAGTAGAGGCCGCGCGGGGAGAGGGCGGGGAGCGGCGAGGCGAGCGCGTCGGCTTCGTCGCGGGTAAAGCCCATCCGGTCCGCGTCGATCAGCGACGGGCGGTTCAGCGGCTCTGCGAAGCGTTCGAGCAGGAAGCGCCGCGCGGGGCCGAGGGCCAGGGCGCGGTCGCGTTCGCCCAGTGTGTCGTGGAAGAAGCCGGGCAGGACATGGCGCTCCTTCACCGGCGTGCCCAGGCGTTCGAAGAAGCGGTGCTGGGGGGCGTGGTGGACGACCCAATCGGCGCCGGAGATGAGCATCTGTGTGGGGATGGTGATGGCGCGCGCATCGGCCACGATGCGGTCCGAGGCGGCGTAGAGATCGAGCAGGATGTTGACCGCGATCGGGCGACTGATCAGCGGGTCGGCGCGGTAGGAGGCGATTCGTTCGGGGTCGTGCGTTAGGTACTGCGGCTTTACGTAGGAATTGACGAAGAACAGCCCGCGCAGCTTGTGCATCAGCTTCAGGCCATGCCGCGCGAAGGGCACGTAGAGCTTCACCTTGAAGGCCGGCGAGGCGAGGATCATCGCGCGTATCCGCGGTGCGTAGTCATGCGCCCAGGTCGCGATGAGCACCGCGCCCACGCTCTGCGCGACGACCGCTATGTCCTCGACCGCGACGCCGTGCGTGGCGCTGACATGGTCCACGAACGTCTGCACGTCGCGCACCGAATCCGCGAGGCTGGGGCTGAAGCCGCGCGGGCCGGGGGAGCGGCCATGGCCGCGCGCATCCCAGGCGAAGAAGGCGAAGTCGGGCAGGTCGAGCTCGGGCGGGATATGCGCCATGCGGCCGCCATGCTCGTGGCCGCGATGGAACAGCAGGATGGCGCCGCGCGGCGCGGCGGAGGCGGCCGGCCAGTGACGGTAGGTGAGGTCGACGCCGTCATGGGTGGTGAAGACGTGGTCCTCGATGGCGCGCATGGGGCTTCCTTCGGGGGGTGGCATCGCGTTGGCGGTGGCGAGCTCGCCCAGCCCCGACGCGACGCGGTTCACGGTGGTGGCGATCAGCAACAGGGCGAGCAGGGGCATTAGCCAGAATGCAAAGCCCGGCAGCGCGCCGGCGATGCCGACCCAGAGGCCGAGCGCGCCGAAGACGAGCGCGCGATCGCTCTTGCCGAGCGGGCCGTCGTAGCGCCGCGTGGGGCCTAGCACGCCGGCATATTCGGATACGATGGACAGCACCACCACCGCCCCGACCCAGCCGGGCGTGAAGGGCGCGACCAGCGCGAAGGGCGCATAGAGCGCGGCATCGGAGACGACGTCCGCCAGCTCGTTCAGATAGCCGCCCAGATCCGATTTCTGGCCATGCTCGCGCGCCAGCATGCCGTCCACGGCGTTCAGCGCCATGCGCAGGAACAGCCACACCGGCAGCAGCAGGAACAGCGCCGAGGGACCCCCGCGCGACGCCAGCCACCAGCCTAGCAGTAGCGAACCCACCATCGCGGCCAGCGTCACCTGGTTGGCCGTGATGCCGGCCGCCGCCATGCGCTGGACCATCGGGCGCAGCAGGGCCTGGAAGCGGGGTTTGAGGTCATACAGGCTCATGCGGCCTTGCCCCCCAGCGCGCGGACCTCGGCTTCGCAGCGCGCCGCGACCTCCACCCATCCGGCGCGATCCTGCGCAGTCTCCGCGAAGCTGAGCGGCGCGCCGATGCGCAGGCGCAGCTTGCCCGGACGCGGCCATGATCGCGTGGCCGGCCAGGCGGCGAAGGCGCCTTGGAGATGACAGGGCACCACCGGCACCGCGCTGCCGGCCACGAAGGCGCCGAGCCCCGGCTGGAAAGCGCCCATGCTTCCGTCGCGGCTGCGGGTGCCCTCGGGGAACAGGATGTAGACCAGCTCGTCCTCGATCAGCCGTGTGCGCAGCGTCTCCAGCTCCTTCGCGCGGGTGCGCTTGCGCCAAACCGGCAGGGCGTTCAACGCATAAGCCGCGAAGAGCGAGGTGGCACCCGAGGTGAAGAAGGTATCTCCCGCGGCCAGCGCGTGCGCATGGCGCGCCGCCGGCCCGTGCAGCGCGGCGCCGAGGCAGAGCGCGTCCAGATGGCTGCTGTGGTTCGCGACCATGACGAAGGGCGGTTCAGGCAGGTTCTCCTGACCCGTCACCTCGTAGCGGTGCAGCAGCGCGAGGTGCGCGCGCACCAGCGCCCGCCAGGCGCCATGCACGACCACGCTGCCCAGCCCCGCCTCGCGCCCGTGGCTGCGCAGCCGCTCCTGCGCCGGCAGCCCCAGGTCGCGCGCGGGCTTGAGCTGCCAGGTCATGGGCCGGTGATCACGCGCACCGGCTGGCCGTCGCCGATGCCGATGACGTAGTGCAGGAGGTGGAAGGTCGCGGGTGCGACCAGCAGCAGGGAATTGAACCGGTCCAGCACGCCGCCATGGCCGGGGATGATCGTGCCCATGTCCTTGATCGCGAGGTCGCGCTTGATCGAGGAGAGCATGAGGTCGCCAAACTGGCCGGCGATGCTCACCAGCGCGCCGAACAGGATCAGCAGGAACCAATTCTCCATCGGTGTGCCGACAAAGACGCGGTTGCCGACGAAGGCGACCAGCGCGGTCGTGCAGATGAGCGCTCCGAGCGCGCCGGCGATGGTCTTGTTCGGGCTGGTTGCGGGAAGCAACTTGCGCTTGCCGAACAGCTTGCCGGTGGTGAAGGCCGCGACGTCGTTCAGCCCCACCGCGAGCACGAGCAGCAGCAGCAGCGGCCTCGCGAGCGGGTCATTCGCCATGAAGCCCAGATGCGCGAGGCCGGCGCCGAACAGCATGTAGGCGGAGGTCGCAAGCGCAGTGCGTTGGATGTACCCCGCCGGCTTGTCCTGCGGGATCGTCGCTACCGAGATCACCCCCACGGTCAGCGGCCAGAGGGCGACGAACAAATGGTACCAGTGGTCGAGTGCCGCGAAATTCGCCGCCAGGATCCCGATCGCCACCACCGCCGTCAGCAGGTATTCGCGAAACAGCCCTGTCGCGCGGTCGTACTCGCGCAGGCAGGCGAGGCCGAGCAACGTCACCGCCGCGATGGTCCATTCCCGGCCCAGCAGGATGGGGATGATGATCATCGGCAGCAGCACCGCCCAGGAGCCGAGCCGGAGCCATAATTCGCGCCGGAAGGCGGGCGTGCCGCGGCCCGTCACGCTCAGCACGCCGATCACGGCGGCGGCCAGCAGCAGCACGCCCAGCGTCGCCGCCAGGATGCCCACGGTGACCGGATGCTCGAAGGCGCGCCACGGAACTGTCATGAAGCGATCATGCCGGTGGCGTCACAAGGACGATAGCGGCAATCGATCCCGCGGCTCGATGCCGGGCATCGGGCGCCAACTTGACGCGCCTGCCCGGCCGGCGCCTTGGTCTTTGTGCGAACGGACTCCGCTGCGCGACAATCTCGGCCTCGCGCGCCCGGCGAGCCGCTACGTCACGGCCTGAGGCCGATATATTCGCGGAAGACCCCGAGCGAGGCGGTGCTGCGCACGCCGGCGAAGCCCGAGACGCGAAGCTCGGCCTCGATCGTGGCGGCGGGCACGCATTCCTCAATCGTGTCCCAGTAGTAGCGCATCAGCAGCCGGCCTTTCTTGCGCGGCATCATGAGGCCGCACAGGGCGGGGATCATCCGGCCGAGCCACAGCGTCGCGGCCGCACGTGCAAACCGGTTTTCCGCCCGCGCGATCTCCAAGATCAGCAGGCTGCCGCCCGGCTTCAGCACGCGGCGGAACTCGGCGAAGACGGCCCCGAAGCTGGCCATGTGGCGCAGCGCGTAGCCCATGGTCACCATGTCGAAGCTGGCATCGGCGAAAGGCAGCGCCTCGGCCCGGCCCTGCACGAAGGGCAGCGCAAGGCTGGCGCGCGCCTGCTGCAGCATGCCCAGGCTGGGATCCAGCCCGACCACCAGGCCCTCGCCCTGCACGATCCCGGCCGCCTCGCGCGCCAGCAGCCCGGTGCCTACCGCGATGTCGAGCACCCTCTGCCCGGGTGCCAGGCCATGGTCGCGTAGCACGCGCCGGCGGTACCAGGCGCCCGAGCCGAGCGACATGATCCTGTTGATGCGGTCGTAATCCGCGGCGGAGGTGTCGAACAGCTGCCGCACGAAGGCCTCGCGCTCGGCGGCGTCGCCGTAATATCCGCTTAGGACTGGATGCGGCCGTGTCACATCGGCGTTCCTGCATTGGAGGGGGCGGATGTTCCGCCAGAGTGCCGGGCTGCGGATCCAGTGCCGATCATCGGTCAGTGGGACGCTATCAAACGACCTCCATCGAGGGAACCGGGCCAGAATGGTTGCCGATCAACAACGGCAGCACCGTGGCGACAAGGCTCCATCCGGAGAAGCAGATGGCGAGGCTGGCGAGCACGGATTGCAGGAGGATTTCATCCATCGCCTGCAGCCCGGCGCGCCCATCCCCTGATCCGAAGCTCAACCGTCCAGCCGAACGGAGGTCAGGCCGCGCGCCGCGAGCAGGAGCAGCAGCGCCTCGAGCACGGCGAGGCAGACCGGCTCGCCCTGCGCGTCGCGCTCGGCGCCTGCGTCGTGGAGCAGGATGATGTCGCCCTCGCGCAGGCCGCGGGCGATGCGGTCCAGCACCACGGCGGCGTCGCCGCAGCGCGTGTCAAAGCCGCGTCGGCTCCAGCCGACATGGCGCAGGCCGAGCTGGTGCAGAACCAGGTCTGAGAGCGGGCTGCGCAAGCCCAGCGGCGTGCGGGCGAGGTCGCTCTCCACGCCCAGCTGGTGCAGCACGTCGCCTGCCTCGCGCCACTCGCGCCGCTGGCCGCCCAGCCCGAGCAGGGTGAACCAGCTGCAATGGCGCATAGTGTGGTTGCCGATGGCGTGGCCGCGCGCGGCGATCTCGCGCACCAGCTCGGGGTGGCGCTGGGCCTTTGCGCCGATGCAGAAGAAGGTGGCCCGCGCCCCGTGGCGGTCGAGCGCGTCGAGGATGCGTGGCGTCACCTCCGGGTCCGGCCCGTCGTCGAATGTCAGCGCGATGTGGCCGCGCGCCCGCGCCGGGGGCAGGCGTCGCAGGCTGCGGCCGAGCAGCTGGCTGTCGGGCGACATGGTCAGGAAGGTCAGGTAGGCGTGGTTGGCGACGATGCCGGCGAGTGCCCAGGGCCAGGCCTGGGGCACCGACGCAGCCGCGACGAGCGCCGCGGCGTGCAAGCCCATGGAGGCGACAATGACCGGCCGCGGCCGCCAAGCGGTGGTCATGGCGCAGCCCATGGCGAGAATCCACGGCGCGGCGCCGGCGTCACGCATGACAGGCGCATCAGCGAACGGTCCTGAAGATCAGGGCGTCACGGTGTGCCGGCGGCCACCCCGGACAATGCGGTGCGTGCCCATGAAGGGCTGGCCGTCCGATAGCCGGTGTCAGATTCGCGCGGATAGTGACGGCCAGGCGCTGCAAAGGTGAGAAGCGGGATGGTTAGGGGTGGACAGCGCCTGGATCGGCCCGGCCTGCAGGCCGCAAAGACGGGTGCCGGTGGGCGCCGGGCGTGCAAATGCGCCTATGTCCGGTTGCTGCAATCTGGCCTCCTCCCCTTCCTCCCTGCGGCGAACGACGCGCAACGCTGTCGTCCGCAGCCCGTATATGGATGAAATCTTCGGCCGATGCATGACGGATTTTTGTTCGAAGCCGAGGTGGCGAACGCGCCCACCGTGACGTCGCCCCAGGCCAGCCGGCGGTCTGGCAACACCTTGTAGTTTGCCGCCAACAGTATGGTCAGGACGGCGATCGTCACCGCGCCGAGGTGCCGGACTGCGCCAGGGCCATATGCGGGATGGCGCGGCCGCGGGGGCATTGCCCAGGCTGCGGTGGGTGACAAGCAATCGCGGAATCCGTGTCATCGCAGAATCAGCGGCGCCAGAACGGGCGCCATTAACATCTCGAATTCGAGGTTGGTCGCACTGACGATGTTCTCCACGATGAGGCCATCGCGCAGCCGCGCAACATGCGTCTCGTCGAACAAGATGATGCGGCCGGTCGCCGCAACGCCGAAGAAGTCCGCGGCATGGCGCTGGCGCGAATGAAAGCGCGTGACGACGCGCGTGCCATCGGCGGATTCGAACTGGTCGATGATCTGCACGGGCGCCTCGGCCGGGAAGGCCTGGACGAAGGCGGTGATGATGCCCTTGTACTCGGCCAGCCCGTCGATCGGGCCCGCCGGCTTGAGGCCGGTGATGCCCTGGATCGCGGGATGCGCCGTCGCATTGGCCGCTGCCAAATCGGCACGGCCGAGGAAGTCCTCGATGAAGCGGCGGACGGTTTCGCTGTTGGAGGTCATCGGTCTATCCCCTGAAGATGAGCTCGGCGCGAAAGCCGCCGGGTGGATCGCTGTGCAGGTCCCAGAAGGCCTCCGCGATACGGTCCGGGTCGAAGGCCGTGCCGGCTGCAACGGTGCCCGCGATGGTGACCGTGCCGGCATGAATGTTCTGTGGCGCCAGTTCCGCGTGCAGCGTCTGCGCCAGGCTGCGCAGTCCCGCCTTACCGATGGCCAGCGACGCCGCCGGCAGCCAGCCGGTGGGGTCGAGCGCGAGGCCGCCGCCGGTGAACAGGATGGTGCCACGCACCGCCGCGCGCATGCCCGGCAACACGGCCCGCGCGGCTGCAAGCGCGCCCGCCACGTTCACCGCGAAGTCGGCGGTGATGGCTTCGGGCGACAAGGATGACGGGCCGCCCTGCGCCATCGTCGCCGCATAGGCGTTGTAGACCAGCACCTCCGTCCCGGCCGGCAGCGCCTGGGCCAGCGACGACGGATCGGCGGCATCCGCCATGGCCATCTTGATGCCCGGCCCGGCGAGCCCGGCATGGCGCGACGGGTCGCGCGCCAGGCCGAGCACGTCGAAGCCACCCGCGGCGAAGCGGCGCGCCACGGCGGCGCCCACCCCCGCGCCAAAGCCGACGATGGCGCAGACCGGCCGGCTCATGGCGCCACGCCTGCGTAGCGCAGCAGCGGCGCGCCGATCATCGGGCCGAGCCCCTGCGCGTAGCCTAGGTTGATCAGCAGCATGCCCACCGGCTCGGTCCAGCGCGCCATCGCCAGCGGCCCCGTCTCCACCGGCTGCGCGCCAACGTCCTCCACCAGCCCCAGCACGATGCCGCGCGCCGCGGTGTCATCGCCGCAGACGAAGACGGCGGGCGGGGGCATTCCGGCGGGCGTCATCGGCGCGGTCGCACCGGCGGCCTGCATCAGGTCGGCGAAGGGTGGCACGCCCTTGACCACGCGCGCCCCGGGCGCCCAGCGCGACACCTGCTCACCGCCGGAATCGGTGGTGCCGATGGCCAAGCCGCTGAGGTCCGGCAGCAGGGGGTTGGTGCAATCCCACACGACCTTGCCAGCCAGATCGCCCGCCGTCGCCAGGGCGGCCTGCGCGGCGCCCCAGGGCACCGCCAGCACGATGACCTCGGCATGCGCCGCCGCCGGGGCGAGGTCTGTGGCAACCCTTCCACCGATCTCGTCCGCGACAGCGGCGAGGCGTGCCGTGTCGCGTCCAAAGCCGATGGCAATGGCGTGGCCCTTGGTCGCCAGACGGCGGGCGATCGGCGCACCGATATTACCCGCCCCACCCAGGATCAGGATGTTCATCACGCGCCTCCCAGATTGGCCCAGAGGGTCTTGTATTGCGTGTAGCTCTCCAGAGCCTCGGCTCCCTGTTCGCGCCCGTAGCCACTCATCTTGAAGCCGCCGAACGGCGCGTTGGGATGGTATTTGTGCCAGGTGTTGATCCAGACGGTGCCGGCACGGATGCGGTCGGCCAGGCGCAGCGCGCGGCCGAGGTCGCCGGTCTGGATGCCCGAGGCCAGCCCATAGGGCGTATCGTTGGCGAGCCGCACCGCCTCATCCTCGGTGTCGAAGGGGATCACCGGGACCACGGGGCCGAAGATCTCCTCGCGTGCGATGACCATGTCGTTGGTAGCATCGGCGAAGACCGTCGCTTCGACAAACAGGCCTTTACCGTTGACTTGGCGCGTGCCGCCGCCGGCGGCTAGCCGCGCGCCGCCATCACGCCCGGCCTGCACGTAGCGCAGCACCTTGTCGTACTCCCCCCGGGACGCGATCGGGCCGATCTGGGTCGCCGGGTCGAGCGGATCGCCGATGACGGCGTTGCGCGCCATCTCCGCGAGGCGGGCGGTGAATTCCTCATAGATCGGGCGCTGCACCAGGATGCGTGAGCCTGCGACGCAGACTTCGCCCTTGTTCCAGAAGATGCCCCAGAAGGCGGCCTGCAGGGCTGCCTCCAGATTGGCATCGGCGAAGATGATGTTGGGCGACTTGCCGCCCAACTCCATCGTCAGGTGCTTCATTGTGTCCGCACCGGTTCGCGCGATCCCTTGACCGACGCCGGTGCTGCCGGTGAAGGCGATCTTGTCCACGAGCGGGTTCTTCACCAGCGCGTCGCCAAGCGACCCGCCCGGCCCGGTCAACAGGCTGTACACGCCCTCCGGCACGCCGGCATCGAGTGCCACCTGCGCCAGCGCCAGAGCCGTCAACGGCGTATCGGAGGCGGGCTTGTGGATGATGCAGTTCCCGGCGGCCAGCGCCGGGGCGATCTTCGAAGCCGAGAGCGCGAGGGGAAAGTTGAACGGCGTGATGGCGGCGACGACGCCCAGAGGCTCGCGCCGGGTGAGGATGCGGATGTCGGCCTCGTATGACCGGCGATAGTCGCCATCCATGTGCGCCATCGCCTGCCCGGCGAAGAAGCGAAACAGGCCGGAGCAATGCGGCATGATCGTCTCACGGAAGTCGCGATAGGGCATGCCCATGTCCATCGCCTCACGGATGGCGAAGTCATCGGCGCGCTCGTCCATCAGGTCCGCCATGCGGAGCAGGATCTTGGCGCGCGCCTCGTGATGCATCCGACTCCACGGGCCGTCCTCGAAGGCCGCTGCGGCGGCCTGCACGGCGCCGTCCACATCGACGGGCGATGCCTTCGCAACGGTGGTGATGGTAGCCTCGGTCGTCGGGTCGGTGGTGGTCATGGTCGCGCCATCGGCAGCGTCGCACCAGGCGCCTCCGATCAGCAGCTGGCCGGGCGGTACCGGCTTCCGGGTGGGCAGTGGGTCGGTCTGCATGTCGGTCTCCGAAGGCTGGTTGCTTTCGGTTCAACAGGTTTGAGCGCATGGACTATGAACAATGTCTGTGCCTGAAATATCGACATGAACACCATTCATAGTGCCGCCCTCGACCTGAACCTGCTTAAGATTTTCGACGCCGTCATGCAGACGCGCAGCGTCTCCCGCGCAGCCGCCCTGTTGGGTGTCGGCCAATCTGCCGTCAGCCACGGCCTTGCCAGGCTGCGCGAGGTCACGCGTGACCCGCTCTTCGTGCGAACCGGCGGTCGGATGGAGCCGACCGTACGTGCGCAGCGCATTGCGGAGCCGATGCGCGAAGCACTCATGCTGGCAACCCGCGTCCTCTCTCCAGACGTGGCGGAACCGTTCGACCCAGGCCTTGGCCGCACGGTGTTCACGATCGGCGCCGGAGATTATGCGGCAAGCGTGCTGCTGACCGCCCTGTTGGCCGAGATCGCATCTTCCGGATGGGATATTGGGCTGTCCGTTTGCCCACTGGATCGGCGAACAGCGTCCGATCTCCTCGACGCCGGTGAAATTGACATGGCCCTCGGCCTGCTACCGAAAGTGCAGCCATGGCAGGAACGCCAAGTGCTGTTCGAGGAGAGCCATGCCTGCCTGTTCGATGGTGCCCAGCTCGGGTTGGCGCCCCCAATCGAACGGGCCGACTTCGCCAGGCTTCCGCACATTGTCCCGTCGCTCCATGGTGAGTTCACGAGCTTCGTGGATGGTGCGTTAGAGACGGATGGTCTTGGCCGCCGCTGCATCATGGCGACGGCACATTTCCTGAGCATTCCGCTGATGTTGAAGACGGTGCCTGCGATTGCGACCCTGCCGATCCGGCTGTCGGTCGCCTGTGCCAACGCGGCAGCGCTGACGGTCAGTCCGCTGCCCTTCGCCGGTCCACGGTTTGATGTGTCGATGCTTTGGCATAAGCGAGACAGCGCTTCGGCTGCGCATCAGTGGCTCCGACACCGCATAGCGACGCACAATCCGCCCGAGCAGTCGCGTTCGAAACAATGAAGCGGTCCCGCCGGGCTCGCAGCGGGCACCGCCCGCCCCGCCTCGCGACCGAGGGGCATTTCTTTATCGCCAATCATGCGGCACGGCGGATGTGGACGGCATCGGCTCCCTCTTCGCTCTGCCGCAAAATGCAGCAGCTTGGTCGGCGCGGTCTTGGAAAGCGCGAGACCGCGCGCTCGCGGTGTGCATGCCTTCGCCCGTCTTCGCGCTTACGAGCCGCAGCAGTGATCCCGGCGTGACCAACATTCGCAACGTCGCCTCACCGAACTGGCGACGTCGGTCGGGGCTGGAAAGCCGATGCGTTGTTCCATTCAAGCGCCTCTCGAAGAATGAGGTGCTGGTGGATGGAAGTCGGCCGCTACGACCTCCAGCGCACGCAAGACGGAAACTGGCTCTGGCACGGCTCCTGCCCAACGTCAGATCGCCAGCACCGCCACCTCGCTAGAGAAATGCTTCAGCACTGCCGCAAGGCCAATTCTACGCTCGAACAGCTAGAGCCCGCGCGCCGGCCCGAGCACATCGCGCCCATTCGCATCAAACTGGTCGCGATGCTCGATGACGCGCACCTGCGCCGCAGATCAGCATGTGATCGACGTAGCCAAATCAAAGCAATTTGCTGACCTGTCTTCTCACTTTGCTCATGGCCGCATTCGAGCGAGTGGTCGGTCATCGGCAGGGAGATCTGTTCGAAACGGTCACGGCAACGAGGCGGGCCTCACCCGCGCTGCCCCGCTCGGGTGCGTCCCGACGGGGCTCCCGGCAGTAGGGGGCCGATGGTCGGCCGCCTGAGACCGGAGACGAAGACAATGAAGCGGGACTGGCCCGCGCACCGAAGACGTTGCCAACTGCGGGCGCAACGCGGTCTTCCGCGCGCTCCTGAAGAACAACCTGATCACCGAGACCAACGGCCAGCGCGAGCATGTCGGTCTGGCGTGGCGGCAGGATGAGGACGGGACCTGGATCGTGGCGCGGATCACCGATGACGGGCTGCGTGCCATCGGCACCAACCCGAACAAGGGCGACGTCGCGCCCGACACGACGCCGACCGCGGCGGTTACTCCGGCGCTGCAGGGTGAGGACGTCCCCGCCGCGGAAGCAGCCCGGGGCGCACCCGTTGGGGCCGAGGCGAAGGACGCGGAAGAGGACCCGGAGGCGGAGTACGACGACCGCCCCCGCCACGAGCGTCTCGGGATCTCCGACGACCTGATCTACGGCCCGCCCGACGAGGCCAACGGCGGATCGCGCTTTTCGCGGATGCAGACGGGCGACGCCACGCTGCTCGACCGAGCGCGCGCCAATCCCACGACGCCGCGGACGGGCCTGCGCGACGCCGCGCAGCGGGTCCTGGCGGCATGGGACGCCAGCCTGGCGCGGGACGCCACGGACAATCCGATCTCCCGCACGATCGAGGCGCTGCGCATCACCCTTGCCGGCAAGTCCGCCCGCTTGCAGCGCGAGCCCGGCGCTCCGCGGAAGCCTCGGGAGGGGACCAAGCAGGAGTTGGTGCTGGCCATGCTGCGCCGCGCCGAGGGCGCCACGGTCACGCAGATCGCCGAGGCGACAGGCTGGGCGCAGCACACGGTGCGCGGCTTCTTCGCCGGGCTGAAGACGCGCCAGGGGATTGAGGTCCAGGTGCTGGAGCGCATCCGCCAAGTTGGCCCCAACAAGCAGGGTGCCAAGGGCAGCTACAGCGTCTACGGGATCACCAGCACCTCGGCGGAGGCTGGCTAATGGCACCAACGCGACAGGTCGCGCCACGCTTCGCGGTCGGGCTCTATCGGGTCTCGACGGCGGAGCAGGGGCAGAGTGGGCTGGGTCTGGAAGCCCAGGAGGCGGCGGTGCGCAGCTTCGTCGCCAGCCAGGACAGGGTGCTGGTGGCCGAATTCTCCGACATCGCCAGCGGCAAGGACGACCGGCGCGCGGGCTTCCAGGCAGCGCTGCTGAATGCTGCCAACTCGGCGGGGTGCTCGTAGCAGCCCGGCTGGACCGCATCACCCGATGTGCGCACACCCTTTCCCAACTGCTGGAGGATGGCGTGTCCATTCGCGCCGCCGATATGCAGGGGGCGGACGACCTGATGATGCGGATCTTGGCGGCCGTGGCGCAATAGGAGTGGGACTTGGTTAGCGCCCTCTCCGAGGCGGCCATGGAGGCTGCCAAAGCGCGAGGCGTCGTCCTGGGCGGCCGTCGTGGTCACAAGCACCGAGCCGCGCCCAAGTGTGGGAGCGCTATGCTCCGCCAGTATTGACCACCCGCGACAAACGGTCAGCGCGCGCTGCGCTTCGCTGCGCTGCGCGCGCGCAAAATCAGCGCAATTCCTCGTTCAGTGTGTTGCGTTTGCGTTCCTAGCCGCCTTATGTCGTTCATGCGGTATGCGACGGTGAGGGCCCCGTAAAGGCCATCCGCATCATCATTGAGCGGATCGCCAAAATTTACGGAAGACAGCAATGAGCACAAGCGCCTCGATTGTTTCATCGCACAGCATTGAATTTCTCAAGGTGGTCACTTCCCTCGGGCCGGATGCGGTCATCGGTCTTTCCCTCAATGGTCGGGAAGGCATCTCAGAGCTTTACAATTTTGAGTTGGTTTTCATTTCTAATCACACCGACATCAAACCCGATCAACTCATCAGCGATAGCGTCTCAATCCGACTCATGCCGGAGGCGTCAACACCCCGTTTCTTCCATGGAAGGATTGCGCGCGTTTCGGCGGGACCGATGCGGAACGACGGCTTCCGGTTCTACCGTGCTGAAGTTGTGCCGTGGTTGGCGTTCCTCGCCAACAGTGTTGACTGTCGAATTTATCAGGATAAATCTACTATCGAGATCATCGAATCCGTATTCAAGAACTTTGGCTTCAGTGATTATCAAATCAATCTGTCTGCAGCTCAATATAAAAAGCGTACGTACTGCGTCCAATACAGAGAGACCGCGCTGGATTTCATCAGTCGCCTGTTGGAAGAGGAGGGCATATTCTACTTCTTCCGGCATGAGGAAAGTCGGCACGTCATGGTCCTGGGAGACCTGAACGCGGTTTTCAAAGACTTGCCATCCCCTCACAACAAGCCCCGCTTCGCGCCCGAAGGATCAACGTGGGAACATTTTCGCTCCGGCGAGGTGCAGAGCTGGGACCGCAACTGGCATTTCCGGCCCAGCCGTTGGGCGCAGCGCGACTTCAACTTCGAGCGCCCCTCCGACCGGATGCAGGCGGATGTCCAAACCCTGCTCAAGGTTCCCAGGGCCAGCGAGTTCGAGCGCTTCGATTATCCGGGGCGGTATTCGGAGAACCAACAGGGCCGCGAGATGACGCGGCGACTGATGGAGATCGAAGAAGCCTCTCACCACCTGGTCGAAGGCCGCGGAGGGTGCGCGGCCTTTTGCGCCGGGGGACGGTTCGCCCTGCAAGATTACCGCATACCCGGCGAGGCGGACGCGCCGCATATCCTGCGCCGCGTGTGGCATGATGTGCGCGAGCCGGCGGATCACGTCTCAGGCGAAAGCGCCGGATACGAGAACCGCTTCGAGTGCTTCCCCCAGGACGTCCGGTTCCGGCCGGCGATCACCACGCGTCGCCCGCAGATGAGCGGACCCCAGACCGCCACCGTCACCGGCCCGGCGGGCTCCGAAATCTTCACCGACAAGCACGGCCGCGTAAAACTTCGCTTCCATTGGGATCGAAACCCGGACGCGAATGAGGATAATGAGAGTTCCTGCTGGGTACGGGTGAGCCATGCCTGGGCAGGGACCGGCTACGGCTCCATTCAGATCCCGCGCATTGGCCAGGAGGTGATCGTCGATTTCCTCGATGGCGATCCAGACCGCCCGATCGTGACCGGGCGCGTCTACAACGCTGACCAGATGCCCCCGCACGGCCTGCCCGGGGCGGCGGTCAAATCAGGCATCAAATCCAATTCGACCAAGGGCGGCGGCGGTTCCAACGAGCTCACCTTCGACGACACCAAGGGCAAGGAGAAGGTCTATCTCCACGCCCAGTACGACATGGAGACGGTGGTCGAGCACGACGAGACCCAGCATGTTATCAACAACCGCAAGATCAACGTGGACGGCACCCATACAGAGACGATCAAGGGCATCACCAGCATCACCGTCGCGGAGGGCAACTACACGCATTCGGTGGCCGCCAATACGGCGTTGCGCTCGTCCAAGAACCAGCACAAGATCACGTCAACCGCTGCCGACGTGTTGGTCACGGCCAAGACGCAGATCAAACTCGAGGTCGGCGACAGCAGCATCACAATGCTGGCCGACGGAACCATCACAATCCAGGGCAAGAACATCTCGATCTTGGGCAGTGACTCGGTCACCGTCTCATCGACGAAGGTGCAGATCACCGGAAGTGGAGAGGCAAAGATCGGCGTCGGCAGCCAGGCCACGGTCTACGACAAGCAGAAGGTGGCGACCTCGGGGGCCGCGATCAACTCGGCCGCGGTGGGACAGCACGAGATCACCGGCGCAATCGTGAAGATCAACTGAGCGGCGCTGAGGAGGGTCAATCCTCTTCAGACAGGGTGTCGGTGACCCCGCCGGCAGCGTAGAGCCGCGCGACCTTGCCGCGCGTCCAATCAGGGATGCCGTCGAAAAGGCTGCGGTCGATGGGGGGCGTCGCGTCGTGCAGTCGCGCGAGTGCCAGGTCGATCACGTCGATTTCCTTGTCCGAACACTCCATCGCGTTGTGGTAGATCGTGGCCATCAGTATCCCAGGCCCGTCGAGCACCCCCACAATGAAGGCCGGCTTCGCCTTTCCGGGCTCGGCCAGGACGCGCATTCCTTTCGTCAGCACGCGGGCAATAGCAACGAGCGCGAAGTCACGCTTAAAGACAAGCTTCTCGCCGCCGGGATCCGGCTTTTCGAAAGTCGCCACCCGCTCGCGTACAGCTGCAACCCGAGCGGGCTCAGGGCTGCTTCCGCGCGCCGCTGCCCAGAGGAGTTCCACGCCCTCACGCAACAACGGCTCCTGCCCGAGTTGTTCGGTTGCGCGCTTATGCCGCTGCGCTTCAGCAAAGCAGCGCTCGGCACAGAAGGCGATATAGGCAAGGCGAGCCTCGTAGCCGACGGCCTCGAGTAGCGCCTCGCGATCCTCCATCTTGATCATCGCTGCATCTCAGCTACCAAAAATCGCCGTGCCGCCCGGGCTGTTGACCGTGGGCGGACACGTTGTCGTTGTCGCCGCCCCAACCGCCGCCCTTCTCGCCCTTCTGCTTCCAGGGAGTCTGAATGGCTTTACTGCAGCCTTCGCAGCATGGTCGCGTCGGCGCTATGAAAGCAACCCCCTTGGCGTCATCGTCGCAGTCCACCGCACGCAATCCGCGCTGCTCGGCGTGCTTGTGTGTGGTCGGATCCTCTTCGCCATTAGGCTTGGTACGTGGGAAACGCCAGTCATCGTCGTTTTGGCCAACAGGCTTCGGTCGGTCATCGCCGTGACCCACAATGCGCGCACCTTCCGGAATCTGTTCCCGCACCCGCTTTGGCATGTTGGCCGGATTGACGTTGCCCGTGACAACGACCTCGTAGGTGCCATCATTGCGCAGGACCACCATGGTCGCAAGCGTGACCCCAGCAGCGTTCAGCGGATGCATTTCCTCGTTATCGACAGCCTTCTGCATCGCCTTGCGCAGGTTGTCGGCGACCTCCTGCGCCTCCTTCTTTGCGGCCGTCAGGGCGGCATCTTTCCCGTCATCCTTGATCATCGCCTTTTTCGCGCAGGGTGCGAGCCCGTCAACATCGACCGTGTCGAGCGGCCGCGCCGGGTAGCCGTAGAGGTTGAACCCACCCTCGATGTCGCGCGGATCGACCTGGATATAGCGACCTAGCACTGGGCTGTAATAGCGGTGACGGTTATAGTGCAGTTCCGTCTCGGCATCGTAATAGTGCCCGGGCCAGCGCAGGTTCAGCGTTATGCGCGCACCGGGCGAGATACGCGTCTCGCCATACGGCGCAATCTCGGCTCGCCACAGTGGCCGCCCCCCGTGATCCTCGACCAGGACGGGACATGCGACCTGGTCGGTGAAGACGTGGCGCAGCACGCCGGCGGCGGGATCGGCACCCAGATGGGCGTAGTCGACGAACGCGAAGGGGCTCATCGCGTCGCCATCGGCGTAGACATAGACGCGCAGAGCCCCGCCCGGCGCTATCTCGGCGGCCAGACGCTCGCCGTCCCAAACGAACTCTGTGCGCCCCTCGGCCGAAGTCTTGGCTTGGCGGCGGCCGAGTGCGTCGTAGGCGAAGCTCACGCTGCCCTGCGGCGTCTCGCACGCGATGAGCCGGTCCTCGGCATCGTAGCGGTAGCGTGTTATCCCCCCATCGCTCCATTCCGAGGCGATGTGGTCGCGCTCGGTGTAGGTGAAGCGCTGCCCGTTCGCGCCGGTAATACGGTTGCGCAGGAACGACGCCTCACGCAGCGCGGGTGCCGCGGTGAGGTTGCCGGCGGCGTCATGGCTGAAGCGCTGACTGGCGCCTCGCGGCCCGTGCGCTGCGATCAGGCGATGGGCGGCGTCGTAGTGGAAGACCCGTGCGCCGGCTGTGGTGTCGGTCGCGGTTAGGAGGGCTCCGACCGGCGAGTAGCGGTAGCTGCGCGCCCAGACTGCGTAGGATTCCGTCCCGTGGTAGCGCGCCTTTGCCAGGCAGCGGCCATCCCAGTCGTATTGCACGAGCTCCTTCACGCCGTTCGCGCGCTCGAACAGGAACACGCCGGTCTCGAGCTGGCGCACCGCGTGGCGGCCGCCGGACGGGTCGGTGATGGTCCGCCGCATCCGGTCCGGGTCGGTGGCGTAGCGTGTGACGTAGCGCTCGAGCACGATGATCGCTGCGAGCTGCAACCCGGCATAGGCGCGCTCCGTGCCCCGCCCGTCCTGAAGGTCGCGCACCCTGTGGCCGACCGAGTCATAGGCGATGGCGAGCTTCGGGCCATCCTCGGCGGCGACATCGGTGAGCCGGCCGCGCGCGTCATAGGCGCATTGCCGCTCCGCCCCGCCGCGGGGGGCGACGATCAGCGGCCGCCCATGCGCGCCAGGGAGGAAGGTTACGCGCGGCGCTTCGTCCGGCCCGCCGAGCTCGGTGAGCCCCGTCGAGAGATCGTAGCGGAACCAGTCACGTGCGCCATTGTCGCGGGCGCGGCCGACTAAGCGGTCCTTGAGGTCGAAGGCATGCGCGGTGATCGTGCCGCCGGCATCCTCGGCGCGGACCAGTTGCTCGGTCGGGCCATAGGTGAACTGCGTCGCGTGGCCGAGAGGTGAGGTCTCCCGCACTAGGTGGTTCCAGGAGGCGAAGTCGTAGCGCCACTCCGACCCCGCATGGTCGACGTGGCGGATGACATTGCCGTTGGCGTCGTACTGCCAGCGGCAGCGCGCCCCGTCGGGGCGGATATGGCCGATGAGGAGGCCGAGCGGGTCGCGCTCCACCCGTCCAGCGGGCACCGCCTGCGCCATGCGCTTCTTCGGCATAGGCATGGCCGGCCGCGCCGGCAGCGCGACCTGATCGGCGAGAGGGGAGGCCGGGCGCGGGGCCATCCTCGAGGGTGTGGCAGGGATCGCGGCGCCGTCCTCTCCGGCGAACTTCAGCGTAGCGAGGGCGGCTTGGGGCAAGCTTGTTTGCCAGAAGCGGTGCGCGTCGCGCGGCGGCAGGGTAATGCTCGCAAGATGGCGGCCGGCCGCGTATCCGTCCCAGCCCATTGGCTGGCGTGGATAGGCGAGTGCGTTTGCGGCCGTGAACCAGGGGTCGCCGAGCGGCAGGCACACGCCGGCAGGAGGGCCGTAGGGTGAGCCGACAAAACCACTCTCATCGTCGAGCACGGTGCGTAGGGTCTCTCCCTCAGGCCCCGTCTCGGCGGTGAGCGAGCCGTCCGGGCCGTACTCGCGCTGGGTGATGCCGCCATAGGGGTCGACGATGCGGGTGATGCGATGGTCGGAATGGTGGAAGTTCCACAGTCCGCCATCGGCGCGCTGCACCTCAGTTCGCTTTTCACCGGCCTGGAAGCGCAGCCGCACGGCCTGCACCCCGCCCTCGCCTGATGACCAGACGCAGCGGCCTAGACGGTCATACTGCATCGCGAACCGGTAGCCGTTATGGTCGGTGCGCCGCGTCATGCGGTTGGCCCCGTCAAAGGCAAAGAGTTCGGCGTTCGCGCGCGCATCGGTGACGCGGACGAGGTTGCCTCGCGCATCGTACTCGCCCTGCCACAGCCTTCGCGACTCGCCGCCGATCGCCCATTCGAGGGCGAGGATGCGTCCAGCGCCGTCCTGGTGCACATGGAGCGGCGGCTCGTCGCCATATGTGAGCAGCGCCATGGCACCTGCATTGTCGTAGTGGAGCTGCTGGAAGGCGGTGCCGCGGAACAGTCGAATCAATCGCGCGGGGCGTTCGGGATGGCCAAACTCGAATTCGACCTCGGGCTCGCCAGCGGCCTTGGCGCGGAAGGTAGCCTGGCCGGTGCGCTCGAGTCGGGCAGCGGCGCTGGTGCTCACCCTCTGGCGCGCGGTCGGCAGGACGAAGCCGTGCCTAGTCCCGGAGGGGGTGGTGTAGCTTAGCCCGTCGAGGTCGAAGACGAGGCGGTGGTCGTAGGAATGGGTCTGGCCGCGCCCGAGCGGCAGCGCCTCGCCGGCGCGGCGCGAATCATAGTAGCGGCGCCAGTGGAAGGGCACGTCCCAGGCGAGATGCAGGTCGAGCGCCACATCGAAATATGCCCCCGTGACGAGGTTGATCGGCATGCCGCCTCAGCCCGGGCAGGACCCGGTGCCGGCGCCTTCATCATCCGGCGGCTTTGGCGCCGCCTTGTAGCGCTTCAGCCGGTTCAAGAGCGCGCTCACCGGGTCGGGGATGTTGATCATGGGGAAGCCGCCAATAAGGACTGTCGCGTGGCTTGGATCGATGATGGCGCCGATGCTGCCGGTCGGGGGCAGGGTGGGGTCCTTCCACATGGTGGCCTCCACGGCGGCCTTCGCCTGGTCCATCGCCATCTGCGCAACCTCCATAGCGGCTGCGAGCGCCTTGCCCGAGGCCATCGCCGCGTCGTCCTCGACGGCGGCTTCGGCGACATTGGCGGCGATCCCGAGCACGCCGCCGGCGATCCCCGCCACGTGCATGGCCTTGGAGGCGACGTCGGCCGCCTTCCCGATCGCCGCCATCACCTTGCCGGCCGGAATGGAGGGCGGATCGGGAATGTTTTTGCATGCGACACAGATGTCACCGAAGCGCGCTGCCCGCGCGCCGCCGAGGAAGACGTTGGAGGAGCCGGTCTTGATCTTGAACCAGGCCGGTGGGAGGCCCATGCAGGTCGGCGCGAGGCCGATGTCGTCGCACCGCGCGGCAGGCATCGAGTTGATGAGCACGCGCGGCGTCACGCCCAGCAGTACCGCACCCATGCTCGGGCAGGGTGTCGGCGGAACCGGGGGCGGGCCGCTCGGCGGATGGGTGGGGTGCGCATGGGGCGTGCCGAGGTACATCGATCCGAGCGTTGCCGCGGGCAGGCTCGGCATCATCGCCGCGAGCGGCGCGGTCAGATCCGCGAAGCCGACATCGAGCGCGGTCTTCAGGCTGCCAAGCGCGCCCATAGCCGCGCCGACGGTCGCCTGCGCGGCACGGATCACCCGGGCTGTCTTCTCGCCCGCAGTGGGGGGACGCTCGTTGGGCTCGCCTTTGTGGGCGGGCGCATTGATGTTGCTCCAGGCATCGGCAGCATCATGCGCCGCCTTTCCCTGTTGCCCGAAAACGGCGGCCACGTCGCTCCCGGTGTTGCCGGCACGGCCGACGCCTGTCTTCACCTCGCCGATGCGCTTGTCCACAGCGACGCGGAGCCCTTCCGGAATGGCCATGATCAGATCGGCCCCGCGTGTCCGAGATCAACGAGCTGATCGCGGCGCTCGCGCGCAGCCTCGACCTGACCGGTTTCCCGGTAGTGCCGCGCTAGCCGGAGCACCAACCCTCGGCAGGCCGGGACATCTTCAAGCTGCGCCGCAAGCACCGAGCCTCCGATCCAGCTTTGCTCAGCCAACTCGTAGCGGTGCTGTGCATGCTGGCAAACCCCGCGAAGTTCGAGTGCCTGGATCCGCATCGGAGCGTTCCGCGCGAGTATAGCGAGCTGCTGCGCCATTTCGAACCAGGCTTCCCCTTCCGCGCAGCGGTCTTCCTTCAGGCGAAGCCGGCCTATTCCCATGGTGAGGTTAAGGTACAGGGGCACGGGCAGGTGCGTTTCCTGCCCCGCGAGCGCGAGGGCACGCTCATATGCGTCGCCGGCGCCCGCCAAGTCGCCCATCGCCTCCGCGGCCTCGGCAACCCCGCCGAGGGCGACGGCCGCGACGCCGCTGCCAGTGGCGTCGTGAAAGCGGTGCAGCAGCGCGTATTTCTCGCGAGCGTCGGCGTGGCGGTGTAGCGCCTGGTCGACGCCGGCCATGACCATCAGCGTGCCCATGCGCTCATCGAGCGCAAGGGTGTCATCCTCCGCGGTGGCGGAGAGGTGCCTTTCGACCGCGTCCGGCCCAAAATCCGGCGTGAAGCTGCGTACGCGGGGTTGCGATTGGAGAAGCGCGGCCCCCGGGTCGTCTGGACCGACGCAAATGACGAAGCGCAGACGCTGGCACCACGGGCGCGGTAGCTCGTGTCGGATCAGTTCCGCCATCAGGGCACAGAACGCGGGGCCGTCGTGGAGTTCGAGTGGATTGAGAACCCAAACCGAGGCGCCGATCGCAGGGTCGGGCAGCATTTCGCGCGAGAAGGTACAGGCTTGGCGCAGGCGGTCGGCGGGAGTGCCCGGACGTTCTTCGCCGGAAGTGCGCGGATTTGGCGGCCAGGCGACAGCACCCTCCTCCTCGAGGGAGAGCCGCACGGCCTCCTGGCGTGTGAAGAAGGCATCCGTAATCGCCTCCGCGTAGGATTCTGAATCATGAAATGCATCGGGCATAATCCAGAACAGATCGGCGGCCGACTCAGCCTCCACGCTCTCGAGTACCGTCAGTATCGGCAGGGTATCGCTAGCGTTGCAACGCAGGAGCAACGCGACGTCCGTGCGTTGGGCAATGAAGCTGCGCAATTCTTCGGCAACCACATCAAGGATTTCTTGCATCGGATGCTTTTCTTACTCAATCCCTGGTCGTCAAACAAAATAGATTTGTATACGACGCAGGAGAAGGTTTAGTAGAGCATGAAATAAGGTCTCTGTCGTTGTAATTCCATATCGCTCGCGATTACCGTCACCGAGCACGCCTAGCGCTTCGCGCCCATCTGCCGATGGTAAACATCGGCGAAGAAGCGGACCTGAGCCTCCAGTCTCACGGTCCCTCACCAATAGTCGTTCATTAAGCTGCTGCGGCTGACGCGGCGCTGGGACTCCGGACGAGGCTTAGCGGCGGGCGGTAGGCCAGCCCAGGGCACGCCAACATTCGGCTCGTGCGGCGCCGTTGTGGGGTGCTGCGAGGCATCGACCGTGAAAGTGGCTTGTTCGCCGGCGAGAGGCGGGATTACGCTCGCTATCGCAAGTTCAGCGGCGAGCCTCTGCCAGCGGCCCTGTCCCCAGCCATCCATACCCAAAGCGGCGGCAGCAGCGCGGGCATAATGAAGTTGCCCCGCTTTTGTGGACGGTTTGCGGGTAGCGATCAGTCCTTCATGCGCATTTTCCTCGCTTCGTATTCGATAGGCGAGAGGTAGCCCAGGGCGGAGTGGCGCCTGGTCGGGTTTTAGAAGCCTTCGATGAAGTGGAACACTGCCATGCGTGCCTCGGCCTGGGAGCGGAAGCGGCGCCGGTCGAGCAGCTCGCACTCGAGCGTGGCGAAGAACGCCTCGGCCATGGCGTTGTCATAGGCATCGCCGACCGATCCGGTGGACGGGCGGACGCCTGCTTCTCGGCATCGCATCCCGAACGCCAGGGACGTGTATTGGCTTCCCTGGTCGGAGTGGTGCACGACATCGGAGGGTTTCCTCGTGGTCAGCGCCATGTCGAGCGCGTCGAGGACCAGGCGCGTTCGCAGGTCTGTGGCCATCGCCCAACCGACGATGCGTCGGGACCAGGAATCGAGCACAACAGCCACAAACAGGAAGCCCGCCGCGGTCGGCACGTAGGTGATGTCGGCCACCCACAGCCGGTTCGGACCAGGCGCGGTGAAGACCCGGCCGACAAGGTCGTTGGCCGGCGTGTGCGTCGGCTCGCGACGTGTCGTGGTCGGAAACCGCCGGCGGGAGACACCCCGCAGCCCGGCGTGGCGCATCAGCCGCGCGAAGCGCTTTCGGGCGATCGCCGTGCCCTCGGCCTGCAGCTCAGCATGCACCCGCGGCACGCCGTAGGTGTTGTGCGAGCCCGCATGGATGGTCCGGATCCGGCGCAGAAGGAGGGCATCGGCCTGGGCATGGGCCGAGGCCGGCCGGTGGCGCCAAGCGTAGTAGCCGGATGCCGAGACCCGAAGCACGCGGGCCATGACACGGATGGGGAATTCGGCCTGGTGCGCGCTCATGAATTCGAAGACCCGGACGGGGTCTTGTCCCTCGCGAACCAGGCCGCCGCCTTTGCCAAGATGTCGCGCTCCTGGCGCAGGCGATGGTTCTCACGGCCATGCAAGGAACTGGGCTCGCCGCACGAGTTATAGAGACCCGAGCGCTCTATGCGGTGGTGCTCGCCTGTTGCGGCGATCACCAAGCTGCAGAAAGCGAAGTGGCGCGGCTGCGACCGTTTGAAGAGGCGATGGCACCGGGGCATCGCGACGCGTTTCAGAACCAGAAGCGGCTTATCGAGACTTTGCGGCGGTTCGGGGGGCCGAGTCAGCGGGAAGTTAACATCCCCGCCTCCCTGCAGACGCTGATCGATAAGCGTCGTGGTACGCCGGGCGCCGTCGAGCCCCGTAGGAAGGTAGGGCGTAACGAGCTCTGTCCGTGTGGCGCGGGTAGGAAATACAAGCAATGTCATGGACGGTGAGTTTCGTCCCCCACGGCTAAACCTCATCGACATACGGCTCGGGGTTAGTGGCGAAAGCTGTTCCCAGATGCCTATTGGCAACCGGTCGGCTTGCTAAAACACTCGAAGGATTGCTTAGCCTAGAGGATACAATATCAACGCGTTACACCTTGAGGGTTAAATCGTACTACCCCCAAGCTTCGGAGACTTTCGCGCCTCTGGAGAGCGATTTCCGGGATCGTCGCGTTCTCCAACTCTCAAGCCACCACTTCAAAACCGCAGGAAACCTCCGGTTTAGGGCGCCATCGACGCGTGGGAAATGTGAGGTTGGGAAACCGACTGGAGCGGGCGAAGGGATTCGAACCCTCGACCCCGACCTTGGCAAGGTCGTGCTCTACCCCTGAGCTACGCCCGCGCTCCTGACGTTGCGACTCTCTACCATGATCGTCCGTGATTGCAAGTTGCCGTCTCCGTCCTGCCATATCCAACACGCCGTGGCCCCATTCGGCGCATGCAACGCTTGATTTGCGGCCGGCCAGCCCCGACACTCTCCTCTCCATGCTCCAGCGCCCCACCAAACGCCCGCAGTTTTTCTACACCACCGCGCCCTTGCCCTGCCCCTATCTGGCCGGCCGGACGGAGCGCAAGGTGGTGACCGAGCTCTCTGGCGGCGACGCCGAGGCGCTGCACGACCGCCTCTCCCGGGCGGGCTTCCGGCGGAGCCACAACATCGCCTATTCGCCGGTCTGCCCCGGCTGCCAGGCCTGCATCCCGATCCGCATCGTGACCGAAGCCTTCCTGCCCGACCGCACCCAACGCCGGGTACGCCGCGCGAACCTCGATCTCACGGGCCATGAATCGCCCGCCCGTGCGACGTCGGAGCAGTTCGCGCTGTTCCAGCGCTACCAGCGGGTGCGGCACGGCGATGGCGACATGGCCTCGATGGGCTTCTACGACTACCGCGCCATGGTCGAGGACACGCCGATCACCACCGGCATGGTCGAGTTCCGCGACACCTCGGACCGCCTGGTCGGCGCCTGCCTCACCGATTGGCTCAGCGACGGGCTCTCGGCGGTGTACTCATTCTACGACGTCGGCGCCGATGCGCGCTCGCTCGGCACCTACACCATCCTGTGGCTGGTGGCCCGTGCCCGTGCGCTCGGCCTGCCTTATGTCTACCTGGGCTATTGGGTGCCGCAGAGCCGCAAGATGGCCTACAAGGAACGCTTCCGGCCGAGCGAGATCCTGACCGGCGGCGCCTGGCGGCCGCTCGAGACCGCCACCGCGCCGCTCGCCCACGCGCTGCCCTGAGGCGTACGCCCTACTTGCCGGCCGGGCTGTAGCCCGCCGGCGGCGCATTCGCCGCGCGTGCGATCCGCACCCGATCCGTGTAGGACAGCGCCACGCGCTCGCCGACCTGTAGGCCCTGCTCGTTGGTCTGGATCACCGCCTGGTCGGGGCCGTCGTCGGAGCGGATGATGAACTCGACCGCTTGGCCGCTGGTGACGCCTTCTTCCACCACCGTCCCGGCGATGCCGCCGAGCAGCGCGCCTGCCACGCTGCCCACGGTGCGGGCGCGCCAGTCGCCGCCGATGGTGCTGCCGATCACGCCGCCACCGACAGCGCCCGCGGTGGTGCCGAGCCCGCTGCGGGTGCCCGCCACCTGCACTGGCCGCATGCCGACGATGGTGCCGTAGCGCACGTACCCCTGGCTGCCGACGGCATAGGTGCTGACCGTGCTGTTCTGGTTCGCCGGGCCGCAGGCAGCGACGCTGCCCACCAGCATCAGGGCAGCGGCAAGGCGAAGGGAAAGGCTGAGGCGCGTCATCTGATACTCCGGCTCGGCAGAATGATTTCGCTATCGCGTCGATATGTATACGCCTGAGGCTCCAAAATGGAAATTCCATGGCTTCGGAATCGCGCGATCGTGCCTGCACGAGGGCTCCGCGACCACACCGGCCTTGGCGGGACGATCACGCCTTCATGTCGCCACGTTACAGCAAGATGCTTGACCTCTCGATGAGCCTTCCTTTACGGCTTGGCGCAGTTGCCTCGCGTAAAGCATGAAGACTGCTCACCGAGATCGAGTTTGCGCGGCATCGGGGGATGTCCGCCAGGCCCGTCACTGCCGATTGTGTGCCGATCATGATGTGGGGGGCGCGCCTGACTTGGCGCCGCCGTTGCAGGGGAGACTAGGGGATGCTGCCTTCAGCGAAGGCCTGCGCCCGTTCGGGGCGTTTCTGGCCGATGGCGGCTGTCGCGATGCTGGCGCTGCTTGGCGCCTGCGCACAGCAGGCCGGCCCCACGACCACCCGTTCGGCCTCGCGCCCTGTGGGCTACGATCCGCCGGGTCCGCCGGGCGATCCCTGGGGCCCCTATATTCGCGAGGCCTCGCGCCGCTTCGATGTGCCGGAGCGCTGGGTGCGTGAAGTGATGCGCCAGGAAAGCGGTGGCCGCTCCACCGCCACCTCATCGGCCGGCGCGATGGGCCTGATGCAGGTGATGCCGGGCACCTATGCCGAGCTGCGCCGCCGCCACGGCCTCGGCGATGATCCCTACCATCCCTATGACAGCATTATGGCCGGCACCGCCTACATCCGCGAGATGTACGACCTGTACGGCTCCCCTGCGTTCCTTGCCGCCTACAATGCCGGCCCGCGCCGGCTCGAGGACTATCTCTGGGCCAGCCGCGGCCTGCCCAACGAGACGCGCAACTACGTGGCCCGCATCGGGCCCCGCATCGAAGGTGCCTCGCCCACGCGCCGCGCGCCGCCTGAGGTCTACGCGGCCGCCGAAATCCCGACCAACATTCCGCCCGGCCCGCGCCGGATGGATTCCGCGACCATGCTGGCGCTCCGCGAGCAGCGCCAGCAGCGTGACAGCGCGCCGTCGGTCATGGTGGCGCAGCAGCAGCTGCCGCCCGGCCCGGTCATCCGCATGGAGACGGTCGATACGCAGCCTGAGTCGAGCTACCAGGTGGCGAGCCTCGCGCCGCTGCCGCCGCCGGGCGCCGTGATCCGCATGGATCCGATCCCGGACGGCAGCACCTATGACGCGCCGCGCGCCTCCCCGGCCCTGGCGCCGAGCTACGCGGCACCGGCGCCCGCCCCGAGCTACGCGCCACCGCCGTCCGTCAGCTATGCCGAGCCGCTGCCCCTGCCGCCCGCCGCGATCACCCCGCGCGGGTCGCGTGGGTCCGCCTTCGCCGCCAACGCAGCGCCGCTTCCCGGCCCGGCGCCGCGCGGCAGCCGGAACCAGGCCTTCGCGGCGCTGGTGCCGCCACCGCCGCCGCCGCATGCCGCGCCGGCCACGGGTCGCAGCCTTGGCCTGATCGGTGCCGCCCAGGCGAGCAGCCTTCCGGCCGCCCCGCGCGGCGCAGGTGCGAGGCAGAACTGGGGCATCCAGGTCGGCGCCTTCGCCTCGGAGAATGTCGCACGCAGCGCGGCGTCCCAGGTGCGCGACCAGGTCGCGCAGCTCGGCAGCCGCACCGACGTCCAGCCGGTGAGCCAGGGCAGCACCCGGCTGTACCGCGCGCGCGTGACCGGTATCTCGCGCGAAGCGGCGGAACAGGCCTGCGCCCGTTCGCGCTCGCGCGATTGCACGGTGCTCTCGCCCTGAGCTGAAGCCCGGCCGCCGTTATTCGGCGGCCGGCTCCATCGCCGGGCGCATCATGTAGTCGCGCACGATCGGCACGGCATCCACCTGCGACGACAGCAGCAGCTGGAACACCATGTTCGACCCGTTCTGGAAGCCGACATCGACGGCCGCCAGGTACCATTCCCACATGCGGCAGAAGCGTTCGTCGTAAAGGGCCGCGGCCTGCGCCCGGTTGGCCGCGAAGCGCCGGCGCCAGTGCTGCAGGGTGTAGTGGTAGTGCAGCCGCAGCACCTCCATGTCGGCCACCCACAGCCCCATGCGCTCGGTCGCCGCGAACACCTCCGACAGGGAGGGCACATAGCCGCCGGGGAAGATGTATTTGCGGATGAACGGCCCGGTCGTCCCCGGCGGCCGCATCCGGCCGATGCAATGCACCATGGCGAAACCGTCATCGGTGAGCAGCGAGCGGATCTTGCCGAAATACGCGTCGAAATTGCCGATGCCGACATGCTCCATCATACCCACCGACACCACCCGGTCGAAGCGGCCTTCCAGCACGCGGTAGTCGAGCTCGCGAAACTCCACCAGTCCGGCGACACCCGCCTCCTCGGCGCGGTCGCGCGCGACGCGGATCTGCTCGGGCGAGACGTTGATTGCCACCACCCGCGCGCCCGTGGTCTTCGCGATGTGGATCGCCATCGAGCCCCAGCCCGAGCCGACCTCGGCCACCACCATCCCCGGCTTCGCCGCGAGCTTGGCGGTGATGCGCGCGAGCTTTGCCTCCTGCGCCTGCTCCAGCGTGTCGGTCTCGGGGTGTTCGAAGAAGGCACAGGAGTAGTTCAGCCCGGCATCGAGGAACAACCGGTACAGCTCGGTCTTGAGGTCGTAGTGGTGCCGCGCATTCTCGGCCGCTTTGCCCAGCGGGTTAGCCTGGTGCCAGCGCTTGAGCCCGCGCCAGGCGCTGCGCAGCAGCTGCTGCGACGGCGCCGAGGCCAGACCGGAGCGGTTGTAGGAGAACAGCGTCATGAAGTCGCCGACGTCGGACCCGTCCTCGAAGGTCAGCGTGCCGTCCATATAGGCTTCGCCGGCGTGCAGCTCTGGGTTCAGCGCGATCCTGTTGTAGAGCTTCGGGTCGGAGATCCGCAGCGTCACCACCGGCCCCGGGCCCTGGCCGCCGAATACGTGCGTCGTGCCCTCGGCGTCGATGAGGCGCATCTGGCCGTTGCGGATGAAGCGCGTGAGCAGGTTGGACAGCAGGCGCATGCGCGGCTCCGAGGATTGGTTCTCCGTCTCTAGCCTAGCCGTGTCGTCGCTCCAACCACACGCTGGCGGCGGCGGCGCAAGGCGCCCTAGCATCGCCGGCGGACATGAGGGAGGCGGCGATGCGTGGCATCACACTGGCGATCCTGGCAATGCTCGGCTGCCTCGGCACCGACGCCCGCGCCCAGCCCGAGGCACGGCCCGAACTCCTGTTGCGCGATACGATCAGGGGCATGCCGCGCGGCGAGCGCCAGGAGATCCAGGTGCTCACCGCCACCATCGCGCCCGGCCAGGCGACGGTCTTCCACACCCACGCCTTCCCGGTGATCGTCCACGTCCTCGAAGGCACGTTTACTCTGGAGCTGGAGGGCCTGCCCACGGCGGTGGTAAGCGCCGGGCAGGCGCTGGTCGAACCACCCAACGTGCGCATGACCGGCTACAACCGCGGCGCGGGCCCGCTGCGGGTGCTGATCGTCTACGTTGCCGATCCGGGAACGCCCTTCCTGCATCCGGTGCACTGAACCCACTGCCTTGGTTGACCGGCGCGGAGCCCTGCCGCAGGCTCGCGCCCAAGAAAATGCCCACAGGGAAACGCGCCCACCATGAATTTCTCGGCCCTCGACCCGATGCTCCGGCCGGCATCCGTCGCCGTCATCGGCGCGTCGGATGACGCGACGCGCATCGGCGGCCGCCCGATCGCTTACATGCTGCAGCAGGGATTCTCGGGTGCGATCTGGCCGGTGAACCCGAAGCGGGACACGGTGCAGGGGCTGAAGGCCTACGCATCCCCCGCGGCGCTGCCCGGCGCGCCCGACGTCGCGATCATCGCGGTGCCCGGTGATTCCGCGCGCGAGGCGATCGACGCGTTGGGCGAGAAGGGTTGCCGCGCCGCGATCGTCTTCACCGCCGGTTTTGCGGAAGTGGGCGAGGAAGGGGTCGCTGCCCAGGCCGTGCTGGTGCAGACCGCGGCTCGCCACGGCATGCGCCTGATCGGCCCCAACTGCCTCGGCCTGTTCAACCAGGCGGTCGGCTTCTACCCGATGTTCTCGACCAGTTTCGAGCAGGGGTGGCCGCACCCCGGCGTGATCGGCATCGCCAGCCAGTCCGGCGCCTACGGCACCCATATGTTCGCGCTGGCGAGGGCCCGCGGCCTAGGCACGCCCGTCTGCATCACCACCGGCAACGAGGCCGATGTCTCGCTCGGCGAGGTGATCGGCTGGATGGCCCAGGCGCCCGAGGTGCAGGTGATCTGCGCCTATGCCGAGGGGATCCGGGAAAGCACGCGCTTCATCGCGGCACTGACCCTCGCGCGGCAGAACCGCAAGCCGATCGTGCTGATGAAGGTCGGCCGATCCGCGCTGGGCACCGCGGCGGCGCAGAGCCACACCGCCTCCATCGCCGGCGACGACGCCGTGACACAGGCGGTGCTCGACGAATTCGGCGTCGTCCGCGCGCGCACCACGGAGGAGATGCTGGATATCGCCTACGCGGCGACGAAGCGCATCTACCCCGCCGGGAACACCCTCGGCGTGCTCACCGTCTCGGGCGGTGCCGGCGTGCTGATCTCCGACGCCGCCGAGCAGATCGGCTTCCCCATGCCGGAGATGCCGCCCGAGGCGCAGGTCCGGCTGAAATCCCTGGTCAGCTTCTGCGCCCCGCGCAACCCGGTCGATTGCACTGCGCAGGCGGTGAACGACATGCAGCTGGTTGGCAAGTTCGCGACCGAGACCGCGGTGGCGGGGGGCTATTCCTCGATCCTGAGTTTCTTCACCCAGGTTGGCGGCAGTACCACCATGGCCGACAAGCTGCGCGCCGAGCTGAACGCGGTGCGCGCGCGCCACCCCGACCGGCTCTGGGCGCTGTCCATCATCGCTTCGCCCGAGCGGGTCGCCGGATACGAGGAGGATGGATTCCTGGTCTTCGAGGACCCGACCCGCGCGGTCGTGGCTCTGCACGCCATGGGCCGCTACGGCGACAGTTTTGCCAGAGCCGCCGAGGCCGAGGGCGAGATCATCGTCCGCCACGTCACCCTGCCGGACACCACGCCCGACGAGGCCGAGGCCAAGCGCATCCTCGCCGATGCCGGCATCCGCGCGGTCCCCGAAGCCGCCTGCGCCAACGTCGAGGCCGCCCTCGCCGCCGCCACGCGCATTGGCTACCCGGTGGTGGCGAAAATCCTCTCGCCCGACATCGTGCACAAGAGTGAAATCGGCGGCGTGTTGCTCGACATCGCCGACGATGCCGCGCTGCGCGACGCCTTCGCCACCCTGATGCAGCGCGGCGCCGAACGCGCGCCCGGCGCGCGCCTCGACGGCGTGCTGATCGCGCGCCAGATCAAGGGTGCGACCGAGATCGCCTTCGGCATCCTGCAGGACCCGGTCTTCGGCCCCATCGCCATGGTCGGCTTGGGCGGCGTCTTCATCGAGGTGCTCAAGGACGTGGCGTTCCGCCGCTGCCCCTTCGATGCCGAGGAAGCCACGCGCATGATCCGCTCGCTCCGCGGCTTCCCGCTGCTGGATGGCGCCCGCGGCCGCCCCAAGGGCGATGTGAAGGCCCTCGCCTCGGCACTCGCCAACCTCTCGGTTTTCGCCGCCGGCGCGGGACCACGGCTGCGCGGCGTGGATGTGAACCCCGTGCTGGTGCTGCCGGACGGGCAGGGCGTCTACGCCGCCGATGCGGTGATCGAAGTGGAACGCGCCTGATGACCATTGACCATCAAACTCTGCTGAACTTCCCCATCCCCACCATCCGCCAGACGCTGCGCTGGCAAGATACGGCGCTGTACAATTTCTCCATCGGCCTGGGCCAGGACCCGATGGACAAGGCTCAGCTCGATTTTCTCTACGAACCGCGCCTGAAGGCGATGCCCTCGATGGCCGTCGTCCTTGGCTACCCCGGCTTCTGGATCCGCGATCCGGGGACGGGCGTCGATTGGGTGAAGGTGGTCCATGGCGAGCAATCGCTGATCCTCCACCAGCCGCTGCCAGTCGAGGGCGAGCTCACCGGCGTCTCCCGCGTCACCGGCGTGGTCGATCGAGGGCCCGGCAAGGGCGCGATGGTCTATTCCTCGCGCGAGGTGCGCGATGCCGCCGGCACTCTGCTGGCGACGTTGGAGATGACCACCTTCGCCCGCGGCGATGGCGGCTTCGGCGGCCCCTCTGGCCCCATCAAACCACCGCACCCCGAACCCGAGGGCGCCCCCGACCTCACCCTCGACCTGCCGACCCGCCCCGAAGCCGCGCTCGTCTACCGCCTCAACGGCGACCACAACCCGCTGCACATCGACCCCGACATCGCCCGCGCCGCCGGCTTCGAACGCCCCATCCTGCACGGCCTGTGCACCTTCGGCGTAGTCTGCCACGCGCTGATGCGCACGCTGTGCGACTACGAACCCGCTCGCTTCGGCCGCATGGACCTCCGCTTCTCCTCGCCCGTGTATCCCGGCGAGACCATCCGCACGGAGATTTGGAAGCAGCCCGGCGGCGCCGCCTTCCGCGCCCGCGTCGTCGAGCGCGACAAGATCGTCGTCAGCAACGGACGCTTCCTGCATGCCTGAGCCCAGCCCCTACGAAGTCTTCCGCGCGCTGCACGAAGCGCCAGGCATCTTCGTCATGCCCAATGCCTGGGACGGCGCCTCCGCGCTCATCCTCGCGCGCGCCGGCTTCCCCGCACTCGCCTCGACCTCGCTCGCCATCGCCTTCGCTGCCGGTGTGGAGGATTGCGCGGCCGCCCTGGGGCGCGACGAATCGATCGCCAACGCCGCCCTGATCGCCCGCCTCTCCCGCCTGCCGGTCAATGGCGACCTCGAGGACGGCTTCGGCCGCCGCGCCGAGGATTGCGTCGCCACCGTCGAAGCCGCCATCGCCGCGGGCCTCGCCGGCCTGGGCATCGAGGACACCACCGCCGACCCCACCGACCCCATCCACCCCTTCGACACCGCCGTCGCCCGCATCCGCGCCGCCGCCACCGCCGCCCGCGGCCGCATCCTGCTGACCGCGCGGGCCGATAATTTTCTCAAGGGCCGCCCCGACCTCGACGACACCATCCGCCGCCTGGTCGCCTTCGCCGAGGCGGGCGCCGATGTCCTCTACGCCCCCGGCCTGCCCGACATGGACGCCATCACCGCGGTGGTCCGCGCCGTCGCCCCGAAACCCGTCACCATCGTCGTCGGCCCCCGCTCCGGCGCCGTCCCCCTTGCCACGCTGGCCGCCGCCGGCGTCAAGCGCGTGAGCCTCGGCGGCATGCTCTACCGCCACGCCATGGGCGCGCTGGCGCAGGCCGCACACCACCTCAAGGCCGGCGACATCCCCGCCATCACCGGCGCATTGCCATCCGCTGAAATCGCCGGAATGATCAGCGCCGCGCGCGCAGGAAACACACAATGATCAACAAGATCGTGCAGACGATGGCCGCCGCCCTCGACGGCATCCAGGACGGCGCCACCATCCTCATCGGCGGCTTCGGCAGCGTCGGGCAGCCCGACGACCTCATCGAAGGCCTCATCGAAGCCGGCCCCATGAACCTGGTCTGCGTCGCCAACAACGCCGGCGTCGGCCACACCGGCCTCGCCCGCCTCATCGAACTCAACCGAGTCCGCAAAATCATCTGCTCCTTCCCCCGCTCCTCCGACCCCGTCGCCTTCGAAACCGCCTACCGCGAAGGCCGTATCGAACTCGAAATCGTGCCCCAAGGCACCATGGCCGAACGCATGCGCGCCGCCGGCGCCGGCGTGCCCGCCTTCTTCACCGCAACCTCCGTCGGCACCCCACTCGCCAACGGAAAAGAACACCGCGAAATCAACGGCCGCACCTACGTCCTCGAATACGCACTCCCCGCCGACATCGCGCTGGTCGAAAGCTGGGAAGCCGACCGCTGGGGCAACCTCACCTACCGAGCCTCGGGCGGAAACTTCAACCACGTCATGGCCACCGCCGCGAAACTCACCATCGCCCAGGCCAGCCACCTCCGAGACCTCGGCACCATTAAACCCGAACACGTCCACACGCCCGGCATCTACGTCCAACGCGTGATCCACGTGGACCGCGGACCCGCCTGGGCATGAGCGAGGGACGCCCGGGGGCGCTGCCCCCGTACCCCCGCCGGGGGATCGCGCCGATCCCCGGACCCCGGCATGCGTTGGTCCTGGGATTGGCGAGGGCGGGTTTGGCGGTTGGCCTGCATGAACCCGTTGCGGAGAGAGGGCGGCCGGAGGTCGTTCATCTCAAGCACGCGCGCCCCGGCCGCCCTCTCTCCGCGACGGGTCCGCGAAGCGAAACAACCCAAGACCCCCTCACCCAATTCAAGAACCAACGCATGGAGGTCCAGGATCGACACGATCCTGGCGGGGTCCAGGGGCAGCGCCCCTGGCCTTCACTCCCTCACAGCCAAGGAGAGTCCACGATGAACGCGTTCACGCGTCCGCAGATGGCGGCGAGGTTGGCGGCGGATATTCCCGAGGGTTGGTTTGTCAATCTCGGCATTGGCATTCCGACGATGGTGGCGGACCACGTGCCACTGGATCGGGAGGTGATTCTGCATTCCGAGAACGGTATTTTGGGCATGGGTCCGGCGCCGCCGAAGGGCGAGGCCGATCCGTGGTTGATCAATGCGGGCAAGCAGCCGGTGACGTTGCGGCCGGGCGGCAGTTATTTCCATCACGCGGATAGTTTTTCGATCATTCGCGGGGGGCATCTGGATCTGTGTGTGCTGGGCGCGTTCGAGGTTGCCGAGAATGGCGACATCGCGAATTGGGCAACGAGCGAGAATGACACCGCGCCGGCGGTGGGTGGGGCGATGGATCTCGCGGCCGGTGCGAAGCGGTTGTGGGTGGTGATGGACCACGCGACGAAGGATGGGCGACCGAAGCTGGTGGAGAAGTGCGGGTATCCGCTGACGGCGCCGGGCGCGGTGAGCCGGGTGTACACCAACCTGGGCGTTTTTGATGTGGTGAAGGGGCTGGGCTTCGTGGTGGTGGAGATGGCGCCTGGTGTGACCTTCGAGGGCTTGCAGGCGGTCACCGGCGCGAAGCTGCACACCGCGTCATGAGTGCGGTCTTGTCGGACGAGGATCGCGCGGAGAGCATCCGCATGATCCGCGATTCCGCCGCCGCGGTGGTGCCGCGCGGGGGTGATTCCAAGCGCGTGCGGGCGCTGCGGTTCGTGGGCGTCGGGTATGACCCTGCGGTGTTCTCGCAGATGGGGGAGATGGGCTGGATCGGCCTGCGGCTGCCAGAGGATCTCGGCGGCGCGGCGCTCGGCACGGGCGAGATGGTGGCGCTCGCGGAGGCGCTTGGCGCGGGGCTGGCGCCGGAACCTTTGATCGGCGCGGCATTGTCGGCGGCGCTCCTGCGCTACGCGGAGGGTGGGTTGCTCACCGACGTGCTCTCGGGCGCGACCTACGCGCCGGTGGCCTGGCAGGAGCGGGCGGATACGCTGGCTGCGCCGGGCACGCCGGACGCGCCGCGGGTCTTCGTGCCGATGGCGGCGGGTGCCGCGCAGTTCCTGCTGCCGGTGCGCGAGGGCGTGCGCATCGCGCTCCATGCGCAGCCGGCGGAGGGTGCGGACCTGACGCTGGATCGCATGCAGGATGGCGGCAACAGCGGCACGCTGCGCCCCGACTTGTCCTGCGCGGAACGGGTCGCGGATGATATCGGCGGCGTCATCGGCGTCGCGCTGGATGAGGCGGCGCTGACGACGGCGGGGTATCTGCTGGGTGTTATGGAATCGGCCTTCGCGCTGACGCTGTCCTACCTGCGCACGCGGCAGCAATTCGGCCGCGTCATCGGCACCTTCCAGGCGCTGCAGCACCGTTCGGCGGATCTGAAAATCCAGCTCAGCCTCACCCGCGCGAGCGTGGAGCAGGCGGCGGCCGCACTCGATGCTGGTGCCACCGGCGACGCGGCCCGCGCGCTGGTCTCGCGCGCGAAGGCACGTGCGGCGGATGCGGCGCTGAGGGTGACGCGCGAGTGCATCCAGCTGCATGGCGGCATCGGCTACACCGACGAATACGATGCCGGCCTGTATCTGCGGAAAGCGATGGTGATGGCCAACCAATACGGCTCCGCAGCGCTGCACCGGAAGCGCTTCATGGCCACCGCCGCGGAGGACGAGGCATGAGCGAGCCAGGCATTCGCGAACAGCGCGAAGGCGCCGTTCTGGTCCTCACGCTCGACTACCCGGCGCGCAAGAACGCGCTAGCGATGTCGCTGCGCATCGCGCTGGAGGATGCGCTCGAACGCGCGCATGGCGACCCGGAGATCCGCGCCATCGTGCTGACAGGCGCGGACGGCACCTTCTGCTCGGGCGGCGACATCTCCACCATGGATGTCGGCTCCGCGATGGATGGGCGCGACCGCATGCGCCGCTCCCACCGCTTCATCCGGCTGATGGCCAAGGGTGGGCTGCCCATCGTCGCCGCCGTCGAGGGCTGGTGCGCCGGCGCCGGCATGGCCGTGGCGTGTGCCTGCGACACCATCGTCGCCGCCGAGGATGCGCGCTTCGTTGCCGGCTTCGGCAAAATCGGGCTGATGAGCGATCTCGGCCTGCCGTTCTTCCTGCCGCGCCGCGTTGGCGTCGGCCGCGCGCGCCGCATCCTCTTCTACCACGAGCAGCTCACCGCGCCCGAGGCCGAGCGCATCGGCCTGGTGGATTTCATCGCACCCAAGGGGCACGCGCTGTCGCTCGCGATGGAAAAGGCGCAGTTCCTCGCGCGCGAAGCGCCCGCACCCATCCGGCTTACCAAGCAGATGCTCGCCGAAGGGCTGGATGAGGAACTGGAGCAGGAAAAGACCTACCAGGGCCTGCTCTTCACCACGACCGATTTTACTGAAGGCCGCGACGCTTTCCTGACCAAGCGGCCGCCGAACTTCACCGGCGGCTAGCGCGGCCGACGCGCCACCCAGACCAGGACGGCCGTCGAAAGCAGGATCGATGACACCAGAAGCCCGATACTCGCCAGACCCGAGGGCGTCGCCCGCGCCCAGGCGACGGTATCGACAGACCGACCAAGTTTCATTCCGACCAGCGCCTGCATGGCGCCTGGATCGGCGTCCTGCGCGACCGGCCCGATTGTCATGCTGCGATCAGCCAGCATTCAGTAGCGGTCCCGGTCCTCGCGGCGTCTCTCAGCACGCTCGCGTCGGCGCTGCTCTTCTTCCCAGCGGCGACGGTCCTCGCCGCGGTCGCGGCGCTCGTCACCCCGCTCACGGCGCTCGACGGCGCGCTCGCGGTCGCGCAATTCCTGGCGCTCGGCCTCAAGGCGCTGGCGGTCCCGCTCCTCGCGAGAACGCCGATCGTCGCGCGGATCGTCGCGACGATTGAGGCCGTCGAGCGCCTGGCCGATGATGCCGGGCAGGTCCTGCGCCGGTGCAGGCGTCGCGAGCAAGGCGAAGCCCATGGCAATCCCGGCCAGCGAGGCAATGTGGATGCGTCTCATGAGGCGTACTCCCGTTTCATGGAGAACGCGTCACCTCAGGCCCGGTTGCCGCATCGATCCAATCGCCGGTTTGAGCCTTGCATGCGGCGCGGCCAAGCAGGACCGTAGGCGGCAGACCAAGGGAGCGAACCAAGCGATGAACGCCATTACCATCCCCGCGCCGGCAGACCTCAACAGCCTCGACGACGAGAGCTTCCGCGCCGTCGTCCGCCGCTTCCTCGCCGAGAACTACCCCGAAGACCTGCGCAACCCGCCCAAGCGCCTGCACTTCGCCGAGAACAAGCCCTGGTACTTTAAGCTGTCCGAAAAAGGCTGGCTCGCGCCTGGCTGGCCGCAGGAATTCGGCGGCCTCGGCCTGTCGCCGCCCAAGCTCATCATCCTCACCGAGGAGTACGAGCGCTACGGCGTCGCGCGCACCAACGACCACGGCATCATCATGCTCGGGCCCCTGGTGATCCAGTACGGCACCGAGGCGCAGAAGCAGCACTTCCTGCCCAAAATCCTCTCTGGCGAACACATCTGGTGCCAGGGCTACTCCGAGCCCAATTCCGGCTCCGACCTCGCCTCACTCCGTACCGAGGCTGTGCGCGACGGCGACCACTACATCGTCAACGGCCAGAAAATCTGGACCACGCTCGCCGGCGACGCGAACTGGATCTTCCTGCTCGTGCGCACCGACAAGACCGCGAAGAAACAGGAAGGCATCTCCTTCCTCCTCGTCGACATGACGACGCCAGGCATCACAGTGAAGCCCATCATCAACCTCGAACTGCACGACGAATTCAGCGAGGTCTTCTTCGACAACGTCCGCGTGCCCGCGGAAAACCTGGTCGGCCAACTCAACAAGGGTTGGGACATGGCGAAAGCCCTGCTCAGTTTCGAGCGCATCTACCTCGGCTCGCCCCGCCAATCCGCCTACGCGCTCGCGCGCCTGCAACAACTCGCCGAAAAAATGGGCCTCGTCGAAGACCCCGCCTTCGCCGAGCGCTTCAGCCAACTTCGCCTCGATCTCGAAGACCTCAAGGCGCTCTACGGCACCTACGTCGACATCCTCAAACGCGGCGGCACCCTCGGCCCCGACGTCTCGATGCTCAAGATCTTCCAGTCGGAACTCTTCCAACGCATCACCGACACCATGCTCGAAATCGCCGGCGAAAACGCGGGACTGCTCGACCCCATCGACGGCAACCTCAACCTCAACGCCACCGGCCTCTACATCCAGGCCCGACCGGCCACGATCTACGGCGGCAGCAACGAAATCCAACGCAACATCATCGCGAAGAACGTGCTGGAATTGCCGGGGTGAGGAAGCAAGGCCAGGGGCTCTGCCCCTGGACCCCGCGAGGATCGTGTCGATCCTCGACCTCCATCTGTGGTTCGTGGTTTTGGGAGGGGTGGTTCTGGGGTCTTGGCCGGACTTCCTGTCATCGGGAGAGGGTGGCCGGAGGTGCGCTCTCCACCGGAACGGGCTCACCGGTCACCCTCTCCCGATGACAGGCCCTGCTAAAAGTCCGGAGCCACCTTCCAAAGCCAGGACCAACACATGCCGGGTCAAGGGATCGGCGCGATCCCTTGCGGGGTCGAGGGGGCGGAGCCCCGCGCCTTGCTTTCCTCCCCCGTCAGCTCAGCACGTACTGCGCGCCGCTGCGGTTGCAGATGGCGCGGATGTGGGCGTCAAGTGCTGGCGGGATGGGGATGCCGTGTTCGAGGCGCCTTTGGCGTTCCTGGTCTTCCGGTTCGCCGGCGACGAGGACGGGTTTGGTGGGGTCTGATGCGGGCGTGGCGTGGAGTTCGTCGATGACGGCGTCCAGATCGTCTTCGAATTCCCCGGGCGGCCGGAAGACGGTGGGGTTCAGCGCCATGAAGAAGTGGCCGATATCGTCGGGTTCGTTGCCGTTTTTCGTGCGGTTGCGGATGGGGGAGAAGGAGGAGCCAACGAGCGTTCCGCCCAGGATGTGGACCATCATGGCGAGGCCGTAGCCCTTGTGGCTGCCCATGATGGGGGTGCCGCCGAGGGGCGAGAGTCCGCCTTCCGGTTCGTCGTAGACAATCTCGTAGCCGCGTTGGCTGTCGGTGACGGGCTGGCCCTGGGCGTCGAGCACCCAGCCGGGGGGGAGGGGTTTTTCGTTGAGGTTGTAGACCTTGATCTTGTTGGCGGCGGTGGTGGTGGTTGCCATGTCGAGCACGAAGGGCAGGTGGCGCTTTGCGGGTGCGGCGAAGGCGATGGGGTTGGTGCCGAGCACGGGGGCGGTGCCCCGCGTCGGCACCATGGTGACGCCGCGGGTGGCGGAGGTGACCAGGCCGATCGCGCCCCGGCGCGCGGCGATGCGGGCATAGACGCCGGCGGCACCGAAATGGTTGGAGCGATGGACGCCGACGACGCCGACGCCCTCGGCCATCGCCATGTCGACGGCGAGATTCATCGCGAAGCAGGAGACGGGGTGGCCGAGGCCGGCGCCGCCATCGACCAGGGCCGTGCAGGCGGTGCGGCGTTCGATGCGCGGGGCGAGGGTGAGGTTCAGCACGCCTTCATGCAGGCGCTTCTCATAGGTCATCAGCATGGAGATGCCGTGGCTGTCCACGCCGAGCAGGTCGGTTTCCGCCATGGCTTCGGTGGTGGTGGCGGCCAAGTCGGGCGCCATGCCCCAGGCAAGCAGGATGTTCGAGATCTGGGCGCGGATGCGGTCGTGCGGGACGTTCATGGCGGGCATGGATCCTGGTGTTTGCTGGGCGGTGACGGTTGCACCGGCCAAAGGCACCGGCAAGCCTGCCTTGACAGAGACGGGACGGCGTGTTGAGTTATACTATAACATAACAGTTGAGTGCCGCATGCACCGCCGCGCCCTCCTCGCCACACCATTCCTCGCCACCATCCGCCCGGCGCGCGCGCAGGCGCCCCTGGCGGTTGCCGCCTCCTTCTCCATCCTGGCCGACATGGCGCGCCAGATCGGCGGCGCGCGGGTAACGGTGACGGCGATCGTGGGGTCCGATGTCGACAGCCACGGCTTCCAGGCGCGACCCTCGGATGCGGCAAGCGTGCGCAACGCCGCGCTGGTGCTGCGCAACGGGCTGAACTTCGAACCCTGGCTGGACCGGCTGCTGGGCGCGTCCACGCCGCGCGGCCGGGTGGTCACGGCCACCGAACGGATGGCCTTGCGCGGCATGGGCGCGCCCGTGCCGGCCGATCGCACCGGCCCGCGCCGCCCGCCGGACCCGCATGGCTGGCAGGATCTCGGCCGCGCCGCGCTCTATGTCTCGAACATCGAAGCCGGGCTGATCGCCGCAGACCCCGCCGGCGCCGAGACCTATCGTGACAACGCACGCGCCTATCGCGCCCGTCTCGCCGTGCTCGATGCCTGGGTCCGCGCCGAGATCGCCTCCGTGCCGGAAGCGCGCCGCAAGATCATCACCGGCCACGACGCCTTCGGCTATTTCGCCGAGGCCTATGGCGTGACCTTCCTCGCCCCTCAGGGCATGGCGCCGCAAGGCGAGCCGACGGCCGCCGCGATCGGCGCGCTGGTGCGCCAAGCGCGCGCCGAGCGGATCAGCGCCATCTTCCTCGAGAACGCCACCAGCCCCGCGATCCTCGAACGCCTGGCGCAGGAGGCCGGCATGCAGGTGCGTGGCCGCCTCTATGCCGATGCATTATCCGTCGCCACCGGGCCGGCGCCGACCTATGAGGCGATGATGCGGCACAATGTCACGCTCATGGTCCCGGCCATGCGCGGCAACGCCGCCTGACCGCTACTCTTTCGAGGCTCCCCGCATGACCTGCCTTCGCCTGGCCTTGGCCGCGCTGCTGCTCCACGCTGGCGTGGCCCTCGCGCAGACGCCCGAATTCCCGCGCTTCGAAGGCGAGATCGACCTCGGCGCCTACATGCTGAACACCCGCCCCGCGCGCGGATCGGGCCAGCGCGGCACCAACGCCTTCCTGTTCGGCGAGATCGGCGGGGCGCTGCACCTGGACCCGCGCCTGTCGTTCCACGCCACCCTCCACATCGAGCCCCTGGGCCGGGCCGAGCCGCAGGGCGGCACCATCGGCCTCCGCCGTGAGGGCGCCTACCTGGAGGCGCTGAACGCCGAATTCCGCCCCGTCGAGGGGCTGACCCTCGTGCTCGGCAAATACGTGGTGCCCTTCGGCCGTGGCCATGGCGACTTCCCCGGCGTCGTCGCCCTGTTCCGCGCCCATGAGACCTACCTGTTCAACGAGGCCCTCGGCGTCATGGCGCGGGCCACCCTCCCGCTCGACGCCGAACACGGCGAGCACGTCATCACCGCCGCCGCGTTCACCCGCGACCGCTCCGCTTTCTCCACCCTTCTGGTCGGCAATCGCCGCCGCTGCTGCTCGTCCAACTACGACCGCTACGCGCGCAACACCGCCGCCGATGGCGGCCCCGGCAACACCGGGCGACTGGACAACTACGCCCTGGCGCTGGATGGCGAGCGCATCGCGCTTCTGCCCGGCTTCACCTACCACGCGGCCCTGCTCTCCCGCGGGCAAGGGCAGGACGGCACCGCCCGCGAATGAGGCCAAGTGCTGGGCCTGCGCCAGTCCATCCCGTGGGCCGAGGGGCTGGAGACCATGCTCTTCGCCGAGGCCGTGCAGTTCCAGAGCGCCGGCGGCGTGCCCGTCGAGGTGATCGATGCCATCCCCGGCGCGCCGGCCCGCGCCATCGCCGAACGCCGCCGCTTCACCACCCTCGCGGCGCAAACCACCTATGGAGACTGGCGCGCGACCATCGCCTGGCAACAGGATGAGCGGAAACGCTCGGGCAACACGCTGGCGACCGAACGCTTCCTGGAGGTCACGGGCGGACGCGTGCTCGGGGCGGGATTCACGCTCGATGCGGGGTGGCAGTTCGCGACGCTGGCGCGGGACAATGGAACGGGGACGCGAGGGCAGGGGCCGATTGCACTGCTGCGGTATCGGGCGGAGTTTTAGAAAGGAAGGCCGGGGAAAGGAATTTCCCCGGACCCCATTCTTTCATTTTTGGCTACTGGGATGCGGGTGGGAACGCGCGGCGACATACCAACAGATTGGCTTCAGCCCGCAGATCTTGCTGCTGCCAAGCGCGCGCAGAGCGAGATGGCCGAGCGTGTCGAGACGGCCGATCGGCTGCTAGACATCACAACCCTCGGCGGCGCCGACGTCAGCGCCAGCCGCTTCGACCCCACCCGCCGCGTCTGGGCGGCGCTGGTGACGCTGGACGCGGCGACCCTGACACCTATCGAAACCACCACCGAATCCTGCCTGGCGCGCTTCCCCTACATCCCCGGCTATCTCGGCTTTCGAGAGGCCCCGGCCCTCCTCGCCGCCTGGCATCGCCTCGCCCAAAAACCCGACCTGCTCTTCGTCGATGGCCAGGGCATTGCCCATCCCCGCCGCATGGGCATCGCGAGCCATCTCGGCGTGCTGCTCGACATCCCCACCATCGGCGTCGCGAAGTCCCGCCTGGTGGGCGAGGTACAAGGCGAGCGCGTGATGCTGCATGGCGAAGCGGTGGCGGCCCTGATTACGCTGCGCCCGCGCGCGAACCCGCTGCACATCTCGCCCGGCCATCGCATCAGTCTCGACACCGCCATCGCCTGGGTCCGGCGCACCGCCACCGGCCACCGCCTCCCGGCCCCGACGCGCGCGGCGCACATCGCCGCCGGCGCGCTGCGGCGTGGCGAACTCGATCGGGCCGCGCCAGAGGCCCCATGACGCGAGCAGGCTGCCGCCGCGCCAGACGGCAGGCGTTCAGCCGCGTGGCGCGAGCACCGGCGAGCCGCCCGCCTGACGTCTCACCCCAGGTGCTGGGCGAAGAACCGCAGCGTCCGCTCCTGCGCCCGCTCCGCATCGGCCTGCACGTAGCTGCCGCGCTCCTCGCACCCAAAACCATGGCCGGCGCCCGGATAGACGAACACCCCCACATCCGGCTGCGCCTCTCTGATCGCGGTCACGTCCGTCATCGGGATCGAGGCATCGACCTCGCCGAAATGCAGCTGCACGGGGCAGCGCGCAACCTCGTCCTTGGCCGCCACGATGCCGCCGCCATACCATCCGCACGCTGCCGAGAAGGCCGAGCTCCGCGTCGCGCCGTGCCAGGCGACCGTGCCGCCCCAGCAATACCCGACGATGCCGCGCTTAACCCCGGCCGGCAGCGCCCCGGCCGCGGCCAGCACGTCGAGCAGCGTGAGGTCCGCATCGATGGGGCCGCGCAGCTCGCGGCCGCGCTTCACATCGGCCGGCTCGTAGCCCAGCTCCACCCCACGCTCCACGCGGTCGAACAGGGCCGGCGCGATCACGGCATAGCCCTCGGCGGCGAAGGCGTCGCAGACCCGGCGCATGTGCCGGTTCACACCGAAAATCTCCTGGATCACGACCAGCGCCTTGGTGGCGTCGGTGGGCCCGGTCCGATAGGCGCCGAGCGTGTGCCCATCCGCGGCGGTGAGTTCAATCATCATGTCCCTGGTTCCCTCGCGCTGGTTGTGGCCGCTATCCTCCGCCCATGGCCGAAATCGTCAACCTGAAGCGCGTGAAGAAAGCGAGAGCCCGCGCCGACGCCCAGGCCGAGGCCGTGGCGAACCGCGCCAAGCACGGCCGCACCAGGCCTGAGAAAATCCGTGACGCGGAGGCGGACGCGAAGCGCAACGCGCTGCTCGACGGCGCGCGGAAGGACACCTGATGGCCATCACGCGCCACACCATCGCGGGCTTCCCGCCCACCATCTCGCCCGCCTCCCACGCGGTCGAGGCCGATGGTTGGGTCCACCTCACCGGCATCCTCGGCCGCGACCTGCAAGACCCTGAGGCGCCGCTCCCCGAGGGCATCGCCGCGCAGACCGCACTGGCGCTCGCTAATCTACGCACCACGCTCGAAGCGCTCGGCCTGGGCATGGACCGTATGGTCAGCGTTCGCGCCTATCTCACGGCCTTCGAGCGCGACTACGCCGCCATGAACGCGATCTATGCCGAAGCCTTCCCGCCGGGCACCCGGCCCACACGCACCTGCGTGGGCGTCACCGCGCTGGCGCGCGGCGCGCTGATCGAGATCGATGGGATCGCGCGCCGCCAGCCCACCGAGACGCGTGTCTGAGCCGGCCCACCGCGCCGCCGAGCGGGCCGCGCGCGCAAGCTACGGCCGCCTGCTCGCCTTCCTCGCCGCGCGCGGCCGCGACCTCG